>CAVPXM010000048.1:0-41865 GCA_963709405.1 uncultured Nitrososphaerales archaeon
GTTAACTTAGCGATAAAGCTATAGCTGCAAACATTCTCTCATATTCAATGAATTTATTTGAACGTGAGAGAACATCCGCGGAGACAATATTGTATGCATTATACTTATATTTTCTAGGCCTAAGTTTCATAAATACATCTAAGGCAATCCAACTATTTGGAAAGAGAGAGGAAGGAGTCATGTTGCAATATGGAAATGGGTTCAGAGATTCAATCCCAGACGTCTATACTGTTGTAAAAGAGTGGCAGCTTTTCTAATTGATGAAACCATGGTGCAGATTGGTCCTGACCAGGCTTGGTTATGGGTTGCCGTAGAACCAATACACAGACAAATTCTTGGAGTTTACATCTCAAGACACAGGAATATGATTGTAGCTGAATCATTCCTAAGATCGTTAATCAAGATTTATTGCAAACACGTGGTTTATAGTGATGATGGAACATGGTATCCGGAAGTATGTATATCATTAGGACTAAAGCATAGATTACATTCGCCATACGAAAAGAGTATAGTTGAAAGAACGATAGAATATCTAAAGGGTAGAACTGAGGCATTTGATGATTACTATCCATGTATGATGGCTGGATTATGCAATCTTAGACACGTTCACAAATGGCTCATTCTGTTCGTATTTATGCACAATAGCGTTATAAAATCTAGTACTAAATTTGACGATCTAAGAAGGTGGAAGTATCTCTAAGTTAACAGGGCCGGATAAAGATTATGAAGCTTTTTATACTCGTTAATTGACGGCTCGAGATATTTTGTTGATCAAAACTCGTCAATACTTATGCCATATAAGTTGGTATTCTCAAAGAAGTTATTGTGATATGATGTGCCATTCGTCCTATATCGATGTAGAATTCATCATTTTCAATAGTACCATTGGGTGTGGCAGTGTCACTTAGAAGATAGTTGTGATGAGGATATCTTTTCCATAATAATATGGATAATTCGATAATATATAATATATAACATATAATATAGGACATAATCAAATCATATTTCCCTTATAAACCATCCTGACCTTAAGACGAAGAATAGATACAGTACTGGAAACTATGTCCTTTAGCTTATGGGACATAAGGCAACATCATACAAGTCTTATCAAATCATCTTTCACAATACTCACAGAAGTTCTAATATGACATTCTTCAAATTCTGAGGAATTACAATGGGAATTACCCAATTCCCAATCTGATAATTAGGCCATACCAGAACAAGAAAAGTAGATGTATGCAAGCAGCGTTGAGATATAAGTTAGTGTGGAACGTTTTGTCAATACAAGCGACTTTTTGATCCCAGTTGTCTTTTTTAGGTTACATTTGATTATAATTAAATTACCATCAAATCTTTAAATCATTATAAATTTAATAAATCTATTAAATTGATAAATAAAAATTTTAAAAATAAGGACTTGAGGAAGCCGGAAATGAGTAGAGCGATACAAAAACTTTTAAAATGGATGTCTTTCAATTAACAAAGATGGATAAAATACACCTTAGTTATATTTTGCAACTTAGTATGATGACATTAGCTCTCTTTATAATAACTACAACTCAGGTTAAAGCTCAACAAGGTCAGGATTCGCATGGACTGACTCCAGAACAAGTAAAGCAGTTCTGTAGGTCAGATAATCCTAGACTCAATTTCGTCAATCAGACGGAATCTGAAATTTGTGGATTGCCAAAAAGCACCCCGTCAACCCCAACATCAAACTCTTCTGGATCATCATCACAACCAGCCCCATCATCACAACCAGCCCATCATCACAACCAGCCCCATCATCAGGATCTGTAACGCCACAAGCTTCCTAGTATAAAAATTAAATTCAAATATTTAATCCTCGTCTCAATATAAAAATGAAAAATACTCGAGCAACTGTCTACTTGGGTTAGTTTTAAATAACATTTTTCATTTTTCATAATAAATTAGAGAGGAAAAGATTCATCATTATATCATTATTTTCAAGTACAATATAGTTTATGGGATCAAATTCAATTGTTCCTTTTTTGATGAAATGAAGAAGATTGGGCATCAATATTTCATAATCAGGATTTAGACAAAACTGGACACATTCTAGGATTATCGTTATTGTTATAAGAGAATGAAACTAATAAATAATGTGCCTGTATCGGCTTTGGAAGACGTTTGCAAACAAATACAAGAATTGGACACTTCTATTAGATTTGCAGGTATTGCAAATAAACTTGGAAATCTAAGAACAACTTCTTATAGAGAAAACTTGATTCCTTTGCTGACAGAGAAAGAAACTTCAGATTATGCTATGAAAGCTGTTCTTCGTGCTGCCACCAGAGAAGATTATGAATCAAAGATTGGTAAATTACAATATTCTATAGGAAAGTACGAAAAAATGATTCGTGCGACAATTCCAATAATGATTGATAAAAAAGATGATGTAAACAAGCTTTATCTACTCTTATCATTTGATTTGGATTCTAACGTTGCTTATACTATTCAAAATAAGGTATTACCATTTATATTAGAAAACGAAAGTGCTTTTACATGATTGAATATACTCCGCAATTCAGACGTTTAGGAAAAATTAACAGAACGATATTATCTTTCTTTAGATTAGCTTCGATGTATAATAAATAAGTAGGCAATTTTAGTTGTTTTAGAATTCAAACAGACCAACAATAGAATGGCATTTAACAAAAAGTTCGCTACTTCATACCTAATTCCGATTCCCACATATTCTTATTCTACTAAGAACCCATCCCAAAAATAGATAGACATATAGCTTGAGAATGTCTGTTCATTGATGTGGCTTACGACAGAATCAAGTACATTCCAACTGTCAAGAGAATCCCAGATGAGTTATGGGATGAGATAAGGTTGATACTTCCACCTGAAAAACCAAATAATACCATAGGACGTCCAGCGGTATCATTTAGGAAGATACTGGATGGTATTCTATATGTCTTAAGAACTGGGTGTCAATGGAAGATGTTGCCCAAGGAATATGGCTCTGGATCAACCTGCAATAGACGATTCCAACAATGGTCAATATTGAAGGTATTTAAAAAATTATGGACTAGACTCCTAATAGTGTATGATGATGTAGTAGGTATTCGTTGGAGATGGCAATCACTTGATAGTGTATGTATAAAGGCACCTTTAGGGGGGAAATGACTGGCACTAATCCTACAGACAGAGGTAAGTTAGGAACAAAACGTCATGTATTAACTGATGGACAAGGTATTCCATTATCCGTTGTTATAACTGCGGCTAGTACACATGATATGAAGGCTGCCATAAACACACTGGATAATATCGTAGTTAAAAGACCGTCTTATAAGATTAATAAAGAGAAACAGAACCTCTGTCTTGATAAAGGATATGACTTTCTAGAGATCGAGAATGGTGTTATCAAGAAAGGATACTTACCACATATTCGACATAGAGGAGAACAATCAATAACAAAGAGCGATAAGCATAATACAAGAAGAAGATGGGTTGTTGAAAGAACTAATTCCTGGCATAACAGGCTCAGAAAACTCATTAGATATGAGAAGAAGATAGAAAACTATTTTGCGTTAGTATGTTTGGGTTGTTGCATTACTATATACAGGAGGATAATTTTGGGATAGGCTCTAAATCTAAAGATGCAGCTGTTTTCCTCATTGCAAAATTCAAAAATCGAAGTATGAATCGCAAATACAAAGTAAGATTTACTAATATACTACTAAAGTTGAAATATGAACTAAAAATTATAGGATATAGAACGGGTAGATAGAGCAAAATTTAATATTAACTAACGATGACAACTTTTAAATGATGAGATGTCCAATATCGCGTACACATTACACTACATGGCAATGGCTTAATTCAGCAATTGAAATTAAATATCCATCAGAGTATCAATTCAATTAGAAATTATTATTATAATTTGACGGATGGGACAATCAGAGTAACACAATCCTCATCGCTATCTTTTAGGTTATCGATAATATCAAATTGATTTGATCCGTTTCTAATTTTCAGAAACATTATTGGCTTATTTGAGTTTAGTCTTAAAACTTTAAACGGAATATCTGGACTCGATCTTCTCATCTTATCATTATTAGAATAAACAGTACTTGTAATAGTCATTGGATGGGAATTGTAAGGTAATGATATTGATGATTGTCTCGTGTAGTGTTTCTTACTGCGTCTAAGCGTTTTAAATGCCATCATTCTCTATGATTACGAATGATTGTACGTATTTATTGAAGGAGGACCCCAAAGAGGAGGGGGAGACATGCAGAAAAGTGCTTGAAAAGAGCATTATGCTGTAGTTTAAAGAACATATTAAGAGTAATTCCATGTAATTGCACACATAACACTATTTTAACATCTATTACTGATCGCATCTGCCAGACTATATACTATAACTCGAGCTGAGAATGGTCGAATGAGTCATCCAATAGATAGAAAGAAGATTCAACAGTAGATCTGCCGCTTAATTACGCTGATCGCTTGTATAAAGACAATGCTAATTTATCTTATTTTTGAAAATAATGAAATGCGTACAAAATAAAATTTGTTAGGAGAAAGGATTAGCTATACTTTGCCTTTTTGTCTTCATACATCTCACAGATGCTACACTCATTTTACAATTAATCCTACAGATCATATGCCTTAAAATTCAAAGTCTTTAACTACCTAAATGAGAAGATTACAGACAGGACATCATAATGAATGACGACAATATGTGCAAATTAATATATCAGGTCGTACTGACTTTAGGCAGATCCATCATTCATCGAATAATAATATTATATAGGATAATAATGTTTTATGTACCGAATTAATGTTCAAATCTTAATTATTATATGGTGGATAGGTGCAGTAGCTGCAGCCTCCTCTTTATTCATTCCGATATATGAACAATATGTAATAATTGGAACATCCGGTTGGATTGTCATTGCGGTAAGTACAGGATTGATAATATATGAAATAAAGAGAATAAAACAAGAGGAAAAGGAGAAGTTAAGAAAAGAGTAAAAATTAGTTACATTATTCCTTTCCACCTTGTTCTTCGATGACAACCAAAGTTACAGTGGATGTAATGCCTGGTATTTTTCTTATCTTATTTGTTATGGTATGATTCATTATTTCGGTATTATCTGATTTTACTTTAACAAATACATCATGAACACCGTAAGTCCCTCTTACCTCCTTTACATCATTCAAATTAGATATCTCATCAATAATTTTCTCCTCAGAACCTAAGGTGCAGTTTACTAAAATATATGCTGTTGGCATCTACTCAATCTATACTAACATGTTATTTAGTGTTTTCTGCAGTATTTTCACCATAGTATGTCTTAAATAAATACATTAAAAAGATAATGATATTGACGAAACTACATTGCATGAAGCTTGTAAACTTGACCAGTTTGTCTATTAGTGTATTTCCATTCCTCAGTATTGTATTTAATCTCCTTGAATTTAGACTTCATTTGTGGATGAAGTGAATTATATACATCGTCACCTATCATAATCGTGTTTGGATCGGTTAATGAAGTTATTTTCGCCGCTATACTCATGCAGTAGCCAAGAACATCAATAGGGGAGCTTTTGTCATGTCCATATTGCACAATTACATTTTCACCTTCATCAATTCCTATCTTGACACTAAGTTCAGGGTAATCATATTGATTCAATATAGGATTAATTCCATTCTTGATTACGGTTATTATGGATTGAGCACATTGTACTGTTTTATCACATGCTAGTAATTTATTATAGTCCGATGAGAAGAATGCAATAACAGCATCTCCTACGTACTTTAATACATAACCGTTATAACTCTGAACTATTGAAGATATTTCGTATGAAAATGCTCTTATTATAGTTACCACTTTATCTATGGGTAGGGTCATACTCATATTAGTTGAGCCAACTAGATCCGCATACATGATTACTAATGGAATTTTTGAATTCACATGCTTTAGGAGGAAATTTTGTCCGGGTTTTAATGTTGAATCGTATTGATAGTGTCTTTTCAAGGCACTCCAAATTCTGTTCTGGGTTTGAGATACAAGTGTTTCAGTATCGACCATCCTATGCTTTAAAATGTTGTTCTCATCATTACCCATAATCATATTAACTATCGATTCGGTATTTTGTTCGCTACTGATACTGCTTTTACCCTTGTTTAGGTACTTCCTTTTGGTCTTATCGTCTTCTGAAGTATGCAATTAATATCAATTTTTATATTCATTTATTAGATTTAAATATCTACTAGAGTTTCTAAATCAAAAGATTGAAACCAATATAGCTAATTCATCACATCAATATTTAAACATATCATACTATCCATTATTTCATGTAACATCTGAGCACGATTACCAACTAACCGAAATCTTTTTCCTGGATGAACTAAGTACTAACTTCGAAAGTATCAAGTCTTTTCAAAACTATCAAACCTAAATAAAATGAAAGAAATTAATATGGTGATGTAAAGGTCATCGGTAGTAATATCTACCAATACACATTTTTATTATATCTATATGTGGTTAGTTGCTTATTCTAATTCATCTTATACTCCCATCATGTCAATTACATATCATATTAAATCGTATTTTTATACTACTGATAGTAATTCATCAGTAGTATCAGTAAAAGAAGGAAATGTACACTACCATCAAATCTATATCTAAAGATTCAGACCTGTAGTTACAATAACAGATAAGGATAGTCTAATACCAAATCGCATCCAGAGCTTCAGGGTAATGTGGAAGTATATAAAAAGATAGTGAATAATGCATTTCTAGAAGTTGAGCATATACCAAAACAGATATAATAAAAAAATTATGATATCTTTGCAGAATCGAAACTTAAAGTTTTGATTCTAAACTTGAATATGTTTATTGTAAGATATCTTAAATCAAAGGTTTCTATCATAGACAAAAAACATCACCTATAAACTATAATACAAAAAGTATAATCAAAAACAATCTTCGATTTGTAAAGATGAATGAGTATTGTCTGTATGTATATAAGGAATGGCCTACATTTAATACTGAGCTGAAAGTTAAATACGAGTCGTTTCCTATGGTTTGATATGATTATCTTCTTTTTAGTTACGATTGTCTCATTACTTCTGTAGCAAGGCAAAACTATCACAATTGGCTCCCAATTGCGAAGAAAAATTCCTAAAGAATATAATCGTAACAACAATAATAGACTATTTTATGTTATGCAGAAATGTCTGCAAATAAACTGTTATATCTTCGTAATTAGAACCAGAAATGTCGATTTAGTTCTGAATCCGATTTAAGAATACCAATAAATTCGAACAACTCAACCACACATTTTAAGAGAATAGATATAAAATCTGACTGATTCTAAATAACTATTATATAGGATATCTAACTACAATATTAATACTTCTGCTTGTACAAACTAACTTAGCTTTGATAGAACTCGGACGGTTTATCTAATTTATTGGCTATGGCATAACTTAACATTCCAAATCCTACCAAGGTAATAATAAATCCTATTTCTATTATCATAGATATCGCATTACTGTTAGAAGGTATATTAGTATAAGGCAACTGAGTAGTAGCCTTTTATGATTTTATAAATTCAGATCCGTAACGTATAGATCCGGCAACACCAATAATTACTATAACTATACCTACAATAGTTATCATATTAGATCTAAAATTAGGAAAGCTAGTCCATTTATTATTACTATTATCTGTCGATGAATTTCTTATAAACTTTATTTGCATTAGTCACTTCCTAATTGAAATCAAATTATCATCCTCTTGTCTAATGAATCTTAACATTGATAACTTTGTCCGGCAGCATAATATGTCTTTATTGGATATCGACAAAATGCAAGATGATGTTGGAATGATCAAGTTTATGTAGTATGATTTATGACTGGTTTCGTGTCAGTCTTTTTGAATGAGATCTTAAAATAAGGCAAACTCTATGCTTTTTTATGGCAAAAATAATCGTCGGAAAAACATCCGACATACCTGAAGGAAAAATGACCCATATAACAGCAGGCGGTAAAGAAATACTAGTTGCTAATGTAAAGGGAAGATATTACGCTACAAGTAATATTTGTACTCATGCCGGAGCTGAACTTCATGATGGCGGTGAGCTTGACGGTAAGGAATTGACATGTCCGTGGCATGGTTCAAAATGGGATATAACTACCGGTGATCTAATCTGGTTTCCACAGAAACTTCAACCACTCGGATCATATAAGATCACATTAGAAGATGATACTATTTACGTGGAGGTTTAATTGTATTACAATTATCTAGTCAAACACCCCTAATTGCAAATTCAAGTGATTTTCAGAATACTCTAACACTAGTATCGAATTTGGCCCAATTATGTTTTGCGCTAATTTAAATTTGATTTGTCCAATTTTACATTTGTACAGTCTTCATGACTCAATGTATACAAAAGCACAAAAAGTTACTCGGCTATACTCCATAAATGATAATTAGATATAATGGACTGAAAATAAAAGATATACAATATAACAATATAAATATGATTCAAAAAGATCGTAGGAATAGTGATTTAATTACAATCTCAAGAGAATTTTACGATCTAACTCACATCATAAATAAAAATATCCCAGTATACCCAGGTGATCCTAAACCAACATTTGAGCCAGTTACAACGATAGGAAAAGATGCAAATACCAACATTACACGTATAGCAATGGGCTCATACCGGAACGCATGTAGATGCTCACAAACACTTTATGCCCGATGGAATTGGAATTGATAAAGAGCCTCCTGATAAATTTATTGGCGATGCTGTTGTACTAGACATGTCCACAATTCAGACTGGGCAAGGAATTACAAGTTCCGATTTGGAGAAGTGTTTAAACATAGTAAAGTCAGGAGATATTATTTTATTTTATACAGGTACAAGTCCTAAATTGGATTCCAAAGATATTAGAATTAGTTATAAAAAGGAATATGAAAAGATTGAAGGTAATTTTATATATTTGGAACTTTCTGCTGCAGAGTGGATTGTAGGCCACAATATAAAATGTGTAGGAATAGATACATGGAGTGTAGAGAGAGAAGGTTTTACAGAAGGACTAATACATAAAAAATTATTATCCCATGATATAGGAATAATTGAAAATCTTAATTCGAATTTGCGAAGATTTGTAGATAAAAAAAATCTTTCTTATTTGCTTACCGTTATTATTTGAAGATTTAGATGGATCGCCAGCTAGAGCAATCGTCTTTGATATTACGACACAAAATGAGAAATGACAGGTTTTGTTCGATTGTTTAGGTAACCTGTCAAAAATATACAAACCATAAACTATAGCACTAAATCGGTGCGTAGCAGATCATATTAGTATATCAAAATGACGATTGATCGTTTTCGATTATGAACTAACTAGTTTCAAGGAGAATTGCAAAGAATATAGGACAAGATGGCGAAAATAAAGCAATTGCAAGTTGGGCCAACATTAAATCATAAATAGAACCCCAAGCATGGTTTTTGCTATTCTTAATATTTAGTTTATGAAGTCATCTATTGTGTTCACGAAATGTAATCGACACTGCTCTTCTCGCATCAATGATGACATCGAGTTACTCCGAAACATTTTTATCGCAAGATTCGTCCTCGTCAAAGGAATTATTCATTTCACATTTATAATTTGACACATTTATTATTTATTTTATGATTAACCGTTATTAAAATGTGTATGTGAATAAAAGATGAATCAAATGTCTTTATCGAGTTGTATCTTAACATCATTCGACTGCATTATTAAACGAACTGAAAAATGAAGCTCGAATTTACATAGTATAATTTCTAAGTTATTACCAAATGTCTAAGCATTATCCAGTCACCATCACCTGTTCAAAAACATATGTATAATTATATTGATAAGATTTATGATCCCAATGCATCTAGTATCATTGGATTAGGATTAGCAAAGTTGATTGTAAATCAATCACATCGTATAGTAATAAATTATTGTAACAAACTATCTATAAATAATTTTATTTTTGTTTTATGATATTTATAGACTGACTACTTATAAAGAATACATATGTGAGATTCTTAATGAACGCAAGTACAGCATTAATAATGGTTAGTATCATTTTGACATTAATTATGTTGGTATCAAATAGCACCATCAATCTTATATTAGCAGAGCCGATAGTTGCTAATCCAAATACAGTTACGAAAAGTACTTCTCGAGGACAAGTTACACTTATACCTATTAATACAGGCAATCCGAAACTCGATCAAGATATGCATAGTTTTTACAGTTGTATAAAGAAAGCAATTAAGGAGAGCAAACCTACAGACCTGAGCGAATATAATTACTTCGCTACAGAACCTACTAAAGTGGAAGTTAATAATTGTTATCGCAATGTATTTGGATAGAACATGATAATTAATTTGTGTACTTACATGGATTACCGTAATAATTTGACATGCGTCCCATACATTAATAACCTATTTTTGGTTCTAGAAGAATACAAGATAGATATCTCCAATACGGGGAGATTTAAAACAGTAACATAAATCAAATTCGTTTTTATATATTGATTTTCATTTTACTAACAGTTAACATTCATAAATGTAAATTATAGTCTATGCTATTAGAAATTATAAATATGCGCCCAACTTTACTTTGTTGCCCCATGTTCAGATCAAGAATCATATAGTGTAGTTTTGGTTCGTATTACAACCATACTGGTAGTTTCTTACGGGGTTTTTAAAATTATCTGCCATGGCTCCAATTTCGGTTTATTATTACTAGAAATCTTTTTATCACCTACTTCAAAAATTCAAACATTTGAAGATCTTGATTAATGGATTCCAGTCGATGTGCTGAAATTCAACTGGATCTTTTAATGGGTACTTTACCCATCCTTTAACAACTGAAAACATATAGGTTTCGAGTTTACCTTCAAAACGAAACCTGACTTTGAGCATAGTACCCCAGCGTTTCGCTTCTGGAATGATATCGACAATCTTATCATAGGGAATTTCTAAATTTTTATTACTCATTGCAAGATCGCATATTAAATCTTTTATAGTATATCCATATATAGGTCTAAATACGTCTTCGCCTTCTTTGAATCGTTTGAGTTGTTTTAGAGAATGCGCATCGTGTACTTTGTAAGTCATGTTAGTTCTTGTAATGAATGCAATGCGTCTATTGGTGATTATCATCATACCTTCCATGCCTCTTTTAATAAAACCATCCTTTTGCCCCCATATCCACATCAGGTGAGCCTTAATTTGTTCATCTTGTTCCTTCAAGTATGTTATGCAAAATCAATCTAATAATTTAAAAACCTCTCGCCTTGTGTTATAGTTTGGAAGAATGACCCTCTTTTATTACTTTTGAATAGAATACAAAATACTAGATCCAAGTTTCTAGAACAACCAGCCATCCTATAATTCAAAAAATAAGATTTGATCATTAGTAGATTCTCATTTTACCAAGACCGTAACGAGATTTATTTCTACAGCCCCAAATAATGATTACATTATGCACACACACTATGCACATATGGAGATATGCCACGATAGTGAACTATAAAATAGATCATCATTAGTGCGAAATATTCAATTCATTTCGTATTTGATTTATTTAATACATGTACAAAAAATGGATCACTTATTTCCAAAAAATAAGTTTTCAATACATCAAAATTGAAAATTTTTGTTGATTTCCAGATCATTTACTATTAAATATAATTGACAGATTTAATTATCATTACGACTATCGAGTAACTGTGTTAATCAACTATTTTATACTATAAAGCTCAAACTCAACTGTAAACAGCTTCGTTCCAAACTATGATGGAGGATTAGAATTTATAATTTCTCTTCCTCTATCATCTAATATATTCTCTGGGAATATGTGATTGTGTAAACTTTATATAGATAGACTAACTCGTGATATTAGGTTATCATGAGATTAAATAAATGAACACGTTGTCTCTTATATCAGCTATTGTAGCAACAAAAGCGAAGCTATGGAGAAATCATCATAATAATGATTAGACTCGTAAGTATCATCTTTGTTACATCGATTGTGTGCGAAAGTTAACATATCTTAATTCTTTCATTAAATAGTATCATTGTATATCTTTTCGTATTAGATATAAGATAAGGTTGATAGAACGAAGGCTCAGAATTAGAAAGTCGCATGATTAAGTCTTTAATCAGCCTGTAAAATTATTATTGATCATATTTTCCATATAGCCATTCCGGTAACAACCAACAAAATAATAACATAGGAAAAATAATATTCATAAATTACGAGCAGCGGCAAGAACATTTTATGAACTATTTTATAGAAATGTCTTATTATTGAATTACGCTGGTTGGAGCATATAAGGATAATTTTAGAAATGGAAAAGGTAAAAATTCAGTTTGTGCGTAATTAAGACAAATGGGTTTAGATCTTAGACCACTTGTAGAGGCATCATCTATAAATATAACTGAACTGTCTGACAAGATAATTGCAATCGATGCATACAACTCTATATACCAATTTCTTGCCACAATTCGTGGGCCAACCGGAGAATTACTTACAAACAGTAAAGGCAATGTGACAAGTCATCTAAGCGGCCTCTTTTACCGTAATGTCAGTCTACTGATATACAATATTAAGCTAATATATGTTTTCGATGGCGAACCTAATGAACTGAAGTCAAAAGAGATAGAACACAGGCGGCATATAAAACAAATAGCATTTGAAAAGTATGAAGAAGCATTAACAAGTGGTAAGTTTGATGATGCACGAAAATATAGTCAAGCTACATCCGTCCTGACCCATGAAATGATAGAAGAATCAAAAAGAGTCTTAACGTTACTTGGTATTCCCATAGTTCAAGCAAAATCAGAAGGAGAAGCATCGGCAGCTTATTTGACAAAATGCGGAATTGCATTTGGTTGTGCTAGTCAAGATTATGATTCATTATTATTTGGAGCAGAGAAACTGATACGAAACGTTACGATCAGCGGCAAGAGAAAAATTCCGAACAGAAATTTATACATAGATATAGAACCAGAGATCATCGATCATAAGCATTTTCTAAATCACTTATCACTTACCCATGAGCAGTTAGTAGATGTAGGAATTTTGATAGGTACTGACTTTAATCCCGAAGGTTTTCCGGGTATTGGTCCTAAAACTGCATTAAAATTAATTAAGGAATATGGCAAACTTGAAAATATAGAAAAAATTAGAGATAGATTATCAGATGTACCATATCAAGAAATACGAGATATATTTTTGAGGCCAGAAATCCCTGATGTTGACAACGTCACATTCGACGAAGTAAACTATGATGATATTATTAACTTTCTGTGTGGTGAAAAGAACTTTTCGGTGGATCGAGTAACAGGAGCTCTTGATAGATTAAAAAAATCAATAACAAATCGAAACCAGTCATTGGAAAAATGGTTTGAATAAATTAGTCCTGTCTTTTCCTTTCTTTATTTTTTTCCTCTGTGAATCTCGCAAGTTCGGTGCTGTTCAGATCTACAAAGTGTATTCCTTTTGCCAGTATTGGATGTACATTTTTTATCTGTCTATATATCTTCTGGCATACGCTACGATAATCAGCATGTCCCTGTGGAACTGTTCTAAGTTCGATCATATGAGTTGCTTCTCGTAAATTAATCTTTATAAAATACGGATATCTATAAGCAAGATTGACAACATATTGTGCTTGTTCAGGTAATTTATTTGATATAAGGTTATAAGCTTCATTACATTTATACATACAATCTTTAAAATCTCTGACAATTCCCAAATCAAAGATCTCTTTTGGAATATCATATCCATGCTTTGTAGATAACAATTGTCTTTCTAGAGTAAGAAGTCTATGACGATGAAGATCACGAAACATTCCAAAATTTGTAAATAATTCAAAGGTATATTCTACCATTTCAAAGGCTCTGCCTGGTCTATGTCTCCTATTTGCCCTGAATTTTGTATACGAACAAATGATTTTGTGTCTTTCTTTTGCTTCAAGAGATCTAACATATCTCGTGATATCCTCCAAAGATTGACCTACAGCATATTCATAGAGGATTGCAGAGGACACTTTAACTTCTGCATTAAAATTGTCATCAAAATTTAATAGCTTTACAAATTCAGGGTTTTTTTCTAAATTAACATTTTTTAAATAACGTTGAGCTAGCTCTGAGATAGCTTTCTTTGTATCCTTAACATATAATTGAAAAGACTTGCCATGTTTATCATTTGAGCGTTTTATAAAAGATGGAATGACTGTGCTAATTTCGGCATGAAGTAGATCAGCTATCGATCTTATTTCATTTAGATCTGATGCAAACATAGTTGACAACAGGTACTCGTATGCTCTACCATTACCTGCTATACCTAAATTCGTAAGTGTAGAGGCAGGTAAAAGCCCACGAAGAACATCAAGGGTCTTGGCTTTAATCGTTGCATTATAAATTCTTTTTGCAGATTGAATGTCTGTATCTGATTTCAAGCTGCTATAACATAACTCACGTCGCGAGGCAGTATCAAAAAAAGAAAATTTATCGATTGGTTTAGACTCCGAAATAAATTTTTGCATTTGTAGAATATTCTTACTATATGTATCAAAGCTATAATCGCATACTTCTTTATACAGATCAGCATAGGATGAAGACATAATATCCTCTTCTAAATGGTATTTGTATTGACCATTAATCTTCTGATCAAATGCCACATATCTAGAAGATTTTTCAAGATATGACAACCCTATTCTATGATCTTCTATCTTCTTTGCTGCGATATTCGAAATCCATTCTACTGCTATTTGTGCGTCTCCTAGCTCAGATACAGAATCATCTCCGTATTCTAATAGTATTTTATTATAAAACTCGCTTCCTCGATTTGGGTTATTTACAAATTCATCTATAAATATTCGTCGCATAGTCTTATCTGTTCTAGAATATCTTGACATTAATGCTCCCCTGTCTACTTGTTTAGGCGTAATAATCGCAAAGACTGATTTATCGGTATTTGAAAAATGCGAATTAAGAAGGAGTTTTTCTTTTTCTGAAAAGCGTTCGTAATTAGATACTGAGACCAAAATTATTCACCTATTATATATTAAATTAAATATGTATAATACAATTGAAATTGAATGTTAACCATATTGTAAACCAACTTTACAGGTACCAGATGCAACATTATAACAAACACAATCATCTCTGATCTTAACATCATAGAATGAAATAGGATAGTGTATATTTGATCCTTCGTTATTAGGGATTAATGCGTTGTATGGCCTATAAATTATTGATTCAGAATCTGAGGGATTATCACATAAGCCATACATTAGTTGTGATATTTCTATACTATATTTTATAGAATATGGAAAATTGCCTATTTTATTCCACCATTCTATTCCAGTAAAGTGATTCTTACCTTCGAATACAAAATCTCTGATATTCAGTAGAGGTAGATCAAATCTTTCAATTTGTTTTGTATCCTGATCCTCCAAGATATAGATAATAGACTGTTTCTGATGATTAATAATAATTTGGCGAAGGTATGCATGGCCTAGTATTGGTAATATTTGTTTGAATCTATATCTATTTACACCATTAAATATGGCCTCGAAGTAATCTTGATCATCAAATTGGCATATGAGATTTAGCTCGATTGCTATATTCTGTTTATTGAAGATTTCAAGAAGATAAAGCATCCATGATTTATCCGGTATTTGATTACCCATGTCTTCTAATAAGGTTATGACGTCAGATATGGCAGTAAGTCCCTTTGGAGCTATTGGTTTGTTATTAATATCAAGAATCGAACAAAATGATCCTACCCAAAAATGCAATGTAGTAAATTTATTTATGACGATTGTATTTATTTTATATTGATCGTTTGCCGCGAGTCAGGATTGTCTGCTTCTCAATGTGAAATGAAGGCAGATAAGGGAATTCTAATATTACTTTTGTGATATGGTTTTAGAATAGTTAGATTTATTTGATTGTAACAAAATTATGATTAGTAATAGCTAATTATATCAAACTAAGTGTTATAGATGATAAAATGGTTTTGCCAAATAATACAACAATTTTGACAACGTTGCCATTATATCTGCTTATTAAACGGATTGCATGAGCGAATTCAAGCTCGAATTTGTGGGTAAGGAAGTCAAGGACATGTATGGCACATTCATGGGAAAAGTAGTTGGCGTTATAACGGATATTGATGGTTCGATCGAATCTGTTGGTGTGGATTGCGGATCATCCGGTCTAAATCAACTAGCATACGAGCAATTATTAGTTCAAGGCGATTATGTGATCTATATTCCAAGATGGAGACTTGATGCACAGAACCTACTAAGGCAAAAAAATCTGACTTTACAAAGAATAAAAGCACTACAAGAAATGGTTGCAGCGAATGATTTGATGAAAGATGATGCCGAATTAGTTTATATAAAATATCAGAAGAGATTACGCGATCTTGAAGAAAAAGAAAAAACCATTATTGAACTATTGCAAGAGAGATTAAATCAACTAGACGCAGAAAACAAAAGCATCAAATCAGTATTATTCGACGCAAAGTTGCAATATAGAAGTAGCGAGCTGACAGAGGAAACATATCAACAGATTAATATACATACAAACGATTTGATAGAGCATATTAATCTTGAGAAGGCTGAAATTAATAATGTCAGAATGAGATTAACACAACAAACCTTGGATAATGTAGATTTAGCAATTAATACTACATATCAGAAATCGCCGGGCTCTACTTACACAGAATCCATTCCCAAAGTCGAGGCAAGTAAACAAAATGAAGCGACCCACATTATAGTTGCTGATGAAACGAAGAGAATAGAGGAGAAAGCAGTTCAAGGCAATACTAATAATAATGAAACTGACGAAAACAGTTGGCTTAACCATGTTATCCAAAACGAATAAAAACAAAAAACTTACATTCAAGAAAAAGGATGGTAACTTATTATTTACCCTGTTTTAGTGGGGTCTGTAAAAGTTCACCTATCTCGTTATGCATCTTGAGAAAGTTTAGTCCCTTTTCTGTTGTTTTATATGTTTGAGAGCCTTCCAAATATTCTAATAGAGTATTTTCAATAAGCACTGAAAGATATTCCCTTAGTTGTGCATAGCTAAGAAAGGCCTTGTACATTATTTTTGTCTTTGTTGCGCCTCCATTTGCAGCCTCTAAAATCATTGCTACTATTTCTGTTCTACTTCTGTATTTCACAAATTAGATACGCTGGATTTCTTTATTTTAATATATTGACACAATCTTTAGTAACAAAATTCTAAATTAATATTACATTTTTAATTATAAAGCATGGTGTATTAGTTACAATTCGTAAGTTTTGTAGATTAATTATACATCCACAACATTTAAAATTATCCCTCACTTATAGTGGGAAATGTCCGAACCAGACTCTGACGAATTGTCAAAGATTTACAAAGATAGCGGAAGAATCAGAGTAACCCTTGCAGGCAAAAAATTTGAAAAAATTAAGATAAAAGCATTAGAAGATCAAGAACAGTTCTGGAGAGAACAGGCAAAAAATTTAATTTGGTTTAAGGACTGGGAAAGGGTACTAGATTGGGAAAACCCCCCTTTTGCAAAGTGGTTCGTTGGCGGCAAGTTGAACGCATCTGTCAACTGTCTTGATAGGCATATTGATTCTGGTACAAAAAACAAGGCAGCTATAATTTGGGAAAATGAGAATGGCAAGACTAAAACACTTACTTATTTCCAACTATATCATTTCGTTAATAAATTTGCAAATGCCTTAAAAACCCTTGGAATAAAAATGGGAGATCGAGTAATAATTTATCTTCCAATGATTCCAGAGCTCGCTATTGCAATGTTAGCTTGTTCAAGAATAGGTGCAATACATGTTGTAGTTTTCTCTGGGTTTAGTGCCAAAGCATTATCTGATAGAGCTAGAGACTCAGATTCTAAGATAATTATAACCACAGACGGTATATTTAGAAGAGGAAAATTTATCGAGTTGAAAAAAATAGTAGACGAGGCAGTCCCATCTATACCCTCAATAGAACACGTCATTGTCGTGAAAAGAACTTCAAATGATATTCATATGAATGATATAGACGTATGGTGGCACGAAGTCATTGAAAATGCTAAATCATTTTGTGAACCCGAGATACTAGATAGCACACATCCTTTATATATCCTTTATACATCTGGAACTACGGGTAAACCAAAAGGCGTTCTACACAGTACAGGCGGTTACCTTACATATTTATACGCAACAGCGAAATGGGTTTTTGATTATAAGAATACAGATATTTTCTTTTGTACTGCGGATATAGGATGGGTTACTGGTCATAGTTACGTTGTGTACGCGCCACTTATGCATGGAGTTACACAGTTGATGTATGAAGGGACACCAGAATATCCACAACCCAATAGATACTGGGCGATGGTTGAAAAACATGGCATCACAATTCTGTATACTACTCCTACAGCCCTGAGAATGTATATGAAATTTGGGAACATAATTCCTAGTTCTTTTGATCTATCCTCTCTTCGCTTATTGGGTACGGTAGGAGAACCGATTAACCCGGAAGTCTGGACATGGTACTTTAGAATTATTGGAAAAGAGAATTGTTCTATTGTTGACACATGGTGGCAAACAGAAACTGGAGGAATCATGATAAGTACTTGTACAGGTCTAGATTCGAATATACCAATGAAGCCTGGTTCTGCCGCATTTCCTTTACCTGGAATAGACGCAAGTATAGTTAATGAAAATGGAGAACCCGTCATTGCTGGTAAGAAAGGATATCTGGTGATAAAAAAACCTTGGCCAGGAATGTTAATGACACTATGGAAAGATGATGTAAAATATCAGAACACATACTGGGCAAGATTTAGCGGTGTCTATTATACTGGCGATTATGCCTTGTCAGATACTGAAGGTTATTTTTGGCTATTAGGAAGATCAGATGATGTACTCAAAGTAGCAGGACATAGACTCGGCACAATGGAATTAGAAAGCGCATTTGTGTCACATAAATCAGTTGCAGAAGCTCGCTATTACCAGTAGACAAGATGAGAAAAAGGGTGATGCCATAATTGCGTATTTAGTTCTTCGCACAGATTACTTTGAATCTGATCAACTACGCCAAGAGCTTATCGATCATATTAGAAATACGGTAGGTCCCATAGCTACGCCTGAAGAAATTTACTTTGTAAATAAGCTTCCAAAAACAAGAAGTGGAAAAATAATGCGTAGACTACTTAAATCCATATCAACTGGCGAAGAGATAACAGGTGATATAACTACAATAGAAGACAATTCATCAATAGAAGAAATAAGACAAGCATATAACAATATACATAAACCAAATCGATAAGCAGTAGTCATAAAATTGCTATTACTTTGCAGAACCAGAATAATGAACATCAAGAAATCTTTAAGGATGGCTGAATATCATGAGATTGTGTATTGCCAAAGCGCTTGTACACTATCGGAGTCGGTCCCGGATCAATAAAATATATTACAGATATTGCTAGGGAGGCAATCTACAAATCTCGTTATATTATTGGATACAAGTACACTATATCGGCTATTGAGAGTTTAATAGATAGAAATAAGCACGAAATTTATGAGATCACTCTAAAAAATCAAGAAGAAATATACCAGCTTATACATGATAGAATGGAAGACAATGAATGTTGTGCTGTACTATTTACCGGTGATGTCAATTTTTCTGAATCTGAAGTTGTCGATAGGTTATTGGAAATTTTTGGTGAAAAAAATGTTGAAATTATTCCAGGCATAAGTTCAATTCAGATTGCAGCGAGCGAAATCAAAGGTACCACTTGATAAGGCACACGTGGTTACTTTTCATGTAACTACCGATATTGAACAGAAAAAAAAGGAATTAGTTAGGTCTATAATTCATAAAAAAGACATAATCTTACTACCGCGGCCTTGGCCTAAAGATTCAAAGAAGAATTTTATGCAATCAGAAATAGCGATATTTTTAAAAGAAAATGGAATAGATACTTCAAACCTAAATGTCTGGGTTTTTGAGCATCTAACTAATGATAACAAAGAGACGGTTTTCCGTGGCAAAGTTAGTGATTTAGAAGGGCGGAAATTTAGTGATCTCTCAGTAGTAGTAATTGATCAGATAAGGTGACAAAATTCTTTTATTACTCATATTAGGTTACAATAAAACTGCAAATAGCATATTTAAGTTTTTCCAACATTTCATTTCATTTTTCTAAACGACTCATCCCACAGCCCATAAATTGTTCAATTCAATCGTATCCTGTTGCTACTCTATAAACATAGGATATCAGGTACTAGTACTGATATAAACCAACGCGAGACGAATGAAGACCTCCAAATCGTAATATTGTCTGCCATTCTATTATTGCTCCCAATAATAGGACTGCTATTACAATAGAAGCCTCTATAAGTATGGGGATTGTATATTCTTTCCATGATTTTTTCTTTATTAATTGATAAAATAGTATTCCACTCCTAGATAATGCTAAACCATAAGCAAAAATTTCCAAAAGTCCAAATGGAGTAATCAAGATTAATAACGGTGGAACATTCTTGAGAAGAGGAGAAGTTGTAGCAATTGCATTAAATACCATTCCTGTTGAAAAACCAGAAAATATTCCTAGGCCTATTCCAAGTACAGGAATAAACATTCCTAGTGCCAATTTAACATTATTGATAAAAATTCCGAATTGATTAATATCCTTTACTTGCTCTGAAAATTGTTGTTTTAGAATATCTGTTTCTCTGATACTCATATGAATTGACGCACCGGCAGAATACGCAATTAGAAAAGAGCATATACCAAATGCCAAATAGATTAGGCGATATTTAATACTAAAACGCAATATGAAATTTAACTTTTCCTTGTTATAATTAGTTTATTGATTATGGAAATGTAATTAAAGATGATATTCATAGTATGAATAGCCAGCACCTTGGCTTTCCAAAAAGAAATTTTTAATGCATTAACGCTAGCCATTAGCAAGGGTTATCAAATCCATCCTGATGCTTTTGCTATGCTTAAGAATCTAAAAATCAATGCTTCCGAAATTATAGAAGACATAATCAAAATTAAGCAAAAAGGAGATACTTTGATTGTATTAAAAGACATACAAAATGTCATCATGAAAGATAAAATTACAAATGTAGTAGTAGATCCTGAAATAATTTATGATGATACAAATCATCATCCATCTCATTCTAATGAGCATACATACAGAGTAATTTCCGATCCGACATCCAAGATTAATACAAGTGATGGTGTGGAGGGTTATACTGCGCTGTTTAGAAGCAGATTTGAAAAATTGCTTCATATTTTAGCACTACGTCCTTCCAGTAAAAGAATTACAAAAATTGCATCTTTAAAGCAGATGGCTAGATCAAAATCGCATAGTACTACTGAAAACCGGACTACAAATTCTGTTTCAATAGTGGCTGGTTTATTGATGTCTAAATATTTTAGAAAAAATGGCCTAGAAATGGTAATTGATGACTATACTGGAATATTAAATGTGATTGCAGCTAACGAAGAGTTGAAGAAACAAGCATCAACACTTGCACTTGATCAAATGGTTATGTTAGAACTTGAAAACCAGAATAATAAAGGATTGCATAGTTTTGTTATAAAAAATATAGTTTCTCCGGATATTCCAGAACATCTTCCTACCAGATCAAAATCTGAAAGTTATGCCGTATTGATTTCTGACCTACATGTCGGTAGCAAATATTTTATGGAAAAAGAATTTATTAAATTTTTAATGTGGCTCTCTTCTGATGTTGACGATATGGTAAGAAAGATCAAATTTCTATGCATAGCAGGAGATCTAATTGACGGTATTGGAATATTCCCGCATCAGGACAAAGAATTACTTGAAACTAATACCGATAAACAAATTATGCATGCTATCGATTTACTTACTAAAATCCCAAAACATATCAAAGTATTTGTAATCCCTGGTAACCACGATCCGGGCAGAAGAGCTCTCCCACAACCGGCTATTCCAAGAAATGATTCTAACAAATTGTATTCATTGAATAATTTCACAATGCTTGGAAACCCCAGTCTTATAGAATTAAATGGTGTCAAGATATTGATGTATCACGGACAAGGTTTAGATGATATCATAGCCGCAACACCTGGTTTGACATATTCAAAACCTGCAGAAGCAATGAAGATATTACTTAAGGCAAGACACTTATCACCAATATATGGAGAACGTACTCCCATAGCTCCGGAAAAAGACGATATGATGGTAATTACCGAAACCCCAGATATATTCCATTCAGGACATGTCCATGTCATAGATGTTCAGAATTATCGAGGAACACTAGTTGTTAATTCTGGGGCATGGCAAGCACAAACCAATTTTCAACGTACAATGAATATTGTTCCGACTCCAGGGATTGCAATTCTAGTTAATCTTGCTACACTTAGACCTTTCCAAATGGATTTTAATCAACAGGCAATAATGTAGAGAGAATTTGATCCTCTCTTAATGCAGATGTGATAGTAATTGATGGAACAGTAACCTTAATTCTCTGTGATCTGCCATATCTACCTTGACTTACTACATCACTCCTTATTAAGCCAAGTTGATCAAGTTCACTGATTATTTGTGTTATACGACGCTGAGTGAGTGGTTCCTGTTGAATATGTCTACTTAAAGATGAGTAAATTTCATATACTTCACCAGTATTTCCATTTCTTGATTTAAGAATTGCAAGTATTAGTATTTTAGTATGTGTAGTAGAATTTTTTAAAATCTCGTAATTTGTGTCTTTCTCAATTTTTTCTTGGGATAACCTAATATGCTTTTCTTCAACCTTAGGCGCTCTTTCTCTTTCTGCGATTTCAGCCGCAACCCTAAGTAAATCAATTGCTCTTCTAGCATCACCATTTTCCCTCCCAGCTATAGCCGCGCATAGATTTATGGCTGCATTCGAAATACAATCTTCGTTGAATGCAACTTTGGCTCTATTTAACAGGATCTTTTGCAACTGTTCTATCGTATATGGATTAAATACCATTTCTTCTTCACTTAGACTACTTCTAACTCTAGGATCAAGTTTATCTTTAAAGGTGAGGCTGTTGGATATTCCGATCAAGCTGATGAATCCTCCTTCAATAATTCTTTCATTCGCTCTAGTAAAATTGTACAATATTATCATCGCCATTTTTATCAACTAATGAATCAATCTCATCAATTATTAGGATAACATGCAATTTCTTCTTGTTTTTGATAAAATCCAAGATTCTATCAGTTGCTTCACCCATTGACAAACCAGTAAAGTGAACATGAAATTTTTTTTCTTCCTTGTTAATACCCATATTTTCAGCAATTTCATATAGCACTTTATAGCTTGTATTTGCGGTCTTTGCATTTATGAATGGCATTAATACCTCGATTCCTAGATTACTTGCTTTTTTGAAGAGACGTTCTGTTACATTCTTAACCACCGCCGTTTTTCCAGTGCCTGGTTTACCAAATAGTAGAAGATTAGATGGCCTTGCGCCCTTTAATACTACAGATAGTGCTTGGGCAATCGTTCCAGTTTCATCGTCTCTAAATGGAAGTCTTTCAGGAACGTAATCAATCGTAAGTGTTTTGCGATTCTTGATTAAGGTTTGACCTGCGGCGGCTTTTTCAAAAATGCTATCAAGTATATCGTCACTCACCAAATTTCACCATTATAACTCACACCCCAGTCTTTCCGTTGCAAATCTGAGTTGTTAATATAATATTAACATGATATTAACAAATCGCATTTAAACACATTAATCAATATCTATTAACTAATTAATCATATAACTAATACTAGTTATAAATTACCCAGTGAGATATTCATTGGACACGAAATAACGGGGTGGTGGAGCTTGAAATATGTCATTAAATATTATATTAATTGTTAACAAGCTCAAAAAATGGAAAGTAAATTCCTCCTAATTACCCCATTATTTCCAGTGGAGTGTTAACATTAGACAGGTAATGTTAATCGCTTTATATTAGACCCCTTTATTTCCACTGGACATTAAAATGCGTATTTGCTAAACATTAAAATACAATACTTGGAGGTATCTCATGCGTTCTTTGATATGTTAACTTATTAAAGCCCATTTTGTTAAGTGTTAACTTGTTAAGATGTTACACATCCCTGTTAATGTGGTCAATCATTATACATCAAAATTGCTTAATTTATACAAATACTCTATATCTTGTTTAAACTATTGTCGCATAAGTTCCAATATTTGGAATAACTAATGCAAATAATGTAACATATTTAACAGTTAATACCTTGTTGACTTATCATTGACAGAAATAGTAGATTCATTATTAGATAAAGCATGATTGTAAGTTTGCAATCGGCCCAAATCAGTGATATTATATTTGAAGGGCTTGTGGTTGATGTCACGATCAACATACTTCAATTCGTAGAGTTTTTTCATAACGCGTGAAGTATGTTCCCGAGTTCTTCCTATCCCCCTTTGTATATCCCTCGAAGTCAGAGGACCATTTAAAAGCAGCTCTAGAATAGTCTCTAATGTATCACTAGTATGAAAATATCCGTTTGATACGCTTATTTTAGGATCGTTAGATCCTTTAATCACATGTTTAGATTCTGGCAACTCATTACCTCCCTCAAAATGTTGTGATATTTGTTGTGATGTAGGGTCATCTATGACGTGATTAATGATCTTTGCATTGTTGCCTGAATTATTACTTAACTTTGATTCAAGTAAGTTCATGTTGATTTTTAATTCATTTATAATATCTTCGAATTGATCTAGTCGCTGCTTGTATTGACTAACAATTGTATCGATAACTCCTATATTTGCAAGATAGCTGGCTTTAAATCGTGATTTAATTTTATAATAAATTAACATTGCTAAGGCTCCCAAGAGAAATGATATAAGAGCATATGTTATGATATTGGTATCAAAAAATTCTGACATCACACAGTATAGTGACTAATCCGTGATTTATTCTTATATGTCATAGTTTAATTGATGCTAGAAAGGCTAGAAATAAGTTGGTCCATCTTAGATATCACGCTAGTTATTTCAATATCACGTATTAGGTCACTATTCGGTTGACTTATTATGTTGGCAAGGCGATCTGACAATTCATCAATTGTATGAAAAGCTTGTTCATCTAATACGTTGATAATCCTTAACAACATCATACTATATAAGATGCCAAAAATCTTATTTTTGCACTGTCTAATTTGTCTGTAATACGCTCCGGAACTTACGCCATTTAATAATTTTTGCTTTTCTTTTACTTTCGAAATAATATATAATTGTCTTTCAGTAAATAAAGAATTCTTAATAATGTGTCTTAAAAACTCATTAAAATCTAAATCTCTTGCTGACATTTACTATACAAATTTGTATAGTAATTATAATATTAAAGTTATTCCTAATTGGCGACCTGATAATTATTTATTTGACTTGTTGTATGTCGAGGTAATAATATATTACTAGAAAGTACTGCGCAAGCAATGTGAAGGATGAAATTGAACAATATATTCAACAGCAGATAAGAAAACTCGGTACAATTTGCTTCCCTCTCATAGATTCGGAAAATGTTACAAATGCTGGCATGATTGCATCAAAGGTAGAAAGAATGGGGGCATCAGCAGTTCTGATTGGTGGATCATCAGTAGTTGATCAGATCGACTTGGCTAAAATGGTATCCGATATTAAGGTAAATGTTAAAATCCCGGTCATATTGTTTCCTGGGAACGTCACAGGAGTGGTTCCTAACGCGGATGCTATACTCTTTAGCTCATTACTTAATTCTGAGAATCCGTATTTTATTACTGAAGCTCAAGCATTGGGATCTATGTCGGTTAAACGATATAATATCGAACCATTACCAACTGGTTATTTGATAATTGGTGAATATACTACAGCCTGGTATGTAGGTAAGGCGCGGGGAATACCTTTCGATAAATATAATATAGCTGTGATGTATTCCTTGGCTGCTCAATATTTGGGAATGAGATTTTTATATTTGGAGGCTGGTTCTGGAGCTACCCGGAATGTTTCATGTGAAATGATATCTGCCGTAAGAAAGCATTATGAAGGAGTAATCATTGTAGGTGGTGGAATACATAATCCTAAAACAGCAAAGGAATTAGCAGATGCTGGCGCAGATATAATTGTAATCGGGACGATGTTAGAAAAAGAAGACTGGGAACAGAAGTTTTCCTCAATTATTAATTCATTAAGGCAATGAGGTAATACTTTCGTGACGATAGTAGAAGATTCGGAAATTTATTTGAAGGATATTCAAATGCCAGAATATTATCTAAATAACCAACGTAATATTTTGAGAAATATCCAATGTAACTTCGAACTTGCTACTAGAGCACGTAAGGAGGGACTAGATGTTTCAGATAGAGTAGAGTCCAAAATTGCTTATGACTTGGCAGATAGGGTCGCAAAAATGCACAATATTGATATAGCAAATCGATTGCGTGTGTTACTCGCACAAACTACCAAAGAGAAGGCAACACTCAAGATTGCCGAAGAAATTGCGTTAGGAGAATATGGTACGGGTGATCTTAGAACTAGATTGGATAATGCTGTTCGTGTTAGTCTCGCAGTAGTCACAGAGGGTGTAACAGTTGCTCCATTGCAGGGAATCTCTGATGTTCAAATAAAAAATAACATGGATGGTAGTAAATACCTTTCAATATCATTTGCGGGTCCTATTCGGTCCGCAGGAGGTACAGAAGCAGCGTTGACTATGCTAATCGCAGATCATGTTAGAAAAGTCGTCCAGTTAGATAAATATGTAGCAAACTCGTATGATGATGAGGTAGGAAGGTTTCTTGAAGAATTACGGATTTATGAACGTGAAGTAGGGAATTTTCAGTTTAAAGTGTTAGATGAGGATGTAATCAGGTGTATAACTAATTTGCCAGTAGAGCTAGACGGTGTTGATACTGATCCAGTAGAGGTCATTGGTCATAGGAACATGAAAAGAATTTCTACTGATCGAGTTCGTGGAGGTGCCTTGCGAGTAATGAACGATGGCTTAATTGGGAGAAGTAGAAAGTTGCTCAAAATTGTTGAGCTATTGGGATTAGACGGTTGGTGCTGGCTTGGAAATCTCAAGGGTGCGATCCAAACAGGTAATGAGGATGCCGTAAATCATAGAATGTCTGAGGTGATTACGGGAAGACCGGTGCTTTCTATGACAAAGAAAATTGGAGGTTTTAGATTAAGATACGGCCGGTGTTATAATACCGGTTTTGCAACCGTAGGAATTCATCCTACGATACCCATTTTATTGAATCATGCTATTGTAGTAGGAACACAAATTAAAATGGATGTACCAGGAAAGGCATCCACAATAGCACTAGTAGATGTTATAGAAGCTCCAATTGTTAGGCTTAATGACGGCAGTGTTTTACAAGTATCCTCATCGGAACAAGCTAAAAAAATTAGATCGAGGGTTGAAAAAATACTTTATCTTGGAGATATTCTGATAAGTTATGGTGACTTTCTTGAAAATAATGCACAGTTGCTTCCTGCTAGCTATGTAGAAGAAATTTGGGCTTTAGAATTACAGTCAAAGCTTAGATCTATTCATCAATCTTCAATTAATAATGAATCAATCCATGAAAGATTAATTCAATTGTCAAGGGAACCTTTCATAGTACTTCCTACTGTTGAAGAAGCCTTTGACATTAGTAAGAGGCTGGGAATTCCTTTGCATCCAAGATATTCCTTCTTTTGGGATTCTGTTACCATCGACGAGGTCATATTTTTGAATGAGAAACTGGAAGAGAGTCAAGTTTCCATTGATTACACCACTCTACATTTGCGTAATGATGATCCTAGATTGAAGGACATTTTGGAGCGACTTGGCGTTGGCCATTCAATAAAGAATGAGGTCATAGTGATCAACGACTTAGAGCAAATTTATTCCCTAAAAAATTTATTGTTTTTTGAGACAAAGAAAACGAAGAATCAGATATCTTCTATTTGGAGTAATATAGGGGAAACAAAAAATGCAATTGAATTTCTTTCCAAGATCTCTAGTGTTCCACTTATGCCAAAATTTGCTTCATCGATAGCGGTAAGAGTAGGCCGTCCTGAAAAAGCCGCAGAACGTAAAATGAAACCTCCTGTTCATGTACTTTTTCCTGTCGGATCTAAAGGTGGCGCAACGCGCGATCTCCTGAAAGCATTAAAGGATCAGTCATTTTATGCAGAAATTGCGAACAGATTTTGTAATAACTGCAAACTTCCATCTACTGGTATACATTGCAGTATGTGTGGTGTGGATACTCCAATACGGAATTTATGTATAGTGTGTAGAGAGGAAATTACCGAGAATCCTAATAGAATGCGATGCCGTAGATGTGGTAAAGATTGTAGGACTTATTCCCCGGTTAGTTATCCATTAAAAGCAGTAATTGAAAAAGCGCAACAAAAGCTTGGTATCAAAGTATCTGAACCATTGAAAGGAGTTAAGATGCTTATGAGTAAGGATAAAGCTCGCTGAACCATTGGAAAAAGGAATCTTGAGAAAAAAACATAGCATATATACCTTTAAAGATGGTACTATCAGATTCGACGCAACAAACGAACCATTAACTCATTTTAAACCCAAATGGATAACTGCTGACATAGAAAAATTAAGAGATTTAGGATATACTAGAGATTATCTTGGTCACGAATTAATTTCGTCAAATCAACTTGTTGAACTACTAATGCAAGATGTTGTAATACCTGTTGATTGCGCCAAACATCTACTTAATGTAGCCAAGTTTGTAGACGAAGAGCTTGTAAAAATATATCATTTAGAGCCCTGCTACAACGCATCTTCTATTGATGATCTAATAGGCCAACTTATCGTTGGATTAGCGCCACATACATCTGTAGGTATAGTGGGAAGAATTATTGGCTTTACTAATTCGCAAGTATGTTTAGCATCTCCAGTCTGGCATTCTGCAAAACGTAGGGATTGTGATGGTGATGCAGATTCTATAATGTTATTAATGGATGCTTTCTTGAATTTCTCATATGATTTTTTGCCTGATAAGATTGGTGGTCTTATGGATGCTCCGCTATTGATTCAACCAACAGTATTACCATATGAAGTACAAAGACAGGCTCACAACTTGGATATATCTCAAACCTACCCATTAGAATTCTATGAGGCTACATGGAAGCAAGGCAAAGCTGGAGACTTTGTCTCTAAAATAGAAACTGTAAAAAACAGAATTGGAAAGGAAAATCAATTCTTTGATTACCTGTTTACACATACTACAGACTATTTGACAACTAGTATACCTCGTAGTGCGTACTCCACACTTGGTACTATGGATGAAAAATTAGAGATGCAGATCGCTACTGCAAAGTTGATTAATGCAGTAGATACTGATGAAGTGGTATCTATGGTACTGACTACACATATTTTACCAGATATTATGGGTAATATGCGATCTTATTCATCACAAGCCTTTAGATGTAGTCATTGTGGAGAGAGATATCGTAGGGTGCCGCTTATTGGTAGATGTATTAGATGTGGTAATGCATTATTACAAACAGTTACCCGTGGATCTGTAGAAAAATACATGGGTATTGCTACAAATATGCGCAATCAATTTAAAATGAATGATTATCTTCAAAGTAGAGTAGAATCATTGATGACGGAATTGAAACTAACCTTTAAAGAAGAGAAAAAAGAACAATCAACATTAATGGAATTTATGGATTGACTACATTAATTACTCTATATTTTTAAATTGTACAAGACCCAAAAATTTGAAGTCAAAAATACTAAGCTTCTAAAAATGTACACCAGCTTCAGGTACAATGATCACTTGTACAATCAAATATTTATGATCAATAAAATAGCTAAATAATATTAGTACTAATATAAGCTTCCCATAAATACTCGTTTTCCATTCTACTAGTTGATTCTATTATGAAATACAGAAGTAGAACTGACATAGTTAAATTGATACTTGAAGCAGCAAATGGAGGAGGGGCTAATAAATCAAAGTTGATGTATAAAGCATTCTTATCGTTTGCACAGTTAAAGGAGTATGTGACACTTCTACTTGAAAATGGCTTATTAGGATACGAAGAAGGTAATCATTTCTATAGAACAACAGATAAAGGTATGCGCCTGTTGCAAATATATAATCGAATGGAGGAGCTAACTCTTGTCATTAGACCTGGCAAAGAAGTACAAAAATTCAATTACCAAACTTTTTAATCCCTATTTTGTTCATCATTGATTAATAATTCGAGACGTATGGTATATAGTGATTTTACATCTGTTTTATTTGTAGTGTCATCTTAATCAATCTGCTGTGAGTAACAACTACAAAAGTTGAACTATAGTCTATACTTGCATATTGTCAATTGGTATACTAAATAATATTTTGGAATTATGAACCTATTTAAATTGAATATACGATTATTTAGGATATTGTAAGTCGTATATTTACATAATATAATTGAACTACGTGAATAAGATTAATGCAAAATCTGTTATATGGTAAACATCTAACAAGATATCATGATCTAGAATTTGAGACGAAGAAAAATAAAAAATAAGTGATACTATACTGCCTAACATAATTTGATGCAACTGTCTGATGGTCTTGGCCAATACAAATTTAGCTTGAGGGCATTGTGTACCTAATCTGTTGGCGACTGCAACTTTGAGCAACGCCTATAGAAATGAAAAAGATGCTGACCTAAGGGAAAGAATTCTACTACTAAGGCTTGTTAGAGAAGATAAGAAAGAAGCATCCAGTGTAGCTGAAAAGGAATTCCATAGATCTAGATGGTGGGCTTACAAATGGCTCAAGAGATTTGATAATTCTGGTTTGGAAGGACTAAAGAATAAGCATAGAAGTGGTAGACCTCCAGAAGTGTCGGAAGAAACATCTACCAAGATAAGAAAAGAATAGTCATAAAATCAATCAGGATGGATGGCTAAAGAAGTCATGAATTTGATATATGAAAGAACATGAGTCAAATATCATGAAGTTCATATCTACAGACTATTACATAGATGGGGTTTCAGTCCTAAAGTACCAAGAATGAAATTTGTTAATGCTGCATCAAAGCAAGAGAAAAACGAGTTTCGAAAAAGGCAAGAAGGATAATCTCACGAATACCTCAAGGCTTTACCATCACAGTTATGGACGAATCCATCTTTATACATGATTCTTTGGTTCGAAGGAAGATGTGGACTGCAGATAGAATAAGACCAATTGTAACTATTACTGGATCACACCAAAGGACCTGTGTATTTGGTGCTCTGTGTATAGACGGAAGACAGTTCTTTCGTCAGTATGAATCCTTTAACCAATACACCTTTCTGGATTATCTCATACAATTGCAAAGAAGGTTTGGAAAACTAATATTGTTCATAGACAGAGCACGTCAACATCACCGGTCCATCATGGTAAGAGAATACATAGAGCAAAACAAAGACGTTCTAAAAGTAATATATTTTCCAAAAGGTTCGTCTGAATTTAATGCTAAGTCAAGTGTCGTAGTGTCTGTCGTCATTCCAAGTTCCAAATCTACTCTCTAGATAACCTGATACTGCAGCTTTCTGTTCTTCTATCTGCGTATAAAATCTGTTTGCACACACATCTGATTTTATCTGCTGGTTTACTTTCCTTTCATTTGGATTTAGGTATGGTGCTTTCTTTGGTAGGTGAATAATGGTCAGCCAGTCTTCTTCTTTCTGTGCATTGATATAATTCCGTACCATTAGGCTTACATGGTATGAAGCGTTATCCCATATGAGTATGAGTCTTTTCTACCAATCACTTTTCATAATGTTTCTCTTAGATTCTCCAGATGGTCAATAGTATTCGTAGAATTCATTCTATCATCATAGAAATCATACGTCATTAATTTCTCTTCAGGCCATAGCATGGATATATATGCGGAGAACTTCCTTCTACTTCCATTATGTTCTATCCTTTGTTGCTGGCCTTCAAAACTCATGGACTTGTGAATACAAGGTTTCTGTGTTATGGTAGTTTCATCTTCAAATGCCATTATAACTCTCTTTTTTTCAGAGCTGATGCAACATGCTTGTAGTTATCCACTCTCTTTTTCCCTTGTTCATAATCCTCTCCATGTAATAGTTCCAATTTTGGTCTTTTGCATCTAATTCCCATATCCTTAGTTATTCTTTGTAGATGTTTGAAACTGATTGGAATATCAAGCTCATCTGTAAGACACCTTGCCAGCGACCTTAGACTCCATGTATTCCTTAGATAACCAAAGATATGTGGATCGTTAAACAATGCTGAAAGGATAATCTCTTTATCCCTATCAGTTATCCTAGATTTCGATCCTCCAGGTTTCTTGATCTTTATTCCGACTAGCCCTTTCTTAATGTATGCAGCGACCCATCTTTGTACAGATCTACTGCTAACTCCATGCTCCTTTGCTATGTCATGATAGGTTCTACCTTCTCCTTTTTGTAGTATAGCCAGCAACCTACGATAATCCTTTTTATTATCGGTACTCTTCATGATTGACTTTAACATATTCTCCTGACCTCTAGAAAGTTTTAGAGTAGAAGGATGATTCATAAAATAGAGATATTCTACATATGTTAAGCTTTAACTATACAAAAATCTAGACTAGATGATAAATAAAATACGACATAAATATGGACACCTCACTTATTCCTTTGTGCATTTATTGCAATAATATTTTATGAATCTATCTTCATTTAACCTTCCAATATTGCCTAGAAATATTTGAGGAACTCCAAGGCTTCCTTTAATTTCTTCTTGCTTTGTTAGTTTAGCAAAAGCGTAACCGCCAGATCCTAATAATTTCTTTTCCACTAAATCTTGGTTTTGGTCCATGGATAGCATCTATCTAAATAATCTATAATTTTAGTTCTACCCCTATCTCATCTAACAAAAAAACTGTACTTGACCAAGAGACAATCTTGCTTCAAACATTTCAATGGCGTATAATTATTACATAATTTTGTGTCCATTTTCTATCTAAGCAAAGAAAAGGTGTATTGAATCAAACCAGCAGAACCATTATACTACTATGGATAGCCTGACGTCTATGATGGTCTGCTAGCTTAGATATGAACAAAGACGAAAGGCCCGTGCCGAATCCGTAGCAGTACAATTGAAAAGACGGCTGGGATGTTCAGGGGGGCGAGCGCCTGCTCTCGTTCTCCAGTAAATGACCTTTTCCATTATATATAAAGAAGTGCGGAGCGCAAACCCAGATCGTACTGATAACTTCATTTATCACGATCCGAACCGCATCAGGTACAAAGATCCTGAGGCACATAAATCAGAGCTATTAAAATTCCCCAAACTTACTCATGACTAGGCATCTATCCGACGAAATTAACACTAAGATTTTGTTGGCGAAACAGACGGTAAGTTAACAAGACCTGTACTAAATAGATATAAATCAAACGGCTTCCTATTATATCTAGTGTTATGATGCGACATGCAAACCGTTATAGTAGCACTGAACTAACCCCTTTGACCTTTGAGGAGATATGTCCTGCATGGTCAGACAAACTCAAGAAAGATCTCAGTAATGATGACACCCAAATACTCGTACGTAAGCCACAGCAATGTATCGTAGGCGAGGCATGGGGATACACTTCAAGATATCTAGGATATAGGGTAGTGTATCTGATTCCATTTGTAGGATGCTGGAAATGTATTAACTATGGTAACAAAATAGGAAAAACTGCAAAACAACATAGTAAATTGTGTAGAAATTATCTTCAGCCTATAATCGACGATTTTGTAGATCATTGGAATGAAAAACATTTGGAAATAACTTGGAAGAAGCGGAGTGAAAAGAAGGCAGAGATGTTGAGGATGACTAGTTCACTCATCACTTAGATTCGAAACAAGGCTTGGTGAATTTCATCAGCGCGCAGAAACATATCATGTCGTAATTCACATCCATTCACATCCACTATGTCGGCAGCCTGAAGAATGGAAGAGTTGGTATTAAAAGCATAATCTGGAAGACTGCAACTGGAGGACATCATGAGATATGGATAGATACGACAGCAACCGGCAGTTCATGGAAAAAAGCTGCATCAAGAGATTTCACAGAATGGGGAGATCATCAGCATTCTGATGGACAAACAACAAGTACCATAGCACCAAATCCAACGGTTGAGTTTAGGTGTGATTGCGATAAATCAGTATGGAGTAATGTTAGCCATGAGAGGAATACTGAAATAATTGGGATATATTACTATGATATCTGGTGGTGAGTATATTTAGACATAGTCAATCTGTATTTTCCTTAAGTCTTCTGATTCTTATAATCGGTATGTTGGACTGTACAACAAATATAGACAGAGTAAGAGCAACATCGGTTACAGACAATCGGACTAGTGCTGCAACTAATTTTACAGGTCAGACAATACCGCAAAACAACGTTACTTCAAGCCAGTCATCTGACATAAGAGACATTAGAAAGCTGACTTCTGAAGAAGTTCAGCTCGCTTAAAAGTATGGGCCAAGAATTTAGCAGAACAACTACACAGAGTCAATTTGCGGCTTTAGGCATCTTCCTTTTAGGTATATCTTTAATTATCTATGGATTGAGACTTACCCTTAGGGCAACAGATAAACAAACAAGTAGGTATTTTAAAGCAATGATATGGGCATTAATTATTCCTGTTGTTGTGCTTATTGCAGTTTATCAGATTGGAGTACTACTAGGAAACCCCATACTGATTTATAAAGTGAATGAACCCTTTTTCTTCGTATCCCTCCTCCTATTAATTCCCGCCATCATAGTCATATTCCTATTGATAGCCGAGAGGAAATTGGTGGGCCGTTTGCATCAAAAGGATCAACAATAATGACAACCTTATTAGAGATGCACATCAGTCGACAGTTTTCGCAGTAACGGTCTCTCGCGATCTAATATGTGTCTTTCTGTAATAAATTTTCAATTACTGATTACAGGTTGCTAGATTTGGATAGTAGAGAACTGAACAGGTAGCAGTAGTTACTTGTGTTAATGTCAGTTAATCCAAGTATCTCATAGGATCTTGATTCTAGTAAGGGCGTTCCTTAATCGTAGTAAACTAGAATAACGATTATTCTATGTGGAATGCGTCACACTCATAGATTCTTCCTTGTTTTTATACAATACTAGATCTCTTGCGTAATTAGCAGTTATGATCTATTAATGCTGCCTATTTTGACTGTATTCTTAGATTGAAATCCTGTTAGACTGCATCACTCTGAAGTTCAGTATACCGGATACAATATCAGATATGTTATTGTACCTTCTTAGTTTGTTTCTGAACTTCAGTACCCATTATTCCAAACTTCTTGATCTTGCATATGGTGTGTTCTACTATCTATGATCCTGAGTCTTGAGTGATTCTTGTTGTATCTCATATCGTCAATTGAAAGCAAGGTATTCTTTTTCTTTCTAATGGGAAATACAGACTTCACTGGGAAAGTCCTTTTCAATACCAAGATAACCAAGATCAACTATATTGTCAACTTGTGATGGAGTTATAGTAGGATGATTGTGTTTGTAAATGTCATAATCATGTTTTCTTCCATTACTATGACCTGTCTTATGCAGGATCAAACCTTCAGTATTAACCATCAATTGTGTCTTGACAGTATGTTTCCTCTTTCTACCTGAATAGTAACTCTTTCTCTTTCTCTTGTTCTTAGGTCTTGGAATTTCCTGTTCTGTAGAGTCTATGAAAGCCTTGAATCCAGGAAAGTACTGTTCAACTTCATCTATAGTTCTTAATCTCTTAGTACGTTTGTATATCTTCTTTGGCAATGGGATACACTCCTTTAGCAAAGATTCTAGGATAGTCAAATCTCTAAATACATTGCTCTGGTCAAGATCAAATAGAAATCCCGATAATGCATATGTAATGTACAATCGATAATAAACCAAAAGCATTAGAAGTCTTTCTCTTGGTTTCAGTTTAAACGGTCTACCGGCACCAACATCTCTTTTCCTCTTCCTTTTAGAAAGACGTCTTCTTTCATATTCCTCATATTTCGAGTCCATTTCTGTGCTTATTTGATCAAATTCTGGTACAGTTAGTCCAGTAAGTGACCTGAATAACAAAGGCTTTTTGCATAGTCTTCTATATGACATCAAAGAGATATCACATAAATATCCTATATGACGTCGAAATATAGCTGTAAGCTTCTAATTACGCAAGAGATCTAATAAGTATATTGTCTACTATAAAATTCATGTGCAGGTCAATGGCAGTCATAATAACATAATCATAGCTTCTAGACAGACTCATCAGCAGTCATCAAGTAGCGAATCGAATTCTGAAAATCCTGATTATAGCAAGTGATCTTATGAGGTGAATAGAAACAATTGAAAAAATTAGTAATAACTAGCTTTGGCGTACTCTCATCTAGTCAGAGTTCATGGATTAGACAAAGGCCAAGTCAAGTTTTACTTTGTCGAAGAAGTGAGAACGGAATGAAAATGATGTTATTGAGTTTTGACTGTCCAAAGGGTTCAGATTCAGCTTCGTGGTTAAATTGAAAGCGTTAATCGGCATTACTGGAATCTTGGTGATGTTAAGTACCTTTATACCAACGGCTATGGCGAGCGACTACGGGATATTGGACCCCAAGCGACTCATATGTCACACCGGACTTGAAGAAATATCATATATTTTTGGACGCGACGTTTCCGTCGTCTGCGTTTAGAGCTGCTAAACTCATAAACGAAAATCTCACGGCCTGTTTAGACTTTTCAAACTATAGCAAACCCAATCCGCTTGTCTGTCATCCAATAAAGGAAAGTGATATACCGTCAACTAATGATAGTATAATGGACGCGGGCTTTTTCGTGGTATCAAGTAAGTTGAACGCCAGTGATGCTGAAGCATGTGTTGCAATTGGATACCGTCATATGTATTCCTGTTGGGGTGGAAGAATTGAATCCAAGGATCCATATGATATTAAGCTTTATTATGATATGGATCGGCTGATATATGATGACGTATATGCATATGATGGATGTCTTAACGATAACCACCTTAAGTCAGGTACGAAAGATTTCGATTTCTGTCTAAAGATGCTCAATTAAATGGGAGATTGTGAAATGAAAATAATAATTAGTGCAGTTGCGGTCTTGGTATTATTGGCCGTCGTGCCATCGGTTATGGCAATGCCGATGCCGGAGACTTTTGCCGACGGATGGTATGATGCATACAATAACTGGGTGCGTTCTGGAGCGAAGCCAGACGACGACTCGTCACATTCAGAGCTATATTATAATGGATTTAACACAGGATGGAAATACGCAAGAGAACATGTTAAAGTGATTGTGGAACAGGGTCATGTGCTCACAGATATGAAGGCCTGCGGCATATATCATTGCATGGAGAGCAGGCCAATATACCCATGAACAAGGCCTACCACGAATGGCCCCATGGAGTCTCTTTGAAGAATACGATAAAGGATTTTATGCTGGATTCGACGCGCCACAAGACACACTGCCCCCTGGTGTGGATGGCTACCTGGTTAATAGAATGACGAAGTTGCGGAACCACGACTAGTCCAAGCCATTGAAGTAATAAATGGAGTTTGGGGGGCGCGCCGTTTTCCTATTCTCATGCCTACGTCGTTCTATCTTTTCATTTATGAGTCATCTTCTGAAATCACGCAACAAATAATTTATCGCAGGTCTTTGACCATACCATCGCTGTATTGTTTTAACTTGCTGGGCGCATTCTGAATTGATGGTCCTAGGGATTCTAACCAAACGTGAAATTATGGATGGGTTATGTTTCCTTTTTTATTCGCAGGGAAGTCTTCTGAAAATTGTATAAAATTATTGGTGATAACTTTTCCGTATGAGGCTATAAATTTTGCAAATACGTCCTCTTCCTAGGATACGCCAACGATAAATAATGCGAGGTCGATGTAAAATAAATGACAGATAAACAAGTTGCAATCATAACTGGTGGCAGTTCTGGCATTGGAAGGGCAACTGCAGTTGCTCTTGCGAAAGATGGAGTTAAGGTTACGATAGCTCGCGCGCCGTGCTACAGAAGGAGAGGAAACCGTGCAATTAGTCAAAGAAGCTGGAAGTGAGGGCATATTTGTAAGGACAGATGTGACAAAGGAAGATGATGTCAAGTCGCTTGTTGAGAAAACAGTCAAGGTATATGGTAGACTTGATTATGCATTTAATAATGCTGGGATAGAAGAAATGATGACGCCATTCGTAGAGCAGACATCTGATACCTTTGATCAGATCATGAATGTAAATGTCAAAGGCGTATGGTTGTCTATGAAATATGAAATTCCTGAGATGATTAGAAGCGGTGGTGGAGCAATAGTAAACAATTCTTCCGTAGCAGGCGTAATGGGATTTCCACAAATGCCGATTTATATCGCAAGCAAACATGCTGTGCTTGGACTGACCAAATCAGCTGCACTAGAATACGCCAAATCTGGAATCAGAATAAACGCTGTTGCTCCAGGTGGAGTTGAAACTAATATGGCTAAACGAGTAGTAGAGCATAATCACCAATTTCTAGAAACTTTAACATCCATGCATCCAATTGGACGCATTGCAGAGCCTGAAGAGATTGCTAATGCAGTAGTTTGGTTATTGTCTGATAAGGCATCTTTTGTCTTAGGTCACACATTGTTAATTGATGGGGGAATGGTTAGTAGATGAGTCAAAAGGTTGCCGTTGTTACTGGTAGATCAAGTGGCATGGGATTTGAAACTTCCCTTATGCTGGCAAGAAGCGGATTTCATACTTTTGCAACAATGCGTAAGATAGACGGAGCAGGAGGATCAAAGGAGATATCAGACATTGCAAAAATGAGAATCTCAAAAGAATCAGTATGGTTATGAAACACAGTGACCGAGCATCATGACGATTTTTTATGCGTCTTAACCTAACCTAGCTTTAGTAAGCCTATTGACTTTTCTATTACTCCTTATCAATCGTCATCGTATTCTCTGATTTCATTAGCCTCTTCCTCAGATATGACTTTAGTAACAATGGCGGCCTCTTCGGCACGGTTCTCCCTTTCGTATTTCGTACGAAGATATGATAATGCATGAATCTTATCCCAGCCATTTTCTTTTGCCAATCGCTTAGCCTCTTTTTTGATGTACCTTTCGCTGTCCGATTCTATAACCTGCCTAAATGTCTTCAAGCGTCTCATCGTATTAGAATGATTTGTGTTTATTGCCGGCAATTTGTAAATTGTGGTATAATGAACTGCCGATACGAGCTGTTAATCGGTTAAGTGCAGATTTATATGAGTACCTGCTAAATGATCACCTTCCTTACTTACGGTCACAATATTATTACTGTTATTCGAGTACTCTCACAGTTGTTATAGTATATACAAATAAACCATTTCCGAGCTGAAGTGATTTTTTTGCTTTATGATACTAGATGAAGAACAATTAACCGGCCTGACATACAAATATGTGTGAAATCATCTTAGACAGTATGAAGAATAATATAACATATACATTCAGAAAGCACGTAAAGAAGTCTACGCATGTAATATATGTATAGAGTGATAAAATGGCTCTGTAAAGTTAAGATAACAAATTATTGTTATGATGACTAACAAATAAATCCAACCATTTTTGTATGTGTTGCAATTTACACTTACTTTTTCTACAAGGAAAATAATCATCGAAATATTTTGTTCTATCTTTGATGTATTGTACCGTCCTTTCTATGATACTTTTCTCATATGGAGAATGGATGTGATGGTGCAGTCTCAAGAATCTACAAGCCTGTGGATACCATGTACCTCCATCAGTTGAAACAGGATAGATGTTCTCCATATCTTTTTACAAGGTTTAATATAAAACGTTCTGCAACAAACATGTTTCTCTCTTTTGATATGCTTATTTGAAGGATTTCTCGGTTATCATTCATTTTCAATGGCTATCCATAACCAGATATATTCGGAACCAACTTTAATGATAGTTTCATCAATTATAAATTCGGTAATACGTATCTATCTTTCTGGAACTTAACATCTCTGGTTTATATTTTTGAATCCAGTCTCTGATGGCAGTATGACTTCTTTTAACAAATCTAGACACAGCTTTGGAAGTATTTCTTAATGAAAGACCAAGGAAATACAGATACAGAGAATATGCTATATCCTCAGGTTCTGTTCTCTTTCTTATTTGACACATCATAACCTATATCGGAGTCATAAAGCTATAGATTTTTCTGCTTTGTTGCATGATTCATTATGTTGTAAGTGATATTTATTTGACCACTGCGCATTTAGCTCTACTAATAGTAATTATTCTGATATGATTGACTGGCCTTCGTACAATGAATCACTAGTCAGACGTGGTCAAGTACTCTTGGATTTTGATGTACTTGATGAATGGGATCATGAATTATCTCAAATGAATGAAGGTAAGGTTGGTGAGCCCTATGACTACCCAGATTCATTTATGCAGCTTCTAGGTTACATGAGAGCATATTTCCATCTACCATATAGACGAACACAGGGTGTAGTCATAGCTCATGCGAGTAAAAAAGTTCCAGGCATACCAGATTATAGTACTATTAGTAGACGCATAAACAAACTGGAAATTAAAATCAATGAAAGATTGGGAAATGATATTGTCATTGCTTTAGACAGCACTGGCATTAAAGTAGCTAATCGTGGAGAATGGATACGACACAAATGGCATGTTAGAAAAGGATATCTAAAGATACATGTGGCAGTTGACATCAAGAGGAAAAGAATCCTGTCTTTGGAGGTAACAAGTGAAGAGGTACATGATGGTAGGATACTAAAGAAGTTAGTAGATAATGCTTCTGAAAATAATAATCTGAAGGGTATATTAGCAGACGGTATGTACAGATAGCAATAACAATTTTAGATACCTATCAAAGAACCACATTAAACCTGGTATAAAGACAAGAAGTAATTCCAAGGTCAAGTCAACTAACTGTCATGCTAGGAATATGTCTGTAGTAAAACAACAAGCAAACTTCAAAAGATGGAAGCGAAGCATGAGCTATGGACATAGATGGATGGCAGAAATAGTATTCTCTTCTATTAAAAGAATGTTCGGAGAACATGTAACAGCTAGAAAATTTTCTAACATGGTAAAGGAGATCTTCCTAAAGGCAACTCTGTATAACATGTTCAATCGAATGACATAACCATCAGCATAAATGAACTAAAATCCTAATGGATCATGCAACAGAGCAGATTTTTCCTTAACTTTACAGAGCCGATAAAATATATCGCACTGATAGTCGCCATAGTCTTAATGAGCGCGCCCTTAGTGCATGCATACTCATTTCCATTCTGGACAGAACTTAAGATACCTATGAATCCGGGCAACAGAACCATCCATGTCTTCATAAACCACGTTAACACATTAACGGATACGAGCATAATGCGTATCTGTGTAACTGATACTAATACGACACATGGACTGTGTCATTACATGAACCCTACGGAGGAAGAAGCCCGGATAAGAGGTAATGACGTAAATGTTTCAGCGGGATTTTTTACATTTCCGATTGATCAGGCTCCGTTCACGTACAGAGAACGAGATACAAGTCTGTCTTAAGGTATTAGATCTGCACAGCGAGCAATGCACATCGTATAACATTAATTTTGCCGCTGAGAATGAGACACTCTCTATAGACCGTAGGGACGTAGTTCCAGTATCCTCTAAAGGAACACTATATGATAAAGGTAATGCTCTTATTGAACAAGGCAATTACACGCAAGCTATACAATCCTTCGATAAGGCTTTAGCA
>CAVPXM010000049.1:0-23930 GCA_963709405.1 uncultured Nitrososphaerales archaeon
GTTTAATCTTCTCCACCCTACTTCTCTTCCCTCCTTTTTCCAAATCGTTATATATTTTCCATTGATAGACCAACAACAAAGGGTTGCTTAGACGTCATGATAATACCAAAACGTATTAGACAAAACTAACATAGGAAGAGATAAGAGAATACTAGAATAATGACATAGATGCATCTCTAGTGTAAATACGTCTTCAGTGATGCTATGATTCACGTATCAGAATCATAGTCCAGTTCAGAAAATTAATTATAGTATAGATAATTCTTAACTTCGAATGATCATAGAAAACTTCTAAAATTGATTCAAAATTTGTAAGGATTTGGTTAATTGATAAAGAAGGACAATATTTGGTGTCAAAATTTAGTGCCGACAAAGCTCTGTTGCATGAATCATTTTATCATTTGTATAGTTCTCTTATATCTTTACATCGCGATAGCAAACATGTTATACAGTGATGCTTTTAGCAACATCTCTTTGGCCATATTTTGAAACTTTCTTGCAGTACATACTCGCCAAACGTTCTTTTGATAGACGAGAATACCGTTTCTGCCATCCACCTTTGTCCATAGCTCACGCTATGTTTCCATCTTTTGAGATTTGTTTGTTGTCTCATTATAGGACCTGATTCCTTGCTTGACAGTTGCCTGTCTTGACCTTGGAATTATTCTTGTCTTTATACCAGGTTGAATACGGTTCTTGGATGATATCTAAAATTCTTATTACTGTCATACATACCATCTGCTAACGCACCCTTTACATTGTTATTTGCAGAAGCATTATCAATCAACTTCTTTAGCATCTTGCCATCGTGTACTTCTTCACTAGTAACCTCCAAAGAAATAATCTTCTTTATTCTTGATGTTTACTGCTACATGTATTTTCAGATAACCTCTTCTTACGTGCCATTTATGTCGTATCCATTCACCTCTATTGGCAACTTTGATTCCTGTACTATCTAATGCTATAATGATGTCGTCATCATTACCTACTTCATGTCGTTCGCTGATTCTGATATCCTGGTTATTAATACGTCTGTTAATTGCACTGTAGTTTGGAATAGATGGTATCTTCTTATTACCAGCATGAGCTATGACTACGCCTTTGCTTGGCGGTATGGCAGATGAAAATATACCCTCATGTAACCTAGTAATTGGATAAACGAATCTGGATAGTGGTACTGTCCACCCCTCTTTCCATCATTCATTAAGTCCAACTCACTATACCAACTATCTATGACATCAAAATCTAGAATAACTTCACCTCGCCTAACTAGCGATTTGTTATAAAAAGACCAGTTAATCATGTCCAACAATAATCTCATTACATGTTGGCTAAATCTCAATTGGTCAACAAACTCATACCTATATGATAATGATTTTGTGCAACAAAGCACCGACAAATACAAAAATACTCATGATGAATTTTCCAATGTACTAATAAGCAAGCTCTAAGAAGATAGGCGATGATCACCTTACAAATAATAAATATTCAAACACTATAATAAAGTCACTTTAACCCTTTTTCCAATCCATTTTCCTGGAAGATAGAGATCGACCGTCTTTACCACTTTTTCCCACAATCTTTTCCAATTTAATGACTATTTTCTTTTTCTGCTCCTGTTTTTTCTTAGTTTTTTTCATATGATATATACTCTTAACGGGCTTAGATACAAATAGTTACGGTCTTATAGTTTTGGGTATTTATTATTAATGATTCAATATTACGAATTTTCTATAAGTCGAAATTTAGATTTTAAGATTTGGATTAAGTACGTAATTATGATTTATGTTTTATGTTTCATTCTATCTCTATGAAAATGTAAGATCACAATATTGTATTTCATATCTCAATGCTAAAGACAATAATCATATCTTCAATCGCTTTTCCTACTATCATAGGTAATCATCTTTAACTCCCCTTTTTGAATATAGGTTTTGAATAAATGTTGAATATTCCGCTTTGGTGTTACGATTTTTGCAGGATCTTAACAGATAATGTGTGTTTATTTTTTAATAAATCCTTCTTTACGCAATTCTGCTAATATGCTCATCAAAGTATCATAATCTATATTTACCTCGTTTAAAATAATAGAATGGTCCACTTTACCAAATTTCTTTATGAATTTCTCGATGTTTTGTTTTTTCTTTTGATACTCTCTGGTCTTCACATTATTATATACTACAGAACTAAATCAAATGTCTTTTTTTGACCCCAAGTTATAATAATTAGATTACAAACAATATTACATATTTTGAGAGTAGGCCACTTAGGATCAATTATATCAAAATACTCTACCACTATCGACAACAAAACTAAGTTCACGTCACGACAACATTGTGCTTTCAAGATGTGCTTCCAATCTTTTTTCTTTGATTGATGATTCCTTTTCTTTTTTCATATTATTATCAATATTTTTGTAATTGTTTATTTCTGCTTATCATAATGTAGTTGAACCCCTTAACCACAAGGGAAACAATCCCGCCAGTCCATTGAATCCTTGGCTCAGATCCAAGAATCAAAATGGTAAGAATGAAACCCTTGTTGGATCACCGCTACAAGCAGATTCATGAAGCCATAATAGTATCTATATAGGAGCCTATTTTGTAACATATTCTTTAATACATGTAGTCAGATCACCGTCAAATTGACGTCAGACATTTGTAGAACCATCGTCAAATGCCTATCAAATGCTCTTCATGCTCATTTTTGAGGTTCAAGCTTGGTAATATGATACTTTACAATTAATTGATTTATTTTTATTTTATTTGTAGCTTTAATAAGTCCTCTTGATTACGATGGGATCAAAACTACCCAGAGAGATAAAGTCTTGAAGTTTTAAGAAAATGGTTAGAAGGCAATAGTAGAGACATAATTGCATTTGAAGTACGTATAGGAACTGGTACCGTAAGTGGCATAATCAAGGAATTCCGAACAGGCGATTTTGATGCTGACTTGCTGAGAGAAGTTGCGTTACACCTAAAAACAGAGGATTGACCATACAGTCATTTGTACCTTTAGTAAGGTTAAGAGAAGTACTGGAAGAAATGGAATGGATATTAGGTGTCATACCAGAGCGAGAAGATGAAAGAGCAAAACAAAAAGAAGCAAAAGAAGGTGAAACATATGATTATAGTGGATACGATAACTATGAGAACGAGCTTGACCAATTTGTAGAAACGAAGATGGAATCGTTGATAATGAGCCTTGAAGTATGTTGCTATAAAGATAACCTATCAGCAAAGCAGTTTTTTGATTGTATTCACAGTATGTATTTGACCGCAAAGAAAATCGATGTTCCTCTTGAGGACTTTCCTAGCTATATTGAACAACAAGCGGCTTGTATAGAAAGTGTATCGCAGCAAATAAAGAATTTGGAGTTAGAAAAACAGGCTGCACTGGAAAAGTATCAAACCACAGAAAAATTAGTCGAAGAATTCTCACTTAGCAGACCAATGTTTGATGAAATCCAACGATTGAAACAAGAGTTACAGCAAGTAACTCTAGACAGAGATAAATACAAATTTGAGATGGAAAATGAAAGATTTTGGAAGCGAAAAAATGATGAATTTGAGTGGTCGATTCCTGAACCAGAATTGGAAAAAGCTAATGAAGAACTGTTCTATAGAACTGGTCCGTATAAAAAACAGGTGATAAATCCAAAACACCTAAAGGAAATGGTGATGGATCTTTATCACAGGCCGAGTAAATACGTTGATATAATCGGCAAATTGATGGAACGATAATGAGAACTGAAAGAGAAACTGACTAACAATTATGTTTAGTACATTTGCTAATGTATATTTGCCATAAGAAAGAATTATCCGAATTATGAATATCTCTTGCAAAAAAATAAATATAATTTCGAAAAAAATCCATTTACAATTTGACTACTATTACTACCCACAATCTCAAAATTTTACTTTACTGTGGCGCCCAATGTTATTGCTGCATCTGCACAAACTGAATTAATCCAGGGCACCGGATCCTGGAGCGTTAGTTATATCGGTCTAAAAATTTCAGAACTTTCAAAAGCTATGCAAGCCATTATAAAGTTGGGATCTGTTCCTAGGGCTCTGTTCACTTAATGATAAAATCTATAGATTGAAGATGTCCTATCTCGTTTTATGAATACAAGAAATAGAACATCTTTAGAATATATTGGCCATGGTCTATATTTTTATTTATTTTCAGGTCTTTCATTAAGAAAGACATACGAAAGATTATCGTCTTGTTTTATAAAGAGAAATCATGTATCAGTCTGGAATCGGATACAAAAGTATAAACCCAAAAAGATATTTGACAGGAAAAAGAAAATCGAGGAATTCATCGTTAAGTAAACACAAATAAAAATTGGTTCAGAATTGATATGGCTTTGGGTTGCTATCGAACTTGAGAGTAAGGAAATCCTTGGAATTAGTATATCCAAAGAGAGAGAAATATTATGCTTCTAGCTGAGCAATTTATTTCAAGCCTAGTTAAGATTCATGGTCAACATCTAGTTTCCACAGATGGAGGTACTTGGTATCCACAGGCTTGCAGGTTCTTGAGATTGTCCCATCATATCCATTCTTCCTATGAGAAAAGCATCATAGAAAGGACGATACAGTACATAAAAGATAGAACCGAATTCTTTGATGACTATTTTCCTTGCAGAAAGAAGAATTGTAATTTATTACATGTGTGGAATTGGTTAAATCTATTTGTAGGTTATCATAACAAGCAATTACAAATCGTTAAGTGAATAGGACCGGATAAAGGGCCCTGTTAACAGTTATGTAAAGAATATGTAATGCTCTTCTGTAAACTAACAGTGCTCGTTCAGATACCATAACACCTTTAGCTTACTCTCTTTTAAATTATCAGCATGAGGGATACATTCCTCAGATTGCTTACAAATAATGAAAAGAATAGGTTACATGATAGCATACTTGAGGATAGAGAATCTGGATACCGTGCAAAGATTATTCTTCTTAAGGATGATGGATACACAGTTCCTGAAATAAGGAAGGCAACTAACCATCATGATAGCAACATAAGAAAATGGATTCATCGTTTCAATGAAAAAGGTATAGATGGAATAGCATCAAAAATACACAAGCATAAACCAATCAAAATATCTGACGATATGGAGAATAAGATTGTGGAGATAGCAACCAAAAATTCAAGAAAAGATTATGGATTACCATTTTCCACATGGTCATTAAGAGGTACTAGCAGGATTTGTCTCCAAGGAGATGAGCCTTGTAGATGCTATCAGCCACACCGAGGTTAGAAATATCCTCCTAAAACACGGAATAAAATATAGGCAGTCAAAGATTACTCTGGGACACAGCCTAGATCCTGAATATCATTTGAAAAAAAGAGAATTGAAGAACTAAGATACAGTAACCTGTCTTCTGACTCAGTACCTACTCTACGAGGATGAGAAAGGACCGATAGTAGCAAAAACATATGGCGGTACATCTTGGTCCTCTACACAGTCTAAGGTATCCAAAGCTCAAAAGACAAAGGGAATTCTAAACGTGTTTGGTATATACGATTATACCAATGATCAAATGTGGACGCATGGCTACAAAAAGAAAACCGGAAAACAGTTTTTAGATTTTATCAAAAGAATGGACCAAAAGTATGACGATAGTATCAAGCAGATATTTCTGATACTTGATAACGTATCGATACATAAATCAAACAAGGTGAAAGCAGTATTATCCAAATATCATCCAAGGATACACCTTGTATTTCTTCCCACCAGATCACCCGAGCTCAATCTGATAGAGGTAAGATGGCTATGGATGCAACGACAAGCAATAAACAATTCCACCTTTCAAAATGAACGTGATATAGGTAAAGCAGTATCTGATTGGGCATGTGATTATAATAAAAACATAGAGGCAAAACTAGTATAAACAGTTTACATGGAGAAAGCATCTACATGTTTACATAACTCTTAACTAAGTGCCAACGCATTCTGTAAGTATATCTGTAATCCGATCAACCTTGGAAGCATTATTGGCTGCCAACGTGGCAATTCTGACACATTCTCTAATGTTTGCGCTTAATTTGTTGAACACTGATTCAGCAATAAGGATGGCAATATCTTTTTTCAATGTCTTTCTCTCCATTCAGGATCCCGACAGGAACTTCAAATTCTTCTTTAGTGTAGGATTTAAGATGAATGACTATAAATCTCGTCAATAACGGAACTAATAGTCTGTCTGCCCTATTAGCACTAGCAAAAACGCATGTCTTTAATCGAATCATTCTTTGCTGTCTATGTTTAGCTCAGATAATATACCGGACTCCATTAGATTCGATAGATTATATTGATCTCGTTTATTCATCTTGTCGATCTCGTCTATAATGAAGTATCGAGGTCTGTGTTCAAATAGGTAATCGAATATTCCAGATTTAGTTGAACTACTACTACTACATAGTAAGAGCGTTCCAATTTTGTAAGACAATTTATGAACAATGTTTTAGCAGACGCTGGGGATCCAACTAACAGAATGTGAACCGACTTGCATACATGTAATGATAATTGAAGCACATTCTTTAAACCAAGAACCTCCATGATATAGTTAAATAGTTCGCCAGTGATGTTGCCTGCTTTCATTTCTAGCATTGCCGAGTGGCAATATTGGGTCAGTATTAGTGCCCATTCGACCGAACCCGCTAAGATTTGGATTACATACATTGGTGTATTGCATCCCACCAAACCCGCTAAAACACTTGGATTACCTACACCGGTGTGTTTTATCCCACCGGATGGTAGTCAAGTCTCTTCTGAATTCTACCTATAGGATGCAGTGTAAAAAAGTTAGGCCATGGACATTGAACTATATGATTTTCACTTTCACTTTAATGCAATTACCTTGATTTTTCAAAGATGCAATCATCGCTAGCAATGATTAATTGACCGATGTGATTGAGTTCATGAAAGGTGTGACAAAATGAGATGCGAGAACCCTGTCATGAATCAGATTCTCGATGCTTACAAACCAATGTGGTCGCTAAAACATGCCATTTCTCTAATGGGTTGGGACTTTGAGACTTATATGCCTAGGGAAGGCACGGAAGAAAGAGGAGTGGCCGATTCTCAACTTCACATGCTGCACAAGGATCTTCTGCTAAACAAAGATTTTATTGGTCTTGTTGAGTCAGCGAAGAAACTGGGAAGCCTTAGCGACATAGAGAAGGGCATTGTACGAGTACTCAACAGGGAAATAACCAAGCAGATCAGGATACCCAAAGAGTTGACCGAAGCAGAATCTCTGGAAAGAATAAGGGGAAACATGGCATGGAGGGAAGCGAGAGAAAAATCTGCTTTCAGGATGTATGAACCGCACTTGAAGAAAATGATAGAAATAAAGAAGCAAATCGCTGAGAAGATAGGTTATGAAAAGCATCCATATGATGCGCTTCTGGATACGTTTGAAGAAGAGCTTACAGTAGATGACTTGGATAAAGTATTCGGTGCATTGACTCCGCGTATTCAGAAGATTCTGAAAAAACTCGTAGATTCAGGCAGCCCATATTGCAAAGAGAGCAAACTTGGAAAATCAAGGTATGATATCCAAAAAGTGGATGAGCTCAATCATGATATTTTGACTCTCCTGCAATACGACATGAAACGTTTCAGAATGGATGTATCTACTCATCCTTTCACTGAGGCTATGGGCCTCAACGACGTCAGAATAACTACCCGGTATGAAGGGACTGATTTCAAAAAGTCGATATTTGGTACTATTCATGAAGCTGGTCATGCGTTGTATAATCTGCAATGCGATCAGTCATTGTCTGTTACTCCTCTTGAAGGAGGATCTTCGCTTGCGCTCCATGAATCTCAGTCAAGGTTTTGGGAAAATATTGTGGGCAGAAGCCTGCCTTTTGTTCAATTGATAGCTCCATTGATTAGAAAGCAAGTAAGTTTCGCAAACCAAGCAACAGATGACGAATTGTACCTTTATTTCAATAATGTCAAGGCTGATTATATACGAGTTGACGCCGATGAAGTTACTTACAATCTACATATAGCAGTAAGATATGAGATAGAGAAAAAAGTATTTGGAGATGATCTCAGCGTCTCTGAGATTCCTGAATTCTGGAACGATAGAATGGAGCAGCTGCTTGGAGTGAGACCAACTAAGGATTCACAGGGAGTGCTTCAAGATACACATTGGAGCAGTGGCCTCTTTGGCTATTTCCCAACTTACACTTTGGGAAACTTGGTTTCAGCGATCATTGCTTCAAAGATGCGCAAAGATCTGGAGGGCTACGAGGAAGACATCAAGAGGGGTAATTTCGAGCCTATTAGGAAATGGTTAAGATTGAAAATACACCAGCATGGATCTGTTTATGCCCCCAAAGTGCTTCTTAATAATACCTTCAATGAAGGCTATAACCCAGATTACTTTGTTACCTACATCGAGACTAAATACCTTGGGTTCTGAACCCTAGCCTATTTGATTAAAACTATATTCTAATTCTTCTTATATCCTCCGGTGACCATCAGGCTTTCAGCACAACGACTTTACCCATCCAATATTTTCATGGTACTCCGACATCTCGAACTGGAAAGAATTATTTAAGGATGATTCTTCACATGATGACCTTCGACGGTTGGGTAGACAATGCTATAAAGTTCTTGGAAGGATACAGAGACAGACGTCTTAGTTTGCTCTGAGATATTTGGCAAATATTAATTCATCTGGAATGTCTATTTCTTTCTTTTAAGCATCTTGGAACGAATTGCAAACGTAGAAAAACTTATTAAAATACCTATACATATCCCTATGATGTCATCAGTCGAGTCTTTGAGAGGAGTTGTCCGACGATTGGAAGACACGTTTAACGATCCACAGCGTAGGGAATTATCTTACTTTGATTTTTATGATGATTCCTTGACTTTTCATGATTTTCCTCCAAATCAACCAGCCAACAAGGAAGGTTTTAAACAGTTCATTTATCTCCTGTGGAAAGCATTCCCTGATATAATAATCACTTTTGAAGATATCATAATCGAAGGAAATAATGTGGCATGCAGATACAATTTATCTGGAACCCACAAAGGTCAATTTGAGAATCTTCGGCCAACTGATAAACAATTCAGGGTTAATGGTATGACAGTATTTTCTTTCCGTGATGCAAAAGTCATAGAACGTTGGAATGTGGTGGATATGAAGTCAATGATAGAACAGTTGAGGACCCAATCCTGAGCCATGTTTGTCATTTGCATTAATCAACACCGGGAGGTAAGTTGGACAAACCTAATGTTCTAAACAGATACTGTCCTTAACATATTGAATGAGCGCGCCTCACGATAGAATGCACATTAAAACGTAGAAGGTGTCTTGTAGACAAGATTAAAGAATTACTAGCAGATGAGATAAATGATAATAAAATTTCATCTAAGTGGATTGAAGAATGCCTTCCAAGAGACTATAAACGAAAATATACACGCAAAAGCGAACTCAGTTCGCTTTCGAAAAAAACCGAGAGTACAATACTCATCAACAGTGATACAGGGTGCAGTGATTCTTATGACAATATAGCCGACAAATTAGCGAATGGCTACAGGTAACTCTTTTCCATATTTTGAATCTCAAAATGTACAAGCAGGGCTTTCCTATAATTCGTCTGGAAAGTTGCTTCCATAAACAGCTTTGAACTTTTTAAACATCAACGCACAGTTTGCCGTATCAAAAGTATAGTATGTACCATCAATTTGTTCTATTGCTAAAGCTGTCGTTATTTTCGGTTTATCATTTGACATGTTCGGCGCTAATTATAACCTCTTTTCCACACACTGGGCATTTATTTTCATGTGCTAGTATCATATAATACTAGGCAGTCTCCTTTTTTCTTATCGAAGCAATAGAAGTGTAATTATAGTTAGTTTCTTATAGGTCTATACGTAAAAATATTACATGACATTTACACATATACACATTTTTATTTTGTTTGTGGATAGAGCGACACGGTTTTAATTGCCAAGAGTACTTAGGCTTGATACCAACTATTGAATAGTTGGTTGGTTAACTGGTTCATTAACAATATTCATTAACGATAATTAGAAAAGCTATCTCGGCTACGCAGGGAAAGGCTTAGGCTATGCAATTCGCTAATAAGCCGGTTTATGGCCTTGTTAGCCGAACTGTAATAGATTGCCTGTTTAAACCAATTTGGAATTCTATTCTTACTAATGAAGAGATCGAATGCAGAGTCTAACACATAGGTATCCGCATAGTCAGTTTGTGAACGAACGCTACGGCCACAGGTCTGTACTAACCGTAAGGCTGTCTGCCAATTATACCATTGTGGGCTTCTCTTGCGTTTAGCATCTGTCCATTTATCGCTTGTATTTGGAAAAGGTACCTTTACCAGAATTTGAAATCGTGCGTAATCGTCTTTTAGGTCTAGGCCTGTATGTAATGACGGAGATATTAAGACTGTTGGTTTAGTTGATGCAAAGTGTTCTGCAATGATTTGGGTTCTACGACCACCACCGGAATATTCTATGGCTGAAGTGGATACAGTAGGTATCAGTCTTCGTTTATTTTTTCGGCTTAGGTATTTCTCGATAAACTCTAGTTGGGTGTATGACGTAGTATGAATTATACCCTTAGTATCTACATATTCATCCATTATCCTATCAACAGCCTTTGCTAGTGCCTGCTTAACGTTTTCAACTTGGAGGCTATCCTTATTCAGATAAGTTATGTTTACTGGATAGACAGGTCTATTCTCTGGTGGAAGGTCTGAATCTACCGATATGAATTTTATTCTGTCTTTCTGTGGGTCTAGTCCTATGTTCCGGCAGAATGTATCTACATCTAGAATAGTGGCACTCATTATCAGATTGTGAGGACACTTTTCAAATAACTTTCTACAGTAACGTGCTATATCAAGGGGTTTAAACTCTAGTTTTATTACTCTTCTTTTGTTGCTGCTGCTATTATTCTTGTCCCTATTATTATCTAATACGATATCTGAAACAATCCAATTTGTATAGTCTAGTTTTATGTCGGCTATGGTATCTTCTAGCTTGGCTACATAATCCTTGGCATTCTGCGCTATTTCTAGCGATTTCATGGTGAGGATTGCATCAGCTATTTGTTTGGCTAGATCTCCTAGGAACGGAATCCACTTCTCTTCTATAGAGTCGTCATAACCATAGGGTACATTTTCCAGAACATAAGTTGGTATGAATTGCTGTATCGTTCTTTTTGAGATAGATATGCTAGTGTTACTTACTATCTGGGTTTCTATCTGATGACCCTCGTCTAAGACTAGGAGTTGTTTTTGTGGTAGTCCATTGATACTATTAGGCGAAGAGACCTCATCTCAGTGGTTCGCTGAAAGTGGACCAATTGAACCCTATGTCTTAGCAGATCTTTATGCATGGCTTGAAGCTCATTCCGGATTTACAAATCATGCTACAGCAGCCGCGCATGTCACTTCTACACCGTCCTCTAACTCTACTGCTAAATAGAATAATCCCGAGAATAACGACTGTGCACATTGGTTTGTTTAGCATTTATTCTGACAGCTGATAAAATAAAATATTATCACTACTAATGGGGTATTTTTTCTTTCAGCTATGGTACTTCCTAGTACCTGGACTGAAAGAAATTTACTGAGCGTTTGAATTTTCTCATTAAATAATGGTCTTGCAATTATGTAAGACTTGTACTGAACGAAAAAGCAAAGATGTTGAAGGGAAATAATCACCTGAGCGATAGTAAATCAGATCGATAGTATTTCCAGCGGATTCGGTGGAATGCAATTAAGTAGTGTATGTAATCCACTTTTTTGGACAAGTCATCAGATATCGTCTTGCGTGGATAAGTGAAAGCAATTCGTTATCGAGCTGCGATTTATACTGTCTTAGTATGTATAGATGAAAGCCGAATGGGATGGTGCGCCATCCTGCTCTAAACAATACCGGTAGAGATTTTATATCGCTTTTCGTTTTGCATATCTCTAATACGACTGGCCGTCTTACACGTTAAGATATTACAGAATATTACCAAGTGTCTAATTAATCAAAAGCAGGTTGAGAGAGGACTTGATATGGCGCAAATGTGGATTTATACATAGAAATTGGATCTGATATCATTTAACACCCAGGATACCCGGGTTATTTTCTAACCTAAAGAAGAATTTTCTTTGGATTCAGAAAGAATTATGAAAGGAAAGTAAACCAACAGATAAAATCAGATGTGTGTGGGAATAGATTTTATGAACATATAGAAGAACAAAAAACTGCGGTATCAGAATACCTAAACAAAACATTTGGAATATGGTATGACGACATTAAATATGACACTTGACTTAGAAGATGCTCTAACGGAACTAGAGACATACCAAAGTTTTTTAGCAGATATTATGGATGAAGAGGCTAGACGTGAAATGAATGAGTAAGATTAAAAGTTGTTAATCACGCATATGTGCTACATTAAGCGTGCACCTCATGGTAGACGTTCATATTTTATCATCTTAACCAAACGTCAGTCTATACATTTGATCTCTCAATTCAGAAAACCTTTTTAATCTGATTTATTTCATAACGTAAATAGAAGATGCTATGTCCGATATGTTTATCCTGGATCTGATCTAATATCCGATTGGATGTACCGTATCTTTTACAAATATTAGATACTGTATCGCCAGTCCATTCTTTTTCGTGTATTAGATTAAACCTTGTTCTGCTTTCTATATGGATTCACTTCCTGCCAGAAGTGTAACCCATGTCTGTAAGCTAAATTGTCACCTATGTTAGGAAGTACAACAGCTAAGTAAACGTTGTAACGAAAGGGAATTTAAATTACGGATGCGAGTCAAGGGCGCGCGCGCAAGAATCTGATCATGTGTGCAACTTTTCCTGTATAGCAGCATCTAACCTCACCCCTGGATACTCTTGACGCTCTTTTCTAATTCTAATTCCATTACCCTGTTTCATATCCTTTGAGTAAATACGAAGTAATGCATGTTCTCCGTCCTCCCATGTCATCTCGAATTTCTCTCCTGCGTACTCACTTGAAGAATCTGTACCAAAGTGCCACATAGTTACAATCCAGGAATTATGATTTGGAATATGAATTTGAGGCAAGTGGGTTATAGCATGTGGGCAGCCTATTACCGATGCCAACAGTCTCTCTTCTACCGATGTTAGTATACTTGACAAGCGGATAAGACCTTCATGATCAACAACTACTGGTTTCATAGAACATGATATGATGACACTCACTGTATCAGAATGGTGCACAATTGTCTTTGCCTCCATATCATAGGTCTGAATAGGCATTAGAGAAATATCTTTACTCACTCCATTAGGTGTCAGCTCAGGATGGTACGATGTATGGTTGACCAGATCCCTTCAGTTTTGAATCTAAGGCGGATATTGTGTACTGAGTGTCTTTCAGACTGTAAGTTATCGATAAATGACAGTGATGACACTGGAGTGACCACCATACGGTTATCTGTCACTGCCGGTTTAGGTTTAGCAAAGTTAAATCCCTTTAAGCTGTAAAATGCAGGACCAGAATAGTATTCTAGTTGCGCATAACCATTTCTTACATATTGCGAAATCTTATTCCTATACGTTCCATGAGTCATGCTATATTTCTTGTCATCTACTTCAAATTCTAAAAAATCGAGATAACAAAACGGTCTTTTCTCGAATCGTACTATCCTTTGCATATGAACCTTCATTGCATAATCTAACTTTGTCTTGCCCATTCCTTCGTCGCCCAGAATACTAAACACTAGCACGTGTCAGTGTCATCGTTAATTCGAGTCAAATTGTTGTTCTCCTATTCGAATGTCAGTTAGTCTTCTATTGACAACATCAACCTTAGCAGCAAATAAGACTTCAGACACAGCACTATTCTTTCTAAGAGATGATTGCATATGGCTGCGCAGCTCCTCAAATGGAAATTCGAATTGGACATCAAATGATTTATTGTCTTCATAATTATCTGGTGTGTACGCTTCTAACTCAGACATTACTTCTAGATCCTTACCAACAGGAGATGCATCTGTGTTCAGATTTTCTATATCTGGAGGTCGGCCCTCATAATTTACAACATCTGATGTTGCAGCTGATTCAATTTCCGAGTTTCCGGATGCGTCAACCTCAATTTCTTTCATATTCTCCTTTGAAAGCGAAGTATCTTCGCTTTTGGTCGTGTATTTGCGCTTATACTCTGGTGGTAAGCAGTCTTCTATCCACTTTGCAGTGATCTTTCCTTCCCTTATCTTATCTTTCAAGATCTCTTTTATTTTTCTAGATACTTGATCCCTTTCACATCGCTTGCTTTCATCCAGGCGGCGCGCGAGTTCATGTATAAGATCCTTTGCCTTCATGAAATTCTTGCCAAGTTGATCAACAACTAGCCTAAGGTCAATGATGATGCCTTTGATTGTTTGATCGTCTGAAAGACTATTATCATATTCTTCATTCATGTCTCTTTACCTCTCTTTAATTAACTATGTCGACGCATCCGTGTTTTGGCAGAACCCTTAGATCGCGCCTCTTTGGCATCCTCAAATTGTCGATACCGGAATATGCATTCGTCTTCTTTCTCAGTTACATCATGTTCTAACTGCTGAATTCTACTTTTGTATTCTTCGTATTTGGTGCAATTTGATTGATGGTTTTCGAATAATTTATTATTAGCATATGTCATGTTTGTTGCACCTCTTGGAATTTAGCAACACAATCTCTGCAAAGCAGTAGGGAAATTACTCCTAGGTTACCAACTTTTACCACAATCTTATCCGTAGCCTTTGAATAGCATCCAGCAGCTTCGCATGTAACACTAAGTTCTGAATTGTTCTGATTTCTTTCTGTGAAAGTAAGTTCTTTAGTTAACATGAGTAAGATCCGCACACTAAAAATAGGTAAATGTTTTTTCGCATTTTATGGCTGAAGAAGAAAAAAACCCTTCTCAACTGAGTGAGCTAGAAAATCATTATGTTGATCTTTATGTCATAAATTGTGCTGCATTGTACCACATTTTAAGGATAAGATATAATGGTCCAAAAGACATTGCAAAAAAGATATTCATAAAGACTGCGAGGTCTAAGATTAAGATGGCTGAGAATTACTTGTTCTCATATGGATATAGAAACCCGCCTGCCATTTTTTCGCCTACTGAGTTAAATAAAATGCTTAAGAGAGATCTTGGAAAACCTCACGGTTTATCTGACAATGAGACGTATTTGCGCCCTGCCGTTATTACTCAGATTCTGCAGGAGCTGGAACAATATGAAGTATATCATAATGTAAAAGGGAAAAAAGAATTGAGGAGACAAAAAAGAATAGGATCAGAAAAATCAAATTTCATCTACAAACGATCAGGCGGTAGACCTTCAGCCTACATGATTTCAGATATCTACTCTAAGTCAAACGAAATTATCAGTAAGCCTGAAGTAAGAAATTTGATCCGCAAAAAACTCATTGATTATAATATTGGATTGCCTCTATGGAAATATATATTCATGGCAATTTTCTATTCATTCAAGATAGATAAAGAGGCGGCATCCAAAATACTTCTAATGGTTGGCCCGCCAATAGCTGAAGTAGATCCGTCTAAAATTCAATCTCTATTCGATGAAATTGCTTCACTTGATGAGAACAAATTTGAAGAATTATCCGAACTGTACTCCAAACTTATGTTAGATAGTGGTTTTCATTTTTCAGTAACTGGTTTCTTGGGACTTATGCAACACAAGTAACAATATTACTCATATCATCTGTATAATCGGTAATACCCCAGCATAGCGCTTATCATACGTAAGTATGTAAATTTTCAGATTTATATAATTAAAGAGTTTGTCTTTGGTAGCTCAATAAAATATTTGAATCACATATCTACCAAATGATGCAGAAAGATGATTCAAATAGAATCAAGTAAATTAGCCAAGTTTCTTTTTCATTAATATCTCTGGCTTGACTTGCGTTAATTTAGGATTACGCTGTATCATTGACATAATCTGATTGAATCGCTGATTAGTCTCATCACGGATACTCTGTATATCATGTTCATATTTCTGCTTCATTGCTTGCATTTCCCTATCCTTTTCAGATAATTTTGATTCAATGCTCTTGCCTCTAGCTTCCAGTGCAGTATAGTCAAGGAATGTAAGATACTTCATACATTTTGTGAGATAAATCTCTCTTCTCTCAGACTCTTTTTTCGTGTAATAGACGCTACCATTATGACCTAAGAACCATTCACTGTAGTCTCCTCCGACCTCATCAGAGAGCACTGTTTTGACAAAGCGTCGTAACGAATGAAGTGTGATCTTCCTTCGTCTCATTCCATCTTTCCTTTCATCTAAACCAGCAACCTTTAGTACTTTAGTAAATTCTGTTTCTAACTTTATGTACAGAGTCTCGGGCTTTGATTCTACGTTAAATGTATTGAATATCAGATCATCGGGATTTAAGCTTCTTTCACGATATTTCCAATCTAACCATTGCTTAAGATATCGAGTTGTTTCATCTGAAATGAAAATATCTCGTGCAACTCTTGTTTTAGTATAGTCTGCGCGAATACGTATCATAGTGGGGTTGGCGTTAAAATTGATATCCTTTATTCTTATTGCACATCCTTCAACTGCGCGCAGTCCTCCGGATGCCAGAATCAAGAGATATGTTTTAAGCCTGCGGTTATTGCACGACAATAGGATTTTTCTAATATCTGCGGCATCTATTGGCTCCTCCTTCTCCTTAAGGGTTTTTGGTATCTTTACTTTCCTTTTAAATTTTGATGGTATGATATCTATATCGTAATATGCAAAGTATGATTTTATACCTACTAGGTGAGTTTTTATGCTCTGGGGTTTACTTTTTTTCAGATTTTCCTTTATACATTCAAAGGAAACAAAATCATCGAGTAACTCGTAAACATTTATCTGATTACATGATAGTGAATCGATAATAGAATCTACATTATATTCGCCGTTATATCGATTGTAAAGGAATCTTTGTAGGTGGACTAGCGCGGTTCCATAATTGCTTCTAGTCCTTATGCTGTTCTTTCCTATAGTATCTAAAAATGCTCTAGGCTTAGCATGTTTCTCAATTTTCCTACGCACAGACTCCATTAACAATAGTTCATTTATGCTCAATTCTAAATATAAACTATTTTAGTTATTATTTCATGTACAATATTTTATTCTTATACTGAAGATTTTAGATAAAACAACAACCGAGTGGAAAAGGTTATGAAGTACGATATGTCACTTTAGAATAAGATAGGATGTAATCTGTCAATTAGAGTCATAATAATGAGTACAAATAATAATAATAATCATATGTTGCAGTTTTTAAATCAAAAATACATAAATCTTGAGACTTACCGGAAAAATGGTCAGTCAGTACATACTCCGGTGTGGTTTGCTATAGACGGTGGGACAATATATATTAGAACCGATGTGCATTCTGGGAAGGTAAAACGCATGAAGAACAATCCGCACATACGCGTAACTCCCTCTGGAGCTCGCGGAGAGGCTAAAGGTAAATGGCTGGAAGGTCAGATGAAAATGGCAAGTTCTTTAGAATCTGAAAAGGCAAATCAACTTCTTGAACAAAAATATGGCGTACAAGGAAAATTAATTAGACTGATCAACAAGATTAGACGAACTAGGCCGATAGTACTTTCAATTCAAATACAAACATAGCTATGATTGTGAATACCGACTACAGAAAGTAGTTAGACATATGATGATTATTGCAAAGCGGAATCAAGTTGACATTTGAATCATTTTGATCTATTATTTATGAATATGCATGATGAAATACATTCACATATAATACCATATATTCAGTATTTTTGTATTGTATAGGCCAACTAAATTTTTGAACGTGATTCCACATGCTGGGTTATAGACTGACGGTATGATACGTCCATTTTTCTGAATGGCGATCACGCTATGGTTTGATAGGCTGATTTTAGTCATTTCTTTAGTTTTCTCTCCATATTATCCGTAAGCCTATTCAGTAAATCATCGAATGATTCACCAAACTTTCCAATCTCTCTAATAACCTATCCGAAAAGTAGTTGAGGTTGTAACTTGACTAATATAGGATTGAAATAATCACTAGGCGGTACTCCGTCGCCCCCGCCTAGATGGTTGTAACTTGACTAATATAGGATTGAAACTTGATACATGCATACTAGGTATAGGTAGATGAGCTAAAGCCTCATATTCTTCTGACATGACGCAATTTTTCTCCTTAAGCATATAGAAAGAAGCTATAAATTAAAAGTTCCTAAATAAGGGACAGGTCTGGATGCTGTGACTCCATATTTGTTATTTTTGTTTCAAGAGCGTGGGACATGGCGTCGCTTAGTTTGGACATAGGAGCTTTTTCTGCCGAAGCGTTTTTTGATGGGGATTAATGCTATAGTAGCTAACAGTGTTACTGCTAATGCAATAGCTACATATTCACCTCTAAGTTTTGTGGAGGTCATTGTGAGTCCTAACGTCTAGAATTATTTAAGGTTTGTTAAATACTTCTGCTATAATGTCTGTTATAAAACGACTGTTTGGAGAGCATCTGATGTCTAGATTGACTAGAACACAGAATAGGGAATTGTCATTCAGATGCATAACCTACAACATGCATAGACTGACTAATCTGATAATACTGATGATGTTTTCTACAGAGCCGAATCAATTTAAAATACTATATACATAAGAAAGCAACGCTCTTTGATTCTGTTATCTTTTGTTTTAACTCGAAATGTTCCAAAAGTTCCTTTTGCAGTCTTAACAAAATCAATCAACTCATCATTGTTTATTACAATTGATTTCTCAAGTTGTTCTTCTTCTTTGTTTATACGATAAGCCCAATTCTTTTCTTTTATATTGGTTAGATCTGTAGATTGGTCCACTTGAGTCGATAACGATGGATCTTTATTACTATTATTAATAGCAGCTGACTGCACATTACTATCATGTTTTCCAGCTGTCAAATCAGAAGGATAGGATGGAGGGACCAATTCTTCAGCCTTTAAATATATATTCCTTTGAGAAAATAAGGCACCAACTGTCAAATTTCTAGCTAACGTCACCAGAAAATCGATAAACTCGCCGTACAACTCATTTTTCTTATTTTGAATATCCAAAACATTTAGGGCATGTGCAACTTTTTTAGGATCGCATTTATGGTTAGGTTTAACTTGTAATAGTGATATCAAATCTCCTTGGTTGGACTGGGCCCAATATGACAAACAGTTATAACAAATGTAGCCTCGAAATCCAACAATATTTTTATTCGTGCCCCACATATTTCGTGTTGTTGAATTATTATAAGAATTCAATAGGTTAGGGGGTGATGGCGTAGTAAAACCGCTAAATGGCCACGAAATACCTCCCTCCTATAGCTGATGGTTGCCAGAAAGTGGGTCGACGTCGTTGTTTTGTGATATTTATTATTTCAAGTGCTTGACGTATGGTTTCTAGTAGTTCATGGCCTGCATCTCTTTTTTTGAAAGATGATGATTCCTTTAATTTCTTAGAATCTAGTTCTGAAAAATGACCATATGATGGATAAGTTTGATGATAGCTGCCATTATTATTATCAGGATGATAATAATGCCTATCATTTGTTGTTGGCATATTACTCACATCAGAACTACTGAATTGAGTACTAGTTGCATATGACCCTGGTGTTGCTGGTTTTGCTTTTCCACTATGCTTTCTCTGAATATGTATCTTTAGATTCCAGTTTGTAGAACAGGTTTCAGTGCAATAAGGACAGAGAATCTGTTTTTTCTTTCCAGTCAAGCACACTCACTCCTGAAAGCGTTTTGTACGACATCTTCATCATCTGCTTTACTGCAGTCACATCTGCAGAGCCTCTGCAGAGCTACTTTTCCTAAATCACATTCTAAGTATTTCATAACAGAGCTAAATCAGGTACAAAACGTAGTATTCTGGTAGATGGTAAAGGAGTACCACTTGGTGTATGTGTAGATGGAGCTAACAGGCATGACATGAAGATGACCAAAGCAACATTGCAAAGCATAGTCATCTATAGACCTGAACCAACAATCAGATCAAAGCGAGCACATGTGCATGGACAAAGGCTACGCGTTTCCAGAGGTATACGAATTACTGGAAGAGTATGGCTATACAATTCACATCAGATTAAAAGGAAAGGAAAGAAGCAGCATTAAAGAAGGAATACCAAAATACAGAGCTAGACGATGGGTTGTTGAAAGAACCCATTCTTGGATGAACAGATTCAGACGATTGCTGGTAAGATGGGAAAAGAGGATTGAAAACTATATTGGAATGTTACATTTTGCATGTGCATGGATCACCTATAGAAGAAGTGGACTTTTCGCATAGGCTCTAAGTAATTATATAATCTTCGTATGAATAATGACGAAAAAATTAAAGCATAAAATTCATATCTTATCAATAAATTGCCTAGAACAAAATTTCTAGAAAGATACTCAATGAATATTATATGTCTTCCAGGAAATTAGGCTCGTCATAAGATCTTTGAATAACTACGGCCGCTATGTAGACTCCAGCCTGTTCTAGCAGGCTATTTCGCTCTTTTCATGTTATAATTTTTGCTTCATGATATTTTTGCGAGTTTAAGGTTAATAATTTCCGTCAATTTTGATTAGAATATCGCTAGCATTATTTTTCTATGAATAAGGTTGGACTATTGAAGAAGGATTTTGTGGTTTAGTGTAGTAGTTCTAGGATGTCTTTTTTGAGATTCCGCTATCTTTTTGTAGCTCTGGTATTCTTCCTATATTGGCAAAAATCACTTCTCCAGTATGTTTGTCAAGAACGCCATTAAACCAAATCCGATCTTCTTTAGTCGCCTCTTCAACTTCCCTTACAATCATGCTCCACCAAAGATCCTTTGATGAAAGCGAAAATTCAAATTGCAAAAGATCGATATTTTGTGATCTGCTTTTGTCTTCTCTAGTAACATCTGTTAAAGAAGCATCTCTTACGGGCTTATGATTCTCGATGGTCCTTCCAGTAGCGCTGATTATCACCGGTATATTCTTGGTGTATGATGATGGTGCTCCAGAAAATGCAGCAGATTTGGCCTTCTTTTGGCTTAAACGGCCAGCTTTTTGCTTCTTTGGATCTTTGGCTTCGTCAGGCAATGCATAAAGTATCGTCCTTCTCCTCCATATACAGGCGCAATCTTTTTGAATTCTCTGTCTTGCATCCTGGGCTGAAATGTCCTGATTTTCGTTACGTAACGCCTGATACATCTTTGGGATGTATTCGTTAGCAGTTGATGTCAGGAAAGCATCTACGTTTGTTCTTACCTCTGCAAGTAATTCTGCATAGCTTGGTGTGAGTTTAGAATTTTTCATCTCAACAAAATATTCAAAAAATTACGCATAAAAAAGAAAGTACGAAAAGTGCTAAGTTGATAGCTATCATGCTAATCTTTTATATAATATTTTTCTAGTTCATTGTATACTAAAGTCATGAACTTGTCAACTTAGCATCAGGGAGATCCATTAGTGTTAGCCTCTAGTAGATCTGTGAAACGCTTTATTCACTAAAAGATATTAGCGCGCACCACCTATAATAATAGTCGGGGAAAAAATCATTTGCCTCTTCGACCCTTCATGTAACCTCTGGTTTTCAGAAATAAAATTACATGTTACTTATGCAGTCATTATTTGTATTCACATTCTCGCAATCCTTTGAATCGGTTACTCCATTTGGTGAGCATCTGGAATTGGTTAGAGGACTATCAATACGATACTGGTTAAGTTGTGATGCCTGTGCTCTGTCTTTTTGTAAGCGGCGCTACATCACTTTTACGAGTGATAATGTTGAAAAACTAAAGAAAGCACAATCGGTACTAAAAGATATAAAGGATTATGCCAAGAGAGCACCAATCTTAATTTGCGCAATAACCAAAAAAACTTACTCTGATAACTCAAATTATAACAGACTTCATTTTCATGATTTAGGAGCAGCAAACGAGAATATGTTTCTTGAAGCATTCAATCAAGGTTTAATCATGCATGAAATGGGTGGCTTTGATGTGCAGAAGGCTAGGGAAGTTTTCAATATACCTGAAGACTTTGAAGTAGGCATTATGATAGCAATAGGATACCAGGACACACATCACATATTACCTGAAAGATTAATACATAAGGCATTTACACCACGACAAAGAAAGCCATTATCAGAAATAGCCTTTGTTGAAGAACTGGGTAATGGGATATCTGCAAATATAAAAGACGATAATCAAACTCAATAGAAATTTAATATCTAAAGATCATAATTATAGTCATATAGCAATAGCGACCAGTATTATGGATTGGTAAATAGATAAAAGTTTGGCTACCTGGACTATTGTAACAACTGGGTATCATACGCCTGATATAGATTATATTTACCATTGGGCTCAGACCACAGTGCCATTAATATAACCTCTATGAGGACTGAAATGTTTAACAGATGTATTTGGCATCTCCAGTCTCTTGAAATAATGACAATTGGTGGATTAGTGGATGCTATCAAGATAGAAAGATAAACAAGCCTTTCTGCTTTTAGAATCCGCACATAGTATAATAAACGTCATTTACCCTTGTATATGAATGAATCCAAAACGAGTCAACTATCCTGTATTCATTTTAGTCGGCCTCGTTGCATCCATAATTTCTGGAACTTTTGCATCAAATACGACTAACCCACTATTATCTTCAGCATTTGCGGTGGGAGAAACACAACAGAATCAACAACAACCAAACATAAAAGCATCAAACATTTATCAAACGCATAATATGGTACTTGGCAAGAATATTAAAAACCTCATAATAGAAATTCCAAATGAAGGTCACGAGGATCCCACACAACCAAAAGAGTTGAGAGTTGTCAATCAGCCCTACCTCCCTCGAAATGCAATTGTAAATACCGGTACTACAGTAACATGGTTTAACGCAGATGCTGGCCATAAACATCAAATAACGTTGTTAGATAACAAATCTGGGACAGTTACATATGAAAGCGGTCTTTTCGACAACTTTGCCGCTTCAAAACCCTTTAGGCCTAATAATACGGGTACTTTTGCTTACTCTGGTCCAAGTAATGATAAAGCAGTCCCAAACTATAAAATGAATGGAACACTAACGGTTATCGATCAGCCGAATAGTAATTCATTTAATAGTACATCGTCTACTGCAGTAACATCTAATAATGTTGACACTATCAGTACAATTATTGTACCAGCAAAGCTTCTTGACAAAGTCAGTTCAGATTTAAAAGGTCAAGGTTTTGGAATTGACAATCAATATCCATTCAAAAGTCTGCGTGGAGGCGGTGGAACAACTGGAGGAGATAAGAACCAAGCAATGTTAGTATTGACAAGTTCAGGAAAGAGCCTAAATGAAGTCATATCTGCTTTGAATAAAGTAGTACCTACTATGGGATATTCATAGAAAAATGTAAAACAAGAATGTAGCCAAAGAGAGAATATAACCAACTCTTTTTCTCATTTAAACCAAACAAACATGAATCATTTATTTATCTACTCATCATTAATTGCTTAAAATGAAGGAAAGAATTAGATAAGGAATAATATGCTGAGTATTACTACAATTCTCTAATTTCAATATCCATATTTACCAATAACTTATACATTTATGCATTCACTGGGGAGACATATCCATTATGCATGACTAAAGGTAGCTATACTATCCAAATCGTAAATGTAATACAAATCTGATGCTGCTTAACGCCTTCATGGATGACTAACAAGATCATTAGCTACCAATCCGAATACAGACGAATTTCAAAAATGAAGTAATTTACTGATGGTAATATGTACGTCATTGTTAGACTATCATGCGATATACTTTGCGGATGCAATGGCAATCAATCGCGCTTTTGGCCTGACTATATTGATAAAAGCA
>CAVPXM010000050.1:0-79310 GCA_963709405.1 uncultured Nitrososphaerales archaeon
TTGTTTGAACAATGTAAAATGAGTAATATCCATATTCTACTGTTTTAAATTCAGGTGGTGTGACACACCTTGATAGAAATACTAAGGAACAAACTGTCGCGGGAGCCGATGAAGAAACTTAAGATTTATTTATTGTTCCTCCCTTTAATGCATTATATTGGTCGAATAAGGAGAATCGGACAAGGAGCCATTTCTGACACTTTTCTCGAAACACTTCCTAAAGGAAGCCATAATATTCTTTTGACTGGGTTTTTAGGAGCAGTGTTCCGGCTACTCATTACGATCAGGTCTACTTTATGTTTCTTCGCATAGTCAACAATCTTTGCTGCAGCATTATCACCTACTGCAACATGAGTACTTACTGAAAGATCTTTTTTCTTTCGATCATTGCGAACCGTAACTTCTCTTTCCAAAACTTCCATTCTGGAATTAAGTATTCTTTGGGTGGTAGCTTCCATCTGTTCATAGATTTCTTGATAGGGAGTTAATGAAGTAAAGGTAATTTTTCTATGTCTAACTGGAGAGTGAAGTAGAGGGATAGAAGGAATAATGTGCAAAATAATTATATCACTCTCATATAGATTTGCTATGTCTATAGCGTACCCCAGTGCGTGATCTGATGATTTAGTAAGATCATGGGGTACAAGTATCTTTTTGAATGGTTCTGTAGGCCGCCCGACTCTTCATCAATTATCACTTTCTCTTTCTATTTTGCCCTCTTCATGCTTGACAGATTCCTGCTTCAACAACATACTTCTTTCGAGCCAAATCCATTAATTTTCTTGTGAAAATTATTCCAAAAACTACAACCGTGATAGCAAAAAGAAATGATGTCCGCTGTTAATGCTGGTTCTCCAATGCCTGTCGCTATATCTAGGATTCGTTGTCCTGGCCTAATTTCTGCAAGTTCAATTAATCTATTACTGAGGCTTTGAGCGGCCTTCTCAATATGTGGCCACCATATTCGATAGCCTTGAGCAGCGCTATCCCAGATTTGACCTCGACCGATCTTAGACTGATTAGGATCAAAAGAAGCAGATGCCATATTATCGAAGTTAACATGAGATATTAATATATTTCACACGAAATCTTACATCAATTGGTCCCAAATGAATACGTGCGTCCCCTTCTAGTACTTATTTTTATCGTAAATATTTCAGATCTAACATTACTAAAAAACACAGCCGAACTAACTGTATAATTATCGTTCATAACATAAGATACTATGGAAGTAATATATCTAAAATATCTATTTCAACTCCTTAATTGAGATATACCAATACGTTACGATCACAATACAGATGAAAAGTCAAATGATAGTAACTATCATTGCAGTCGCAGTACTTGCAGGCATGTTAATAACTGCAGCGGCAGTTAGTCAAGATGTCTTCGCAAAGTGTAAGAAGAAGTATCGCAGTAGTAGCACCAATAAACAAACAATTGCTCAAGCCAACTTTTGTGGGAATGGAAATTTTCCATTTAATATCAAATGTCAGAACTTAGCCAACCAAATCCAAGGCGATGGTAACGCAGTCAATGTGATAGGCTTACAGTAAGACAATGAAAAAAATTTATTATATCACAGTAGGGAAAAATGGTTGAAGTCTAACTAGCATAGACTTGGTTATACCGATCCATCATGTATTTTTTCGGATCCCTTATTTTTGGTGGATAACTTATTTCTTTTGTATACGTATTAGTAAAAAGACGATAAGGTCATTATGAAACCTAAATGTAAGTGGGTTAGTATTCACTATGATTGCAGCAGTAATATTGTATACCAACAGCAACATTTTGTCTAACAGCTATGGCAATCAAATTGGCAACAACTACAATCAACGCATTTAATTTTCACATTACATATATAAGATACTACGATAAAATATATTCTCTTTTTTATTTCATAAGATAGTTACATGCCCTTTAAAGAACGCTTTTGAGCCCCTATCAACACCATAAAATGAAATAACTATTCCAAGATAAGTACGAACAAGGTATAAATCAAATTACACTATGCGGCACTAAAATGAAAAATCAAGCTCTTAATATTAATCTTATACTATACTTATTGTGTTATCTGCTTTGTTGCACGAATCCGATATTAGTCAACTAACTTTGAAACATTCAGCTAAAAAGGAGTAATCCGCATTTGGCCTATTCCTGAGAGTACTAAAAGCATTGCAAGATGACGATCTTTCTGAATTATGCACAAAGCAGTGTTATCGGGTATAAATTATTCACAACCTTGAAATAATTTATGTATTACAATGGCAAGTCATATTAAATGATCATTACATATTTATAATTATTACCTGAAGAGACTGTCGATTCTTATGATGAGATATCTTGAAGGTTCATATCAACAAAATGGAGAATCAGTAATGTGCATATTTGTTGTAGTTAGCTTTCTAATTATTGTGTGTTTTCAATTTATTGTTCCAAATACACTTCACTCATTGGCTAACTTTTACGACGTTATACTTTCAGCTAGCAATTTAATGACATGGTATGTGCATATTCCCAACGCTTATGCTGAGACTATAAATGATTCACAGAAACTAAATATTATAGGTAATATCGATGACGGCACGTATAACACGGCAACACCTAGCAATAATAATAATAATGCTTATAGAAATAGCAGATTCTAATCAGAATTGGAGTATAAATTTTATAAACTTAGTAGTTGATTCTGCATTTTCTGTTTATAGGATGTTTGCCGCATTAGGATTATCATTTGTTGCTGCCATTCTAATTGGGATCACTGCTGCAAGAAAGCCTTTGGCATCTAAGATAATTGTCCCAATCATAGATATTCTACAGTCAGTTCCCATTCTTGGATTCTTCCCTGCAGCAATTGCCTTTTTCATCACATTGTTTAATGGAAGCCCAATCGGGATAGAACTAGCAGCTATCTTTCTGATATTTACAAGTATGGTCTGGAATATGATATTTTCAGTCTATGAATCTGTACTGTCTATTCCATCAGAGTTGTTAGAAGCGTCCTATGCATATAGAGCTAATCCATTATTGCAATTAAGGAGGCTTTACTTACCTGCTAGTATACCTAAACTGATTTACAATGGCATGATGTCCTGGGCTGGGGGCTGGTATTTTATTACAGCAGCTGAAATCATATCATTAGGATCCAAAACATTTGTACTTCCAGGCCTAGGAAGTCTACTTGGTCACTCAGTCTCTTCTGGACAATACGTACAAGCCTTAGTTGCACTTGCTGCACTGATTCTAATAATTATGCTAACTGATCTCTTCTTTTGGAGACCATTAGAATCATATGCCAACCGCTTCAAATATGATTATGCATCAACTTCTCTTGATGCTGCTGCCCCTAAACGTCATCACGGTCGTTTTACATCGTATTTCTATAATGAAAATATTTCTAGGTATGTCTTCAATAGCACTGCAGCACTCTCATCAGTTCACTTGTCAAACTTTTTTATTAGAAATCCGAGGCCCTTGGTATATATAAAATCTAGTAGGATAATAGAAACAATTGCTAAAATATTTTATTCCTTTGAATTATGGCTATTTCCTATCATTCATCGATTGCTTGATAAGAAGAGAAATCTACTACTAATTGAGATTATTGCATTACCAATTCTGATATTAGTCATAATTTTTTTTGCCATTCGAGAAGGTGATGTAATCTACAAATCCTTTTCGTCTTTATCCAATATGTATTTGTCTCTTTATAAGGATCCTAGAAGCCTAAAAGTAATTTCTCAAATTCCATTAGCGCTATTGTTGTCATACATGAGGTTAGCTGCAGCCTATTTTTTGTCGTTAGCATGGACAATACCTGTAGCTATTAAGATAGCAAATAATCCAAGATTTGATCGTATAATGCCCATATTTCAAACCTTCGCGGCTATTCCTGCTCCTGCATTCTTTCCATTTATGATTATTGTTGTAAATTATGTTCCAGGAGGGTTTGAATTCTTGTCTATATTGTTGATATTAACTGGAATGCAATGGTACATACTATTCAATCTAATTGGGGGGGTACGATCTATCTCTGGAGATATAAAAGAAACAGCTAGAGCATTCAAGGTTGGTAGGACTCAGTATATCAAACGGGTTTTGTTTCCCTCTATGTATCCCTCATTTATAACTGGCAGCATAACAGGTTGGGGAGGGGGGTGGAATTCTCTGATTGTAGCAGAATATCTTGTATTTGGAAACAAGACATATTCTGTATTGGGTATGGGATCGCTTCTGGATACAGCTACGTAACAACATAGGAAATACAATATTGCTTCTTCTAATAGTTGGCGTAATGTCGACAGTAATCGTCATGATTAATCGTTTAGTTTGGAGACGAATCTATAGAAATGTAATCAGAAAATATAGTATGAATGCCTAGTGCATAACTGATATTATAAAGGAACATTCACATTTTTAATACTATAATAAGAACAATAATTTCTCGAATAAGAATCGTTTTCTATATATTAATGTATGGTATGATATATCATATGATGTGTACTGTCTCATGAAAGTTGACAAATATGATGTACTGAAGGGCAATTATTTTGAACATCAATCTAAAAGCGATTATCGTGTAAGTATAGAAAATGACCCATCATCCTTAATAAAGAATGTTGAAAATATGCACAATAAACTTTTTCAAGATGACTCCACTCCATTGCTGGAGCTTAGAAACATTACTAAAGAATTCATAGATGATAATAGTAAATGTATTAGAGTTCTGAATAATATTAGCCTTTTTGTAAATCATAATGAGTTTGTCTCAATAGTAGGTCCATCAGGTTGCGGTAAGTCTACATTATTGAGGATTATCATGGGATTAGAAAAATATACCAACGGAGAGATTCTATTCAAAGGTCATTCTATGAAAAGTGATGGAACTGTAAATCCGTATATGGCGATAGTATTCCAATCATTTGGTCTTTTTCCATGGTTGACTGTAGTTGAAAATGTAGAGTTTGGATTAGAATCCATGCATATCCCAAAAGTTCAAAGACGAGAAAAGAGCCTTCGTATTATTCAAGACGTTGGTCTAGAAGGTTTTGAGGATGCATATCCCAGAGAATTATCTGGCGGAATGAAACAAAGAGTGGGTATTGCAAGGGCGCTTGTCATGGATCCTGAAATACTTGTCATGGATGAGCCATTTTCTTCCCTTGATCCTTTAACCGCTGAAGCATTAAGAGAAGAAATCTTGAAAGTTTGGAGTAATAAGCTTGCGACGCCAGAAGTTGTTATAATGGTGACCCACAACATCGAGGAAGCTGTTTATCTTTCAGATAGGGTAATAATTCTGAGTCATAGGCCTGGATCAGTTTTGAAGGAGGTTAAGATAAATATACCAAGAACTCGTGAGAAGAGGGACAAATCAATATATGAGTATTCTGACTACATTACAACGATGATTTCATGATAAAAGGTTTCATTTTCGCCTACTGAATAATTATTAATTATCTTATATTGATAGAATCACACTGGCAAATAAAAATGCATATATGCTAAGATAATGCAAATTCTAGGAAGTTAAAGTTAGGTTTAATTAACGTACAAGAAGGAGAAGTAAGCATAACTGAGACATGTCATCTCTTTCTTGTCTGCCAGCCCAAAAGTGAGAAAAAAAATGTTAAGAGATATCATAGTTAATTTTGATATTTTTAAGAAGATAATTGACCTGGTTAGGAATAGCCGAGATGGATATATTACAAGAAATGAATTGTTGGAATTTATTTCTGGTCATTATACATCATTTATTACTGATTCTACCGATGAAAATCCCAGCGACTTTGATTGGCTTGTTGAGTGGGGAAGACAGGGATTGATACTAAATTATGATGCCAATGATGTATTGTTCTATAAACTACAATTTTTCAGGATTATGACATTTATTTACCTGGTTGCAATCACTATTTTTCTTTCACTAGGTTAGCCTCTTAGTCACTAACTATGGCCATTGTCGTCACCATCATCACATCATTATTATTTTCCTGTACTTTATTTGGCCAAAGGAAATTATCTATTGGTAGGAGCTACCAGCAACATGACTTGGAAAGCCTCAGACAACCAAACTTGGACTGGAAGTCCAGCTACCAATCGTACATATCCTGAGAACTTGAATGGTAAAAACGACACTGCCACTGGCACGATGACATATGAGGAGAATTTTGCACACTAGTCAATCAACTATCAAGCAGCATAGTTTTTTTGCTGCTACACGCTTTTTATTTGTATGCTACATTTGCTACAAGTCCAATTGGCAAAGTCCTTTCTTTTTCAACAAAATAAATGAAGAAAAATGGTACGCCTATTTTTTTAACATTTATATCCTATCCTAGGCCATAGGATATAAGGGTAGAATAAAAGATGTTAGGTGCCTGTGAATATAAACCTTACCGTAAAGAACAGGAAGAGATTATTGAAAGAAAACAAGAGCAGAAAATCAAAAAGATAGAGATACTTCGATTGGCTGGGATAGCAATAGTAATGATATTTGTAGCGTGGATGCACCTGTTACAGCCAACATGGCTAGCAAATATTGTAGTCGCTATTGCAGTAATAGTTTGTGGATATCCTCTGTATAGAGAATCATTGTCTGCATTGAGGAAGGGTCGGGTCAACATGGAATTATCGATGGTGATAGCCATTGTTGCATCACTTACTTTATCACAATTTCTTCCAGCAATTGCAATTACTTTTTTTGCACTTTTAGCCGAATTTATTGAAGGATTCATTATAAAAAAAGGAAGAAAAAATATCGAAGAACTTTATAGGCATACTCCCAGAAAAGCAATTGTAAAAAGACAAAATAATCACGAAAATGAAGAGAATCTAACCACCCAAGAAATATCAATTAGTAATGTCATCATTGGAGATATCATCATTGTAAGAGAAGGAGACATTATACCTGTAGATGGTCATATCATAAGCGGCATTTCCACAATCGATCAATCCAGTATAACTGGGGAGAGCATACCAATAGATAAAAATATAGGTGATTGGGTGTTTGCGGGAACTATTAATTTAACCTCTCAACTTATGATAAAATGTGAAAAGCTATCCATCGATACTACTTTTGCAAAAATAATTCACTTAGTGGAAGAAGCAGAATCTTCCAAAGCTCCAATACAAAAGTTAAGTGATAGACTTGCTACAAGATTAATACAATTTGCCATTGGGTTATCAATCCTTACCTTTATTGTTACACAGAATATAATATCTACACTCTCCGTAATAGTAGTCGCAGGTGCTTGCGGCCTAGCGGTAGGTACTCCAATTGCATTACTTGCAACTAATAGTAAACTTGCAAGAAAAGGGATAATAGTAAAAGGAGGTCTACAGATTGAAAACCTAAAGAATGCAGGAACCATGGTTTTTGATAAGACAGGTACGTTAACAGCTGGCAAGCCTATTGTTTCACAAGTTATCTCATTTTATCAAAATATTGAACCAAAAATGGTTCTGGAATATGCAGCGATAGCTGAGAAAAATGTTAACCATCCCATAGCAACAGCTATCAAGGAAAAAGCGACAGAGGAAAAAATCGAAGTTAATGGGAATAGTAATCAGTATATAATAAGGAACAAGAAGAACAGTAATCTGGTAAGTGTTGGTAGAGGAGTTACTTTAGCTACTCAAAATGGCCACAGGATAAGTGTAGGCAATACGAGGTTTATGGAAGAGCTATTGTCAGTAACCAATGATGAACTTGAGGTATCACATATGAATTCAAAATTTTTGCTACCGCTCAATGTACAATTCTATAGATACCTTGTAAATAGCCACAATCAAAATTCTGATAATAATACTAAAAGAATACAGCTATTTAAAAAATCAGATATTAACAGTATTACTCACAATGATCTTTTATCTGCGTCAATGACTACTACTTTTGTTTCATTAGATGGAAAAATAATTGGATGTATATTACTTGAGGATAAACTACGAAAAGAAGCTAAACAGGCATTATCAAAAATGAAATCAATGGGAATAAACCTAGTCATGCTTACAGGAGATAATGAAAATGTAACAAAAAGAATCGCAGAGGATGCAGGTATTGATAAATTCTATGCTAACCTACTTCCACAGGATAAGGTTGCAAAAATTGAAGAAATTGTAGACAGACAAAAGAGAGAAAGAAAAGGAAAAACCATGATAATGATTGGAGATGGTATAAATGATGCTCCTGCACTTGCTAAAGCCGATGTTGGAATAGCTATGGGAAAGACTGGAACAGACATAGCAGTTGAAATAGCCGATGTTGTTCTAATGGCAGAAGATTTAGACAAGATACCTTATATACTGAGAGCATCTAGACAATCTTTATCAGTTATACGACAAAACTTTTTTGGAACGTTATTTGTAGATGGTTTAGGATTTATACTGGCATTTATGGGTATAATTAATCCTTTACTGGCAGCCATGATACATATTGGTTCTGAACTCATATTCATAGCAAATGCTGCTAGACTCATAGTTGATAATTAATAGTTCAATAATAAAATATCCAACAATCTCTCCTTTAAGTAATAGATATAATGGTAAATGATGACAACCAAAAAAGTTAGATATTGGATTATCTATCCGATGACTTAAGGAGAAGATAGACAATAACACATCATAAACGACCAGAATTGGCAAAAAGATTGGCAAGAATCGAAGGTCATGTTAAGGGTATCAGGAAAATGATTGATGAAGACAAGAACTATGCAGATATAGTACAGCAAATCTCTGCTGTTCGTGCAGCATTGGATGGCGTAATAGAGGTCATGGTTCAGGATTTGGTTGAGTATTATGTTAGTCAAACTGCGGATAATAAAGGAAAGAAAATAGCCATAGAACTAAAGGATACGGTCTCAAGGATTCTCTAGCTTATAGTTATACAATACTTTAACGATTATTAGTTGAAATAAGCGTTATAGAGATGTTTATTCCGTCTGGTTGATAGAGAGATTGTTTTTCCAAATTCAAAATGCACGCCTACCTATGCAATTTCCTTGTCCTATTTGATTGGTTGGAGTCTTATTTCTAATATTTATCCAGTATGTGCTGCAATCCGATATCCAATTAATGCTGCTTCGATTTCCTCTGCTGTTAATAATGCCATACAGGTGTTCTGATAGCGACACATAAGGGTATTAAAAGAGTAAGTTAAGATTTCTAATGATAATGATAATGGATCGAATGGCAGACAAAATAACGCCAAAGGAACTGCAAGCAAGAAAAGATGAATACGCGATAATAGACGTACGAGAAGCTGATGAATTAGAAGAAGAAGGCAAAATAGATGGAGCAGTCAATATGCCACTCGGACGGTTAATGAGAAATGCAAGACATGGTGACCTAAATGAACTTGCGAGAAAGAAAATTTGTACTTACTGTTCTGGTGGATACAGAGGAAATATGGCTGCAGATGAATTAAACAAGCAGGGATTTGATTCTGCTGTAACTATTGAAGGAGGCTATTCTGCATGGAAAGATGAGAAAAAGAAAAAGGATGATGGAGGTAATAATAAATAGCAATGAGTGAAGTCTGGAATAAAGTCTACAAATCAGACAATACTTTCTTTGGAGAGGAACCTAGCAACTTTGCATTACTTTGTTTTAATCATATGAAGGCTGACAACGTAAAGAAAGTATTGGAATTAGGTGCAGGCCACGGTAGAGATACAACATTTTTTGCATCAAATGCAATTGAAGTACAGGTACTAGACTATTCTGTAGTTGCGATTGACATATTAAACACGATAGCAACCTACAGTCGCGATCGTAACTACAGCCCACCAAAAGGAGTCACCTAAATTCGTTATATTAGCACCCTGATGTTCGTGTTCTGCCAGATATACAGCAATGCCCCCACAAATTATAATTAATGAAGCAAGAACTGCTAAAATAATAACAGTCATGTTTGTTCTTACTAATGTATAGAGGTGATTAGTTGTCATAAGAAACACATTTCTTACGTTATTGGGGTATATAATAACAGACTCTCTTAAGGAATGAAACTGGTTGCTGTTATTTATAACCACAGCCTTGCCTCTTTCCATCTGGGTGCTCTGTATGGATGAACTTGACTTCAGTCTAGGAGGTCCTGTAAAGAAGATTGATGCTAGTGAATGAGCAAGGTTGTGTCGGAGACACATCGGCGAGTTTAAAGAAATAGAATTATTTGAATGGGCTAAACCAATGATCAAATCTGAGATCTTCGTAGCTAACACAAAATGCTCAAGAGAGTAGGTATACCGATTGTTACAATTTTTCTGGCTCTGGTTTTAATACTGTTGGTACCTACCCTTGCAGGGTTAAATCGCATAAGCAGAAGTATTGTTGATGCAGAGAATAATTACTATACTGATCGTAACAATATTGCGAGCGGGCTAGGGAATTAGATCAATGGTATTTTTAAGGATTTTATATGACGAATAAACTCAACCGTTTCTTCCTGTAGTGATATTGGATTGTCTACTTTTACAGATACGAGCCAAAGTATTATATCAAGTAACGGCGATTCTAATATTGCTTCTATGCAAGGCCAAATCGGTGGCAGTAGTTTTATATCAAGCACGAGCAGTGGCTCCAGTAACGATGCAGTCTCCAGTACGTACCAATTCAGGTATTTGCTAAATAATGCTTACATAGTTAGTAATCACCTGTTATCGTAAATATGGGGGATATGAAAATTATCAACGAAAGAAAATCAGATTACCTGCATAAAACATCAATTCTATTCCTCTAATGAATCAATAGTTCAAATTGGAGCGATCGATGCACTTGCAGCATATGGAAAACAAGCATTAAACGCTCCTAACTGAAGTCATCAACACACCTAGTATAGACAATCAGGTCAAGGCACATGGATTTAAGACTATTGAAGATATCAAGAAAGATTCTTTGAGTTGATCTGTCTGTAGTTTAACAGCATTGTAATATCATTAGTAATTACTTTGTAAAGTGAATATGATTATTATGACAAACTAATTTTATGACTACAGCTGCTTTGTTGCATAATTCAGAAAGATCGTCATCTTGCAATGCTTTTCAGTACCTCTCAGGAATAGGCCAAATGCGGATTACTCCTTTTTAGCTGAATGTTTCAAAGTTAGTTGACTAATATCGGATTCGTGCAACAAAGCAACTACAGGATGAAATCTTGGATAAAGATCGTGAAGCGTTTATACTCTTTAATCGACAACCCGTATATTTTGTAAAGTTGATTCTCGTCTCTCGTCTTTTATAACATAAATATCATTCTAGTCTAGGGAGTCTAGGGAGTCCCTACATAGGAGGTGACAATCTTCACAGTTGCTTTTCCCCCCCAAAAAACTCTCCTGTCTAAACAAGAGAATACAACTGCATCTAGTTGTAACTCGACTAATATTCATTTACTCATTCACCTTCATCGAACGATATTTAACATCAGAATAGTCCACTGGGGCTCTTTTCTCATTTCCTTGTAGCGAATTACCCCCTCTGTGCCCTTGAGTTAACGAGCTATCACTTGAAGTCTAGGTGTCGCCGACTGATAGATTTATCTACCGGTAAAAATGAATTAAGTATTCATCTTTACGAAGACTATAGGTCATCGAAAAGGTAGACGTGAAGAGTCTTCTGGTATGTAAGAATGAAATTACGTCAGTGATATTCCCATAAGAATACTCTAGATAGTCAATTTAGAACGTTCGTAAAACATTACGTCATCCTTTTATGCTAGGATCACTACCGCTGTGCCATATGAGTACCGAAGTACAAAGTATAGAAATTGCATATTACATTCTTTTTATATGTTCCCATGCATTTGCTATGCGACAGAGGAACGTCCTTAATGATAACGAATGGGAAGGATGGCTACATTGGATGAAAAATTGTTTTAAGTATGGAACTATAAATGAACAATGGAATCTAATACGGTCAGAAGGATGGCTCAATCCTATTTTTGAGGAATTCGTAAACAAGGAAATAATTGGATGAAATTCTTGAGCCTGATTATAAACAAAAATAAAAACGGTCTTGGTTTTTCAGACATAGATAGCCAATATTTAACTAATCTTTTGCCCATTTTTTCATCCAATTTAATAGATAAATGACAGATTCTACCAACATCCTATCAAAGTCGAAAATTCCTAATACGGTATTTGCTGCTTGCGTCAAGCAACTTTTCTATCCGATCTTGAAAATTTCTTCATTACTATCAAATAGATGCTGATATCTGCCTAAGCATTTTGTATCCGTCAAACATCACTATTATCGTCATATATGGTAATGAAGTTATCTCTAGCAGTCTAGTGCATTCTTCATTTTCAATGTATCCATGTTGAGATTTTGTTGAACATACCTACAGCTTGTTAACTATAGAAAATATTAATTTATTTTATTTTATCCCTGCAATATTGGGGTGGTCGTAAGACATTTCCTAAGAAAAGAGAAAGACACAGATAGATATATTGATATTCCATGATAGAATATAATTCTGGATTAGCTGGCGCTATCCATTTCTAAAATGTGGAATGACGTATCTTGCGAATAAATTCAAGGATCTAATATCTGGAACATCTGCAAAGTGTATGGTAAAGTAGTTTACACCAAGTTTCACATATCTACTTATTTCTCTTATGATACTATTAGCAGTTCCAGCGATAACTAGATCAGGGTTCTTTTTCCATACTCCACTGCCATCACTACTACTACTATTAGTACTTAGAGTATTGTCATCGTATATCTTATTTTTCAACGATGCTATCTCGTCGTCAGACTCAACAAGGAGTATGACTGTATGTAAGGCTTTGATTATATTTTCATAGTTTCTACCAACTGTATTACAACAATTTCTAAGGATGGATAGTTTGCTTAGGTATTCCTCATAACTGCAAAGCCCATAATTCCAACCATCTGCATATTTAGCTACCAACCGAAGAGTTTTCTTTCCTCCTCCACCTACCCACATAGGCGGATGTGGATTTTGAATCGGTTTTGGATTGCATTTTGCTTCTTTTATAGTATAGTGCTTGCCATTAAATGACGAAGCCTGCTCTTCGGTTAACATTTTCTTAATTATAACAAGACTTTCTTCCAACATTTCAAGCCTCGTGGAGGCATCTGGAAAAGGAAGGCCATATGATTTGATTTCCTTTTCATACCACCCCGCACTTAATCCAAACTCCACTCTACCATGAGTTATTACGTCGAGAGTGGAAACCATTTTAGCTGTAATAGAGGGACTTCTATGAAGGTTTACCAAAATAGCCCCTAATCTTATTTTCGTTGTTACTGAGCCTAGCGAAGAAAGTGTAGTCCAACACTCAAGTACAGGAGAGTCAGCAGATTTTCTTAACACTTCTCTTTCCTCTTTATATGAAAAATAAGCATTGAGCCAGGAGGAAGTAAAATTATCCTTGAGCCATATAGAATCAAATCCTAGTCTTTCACATTCGATGACAATACGTTGAATGTCTTTATACTCAACACCTTGTTGGTAAATATAACATCCAAATCCTATTTTGTTGATTTTTTTATTTGCCAAGATAATGATTCTTAATGCCGCTACTATTCCTTTTCAGTATTTCATAAAATGAAATTTCGGGAGATATTCAAAAATAATATTTTCTCTTTTTTCTTTAGATCGTTATCTGGGAGGTTGTTGATGGAATACTCTTGCTGGCTCTATCTTTAATATGACTCTCTTTTCGTTTGGTGAATGATAGGGATATTTATCTAGACCTAAATACTTTTTTGCAAGTTTGTCGGCATGTTCAGCTGCATATTTAGTAATCTGTTCGATAACTTTTCCTCTTATTGTAACCATTTCGTATGGATTGCTATGATTAACAACCGAGATAGCTACCCTAGGATCTCGTGAAATGTTCTTGTGTTTAATCCTACCCTCAGCTGTATTTACTAAAACAGTGTTTGTATCCTTTTCAAAATCTATCCATACAGGAGTGATCTGTGGTGAGCCATCTTTCATAAGTGTTGCGACAAAAGCGAAATTTTTTCCCTCAAGCAATTTAGCAATAGGACCTGATATTATCTGACTCATACTTCTCAAATAACAAATGCAAGGCATATTTAATAATGGTTATGTGTTTTATATGATATTGATTCTTCTCACATATTAGATCGAGTCTAATTAGGTCTAATAGGATATAGTTAATGTCAATCATTCAGCAAGAGCTAATAAACGTGATTTCAACTCTTTTCAAAAGCAAAGTACTTTACAAAAGTGCTTAAACAGATTGTAAATAGATTTATTGTAAGTCTATTTGGTATGCATGTATATCATCTCAATCATGTTTCTGTTCGCGTTATAATGGCCCCAGTGGTCATGAGTGCAATTGTTTTGATCGTGCTCTTCTATTTTAAGAAGAAAGAGTGGATTTTGTATAAGGAGCACCAGAAAATAGTAGTGGCGGTGAACACACTGCATCTGAAGAGTTATATGATTAGGCTGGCAATTAGGAATCTCCTCATTATCTAGTTATTTTGTATCAATTATTACTATAACGAGTAAAGTAGTTACTGACTTAAAATCAAAAATTTTTGTTGTACGATGTAAAGTTGTCTACGGAACATATATTTGATGAGTTCCCTCCAGAGATTAAAAATTTGAGATGATGCGCAACTGACGTAGGTAATATAGAAAGTAACTTATCTCTTACCTGCAATTAATAAGATAGACATAATCTAGTTGCATTATTACGGTTGATATTGGTAGAAGTTCATGACAATTAATTTGATCTAGGCTTCGATACAAGTGAAAAAGCTACGGATTGTTAGTGGGTAATACGATAAATAAATAAACAATAATGAGTACCCCTAGAAATATGAGGCTAATTGATGCTGCAAAGATATTAAAGTTGCTTGAAATATAGGATCCTTTCTCTATGCAGGAACGAGTGTTTAGATAATTTCTTAACGCTAAGAGTATTAATGCAATTCCTAAAATTACAATAGTTATGCCTATTAATGAGGATTGATAATGTCCCAAAAGACCTACTGCAAGACTATTATTGGCATTTTTTACAACTAGTGCAAATTCTCGCAAGAACAAGCCAAATCGAGCGACAATAAAGCCTAGTCCTATAAGTGCAATAGATGTCCTTAGCCATGACAGGAAAGTGCGCTCATTGGCTAGATGTTGTTGGGAATGATCAGTGGATTCTTTATCTGCACACAAATAATTATCTTTGTAATTCATGAGTTATATATGCACCGTTCATTTAATGATAGAGACATATAACAAAATGTAATTCTTTGCGGCAATGACTTGACCTAAGATGTTGCAGATCCAGACCTTAGCATAAGAAAAAAGGAGAAACATCCCTGCCAACAACACCAACAACAACAACAGCTGTAGCTAATCATGCATATTAATTTCAACGATCGTTACCATGGTGATAACAGCAGCAGTAATGGAGATTCTATAAGTAGTTAGTTTCTCTGCGCCAGTACTAGCACATCATTACTGCGACTTTCGCCATCACAGGGGTGAACATCATCTTAGGCATGGGCATGGACATCTTGTATACGCTAGTCCTCTTAGTCATCACGAATCTGAGATCTACAATATATATCGGTAAAACTACAATATCTGACCTGACCTCGGGTATGCAGATTATTCCGAGTATTTTACAGGACATTCCACTTCTACATATGAGCGTAAAAAGGACTAGAGAGAACCGAGAAATCCTTCAAATAAGCATATCCAAAGAGAGAAAGAAACATTCTTTGTTGCACAACGTTTTATATCAAACCTTGTGAAAAGATATGGAGAACAACCATCCTGTTACAACAGATGGAGGTACATTGTATCCACCACAGGCATGTAAATTCTTAAAAATAAAGCACCATCTTCATCGTTCTGAATTTGAGAAAAGCATAATTAAGAGAGAGAACGATACAATAATGTGTCAAGAATAGAACGAAAAGTTTCTATGATTATTTTCCTTGTACAAGAATTAACTGCAAACTGGAGCACATAATGAAGTGGTTGATTTTATTTGTAGATATGCACAACAGAGAGATCAATAAAACGAAAGATCGTTAAGTGAACAAAGCCTGCTTGAATATGATCATTGCTATATCTTACTTTGGAAATAATTATAGTCATGATTCTTCACTCCTATCGTAGTGTCATCAAACCACTGAAATGATTGATTCACTTTAACAAAATTTTAACCATAGGTCAAGTCTGATTGGTCTTTCTGTAGTCGAATAAATGAAGATAGTGCTCTGGTTAATATTTTTAATAAATATAAAAGTTTGCTGCATTTGTTTTCTGTCTAGTTAAGTACTCTCTGAGGTAATACAAATGTATCAGAGATGGGGTTTGATAATATTCTATCGTCCTTGCCAACTATTGATATTTGTATAGAGTATGGTGAATTTTGTACTAGTACTGGTCCACGTATATGAAATGTTCCTGTACTATAGACTGCTTCTTGACCAATGAAATCAGGCCCCCATGTAGTAAACGGATGTACTGTTGCATTGTCTGTGTAAGGCAATGAGGCTACGGTTTGTGAGGAAGAGGAGGAGGATGACGATGATGATAACTTGTGTACAGGAACAAGCTCTAAATCGAGTATACCATCACTATCATCGTAGCTGTGGCTATATATAGGCTTACCAGTTGAATTCAAGAGTTTGACGTTATAAGTGATAGCAACTGTGGGAGGATAGCTGACCGTCTTGGGTACAAACGAAAATACAATACTTTGTGCTTTATTGGGATTGAACGGCATACTGTTGATTCCACCTATATGCATGTTAAAGTTCTTACCGGTTTCAATAGCAGAACCTACACTAATTAATCCACGTGCAGAAGGATTGAATTGGTCAAAGTATACATATTTTCCAGGATGATTAAATGTATGTATGAAAGATCCTCCATCTTGAACTATAGGTCCTGAATCAATTGTCTCTGGAGGAGAGTATGTATTATTTGTTAATGTAGTGACACTATGTTCACCATTGTCATTGTTGAACCAAATGACTGTCATTCCAACTGGTATTGAAATCTCTGGAGGAACGAATGCGGCTTTTCCAGTTGAAGTAAACGGAATACTGATTTCATATGACGGTTGATCTCTTATTGTATAAAATATAGGTGGAGGAAAATTAGTACCAGCAAGAGTCTGAGCTTGTACCACTCCAATATACGACGTAAGAGGAGAGGAGGACATTATTGTGGCAATGGATATAAAAAGACCCATTATTGTAGCAGTTGATTTTACTTTTTGTGTATTTCTTCTTGCAAATATGTTTCTTAGTCGTAGAAATGCTGTGCTATTATTGCTATCTTTTGTTACTCCCTTTAAGGCCATATATATTTAAATTGGTTATATCTTTTTATAAAGGATTATTGAACTATGTCAATTGACTGTGTTATCCCATTTGGTATATGTTCGTCGAATGTACTATAAATAATATTTGATGCTCGACACTTCCAATATGCGAGGTGAAATAATAGTAATAGTAATAAAATACATGTCCAACTTGCTTCAATCAATCCAAGTATCTTTGGACTGAAATTCTATATATTGTGGTTGTGATGGAGGTTTTAGTTGGATATGTTATAGAAAGGAAGCTAGCTGAAAGTATTACATTGCAGAATATTGATAAGAGATTTAGTTATGTTTTAGAAGTTAGAGACAGCTCGTTGTTTCAAGACCTAGCGTACAGGTACGGTAGTCATATGCTATTACTAGATCACATCCATTTTGTGAATGTGTGTGGAGTCAAACTTACTTTTGTTAGAAAATGATTTACCGGTATTAAATGCAAAGTAGCAGGAATGACACATCTCTTTTCCGTATATCACGCCATTCTTACCACACTTGCTGCATACACTTTCATAATCAATCGTTGAATCCAAGGATTTAGCTTTCTGGAGACATTTACCACATATGGGTGCCTCTAGGTTATAGCTAGAAAGAAAACCAGATCCACATTGAAAGCACTTCAAGCTATACATATTCCCTCTTGGTTTCCATCGTCTAAACACGTTAATCATCTTACTACCCAACCCTTCTCATCTTTGAGCCACATTTAGGACATGCAGACTGTTTGTGCTCAGTTCCGCAGCTCATACAACAGTATTTCAATGAATCATCTCCAAACATGGGTGACGCAGAGGACAATGATCCAAATATTCTAGCTGCTCCGCCCCCAATTCCCATTCTATGTATCATCCTTTTTCTCATATAAAGATTGAGCAAAACGAATACCACTATTATTGTTACCAACGATATAGGAAATGGTATAAACATAGAAATCGTAATACTTATACCTAATGATATTCCTAACCACATAAGTTGATTAAAGAGAAATTGTTTGTCATTGTTATTAATATTCATACTTTATTTACCTTTATCACATTATCTTGTTATTAGGCGTATAAATATAAAGAACTTGAGTAACTTAGTTACGTCCCAAAGTTATCTTTAGATCCGATAAATATATCTGAAGTATATTGTGGAAGTATTATAAAAGGAAACTGGATAATGGTTTGAGGTGCTTTGTTGCACGAATCCGATATTAGTCAACTAACTTTGAAACATTCAGCTAAAAAGGAGTAATCCGCATTTGGCCTATTCCTGAGAAGTACTAAAAGCATTGCAAGATGACGATCTTTCTGAATTATGCAACAAAGCAGTTTGAGGTATAAATTATTATGCAGAAGACTTGCAAAAGGTATCACATTGTCGAATATAATTGCCAATGTTCCACATTGTAGTCACAAGGCTTAATTGGTATAGATTGATTGAAGGAATTGGTACAGAATAAGCTTAATCTGAGAGAATGTATAACAATTTATTGACATTCTGATATTGCTTGTGATATTATATACATTAAGACGGCATTTTATGCTATACCTGTACATAAATCCGAATATACTCACGAATGCTTTGACCGTTACCTAATCCTGCTAGAAGATACACTAACCAATCAGAAATGGCACCAAGTTTTTACAGCTATGCATTTACGTGAATATATAAAGATGGTTATGATGTTTGTTCAGGTAATTCAAACGCTCGCTCAAATGGTGGTGGTATCTTCTTTTAGTAGACATAAAGACCAATTTGGTATTTCGACGAAGTTTGACTCTCGTTAGGTCTTGTGAGAGCAGTGCGCTGTCTGCTTTCATAGATAAATCCATTTTCACTCAAGATGATGGGACTGGATCCCTTACGGCAGTCTTGTTCATATTATGTTGACCATACTATGCCTAGATAAGACATACATACATGCTGGCCGTTGGGGTTCAGCCTCCTATCTAGACACTTGTGGAGTTGGAGTCGAGCGGCTTTTTTATAAATTGCAGATTAGCCTTAGAACCGCATTTCTTAGGTTCGCGAGTTTGCACTGGTTTTATTTTAGTAATCTACATAAAAATCAGTTTATTCTTTTAAGTTAAGATTTGAAGTGGCCGCTGGAGCATGCGACCAAGTACCACCACCACGTAGAAACCTTGATCACAATGTACCAACGGCCAAAATACTATTGCGATAAACATGTTATTTATCTAGATTTAACTATGTTATCTAATGTATGATAGCAAAACTGTTTATGTAATATTGACTGTCAATCATGCGGTCGATCGTTAAATCTAATTCAGTCGATATGTCATAGGTAGGTAGGAATAATCCCCTAAGACGACTGAATTCTACAACGGTCTCCTACATGATTTAGATAAGTAATTGTTATAATAAAGCATCTTGATCGGTTTAAATTGTTACATTGAAAAACGGTTAAGGTTAAGATTTGCAAATTTGTGCTTTTACGGTTTCTACTAGTTCTGGGGACATGATCTTTTGACCAGATCCCTCCTTAAATGTATTCGAAAGACTTATGGTATTATTGCTTCTGTAAAAGGGTTAAGTTTCATCGCCTGCCTGGTGGAATTCATTCGCACATGGAGAGAGTGATGATGCTGAAATTGATGGTAGGATGAGGTTGAATGAGGCCTGAGTGATTTTTGATAATTCGTTTCTTATCTTGGTAGATGTTTCTTCCGACACTTCTGCAGGTTTACCACTTCTATGCTTATTCTTTAGTCCTTCCAAACTAGCATTATCAGATCTCTTGAGCTATTTGTAAGCCCACCATCTAGATCTATAGATTTCCTTTTCAGCTACACTCGATGCCTCTTTCTTATCTTCTCTAACAAGCCTTACTAGTAGAATTCTTTCCCTTATGTCAAGTCTTTTTCATTTCTATAGACTTTGCTCAAAGCTTCAGTCGCCAACAGATTAGGTACACAATGCCCTCAAGCGTGGTTCTTATATGGCTAAGTCTTGGATTGATTTCTCTTTTCATTACTATGATATTTTCTGATATTGTCAATGTATTTTCTTTTGATAATCTGGTTCTGTCTTTTAGGGGACCCTCACAAAACTTTCTTGTAAAACCCTCAGTTGCTAAGTTAATTTTTCTTTCGACTATTTCAATTTCTAGTACTGATGTTTTTGCCCTTGTTGTTCCTGGTGTTACCGACTTTAGGTTCACATCTATTGTCTTTGGATTTGGAAGGCTCCTATAGACATCATTCTGTAATCTCGATATGCTAATAATACTTTCTATGAGACAGTATTACCTTAACATATTATTTTCCGAAAAGTTAAATTTATTCTCGGCGTTACAATTTTTTTTACCTTCGGTAAGCTGTGTAACCAATGCATTTGAGTTTCATCTTTCATTACAAGCAAACTTCCATGTTCAAGCACAATCGAAATCGTTTGTTTAGTCTTCTTATGCTTAAGTGAAAATTTTCTCTCTGCTCCAAAACTCAAAGAAGCAATAGTAGCATTCCTTTCTAATGCTTTTTCATCATCGCTATGCCAGGCCATACCTTCGTTACCATCATGATATAAGTTTAGTAGACAAGAATTGAATTTTGTTCCTGTTATCTTTTCAACCAATTGTTTAAGGCCTCTAAGTTCGTTAGTCCATGGTAACGCTTGCTTTGTTGTGTTTGAATATGTATACAGATAATCTGAGTCGCCATACCATGCGGCTTTTCTTTTGGTAATGATGTGCTTTCCTAGAATTACTGCTTCATCGTTTTTCCATACTATATTTTGTAGTAATATGTCAAAATATAGATCAGATTCTTTATGTGCTATTATCTTTCCATAGTAGTCTGCTCTACCATCTTTATTTAAGACATGAATTATTTTATCATTAAATAGATTCATCTATTTTTCATTCATTTCCTATATTCTTTACGTATGCTGACCACAAGGTCAATAACCACGATATAGAGCTTCATATTCTGATTGGAAGAATACACCTTCTTTTTTCATCCTTTTTCCTGAGCTGCACTTTAGTTTACCATAAATCTTAAGATTCAAGCTTTCACCGAGGCAAATCCCCAGCTTATTCTTATCATTTCCTTAACTTTTATACTGCTAACCTCTTCATGTTTTAACATTATGTGGTTAATTGGCGTAGTCTAAGGCGTCATGAAAAATAATTCCAAGGGTGTATCTTTTTCCATCATGTACTTCGCTAACTCCATGTCTCATTTGAGCTTGATAGTATCCTCTGGACCCCTTTATTGGTCTGAAATTTGTAGTAATTATTAGCATGTCTCCCTTACGAGGTCTTAAGACAATAACTTTTGATTGTGCTCTTGGAATTTGTTGTGTTAATACAAATTCTCCACCGATATATTCCTCCTCAGGCTCATTTAAGAATATAACTAGTTGAAGTGGAAAAAAAATCTCTCCATACAAATCCTGATGTAGTGTATTATATCCTCCTTTACCATATTTTAAAATAAGAACTGTAGGTTTAGTTTGATTATTATCATAACAAAGTCTTTGAAGTTCTTCAAATTCCTCTGGAAAGTGCCTTTTAAGATTTAATGCCTCCATCCAAGAATTTGCAATAGGCACGATTTTTGGATAAACTGTTGTTCTAATTGTCTGAATTAGATCTGGCAAAGGGTATTTGAAATACTTGTATTCGCCGAGTCCAAACCGATATCTTTCCATAGTAATAATCTTACGGTAAAAATCTGGTTCGTCATATTCATCGATAAGTTCTTTACACGTATAAGCAGACAAGAATTTGGATATTAGAGAATATCCCTTTTCGTTCAATTCTTCCCTTACTTTTTGCCAATCTACATCGGAAATCCTTTCATCTATATTTTTATTCATATTAATTAGTCTTTCACATATTTGTCGTACCGTTAGGATAGAATCTTACATTTTTAAAGTCCATAATGGTTGTTCCATTGCTAAAGGTTATGCCTTCTTTTTCGAGTAATTCTCTTTTTCTATTTATCCCATACTTGTAACCGCCTAATCTTCCATCAGATTTTACAACACGATGACATGGTACTTTGATTGGATTAGGATTTCTGCCCAATATTCGTCCTATCAGCCTTGAGGCAGAAGGATTTCCAAGTGCTTTTGCAAGATCTCCGTATGAGGAAGTCTTTCCTTCAGGTATTTGTAATAGTAAGTCATAAACATCTTCATCTTTTATTGCCTTGTTAATAGGATTCTTGTTATCATAATTCGTCCTTCCATTTTTCTGGTATTTATTCATATTATGTGATAGCATGCTTCAATATTTAAAGATAGGCTGAAAACAGAAGGACAAGCTCAGATCCGAACACACAATGAAAAAGATATCGCTGAGTAATGTTCACAAGCTATTCCTTAACTAAATTTCATAATTAGATCACGTGGCAATCTCAATTTAATTTAATTATTGCTGCCCTAAAACTGTGATATAGATATTTTGCATGGGAACCAGCATTCTGCTATTATTATATATGATCTCTACGTTCGTGTGATGCTCCTCTACCTGTTAACGAATCACTATAGGCGCCTGAAACCTCAATCACAAAGTCAAAGTCATTTAATCTTTTGAGAATGTCGCACGTTAATCTCATATTAGTTACATAGTGAGTACCATTGTCGTAAATTGCTGGAACAAACCCAGATGTTTTCCATATGTGATTTCTACACCATTCCGAATCGGTACCTTTCTTGGTAAATACTTCGACCATGTAAAAAGGTGCACGTTCAGTCTTTTTCTTGTTCGCGTATCAGTATGTCATGAAGGAGTGCAGGATCTATTTTTGGAAGGTATGTATGATACAGCGTCTCTAGCCCCTGGAAGACATCCTAATTTCCTGCAGTTCTGTAGTCATTATCATTTAATACTTTGCGCCCTCTTTCCCATTATGACGACTTGGACTTGTTTGAGGTAGCATCAAGACTGTTTTAATTTCTTTGAACATGCAAGGTCTTATTTTTGTGTCCTTGATTCTGCAGGCGGTAAAGTGCCATGCCAATTCCAGCGAAATATAAGTAACAACAAATCCGATAACTACATACAGGATGTTTTCTATCATTGTTACTTATAGATCATAAGAGTAGTCAGAATGAGCCGATTAAAGGAAATATGTCAGACTACTTCCAAAATTGCGGTAATAGACATAGAAAGGGAAAACAGATTATCAAAGGTTATTTCATTGTACAGTAAGGGTCTAAATCAGGAAGAAATAGCCCAAGAACTACATGTAGATCAATCTACAGTAAGTAGAGATCTACAATATATCAAACATGAAGCAAAAATCAAAATAGAAAAGTATCTGAGAGACGACATCTTGTTTGAGTATGTAAGATACATGGCAGGTTCTAATGAAATAACTAGGCATTTGTGGGAAATTGTTCAAGACAATGATACCACTACTAAAGAGAAAACTAATGCTCTATCATGCTTAATGCAATCATACAATAGTCGTCTTCAAAACAGTTACTTGCGGTCCAGAATCATATATGAATATCAAGAAAAGTCTATCAGAAATTGATCTGCAGAGACTGGTAAAGAGTAGTCCTGTTTTGCAAGCACAAGTTAATCAAAGAAAATTATTAAATAGATGATCTGCATTCGCCAAACTTAACAAATCTGTCTATAATTGATTCTAGACACTTTACTTTTTTTAATGAAAACTACTAAACATGTCAAAGTGTTGAAATATCTTTCTTTCGTTGTTATATTTCTGGAGCCGGTTGCATACCAGATCTTCCATAACCTTGTCACTGATTCGTCCATATATTCCTTATTTATGTCGAACTCAACAGATATTCTCTTAAACGCTCTAGACTTGCAGTTCAGTCTGTGTCATATATTTTAAAAGGCTGAGAGATAACCCTTGATAGAATCGAAGGCTGTATTACAGTTTTCGGTATACGGATAACAATTCAGGAATAAAATTTTGCGGTTCCCTTGCCTAACTACAACATCATTACTGATTGCAGGTGGATTCAATCAACTATGCAATAGAGCATTACAAACTGGCCCGGTAACTAATTTCAGATCGGACTACATGATTTGAGACACATGGCGGTTTTTGAAGACGATATTATCCTTGACGTAGCTTCCAAAGAGATAGAAAGTCTTGGTCATGAATTAGTTAAGGCTGTCGGAATAGAGGGTAAATCGTATCCTTAGCCACGTGGAGAATCAGATATAATGGGATTTTCAATATCCTGATAAACTGCAAATATTAAATCAGTAGATCTCTTGCGTAATTAGAAGATTACAGGCTATATTCGACGTCATATAGGATATTTATGTGATATCTCAGGACCAAAACCAGCATAATGATTGTTTGCTCCTACTATTGCCAGATTAATTTTCTCTTGTTCTTCATCTCTGGCTCTTTTCAGAAATCTAGCCCATTTTTTCATCTCTGAAACCCTATCTTTTTGTATCTTGCCAAAATCTTTTCCTTGTATGGTCCTATCTCCAATGAATCTAATATACAGAAAATCTGATGTAACTATTGGAGGAGTTCTTATTCCAGCAAGTTGACTCTAGACCATGCACATATTGTTATTTGCAAAAAAACTATATGCCAAGTCTTGAAACCAAGAACTGTCTCTAACTTCTACAGCATACCTGAATCTTTTATCTAATTCAGGTATGATATCTCTTAAACGATTCATGCCTTCAACTATACCCATCGATGGTGGTAGCTGTATTAATAATGCTAAGATTTTATCTTCAAGATAGACAATAGAAGAAAAGAATAATTCTAGTTCTTTTTCAACATTTTTTAATCTTTTATCATGAGTTATAACTTTTGGAAATTTAGCAGCAAATCTAAAATGGTCTGGAATCTTTTTACACCAGTTCTTTACCATAAATTCGTTAGGAATTCTGTAGAAAGAAGAATCGATTTCGACAAAATCAAATACTTGAGCACAGTAATTTAGTCAACGGGAATTATCTAGATTGTGAGGATAAAATGGTCCTTGCCAAGCTGAATAACTCCATCCAGAGCAGCCAATGTGGTATTGCAAGTATGATGATGTATAGTAAAAGGTGATGGTTTTGAATAAAGATTGTGAAGCCTAGCTAGTTGTTAATCGATACACTCTTTGTATATTTTGTTGTTCACAAATAAAAAAGAGAGTGCTATGCCATCAAAAGGGATATTTGGTATCGGAATAAGCATATTCTTTTTAGGACTGGTTCTATGGAGAGGATGGAATGTAATCAGCCTCCCCCTCTCTGATAAGTATTACATTTTATAATAATCACGATATCGAAATCTGGTTATGAGGAAGAAGAACCCATTACTGCAAGTTCAATCTGATCCATTAGACGTGCAGGAAGCAAGAGAGACCAAACCAAATGCTGAACTAAAAGAGATAGACCACGAAATAGAATGTCCTCGCTGCCATGACGTAATGATATTATCATCTGAATTTGATAGGCTAGGCTACTCGTGCGAAAAGTGTAGTTTCTTATTATATTTGACTTTAAAATGGGTAGAACAATTCCGTCGTTTAGATTAGCAACATCAGATGAAAAGGAAGAATGGAAGGAATTTCGCAACTGTCTTGGCAGATCTGACAGGAAATTATTTGATAGAATGTTTTCTATTAGTCATTTGTATAATTCAGCGTGTTCTTATGCTGCCAGTCCTGTAAGAATACAGCCAATCTTCCTGTCTATTATATTCGATCATTATAAGACATTAAAAAAGTTGGATGAACAAGAAAAGTCAAGACAATTGAAACTAGATGAGATTAAGCCCACTAACTAACTAAGGAATCAACGAACTAACCAGAATATGACCATGTTCACTAATTGTAGCAAATGCAGTAGCGATAACGTATTCCATTCAGTTCATGATACATCGGTCAAACCAAATCATACACGATTCATATGTTTTAATTGTGGTAACGTCTGGATACAGCAGAACAATAACGATGGCAGGCTATTGTAAACAATATAGCTATTTACCAGATTTGAGTCAATATTTTAACAAACGCGGGATTAAGACATTCACCAAAATGAACAATCAACTCTTTAAAAAGCATCTGTATAATCAGGTATCTAATGGATTATATCTTGGTATAAGTCATACCTGCATTTTACCGTAGTCCCATGTAGAAAAGAACTTCGGACTAATTTCAATAACTACATTATCTCCATTTTTTGAACCCTCAGATATCATTTTTGCGATTGGGTGATCAAGCGTCCCAAGGTATTTCATACTAATTCTATCTCCTTGTGAAACTGTTTTATCTGGATCTTCTACTAAAGTTGCTATGCCTTTACCTTTGACACCTTTATACGGAGGATTCTCATCATCTATGGAAAAATAAATAGCTGGTTTGTTCCGGAGATTTTGAGTTTTCTTGGCTAATTTAGATGTGGTTATCAGGAGTTTTTCTCTATCTTTATTATAGTAAAACCAGACTGGTTGGATATTGGGTTCACCTTGTTCGTCAATCGTAGCCAGTTGCAAATTTAATTTACTTTCAAGGAATCTCTCGACTTCTTCCTTAGTCAGGCCAGGAACTTCGGATGTGGCATTAATGATTTTCATAACCTTTCAACGACATACCAACAAAAAAGAGTTTCTTACTGCACAAGTCTATATTTAGTAATTATGATTTTAACTAATTTAAAAAATCTGATAAAGTAGTTTGCTTCGTATTACTGCTAGACAGCGCTTCTCCTGTCTTAGGCACTTCAACATCATCCCATATTACTTCTGATAAATCCAACATTTTTCTAAAAGTGTTAGCTGTTCCAGGACCAAATCCAGCATAATGATTCAAACCAGATTGCAATATCATCCCAATTTAATATAGAACGATGTTGAAGTGTATATATTCTATAAATAAAAAAAGATCGAATTTAAATATATAGCATAACAATCTATATTTATTGCAATATAATGGGTAAGAATAAATCGTCACAATTAATTCCCGATTCAATCAACACTCATCTACAGATATTTGGCAAGGAATCATGGGAAATGGACTATGATCTATTTGGATATTGCCAATTCTGCAATTCCCGAATAGACGAATTAGGTTATTGTGCGTGCGGTGGATCTGCTGATTAATTAGTTTTTCTTCTTGTCATTAATTAATTGTTAAAATGCTCATGTTATGAAGCCTGCCTTTATTGGCAGCATTTGTAGTGACTCATCTATCCGATCTGAAAGGAATGTTTACGATGAAAGTGTCGTCCAAGCAACGATACTAAATACACTTAATGCAGAAAATATCGGGATATCGGTAGAAGGATTGGGGCGAGTTGAAAATCCTGACACATTCAAAATAGACACTTCAAGAACTAGGCAAACGATTAGCGCCGATACTACTCCAAAAACAATCCAATAGTTGGACATCGTTTTCATAAACTTCATTCTTAGAGTAGGATCGCCAGTCAAAGTCATTTCGCAGATAACAGACTAAGGTAGATTCCAATCTATTGAACGTTGCGTTCTTATTATTTGCCAGTTACGAAAAGTGAAACTATCGGATATGAATTATTTCCGGTCTTGTAAGAATTAGTGGGCTGAAACTATAAGCCTTGTTTGATTCGAACGTATCATCTATTGGACTACACTGACTTCCGACCTGACAACATTAAACTTGAATGCACTTGATGCCGATTATTGATGCACTAGTCAACGTAAAGGTCGAAATATGAAATCCCTCAATGTCTTAATTCTCTGTTGTGATATTATTCCATTAGCAAAAACGAGAGCTCCGCACGTGTTACATCGTAGCATTATTCGCCTGGTCTTGGTAGGCTTGAGCGTAGCCATAGCATTACAAAAAAAAAGACAATGCACGTATCGTTCCCATGAATCAATAACCGACAAGTTACTGTAGTATAATACATCATATCTAAGCTATATATATAGCGCCAAAAGGAATACATGAGATAGGCACACAACCGTTACGTGCAGCCGATCTGATATACTAGTACACCTTATATAATTTCTTCCTGTAGCACGATCTGATGGAAAGTGGAAAGGATCATACATCGATTAGAAGTATAGCTTATGAAACACTGCTTTTTCGGCTCAAGAAGGAGAGAAACAATGACTGACCACAAGATAGGAACACGTGAGGAGTGGCTTGCGGACCGGCTGGAAGCTGCTCAAGGCCGAGAAGGCTCTGACGCGGCATAGCGACGAACTGGCGCAGTGGCGGCAGAGGCTGCCGTGGGTTCGAATTGATAAGGAGTACCGTTTCGAGACCGACGAGGGCAAGGCGTCTCTCGCCGATCTCTTCAGAGGACGCTCGCAGCTCCTCATCTATCACTTCATGTTCGGTCCCGAGTACCACCAGGAGGCTGCGCTGCATGTTCGGCGATCGCGGACGGCTTCAACGGCTTCGCCGCGCATCTCGAGCACCACGACGTCGCGATGATCGCAGTCTCACGCGCCCTGATCGCCACGCTGCAAGCCTACAAGCGCCGCATGGGCTGGACATTCACGTGGGCATCATCGCTGAACAGTGACTTCAACTACGACTTCAACACGTCGTTCACCGAGGCAGCTGCCGCTCAGCCAGCTCCGCTACCTCTGGCTGGCGATGTTGTTGTTATTGTCGTTGAATTCGAACTTGGTTTAGGCAAGACCTGCAATGCCATGATATGACCGTTATAAGTCGTGTAATAGAGGAGACCGCCGTAGCCAGGAGCTGGTGGAGCACCGGCAGACATACCGCTGAAGTAGTCTGAGGCTGCTAGTAGCTTGCCTGTAGGCAGCGTCTCTCCACTGTACCTGTTCAGTGTAAGCAGGAGGAGGATTGTTCACCATTTGAGAGATGGTCGTACCGGGGTGCATGTTTGTCCCGACGAGCACTCGGTGATTGGCCGGACCTATGAGCGACAAGAAGGCTAATGTCACTCTGGTTAGCCCTCCATGCTACTGACGTATTGCCAGTCACCGGGTTGTACTTCGAGCCCCACTATCTTGTCTGCGCCGCTGTCCTGAACGTACATCATATGGTTCACCGGGTCAACCAGCTGAATTGGAAGGTATATCAGCTCTGCTGCCCAGGAGCAAGGGGAATCGGGTCAATTCGAGTCATCTTGCTAGCGTTGGCCTGCGATACAGCCACGACGCTTAGCGGTGTTGTAGTAGGTGGACAGCAGTTGGTAAAGTCGAAAACCCAGTCACCCGCGATCATATTTGCTAAAAGGTTAGTCTGACCTGGCTTTGTAATCTTAGCTGGCAGCCAGCTGTTGTCTAGCGTAAGATTCTTGCCATTCCAAATGTAGCGGAAAAGATTTGACGAATTGCCTATGTACGCGTAATCCTTGCCATTGTACACCGTGGCGGCTACTCTAGATGCAACGTTACCCTTTAGCTGAATAGAGTCAAGTACTTTCCACGTCTTTGAATCGACTATGTCCATGACCGAATTTGGAGCACTACTTTGGCCTGGACATGGTATAGCGAAGGGAAGACCTCCATCGTATGAACATCCTGGTGCTCTAGTCTGAGATTTCAGAACAAGAGTACCGTCTGGCCAGCCTGCTATACCGTTGAAGTCGGTGTTATATGGCAGACTGGGGCCTGTTGGCAAGTTAAGCACTGCCTCGACAGCTCCTGTAGTTACCATTCAGCTTCTACAAATAGCTATCAGCGACGACTGCGAGGCTGCCATCCGCAAGCACATTGAGACCTCCAATATAGTTCCATACGCCTGTCGGAGACGTGGTAGCATTCAAGTTGGCTAGATCTGTCCGCCATAGCTGCGTTAGATCTCCGACATTGAGTTTGGCTACGAATGGTCCTGAAGGCTTTGGAATAGCACTACCCCATGCTCCGCCATAGACATACAGTTCGTTTACTCCTCGAGTCACCGAGAAGATTGGACTATAGTACTGAACAGGGGACGCGTAGGCAAATACCTGGTTGGGACCTGTAAACGACCCTCCGAACTGTGCGCAAGCGTATACGTGCGTACGGTTGCTGTCATGAAGCTCGGCTGGATTGACAGTAGGATACCATGGCAGATTCTTTTCTGCCGCGGCGCACTTCGCCTCTTGTAATGCCATTGTATGATTACCGGGGAGCGATCCACCTGCTGCTTTCTGGTTAGGAGTAACCCCCACGTTTGCAATACCTTGTGGCTGGGGTGGAGGAAGTACCGGAGCTCATTCGTAGCAAGAGTCGCGAGGCTGCTGTTGCTGCCGCCAACTCTGGCATAGCCTGGTGGCCCACTAGTAACGGGGAGTAGCAGGCCCAGCAAGGCTAGAAAGATGAAAGCTAATAAATTCATGTTATGGATGTTCCTATAACTTTTCATAACGCTGTAGAGTAAAAAGAAAGCATTTAAAGAGATCTATGAGAGTGTCTTGCTCTCATGTGCAGTGCACTCGCTCGCTATCTCAGTATGACTAGCCATCAGGCGCTAATGTACTCATCATCCAAGGTCCGGTGATACTAAGTTCGCTATCAAGAAAGTATCGATGACAATAAGTCTAAAGTAGCCGGGATCTAATGCGAGTTTGAACGCAGGCAGAGCTTGCTACCGGATTTGAATATTTTTGTATAATAATGTATTCTCAGTGTCATTACTGATAGATAATCGCGGCATCCTCTCCCTCGTATCTGGTATCCAGCTTCCTAATTAACATCAATTCCTTCAGTCGGCCTGCTTATATTCTAAAATATCTTACCATTTTTCATACAAAAATTACTTATGGCATTACAAAGGCTTTAAAATCATTTTCTTATAGCACTTTCATCCATGTATATTACTTCCCAAATATGCCCATTAATGTCCTCAAAACTGCGTCCATACATCCATCCGTGATCTTGGGCCTCTCTCGGTTCGCTGCCTCCAGATTCTATTGCCTTATTTATCATCTGATCTACTTTTTCTCTGCTTTCGGCGGATAATGCTACTATTACTTCTGTATTTTTTGAGGTATCACAAATTTCCTTTTTAGTAAAAGTTTTAAAAAATTTTTCAACCAAGAGCATGACGAATATATCATCACCAATAATCATACATGTTGCATTCTCATCAGTAAATTGAGGGTTAAATTTGAAACCAAGTTTGGTAAAGAACTCAATTGTTTTATTGAGATCTTTGACTGGTAAATTTACAAAAATTTTTGTTGTCATTATTTCTGAATAAAGACTGAAGACTATAAAACGTTTTTCAAATACATGCTCTTGGTCTAAAGGATCTACTTCAAAAGAAATTTACTTTGGGTTCGTATCAGCTTGAGCCCTTATATGAGGGGATTCAATCTTATAGGATCAATATTAAGTCATTAGACTTGAAGACGCTTCTAATTATCCTCGAGTCATTTTCATTGTGGCAGTATATCCCAATGTGATCCAGGACGCACAAGACCATTTTCATCTAGTACTTCGGATATTAAATGTACTTTGCCATCAGATTTTTCTTTTTGTATTTTGATATATCCAAAATTGAAGATTTTATTTTCTTGATATTTGGCTGTAGCATTAATTGTTGGATCAGGTAGACTTGCTTTAACTGGAATTGCACTTATAGGTCCACTAATCAGTTCATGGTAAATCAGTTTGTGTCCATCATGATTAGGGTCATCTTCAACTAGTATATTTGTTGGGAAGTGTACATCTGTTGCAACAACGACTACATTTTTTATATTATGGTCATCTAGGAATTTTAAAAAATCTGAACGTTCTCTTGTAAAAGTCTTTTTAAAAGTACTACTAGGTACTGTTAGTAGCCCAATTATCGCAACCTAATTCTTTGTTAAAGCAACTTGGTATTGTAGTCGGAACATCAGCAGAGATAACTTTCCATGTGGCAGCAGAGTTAAGAAGACTATCTTCTAACCATTGAAACTGATCTATACCTAATAATGTTTTATTATTTTGCGGAGTATCAGGCAGATCATTTCGGCTACGATAAGAATGCATATCCAGTATGAACAAATCAAGGTCTTTACCCCAATGGAAAGACCTATAAATGCGATTTGGTTCGTCTTTGTTTGTATCTATTGGTGAGAAGTTAAAAAATGCATTAATGCCAGCTTTTACTACATTAGGAAAGCCCGCTCTTCCTTTAGTTGCATTAGTCCAATACAACCATTTACCACCATAATCATTTACGACTTCATGGTCGTCTGCCTGAGAATACAAGGATGTATTACGCAAGAGACTCTGTAAATGAGGATCCGCTCTGTTATATTCCCAGTGTTTGTTGTAAATATCTTGTAGCTGAGTTTGGTTAGCCCAATTAACCTCTTTATCAGTAACACTTGGGAAGTTTCCTTCTATGTTTGTCCATCCTGTAACATTTATTGGACCATTTGCAGAACATGCAATATCTCCATAAATTTGATCTCCATTAAATATAAAGAAGTCAGGAGATAGTGACTGCATTACAGAAAAGATTGGATAACCCTGTATTCCTCCTGTACCAAGGCGTCTACAATAGTTCTGTCCACCAAGATCCCCTCCAAAAACAAAGCTAACTGATTTGCTAGTCAAACGATCTGGAGCTGTCTTAAAAGTTCCTGTCATGTATGAGGAATTGGCTCCTAATGAGGGAGTTTTCATTGTAGATTCTTCTTTACTTTTACTGTCATTTTCAAAGTTAGAAAACCAGATACGATAATAGTATAGAGTATCATGATTAAGGGACTCAAGCTTTACGTGGCCTGAAAAATCTGCTGTCCGATTAACTAAAATAATCTTTGACTTTGCATGGGAGAAAGTTGATACAGTATCATATTGTACATTCATTAGAGCCTGTGAATTAGAACGCGACCATATGATAGTGCTATGGTCTGTAACATCACCGCTAGCAATACCACCTGTAAGAGATAATTTGTTTATGTTGATATTATTGTTGGTACTTAGCGCATGTGCTGAATAGTATGATGATAATGATAATGGTATAACGCCAATACTGCTAAAAGCTAAAAGAGTGAAAATCACTATAGATGATATAATAATGAGTTTTGAATATTCAAACATCCAAACCTAGACAGTTACAAAATATTTAACGGTTCCTATATATACAGCCAGTTCACATTTAATCGATAATACCTATATCATGTACTTTAAATTGTGAACAATGGAGAAGGTCTTTAATAATAAGTCTACTACTTTTACAGGCATACCGATCTTGAATGTTCCAATGACTAACTGATATCAAATTTCTCAGGATTAATAGCTATTCTCCCATCATCATTTTTCGATATCATTTTGCAATGTCCTATTATAGCTTAGTGCTCTGTATTGAAATTAACACGAACAACTTTCATGTCTTGAATACTATTCCATATTATTTCAGATTTGTATCTGGCAAGTATCCTACAAAACTAGGAGCTTTATCATTTTACTAGGTTAGTCAAGCATAGATAGCCGAACAGATAATAATTAAAGCAAGCCTTAATTTGCAACCGTCTTTTCAGAGTGAATTTTAGAACCACAAATACTAATATGAAAAATCTTTCGCCATCAACAACTACTTCTATCTCTTTAAATAAAGCAAGGTCAAATTCTCATAGTGGATCAAAACCAGGTATCAAAGGTTAATAAAGATGTATTCCTAAATGAAGGATAGCGTTATTTGTCTCTGACTGCACTTTTTCGGTCATTTTCTGTCATAGCTATCGCCGCAATAGTTCTTTAGACGTCTTCTAACATAGCATTATCCTTTTCCAATGGACAACCCGCATCTTATGTATTAGGACAGCCGGATTTCAAGTCTAATAGCAAATTTGCAGGTGGTATTGTCACGAGTTCAAGATCACTCAACAGGCCAGTTGAACTGGCATAGACTATAAGGACAATCTTTGGGTTACCGACACTTTTAATGGTCAGGTTTTAAGTATGTTCCTCCATTTACAAATGGAAAAGTAGCAAATGTGGTATTAGGGCAACCAGACTTATGAATGTGTAAAAAATCTGGGCTAATTACCCAAATTCATAATGAGATACGGAATCTCAAATTTGATGTTTGATATAATAATGTGTTCTCAGTATCATTAATATGTTATAACAAGCTTTTTAGTATACATTAATGGTGTTATACGGACTTTTATGTACTTTAGGTATCAAGGGTGGATTAACTTTAGGCCTTACTGCGGCTGAACTTTTAACATCCTATTGGAATTGCAGAAACTCAAGAGATAAGCCCTCCCAACCTCGTAAGGTCCATCTTCTCGATAGGAGATTACATCATGGAGAAATTGGTACAGTATTAGCTTTATCTTCACTGCTGTTGAGAGCAACATCAGTTCCGACTGCAGCCGCTGCACTCATGGCAGGAGTAGGGATGGGTCTTGTTAAGGATGATTATGCAGACATGGGAGAATGGTTCAGATTCAAGAAAAAAAATGTTAACGATCAGAAACATACAGAGGTAAAAATGACATCTTTCAAACACCAAAAAGAAATCTCAGCAACTGAAGAGAAACAATATGAAAATGGTTCTAAATCAGAAAAAAGATCTCCGAACATTTTCGACATATCAGTATTCCATGACCATGAAGATAAAAAAATAATAGAAAATCTTATCCTTGAACCTCTACAGAAGCAGGTACGAAATCTAATAGATGCACAATCACAAACGATAAAACAAATTGAATTACAGATAAAAAAATCGCGAGGTAGGTTGCAGCTGAATAAAACCTAAAACTTAGACCAGTCAACATGTTATGTATGTACTTATGTACGTATGATAACTGTGGTCCGAGAGTGGGATTTTTGGATATTCTGGATTAAGAGGTGCAGTAAACAATACAAACTTAAAAGATAACAGAGATGAATGTTGTAGCCGATAATTGAAATAACATAGGATCTAATAAAAAATAGGATTAAAATCATTTACGAAAACAAGCTGCCGACAAACCAATGTCTGAATATTGCATGTATTATATAAATAAGCACAATCATATTGCTTTTCAGAGATGCTGCTCAAAGATGAAAGCGCCAAATCCTAAATAATTGATTCTCTTTCTAATTTCACTGTCATAACGATCATTCAAATTCCAGTAATATTCTCATAATTTGACAAACCTGCGAATCTGATTCAAACTCAAATGATGTACCATGAAAGTAAGATGAATTATCTAAAACCTACTACTATCAATTTCGCCTTTAATGAAAGCCTTTCAGTCCTTAGACATGCCTGGAGGTTCCTTAATCATTGTTGAATCAACCCTGGTTACTCAAGTTTTCAAATATTGATTCAACCGGTAATGTATAGACTGATGAAGAATGTGCGCATTAGTACCCCTACCTATTTGAGCTTGAACTAAAAATTCTTGGTAGCAGGTGAAATCAGGTGGAAACAGATGGTAGCAGATGATAACAAGGAGATAATATTTGCTTCGTCTTTCTTTTTTATATTATATTTATAAAATAAAGTAGATGGTTTTAACAAGGCAGGAAAAGGAGCAGCGTATTCTCGACCTTTTCCAGCAGGGCTATCATACCCGCGAAATAGCTCGAGAAACTCACACTTCATTCCGAGATATAAGCATCATTCTGAAAAGAACGTCTAAACAGAAGGAAATTGGAAAAGCTCAAGCAGAAAGAGCGTCTATATCAACAAACGCGTACCGACTTTTCTCCAAAGGTAAGACTACGCTGGAAGTGACTCTTGCTTTACAGTTAAAAGCTGATGAAGCGATCGAATATCATAAAGAATACTGTAAGTTAATACAACATGACGACTTGATTCATGTGTATGAAGAGCTTAAAGGAAATATTTGGCCTCTCGTGACTCTACATAGATTATTAACAGCTGCAGGCATGACTACAACAGAAGTCATCAACCTGCTAAAGATAACGAATAACGACCTATCAACAGTGGGATCTAGGTTCGAAACGCTAAGCAAAGATGTGATATCGCTAGAATTAGAAAAACAGAACTCGAATAGAATTGTATTAGGACTAAACAATCAGATAACGAATTTCCGGGAAAGAATGGAACACAATTTTATGTTCTTACAAGAACTAAACGCAGAAATTGATCAGTTATACCAAAGAAAGATGAAATTAGAAGGGTTGATAAGACATTTTGAAAATAATAATCAAACATATCTCACAATTAAGAAGAATATTGAAGAAAAGGTATATGGTACTTTATGCGGTGGAAAGATGTTCTTAAAATTAGCCCTATTTTCTTTAATTGAGTCAATCAGTAATAATGCAGATAAATATACCTCTCTGCTTTATATGGTCTCATCTTCACCAACATATTATAACTGCAAACATTACGGGCCCCACATCCACGAAGAATACCCCTCCCAAATTCAAGATAATAAAGTTATTATGGATATGATATTAGAAGAGGCTGAAAAACTTTTCAACAAACTAGCAAAAAAGATAGGCGAAGAAAGTATTACTTATGCTTCCAACATGGTGTCTTCATCCTTCTATTTGTTGCCATCATTTGATGAACAAGAAAAGACCCGTGCCTGCCCAGAACAGGTACCACTACATAATCCAACAGAGACCCATAAGAGAATTGGACATCTATCTAATACGACCAGTAATGATAGTATCACGAAAAAGTAATGATAAGTAATGTTTAGCAACAATGTCGGTATAAATTACTCAACTATAAGCAAAAAAGCATGGGATTTGAGAATGTGGACAAATTTGATAATTATGTCAGTAATAAGATGAAGATGTGTGATATTACGATGATTGCTTCGAGCCACTATCCTAATTTTTCGGCCAGTTTCCAGTAGCTTATATGTGTCTAGAATGCAATTCTGTTATTGTTTACAATTATCAAAATTTAGATTAATTGACCTATATTAAATTATTTTTAGCACTCTAAAGACTTTATATCATAAATTAATCAACTTTAGGCTTAAAGCTATTGTTATCATTTGTTATCATATTGCTTCCACGTGTTACTCCCACATTTCCACATATAATCAACTCTTTTCATCTGTTTACTGCTGCTACCATTACAAGTTTAATTGTGTTCGGTGGAGGTAGTCATGACTTTAAATTGATTTTCATTCAATAGTTTTCCTGTATGTTTCTTGCATAGTCTTGTTTATTTATGCTCGTCCTCAGGTCTATGTGTATCAAATTCTGAGTTAGGAAAACCAGTAGGATAAATTCATGGGATGAGAATAGATTCTATAGACATATCCTGGCAGACGCTAAGATGTGGCTGTAACTATATTAACAGTACCAAAAGTGAAATTCTTTCACAGAATAACTAAATAAAATAGGTTTAGCAAACTACTTGGATCAATCATTCGATGTACTAGAACTCAAAAATACATAGCTTAGCAAATGATCGCAATATTCAAAGATGAGAATGAATATGGTATCGTATACTAGTCCTCTTCGCTACATTAGAAGAGTGGTTGCTGGATATAGTATGCGCTAGTTGGAGCGCATAAATAATACTCCTTGTTTTGACATTATTTAGAATTTTTCAATTTTAGATGCCACGGTCAACACTTACAAGAATGAATTGGGTTATTATAGTTGTGGGTTTCGTTATTATTGCTTACCGTTATCAGAATCAATAATACAATTAGTTCGGTATCACTCATATCACTTTCATAAAGAATTGATTACGCCTTTTTTCAACAGAATAATATGTTCTACAAGTACATGCAGAAATAAGTGTATACAAATATTTAATCATGGTTTGATCATAAATGTTCATTCATTATTATTATTATTTTAACGCAACTAGCTTCTATAACTACTTTTGACCTTATATGTTGTAATTCCAAGTGACGGTAGTATAAATAAAAGACTGAAGATACCTCCAAGGAACCATGCAATAGAATAACCCATATGTTGAACAACAAATGTAAATACAATTGGAACCCAAAAGGCTCCAAATAACGATAAGCCGTTAACCCAACTTATAGCCAAGGTGTCGTACGAGCTTTTTGTTATTGTTGCTTCGATGTTTTCTTCGTTTCTCATTGCTGTTCTCGTTTTTCTGTATGATTCTTTAGCTGAAGTATATGCAATAGTAAAAACCCCAGCTGAAAAGGCTCCTACCAAAACGTTCGATATTCCAGTAACGTATATCCCCGAGGATGTTGTTGTAATACCAATTCCTGCTACGCCAGCGGACATTGCTAGGCCGCACACAAACAAGAGTTTCTTTATGTTTTTTGTATTATCGTATATCCTTCCAAAGATAGGTGCTGATACAACACCAGCTATTAAACCTAAACCAGCAATAAAACCAGCAGTTGATGAATTTACTTTCAAATAATCTTCCAAATAAAATACTATAAATGTCAAAGGTAAACCCCATGCTATTTGTGCTCCAAGCAATACTAATCCGAAAGCAAATAGAGACTTATCAAATAATACCTTGCGAATGTCTGATATCTTAATATGAAAATGTTTTCCTTTTGCTTTTTGTGATTGTCCCAGTTGCTCTTCGTACTCATCCTGCTTCTTTGGTAAGAAAGCAATTAAGAATATGCTGCTAATCAAACCAAAGCCTCCGCTTAACAATAAGCTTTGTCTCCATCCTACTACTTCTGCAAGAATTACCCATCCAAATATCCCTATAATTCCTCCTATTGAATGAGCTGAGTTTAGTAATGCTATACCTAATCCTTCCGATCCTCTTCCCAAGTACCTTGTAATCAAAGTAACACTTGATCCAAAAAATAATGCCATGCCAAGACCAACCACAAACCGTAGGACTTCCATTTGTTGTAATTCCGAAGATAAACCGCAAAGGAGTGCTCGCTGACGAAGCTATTGTTATTCCGTATATTGCAGTTCTCCTAGAACCCTGTATTGCAGCAAGAATTCCACCAGGTACTTGAAATAGACCTAAGCCTATCAAGAAGCTTGTAGTAAGCAATCCGAGGAAAGTGACGTCTTGTCTGAAGTCTGAAGCTATATGGAAGAATATAGAAGCTATATTAAACCAGTTTATCGCGTATATCACTCTAGCAAATAGCAAACTCGCAACTGCAGACGGATTGGTTTTATCCAATTTTTCAGCTTTATTATAATTAATATAAATATACATGGTTTGAATTCACATTAAACACAAAGTGCTTATCACTGCTGAAGTGATAAACGACAAGATTACTTATAATGTAATAAAATATAATCCACTACTTGCCGATGTATGCGATTCAGTTACTGAACCTTTTGGATATTCTTTAGATTTAGATTTATCGCTAAGAATTATCGCTACCGAATATCTGCTGACACCTTGAGTATTTGCTCTTGTGTCATACCTCATAGAGGTAGAGCTCGTCGACATGGTCTTAATCAACCATCACCAGTAGTTGTAGAAGAAACTGAAAAACGCATATTGATTAGAAAATTAGACTTGGAGAAGGTTTAGTGAGATGTACAAACATCAACAAACTAAGTATTCCATCCTACAAATATTGACATAAATGAAGAAACGAATCAGGTTGGTGAATGTGCTCAGCGTTGTGAGCAAGACCACATCTCAATCAACATTAGACAGATAAAGTCACGTCATACTATACAGTTACTATCGGCAAGCTACTCCAAATGCGAAGTGGTCAAATAAGTATCACTTACAACATAGCAACAACATAGCAAAATAAGCTTTTGAGTGAGATAAGTGTTGAATGGTGATCACAGTTAAAATGACATCTGATTCTGCAGAATTTAATGCCAGTAGTTTAGAAAAGGCTCATTTATTTTTCAAAAACATTTACTATCCAACCGATCCATTATTAACAAACTTACATTCCTTTTCCTAGGAAAAGTTCGTTAATTTACAACAAATAAAGATAAATGATACAAATAATGATAGAATATCTAATAGAACATATCTAAAAATGCAGATACATAATATACTCCTCAATAATAATCATCAAACTTAAATAATGACTTCAAGATCTTTACTATCATGCCAAGAGTAATTCATTTTGAAATGGTGGCAGATAACCCAGAAAGAGCAATGAAATTCTACAAGGAAGTTTTTGGTTGGGAGTTTAATAAATGGGACGGTCCTCAAGAATACTGGCTTGTAAAAACAGGAGAAGACGGCCAGCCAGGCATAAATGGCGGACTTACTCCTAAAATGAATCAAGGGAGTGGCAGTACCGGTAGCAGAGTAACAAATACCATTGATGTGCCTTCCATAGATGAATTCTCTAAGAAAATTTCCATGGAAGGAGGCAAAATTGTAAGGCCCAAAATGGCCATTCCAGGCATTGGATATTTAGCAATATGTGAGGACACAGAAGGAATTTTGTTTGGTATTATCCAAAGTGACCGAAATGCCAGCTAGATAGATACAACGAGTTGCGTTACTGCGCTAACCTCTTCCTAAGAACACAATAGCAATATCAACGATACGGCAATTTACTACTTCGGTCCATCATTTTATTGGATAAGGGGTATTACATCCCGCTGAGAGCAGCTAAACAGGATCGCATGAACAAGGTACAGCAACATTGCTCGTATATGGAACAGTAATGACGAAATGATAATGCAAAGTCAAAACCAAGAAATGCATAAAACTGGTCTGAGAACTTGAATTTCAAATCTGGCCACGTCCTAAGCATCAACTATTCTACCAATGCATATTCCTCCCTCCTTATCATCGATTATTCTATATTCTGTCCTCTTCCCTTTCTGTTTGTAACTCTTATTCTACTTGTAGTACGTCCTTCTGGACACACCATATCTTTTACAAATACCACTTATGGTGTAACAATGTATGTGACTGACATTTATGGAGGATTATTAATGACATGAAATATAAAGTGAAGTAAAAAAAATAAGGATAGAAAATGTCAAAAAATAATACTAGACAGCAAGCTTCATTTCAACACTACCAATACTACTTTATTGCTGCTGCATTTGCTATTGCAATAGCAGGAATAGTACATCTGTATATACCAGTTGGATTTCCCATGGTATTTGGAAATCCTGCAGTCGCAATTTTCTTTCTAGGATCTGGAATTGCACAAATATTTTGGATAGTGCCTATGTTAAAAAGATGGGGAAAGCTGTGGTATTATATAGGAATTGCAGGAAATGTAGGTTTCATAATCCTGTATGTGATAGCACTCTTCCCTGGTAATCCCTTGACTGGAAGAGGGGGAAATGTGGATATAACAGCTATGATATGTGAAATAGGACAAGTCGCTTATATAGCAATAACTGCAGTAATTTTAGCTAAAGAAAGGACAATGAAGATAAGTCAAAGATAACAGCTTGGATAAAATATATACTGGAGAGTATGTACTGCCATCGAGTTATGATGCCGATCCAAACGATTCAGATCAACTAGTTTTAGTCCAAATATGACTGGTATATTCACTTATCATTGTGCATATCATCCATTTACTATGAAAGGGACTATTCATCTAGTTAGCTAATATTACATGTTTCCTCTTCTTTTTTTGATTTGAATAACCTATACACATTAAATTCTTTGATGGAGGTTTTGATCACTTATTCATTGTACTCTGCTGTCACTACGCCGGATTTCATTCTGGTGAAATCCGGTAATCCTCAGGCGATAGCCATAGCAAGTCAATGATATCATGGTATAACTGAACCCTGAAAAGATACAGATTACCAATACGACTAACGAGATCTTATTTCAATTATCTTGTATTGCTCTATCAACCTCGAACCGGGGTGGCACTCCATTGATTCTATACTATTCATCATCTACAAATCGATTTCAAATAGTTCTTGAATATATTAACATCTAAATTGTTGACAAGATTGTAATGAGATTTATACAGCGTTGGTATTTTACTATGCTAACTTTTACCCTAATGAGATTACATGCCAACAATAGTGCATTTTGAAATTCCATCGGATGATGTTGAAAGATCAAAAAGATTCTACAGTGAACTGTTCGGATGGAATATTGAAAAATGGCCAGGTAGCGAGAAGATGCCAGAAGGAATGGAGTATTGGATGATAACAACTACTGATGACAAAGGTAACAAGGCTTTGACTGGAGGTATGATGAAGAGACAGAATGCTCAGCAACATGGTATCACAAACTTTATTGACGTGAAGTCAATCGATGAATACTCATCCAGAATAGAACAATTAGGAGGCAAGATTGTAACGCCAAAAATGCCGGTACCAGGAATGGGATATTTTGGAGCATGCATTGATACCGAAAACAATAGTTTTGCTATATGGGAAACAGATAGCAAGGCTAAGTGAATAGTTATGCAAATGCATACGTCAATTTCTTTTGATAACCTACAGCTGCATGCTTCTCATACAAGATATGGCTATTAATAGATAGATAGAAGAGAAGATAATTCTCAATTATGCAGATTCTATGAATAAATCAATTTTTAGCAACAATTGCAGTATTGTTACTGATTAAATCAACATAAATGTAATCGATCGCAGATTATAGTTTGTCTGGGGTTTACGTCAAATTGTTTGCCATATTATCGTTATTAAATATTAGCAAGTTCATTGATGATGATCTCATGACCATTTATAGTGTGGACTCCATAACCAGCTTTGGACAAATGCTTTACTATGGATTAGCCCATGGACTTGTAAACTCTGGATAAATGCTGTCTAATTATTATTTACCAAATAATGATGATCCTATATCAAGTGTCAAGATATTATATCTAAGTGTCCACTCTATACGTAACTTTGTTATCTATGAATAAATCAGTAATTCTCGCAATGGATATCGCACTTATTGCAATAGGAATGAAAGCGTCTAGTTTTTGCGTCAGCACTTGTGGATACTCGGATAGTCGTGATTAGACCTAATGCGATTACTGCCGTAAGTACGATTATCTTATTGCTCATCTAGTTCGTATGCTGAAAAAAATTGCACCAATATCTTATAGATAATAGTTACAGATCAAGATGTTGTAATTTATGTTCATAATCTTGGTATAATCAAATCTATTATACATTGTGTAGGTATGAATCGAATTCATATTATCTCAGGAATAGCAATAGCGACAATAGCTCTATTGCTAGTTACGGCAACAATGTCAGATCAGCAGTCCGCGTTCGCACATAGAAACCACCACCACAATGGTCATCATAATAATCATCATGGTAGTAATGGCGGAGCTGGAGCAGCTGATAGCAGCCGGTGGCAGCATAGCAGCAGCGGCAGTAGCCGGCGACAGCGCAGCAGCAGGAGGCAGCAGTGGCAGCACAGCCGGTGGCAGCGAGGACAGCAGGAGGAGCCGGTGGCAGATGATTGATATTTGTGAGCAAGATTAGGGAATGGAATGGAAAGAACGTCCATAATCACATTTTTTTCAAAAAATCAACTATTATTATAAAGAGAAGGTAAGCAAATATAGACAAGTATAGAGTGATCATTATGAAAAGAGAATCTAAATTTCTACTTATTAGTCTCCTTGCAGTTTTGACAGTGACATCATCTTCAATGTTACTATCTAATCAATTGTTGTTGCCCACATTCTCACCATCATTACCATTACTATCATTTTCACCTACTATCGTCCAAACTGCAAAAGCTGATGTGAATATTGATACTTCTGGAAATGGAAAAGCAGCTGCCTTTGATGGTAAAAATAGTATAACTTCAGATGGAAAGGGCTTTTGCAATACTGTTGACAATATTGCTGGAGGAAAGTTTGCACCTCTGTTCAGTGGAATCGTTGATTGCAAATCTTCGAATAACCCAAAACAGTTTATTGTGGGCTATTCAGTAATAAAAGACCCTGTAAAGGTAGGTGATACAACGTACATGTCCGTAGCTGTTAGAGATAAGGATCTGCGGCTATAGCATCAGGTATCATTGCTAAATCCGATGAACATTTGCCCAAGGATATCTACGTATACCAGTTACCTAATAGGAGACTTGCTTGAAGTACCGCCTCCAATCTTGAAGTGGCCGTTGCTATCTTTGTTATAGGTATTACCGTAAATTGTAGTAGGATTTCCCCTTCCCCTACCAACGTTACGACTTAAGTCTCGCCCTTGACCTGAACCACGCAGAAGAGGTTGCCATCGGGATCTTCCAACATGACAAAGTCATAAGAAAAAATTGAGCGGGCAACTCTTGTTATAGGTAATGCAGATTATCTTTTAAGTCGTCACCACTGTGCCTGCGCCACCTGATCCACCATTATGTCCATTCCCGGAATGATGACCACAGTGCTCGTGTCAGTGTCCTGCATGCCCATGGCCATGAGATCCAGAATGGTGTGCTTGTACTGGTGCTGATGCCGATACTATCTCTACTGCTGCTACCGTCATCACTATGGTAACGATCAGTAACAATGCTTTAAGATTCATTGTCCTGAGTGCGGTTAGAGAGGCCTATTTGCAAATTGGCAGGATATAGGTTGGTATTTAAACTGTGGTTATAATACTATCAGGAAACGATAGCCTACAAAGACGATGTAAATCTATACCCTTCGTGTGACTACTGCGGCAAAACTCATAAGAATACATTTGTGATTTGTAACTTTTGTGACAAGACATCATATTATAAATGTAGCATTAACCATATCAAATAGTGTCCAGAAAAATGAAATGTCCTAACTGTGGTCAAGAAGATTGCAAAACTTATTTTGTCATAGAAGGGGGTCCAATGGTTATGTTTGAAGAAGAATATCTAAACTTTTACTGTTATAATTGTAAACATTCAATTGCGAAGTTTCTGATAGGCGAGTAAAACTCAGAATTCTATACATACAGTGGTGTCCAGTAGAGAAAGGCTTAAAGTAACGTATTAAAAATATGAGGGAGTGAAAGCCGTCATCACTAGACTAATTCAACGCTACTCCCGCGTGTGCTGCCTGTGTTCCTGTCGCAACTACTATTCCTAATCCACCGGCAACGAGAGCCCCGATCATGGCTAGTAATTTCTTTGCCATTATATGACAACGTATAGGATATTATATAGGGTTTATGACAAAAGTCCAACAAGGTTCGATAATGCCGAACAGTATAGCGATCAGCATATTTATTTATCGATTTACAGATTTATTCTGTATCTTTAACTGTTAAAGCATGGGATAATGAGGAAAGTCGTCTACAAATATATCAGAATTATTTTTGCTTGCTTAAATGTGAAAGGCTATTACATGACTTCAATTTGATTTTTTCCCAATGAATTTGAAAAAGCTCAAAGAAGATCTATAACCTGAATGAGTAAATAAAGTAAACAAGAATTGAAAGGTGAGGATGATAAATCTAACAAGTAGCTGACTAACTATCTACATAACTAATAAAACATAACATAGTATAAGATCAAATGAATAACGAACTAGATTGATGGGATCATAATACCATTATTATCTATTTAGAAGAAGTACAATAAAATGATGATAACAATAATCCGATCCGATTATGTACCTTACGTAGATCCATCTTTCGTGCTCTAAAAGACTATAGATCGACAAATTGATAAATACAAAATTCAGAAAGTTAGAATGATGATAATAATTGTGAGTAATGAATCTACGCACTATGTAAACTTGAATCACTGCCTATCATAACTCATATGTATAATCCCATTTCTTGTAATCTATGTTTGTGGGCAACTAAACCGAATATTACAAATACCACCTTCCCCAAATAATACGCGATAGTATTGATGCTATGATGATGTCGGTAGCTGACGAACTAAAGCGTATAGCGAGGGGTGAAATACTCTCAGATGATTGGAGCAAAGGAGTATATTCTGTTGATGCAAGCCATTATTCAATTAAACCATCAGTGATATTGTTTCCATTAGATGAACATGATCTTTCAGAAATATGTCGATATGGATATTCTAAAAATGTATCCATAACCGCAAGGGGGGCAGGGACGGGACTTTTAGGTCAATCACTTAACGATAACATAATTATTGATTTTTCAAAACATATGAATAAGATCTTGGAGATTGAAAGTGATTATGTATTAGTCCAACCAGGGATAGTAAAAGGTGTGTTGGACAGAGAATTGAAGAAAAAAGGAAAATTTCTACCTCCCGATCCAGCGAGTAGCAATTATTGTACTATTGGTGGCATGATTGCGAATAATTCGAGTGGTATTCATACATTAGGATATGGTAGTACAATTGATTACCTAGATATGGTTAATGTAGCATACTCTGATGGCAATCTTGGATCTATCGGTGGTGGCAATACTAATATCAATTATGATAGAAATTATGGCGACGATGATAAGATAGCAAAATTATACAAATTACTGTCATCACGTAGTAATATGGAACTAATCGATAAACGATATCCAAAGGTAATAAAAAATTCATGTGGCTATCGTCTTGACGAGGTAATGAAGAATAAAAAATTCTGTGCACACAAAATATTTGCAGCCTCAGAGGGAACATTAGGAATCGTAACTTCGGCAAAACTAAGAATTGTCGATATTCCACTTTATAGAACTACAATAGTATTTGCATTTAAAGACATATTATATGCCATGTCGGCTGTCCCGTCCATTTTGAAATTCTCTCCAGTTGCTCTAGAAATGATGGATGAGACCGTATTCCGGAATTTTGATGACAGCCCATCTTCCAAAGCGATGAATAAAGATGTTAGGTATCATTGTGGTGACGGTTGTTTATTATTTGTGGAATTTGCTGGGGATAATCTTGCAGATGTCGAACAGAAATTTGCTGGTTGCAAGGGCAAATTATCATCTATGTCTACTATGGTAGAGAGTGTATCTGATGAAAATAGCTCCGGACTAATATGTGGAGCGAGAAAAAATGCATTAAATAATATCACTAAATTGACTGTGGGAAGTAGAAAGCCTCAGGGTTTGATAGAAGATACGGTAGTATCTCCAAACGTACCTTATGATTATACTCAGTTTATTTTACAAAAATATATTGAGAACAAGCTGGAGTATGTAATATATGGTCATGCTGGTGATGGAAATCTACACACAAGACCAATGATAAATATAGAATCACAAAATGAAGTTGAATTATATAATCTTCTAGCAGAGGAAGTTTTTACAAAAGTCATCAAGTATGGCGGAACAATAACTGGGGAACACCGTGACGGTATAGCCAGAACTAAATACATCAAATTAATGTATGGCTCACTTGTAGTTTCAATTTTTGAACAAATCAAAAAAATATTCGATCCCAAGTCTATTATGAATCCTGGTAAAAAGGTTATAAATCGGTCTTAATATACAATATTAATTCGTTCTAATTGATAATCAAAAATTATAAAGATATTATGTATGGTACGAGTCTAATGTATGGTAAGAGTCTAAGATGATAAAAACAGTATTGAACACGTGTATAGCAATAAAGATGCATTATGAAAGTTAAATTTAAAATTTTAAATTGATTCAAAATTGAAAAACTAAAGTTACACTATATTATATGATAGATATATGTCTGCAAATATTCAAAGAAGCTTTAAGATTATGGTTGCAATCGATGGCTCTGAAACCTCTATGAGAGCTGCAGAGTATGCGATTGCAATGACTAAAAATGCCAACAATAAAGATGTGCTCCTAATCGGAATAACAATAATAGATCTAGGCAGATTGAATTATTCTTTTTTCGTCACCGCACCTTCTTATGGCTCAAAGGAATTAGAAGAGAAAAGACAAGAAGCCAAGAAATGGTTGAATAAGCTAGATGAACTATCCAAAGAAAATAATGTTCCTCAATTTAAATCGGAAATCATTGAAGATGTTGTATCAAGGATAGGAGGAGCAATAGTAAATTATGCCGAAAAAGAGAAAGTAGATTTGATAGTAGTTGGTACCAGGGGAAGATCAGGTCTTAAAAGAATGCTAATCGGAAGTGTCGCATCCGATATACTACACTATTCACATTGTCCCGTAATGATAGTAAAGTAAAAGATAGATTAACAAGCTAATGAAATTCATCTGCAAAACCCATTTGTATTCCCGTTGATGAAGAGGAAAGCTCGTCTAAGAAAGGAAATGTCATTAAATCTTATCTCGATGCAACCATATTTCAATTTCTTATTAAACATTCCAATTTTCATCGGTGCAGCAGTAGGAAGAAGTAGAGTATACTCATAAACTAAGTAGTGGAGTAATATGTCTGAAATATTTAAGAAAGTATTATCCATATTCGAATATGATGAAATTTCGCATATCTACTGAATTCAATAAAACTGCTCTCGGGATTTTCCTCATTATGATTTTAGTCGACTGCTCTCGGGGACATTAGTTGGTGAGACCAATGTCACCACCTTACAATCTCCAATCGTTCATAAGGAAACCGTAACACTATCGACTGTGCTTACCGATCTAAGTCAAAAAGGTAGATGGGAAATTCTGATAGGAAATGCACTAAATGAACTAAGAAGCAGACATCCAGAAGAGTTCATCAATGTAAAATATGGTGAATTTCTCACTAATGATACAAAGAGAATAATCACAAAAGCAATAACTAATGGGACGGAAGTTGACCTTGTATCGGTAGATCAAAATCTGGCTAGGTATTAATTTGAGAACGCTTCTAGTTCTGTATTATTGTCTCTTAGAACGGTATTCATATCCGTATCTATAGCTCCATCTCACATATTTTATTAATAAGATCTTTTCGGCTTTGTAGAATACATGCATTTGATATATGATGCTATTGTATTCATAGTATTACTACTGCAATATGTAGATGTCATCTATAAAAATGCATAAGATGTATTCATGCTGTTCAAAATTCTTGATAGTAATGCATCTTTCATATCACTCAAATACATACAAATTATTCCAAGTCGATATGTTTTGAGATAAACTTAATTAGTCTAAATTTTAAGATGACGTACTTTATTAACATGATTTGATTTGATTGAAAAGAAACGAACAGGATATGCTTTTACCACACTGGTTATTAAATTGATTATTACTGCAGCTTATATTATTAATATATCAATGAGAATGCCAAATTATATGGCTTAACAGTTGACAAGATAGCAGCAACAAAATATAAAGTGACAATTAATGTATAAAAGATTCAAAATCTCTATCCAAAACGACGTAGTTATAGCCTACGTCATTATATTTGCAATATCATATTGGCTGCTCCGGATGGAGTTATTCAGCATGGCAAGGACCATTTTATCCTCTCATTCTAGAAAATTCCGAATGGTTAGGCATCTTCGATTAATTGTAGAAATCAAAATAATGTACTTGTGATCATGATGTAGAAAATTAAACAGATCGATGTTAATGCTAGATATTTAACTTGTGTTACTTATTGTTCTATCTATGAGCGAAAATACAAAAATAAATATGATTAAAAGGCTAATGGTTAGACACAGTACTATAATAAAGCTTAAGAATTGGAATCCTGACTATACTGCAGAAATTAATCAAGAATATACTCAGGATTTATTAAATGAATTTATGAATCAGATGTCTAGTTTGCAATACAAGCTGTTTGCAGACAAAAGTAAAGCACTATTAATAATCCTTCAAGGAATTGATACTTCCGGTAAAGACAGCACAATAAGACATGTCATGGGCGCATTCAATCCACAAAGTTGCAAAGTTATTTCCTTTAAGGCCCCAGATTGTGACGAATTATCTCATGACTACTTATGGCGTGCACATAGAAATATTCCAGCAAAAGGTCAAGTAGGAATATTCAATCGCTCATACTATGAAGATGTAATAGAGGTATCGGTACACAAGATGATATCAAAGAGTACTTGTCATAAAAGATATAAACAGATTAATGATTTTGAGAGATATCTAGTTGAAAATGACATCAATATCGTTAAGTTATTCTTACATATAAGTAAAGACGAGCAAAAAAAGAGACTTCAAGAACGGCTCAACGACCCAACAAAACAGTGGAAATTCTCTGAAAATGATACACTTGAACGCAAACATTGGGATCAGTATATACAAGCACACGAAAACGTGCTCAGTGAATGCGGTACTAAATGGGCACCTTGGTATATAATTCCAGCAAATACGAAATGGTTCAGAAATTTCGCTGTAGCGTATATTATTGTTAATAATCTTCGAGGTATGAATCTAAGGTTTCCAAAACCGAAGACGAATTTATCAAATATAATAATCGATTGAATATCCAAATTGCCTGTAATTTGATTCAGTTAATACACTTGCTTACGAAATCGACCAAATAAAAAAATGCAATTTCTAATTATTGGTCTCAAGATTAATAGATAGTAAAAATCGACGATTGAACTACCAATTTATATCGAAGACCATTTTTTATAGTACATATAAATTATTATTGCAGACTGGTATTGTATAAAATTAAAATGAGGGCAAAGTGACTGGATATCCAAATAAAATATCAATACTAATACATGTTTGGAATACTTTGGAAATTATCCATTACGAGTATTATTGAGCTTTTGCTTGACACTATCCAACATACCTTGTGTAAAATCATTTATGCTATCAACCAATCCATCATTGAATTTACTGTTGGCTTGTGCTAGAATAAAGGGAGTATCTGAATTATGGCCATCCCGTACTTTGAAAACAGTAGTATATAGTTTATAGGGATATCCAGTTGCAACTGCACCTACTTTTACTTTATAATCGGCAGTTGACTTACCGGTTTCTGGTATCTTCCAAGAGTACGAAAGCTCCCCAGTATTATCAGTAACTCCTTCAAATTCCTTCTTGACTGAGTCATAAGTATCAGTGATCTGACCAGTGACCTTCGCACCCACGATTCTTGCATTTGTATCGGAATCATATAGTGTGACTATAATAGTTTGTTCATGTCCCCGTATAACTGGATCCCGGTCGATATTAAAAGAAACAAATAATGATTTTGAATTTGGATTATTAATATCTGCATTTGTATGCAAAATTGATTTATGATCTATATCATTGTCTTCTGTTTCTGATTCAGGAATAGATCGTTTGGGTTCATTTGTTGCGGCTGTGCTAGTTGTGGATGATTGTGTTGTCCTGTTTACCACCTTTGTCGGTTCTAATTTCAGCAATCCCTGGTCAAAAGATTGAGAATTATTTGATGTGCCAATCACTTCAACACTATTAAATTTTGTAAGATCTGTTCCAAATTCATCCGAACAAGATATTTTAGAGGTTATCTTATTCATTCCTTTATTAATAATACTATAATGAGGCGTAAATGAATAACTCCATTTAGAAAAATCGCCAGTGTCACCTTGCCCATTCGGAATCACATGTTGATACGGTTTGATCCCATTTAAGATAACCGAAACATCGCATTTAGTAGTCATAGTATCAGAAGAGGTTCCAAAAATCTCGAGTTCTCCAGCTGAAACTTGCTGTCCCTTACTGAGAGAAGTGATCTTTACGCTAGGTAGTTTTTCTTTAGCTATAATATGAGATGGTGCTAATTCTCGATCCCGTATATCTACGATGCTACCATTTGTTATCGTACTCAATGTTTGTGCAAATACAGGATCTAGAATGAGGATAAAATGATAACTACCTACTGCTATGCTAAAACAAAATATCGTAATTATTAAAGTAAGTATTACATATTTAAAATTGTCGTGAATCATATTTTTCATATCATGATCAATATATCATATCACATATTCGAATAACAGAAAAATATCTGTTTCTTTTTGTTCAGCATTTAAAATAATCCCAGTGACATCTGCATCAATCAATAATATGATAATCGTCGTGCAGTTATTTATGTTAATGTAAATGTTCACCATAATGAATTGAGAATCATCAATGGCTTATTATCATCTACAAAACACTTGCTATGAATCTTTTTTGCATTTATCTTGTATTTATGAAGACATTTGGTCATTGATTTAACTCTTATCGAACTTTCGGTTATGTCTCTCCTTTATTGAACACATTCTTGTGTGAATTTAACGTCCTATATTTGACAAGGATTGCCATAACTTACGGATCATGATAAATAGATCTTCAGGCCATCAAAATGTGATTTACTCAGTATCTTGATACTAATTTGTAAAGATCCTGTGCCACTTGATATGTACCAAACTCTTCAAAATATTAGTCTCAATTCTCCATAAAGGGGTTGTAAGTCCACTGATAAAATTTTTCTGAACGTTTTATTTAATAATGAAATAATTGCTAACTGTATCAGATACGATGTGGGCTAGAGAATATAGACCAAAGAAAGTAGAAGACATGATAGGTAATGAGGATGCCAGATTAGCTGTAGTAAAATGGCTTACACATTGGATTAATGGAAGTAAGCCTTTGCTTTTGATTGGTCCTCCTGGAACTGGAAAAACATCACTAGTACATGCATTAGCTCAACAATTTAATTATGATTTGATAGAAATGAATGCAAGTGATACGAGAGCCAAGGATGATCTAGAGAGGAGAATTATCCCGATACTTAACAACACTAGCATACTCAGAAAATCTATGTTACTTTTTTTGGATGAGATTGACGGGATATCAAGTAGACAAGACACAGGTGGATTAGAATATTTAACAAAAATACTGAAGGAGCCAACTATACCTGTAATTATTGCAGCTAACTCTAAGAATAGCAAGATTAAAGATCTAGCGAAAGTATGTAGGGCGATAGAATTCAAGATTATTCCTCCTAGACTACTTCTGGTGTTTTTGGAATATATTTTAAGAGTTGAGAATAAGAAATTGAGTTTGGAAGAAAAAATTTCAATAGTATCAAATAGTCATGGGGACATTAGATCATTATTAAATATTGCACAATCAAAACTCGCTGGATATAATGCGACCCGGGAAGATACTGCTGAAATTGACATCGCAAACGCAATAAATGGTTATTTTTCCTCAGATTCAATTGAAAAGGGCAAATCATTCTTATCACATACTAATGGAACGTATGCTGATCCCAGATTCGGTATGTCAACAGAAGAAAGAAGAAAGGATATAATAAACGCATTTTTTTCAAGCATAGTCTCTTCGTCTAGGCGAGTTGACAATAAGAGTATGGCTGCACTCCTTGATGTTCTCTCTCAAGCTGACATGATAGTTGGAAGGGCCGGACGAAATAGACAATGGAGTCTTCTCAAATATCTTAACGATATAATATCCTACGGCTTATACGAAAACTCACACAATAAGGGAATAAAGTATAATCAATATGGAATGATATGGCCAGTAATGGGACCTATTCTTGCGAGAGGTCAATCAATGAAAAACGTTCTTTCCAGTTTGGCTCAAAAGGCTCATACGTCAAGGAGTACATTTGGTGCAGCATATCTGCCTTATCTAATTAAGATCATGATAGATAATAAAGTAGATCCGATTGAATTTGCACTAATGTCAAATGTTGATGAAAAAGTAGGAGAAGCACTGGCAAAAGAGATAGGACGGACGCCTATCAAGAATAGTAGATGACAAAGATAGTGTGTTCATAAAATGTGAAGTAGATCTTTGAGCCTGTCTCAAAAAAATGCAAACAGCTTGAAGAATACGTTTACTTTATATGTATGATCTATGATTTTATAAAAAAGAAATATCATTAAACTATTAAAATACTCAAACATCCTTACCCTTATATGCTGAATTCTTCGTAATACTCCTACTTGACTACCACCTCTACTACGCCATATCCTCCAACCAAAGACAGGAGTTCAGAAATATTATATGGTGTCGAAAAAGCTGTGGGTCGTGGAGTTTATTTTATGTCAAATGTGAGAGAGAAGATGGATATTTTTTTTGATAAAAATGCTCCTTCGATTGTGGTAGATGTTGTAGAATACAAAAATGGTTACAAAGACATCCAAAAGAGAGGAGGAAAGATAAGAGCATTTACAGAAATTACAAAAGATAATGTTCATTATTGTAAGCAATTGATAAAACTAGTTGATGAACTCAAACATTTAGAGGGAGTCAAAGGCGGTGTCGCAGTTAGTGAAAGCGAGTATATGGCTACAACACTATTGCAAGAAAGCACTCCCCTTATGCAGGTCATTTACAGTAATGTGAAGGAGGTAGTTGAACAAGCTCAATATATTTTTGATACTCTTTGGAAGACAGCAATTCCAGCTGAGCAAAAAATCAGAGAACTAGAGGAGGGTATTGTTATACATAAAACAAGAATTATAGAGAATGCAGAAGAGAATCATTAGAGAATTCAACCGTTTCTCAGATGTATCAAATGAGGTTTTATCTTGCATATCTGCACCTGGAGGTTTGCAATATGTACAGGATTATTTCGTTGAGTCAAACAGGAAATTGATAGAAAAGCAGATGAAAGGACAACATAAAGGAATAAGATATATTTGTAACATAGATAACAAGTATAATGCAAATCTTGCTCGAAAGTTTCTACAAGATGGCGTAAAGATAAGACACACTAGTAATCTTCCACCAATGAGTTTTGGCATAACTAACAAAGAGATAGCAGTAACATTTGAAAGAATAGAAAGGGGAAAACAAGTTCAGATACTGTTAATCAGTGATGAACCAATGTATGTAAAGTATTTCTCCAAGGTATTTGAAGAACTATGGACAGATAGTATTGATGCTCAGGGTAGGCTGGATGAGAATCGACCAAGGTATTGTAGTCCCCTCTAACATTGAAATAATTAGGAATCCTGGCAAAGCAATTCAACGGATTTTAGAGGAATTTAAAAACGCAGATTTTGAAATTTTTGGGATAATTCCAACACTTAATTCTTTTCGTCGTCTGGTCCGATCAGGATCTATACAACTATTAGATGAATCGGCTAGAAAGGGATTAAGTATTAGGATATTGATTCCTGGTGATAAGGACACAGTGAATCAAATTCTAGAACAAGAATATGCGAGACAAATGAAAGAAAACCAGTTCTTGAAGAGAAGAACTAATCAAAGTAAGAGTAATAGTGACTATACTAACAATTTCGATTACAAAATCGAGATCAAGTGTATTGATATAGGTTCACAAACGAGTTTAGGCATTCTAGTAATTGATAGAAAATGGTCCTTTATCATAGAGACAAAAGATGATACAAAGGATAATTCCTACGACGCGGCAGGACTTGCAATATATTCAAATAGTAAACATATGGCATTATCTTATATTTCAATCCTTGAATTCTTATGGAAACAGATTGAAGTAGCAGAACAACTTAAGTTACATGATAGAATGAAAAATGAGTTTGTTAATATGGCTGCGCACGAGTTACGAACACCTATTCAACCAATATTGGGCTTGGCAGATATTCTGGGTAGTAAGAAAGGTAATATTGAACAATATCAAGAATTTATATCCATTATTAGTAGGAACGCGCGTCGTTTAAAATTTCTTACCGAAGATATTTTGGATGTATCAAGGATTGATGGTAACTCATTAGAACTAAGAAATGATGTATTTGATTTGGTCGTTACAATTAATGGTTTATTAGATGATTATAGTAAAGATCGTGAAGGTGTTGCGAATGGGTGTAATATATCATTCAAATGTAGATTCAAGAATGCTTTTGTTCTTGGAGATAGACAAAGAATTCGCCAAGTTGTCCATAATTTATTGGACAATGCATTAAAATTTACAAAACATGGATCACTTATAGTATCATTATCAGAGAAGACAAGGAATGTAAATGAATGGAATATCGCTGTAAAGGACGATGGTGAAGGTATTGATTCAGAGATAATGCCGAGGCTATTTACGAAATTTGCGACGAAATCAGAGCATGGGATAGGGTTGGGCTTGTATATTTCAAAGAGTATAATAGAGGCGCATGGCGGCAAAATATGGGCCAAGAATAATATCAATGGCAGAGGTGCTACCTTTGCTTTTAGCTTGCCGCAGTTGCCGACCTGACTCTAACTTTTGTCGATCTCATGTCAACTAAGATTGTCTAACACTTTTCAGTTACATGAATTAATCAATTATAGAGTTCTGGTTAGCAGATTTATCAGGAGAACTAGGTGAGAAGCAATCGCAGATTTGAGAAATGTGAGGCACAAAAAATTAAATATGGCTAGGGCATTTTTGGTCCCGCTAATACTCCTAACTCACCTGTATATGGAATGACTTGTATTAATACTAAATCCACAATTGGTGTAATGGGAGCCCTATTTCCGAAGGATCCCATTCTCACAACATGTGGAATTTTCCAATCGGCATTGACTAAGCTGGTACTCCCTATTTGCATATTCTTTAGAAAACTCAGTGGGTTGAAAACTGTGGTATTGTTCTGTCCAGTAGGGAGTCCATAGCCAGCAGATGAAGCATTACTGGACCCTTGCACTTCAGCCCCTAATGGATTCATAAAGCCGCCCTTACTTTTCGAAGATTCAGCTGCAACAGACATTAATGAGACCAAATCATCGTGACTTAAAGCTATTCTTAATGCTATAACAGAAACCGAAGAGGTAGGAGTAGCAAAATTAGAAGTCATCTGTTTGTTACCTGCTAATGTAACAGCGAGTCTATTGTTATCAAGTAGATTTACCCCGGTTACTTTTATTCCATTTACCGTGCTTATTCCTGCTGTGATTGTAATCGAACTACCATTAAATATACCTGAAGATTTCAAAAAGTCTAATCCCATTAATGGGCTATTACTATTGCTTCCAATTCCATTATCAGAAGGTACGAGGGGGTTATCTTGTGACGGTAGTGATTGCTGTTGTTCATTCTGTGCGTAAGTAATAGGAGCATAACGAGATGACGCTGAGATAAGCAGGACGGTAGAGATCAAAATTACTAATACTACAGGTTTAGAAGCTGCTGAAGGAAGCTTTGAAAGATACTTATGCGAACCAGATAATGTTTTTCAAGTATCATAATTAGATGCTTGTACACCTGGTCATAATAATAAACATAGCTTTTGCCAAACATGCTGTAATTGACATGTTCAATCTGATAGAAAATTTTATTGAAATGTCTTTACTTAATGACACATACAATAGAAACCTTAATTGTGTCCTATAGATTCATTAAAACTCTTAGAAGGCTCATAATTGAGTTTCCTAGAAATTCCTTGTTCCTGAAAAATATAATTAAAGAAAGAACTGTTCTTTGTTATCTCACTTGCCAGTATTATCTATTGAATAATGGGTAAAATAAGAGGTTTTAAATCTACTATGTATTCTCAATCGTAGTGCTTGTAATAATATCAAGGTAATGTCTACAATATTTCTTTAGTTTTTTTTATCTGGGCCAATGTAGTAATTTTATGCAAAAAGTAGTATCTCAACTTCATAATTGGACTATATTAAACAAGTACGCCTATTCAGTCTTTATATTGAATGATAAATATGAAACTAGATAAAGTAATAAGGTGATCTACCAAATATCTTTTATTTAACAGTAGAATAAGTTATTGACATATATAAAAAACCTCATCAGGATTCAAACCCTGCCAAAAGAGGCCGTCATCAAACATATCATCTGAAAAATGACATAAAGATAAAGCAACGCTCTTTATTAGGTATTCAATCTAGAAAAGCCATTTGGATGGCATTGTAAATATATTAATAAATAATCAGAGATAACCTCTACAAACCCAATATATTGAAGGATGGATAACAAAGTAGGCTAATGAAATTGAAGAAATTTAGTGTGTATATCAGTAGAAAGCTATTGGATCCTGCAATACCAATGATTTCAAAAGAATGTAATGTTGTGTTAAATGACAAGGGAAGGCCTCCTACCAGAAAAGAGCTTTTGAATGGAGTACGTGGAAAACATGCAATTCTGTGTACACTACTAGACAATATTGATGCCAAAGTTATTGATACTGCTGGGCCTAGTCTTAAGGTTATCAGTTCTTACAGTACAGGAATTGATCACATAGATGTGTATGAAGCAACTAAAAGAGGAATTAGTGTAACCTCTACCGGAGATATACTTACAGAAACAACCGCCGACCTTACGTTCGCACTAATACTCGCGATAGCAAGACAAATTATACATGGATATGAGACAATCATGCATAAACGTTGGAAATATGGATGGGATTCATGTCTTATGTTGGGTTCAGATGTTCATGGGAAGGTCATCGGAATTCTCGGATTAGGTAGAATAGGTTCAGCAGTTGCTCGTAGAGCTAAAGGATTTGATATGGATATAATTTATCATAATAGACACGGTCGAAACATTCACAATGAAGAGCAAGTTGGTGCCAAATACGTTTCTTTGGATGAACTTGTACAAAAAAGCGATTTTCTATCTCTGCATTGCCCTTTAAATAGTGAGAATTATCATATAATAAACAGATCAGTTTTCAAACGAATGAAAAGGAGCGCATATTTAATTAATACAGCACGTGGGTCTCTTGTTAATGAGACTCAATTGATTGAGGCGTTAAGGAAAAAATGGATAGCAGGTGCAGGTTTAGACGTGTTTGAAAAGGAGCCGCTTTCTTTTAACAACGAATTATTGAAAATGGAAAATGTGGTATTGTTACCTCATATAGGAAGTGCTACATTTTCAACTAGAACGAAAATGGCAGAGATAGCAGCGAAAAATTTACTAAACATCTTGAATGGCAGGACCCCCATTTACACTACCAATCTGCAAGTACATCAAAGGTAATGCACAGTACTGGGAAGTATTCGAAGACCAAATAAGCTGCTCGATCAGCATCATTGAGTATAAGAGCTATTTGAGAAAAAAGGTAGAGGATAGACAAGATCAAGAAAAAAGATGCAAAATAATGCTGGAAGTTGTATCGATGGTTTGAAATCGGTTAGCCTTATTGATTCGGAAATATCTAGACGTGAATTACATAAAAAATGAAGTAAGAGTTTGTACTTGTCAGTATCCTGATGTTGACGGAGGCAAAGTAGTACTTCCAGAATTAGTTGGATTATTACTACTATTATTGTTATTCGCTCCAAGATTTGTCGAAATGCCTGAACCAGTACTATTTGTCTGATTTCCTGCCTGAGATACAGCCGATACTGGATCAGCAAATGTTTCTATCATTGTTGATACGATTACCAATGATGCAACAATTCCAATAAAGGTCACTGATTTCTTCTTCATAGTCATTTTTAACAAGAAAAATCACATATGATTCTTTCTGATGAGTCAGGATATTATTATCCTCGTACAATGGCCATACACATATAAACTCTAAATCTGACCCAATTGTTAGTAAGTCAACTTTGTATTCTGAAAATATTTTTAGATTATCAATTCATTAGTATAGTATAGTGGGATTACAACCTAAGTAAGACAGTACGATAAAGGCCGTAATTCATCTCACCTGAAGTGACAAATGAAATAAGTGTAATAAAGAATAAAGATAAAAGATTTAGGCAAATCAGCATCGAATACGAATCTTGGATTCGATTAAAAATAACATGATACTTAACCCAGTGAATACCGATTACGATGAAACTGATTATATAAATCTCAAATTGGTGGATTAATTGGATTAGATTGTTATCAACTTGCTGTTCCGTAAGATTATGAGGCAAATCTGGAATTTGAATTGAAAGTCATAAATGTTATTGCGAAGGCAAAAACCGTATCTACAAAGGAAGTTATGTGTTCTAATCTTATTTTGTTATGAATGGTACGCATTTTTTCATAAATCATTAGTTGACGGTAAATAAAATAATAATTGTTATATGCAGGTTTTATGATCATGGTACATAATCGTCCCAGTTACACGTGCATTCATCGCATGAATATAATTAATTATTACAATCATAACATTTCTTATAATAAACTACGAATTTTGGAGTATTCACGACTTAAGCTGTGGTAACTTCATTTATGTTACTATCTAGTGATTAATAAGAACAGTCGATTCTAATTATTATGTCGATCTCTCCTATTTGTTATGGTTGAGCCGGTAAAGTTCGTTTTGATATACTTTTGATATACTGAATCTCGATTTTATGTTCCACCCCGCATATAAGTTGGAATTGTATACGTAATAATACAAATATAATATAGTATAAACGAAATATAAGAAATGTACAAGATCCTTCTTACTATATCAATTTTGACAATAGTCTCTATCGCTTGTCTCTCTTCAATTAATTCATCAAACGCCCAGTCTTCGCAAAATAATCACACTATAATACTATCTAATCGTGATTTTAATAGTACATTATCTGCTTCTGGAGCATCCATGATAAAAATAAAACCTGACAAGGTTACACTCTCATTAGGTGTCGAGACTACAAATAAAACTGCAGATGCTGCATTATCTTCCAATTCAAAGTCAATGAATAAAACCCTTGGGCATTAAAAACAGCAGGAGTCAAAGAAAATGAGACAAGCACATCCTTATTTGATATTTCACCAAATTACAACTACTCACAATCAAGTAGAGGAGATCTGACTGGATTTACAGCAAGAAATTCTATCACAATAGAAAGCTTTAACATTAATGCAACATCAAATTGGATTCGATACTGCAATAGCCGCAGGAGCCAACAACATTAACAGTATAGATTTTACCCTTTCTGATAAGAAGTTAGAACAAATTAAGAATTCCTTGATTGAGCCTGCGATTGATAGCGCCGTAGAGAAAGCTAACATTGCAGCTTCAGCATTAGGATTAAAAATAATTGGAGTGAAATCCATTAAACTTTTAGAATTTACAGCATCTCCACTACCACAGCAAGTATTTGCTACGAAAGCTATGGCTGCAACTCCTCCAACACCAATCATCGCGGGTGAACAGACGATATCACAAAATGTCGACATTGTTTTTATTGTTGGTAAATAAAGACCATTTTTGGTTTGGTTTGGTTTGGTTTGATCTATTATAGGAATGTTCATAGCGACCTATATATTTTCTAATTATTTGCTTCAATTTAGATGCAAATAAAGCATTCTGTCTTTCTAATTCTTTGCTATACTAGAGGACTTGTTTCTGTTTTTGTGATTCTCATATTCAATAGCAGTTATCATCATGTTAAGAGTTAGACGAGGAATCAAATTTCAAAAATATTGACCGATTATCAGCTTATTCTTAGTATGTATTCAAAAAAGGATGTCAAGAAAAGAATGAAATTAAGAACTATTAAAGCAATTATAACATCATATTTTTCTGCCTTATTTAGAAAACTGAGGAAATAAATGAAGCAACAAGAAATATTTTATGGTACGATTAACAATTTAAGGAAGGTGATAATGATAATAATCACAAAAGCTGTATATATTGTTCTTGTTTTTAATATATAATGTTATACCAATTAACATAAGTACGGTAACGGCAATCTGAATATGCGTAATTATCTGACCTGGAATGTGTTAGATTACTTATGTTAACTGGTATATGTTGAGCACCTATTAGTAAAATAAATTTGAATTGACAACCTCAATTTAGATTGAATCTATTCATGAAAGCTATTCAAGCTAATGTTTTCATCGAATTCGATGTTCATCATTACGATATCGTAAAGTAACAAAATTAATAATAATGACCCAAATCTAGCTGATTGTGCAAGAATCTGAAATTAGGTTATTTGCGTGAGCATGCACTCTTACCTTACTGTTATATAGTAGAAAAGGAAAAAATATGTGTGGAAGTATCAAAAAAGGATTCTCATTCAGATCAAGAGTTAATGAAAATATATGATTTGAAAAATATTGCTGTAGTTGGAATGTCTAATAAGGAAGAGAAGCCGGGGCATTTTGTACCTAAATATCTAATTGAACATGGATATAATGTGATTCCCGTAAACCCTACTTTAAAGGAAGTACTTGGAAGAACATCATATCCCAACCTTGTCTCCATACCCGATAAAGTCGATATCGTCGACATATTTAGGAAATCTGAAGATGTGCCTCCGATAGTAGAGGATGCGATAAAGAAAAAAGGTGTTAAAGTTTTGTGGATGCAAGAAGGAATATATAATCAAGATTCCGAAAAAATGGCTAAAGAAAATGGTTTAGAGGTTTTATTTAATAGATGTATGATGGCAGAGCACAAGAGATTATTTAAGTGAATATATTAAAGTTTAAATATATTCTTATAATATACGAGCTGTGAATTCATGTTACATTCAATGTATGAGGTAGCCATGTTATCACATTGTTAAAAGTATCATTAAAAAGACTCCCATCTACCTATGATACTATATGTTTCTAAATGTATTAGTAACGTAATATCGTAACAAATTTTAGCATCTTATAATAAATGATATGTTCTGCTGCGGCTGTAGTCTTCAGCTTCATCAACTATTGTAACTATGTATTTATGTATGTATATCCTATAGGGTAGATCCATTTATGAAATAGTCATTCCAACAAGGCATAACGCAATGGCTATTGATAATGTAAAAAGAAAATGTGAAGAGTTTGATCACAGAGTTATTTCCTACTCAGTTCACCACTTATATTTGGACAGGTTATAAGAGTCCGATGAATTTATCTATAATGTCTCCATATCTGTTGTCTAATATCTAATTTGAGGATCGGCTTTAGAATAGATTTCTTATTTATAATGAGTTAACATAGTTAAACCAGTTTTATTAACCATTGATGAGAAGATAATGTAGTCTTTAATAATAATGTCCTCTCTCCAAGGCCTAGGAACAAAGCCTGTAAACCATTTACCACCATCCCATTGCTACCGAGATAGAATTTATATCATTAAGGATGTTATTCTACACTTAGTAGAATATGGATATCTTAATCAAACATCTTTGATTCGATTCTGTGGCTTAAATTTAAAAAAGCACAGACCCATATTAGATGAGCTAGAATTCAATGCATTCATTAGTAGAAGTGAATCATCAATAGGACACAGAACTATTACAATTTATAGGCCTACACAGAAAGGAATAGAATTTTGCAATAGGATAATTGTACCATATGAAAAAGTGTTTCCTATGGAAAAGAAGCAACAGATTAAGATTGATAAGAGAACTATTGAATCAGGAGCTGTTGAAGATAATGAAAATAAGAGTGGTCGCAGGATTATCACGATCTCATAGGAACAACTGATCAATAGCCATATTTTCTATCCATATCTTGAGAAATTTAGCATATTTTAAAAATTTTAGTCTTGTACAGACAAGATTCAAAATAGATATGGCTTTCTATATGATTCTATATGATATTGCCACATGCAGTGAGGATAAAGCGATATTAGCAACTAATGCACTAAAATTGCATTAGTCATGTCTCTATACCATATTCTTCTGCAATCTTTCTATCCGCTTTGTCCCTCTCTCTTTGAAATTCTCTATATCCTTTGGTCCACTTTACTACAATTGAACGGCATTGTCTTATTCCTGCAATAATCATCATTATAGATATAATAATTAGTAAAACGAGAAGTATTCCAAGCACGATTCCAAATTCGTTCTCAATTTCGAGCACAGCGAAAAATGTTGGATGGGATATCAAAAAGAGCGAGAGGCCTATTGCAAGAGGAGCCAGTATCAAAGCTGAAATAGAAATATAGAGTAACGTCTTCCTTATCTTTAGCATTTGGATTATAAAATCATCCATAGTTGTGATGATGTCCAATCGAGAGTGCTCAGTTCTAGTTACAGCGGAATTATGATTAGAAATATTATTCTTATTATCCCTGTGATCTTCAGAATCCTTCATATCTCTAAATACAATGACCAATACACAAGTTTCATTATTTATTTGATGATTAACTTTGTTAACTTATCAAAGTATGTTGCAATGAATCGTTTGTTTTAAGCTTAGTATCACTAATCGTATTAAGTCAAGTGTCGTAGTGTCTGTCGTCATTCCAAGTTCCAAATCTACTCTCTAGATAACCTGATACTGCAGCTTTCTGTTCTTCTATCTGCGTATAAAATCTGTTTGCACACACATCTGATTTTATCTGCTGGTTTACTTTCCTTTCATTTGGATTTAGGTATGGTGCTTTCTTTGGTAGGTGAATAATGGTCAGCCAGTCTTCTTCTTTCTGTGCATTGATATAATTCCGTACCATTAGGCTTACATGGTATGAAGCGTTATCCCATATGAGTATGAGTCTTTTCCACCAATCACTTTTCATAATGTTTCTCTTGAGATTCTCCAGATGGTCAATAGTATTCGTAGAATTCATTCTATCATCATAGAAATCATACGTCATTAATTTCTCTTCAGGCCATAGCATGGATATATATGCGGAGAACTTCCTTCTACTTCCATTATGTTCTATCCTTTGTTGCTGGCCTTCAAAACTCATGGACTTGTGAATACAAGGTTTCTGTGTTATGGTAGTTTCATCTTCAAATGCCATTATAACTCTCTTTTTTTCAGAGCTGATGCTACTTGCTTGTAGTTATCCACTCTCTTTTTCCCTTGTTCATAATCCTCTCCATGTAATAGTTCCAATTTTGGTCTTTTGCATCTAATTCCCATATCCTTAGTTATTCTTTGTAGATGTTTGAAACTGATTGGAATATCAAGCTCATCTGTAAGACACCTTGCCAGCGACCTTAGACTCCATGTATTCCTTAGATAACCAAAGATATGTGGATCGTTAAACAATGCTGAAAGGATAATCTCTTTATCCCTATCAGTTATCCTAGATTTCGATCCTCCAGGTTTCTTGATCTTTATTCCGACTAGCCCTTTCTTAATGTATGCAGCGACCCATCTTTGTACAGATCTACTGCTAACTCCATGCTCCTTTGCTATGTCATGATAGGTTCTACCTTCTCCTTTTTGTAGTATAGCCAGCAACCTACGATAATCCTTTTTATTATCGGTACTCTTCATGATTGACTTTAACATATTCTCCTGACCTCTAGAAAGTTTTAGAGTAGAAGGATGATTCATAAAATAGAGATATTCTACATATGTTAAGCTTTAACTATACAAAAATCTAGACTAGATGATAAATAAAATACGACATAAATATGGACACTTCACTTAGTACACCTACTCTATCTCTATGCTCTTGGAGTACCAGCGTACAGAATCCGATTTTATGTTCCACTTAGCTTGGCCACAATAGAGAGAACATTCAGAGTATTCAGACAATCAATCTACAATGAATCACTTCAGAAATTAAAGGAGCTGAAGAAGCTGTCAGGAGAAATAGAAATAGACGAAGCATTATTTGGTGGACATAGGAAAGGAAAATGGAGATGGGGTGCAGAAGGTAAAAGCCTGGTATTTGGAATATATCAGAGGAATGGCAAGGTCATCACATTTCCTGTATCTGACAGAATACATGATACATTAATTCCATTAATTAAACTCCATACTAAGAAGGGTTCCTTGTATTATACCGATGACCATACTGCATATGCTTCATTAGATCTAATCGGAAAACATCAGATAATTGCTCATCGAATGGAAGAATATGTACGTGAAGATACTAGTCATATCAATGGTATTGAAGGATTCTGGAGTTATGCAAAGACCTGGTTGTATCATTATCGAGGAGTACCCAAACAGTACTTTCACCTGTACCTTAAAGAAATAGAATTTAGATTCAACCATAGGAACGAAGATATCTTCCGGTTACTAGCTAAAATAATGGTAAGAACTGTTCCAACTTCTTAGGTATTACCTTAGATTAAACTAATATATTATGTTCATATGATAGTATTGGGAATATCCTATTATCCCATAATTCAAACTGATCTGTTCATATTCCTGCCGTCGGTAGATTAGTCACAGTTACTATGGACCCTATTTTAAGAAAATCAACATAGGAAAATGCTTTAACCCTTCTGGATTCAGCAGCCTCTATAATGATGATGTTGCTTGCCGCTCCAAATAGTGTAAGATTACCAGCAATAGTACTTGCTGCGGCGAACACTCCAACAATTGGCGAAAGGCCTACAAATGCTATAATGCTACAACCATTAACAATTGTCCCATAAACAAATTGTTATTATCACTACGATGAATCAATTAGTGATAACCCTCCTTCTTTCCGATTTTAGATCCAATTTTAAGTGAGGCATCTACAATTACCTTAGTATATACATGGATAAGAGTAACGAAAGTTGTAAGTGTTCTCCTTCTGAACGAATTGAAAAAGGATCAGCAAGTACCCTGAAAATTAAGTGGAAACGTTTGATATCTAAAGGAGAAACTTGTCCGAGATGCGGATCAACAGAGGAAGCGCTTAGAAAGGCTGAATCGACCTTAAAGCAATCTCTCGCTCTATTAGGAATTGAAGTTATTCTAGAGAAAGAAGAACTTTCTGTTACAGAATTCAAAAAAGATTCGTTACAATCTAATCGGATTTGGATAAACAACCGTTTGCTTGAAGATTGGATTGAGGGAAGGGTAGGACATAGCCCTTGCTGCAGATGTTTGCGGCCCTCATGATTGTAGAACTGTGGAAGTTGAAGGACAGATTTACAACCAATCAAAACAAAAGTGATAGATGGCGAGTAGCAGAAGTACAACACAGATAATCAGCCAGATTCTCGAGACCGTATATGGTCATGATGGAGATGATGATGAGAGCATTACACAAACCAAGACAACATATGCAGTACATCTAAACAATCAACTAAACTACGGGATTCAGAATTTCATGAAAAAGCAGCAGGATAAAGAGGATGCTGCCCAGACGTATGTCGATTTATTCACTGCTGCCACCATCAAAATGATAAAACTTGAATTGTAACCCAAATGTTTTGATTATCATTCTATTTCCAAATCAAATCAAAGCAAAGCAAAGCGAAGGGAGTGGGATTTGATTTCTCAAGCCATGGCTGGGGATTGTATAATGTATACCAAGCGACCTTATTGGAACGAGGACAGGCAGAGTAAGAAATGAACTCCATTTTGTTGGTTGTATTTTTTGCATCATTATTGTTGTTGTTACCAGCGATGAAGGTGTTCGCAGCTGACCCACTTAATGACGAAAGGGGCGTGGAAGTTCAGGTTGCAACTCTGGCTCATGCCAACAAGCAGGTCATATCATGACCACAACAACATGATATAGATAGGCCTAAGACACAGCATCACAACAAAATCAAGGAGATAAATGGTCTGTTTCGCGGAGGTGTTGGCAATGACGGAAGTAACATTATCAACAACATTCCTGTGATTCCTCAGATGAACTTTGCAACCACAACTAACGGAACAACTGCTAATGTGACAATCCCTGTATGCAATGGCGTAGTTGGAGGCCCTTGCAGACCGTTACTGGGGTGCCCAAACACAGCGTCACTTATCTATTTCTCTATTAGAGATAATCACCTCTTAACTCTGCCTGAATCCATACAGTGTCAAATATTAAGGCACAGGACAACACTGTTGGTTCACTATTAGGATATATTGCCAATCCAAGCACTTCAATAGCAGAGTCATATTCGTTATAATCATAATTACCCTTTACTTCTACTGTCAGACATAGTTCCCTATCTACTATTGCAATTATGATTTTGTTTTGATGCCGCATGTCAAGAATTTGAATTTCTACTGTGTCAGAATTACTCTCAGCTATTAGTAATTCCCTTTCAATGCTTGAGCCCCGTAGATAATAGGGTTATACGCAAACTGCATTTAATCGATAAAGCTAAGCTGTACTGCACTTTCTTCTGAGTTGTATTGACATCAGATGTTACTGGAATTGATTCATCGTACTGCATACCTGATATTGTATGGGACAGACAAAATCATTGCATTGCTACCGTCACCATCATCAATACATTGGAATAGAAAAAAGACTGGTCGTCCAAGAATGAATGACAGGACGGCCATGAATGCTATTTCCTGCGTCTTAAGAACTGGATGTCAATGGAAGGCTCTACCATGGAGTACAGGTACATATAGATAGATTCCAAGAGTGGAGCAAGAGTGGAGGAAAGAAGTTGTATTCAAACGCATCTGGATCGATGGATTGTCGGTATATGATAAAAATAATAGAATAGATTGGAAATGGCAGGCTATGGATGGTGGTGTTATTACAAAAGCACCTCTTGGGGAAAAAAATACAGGACCAAATCCCTCACACAGACAGACAGAAGTAAATCAGGTACGAAGCGTAGTATATTGGTGGTAGATGGTAAAGGAGTTCCTATTGGTATATCTGTAGATGGTGCTAACAGACAGACATGATATGAAAACGAGCAAAGCAACACTTCAGAGTATAGTAGTAATCTATAGACCTGAACCAACAATCAGAATCAAAGCAGCAACATGTGCCTTGACAAGGGTTATGACTTTCCTGAAGTATACGAATTACTAGAAGAAGAGTATGGTTATACAAATTCACATTCGATTAAGAGCAGAAGAAAGAAGCAACATAAAAAGAGAAAAATTACCTAAATATAGAGCTAGACGATGGGTCGTTGAAAGGACTCATTCTTGGATGAACCGGTTTAGACGCTTGTTAATTAGATGGGAGAAAAAGGTAGAGAACCATATTGCGACGTTACATTTTGCTTGTGCTTGGATCACTTACAGAAGAGCAGGAATTTTCGGATAGGTTCTTAGTCAAATTACAACTGTTTATTCATACCTATACCTAGTATGCATGTATTAAGTTTCAATCCTATATTACTCAAATTACAACCATCTAGGCGGGGATTGCTTGAACACCGCCTAGTCGTTGTTTCAATCCTATATTAGTCAAATTACAACACAACAACATACACACCTACAATCTCAGATGAAGAGTGTTTCAATCCTATATTACTCAAATTACAACCTAATCCCTTGTTATTTTCAAACAATAACAAAACGTAATTAAATGAACCAGATTATTTAATAACGGTATCATGACTATCATAATCATTATCTGTGGTTTACCAGGAGCTGGAAAAACGACACTTTCAAAAGATCTTGCTCGGCTAATTAATGCTGTTATTTTATCGACTGATAAAATCAGAAAAGAAATATTCCCAAGGCCTACCTATTCAAAACAAGAACGAAGGTTAGTTTATGATATCCTGGAATTATTAGCAAAATATCTCTATAATGCGAAGGTGAATTGCATACTTGATGCTACTTTTAATACGGAATATTCTCGAAAAAAGTTAAAGGATAGGATATCAATACCTGATGAGCAATTCTGCATAGTGGAATGCACGTGTCCAGAGGATGTTATAATTTCACGTTTGAAAGATAGAAAAGATGACTATTCAGATGCGGATATTACTATTTACAAAAGAATGAAGACTATTTATGAACCAGTAAGAGGGGAACACATCACTGTTGATACAAGCCAACCTTCAATCACGAACGCAATGAATATTGCTTCACGAGTATTAAAAATCAAGTAGAGTACTTGAGATGAACAGTAATAAACAGAAAAATAGTTTCAATATTTCTAGACAGAAGAGCATATCTTCATAAGGTATCAAGAATCAAAGTAGAGGAAACACACATATCGTGGATATTTCTAACTGGAAATTAGGTACGCAAGGTAAAAAATGAACTCAAATTTGGCGATGTTCTTAATTTTTTTAAACTTTATTTAGGGAAAAAATTTTGTGAGAAGTTCTGCTAAACAAGGTTCTGTATGGGAATATGTAATATGGGATAACGAAACTTTTTTTTAGATACTTATCATTCGCTTTGTGTGGATAAGAAAGACATTTTATCAGCTCGGCTAGAAGCAAGTGAGAGACTTTAAAAGTATGTCAAAGAAGAAATCGATATAAAAGCCAATCAAAAAGAGATTTCCGGTGAAGGTGAATATCAAGTTGAAAATGAATAAATCCTGTCTATTCGAAATAAACTTTTAGATATGCCTTACAAGCTTGTCAACTCTTCTTGTAGCATACTATGACTCTTAATAATTTCTACAATTTCTGTTAACGAAAAAGGCTTTTGAAGAAAGCTATCTACCTCAAGATTTGCTCCAAGTCTTGTATATTCTGGATTGTATATATCAACAGTGGACATAAGTATAACAGTTATTGCTGGATGTATCTCTCTTATCAATTTTACAAACTCGAATCCCATCATATCATGTAGCTTAATATCTGAAACAACGAATGAATAACATTCAAAATTGTTCCTAAAATCATCTAGTGCTAATAGGGGGTTTGTGAAGGCATAGGTACTATAACCACGTCTTTCCAAAAATTGTTTAATTAGCAAAGCGATATCATATTCATCATCCAATATTAGTATGGATTCATGATTTGACTTTGCATTGTGAAGTGTGCGATCATTAGAATTCCTATTGTTATTATGATCTAGGAAAGCATTATGACAATATTTCGTAACTCCGTCTGACAATAACATTATTTGCGAGCAGATGGGTCGCGGTATAAGAACACTCAGAATGTAGTGCATTACAGTGCAATCGATGAACTAATTTTAGTAATCGGATTCAATATATTTTAATGGCATAAATTCACATTTGTAGATAAATAATCCGAATCCCAGCTATACTCTTATAATAAGAAAGAAAGCATAAAGTTAATGTAGATTTACAGGACTGATTTAGATGAAAATTAACCAAGAGAACGACGACAAATATTGTGTTACGGCCTACAATAGAGTCTTAGATAAAGAAAGATTCGAAGAGCAGGTTATTGGTGGAGAGGCAGGTTATTATGATAACGTTGAAAAAGTGTTCATTCCAGAGCGTGTTTTCCTCAGCTTATTTAAAGAAATTATGCCTGAAGTTGATGATCATAGTGTTGATAACAATTATGAAGTCCATTTAGATTCTCTTGTACAAAAGAGTAGGCGTAGAGTTTCTCGGTATTTGCAAATAGCATCTCAAGCTACAAACAGGGATTCGTACTCACAGATATTTTTAGCATATCTTTCTCGAAGATTTTTGTTACATAATAAAAATAAAAGGGAATTAATGGTAATCCTTTACATAGATATAGTAGGTTCAACTACACTTTCATCGATTATATCCTCTGATACAAGCTTCTAAATATGATATTTTGAAAGGAACTTTGGAAGAGTCGGTTCTAGTATTATTTACCAGGAATCTGATTGGAATTCAGAACGGTTTTATCTTATCATCCTCTATGGATATAGAATCAATGTGTTTTCTGTGGCTAGTTACAGGATTTGATATATATATTCGCGCCTAAATTCAGTCCACTTACATAGATACCAATGTTCGCATTCTATACAATAGTGAACATGATCAGATTCATTCATTATCTGATACAACCAATTTTCCAATGTGTTTCCTTACAATTTTTCAAATATCTGTTCATTATTAGCTTCAGCACCACCACTACAATTCTCCAATTCCTTGATCTGCATCAACTGAATTTTGATATTTGACGCCAGAGCAGATCAGAACAAGTTATTATGATATTTATAATACTTTACTTAACATAGTTAAATAGTGGTTACATTGTGTTTGAATATATAGGATACAGTAAAAGAAAAAGGAATACATTATGATTAAATAAAAGATTAGACCTTTATCTCAACTGGGGTCATGGTTACAATTATCTCAAGATGTTGACACTAATTATTTTAGTGTAATCCTATTACATTGACTGCGTTACCATTACCCTGTATTTGTGAGGCTAAGTTTTGGCAATCTATATTTGTAGCCAAGTTTCCATTACCACATACGTTTGCCTGAGCAATGGCCTGGCTTTGACTATTACTACTACTGCTACTGCTGCCGTGACCTCTATACTTTTTACACTTTGCAAATGCATCCTGGCTTATTATTACAGTAGTCATTAATATTGCAGAGATCGCTATGATTGCAATAATAGAAATAGTTTTACTTTTTGTAGTCATTGCTAGCTATTGCTATTACCAGGATATCAATTTTAAGAAAGCCATTGTGCTATTTTAATTCTTGTACATCCTTCTAGAAGATCAACTTAGAGTATAACTGACTACTAACCTCATCTATTAATATTATCATATTAAACATCATATAGAAGAAATACAAAAGAAAACAAAATCCCTGTTGCAATTATTATGGGAATGGTAAGGCAAATGGGGTGTCATTTTCTGAATCTCCATTACTACTTTCATGATTGAAATGTTTTGATTTTGTGTGAATTATTGAAACATCTCCTCCATTATTATTCACGTCTTTTGTATTACTATCACTACCTCGTAGAGAGGATGTGAAAGTATTTGATTCCCTGAGATCCACACGATGATGTAGTCTCATTGTCCATGCTTTTATCAGTACATTTTTTAGCAGTGGCTTCATTTATTCGGAATTCTATAGAATAATAGTAATACAATTGTTAGTAAGAGTATGGAAGATATAGCCAGAGCTGGCCACAGCATAATCCTGTTATTATAATTGTTATAATGATATTTCGTGGAACTGATTGCTTGATTATTACTATATTAGAATTAAGGAAGTTAATACCGCAACTTTATACTGGGATATTCTAACTGTCAAAATATTTTCAATCTAAAATGAGATGATCCAGCTATACTAGGATTAAAATGATATTAATTAATAAAAATGGTAAGTTTTCTGTTGAGGTACGACAGCTGATTGGTTTACTTATTTAATCAAAAACAATCGTAATACAGTTGAAACTAATTATCGCAGATCTCAACTATATATTATTCTAATATAATTCTAACATAATCATAATGACCAATCAATAGATTTCATATATCGAAAAGTAGAGTTAACTTATTCGTTGCTTGATGCCAAGTTGGATGATATAGAACTTGTTTTTTATCTCAAATTATTCTCTAAGCTATTTCTGACCTTGTCGAATATCTCCTGAGTAAAATTCTTTATAGTATCGTTCAAACCGTTAGTAAAGTTCCTACTAGCCTGAGCTAAAATAAAAGGATTGTAGTTAGCTGAAGGTTTTACAGTAAATATATTGGATTCTGATCTCACACTGTACTTACCAGATAATGCGTCTACTTTTATTATATAAGGTGTGCCTATCGGAGTATTTCCAGGTACTTTCCATGAATATGAAACTTCACCATTTTTATCTGTATTACCACCAAATTGCTCTACAACTGCATTCATATTTTTAGAGGGAAGCGACGAAGATGGCAAGGATAATAAATCAATAACTTGTCCACTCACCTTAGCTCCACTAATAGCTGAATTTGCAATATCTGGACTATGAACCTTTACAGTAATAGTCTGTATATCTCCTGCAGTGATTGCATTTTTATCAACACCAATCGAGATTTGTAATGGCTGCGGCTGGGCTACATCAGTAGTAGCAGTATTATCATTATCATCTCTTGTTCCAATTAGATTTATACTTGTCCATTTAGTCAAACTATTAGGATTGCCAAGACAGGTAATTTTTGCAGTTAATTTGTTAGATCCCTCTCTAATTGTAGTATAGATAGGATCTAGCTTGTATCTCCAAGTAGAATAATCACTGACTCCATTATTTCCTGTCGCGATAGTCTGTTGGTATGGCTTTATTCCATTCAAAAGTACTGAAACTCTACAATCCTTTGATCTGTCATATGATGAAGTGCCAGAGACAACGAGGTCATTATTGGTTGTTGGAATTTTTTGACCGCTAGATGGCGACAGGATTTTTATTGTGGGAATTAAATTAACGTTAGTTACAACGGTCTTTAATTTAGTTGAAGACAAATTGATTGCAGTATTGGTATTTATTCTTGGAGGCATCATTTTTGTGATTATTGGGCTTATCGTTTTATGTGCATACGAAAAAGTGTAATTAGAAATAACAACAGAAACACAAATTCCAATAAGTGTCAAAATGATAAATATTAGTGATATCTTATACCTCAATTTGAATAGAAAATAATTCTCAATGAAAATATAAATACATTCTTTAAAAGAAATACAGATTTAAGTTATAGAATCTGAGTAATCCTTTCTTCTCAGAATAAAAATAACGGCCATAAGTTCATTTAAACTAATCGGAGATTATTTATAGGCTACCTGTATCGATAGAATTACGAATCATAAATTTTTGTATTGTATTCAGAACCGCTTATTTCGTAAATTATAATGAAATGAGGCTTCGAAATATCTCGGTATTGTTAACTTGATCCAGGTACAATCCGATATATCGTACCATCAAACGTGAGAACATATAGAAATCCATCAAGTCCAACTTCTATGTCTGTAATCGTGCCAAACCCATGTCCAAATATTACTGGCTTAAGATCTTCTGGGCTGTTTGCTACTTTACCTTCAAGTGGGCCGCTTAGCAAGAGACTAGTTCTATCCTTATTTAGCTTAAAGTTGTATAAATCACCAGTATTCACATTACCCACAAATATTGTATTTTCATATTGTTTTCCCAGTTTGTCTGAATTTAAGAATTTTAACGCTGTTGGACCTACTGGCTGCTTCCAGACAAATTCAGGAGATCTGTACATTCCCTTGCCATCAAAGTTTATCAAATCTTGAGAAGGATTTTCTGCAACAGGACCTGGCGATGGGCCACTTACTTGCCATATCCCTTGGACGTGATTCCAACCACTATTAAATCCAGGTTTAACCAAATTAATCTCATCACCATATGTAGGTCCGTTTTCAGTATCCCACAAATTGCCGGTGATAGGATCAAAATCCATACCGAAGCTATTTCTGATGCCATAGGCATAATATACTCTTGTGGGATCTAGAGTTCCTAGTGGGTCTGGTGCTACTGGTTGGCCATCTTTTGTAATTCTTAATATCCCACTGGTTCCATCCAGTTTTTTACCATTCTTGTTATTTTGAGCCTGGCCATCATGGCTTCCAACATCGCCTATGACGACATATATGTTATTATCTGGTCCCATAATCACTTTGCCACCATTATGGTTACTTTCCACAAGAGGGTCAGGTGCATTGGATGGAAGATTTAGGCAGCTCTACAGGACTTATCAATTGGCCATTAACTAATTCATATCTGTAAAGATGGTTACCTGCTGCAACACCTGGTTTTCCGCCAGATTCAGTGTAATAGAGGAAAACATAGGTATGTACTTGACCACCACTATTATTACCAGCATTTGCATTTGCTTGTTTTGAAATTGCAATCCCAAGCAAGCCCCATTCTATCAAAGGAGTTGCTACATTAACATGCAAAAGTGTTTTTTTTAAAACATGACCATTTACAATTCTGAGTACATCTCCTGAATTTTTCTCTAAAACCAAAATATCATTGGGGCCTAGGAATGCCATACTTGTTGGTATTTTAAGTCCTTTAAAGACCATCTCTGCTTTCAAATTCGGATCATTAATTGTAGGTCCTGCAACTGCAGGTACAGCTTTAGTATAAGCTGCATTAGCATAGAAATAGGTATGTGGTATTAACATCATCGGGAACGAGGATGCAATAATAAGAATTGTAACAAAGAAGAATGAGAATAATAGTGACGACCGCATTGATATTTTTGATCTTGATAAACCCAAAGATATTCGCATTGGAGCTGGTTCATTCTTTTAGAATTTTTCTGGCTATTTTTATGTTTTGTAACTATCTTTGTTAGTAAAGCTATTTGAAACAGACCTAACAGAACCCTGAAGTGATACTTCTACTAAGTCAAACTAGAGAGTCTGAAGGATTAGTACTTTTAAATTCCTTAGGTAGAATTATAATGTAAAAATTCACATTTTCTAAAATGTTAGAAGGGATATAATTGTTATTGTTATTCCCAGTTCTCTGAAGTCGATTCGGAATGGTCATATTAATTGAAGTATATACCATTCCTGACATTGAAAATTTGACTATTTGAACCGCTTCCGATAGAGGTTTTTGATGTTTAAACCATTAACAGTGATATTAGTCGAAGTATAGCTTTTAGAAGAATAGTCGACTTGTTTTACTTCCAAATTTGTTTTATGATTTAGAAAATTTATCATGAAGATCGTACTCCTTCCAACTTTTAGATCTATTGGATCCCAGCCCAGCTCTACATCATATAAACCATGATTAGTTTCTCTAGTTATTGATGACTGCTGATCAATATTAATATTATTTTGTAATGAACTTACTGTTATTATCTTGTTAATAGCATAACCTTCTTTTTACATGATGGTTAGATCCAGTGGACTGGTATTGTCCAAATCTTGTTTTATACGTACTGTCTTTGAAAGATTTTTCAAATAGATCTCCTATGCATTAGCCTCTTTGATTGCAATCGGGATCTTGATATATCTGATAAGGCATTGCAACAGCTACACCATAACGACCATTTGAAAGAGATTTAATTGGCATATTATTGACGCTATTTTTTGTAATGTTACTATTACACTAATATGGTATAGAATATGTAAATATTACTGCTACCAGTATGGAAACTAGTGATATTGCTAACATGGCATATACTATAGTAACTATCTTTTTTTGCATGCCGCTACAGTTATTATTTATTTATTAGTGACTGGTATAAATAACTAATCTTTCGAAACTGCATACTCACTATAAATAGGCATGGAAGCAATGTGTCTTCTGTGACTAGTTACAGAATCAGAGATAAATTCACATGTAAATCCAGTTTGCTCGCATAGATACCAATGTTTGCATTTATCACAATAGTGAACGTGATCAGGTTCATTCATTTTTAGCCGTTGCCACCAAGTAATTTCGTTGTTTTATTTCGCATTCTGCACAGTACTACTTTATATCGTTTATATTCCGAGATTCTCTCAAATGAGTTTCTATATTTGTGGAGCAAATCTGTAATTCAGATTACAGCAATGATTATAATATTTATAATGTATTACTTAACTATATTAAGCGAGCATTCAAAGAATTCTTTAGGTAGAATTGATGATTGGAAGAAAAGAAAAATCGTTAGTTGCTTATCTACAATCAGATATACAATTTTTATATCGATCTATATCTATATCTATATGCTCCAGCTTCATACGCACCAAGTGACCATCCACCTTGAAGTACTAACGCTCCTTCCTTTTCTGGAATATGCAAATTCTTGTTCACACTCGACATATTACTGAGGTTAAGAGATTACCAAGAATAAAAAATCTTGTGTTAGCCTTGAAATTTTTTAGTCTGCTGGATTATTTGGAAAATGTTTAATTACTTATCATTTCCAGCAGGAAAAAATTTCTTTGCAATGTACAAAATGCTATATATTGGAAAATTTTGCCAAAAGACCTCAAACAGAGGCATTGTACTATACACGTACTCGAACTTGCTTCATTTAGTTTATGCCACCACCACTTACTCTTCAGGACATGAGTACTATGATCGCTGATCCTCTGTATCTCACATTATAATGCAACAAATTCTACTTCATTACCCTAGAAGGTTGCATATAAATTATTACTACATCAACCTTACAAAAGTATAATAAATATCAAAAAAGTCTTAAATAATTGATAAATGTATAATGGTAACAGTGTAATACGATAACAATATATGGATGATACCCCCACAAACTCGTAATAAGCTTTCTTGATCAAGATAATTCAGAAATTTTACTTTTGGGCCAACACAGTCTTACCTTGCTACTTACTAGTTTCTTCTATTCATATTGAAAACCTGAAATAATCTTGCAATCTCTACCAAACTAGATATATTCAGAAATTTTAATTTGTTTTATCTCCTGCATTATATTTGCAGTAATGATAATGGCTTCTGTTTTTTTCGGCATAGACACACCATTGTTTAAGAAGGGTATCAGCATGTGCATTAGATAAAAAGTTCAGATACGATACTTAACGTCACCGAGTTGACTTTGCAACAGGAGCAATACTTATAGCTGCTGCTAAACATATTATGTTAGCATGTTAGTTAATGTAGAGATTATAGAAAATGCAAAGGAATCAATAGATCGCGCTTATGATATTTCGATCTCTGCAAAAGAAGAGTTATTCGTAGCATTTCCTACGATCAATTCTTTCCGACGGAACGTGCGCACCGGTATATCAATGCAGCTTCTAAATCAAGAATATTCAAAAAATAATGTTAGACTTAGAATACTTACACCTGTAGACAACCAAATTATGCAGATAATAAAGGAATTAAAAGAGGTTTCATTTGGACTTGATGTTAGAGCTTTAAATGAGAGGTACAGAAAGCAATAGAGTTGTCATTGTATTAGCTGATAGAAAAGAATCTATTATAGTAGAGACAAAAGACGATACAAAGGACAATATGTATGAAGCAGCAGGATTATCGATATACTCTAATAATAAATCAATTGTTTCGTCATATCTAGCCATATTTGAAACTCTTTGGAAGCAATGCCAGGCACCTATTTGAATTTCAATGCTATTACTGTGATGGCTCTAAGGCAAATAGCAAAGACAGCTACAAAAGCCATATAATAAACCAACTTGGACTAGCCGCCCCTGCTATCCTGGCAAAGCAGATTTGCAAAAGCTGAGGCTAAAGGCGGAAAAACCCACAATATGCATTTTATGTAAAAATCAAATCTTGCGAGGCCTAGAAGAGTATTCAAAAACGTTGAATTCTATCTGATTTTCTTAAGCTATTCCGCCGGATAGAAGGACAGGTTAGGGGTCTTATAATACACGAGAGAAGGTATTCATTGGGCTCAGTATAGTATCGTGATGTTCTTAGACTTCCATGAGAAGAGAGCCAGACGTAAAGACCTTGCTTAATCAGGGTATCATGAAATATGCGTTCCTATTAAGGAGATAACTATGCTTATTATTAAATACTATAATTGCCCCCAATTTACGTCCTTTGTTATTGCATCTCTAATCTTGTTCGTGAGTGATACTTTCGGCATCGATTTGCGTTGTTTTGGTACTCTGTCTTGGCTCATCTGAATTTTCTTTTTCACCTGTTCATCGCGCTTTTTTATATCTTGATAACTATATGAATTCAATCAGTACATGATGTCCATAGGAACATCGAAAAATTATCAAAATGGTAACCTCAATATAATGATATATCTAGCCAGATTCTTGGACAGCAATACGGGTTTCTTTAGGTTCAAAAAAGACAACAAATCCTCCCATTAGTATACTACATTAAGGAATAGCTGTTCCTAATTATGAACAATTGTAAATGAGACATTTACATATATTACAAAAGCGACTCGTCTTGAAATCTGTATCAGATAGTGAGTTGCTAAAATGCATTACACACTTTATATTGTTACAATGTTTCAACCCATAAGCATGTCCCAATTCATGTACTGCTTCCTTGACTATTCTTTGATAAAAGAGAGATTTGTCTGGGTTTAATCCATAGAATTCTTGTCTTAACCTTGGAAGATAAATTGCTGATATGCTGCCATTTACATATGCTTCTCCAAACACAAAATTCAGACTACCAGAATATGCATCAAAATCACACAAAGCCAGTATTTTTGTTGATTTAGATGGTTTTTGAATGAGAGCCATTGTAAAATATCATTTGATTTCCATTGATTTCTTTGCTTATC
>CAVPXM010000051.1:0-39227 GCA_963709405.1 uncultured Nitrososphaerales archaeon
AGATATGTATAATGCATTAGTAATATCAATTGATAGTATCGCTAATTGACATAATAGTATCATCCGTTCCTTTATATTTTATGGAAGATGTACCTGTCAGATTTTGTTTCCTCATCTGAACTATCGAATATCATTCTCATACCATCACTTTTCTAGATCTCGGATCAACATCTTAGAATGCACTTTAAGTTAATCTAATTCGCAATGCCAGTATATGATATGCTATGTGTTGATGTTTATGTTTTGGAATATTTAGGCTCTTCTTTATACAGTTTTTTGCTTAAATCTATTGTCTGTTGGATTTCATAAATTAGGCAGGGTTATAAAATCTCTATCTAACCTTCAGCAATCAGTTTCTTAATTTGTGAGTCTCTTTTTCTATCATTTTTATTGTTCTTCTATTCCGTTTTTAGTTCCAGAGTGGACATTATCTATCCTCTAAAAAGTATCATAAATTTTCACTCTTTGATTTCCTGCAATTATATACTCAAATATCATTCCATTATCTCTATGTTACTGGCAAATGTTTTTAGCCGTAATGTATAGCTGGTTTTCTTCCATCTGTTTCTGATTTGCTTGTTCTCAAGTATAACTAGGCTCGCGAAATGAGTCGGTACGACGATGTTTTATCTGAACTGAGACAGAAAGGATCTTTACTCGCTAATCAATATATAGCAGAACTCTACAACATTTTAAGGGAAGAAGAAAAACTTCCTCCTATTGACTGTAGCGCGAAAATTGAGCACGATTGCGTGGATTTGTGGTCAAAGGCTACAATAACGAAATATATGCCTCAAGAGGCTAAAGACACCAAGAAGCAGAAAGCAGGTAAGGTTGGCGCAGAATCTAAATCCAAAAAGAAGGAGGCATTGCTATTAGTATCACGCGCTTCAAACGATGGTGTTAGAACAAATCTAGCAGAAAATGACTCGATTAACCAAAAGTAGGTAGAATCAAGTAGATTCCAAGATGAAGATAATCCGCAATCATTAGTAAGTAGCGGTGATGGTGAACTTTCAGAATCAGACGATACTACTAAACCTATGTCTTATGACGATGCGATGATAGAGCCCCCAAAATCATTAATTCAGGAATTGCCTGAGCAAAAGCATTCGGATGTGAGGTCGAGTTATGGAATATTAACACTTTCAAGTAAATTCGTGGAAGAAATACATGACCTAGTAGACGTTGCACAAGATAGCGGACAGGGTAACACTCCTGAATTTAAACTCCGACATAATGGACTACAAGTGACAGATATATGGGTATCACTTTGAATATGAGATATGAATTATTACTATAATCCTTTTAAAATAACTTTAATGTGAGGCTCGGCTAGGTTAGAGTTAGATACTTGCACCAGAGATATCAAAAATAATAACATCTTTTTCTAATTTAGCTTTGAGACTCTTAATGTGCATCTTTGAAATAAGTTACAATGAGAATGAAATTCTGACATGAATGACAGTATGTTATAATCAATAAGCTTGATATTCATTTACATGCAAATTCGATAAGTAAATTTCTTAACCTTGCCAGCTGTCCATCTCGATATCAAAACTGTAATTACATAATTGTTCCATTAGTCTTAAACTCATAATCTGCTAATCTCTTTATCTGCTCTTGTGCTAGCATTCCATTTGCAAATATTAAGACGCTACATGTATTACATCTCAACATGATACTACGTGTCTTCCTATGCTTAAGTGTAGCCATGGAATAAGATAAAATGCAATAAACAATCCGTTCCCATGATCCCAAAATACTCAATGTGTTACTAATATAATACATTGCAATCCGGAGCTATATATAGCGGTCGAAGAAGAGAATGCTTTACTACCTTCGACCGTATTGTTCTATGAAGGTAAGTATTCTATATTGCCTCCTGCCAGCTCATTTTCAGCGATTCTAAAGGCCAAGGCACTAATCGTTAATGAAGGATTCACACCCAGAGATGATGGGAGAAGGAATCCGATGAATCTATTGGGAAGGATGATGACGGTATTGGAATATCGTAACCATGATACCAGTTAGGTATAGGATGGGCATTATTTCTCCAATAATGTTTTACCTTCTTCCCAGTCGAGACGAGTGTTTCGAAGTTACCATGAATTCCACGTATCAGGCCATCTGAATCCATTTCTAAGGGTATTCCAACAATTTCTTTATTAGCCCAGTCGCTTTGGATAAGACTCCCATTATGAGACGATCCCCATCGTGGCAAGAATTCTGAGTCATCCGGAAGCATTTCATGTAAACATCGTTCTTCAGCTTCTAACGTCAAGGATTTGCCCTCATAATAGTAACTGAATCCTGAATCAGGATTTTTCAATAATTCAAAATCTTCTAAACCTGAAAAATCTGCCGTCGTAACATTGTGCCATATGTCAAAAGTTATAACGTCCTTCCCTTGTCTTTCCCAACCCTTCCACCAGTTATCAAAATCGTCTGGAAGACATGAAGAGTCTTTTGAACAAACTCTTATTCTGCTATCAATCAGAGCCCTCAGATCACATTTCATTACGCGGAGAGTTTGAATTGCTTTAAAACACTCGCTTATGCCACCTAAGATATACTCTATATTCCTCGCTACGGCTTCGTCCTCTGCCGGAGTTCTTCGGACATCTGAGCCAGCACCCGGCAGCCAAAAATCAAACTTGGTATTAAGCCACTTTGCAACTGTGATTTCGTTTTTAAGTATATCTATTCGTAGACGAGTGATTTTTTGAGAGTTTCGTAATATGTATAAACGGGCCCTAAGTTCTAATTTTCGGTTTACAACATCGAATGCTCGCATGTATCCATAATCCATAGATATTTTGATGAGACCCGGATCAATTTCGCGCGTCCCATGTACATTGAAATCTGGTCTGATAATACTCACAGGGACTTTCCATCGGTCGTGAGGGGAAGCTTCAACTCTTATGTTTTCTTCTTCCACAGCATCCAAAGAATGTTCAAGGATTTTTAGTAGATCCATTGACGCTGCTTGAGGTTGTATAGGCGCGTTACAGATAATGGCATACACGGTAGCAGCTCCTGCATCGATTGCTGCTGTGATAGGTACTATCTTTCTTACGCCTCCGTCAACTTGGAGTTCGTCAAGCAAGAGCTTCGGTGTAAAGTAGATGGGTATAGCGAGCAGAAGCCAAAACTGCATCTGCAAAATTCACGTGTATAATATCTCCACTGTTATCTTTCAAAGGCTTGTTCTCATAAACTTATCACATTTATATTGATATTCAATATGATCCTAATTGGTTCAGTTCTCTGATAATAGTATGTCGATCAAGATTATGAGTTTAAAGAAGATTGATCCAATATTCTTTGGTTACATTGATTTGTATAATAAAGAGGGATTAATCCGCCTGATAAAATATGTGATTGACCCCAGACTAAATATTTTTCTTAATTTCCTTTTTTGTTCTGATCCAAAATCCATTGTAAAATATTGCTTGATTGATTAAGTGATACTATCGACCTGGTCTAAGCTTGTAGTTCAGTAAAGACATCCTAAATGCATCAAAAATATCGTTATACGAAGTAGCATCTTTATCTAAGCTTCCTGTGTTGGTATTTACCACTGCTGTTCTCAATGATGTAATCAACTTTTGAAAAGTATGATGTATTTTTATTTTCTTGAGAGATATCAATTCATTAGTATGAGCTAGCATGTCTTTATGCATAGATGCAAAATTAACTGGAAATACTTGTACATTATTATAGTCTACCCTAGGATCATACATGTGATTTATGATGTTCTTTTGTTCCGTATATGTTCTATAGTCATAGTCTCCAACTTGATATTTTAGTGTGCTGATAAAGCCTGCATTTGAAGCATCTATGAATATTTTTGTGATATGGTGTTTATTCTTTAGTTTACGAATGAGATCTATCATATCATTATGTAAAGGTCGGTTAAAACTTTCAGCATAGATAACCTCTACTGCTCCACCTTTACCCTGTGTAATAACTATACCAAATTCTGAGCTACCAAATCCTTCATCTATTCCCATACTTCTACCTAAAGCAGTTGATATACTCCAAGCATCGTTAGGTTCATAAGTCTCGGCGATGGCGTTATCAATATCCAGCTGATGGAATGCATTTCCTATCAAACCAAGATATTTGAGGTCATATTCTCTATCAAATGAAGGAGACTGTCTTGCTTTCTGAATCTCTTCTTTAGTGTATATTTTTCCAAGACCATAAGTATAATCTAATTTTAATCTCTTGTACAAACATATCTCTTCTGGTTCTCTCTCTATCTTCTCGAATAGACCATCTGGTGCATTAGGGGTGCTAACCATGACTATGAATGGATCTGATTTTGCAATATATCGCTCTGACACATGTCTTACATCTTCTTGTTCTGACTTTCGGAAGAAATCGGATTCATCAATAAATATGAATTTGGGATTGTCCAATGCTCTGTATGAGTCTAGATGATTGGATGGAAAGGCTTCTATTGTACATTGATTTAACTCTAGAACAGTTTCTTTGTTATTGAATGTAATTCGATGTTTTTCTTCAAATAAGGCTTTTAATCTCTTTATGAGTTTGATTGCAATGTCTATGTTAGGACCTGTTACTATACAGATCTGAGAGCCTTGATATTCGTTGTTCCTTAGACACAACCATGCAATGTATCTTAGAAAGAACTCTGTGATACCCAATCCAGTAGCTTTCTTTATCCATATATATTTATGAGACTCCAAGCTGTCGAATATTATCTTCTGATAGTCATAGAGAGGTTTTTCTATTCCATTCTTCTTTGGAAGTCTTATGATATGATTAAAACAACAATCTCCGTTTGTCTTAATGTCATCTAGCCTATGCTGTTCAGAATTCCAAATCCAAAACTCTTTTCCTTTTAAGGTATTAAAAAGTCCGGTTTGTTGTTCTAGTTGAACTGAGGTTCCTTGTATTATCTTCTGAAGATCCTTGAATGTCATTCCTGTTATTCTTGTCGGTAATATTATCTTCTCGTCTTTTCTCTAAGCTGGTGTCCGGGTTTACGGCTTCTAGCTTGTCTTTAGAACTCTCTACAAATTTGATTGCATCACTTAACAGTTATGTAAAGAATATGTAATGCTCTTCTGTAAACTAACAGTGCTCGTTCAGATACCATAACACCTTTAGCTTACTCTCTTTTAAATTATCAGCATGAGGGATACATTCCTCAGATTGCTTACAAATAATGAAAAGAATAGGTTACATGATAGCATACTTGAGGATAGAGAATCTGGATACCGTGCAAAGATTATTCTTCTTAAGGATGATGGATACACAGTTCCTGAAATAAGGAAGGCAACTAACCATCATGATAGCAACATAAGAAAATGGATTCATCGTTTCAATGAAAAAGGTATAGATGGAATAGCATCAAAAATACACAAGCATAAACCAATCAAAATATCTGACGATATGGAGAATAAGATTGTGGAGATAGCAACCAAAAATTCAAGAAAAGATTATGGATTACCATTTTCCACATGGTCATTAAGAGTACTAGCAGGATTTGTCTCCAAGGAGATGAGCCTTGTAGATGCTATCAGCCACACCGAGGTTAGAAATATCCTCCTAAAACACGGAATAAAATATAGGCAGTCAAAGATTACTCTGGAATACAGCCTAGATCCTGAATATCATTTGAAAAAAAGAGAATTGAAGAACTAAGATACAGTAACCTGTCTTCTGACTCAGTACTACTCTACGAGGATGAGAAAGGACCGATAGTAGCAAAAACATATGGCGGTACATCTTGGTCCTCTACACAGTCTAAGGTATCCAAAGCTCAAAAGACAAAGGGAATTCTAAACGTGTTTGGTATATACGATTATACCAATGATCAAATGTGGACGCATGGCTACAAAAAGAAAACCGGAAAACAGTTTTTAGATTTTATCAAAAGAATGGACCAAAAGTATGACGATAGTATCAAGCAGATATTTCTGATACTTGATAACGCATCGATACATAAATCAAACAAGGTGAAAGCAGTATTATCCAAATATCATCCAAGGATACACCTTGTATTTCTTCCCACCAGATCACCCGAGCTCAATCTGATAGAGGTAAGATGGCTATGGATGCAACGACAAGCAATAAACAATTCCACCTTTCAAAATGAACGTGATATAGGTAAAGCAGTATCTGATTGGGCATGTGATTATAATAAAAACATAGAGGCAAAACTAGTATAAACAGTTTACATGGAGAAAGCATCTACATGTTTACATAACTCTTAACACAGAGGCATTCGTGAGCAAGTCCATTTTGTATTTGTAACAATCATTTGCTAATGATAATGCTTGAAGTTTTAGTCTATTATCTTGAGGTAGTTTATTAACCATGTCCCATGCAATCTTTAATACCTGATTAAATCCTGTTAGGCATCACTGATATTCCTCCGGTAATTTCTCATTGATGTGTAATTTGATTTCTTCTTTTGCTTTTGATCTCAGATACTGTACATCCCTACTTATTGTAGATTGACTGATTTGAAGAACCTCTGCAATATCATACTGGTTTTGTCCTTGTACTAACAATTCAAGTACTTTACTACGACGCCAGTCTACTTGCTTTTTAAATGGAGTCGAAGCTATATTAATAATTATTATTCCCTCCTTCTTGTTCACTGTAGAAAGATTTATTCTTACCACTATTCATATATACGGTTACTGTATATAGGTAACTACATAGCTTTAAACCTTTCGCTTGATTCATTAGCATTTGTCATTAATTCACATTTTGAACTTGTTAGTAGTCTTTCATTCATATTTAAGATGATGATGGTATACATATTCAGAAACTATTTTTCTATACACAAATGATAATTGTACTTTATAAGTATTGGATGAATTTCAATAGTGTGCGAGTTTGAAACAGAACTATCGTAGAAGTTGAGTGATATGGCGACGAACAGGTACCACGCCGATATAACAAGCCGATTCTATTCCGATGAAGATCCAGATAAGAGAAGATGTGTGAGATATATTGATGACAAACAGAATCAACGAAAAAATAACAATATTTGCAAGTCCAATCGTCGCAAGTCCTTTCCACAAATATTCCCAAAACCGTAAATTCATCGGATAAAATATTAAAAAATAAAGCAACATAAGAATTTAATATTTTCATTCCATCATATTTCTTTACCTCGATTTCAGCTATATGTGGAAAATAATATAGTATAAGTCTATTTTTTAATTGTTGTAGATTGAACCATGCTTTTTTACCAAAATTATCTTAGGCGTTTTCGATGATTTATTTACACTTATGAGTGGTGTCAAAGGCAGCATCTTCAATTTCAAAGTTTCATGTCTTATCTCAATAGCTATTACCATCCATTATTGAGATCGTATAATCTAGTAGTGATTATTTTTCAATGATGCAACCCAAGATTCAGAGAGCCTAACACTGGCCGTCTTTGATGGAAGACGTCTCCACCGATTGATATGTTGCCTCCTGCCATAAAGCTGCCGGGGCTTGAACTCGAATTCCCAACTATGCTCGAATTGGCCGCTCATACGTATTAACCGTAAAGCATAGCGACCATAACCGTTGCACTTGGTGGTAATAGGCAATCGGTCAATACTCTGGAAATGTTCACTCTCTAGTGAACCACGATATTTTTTTATTTTATTTTTTACACAAGTTTGTTCTGTAAGGTGAAAGCGATAATTGAAGCCATTAATAAATTAACGATTTATTGATATAGATTAGCCGACTGATTTTCGAAGACATGTGGCTTTCTTTTCAGGACTGACATCCTAGGTTCCAGACAGTCTCGAAGTTTGCCCTTACCATCACAGAGTGGGACTCCTCGTCAATTGTTTGCAATTAGCGACTACCTATTTTTCTATGATGACAACCATACATTTCCAAGGACATAATGGGCCTTTACCCGCTATGCAGATCTGTATGATGGATCATTCCTCTCTTCCGATCAGTCGACATATATTATACTCCAAACTAACTAATATACTTTTATTGAATTAGTCCCATTCAAAAATTAACCAAAAATTTAACATCACTATTTATGTGAAATACTTAAATCATTTCTTATAATATTTGAATGTTTATTTTATCGTGTTCGTTACCGATCATGTCCATTTTTCTTACGAAAAAATCATCTGCCTCTATGGTTTTTAATGAATTACACTATTATCTTTGAAATAACTATTATAAATTAGCCGCTATTATAACTGTCTTAATTCTATAGGTAGAATAAGCCCGCATATATTGTATTTTATGAAGATGTATAGACACTCTACTGAGTAAATTGATAACGGGAATCCGCTAATCTTTGTTTTGTATCCATATCTTCCAGTTGTCTAATGAAGACATACATATGATAGAGCCACACAATCGTCATATTTTCAAGTATTCTAATAATGAGGGCTCAATTGGTCCGTCCGTCCGTCCATCAGCTTGCAGCAAAAGTATTAGTTCCATAAATGTAGTATATCAAGAATAGTCCACTTTGTCTGAATAGCATTGACTGGATGATACGATACTAGCACTTTAGTGCCATTAATTACTTCCACGATAGAACCAGCCTTTCCGGCTACGGCATTTTTGAAACTCTGGAAATTAGCAAATGATTGATTTGAATTTAGTGCTTGGCTTTTATCTGAATCTGCTATCTTCTGACCGTAGTGATCAACTAAAACAATATGTTCGTTATTGGTAAGGTTAAGTGATTGTAGCAATTTGTTAAAGACCGCTAAGTTTAAACCACCAGCCCAGATGCCCAGAAGAGATGGTCTACTACTATTATTATTTTCAGTAGAGTAAATTGGAACTGCAATATTGGCTTGTGGAAAACCTGAAGAAGCAGAAATGACAACATTGCCAAGATATGTCATATGTGTGCTAACAGCTCCTTTATAATAATCTCTAAAATCAAAGTTGCTTTTGGTGAGGTTGAGCTGACGGGAATATGGTTCCTCCATATACATATAACCGTTAGGCATAAGAAAAAATATGACCCCAAAATCCTTGTCTGCTGACAGAATATCTCGTGCTACCTTTCTTTTTTGAATATCTACATCTGCAGCTATTCCATGTAACGTCAGATTAAGAGAAGACGCGTATGCATGATTTTTTACTTCCGGCAATTTGCTTGTTATTTCTAATATTGCAGCTGATTTGTTGAGCCGGTTTGCTAAATTGTTAGCCAATAGTGACACGATGGGAGCTTTGTTGTTGCTCGTAGTTTGATAATGAGTTTGATTCTGGTTACCTTGTGCAATTGCTAAAGTCATAGGCTTCATTACAGTTGTTGTGGCAACGTTAACCAAGCATAACGTCACAACTATGTATACAGCTAATTTTATGTTCATAAAATGAAGTATAGAAAATCTTCTCATGTGGCATATGCACCTATATTCGATACCTTATTTTCTTAATTTGGATAACAAGACAAGTATACTATAAGTGTTCTTGTTGTGAAATTCCATAAGTGAAATTCAGAGACACAGACATTCAAAAAAGAATCAAGAATACAGACTTAACTAGATGATGATAGACAGGAAATGGGGCTTATACGAATAAGATCCAGATAATAAGATAATTCATGCTTCCCAATATTACCTGATAGAGTGGGCGGCCATAAGAACTATGCAAAGTCATCTATAGAATGGGATATCATATGATAAACTTGCGATCTGCATTATCTTTTACAGTTAGGCATAAGCAGAATTTCAAAAGTCGGTGAGAGCTGTAAAATTTGAATATGACCAAGATTGCATTATTATTGTTATAGTGAATAGCGAATATGACCTATGAACTAGTTATTAGACATATGATAAGAAAACCTGTTATTCAGATCAAGGATTCATCAGATCCTTTGCCATTTGATATTACAGACGTTAGGAGGATTAGCTTTGATTATCGGTACGTGGAGAGCATGGAATGGTGTAAGGATAAGGTTTCCATATAGTTTTGTTAATTTAAGCGGTTTAGAGTAGTGATATTAGACTACTCTAGTTATCAATATCTGCCAAAAATACCTCCTAAATTCCTTACTCCACCAGTATTATTTTCATAAGATTTTTTCGTAGATCGTCGTAATACTATAATTGTACCGATTGCTGCTAGGATGTATCCGGCTGCTAAACTAGCAGCTAATACTGAACCTTCGTCGGGCTGATGATAAAGGGGTTCCTTTTATTGAAGGACAGACGCACCTGGATCTTTACAAGGTATTTCGAAATGAAATGATCAAAACCTCCATTTTCAAAAATAAATATAGGTCTTTGAAACTTGATGAAGTATCTACAGCAATTCTAGGAAGAGGAAAAATTGCAAATGCAACCGGTGAAAACATCTATACCAAGTCTATAGAAGAGCAAAAGCGGTACGTTCTGAGAGATGCTGAACTCGTAATGGATCTATCAAAGGTTGATAATAATGAAATTCTCGACCTTATGCTGGTAATAGCAGAACTAACCGGACTCAGTTTAGAAGAAGTCTGTCATACTAGCATATCCAGATGGTGGTCAAAAGTCTTTGAAGGTATGGGATTTTTGTTGTCAACATCAAACAGCAGCGAAAATATCCAACAAAAATATGAATATGAGGGTGGTAAGGTAATTGAACCAAAAAAAGGCGTATATCATGATCTAAGAGTAGTTGATGTTGTCAGTCTATACCCATCTATAGCAATCTTGTATAATATCTCATTTGATACTGTTAATTGCAAGTGCTGCTCAAACAGACAGGATGCAAAGATTCCTCCAGAAGTTCTAGACAAAGGATATTGGATATGCAAACTAAAAGAAGGCGCCTTTCCAATGAAGTTAAGAGAATTCAAAACAGAGAGAGATATGCAGAAGCATCTAGGTAATAATGTTAAACAGCAAGGACTCAAGATCCTCATAAATGGAGGATATGGATTATTTGGTAATCCCACATTCAAGTATGCCGATATCAGAGTAGCTGAACTAATCACGGCTTATGGTAGGCACACTCTTAATCAGATGCAATTTATAGCCATATCTAATGGTTTTGATGTTGTAGGAGGAGATACTGATTCGTTATTTCTCCTGATCAATGCTGATAAAGATATCTCAAGGTTCATTTGAGAATGTAAAGATAAGTTAGGAATTGAAGTTGGACATGACAAGACATTTACAAAGGCAATTATCACAAAGAAAAAGCATTACCTGGGAGTTACTGATAAAGGAGATATTGTTATCAGAGGCATGGAAGGCGCTAAAAATGATCGCCCTACATGGATTAACAATACGTTTAATCAGTTTGTAAAGGAGATTGTTAGAGATGGTGTAGATCCTTTGGTAAACTTAAGTAATTCAATTAACGAACTTGAAGAGAGTAAAATAAATGTAAATGATTTGAAGATATCCGTCAAACTTTCAAAGGATCCAGATCAATATACAGTGAACCATGCCCAAAAGAAAATAGGTCTCAAACTCAATCTTAAAACAGGAGATGTTATTCAGTATTACAAGTCTGATAATGAAGATGGAATATCATTAGATCCAAATTATATCAGCATCAGAAAATACAAAACAATGTTATGGAATTCAGTTAAAGACCTTCTAGAAGTTGCAGGTTATGATATTACAGCAATAGAGCGGAAGTTCGTCGTAAATAATTGTAGTAAGCCAAGGAATATTGGACGACTTTCTGAGGTAGCCAATATGTGATAGTTACCTAATATCTAGCACTTAACGACCACACGACAAAGGCTTCCAGTGGCGTGGTTGAGAATTACTTTCCAGTTCCGTACTGGAAAGTAACTAATTTGTCAGACTCAAATCCAAAATAAAGGAGGTGATAGAAATAAACATGATAAGTAAACAAGAATCTGAGAATATAAGTGAAATAGAAGAAATACTAAATAAAGACAATCAGTATGTAATCATAGCTATAGGAGAAAAGAAAGTATTACAATTCGTTACAACAAAGAAGATTAGAGAAGTAGAGAAGATGTATAACGGACAGCTAGTGAAGAAGGTTCGTTTCATCGTAATAGAAGCAAATAGTGGAAGTAATACAGAAAAATTCTTTGATGTAGGTAAAAGATCAGCACGGCTAATAATATCTAAATTAAAAGAAGAACATACATTGCTTAGTATCGAGAGAATCGGTTCAGGCAAAGATACACTATATATTCCAACACCTAGTGCAACCTAGCACTTTTATTTTTTTATTTTCTATAATTAATGAGATATGCTTGCGTAACGAAGACAATTCAATTCTGAACTAGTCGAGATATATTATTGGAGAGTGAAAGATGGTGGAAGCAAACGTGCAAGCAATGATATTCTTAAAACGATAGAGAAACTAAATTATGATGAACTGAAATTTAGTGTTATTGAGGATAAACCAAATGTCAGTATATTTATAGAGGTTGACAAACAATCCGGGACTGACATGGAGGCTGCACGTCAGACATTGATGAAATCCCTTGGTGGGATTCCTATTGGTCGTCCGGGACGTCCTGAGGAGGTAGCTGAACTAGTCGCATTTTTGGTCTCCGACAGAGCTTTATCAATCAATGGTAGTGAGTATGTGATTGATGGAGGAACGATTCCAACTGTCTGATCACTTCGCAAATTAATTACATTCAAATTTGTGCCATACCCCCATCGACGAACAGTTCGATGCCGGTGATGTAACTGCTCTCATCCGACGCGAGGAATGAAACTACATTCGCAACTTCGTCAGGACTTCCAGTCCTCCCCATCGGTATGGTGGATACAAAGCTCGTCTTGAACTGCTCAAGCTGTTCCTGACTCTTCGCCAGGCCATTGAGACCCGGTGTGTCAATCATACCAGGACTAATGGCGTTGACACGGATCTTGCGTTGTTTCAGCTCGACAGTCCAGGTGCGGGCGAACGACCGTATGGCTGCCTTTGGTTGCGTTGTAAACACTTGATGCCTCTACCCCCTTAGATGCTGCAATTGAGGCATTCAAAATAATCGAACCGCCGTCCTGAAATAGAGGAAGCGCTTTTTGCACGGTGAACAGAAGTCCTTTGACATTTATGCTGAAGGTTTTATCAAAGTGCGCTTCAGTAATTGCCCCCAATGGAACTAATTCGCCAACGCCGGCGTTTGCGAATAGAATGTCGATGCGGCCCTTCTGCTTCTTCACAGTGGCGTACAATCGATCAAGGTCTGCCAGGTTTGAGACATCACCCTGAACACCAGTGATGTTTTTGCCGATCTGCTTGACAGCTGCATCAAGTTCGCTTTGACGGCGACCAGTAATGAAAACATGAGCGCCGTCTAACACAAATCGTTGTGCTGTGGCGAAGCCTATCCCGCTATTTCCGCCCGTGATGACTGCAACTTTTCCTTCAAGCTTTTCCATGATTATTTACTCGTATTAGCAAGTTTTAAGTCTGTGAGAGTTGAGCAAAATATCTTTGCTATGCGTAGAGATAGATTAGAGTGCCGTGCCGGTGATCCGGTGATTACCACTTGGCGCATGGACGTACTCCATCAATACAGACGTTTTTGTCGTTCGCCATGGGTAATTTGACGGTATTGGTATTCATAGCAGTCAGAGTTAGTTCTCATTTAGTTTTAGTAGAATTAGTAGCAAAGAAATTGTCAAGCATTTTTACTACAAAGTCTGGCCTCTCTTCTGGAATCCAATGACCTGAGTTGGAAACTTGTACACCTGTAACATTTTGAGCCAATGCCTTCATTCCATACAGTGCATAATTAATTGTAACATTCCCCCCAAATGCTGGAATATATCCTGCTCCTACTGCAAGTACTGGCATTGTAAGCTTTGTCCTTGAATAATTCTCATTTTGAATTGCATCTTGTGGAAACGCCCGGAAATAGTTAAACCCATCCCGCATTCCACCTGGAGCAGAATAATGGCTAACAAATTCGTTGATGTCAGCCTGTGTAATCGCAGCTGGATTATATGCAAGATTATGATAAAACCATGACAAGTACGTTGACTCCTTTCCACCTACAATAGCTTCTGGTAGATCAGCAAGCTGTTGAAAAGGAAACCACCATACTTTTCCTTCAAGCTGTGGAGGAGTAAAGCCAGGAAAAATATATTCCATAATTACTAACTTCCGCACTTCAGTCGGATGCGCTCCTGCATAGGAATAGGCTGGCTGCGATCCTACATTATGGCCGACAAGAAATATCTTTTTGAATCCTAATTGAGTAACTAGTTGATGTATATCTTCAGCTACGGTTTTACCATCATAACCTGTTTGTGGTTTTGAAGAATCTCCAAGGCCACGCAGATCAGATGCAATAATAGTATAATTCTTGGCTAGAGTAGGCATTACATGTCGCCATTCATACCATGTTTCTGGCCATCCATGCAACAAAACAACAGGATCGCCATGTCCTCCAATAACATAGTGCAATTGGATACCATTAACTGAAGTCGTATGATGTGAAAATGTCATGTTATCCATCTGAAAAGATGTACCATTAGACTGTTGTTGTGCCATTGCAGTATGATTTTGGTTTAATACTAATGTGCAACCAAATATGCCGGTAACAATTATACCAATTATGAGAAATGTGATTGCCGTCAAGTAATATGATGCATGGAATGCGGATTTATCCTTCCCATCCATTACCTGACTCTGGCCTTCGGTTTGTTATAAGCCTTTACTTCAATGTCCCTACCTTTGATTATGGAGGATCCAATGAATAATGCACCGGCTATGAGCGGTGGCGTGGAGAACTGATTTATCAGCAGCTCCGCGGATATACCCAGGGGATTAGTTGTGAGGAAAATCCGTTATCACTTCCATGACAACGGTTGCTAATGTCGTAGTTGTTATCGTAATTGTATCAGTGGCAGCGACAACCCCTGTCTATGCTCAGGACACACAGGCAGCCAACTATACTAATACCACTAATACGATGACACTAATAAAAAAATTGAATGCAAGTTTTATACCTCATAACCATGTAGTTCGATATCGGTATCGTTATTAGGTTAGTCTTAGTCATATATCCGCTTGTCTTACTAGTTCTTTCTACGTGTCGGTTAATCAGTTGGTATGGGTAGACCAGACAGAATTGCTTTGACTATGTTCTTTAATACCGGCCTTACCTTCCGTGCCATATAACCGACTCTTAAAGTCGTCAAAATCTTTACTGCTACTTTTGTTTACCCTCAATTGCTTTTAAGCTTGTCTCCATGCCCCTAACCTCAATCATTTGTAGTCCTGCGGTTAGTAATTCAAAATCCAATATTCTATTTTGTAGCAGAGCCAAACCAAGAGATTCCAACAAACAATAAGAATTAGCGGCAATAGAAGAACTAAAGACCTAACACTGCTTGACAGTAAAACATTCAAACGTCTACAAAGCACATTTGGTCCGATAGTGAAATTAATTAAATACTATATGCGCCATTTCTGGATTGGTGAGCGGAAATTAGTACTTCGAGTGCTACTAACGAGGACTTAAATGTAACTGCCGACATTTTAACGATAATCAAAAAATTCCTGAAGCGTTTTATAGATGAAATTATGGAGCTTGTCATTATGGATGGATTTGAGGATCAAGTGGATTATATTAAAGAAAATGAATTACCAAAAATCGGCGATATTTTGGACCCACTTATCAACCGCTTACGCGCCCATGATATTAATAATGATGAAAGAAGAAAACTTTATGAATCCGGATCGACTGGTACAGGCTCTCAATTAGAATATAACATTTTGAATAGACTTGTAAAGGTTTTTGATAAATGGTGGAAACGCCTAGACAAGTTCTGGGATGATCGCGGCAGTATAATAAGAAAGGTCATAAAATGGCTCAAAAAAATCTTCAAAGCAATTAATACAATTCTGGATAGCTTGAAAGCGGCTTTTCCTCAATTAGAATCGCTAAAGCAACTTAAGGATCATCTTGATATCTTGACTGAAGATTAGCCTTGGCAATAATAGGATAAATATCCCAAATCCGTAAAGTGACTTATGTCCTTAAGAGTTGATGACTTTGAGGATCCATATGATAATGTGAAGATCGTAATGGGTAGACCGGACTTATTGATAGCATGTTCAAAATCAAGAAACAAGATGTCCAGGATAAATCTTGTATACCTTGTATATGATGTTGGAAATAAATTAGACATGGTAAGAAAAGACGAAAAACTGATCAAAATAATATGGTGAAACATGCACGGGAGTAAATTCAGTTGAATTCAAAACTGTAAACGGCGTCACATACAAACAATTTCTCATCGGAAAATGTAATAGTATATGGCTCAGCCATTGGAGATGGCTTATTCCAAATTGCACTTTCTCCGACATTGATTTCTATCTACTGTGGCGCAAAAGCGGTAAGTGGAGAAGTTCCATTTCCTAACATCAATACTCCTCCAGCATCAACCCTAACTTGTGCGTTTACAGAAGCAAGTGCTAAAGCTTGTGCCGGAAAACTTCGTTTGCAGGGACATTTAGGGATACCTCGCTTCCATTATATCCTTCCACAAAGGACTTGGGTATCTTAAAAACATGTCTTCCAGTCATCAAGAAAAGAGAATCTTTGTCAATTGCAATGATATTGCCCATTTCCTCGTAATCGCTACAACGTACTCCTTTTAGAACCAGTCTATCCCAATCCTGAATCGCTTCTGGCACATGTTATTTAACTGTGATTAATTATTTAAAATGATCTGTTCCATGTACTTTACGTGTGTTTACGGCCTAATGACAAAATTCGACATCATTTAGTCACGACAGATCAAAAGATTACAAACAAGTGATGGTTATCATAGTTGGACACAAATATTGCTCTTATCAGAGCATACCTGCTCAACAAAAATAGAAAGACTAATTGTTCAGAATTGGCCAGCCACAGGTACGGTCGGGGCACGGATAATGTGCCCAAAATACCCCTTAAAATTCTCCTCGGTTCTGTCTGAACTCGAAATCTTCACGGAAGCAGGTTCAAAATGCTACTTATTATTTTCGCATGATCCGCATCCACCTCCGTAGTAACTAAGAGCAAGTGAGTTTCTTCTAAAGGAATAGTGATCCTCTTGATTTTTTCATATTCTGTCATTGCATATTTACCCTTCCCAACTTTTGAGGAGAGCGAGTTCCTTAAAGCCCATCTTGCGATGGCCTGTATATTGGATCTTTTCGTCTCGTCTGGGGATAAAAGATTTGTTATTCCTTCACGTTGTCCACCATGCTTGATCCCGCCAGAGTCGTCACAAACACCAGCAAATCTTATCTTCGAATCCAGATCAAGGATTTCCTTGCATAGGCTACCATAATCCATAATAGTATTATAACGAAAGGAATCTAATAAACCTCTTGTCGCACGAATCGAATAGGATCCTGATAGAAACCGTACTTACTACTTGACTAACATTATCCGTGCCCCCTCGAATCACTAAATGCATCACTTCAGCTTCACATATAGTTAGTATAATAACTAATATTATGGACTATCGATCAGATGAAGATCGTCAAAGGTTCTTGGTATCCCATCACTGCAGACTTCTTTGGAAATCACTTGATGGAGAATTCAGCTGCTGATAGCAGAATAGGTTCAAGTTCAGCTCGAAACCTGTATCTGGATATGACAGAGGATGCTTTGTTGCATAATTCATTATCATATTAACTAAACTAGAGGATATTCATAAGTTGGTAACAAGCCTCGGATTTCAAGATGTGTTCGTAGTATGTCATGCTATAGGCGCACAACCTGCCTACTCATATGCTTCTGCATATCCAGATATATTACAAAAGTTGGCGGTTATGGATTATATCTACCCTACACTGCAGCCAGCCACGGATATGGAAGAATATGTTAATAATTACGCAGCACCTGGTGATATGCGAAGATTCTCAGAACTGTCATTACAAGAAGTAGGCTTTAACACGGAGATTCTACATGAAAGACTATCTAGATTATACCGACTAGCAATGGAAAGATGCGCTGATTGACACTAAAAACACATATTCCTAAATGTTAATTATTTCTAGTCTCACTTTAATGGAGTTTATTGTGGTAGTAAAATCGCTTTGAAAAACTTGGTAAAGACACGGAATTGGAAATCATATATCGCTTTTAATCCTCATTACGAATGACAACTCCCTTTTCCAACTTAACATCTGATTCAATTCCATGTCCTTCAACTTAGTTTTGGTTAGAACTACTTTCATTCATTCGTTCATTCATACAACATTGCAAGAATATCTCTATATGCAAATAGCTTTATAACGACTGTGGTAACGTAAACACAAAATTACATGCTGACTATAGTAATTGCAGACCAAACCTGTTGCAAATTTATAAATACTAAATTGGAGCTCCTTGCCTACTTTTTTCTTCTCTTTCCTCTTTTGATGTGTCTAAAAGTCTTTTGGCTCTAGATCCAAATAGAATTGCAGTAAGAACTATAAAGACACCTGTAACAATGGCATACATATAAGGTAGATCTGCCATAAGTGTAAATACATATGGTTATAGATGAAAATAAAGTTATCGTCTAAGACGAAAGGCAACTGAACCTTAGAGCATATTGAGCTCCATCTCAGATCTTAGCTCAAGATAATTGGTCTTTTATATACTAAAATACTTCCAAAAGATCTCATGTATACTTCCTAAACATAATCTAGTGATGAGTTAGGTATGTTAACATTACGATGTCGTGAGACAGGGTTTGACTGCGATTATCTTCTCAAGGGTGAGACAGAAGAGGAGCTTTTAAAAAATGGTGCTGAGCATGCTATGGAAGTTCATGATATGAAAGCAGAGGATATTTACCTTAATGGAATCCCTGCCAATTTCTTATGCCAAACTATTGGTAAGCTGTAACGGTAAATAAGTCAAAATAAGTCAAAGACAATCCCAATTCCATGTTAAAATTAACTGAATAGTAGACTGATGGAAGAAATCAGTAGATACCATACCAGACTATACCATTTATTCAATAAGCTTCATCTTTCTTTTATAAATAGATTGGATTCACACCGTCAACTTATTTGAAATATATAAAACTATTATTTCAATTGTATATTTAATACAAAAAATATGAGAGGTTTTACTTTAATGTATGTGTCCATGCGCAGTCTGCTTCTCTGCGATTCTACATATATTTAGTTCAAACTTAGGAACATTCTGAGTTTCCTATTGAACCGCTTGCATCTCTGCCAGTTTGTTGCCCTAACAAACACATTCCTTGTGATTGACTACCAGTTGGGTAATAGGACTGCTACCATCAGTAGCGGATCCTGATAGTCTACAATTTGCGTTGTTATTTCCAGTGCTAATTATCTGAGCATATGCTTGCTGGTCTTTCTTCTTCGTCTTCCTGACTAGTCAACGTTAGGTCCAATATCTTTTTTTCGGAGGTCCTATCTTCAGGATACATATGGCTTTATTAGCGCTATCATGGTTAAAGCTATTTCTTCCTAGCCTACTTGGATGAAACGAGGCTATGCAAAAGCTGCTGTAACTCAAAAATTTCGTTAGACAAAGGGGATTAGAATCTCTCCTTAGGGTCGAACCAGACTTATTTGATGTGTTGAGAGACGAGCATCCTGATTGGTCCAATCAAGATTTGGGATCTAGTCTTGTTAAGCCGATATTATTACACAGCCTCAGTTTACCGAGGAAACGGTAGAGGGAACGCTCCCCGTAACAGTAGCAGGAGGAACCGTATTCAAATCATGTGGTTTCGTTGAATCCCTAGGCGAGGATATCAATATACAGAACAATCAGATCAGACCTTTAGGCTCATACGATGTCCAAAAGAAAGTAAGACTAGGTGAGGAAATATCATCAACAATTGTATTCCAACCATCAGACTTTAAACTAATGAAATATGGTATGCTAACACCAGTAGCACCAGCGACAACTCCGGCCGACCCCACGATGGCGGCCCCGAACGGCACAAACGGTGTCTCTATTAGCATACTCATGACAGCGCTCATAAACGGCACTGAGAAATGGAAAATATTCAAAGGTGTAAAATTTGATGGTTGTTCAGGCACTATAGAACGTGAGTCCGGTTTTAAGGTAACAATGCCCTTCCGAGCCAAAGACGTTTTTTAGTTTCTTAATTAATAAATAAGCGAACATCAACCAAAGTTTTTTATAGATTTCCATTATGCAACTTTGTCCGAGATTTATAATTCGTGCAGTGATGCCAACAGAAGCCAGAAACAAGATGGTAAAGGATCCGAACTTTCTAAAGAATCTGGAAGAATATACGAATAAGGCTAAACCAGAAGTATCATACTTCTTTGAGGCTAAAGGGGGTAGTGGAGTAATAGCAGTTTCTCCTATGTATGTATTGATTCATATGTAATAATAAATTTGTTAAGGCTGACTCAAGGCTTTACTATAGATTTAATCCTCTCACACCATTAATTATTTTTGAGTGATCAGCAGCAACTTCTGTTGTTATGTATAAAAGATGGTTATCAGCTATTGGCATAGTTATTCGCTTTATCCTTTCATATTCAGCCAAAACATACTTTCCTTTTCCTATTTTTGGTTCAAGCTGGCTACGTGTTCTCCATGCATTAACGGCAAGCTCAAGTGACCTCTTACTTTCATCCGGCGTTAGAATATTCTTTACACCTTCTCGATGGCTCGAATACATTATCTTTCCATTAGGATCACAGATAGTAATTAATCTGATGTTTAGATCCATGCCCATAATTTTTTCATAAATTTGTTTGTACTCCATTATTCTCTGTATATGATAATGGACATACTTCTAATAAAATATTCTACCCCTTGGTATCTACCATCTACCAACTACAGTTTTTTGGTAGAAACCTGATCTGGAAGATGAAGGAAGAAGCCATATGTTGCTATTTGGAAATGGGTTCAGAGGTTTAATCCCAGATGTCACTACTGTAAATCGCAAGATATGCAGAAAATCCCCTTTCAATCCGAACGCCCCTTACTCAGAATCGGGTCAATCACATTCCTTACTGGTCTTGCTATTTTTGTCATATCTAGCGCATTCCATGCTGGGAGAATTTGACCAAATATCTACAAGATCACGAAAAAGCATACTTTGACAGAATTAATGGATTCAAGACGCAGAAAATCAAGCGTTCCTGATAATAGTTTTCCACTTGTTCTCTACTTCAATCATGATACTACACTTTTCCGTAGGTGTTTTTTCCCATCCAATGCCCTATAAAGGTCTTGGTCTAGACTTAGTGTACAATTAGTAACAAATATAGCAGTGCGGGCAAAGATCTCTAAATTCATGCAGGTTGCAGGGAATTACATAACTACATTGAATTCATAAAGCAATCTTTATTCTCGGGATTTTGCATTGCCGGCATTCGTTTGCTTATGGACCAGGATGAGTTCCGGCAATTATTTCCCTCAGTTCTTGGTCGTTTGTAATCAAACTTAGAGCACGTTGAACTGCTTCCAATACGAATAGGAGCCCAGGCCATCCATTTAGATAAAAGTCACAGATTATTCTCGCAAACCGGCAGAACGCAGATCTTCAATATCGGCATTTTTTCCGAACGCTATAACTGTGGTTTTGCCAATTTCTTAGAACAACATGGACACCGTCTGAATGGTTCAACTAACAATAGGGCTATCATAAGCCCATGATCTGATATACCATCCCGGCTTTTTTACTGCGTTAAACCTATCATCTTCGGGTCTATAATATCGAATATCATTGTAATCTACGGCCTTTTCGAAATCATTACAGTTGCAATAATCGGACATAATAAGCCATATGTGATGTTATTCAAAAATAAAAGAAAACTAGAATGTCATTTCAACTTTAGATTAAGATAGTACATGTTAGATGTTGACCTGCACTAATGGTACCAGTTGCCTGGAAACGGTTCGTTTGTATGCAATCACCCGAGAAGACATTATTTCGTGTTGGCGAAAACGATGTTATTACGAAATTACCAGCATCTAATGTAACTAATTGGCTATCCCCGCCTCTAAGAGAGAACGAAGACGGCTGAGGATTATTACCCGCAATGACTATCATAAAACTTAATTGTACACAAATTGGATCCGGAAGGTTACAGGTTTTAACCAATAGAGTTGTAGTTCCTGGCTTTCCAGCAGTTGGTACACCATTATTGACATTATTTGTTGATTGTTGATTACAAGAATCTGATACGGTGCTATCAGCACCTACTGTATTACAATGCATTCTGTTTAGTTTCTTGTTTCAGGATTCTCGAATCAGCAAATACTGTTGGTACATTTGTTGTGTATATTCCTGTTACTAATACCGTAGTTAAGAGAATTACTACTATCAGCGTTAGGTTATGACGATACGTGTTATTCGCTCTCATCAATGGAAGCATAAAACATAGGCAGTCATAAGATCTAAATGAGCGAGAGGAGTTGGTTGGAAGGGATCATTAATACCAAAAGCAACTTCCTCTGATCGTCATCGAACCAACAGAGTAATTATTCAGTACAGAGACTTATATCTCTGAAAGATCCTCAATCAGTAGTTATATCGAAGATATCTTTTGTTCACCAATGTCCTTCCCTCTAGGCTCCGCAGCTGTAGTACTTCACTAGGAGGGGGCCGTTATGACTGAAGTCGATTACTTACCAAAGCTGAGGCCCCAGGAAGAAGACTAAGTGAAGTGTCTAAGTTTATGTCGTTATTCATTCATTACATAACGTAGATTTCGAAATAATTATAGCTTGGGACAAATCATATTTTCATTCTGTGAATCATCGTTCCAAACTCATACTTACCATACTACAGAAGAACAAGTTAAAGTCATTTATGAAGAATACGAATAACAAAAAGGAATACCGCAGGTTACTGGCTATACTCCAAAAAGTTGAAGGTAGATCTTATGAAGATATAGCAAATGAACACGGAGTCAGCAGCAGGTCTGTACAAAGGTGGATTGCTGCATACATTAAGAAAGGGATTGATGATGGAGTAAGGATGAAGAAACCTGGTGGATCGAAGTCCAGCATAACAGACGAAAACAAAGAGATTATTCTATCAGCATTATTTAACGATCCTCATCTATTTGGTTATCTTAGAAATACATGGAGTCTAAGGTCACTTGCACGATGTCTTACAGATGAGCTTGATATTCCAATCAGTTTCAAACATCTACAAAGAATAACTAAGGATATGGGAATTAGATGCAAAAGACCAAAATTGGAACTATTACATGGAGAGGATTATGAACAAGGGAAAAAGAGAGTGGATAACTACAAGCATGTAGCATCAGCTCTGAAAAAAAGAGAGTTATAATGGCATTTGAAGATGAAACTACCATAACACAGAAACCTTGTATTCACAAGTCCATGAGTTTTGAAGGCGAGCAACGAAAGGATAGAACATAATGGAAGTAGAAAGAAGTTCTCCGCATATATATCCATGCTATGGCCTGAAGAGAAATTAATGACGTATGATTTCTATGATAGAATGAATTCTACGAGTACTATTGACCATCTGGAGAATCTCAAGAGAAACATTATGAAAAGTGATTGGTGGAAAAGACTCATACTCATATGGGATAACGCTTCATACCATGTAAGCCTAATGGTACGGAATTATATCAATGCACAGAAAGAAGAAGACTGGCTGACCATTATTCACCTACCAAAGAAAGCACCATACCTAAATCCAAATGAAAGGAAAGTAAACCAGCAGATAAAATCAGATGTGTGTGGGAATAGATTCTATGAACATATAGAAGAACAAAAAACTGCGGTATCAGAATACCTAAACAAAACATTTGGAATATGGTATGACGACATTAAATATGACACTTGACTTAGCATCGGCGGCCTACAATCTCCTTATTTCTAACCTAATCTCTAAAAATAGGAGGTACATTGGCGTAGGTCAATGTGTTTTTATTTATTTAAAGATTGAATGAGGTTATATATCATACAATCATATATCATATATATGGGACCATGACTCCACGAAAATCGCCAGCCGTAAAGAAAACAGCACTCCATGATAGCGGAAAACATACGGAAAGAGTACCCAATAAATTTGACTTGATTCTTGAAGAATTACAAGCGATGAGAGATTACGGGGATGAAAGGATGGATTTTTCTAGATATAATACCTTAGAAGAACATATGCAACTCTTGGATGAAAGCAACTGTTGGACGCGTCATTCAAAGAATAATCATAAACTTGTTGCGAATTTATGAATCAGACACATCAGGTAATTAGAAATGTAACCTATCTATGCAAGTACAACAATTAGTCATTGACGCATTTGAAGAGTCGGTATTCTTTGCATTGCAAAGCACACATTTCCTATTACCGTGATCATAAAAATTGGCAATTTTTACTATCCATCTTTTATCTTACTCAGAGCTAGTCACAGAAGCAATTACGCTTGAACTCAAAAACTTGTTACTGATGTCAAAAGAGTCTGACAGAAATGCCACTGCCTTGGATGAAGGCAAAATTCATATTGTGAGATTCTCAAGCGAGAAGCAACGCTGATGCAGTAATGAATTTGATTTATCAGTCTTTAGGATATTATGCAAATGCCATAGGAGAGCATACTCATAATCTGAACATACCGCTCCAAGCATAAACCTAACTAGTCCAAACATGACTGCCCTAGCAAATATACCAGGAGAATCGATAGTAAACCAAACAGATTATCTCGGTAGCTGAGGGCTTAGCACAGGAGATATTTCTGAGAACTGCATATTTGACAAGCCACAATTATCCTTAGTTATCTGCTCCGACTTAATAATCTCTAATAAACAGTTTACGTTCAAGTTGAATCTGAGCACATTTGTTACAGTTATTAGATGTAATATGCCACCATGACGGTAGTTTCGTAATCCTGTTGGATACAAAGATTCCTAGTTTGCGACTTAATTCCGAAATAATGTCATTCAAGGACTATTTCGAACATCGTAATGAACAATATGTTCATATTATTCGTTGACAATCTATACTAATTCGTGATTCGAAAACTGAATTCGAAATTATGCTACAAACTAGTGTAAAAAATAAAATAAAAAAAAATTGAATAGCGAGCTTGGCTTCGTTTTGTTTTGTTATTGTTATCGTTTTAGTAATTCTTTACCGTTCTGATCTATTATAGATTCTACCGTGCCAAATACTGGCAGGCCCTTGAAGTGGTCATCTGTTTTTGTTCCCTCGATGTTGAAGTTGGCTACATTCCCGTTCAGCAAATGAACAACTATTGGGACAGCTTTCCACTTTACTTTTCCATTAGTGGTTATATCAGCGATTCCTTTAAAGTCGGTATGATTGCCATTTATTAGTGCTATTTGTTCACTGTGACCAGGCAATACCGCACCAGTTGCATTTCTCAAGATTTCGATTGTATGATGGTGGGCTCCTTTACCATCAATCTTTGACATCACAATATCAACAGCTAGGTTCGTTAAATTTCCTTTACTTACACCCAACTCCCAATCTCCCCCTAGAACCCATATTTCTGATGTGTTGCTAGAAGGTCGTCCTGCTAATGTATCAGAGGCTAAACTAGATATCTGACCCTTTGCTCTGAAAGTATCAACATTTGTGGTATTGGTAGTAGTATTATTACCTCCTTGAGTCTGTGCTAATGCTGGACTGTTATCGTTGAATATTGATGTCACTGCAGTCACACTCATTAAGGATATGGCTATGATGGCCGCAGATAAAATCGCTATTTTAGTCCTACTCATGTCTGGAGATATGATAGAAGATCCAGTTGTCATCAAATGATCAATACTACTATAAACTATAAGAATATTCATTCATTCAATAAGATAGGACATATCTCTACTAATTATAGACAAATTGAGCTGAAGAATTTCTGCCATTTCAGTTTGAGAATTACTCTTACTTATCATCTCTAACACTTTAGCTCCGCTCTACTTGAGTTTTGGGCTCATTTATTGCACTTATTCCCGCTCATTTGGTATCGAGTTTCAGAACACTTGTTTATTTATACTAAATAGGGACCTGGACAAAATCAATCTACTCGAAAATCTATGTTAAATTGTATATGCGTCTATACTGATGTTATAGACGCGTAGCAGAAAACTTCTTACGTCCTAGTAGAAGAGAAGATGAATATCATAAATTAAACAAGAAAGGAGAACTACAATCCATATTCATGAACTAGATGTGCTTGCATCACTAGATAAACTTCAGACTAAAAAATACCGACAAATACTATAAGAATACAAGATAGTTACAAGGCTACTTTTGGAGATCTCACCCTCATTTTCCAAGAAAGTTACGTGAAACAAACTAAAACAAATTATGATTCCACTCCAAAACATATGGTCTTACGGCATCAGCATGCTGTGGTGTTATCAAGATGTTATGGCAGAACTTCCAGGTGGCCTATCATGCTGGGTAGATCATACCTACAATAGTATGTAAAACCACCTACTGTATCAGCCATGAAACTAAATGTTGCATTCTGCCCACCTGCTAGATCATGATCCATCTTGTAAGGCGATTGCATACTGAATGTGTGTCTGTCTCTAGCTTCATCTGCAGTATTGTAGAAATGAATTGTAACGTTATCTCCTTTATGCACTATAATATTTGTCAGTGTGTATACGGCGACTGGCACGCCAAGGTTAGATTCGTCAGCGTTCAGTTCTTGGGTAAAAATGTAATATTCATTTGGCTTTAGCCCTAGTGCACTAACCTCCTTAACAGTTATGTAAAGAATATGTAATGCTCTTCTGTAAACTAACAGTGCTCGTTCAGATACCATAACACCTTTAGCTTACTCTCTTTTAAATTATCAGCATGAGGGATACATTCCTCAGATTGCTTACAAATAATGAAAAGAATAGGTTACATGATAGCATACTTGAGGATAGAGAATCTGGATACCGTGCAAAGATTATTCTTCTTAAGGATGATGGATACACAGTTCCTGAAATAAGGAAGGCAACTAACCATCATGATAGCAACATAAGAAAATGGATTCATCGTTTCAATGAAAAAGGTATAGATGGAATAGCATCAAAAATACACAAGCATAAACCAATCAAAATATCTGACGATATGGAGAATAAGATTGTGGAGATAGCAACCAAAAATTCAAGAAAAGATTATGGATTACCATTTTCCACATGGTCATTAAGAGTACTAGCAGGATTTGTCTCCAAGGAGATGAGCCTTGTAGATGCTATCAGCCACACCGAGGTTAGAAATATCCTCCTAAAACACGGAATAAAATATAGGCAGTCAAAGATTACTCTGGGATACAGCCTAGATCCTGAATATCATTTGAAAAAAAGAGAATTGAAGAACTAAGATACAGTAACCTGTCTTCTGACTCAGTACTACTCTACGAGGATGAGAAAGGACCGATAGTAGCAAAAACATATGGCGGTACATCTTGGTCCTCTACACAGTCTAAGGTATCCAAAGCTCAAAAGACAAAGGGAATTCTAAACGTGTTTGGTATATACGATTATACCAATGATCAAATGTGGACGCATGGCTACAAAAAGAAAACCGGAAAACAGTTTTTAGATTTTATCAAAAGAATGGACCAAAAGTATGACGATAGTATCAAGCAGATATTTCTGATACTTGATAACGCATCGATACATAAATCAAACAAGGTGAAAGCAGTATTATCCAAATATCATCCAAGGATACACCTTGTATTTCTTCCCACCAGATCACCCGAGCTCAATCTGATAGAGGTAAGATGGCTATGGATGCAACGACAAGCAATAAACAATTCCACCTTTCAAAATGAACGTGATATAGGTAAAGCAGTATCTGATTGGGCATGTGATTATAATAAAAACATAGAGGCAAAACTAGTATAAACAGTTTACATGGAGAAAGCATCTACATGTTTACATAACTCTTAACTGATGGCTGGGCCGCAGCAATCTTCATCACCCCAACCGGCATCAACAGTGTCAGACCTAAACTTAGTGTCAGTGTGGCCACAAGTATAAGTGCAACTGGCATCGTTAAAATCCTCCTCATTGCCATAACACATGCGGAACAAATGTATTTATTAAGCATATCTATGCTCATTGAACTCTAGATATTACAAAACGTATTCCGTTTAGGAGTATGATCCACGGCTGAATGGAAATTGAATCTTCCTCATCCATATAGGCAACTCTGAATTCGTTGCATTTTTGCACCACCAAGACTTCTGGGATAACGGTAGTGTTTCATTTCGTATGGAGATTATTCCCATATTGAGAAGGACGTCCTTGTTTTTCTATACTGTCCCTCTTTTAGGCTCAGGGCATACTGCAACCACATCCTCATTCCTATCTTATTATGATATGGTGAGGTTTATGCGTTATGATAATATCAAATCTGATTTTTTTCAGTTACAGGCTATATTATATGAGTTTTTACAATAGATAAATAAGTTGCAGGTAAATAGCTAGCCATTATTCCTCTTTATACTGTTCTTCCAAATTTGATGCATGTGGAAATTATTTCATTTAACAACATAACCTGAACGATGAGTGATAAAATATCGAGTCGATACTTTTATATCAGATGAAAAAGGTTACGAGAAAAACAAAGAATAAATCAAAAATAATGTCAATTGTTGCTATCACAATTGCAGCGACACTCTTCGCGTCATCAATCGCACTTGCAAGCCCTGTGTTCGCAAAGAAAGATAGTAGTAGTAGCAACAGTGGAAGTAGCAGTAGCAGTAGCAGTAGCAGTAGTTCATCCGAGTGATTATGATAAGTTCCAGAAGTGTCTATCCGATGCTGCGACAGGTGGTTCTGCGACAAAACAGCAAATAAAAGATTGCTTTGATTCTACATATGGAGGCGGTAGTAGCAGTAGCAGTAGCAGCAGTGGTAATACCGACAATTCTGGTGGCAGCAGTGATACAGGCAATAACCCAGACAACAATAATAACAAAGCCAACAATTAATAAAAGTCGAGACATATGATAGAGTATTATCTATACTCCTAATTCTTTTTTATTTTCTTCAAACTCGTTCTATGACTGAGTTGTTAAATGGTCTTGTTTAGCAGAAATAGCCTACCGCTCATGCTGCATAGATAATAATATTTTAGCTTTTTCTATTTCCTTTCTTGCTTTTAAGTTTACTTTATAATTCAAGTTCCGTGGCATTTCCGTTATTGTTTACTACTTTTTTTCAAAGATTCTTTCTTTATTAGTTGTCGTAGAGCTTACATCTGCAGTAGTAATATTTGTATTTCTTGCAAAATCTAAGAAATCTTTAATCCATTTCTTATAAGCATCTATACCATTTTTGGTTATCTTATAGAATGTGAGATTGGAAGAAGTATTTACCGATATAATGTATCCATTCTTCTCAAGTGAATTTATCATGAGATTCACTCTATCGGGTCTCTGTTGTTTAATACTTCGAATATTTGTCACGATGTTATATTTACTTACGGGTATTTTTGTGAATTTGTATAGAGATATTCAAGGATTGAAAGCATAGTGTATTCTGATGAGAAGCGATTTTTCTTCTTCTGCCTCTCATTTTCCTTTCCTCTCCTTGAAAACACGATTTTCTTACCTGAGTTGAGTCAAGTTAAACTTGGAATATATATAAGCAAATTTAGCAATTCAATAATCCAACAATTTACAGTGCTTGCATGGTCATGAAGATAAGCAGACGTTTGCTCGCCAAGTTATCTGGGACTATAAAATATTACTGCTGCACCCGATAACACAATAAATGATCCAATGACTTCATATCTATCTGGTTTCTTTTTGTCTATCAATACTCCCCAGATAATAGAAGATACTACAAAGATTCCACCGTAGGCTGCATATACTCTACCAAAGTTTGATGGTTGGAGCGTTGGAAGAATACCATAAATAAATAAAATTACTCCACCAACTAAACCAAGAATTATCGTCTTCTTTTTCCTTATCCATGACCAAATAAGATATCCTCCACCAATCTCTGCAACTGCTGCGGTAAAGAATAAAGTCAGGGTAACTATGATTAGTATTACTGTTGATTGACCCAGATTGATTTCTTACCACCATTCTTTCTAGGCATATAAAATATCACTACAACTCCAATAATTGCAATGATTGCTCCTAAAATATCATAGATGTCAGGAACAACCCTTTCAAACAACCATCCCCAAGCTATGGCCATAATAATAAAGATTCCACCGTAGCCTGCATAAATTCGATGGAAGTGAGATGGTTGAAAGGTAGGAATTATCCCATAAACAAACAAAACAAACCCACCCATAACTCCTAAAACCCAACTCATTTCTTCTCTTAACCATAACCATATTAGATATCCGCCACCAATTTCACATAAACCAGCAAGAAAAAATAAGAATAAACTAATTGAGATATTTTTTATATTACCATTCAAAGTTGTTAATAGGTTACAAAATGGCTATTATAAGAATCTGATGAAAGATTGCAGCTCAGAGCATTCCATGTTGACTCATGAATCCAGAAGACAAAGAGTTAAGAGTAGCTGTTACTCCGTTTCTGCATGAATATTTATACAGCAGCAAATGTTCTTTATGCAATGCTTGCACATGCGAGGATCTTTCCGATCAATAATAATGCAATCGGTAGGTGCACATAAGCACTCCGAGCATTTGATATTCATACATAACACTTCCGATTACCGTTATTAATGATTTTCAAAAAAGAAACATTGAATTGTATCAAACCTTTAGGAAGACCATCGTCTCATCCAACGCAATAGGTATACTATAGATTCTACCAACTCTTGCCCTTTATTTGTTAATCTATATTCTACTCGCGGTGGGATTTCGTTGGATGTTTGTCTTTCTAGAATTTCACTCTTATCAAGTTCCTTTAGCCTTTTCGCTAAAGTCTTGCTACTAAAACCCGTCAATGTATTCCTGAATTTAATATATCTAACAGGAGTGGTGGTGCAACACAATGGTATTAGAATTTTGAGTTCCTCTCTTTGTAATTATCTTACGTAGTTTAGCAGTCTCTTTCATAAGAATATCGGGTTCATATCCATTAAAGTCACAATTTTGAATATCTTGAACAAGTGGTAATTTTGTCCTTGCTTTTACTGATTTTGCTCTTCCAGTTCTGTTCCCTTTTGTTTCCATAACTACACTTACTTTACTAAACTTCTCTTGACAACTTAAATAGTTTCTCTTGTAAACATATCTTACTAATCATGTATAAACAAGATATTAAAGAAAAAGTCAAAGAAAGATATGGAAAGATAGCATTATTAGGTAATGTTGATTCTTGTTGTATGCCTGGAGAATGTTGTCAAGTAAATGATGACGATAATACCTTCACCTCACCTATACAATCTTCAAAAATAATTGGATACGATGCAAATGAACTAGAATCAATTCCACAATCTTCCATTCTTGGAGTTGGATGTGGTGCTCCAACAAAGTTTGCACATATTAAAGAAGGTGATCTAGTAGTGGATTTAGGTTCTGGGGCTGGCATAGATGTTTTTCTGGCTGCTAAGAAAGTTGGTAAATCAGGTAGAGTAATTGGTATTGATATGACAGACGAAATGTTAGAAAAAGCAAGGAACAATGCGAAAGAAAATGGTTATGTGAATGTAGAGTTTAGAAAAGGAGACATAGAAACAAGAATACCTGTAGAAGATAATAGTGTAGATGTTGTTATTAGCAATTGTGTTATTAATCTGACAAATAATAAAATTAACACATTCAAAGAGGTATATAGAATTCTTAAACCCAACGGAATCGGCAGAATGATAATCTCTGATTTGGTAACAGATAAGGAGATAGATAAAAAATCAATCGATCCTGACAAGTGGTGTAGTTGTATTGATGGTGCATTAACAAAAGAAAACTATCTTGATAGCATTAGAAGGGCAGGATTTTCTAATGTAGAAGTATTGGAAGAGAAATTATATATGGATGGTGATAATGTGCAAGGCAGAAGAATTACCAGTTTGGTGATAAAGGCAATAAAGATCTGAAGGAGAGGAGAATTCGAGTTATGAAATTTTCATTTGGCAGTAGTAGTAAATCAAAGGCAAAGCACACAATTCTTTTTGTATGTATACAAAATGCAGGTCGTAGTCAGATGGCTGAGGGATTCTTTAGAAAGTATGCTCCCGAAGGCTATGAACCATTAAGTGCTGGAACCAAACCTACTTCAGAAATAAATCCAATTGCAATACAAGCAATGAAAGAAGTAGGAATAGACATCAGCAAGCAGAGACCTAAAGATATCACTGAAGACATGATGAGAAACTCTACCAAAATAGTAAACATGGGATGTATGGAAAAGGACTGGTGTCCTACCGCGTTCGTTCCTAATCTCGTAGACTGGGGAATAGAAGATCCAAAGGGTAAATCAATAGAAAAGGTTAGAGAAATCAGAGATGAAATTGAACAGAGAGTAAGAGAATTGACTGTAAACCTACCTAAAGATGTTGACCATTAGATGTTTCATCTTTATTAATCCACAGATTTCAACCTGATTGATTGATTGATTATTATACCTATAGGATTGAAACAGAAAACCTTACTTACAAAGATAGCAAATGGATTAACTTCTAACCAGCGAATATTTTTTGTAGAAATTATTGGCACATTCATAGTAGTAGTTCTTGCAACAGGTTCAGTGGTAATTGATGCCAAATTAAATGGAATATTAGGTATACCTTTCATTGCATTTGCTCCATTTATAGGAGTTGCTGTAGGAGTCTACTTATTTGGAAAAATATCTATGGCTCATTTCAATCCTGCTGTGACATTAGGGTTTCTTATTACTAAACATATAACAAGAATCCAGTTATTTTATTACTTTTCGGCAGAGATAATAGGTGCCTTACTTGCAAGTCTTTTTGTAAAATTTGCAATAGGTAGTGAGGCAAACCTAGGAGCAAATGCTCCAAATTATGCATTTCCTATACCAGTAATAATTGGAGTTGAAATTGCGGCTTCTGCAATGCTAATGGCGGTTATCTTTGTAGTTGTCTATACTAGAGGATTAAGAGGATTTAGTGGTATTGCTATAGGTGGTATGGTTGGATTAGATATATTCTTTCTAGCGTTTATATCTGGCGCTTCAATGAATCCTGCTCGCTCCCTGGCTCCCGCACTTGTCTCTGGAGTCTTGAACAATTTATGGCTTTATTGGTCGGCTACATTTATAGGCACATCAATAGTTGCCTTAATGTTTAGAAGGCGTTTATATCAAAAAAATCATAGTTCGTGTTATATTCTACCAAATAAGAAAGTAATGAACAGATAATAGACAGCAATATTAGTCGCAGTTACTATGAATCCTACTTTAAGAAATTCAGAATATGAAAATGCTTTGACACCTTTGGATTCAGCGGCCTCTATAATGATAATGTTGCTTGCCGCTCCAAATATTGTAAGGTTACCAGCAATAGTGCTTGCTGCGGCAAGCATCATCCATTCAGAAACATCATCGGCATTAAAGCCATTATCTATCATTACATTATTATAAATGACTACGAAAGGAACATTACTTAGTATTTGACTGAATGTTACGCTAACGATTGAAATAATGGTATTGTTTCTAATTATATAATTGTGATCGGCGACAGGGTTTGGAATATTTGACATAATCTCAGGGATTAAACCCGATGTCCATAGTGCAGCAGTAAATACAAACATAGGCAGCAAAAAATACTAGAACAGAATAATCTACGTTATACAATAGTTCTCTACGTTCGTTACTTAAAGCATAAAGTGCTATTGCCCCAATAGCGGCAATAACACTTATGTTAAAATATGGAATACGAAAAAGAAACTGAAGAACTTCTGAAATTACAAAACCTAGAACAGTTAAGAAAAGAATAATAACTGAAATTCTGGCAAGATATGGGTTAGTAATAACATTGGTCGACAATAGTGCATCGTCTTTAGTAATTACAATCTTATTACCATGATTTACATGATTGGAAACTTTTGATAGTTCTTTTTTAAAATATACTTTCAAAATAAAGTAAGTTAGAAATAGATTTAGTATAGTTGGAATAATTAACCATTTCATGAATGTTAAGAATGGTAGAGAAATACCACTTCTGATGGCTATTAGCAGATTTTGAGGATTTCCGATAGGAGTCATGACACTTCCTATACTAATTCCAAATGCAAGTGCAATGAAGAGAACTGTTGGTCTAAGCCCAATTTGTCTTGATACATGTATTACAAGTGGTATACCAAGTAAAGCAATTGTATCATTTACTAAAAATGCAGAAAGTAATCCTAACCCTATAACAAATACGAACAGTATTGAATTAAGATCACTATTTGCTTTATCTAACATCTTCGCTGCCTACATACTTGAGCACTCCTGACCTGTCAAGTGCAGATACTATACTGAACATTCCAAAAAGAAATATAATTACATCGAGATTGATTGCTTTAAATGCATCTTCAATGCTAATGACTTGAAGTCCGACCATAAGGCCTGCTCCAATCAACATTGATGTCCAAATTGGTATATTATTCAGTCTCCTTCTTTCTATGATAAGAAGGAATACGAGTGCAAGCACGCCTATTGCAATAAACTCATCAGTATACATCTTGCTTGCTCTTTCATATTGGTTAATATAGTAAATAAATTATGTATTATTCTTTCTTTGTCACAAAAAGCCTGTTTTATTCTAAAACAATCCATACAAGCAATTTTTTATGGACTTTCTAATTTCATTATGATTACCGAGCGATTTCTAGCGAGTAATTAATTAAATACTGAATTAAACTATTGCTATTACAGGGCGGCATCAACATTGTTCAATGTCTTGCTCTGCAATCATCATATGTAAATATCATATTGCTAGTATCTTTACTGGTTGTAAATGTCTTTATATGTCATCTTCATCTTCGTCATATTTTGATATCATTAAGTTAAGAAGATTAACTGATGGAAAATTAGTATTATTTGGCATTATTGCAATGATAGCAGCGTTTGCAATATTACTTATTTTTGTAAGTGGAGGAGGAGTAAGACACGTTCCAATTACCTGGAAGGAGAAAGTAGAAGCAACAATAGCATTTAGAAATATTAATGGAAATGTAAAGGTAGTTGGTCTAAAGGGAATAACCCAAGTTAATCCTACTTTGGTGTCTAGAACTGGAGATACTGCTTATATTCTTACTATAATAAATCAAGATCCAGGTAGTCCGCATATGTTCTATGTTACTGGAATAAACGCACATACAAAAATACTTAGACCATTAGAAAATGATACAATAACAATATATTCAAAAAGTCAGGGAACATATAATTACTATGATAGGCTTGATTCTGGTATCAATGGCACAGAAATAAAACCTCTTGGACAATTTATGGCAGTAAAAGTGGGAGGAGATGAATGGTCATAATCCAGTCGGAATGTGTGTTGTAATCTGAAATACCCTCAAAAACATTGTAATTGCTACAACGATCAACACTATTCCGATTATGCGTTTAAGACTTGTATCACTAAACCGATTAGTATATCTTGCTCCAAGATATCCACCTATCATTGCAGCAGAACCCATTACCATCAGAACAAGATAATCAATGTTGTGATTTATGATATGTCCTATCAAACCAGATATTCCCATTACTGATGCTGCTGCCAAGTTTGTTCCTATCGCAACTCTAGGCTCCATTTTTAATAGTGATATCATTGCAGGCATACGTATGCTTCCAAGAACTAATCCTACTAGACCTCCAAGAAAACCTATTCCGAATCCGATAATCGATTCTAGGAGAATTAATCTATTCTTGCTGTCAGTAAAAATTTTATCGCTCGTTTGCAGTTTCATCTAATTCATTATTGTTAATATTGTTGTGCCTTTTCTTTTTTATTCTTGAACCATTAAGTAATGCAAATGATTCGTATGAGACAATTATACCAATTATCATGAGCAAAAGAACTATGGGAACATAACTTGTAAAGAATGAGCCAATAAATGCTCCGGCAGCACCTGTTGTAGCCAAAAAAATAAATGCACGAAATTGTATATTTTTTTGATGATAATGACGTATTGCAGCAGTTATTGCACCTAACGTGCTTACTCCAAGGTTTGTTCCTGCAGTAATACTGACCGAAGTTTCTACACTCATCACCAAGGGAAATCTTACTACTCCTAAAACTAATCCAACCATCCCTCCTACAAATCCTATCGCTAGACCGGATAAAGCAAGACCAAGAAAATAGATTATCTCAATAAAAAATTTAATCAGATGGGTAATAAAAGGTAAATGATGTGATCATCATAATTTATGATGTTGTTTTTCTTGTCTTGTCCTTTAGCAGAAGGCATAGATTTTTCTTAATTCGCCGATAATTTAACAGATAAAATCTTGTTGCCGATTGTTTATTCCTTTTGGTGTATAAAAATCTGCTTCTATCTGAACGGTTCTGTCCAATTCTAAAAACTTGTAATTGACTACAATGGCTTTTTCATAGACTATTACGCCGTCCGTCATCATTATTATTACTCTTACTCCTATTATCTTAATTGCTGCTTTTGTTTAGCAGTCATTCTTCCATGCTTGCTTAGTATAAACGCAATAATGCCGACATATATGAATTCAAATACTTCTGCTCGCTATTCCCATCGGAATAATCGGTAATGCTCTCCCTCCAGTGATTGGATTTGGAACCCTTGTAATAAAGAATAGTATTATTAACACAATAGTTCCAGCTATTCCAATATAATGCCAGTTTCTTGACCATCTTCTCATAGTAGGTATTGTCCAAAATAACTGTGCTATTCCTACAACTAAGAAGAATATTCCTATAGGAGTAGAAAATCGTATTACGTTTGGAACTAGCATCAGGTGCAATATTCCAGCTATTGCAATAGCTGCGGCTGCAGCATAGAAACAATATATGATTAGATTAGTCATATTTAGTTTCATGTTCTAATAAATGTGGACATTTCCTAATTATTATTACTATTGTTGTCATTATCATTTATTTCTCTCTACCTTTATCACCATTATCCTCGTCATAATCCAATTTCTGGTCGATTTTTCTCTGTAATTCTTTATAGCGCTCATACCTTTTACTCCACTTTGAAAGCACAAACCATTGCCTTATTCCTATTCCTAGCCATACAAGAGATATTAGGAACGGAACAAAACGTGCTATACCAAAGTAATGACCAAATTGTGGTGGTGGACCAAATCTTTCATGTATTATTCTACTACCACCCTCAAATGGAAATGGCGGTCCGAATAATGCAAATGTAATAGCAAAAGATAATGGCGGAATGATCATAACGGTCAATATCATTATAATGAATATCTTTTTTGTAATGTTGAGCTCATGTATGATTCCATCCATTATTTGAAATAGATTTTCTCTGGATTCTTTGTTTTTATTATTATTACTATTATCGTTTTTCTTTGGGCATGTCATGATGGATTAATTATAGTATTATTGGCCTCCAATGTATTATAAACAGTGCAGTAACCTTGTTACTTATGGTTATCACTACATATAGATACGAACATGATTAGTATCATTTGGTTTTTTCCATCTGGCTCCTTGGAAAGAGTGATTCATATGGTTCTAGAATTTGTTTTAGGATATCGTTGCCTTTCTCTGAGAGCGTGTATTTGATTATCGTTTTATTGCCCCAGGGTTCTTCAGTTCTAATTATCATTTCCTTTCTTGCCATATCGTCAATAATATCTTTGTGCTTTACATTGTTTAAACCGCAATAGCTTAAGAGCTTTGTTTGATTAAGCTCACCATATTCGTAAAGTTTCAAGAGAATATCTTTTCTTATGTAAATTCTGTCTCGATATTCATGGACCAATTTAGTTCAATTATCATAAGAAGCATAGTTAGTCTGTGAAATCGAATTGTTAAAAAGACATTTGGCAGATGATTTGAAATTATGATGATAACGGCTATAATAATATAGTATATAATTGGTAATCTGAATAACCATTGACAACATTTGATCGTCTATAATACTATACTTTCTTGTAAATATGAATACCTGCTATCGTGTGTTCAATAAGAAAAAGAATGAAGACTTCAGGTAACTAAGTGTTGTACTTACTGACATAGGTGACAATTTAGCTTACAGACATGGGTTACACTTCTGTCGGGAAGTGAATCCATATAGAAATCAGAACAAGGTTTAATCTAATACATGAGAAAGAATGGACTGGCGATACAGTATCTAATATTTGTAAGAGATATGGTGTATCCAGAAAGACTTACTACAAGTGGAATAATAGATACAAGCAGAAAGGGATAGAAGGCCTATCAGATAACTCCAGAAGGCCTCATAAAATCAACTACAGGAAGGTAACACCAGAAGTAGAAGAGACTATACTTGATCTACGATTAACTAAGAACCCATCCGAAAAGTAGAGTTTTATTGAGTTATAAGCAAACTGTGTTTGATCGATAAAGCTAAGCTGTACTACACTTTCTTTTGAGCTGTATTGATATCAGAGGTTACTGGAGTTGATTCATCGGTACTGCATACCTGATGTTGTATGGGATAGAATCATTACATTGCTATCATCATCAATACGTAGGAGAAAGAAGAAAAAGGCTGGTCGTCCAAGAATGGATGACAGGAAGGCCATGAGTGCTATTTTCTACGTCCTACGTACAGGCTGTCAGTGGAATGCTCTACCTAGAAGTCTTGGTGCTTCAAGTACAGTACATGACAGATTCCAGGAATGGAGAAAGGCTGGTGTTTTCAAGCGAATGTGGATCGATGGATTGTCGGTATATGATAAAAAAACTGGGATCGATTGGAAATGGCAGGCTATGGATGGCGTTATTACAAAAGCGCCTCTTGGGGGAAAAAAGCACAGGACCAAATCCCACGGACAGAGCTAAATCAGGTACAAAACGTAGTATTCTGGTAGATGGTAAAGGAGTACCACTTGGTGTATGTGTAGATGGAGCTAACAGGCATGACATGAAGATGACCAAAGCAACATTGCAAAGCATAGTCATCTATAGACCTGAACCAACAATCAGATCAAAGCAGCACATGTGCATGGACAAAGGCTACGCGTTTCCAGAGGTATACGAATTACTGGAAGAGTATGGCTATACAATTCACATCAGATTAAAAGGAAAGGAAAGAAGGCAGCATTAAAGAAGGAATACCAAAATACAGAGCTAGACGATGGGTTGTTGAAAGAACCCATTCTTGGATGAACAGATTCAGACGATTGCTGGTAAGATGGGAAAAGAGGATTGAAAACTATATTGGAATGTTACATTTTGCATGTGCATGGATCACCTATAGAAGAAGTGGACTTTTCGCATAGGCTCTAAG
>CAVPXM010000052.1:0-7337 GCA_963709405.1 uncultured Nitrososphaerales archaeon
GTTTTAAGATACAGTTTGGAGGGCACAGAATATGCCAGGTAGAAGATGGAGTGGAGAAGAGAAGGCCAACATAGTGCTGGAAATATTGACCGGGTAGGACCCAAAAATGTAACAGAGATGTATATCCTAGAGCCAGGTCACGGCTTTCAATATCAATTAAATGACACCATAAAGGGATATGTGAATGGATTCTGCAGTGTATCAGGCGGAAGGACGGATTCAGATTATGCAAGTTTTGAGTGTGCAAAGGGTCCAGATTCAGCAAGTTTCAGCAAGTTGCTTTGAGGATATATAAGAGGACATTCAGCCCATCATTCTTTAGTGGGCAACTAATTACTTTTTAGCAGGAGATAAATCCACAAGTCGTGTCATTGCCGTGCCCCTCAAGATAGAAATGTATATTCCTTCATCATACTGAGGCGTCAGTCTACACCTAGCATGTAGCATTTTTGATAATATTTAATACCTGGCACGTTTCATATCTGACTATAACGCTATTTCCGATATAGTTATGCTGGACGTGTTAAAAAATCCGATTTGTCCGATGAGGTTAAAACTTTTTTGCATAATGATGGAATTGGCATGTTGATTCGTATAGACTATCTGACTACTATCTATAGATATCATCAATTGGGAGTCGACAGATATTAAGTTCACCACGAGTCCCTATAGTTTTACCTTTCAATAGGATCAGCTAGTCATGAGTAAGTATGGGGAATTTTAATAGCTCTGATTTATGTATAGCAGGATCTTTCTGTACTGTTCGAGTGCAATTATACTGCCTAACATAATTTGATACAACCGTCTAATGGTCTAGGCCAATACAAATTTAGCTTGAGAGCATAGTATATCTAGTCTGTTGGCGACTGCAGCTCTGAGCAAAGCCTATAGAGATGAAAAAGATGCGGACCTAAGAGAAAGAATTCTACTAGTAAGGCTTGTTAGGGGAGATAAGAAAGAAGCATCCACTGTTGCCGAAAAGGAATTTCATAGATCTAGATGGTGGGCTTACAAATGGCTCAAGAGATTTGACAATGCTGGTTTGGAAGGACTAAAGAATAAGCATAGAAGTGGTAGACCTCCAGAAGTGTCAGAAGAAACATCTACCATGATAAGAAAAGAATTGTCAGAAAATCAGTCAGGATGGATGGCTAAAGAAGTCATGAATTTGATATATGAAAGAACAGGAGTCAAATATCATGAAGTTCATATCTACAGACTATTACATAAATGGGGTTTCAGTCCTAAAGTACCAAGAATGAAATTTGTTAATGCTGCATCAAAGCAAGAGAAAAATAAATTTCGAAAAAGGCAAAAAGGATAATCTCACGTATACCTCAAGGATTCACCGTCACAGTTATGGACGAATCCATCTTCATACATGATTCTTTGGTTCGAAGGAAGATGTGGACTGCAGATAGAATAAGACCAATTGTAACTATTACTGGATCACACCAGAGGACCTGTGTATTTGGTGCACTATGTATAGATGGAAGACAGTTCTTTCGTCAGTATGAATCCTTTAACCAATACACCTTTCTGGATTATCTCATACAAATGCAAAGAAAGTTTGGAAAACTAATATTGTTCATAGATAGAGCACGTCAACATCACCGGTCCATCATAGTAAAAGAATACATAGAGCAAAACAAAGATGTTCTGAAAGTAATATATTTTCCAAAAGGTTCGTCTGAATTTAATGCTATAGAAGAATGCTGGAGACAGGGAAAATATGATCTGCTGGTATCAAAATACTATCCAAAGTTTGAAGATTTCAGATATACTATAGCCAACTACTATAGAACAAGACGGTTCAAACTAGACATAGTCAAATATCTATCGAGGAGTGTGAGTTAGCGAATTAATGTTACTGAGTCTAGAATACGAAATTATCCCGGGTATCCCGGGTGCAATATTTAGGCCAAATTATCTATCACAATATTAGTAGTACCTATGTCCTGTTACCCTATTGATAGAATAGACTTAATTTGTTAAATTGAATCGGATAATTGTGTTATTAGTAACTCTACAGAGCGCGCAAGTAGACCCGAATCCATATTGGACGACAATAGTAAATATACGAGATGATGTGAATAAGATTTTATGAATTCCAGTATCAACAGAGCTTTAATATTTCAAGGAGGAGGTTCGCTTGGTGCATATGAAGCTGGTGCTTACAAAGCTATCAATGAGGAACTTTCTGCATACTTTAGAACAGTAGGCAGGGGAAACGAGCCAATATTTCATATCGTATCCGGAACGTCAATAGGCGCGATAAATGCTGCCTTTATTGGTAAGCTATGTAAAGGAAAATAAAACATGGGAAGGATCTGGCGAAAGGCTTGTCGAATTTTGGGAATATGTTTCTACACAATCATCTGTTGAAAACATACCATACTTTACGAATTATTGGGATTCTTGGCGTAGATTAGATAGACGAATTGCTTCAGGAGAATCTGCCAGAAGATATTTTAGCACTAAGGAATTTATTTTTAAAGGAGTTCCCAACGTGTTTATACCAAAGACACCTTTGCCAGACAATAGATTTTTTGATCCATCAAATACGTGGTATATCTATGACAATAGGCCATTAAAAGAAAGCTTGGAAAAGTTTGCAAAGTTTCCTATTTCCACAAGCTTCGAGAATAATGAACCGAGACTCTTGCTAGTTGCTGTGGATGTACAGGATCTTACTCCTGTGGTTTTCGATAGCTACGAAAAGGAGGATGGAACAAGGAAGTCAGAATACGGTAGATACGGTAGAGTGAAATCTGTAGCTTCGGCAAAGGATCAGGAGAATACTGAACAATTTGAACACGTTATAAGATACGACGATGGTATTATAGCAGACTTTGTCCTAGCAAGCTGTTCAGTTCCGATAAATTATGATTATACTAGATTAAATGTTGAAACCCGCGCCTTGGTCGGGGGAGGACAAGGTGACTATGGCAGATACTGGGGATAGTAATAGTCCTTCTTCTTTCTTCGAACGGCAATAACAGTTTGCGCAGTTTCTGGGACGGTGGACTATTAACTAATACCCCGCTAAGGCAGACTATAATTGCTCATAGAGAATACTGGTATAGAGTGAGAAAATTGGAAGAGAATATACCCAGACTGAGATACGGTATAATAAATCTTCATCCAGCTAAACAAGATTATCTTCCTTCTGATTATGACGGTGTAGTTGACAGAAAGAATGACATCATATTTCATGACAGAACAGTATTTGATGAAAATGTTGCAGTTCTTATGTCTGATTACATAAGATTGGCCAAGTCTCTAATTAAATTAGCCGAAGAGAAAGGTGTAAGCAAAGAGGCAGTACGAGAAATTTTGAAGGAAGAAACCAAGGCTGTGTATCTTGCCACTGGCAAGCATTGGAGGTATGAGGAATTGCTAATGGCTAACGTAGATGTTGATTTTGTTGTTCGTTTGGAACGAAAGAATGACAGTCATACTATTTCAAACAAGACATTTGACTTTTCAAAAACTACAATCCGACAGCTAATTCAAGATGGATATAAAGAGAGTAAGGAACAGATGAAAGTAGTAATTGCCAGGTTAAGAGAATTGTCTGGCACATAGTCACTTTTCAACATCTACAATCCATGTTTTGTTGATAGCCTCTTCTATAAACGACCTTATGAGAGGCTCTGGGAGGGCTGTTCTGTTTTAGGCATTTGGTATCATAGGTTCTTAATCTGTTTATCCATTGAAATATTTCCTTCCATTGATTTGGCGGATGCCTTGCGAGTCATGAATTCTTCATTTTAGATTTATTGCAATTATGTAATTCCATATAGAATATGTCGCCGTTAGCATTACAGTATTCACAATACCATTTACTGCCTGACCAGTAGAGCCCTTCTCTTTTCCCATTGGAAGAAGAAGGCTTACTCTCTTTGGTATGTAAAATGTCGTAAGTGTCATAAGTGCAGCCAGAACTTGAAATATCACTAGAGATTCCTTCGTGAGTTTTTTGGTTATTTTCTGACGGCACTTTCGAAATTTCTGACTGCACTACCAAAGGAGGTAAAGTGCCGTCAGATAAGTTGTGACTTTTTTGTGATGCAATTTGATCTTCTGACGACACTGACGACTCTGACGCCACTTTACATATCTTGATGCCTCGTAAGCCTGTGGAGGTATCAGCCAGATAACTTTCTATAGTGATGCCTTTAGACCTAAGGATCGTTTTAACCTCGTTGATCCTCCTGCTGAGGATACTAGCAGACTTGGGCCACATTTTACCAAAAGTATCAATCTTTGAATCATATGCAGTTGTTATTAGCTCAGGGTATAGTTGGGTAACTGTGCCTGCCCAGTCAGATCTAGCTTCATAAATCTAACTATGGCTACAGCCACAGGATGAGCATCAATTGCTTCGTCAGTAAGTATGCTAATATTTTCGTGATATAAGTCAAGGAACTCGTTTTCTTGATATCCCATACATCGCGAAATTATTTCACCAGTCTCGGCAAAATCCGCCATTCTAGGATATAATTTAATATCAATCCCTCCATTCCTTTTGACCTGAAGTACCTTGGCCACTATATCAAAAATATAACCCAACAGTTTTGGTTTTATGGCGGCAGAACTTTGCTTTTACTACTGTATCTTTTAACCTCTTTGATTCTGGAATACGCTCTAGTGCCATAATGATACCTCGATCCAGAAGATCAGCTTTGTTGCAGCTACAGGTTTATGCCATTAAATCCTAGACATCGTCTGAAATTATATATTATATCATTATCGTCGCTGTATAACTCTCTCTTTGTAAAACCACTTCCAGTAACAGCCCTACATAATTGATCCGAAATCCAAGGAGGTATAAATGATATATTGTCGAAAAAGCAAACGTAGTTATGCATCAACTTCTGGACAAGTTCATTGATATCTCTTGGAAATGTTGAGGTAGGAATTGGACTTGGATCTACCAAATCTTTTATTGCTTCTTGCTCAGAGGTTTTTGCTGCTCCTTGTTCTCCATAAAGCATCTGTATTGGTTTAGGTATATCTGGAAAGAAAAGTGAGATTATGTAGCACTTTAGTAGTAGTTTCAGTCGATCATGTTTTATGTTTATCAGATCAATAAATTGGTCGAAGATTCTCTCAGGACATTCCTTTGATGGTATAACCTGAGTTCCAGTGCTACTATATCGTCTAGACAAGATAAGGGACTTTTCTATTTGCCAGCCCATATTTCAGTTATTTTGACAACAGACCAATCCTTGTTGGCAGGATCATAGTATATTGCGTCATTTTGATTCTGGTCTGTTAAGCCACCTACACGCAAATGTAATGTTCTTCTCTGGCCATCATATACTGCGCATGCTTCCAGAAGATCGACTTTACATTCTTAGTGTTTTCAGTACCTAACACATTTTTTCTATTTGTGTAATTGATCTTGCTATCCAATTTGCGAATCTAGAACTTTTTATTCGAAGGGTCTCAATATGCTTGTCAACTCTCACAGCGGCGTAGGTGTCATCAAATTGATCGGTGAATAGTTCCTCGATATATTGTTCGATAAGTCTTGACTGTTACTATCTCATCGAATGCTTTGGAATTCGATCCTCTTAATTGTTCTAGTTCATTATATAGTGTTGGCGAAAGGTCAGAAGTATTAATTACAAATATCCCTTTTGATTCATCAGGAGCAATATCAATAGCAGAAAAATCGTATAGGTTTATTCGATAGAGGACTGATTTTGCTTGCTCGTGATATTTATCTATAATGTCAAGTGTTTTCAAGTTCATCTTGACTGCCGATGAGAGTTGATATGTTAATTCGTCTTTGAGTGCAGATCGACTTGAATAGACAAGTCCTGATTTGCTCTTTGCCTTTGCTGATACGGTCCTTCGGCGGAACACTTTCCGCTCTGAGACAACATGTCACCAGCGGAAGACTTATCTTTATCCTCAGAGAATCTATTCACAGTGCTCATTTTCTTTATTCCTTCACGAAGAATTTGGCCCGCGCAAGTTGGCATTAGAGTTCGGGCTACCAACCTTTCTAATGCCTTCTTCTTGCTTTGACTTCCTGAACTGTGCTCATCTTCTAACCATTTTTTCTCGGCTTTAAATTTCAAGATTTTATCTTCGTATTGCATGCAGCGGCGCACATTTTCATCGTCTGCCTTTATGAAGCCTTTTTTAATCTGGCGATCTGTTTTTGATAACGGGTGCACTTTGGACAGTTTACCTTCAGATGGCGCGTTATTGATTTTCATGCTGTCAAGGTCTCCACCTTTTCTACGACTAACCTATGACCGTCAACACTAGTAACTAAAAAATCAAAAGAGAGTGAAAATAGTAAGCATTATTCATTCAGCATATATGACGTTACTAAATGGTTAAGATACAATAATAAAAATTATGTTGATAGGTATAATAAGAAGCCGTTATCTAGCCCACAGACAGAAATTGAAAGTCTGCTAAAGAGTACTAAAAGCAAGATTGAAAATTTTATAAAACTCGAATTGATTAAACCATTTGGCACAAGACAAAATAGGAAAGGAGGAGGAGTAGTTAAGCTTTATGCTTATACTCCATTCGGATTCTTAATTGCATGGTCGTTGAGGAGTGATAGAGAATATAATATAGATGATATCATTTCAGGGGCATATGATTCAATTCAATCAATCTTTGGTACCGGACTACACGCACCATCTTCTTCGATATTCTATTCAGATTTTTTCAAGATGTGTAAACAAGCTGGAATGTTTCAGGATATAATTGATCTAATTAAAACGACACTGTTATCTGACAATCCGACCGTAACTACGGTCAGAGAATTTATCGAACAAATCCAGCGGGTTGATTTCAAGGATCTTGACATGACAATTTTTTACAACTTCATTTTATGGGATCAATCATTTAACAGATTAGATCCTCAAATCCAGAATTTAGTTATGTTCAATTTGAAGGTAGATTTAGAAAGAAGAATGGATTTGCAAGTAAAGAATGATAGGAATTATGAGAAACTACGGTTTAAGGTTAGAGATGACCCTAGAAGCATTGCACTCGAAGGTTATTGTACAAAGTGTCAATATTATATACCGATTGCTGTTGATCTATTAGAATACAAAATACGGATGATTTGTGCAAATACTGTAAACCAACCTATAATGTTTATTAGATGTCCTAATCCTAATTGTGAGACGGAGAAGTCATTTCGGATACCCTTCCTTAATTGATTGAACTATATTTTAGCTCCATTGTTATTATATTAAATATGGGGATTTTATAGTATTCATGTATCGCAACGGGTCTAACAATGAATGAAACTAAAATCATGATGTATTTGCGATTTACACAAGTGTTTAACAAAG
>CAVPXM010000053.1:0-171153 GCA_963709405.1 uncultured Nitrososphaerales archaeon
ATTTAGTCTATAGCATTTTATATAAGCATTCTGAATAATTTTCGGAGAGTCAAATTTCATATTAGTCTGTTATAGTTTATTGTAGAGTAACTTTCACTAAATATAATTTAAATAATAATGTGATAAAATAATTATAATATATACAATTCAAAGTATTTTATTGTTTAATTTTCATCGTGCCGATTTAACTGTGTATACCACTCGGCAAATTTACTAAGAGCTTTTGATCGATGAGAATAATCGTGTTTCCTTTTAAGGGTGCCTAATTGACCGAAGGTGAGATCGCTTTTCATAGGAATAAATATCGGATCGAATCCCCACCCACCCTCCGTTTCATCCTCTTTTATCCATCCACGAGTCTTCCCGGTGAATAAATGTGGTTTCTGACCATTACAATATGTAATAATTGAGGTAAAATAAGCAGATCGATCTTCGCAAGTACGTAATAATTCTAGAATACCTTTAATGCCGATAGTCTTAAAAACAAATGCAGAATATTGGCCTGGAAAGCCATTAAGCTTTTCAATAAATAACCCATCATCTTCTACAATAACCGGACTCTTTATTTTTGAAAATGCATATCGACATTTCTCAAGTGCTATTTCCTCAAGCGAGTCTGATTGAATCTCCTTAATATCCAGTTTACAAAATGTGACACCCAAGTTGTATTGTTGAAGAATCGATTTTATCTCTGAATACTTATACTGATTAGTCTTAGCAAAGCAAAGTGAATTCATAGATCAAGGTGTCTAAAACAATGGGAATCTTATAAAACTAGGCCAAGCCATACTAGTAGTATTAATAGCTGAACCGTTTATCTCGATAGAATTTGCACCATCATATGACTTACCAGTCTCAATTTTTTTATATTTTCCTATTACTGATGGTATAGAATTCCATCATAAAATGTATTGAACGAGCTATGGACTAACTTTTCTTGTTATTTTGGAAAAAATAAAAAAAATTTGAAAGATAGAAGAGGAAATTCTTCCTCCTTTATCTCATAGGGCTACTAGTCAACGTATTTGGTGAGGGCCGGCCAGTGCGGTCATTTCTTTGGTTGTTGAGTGCTAGTCTACCGATGTCGCTGCCCTTTGGAGGCACCCATGTTCCTGCTGGATGGTCGGTGTCTGTTGCGTTATTCGAAGCCAAGACTGCAAATGCACCACCCTTTACCACATCAGATAAGGAGTGTTAACACCAACGTAGAGTCCAGGTTGCGGGAATGTTGCTTCGATTATAGGACCAGAATCCTGGTGGAATGATCCAAGTATCATCATTCTTGTTGACCAAGCCGTATCTATCACCTAGACCTGCACCAGCACTACCATCACGCACAGTTATCATGCTTCCGATGAAGTGGAATGCAAGGAAGTGATTGGGACCGCCATTCGCAATGTACCACCTAGTCAGTTCATTAGGTTTCACCATGAAAACCGTGGCATTCTTGTTAAGTTCGATTCTTTGCAATCTTTCCAACTGCTGGAACGTATTTGAATGCCATGCCGTTTGTAAGCTCTAGGTCATTATTGTTTGCCAACATGTTGGTAAGGTTGAAGTTAGCTGGACCGGTTTGATTCTTACCTGAAAGTGGGGCTGGAATATTAAATCCATAAATTTCTCCAAAAGCTACATAGATTTCTTTGGCCTTTTCTTCATTTGTCGGATGTACCACTATACCTCCGTACATTCCGCTTGCTACATGCTCCCAGATACCGTTGAGTGCATCAGCGCTACAATGATAGAAGAAGAATCCTGGGATAGCACCTACAGTGCTCCATGTCTTGGATTGACCTGGCGCGACTGGACCTGAATTTGCAGCGGTAGCACCGAAATCCAGCATGATAATCCACACTGTGGACAAGCTTCCCCTCATTCTTAAGTGTGGTTGTTAGGTTATCTCCTTGATCGATTGAAATTAACGGACCAGGGATAGTACCGTCGAACACCATTGCATTGTACTTAATTCCGCCTGGATGAAGAGCGTTATCTGGAGCGACTTGAACTTCTTTTTCGCTTGCGATAATAGTCACATGTTTTTGTTTGCCCGTTGGCGCCGCCGGACTGAGCATATGCAGAATTAGACTGGGATTTTCCTATAAGAGAAGGACCTACTATTAATCCCACTGCCAATACTCCTGCCATTAGGGCTGGTAGAATTAGACGATTCATTAGTTCGAGTGTTACCTGATCGTCATATAAAACATTTACTGGTGACATTTGAACATGACATTACAGAAGAATGAAAATTACTTAATTATAGGAGCATATGGAAGAAAAAATCCTCAGTTCGGGGATATAAGGTAAAAGTGGAAAACCAAAGAAATTTTCGGGTCAAAGTAACATTTTCTAATTGTGGTGGTCACTGCTATGATTATTCGTCTCTTTAAGTTGGTTTGTAGACCTATCCAGTATATTCAAGTAGTCTGTACTTGAAAGCCCTTCGTTATTTGTTACCGTGAGCTCGAGTTTCAGAAGAGCATCATTTGAAACATCAGGGAGTTTGAATGACCAGCCTGACGTGTCAGCTCCACTTACAGTTGTGCCCCGAAGGTCCGGCTATTTGATCCCAGTTATAAGACAAATCTCCGCCTGCAGGATCGTAACTGCCACTGCCGTCAACAACAACTGTCGACCCCCCATTCGCTATTTGATCTGGGCCCGCTACTGCAACAGGAGGTTCTTTATTAGCAATAGTTTTTTCAGATAATGTCGAGTCACCTGAAGTGAAGGGAGGGGTAAGTGGAGGAGATAGATTAGATTGGTTCGCTGTCAAATTAGAAGCAAGCTCCTGCGATATTGTAGTGTGTATATTATTATTGAACGAATTTGAAGGAATATTTACAATAGACGAATTAATTTGGCCAGCCGTATATGGACTTGGGATATTTACTTGATTATTGTCAACTAGAAATTTTGATGGGATATTTTGAGATTGCTCGATTGCTGTGGAAACATTCACGTTCTGATTGCTATTACTAACTTGGACATGACTATTTGAGTTGGTCTGAGTAATAGAATTAGATGATAATTGGTTAATTGACGATGTAGAAGCAGACGGATTAGTCTTTTTAGCAAGTACATCAACAGTCGCTGAAGAGGCACGTCCCGCTTTGTCAGTCACCGTTAACCTGTACGCGAAGTGTGTGTCGGACTGAACCTTTGGAACCATAAAGGATAGCACTGGAGAGTCACTACCTTTCGAGATTATCGATGGACTATTACTGAGTGGTACCCATGAATAAGATACAATTGAACCGCTAGGAGATCTACTAGCCCCTCCATTAAAGGTAACTTGTTCTTGCCCATTGACAACTGAAGTTGATTGTTTAATAGCGACGATTGGTGGTGAGCCTGCCGCTTGTCTGGACTCCAAGATTAGCTTTTGAATTTGAAGGATTCGGTTGAAGTGGCGATGGCTGACTCGGCAAATTAGGACTTTCCAACTCATGGAAAGGCATTGGAAATATTAGACTGGGACCTATTCCGTTTGGTACACTCCCAGGTATTGAGCCATTCTGGCCTTGATTTTGCTCGTTAATTATTGTGGTGGCGGGACTATTACTTGAGTTATTAGCATTGTTACTTGGAGTATTTGCGCTAGTTGGATTTTGGTTGTTTGCTGAGCTATTGCTATTATTGATTGAGATTGTAATTGTTGGTTTTGGTGGAATTAATGCAGGCTTTGGCGTCGGCTCGGCGGTAGATTGTTTCGAGATTACGACTTTGCCTGGAATGATATTAGTAGTATTAGTTGTAACATGATTGCTTACCGAGTTGCTGCCTAGTCGGCTTTGGAGGAATTAATGTAGTGTCTGGCTTTGCAGGAATTTGATTTGAGATTACGACTTTGCCTGGAATGATATTAGTAGTATTAGTTGTGGTTTGATTACTTGCTGCGTTAGGACTGTTGTTACTATTAATCGTACCAGAAGTAATTCTGATATTATATGGAGGAACGAACACAGTTCCCTTCTCACTAGCAGACCCTTGATTTGTCACGTTTAGTGCATTTTCGATACTATTTTTACGCTCCACAATACTGTTTTTACGCTCCGCAATACCATTATTAACTGTCTTGTTAACTGCGGTTTCGACAATCTTTTTATGCTCTTTTATGCCATTATTAACACTGGTTACGGTAGGCACTGGAGTAACATTTTTCTCCACAATACTGTTTTTACGCTCCGCAATACCATTATTAACTGTCTTGTTAACTGCGGTTTCGACAATCTTTTTATGCTCTTTTATGCCATTATTAACACTGGTTACGGTAGGCACTGGAGTAACATTTTTCGACTTTTTCATCTCGGCAAAATTGACACTTTTTGAAGGAACAATCGGTTTATATGAATTTGATACACCTGTGAAATTTACGCTATAAAACTTGACAGATTGGGTCGGGCAGGAGCGTTGCTATCTTTTGCATTGACACAGGAAATTTTCGATGTCACTCTATTATTTCCTTCTTTTATCACCGACGTATTAGATGGTGTAAAGGTATATTTCCAAGAAGAGAAATCCTCTACGCCTTTACCAGTCCCACTGGGTATAACGTTCTTGTACGGTTTAAAGTCATTTATAAGAATCCCAACAGTACATTTGGTGTCAGGTCTGTCTGAGGAAGTCCCTGTAATCGTTAGAATCTTGATTCCATCCGATAACTTCTGTCCCTTGGTGGGAGAAGTAATCTTCACGCTAGGTGTTGCTGGCTGAGCACTCGCAGCAGTTATTGATACAATAGAGAAAATTATTAACCCAAAGCTTAACATTAACATGAATTTCTCAAGCTTCAATTAATTGACCTTGGGTAGCATGTAAAAATGACTATAAAAATATCGGTTGTTAACAGAATTTGGCTAAGAATAAAAATTACTTTACATGCATATCTGCAAATTTCGCTTCTAGGTCAGAAATATTGTGCGAGACATGCATATGCCTTTTTCGTGGCGTAGTCATATCGTGTATCTTTATAATGAACAAGCAAATCAGATCACTAAATTCAGATTGTGTTTTATAAAGTTAGGTGTCGATAGAGTCGTTATTTCTTTCTTTCTTTCTTTTTTCTCTGTTCCTCTTCACACTTGATCTAATGTTCCGTATCCAAACCCGAAAATTAGTCATCAGTTTGTGTTAAGAGGGTTAAGACAGTAATTCGAATGACCTGTATACTTCCAACTGGATATAATGTTTCAACTAAAGTAGCCCTTTATCCATCTATCAGTATATCTTACTTTATTTTGTATTACAACAATTCTAGAAATTTCGCTTTCATCCATTATAGAGTATCCTCGTAATTTCGAACAGAGCAAGCGAGCAAAGTTTCGAACTTCGCTCATCTCCATCATGTTATTCCGTCCAAGCCGCATGGTTGACATTCCTATATTCATGTAAGATTTTAGCTCTATAAAATGAGGATTACCTTCTTCCATCATTTTCGAAAATTCTTCTACAAAGTCTAAATGATCATTGTAATCCCTGATCAATGTCATACGTAGTACTGTTCTAGTTTGCACCGAAGCAAGGAAGTGCAAACTCTTCCACCATCTTTCCCATGCATCCTTGTACCGTGGTCGGTTGATAACAAAAAACATCTTTCTGTTGGATGCGTTTGTCGAAAGGTATATTTGCGTTGGTAATGCATCTTCATCTTGTAGTCTAGCGAGCATTTCAGGTTCTTGGCCATTAGTGACCAGGAAAATTGATTTAGTAGCCCTTAAAGTTTTTAAATACTTGATCAGTTGCGACAACTTTGGATACATCGTTGGTTCACCGGAAAGTGATATCGCGTAATGAGCCGGAAACAACGACTCATCGAGTTTTTCCTTGCTGTTTTTGGAATGTCCATAAAACCCGCTAATTAGCTTCCTCCTCGCTTCAATTAAATTCTCCACTATAACATCCGGTTCGTCAACCAATTCTGGCGGCATTTGTAAGGTATCGTAGAACTCTGTCGGACGCCAGCAGTAAACACAACGATTTTCGCAATTCATCGCAGCTGGTGTCATTTCCATACACCGGTGAGTAGATATACCATAAAATTTGTGTTTATAGCAGTCACCCTCATTTGCAAATGATTTCTTTGTCCAGTGACATAACTCCACTGCCGAATGGTTGTAAACCCCGTACTTTGCTTTCTGTAGCTTCGACTTGATTTGTGGTGTTATCTGAATAAGATTTTCCTCGGTGCTATGGGAGATGTATTCGTCAGAGCAACTCATTTTAGATTCTGATAGATTCATTTGAATTTAAAGCTTGCAATAGCAATCTGAAAAATCATCCGAAATAATTGATCTCAGCCACTGTTTCACTTGAGAGCATTTATTAGGAATCACTCGTGAAATACGCGTATTGCCTTGGGGATTAACACCGAAGATATTGTTAATATAAGCCTGAATTTAGTAAATTGGAAAAATTACCTGCAGACAGCAATATACATGTTCAAGGGGATAATATTCACAAGGTTCTGATAGCAATAGATGTGAGCATAGCAGAATTGGTTCTCGCAAAGAATCTTGGTTGTGATGCCGTGATAGCACATCATCCAATAGGAATCTCCTTGCTCAATTTCCAGAAGGTAATTGATCGGCACACTGATTACATGGTTGAAAAAGGGATCCCGAATGATATCGCTGCAGATGCTACACGCAAGCTGAAGGAAAGAGTCAGAATAAAATCTCATGCTAATATTTATGATCAGGTTGTTCATGCCGCGAAGATGCTGGACTTGCCGCTTGTCAATATTCATCAACCGTGTGACGAGTTTATGCGAAGAAAGCTATTGGAACAAATAATTTCAGGTAATACAGAATACATCTCAGACGTAATAAACTCAGTCGAATCTATCTCAGAATTCATGAATGTCGATACCAAAGTGGAGGCTGTTTTTGGGAGCATGGATAACAGAGTTGGCCGATGGGCTTTAGTCTTAGCTGCAGGAACCAACGGTGGGTTTCCTATCGCAAGGGTATATTTTCAACATGGAATTTCCACTGTAATATATCTTCATATCGACTATAGTGATCTACTAAAAATGCAGGAAGAGCAACTGCATGGAAATCTAATTATCCTGGGTCATTTAGCTGGTGACTCCATAGGGCTTAATGCTCTAGCCGATAAATTGGAAGAAAGAGACATAGAAACAGTCAGATTGGGCATTATACCCTGAAAATGACATAAATACTGAATCGTAACGGTTTGTTGTGATTGTCGCCGTACTCGGAAATTGCATGATCTTTGTCATGCTCATTTCTGAAGCCTTTTGCAATCTCTTTTCTAACGATTATATAATGTCATATCTCTAAAGTTGTTGGTTGGCCTTCGTAGTATAGCCTGGTTAGTATAGGCGGCTGTGGTCAAGACGAGATAGTTAATCATCAAATTCTTGGAAGAAACCGCTCGAGGAGGGTTCAAATCCCTCCGAAGGCCTCATCATTCCTAAAACTATTCAGAAATATGAGTAAATACGCCTTTTAGAAATAATCGAGCGAGCTTGAAATTTTAATTATTTAATTCACCAGTTTGATTTCAAATTCTAGAAGAACCTTCAAATGCTTCGTGTATTGAAGGGCTGGCTAGCACCCAACCATAATGATTTTCATCATGTATGTACCTTACCTCTTTAATATTTGGCTTTAGCTTATTTTTTCTTAGCTCCAAAAGAAATTGAGTTTGTATCGCCATGCCAATTTTTCTACTCAGTTCAGTCGTCTTGATGTCTCCTTTTGGGAGCAGAAGTCTACAACTAAACTTGTCTTGCCAGCTAGAGTCTCTATATAATTTGACCAACTTGTCAACCACGTCATGGACATCGCTAATCCCTTTAACATCAATCGTAGTATTCACTGGAAAATGGAAATAAGATTTGGATTGTGGCATATTCAATTACCTAGAAAGAACATGCCAGGGAAAAACCTTGAGTCTATAAGTGCTAGATAGAAGATATTCTCATTTTGAAATCTTTGCTGGCATATCAAAAGTTAGGATCCTTTAGTAATTTACTTCTTTTATATATATATTAAAATTTTTTTCACAATCTTCTTGAATGCACCTTTTCAAATCATGTGCATAATGTAATGGAAGATTAGGAAGATAGCCATGCAATATTGGTGAATGTCAGGGGAATGACCTCGAATTCGATGTAATATCGGAGACCTATCTCGTGACAGTTACTTTTAGTAGATATCGACTGCTATTACGTTGGGGGATTTAAATTGAATTATTTCAGATTCATTCAAAAACCAATTTAATGATCTCGACATACTTAACTCAATTTATAAATGGTCAATGAAAAGCGCCAGATTTTTCGCTTGCATTCATAGAAGCATCCGTCTTCTTAATATAATCCAAGGATCTAGTGCCGGGGGCGGGACTTGAGCCCGCGACCTTTCGATTATGAGTCGAACGCTCTGGCCATGCTGAGCTACCCCGGCAATGCTCAGAGGCCATTTGCTAAGAGAATTCCTTTCTAGTATATATAATAATCATTTCAAACACAGGCTCTGTAAAGTTAAGATAACAAATTATTGTTATGATGACTAACAAATAGATCCAACCATTTTTGTATGTATTGCAATTTACACTTACTTTTTCTACAAGGAAAATAATCATGGAAATATTCTGTTCTATCTTTGATGTAGTGTACCGTCCTTTCTATGATACTTTTCTCATATGGAGAATGGATGTGATGGTGCAGTCTCAAGAATCTACAAGCCTGTGGATACCATGTACCTCCCTCAGTTGAAACAGGATGTTCTCAATATCTTTTTACAAGGTTTAATATAAAACGTTCTGCAACAAACATGTTTCTCTCTTTTGATATGCATATTTGAAGAATTTCTCGGTTATAATTCATTTTCAATGGCTATCCATAACCAGATATATTCGGAACCAACTTTAATGATAGTTTCATCAATTATAAATTCAGTAATACGTATCTTTCTGGAACTTAACATCTCTGGTTTATATTTTTGAATCCAGTCTCTGATGGCAGTATGACTTCTTTTAACAAATCTAGACACAGCTTTGGAAGTATTTCTTAATGAAAGACCAAGGAAATACAGATACAGAGAATATGCTATATCCTCAGGTTCTGTTCTCTTTCTTATTTGACACATCATAACCTATATCGGAGTCATAAAGCTATAGATTTTTCCTTAACTTTACAGAGTCATTTCACTGTATAGTCAAATTCTGCGGTAAACATGCAGAGGAATATAAACTAGTTCAAAAAGGAGATATTGTGAATAGCTTGGATATTTAGTTCAAAGGGAAGAATTACTATCATCATTAACAGTGGTAATATAATAATATCAGAAGATCGCTTAGGAAGATCTCAAAGTGAAGAGACACTGAGACATAAGGATCAGGAATTGTATGAACTATTGCGTCGATTCAAAAGATAACATGGAATATATCATGATGTCAGAAATGTCTCAATCGTTTGCCTAGCAGTTTTTTCTATTTGTTCTCATTTATGTATTTTGCACTTCATCCACTAGCGAGGAGACGTCGGGTAATGGTAGCGTAAATGAAAATGTGGCTCCTTTGCCATCAGGATTATTTTTAGCCCATATTCTGCCATCATGGGCTTCTACAATATTCTTGCATATGAATAGGCCTAGGCCAGTACCTTTATTGGATTTTGTTGCAAACTTTGTGAATAACCGCGGAAATATTCCGGCATCGATTCCTGTCCCACAATCTTTTATACTGACAGTAACATACTTATCATTACCATCACTTTTCTTTGATGTTGTTGCCGTGATGTTAATAGTTCCCTCATTAGTAAACTTAATAGTAGATTTGACAGGACCTGATAAATTCTATTTTGATCTGCAATTATCATTAGGTTATTAGTATTATTATGTGGTTCTGTTACAACCGCATCATAAATAGATAATAGTTCTATGTGTTTATCAGTCTTACGAAGTTCGTTCTGATAGTCTTGTACCACAGAATTAATAACTTCTCTTAGGCTAAATCCTTCTTTATTTAATTTAAGGGTATTGGTCTCTATCCGGGTAATGTCAAGTATATCTTCAGTTAGCATATGAATTCTTTTTGCATTTCTAGCAATGGCGTCAAGCATTTCATTTGCCTTAATTGTATTATTTCCTCTGCCGTAGCTAATTCTAGAACGAAGAGCTTCAGATAGACCAATTATTGGTTGTATCGAAGACCAACTATGGTGATAAATTCTCTTTGTGATATATTACTAATTCTTGCTTCATCATACAATCCTGTTAGATGTTCATAAAGTTCGCTTTGTTTCCAGAGTGCTTCGAATATGGAAGCACATCCTAACACTGTTAGCTTGCTAGTTGAATAACTTGCAAATCCCCCAGCCTCATACGGTGTCTCCTTGTTCTCGTCCGTTACCTCAGTTATTAAGGAGAACTTTTTGTCTACAATAAGGATTGTCATTCTCGTCTGAAGTAAAGGTTCAATATTTCTTATTTCAATCTCTCCTATTTGTCCAATTTTCCTATGCCAGGCCTTTATCTCCTCATTTACTGAGGCAAGAATGTTAACTTTTACCTTCCGTATCAATGCGGCTCCTAGAAGTAAGTCCATACTTCCTATTTTTTGTTGTCGAAGAAATGAACCAGGTATGGAAAACATTATCAAGATCTCATCATTGGCTGATTTTATTAGCTCGAATGCAAGTCTCTGTATCTCATAAGGATCTCTTAGTATTTCAACTACATCTGGTACGACACCTTCTTCCAATGCTCTGATTCGATATTCTGCTGGTAGGGCCTTAATCCAAAGGCTATCGAAGAGGTATTGCTGCGCTTCTGCTATGCCCTTGACTGTACTATATATTGCATGCCTGACTGGCTCCGCCTCTTTCTCAATAGCATGTACTATTATGTAAGCATGTTTACCATCTTGTATAACAAAATTTCCTTTAACTCGATCCATGTGACGCATCTGCAGATTTTCTGAGCATAGCAGAATTTTGGGGTCTTTCTAGTTAAAATATGTTATATTCCGCAATGAAATTCTTCTTTTTCTTGTCTAATTAATGATATTATTACTAATAGCGCATTCCAACATTGGTTGTACTATTTACGCTGAAGGTGATTTCATTTAGAAAAGAACGATCTATGTCTGTATAATAGAAGAAGATATCTTTCTATTGTAGAATTAAACATATGATAAGAAATTCCTGACTTGACTGAACGTAAAAGATCGTTGTGAAGTGGTTTTTAAATGCAATCTCTCATCTACGTTCTCTTTATTAGATTGCCTTTCATCTGTACAAATTCTGCTTCTGTAATTACTCCTTGATCCCTTAATTTTGCAAGTTTAGATAACTCATCAGCTATGGATGCTACTGGATTACTAATTGGCTGATTTTGTGTATTGGTCCTTTCTTTATTGTCTATCGCTTCTGGATTTACTTGGGCGCATGATTCTTTGATCTTTACCTGGATAAAAACGTCTTAATTCATCGACAGAGTACTCATCTACCCATCTAAACTTTCGTTGCAAGGTTGCTGTATAGATTTTCTTCCAATCAAGTTGTACGTATTCAAACCACGCTCGCATCACACGCGGATCAATGTAGTTTCTCAGAGAAGTACCTAGGTTATAATCACGTGTTTCTTTCTGAAGCTTTAGTTGAACTTGTATCCTTTCTAATCGGCTCTCCAACCTCTTCTTCTGAAGATCAGTCTTCCATTTCTTAGCAGCGATGTCGTCAGTGACTCTATTTATAGAATCTTCCTTCGATTTTATAGAAATTTCAAATCTTTCTAATGCTTTTTTGCTGGCCGGGTTATTGGGATCTATTCCCTTTTTGTGATTGCAAGTAATTGCTGCTTTCAGATTTGCCATCTTGGCAATGTATATCTTTTGTGACTCCGAGGTTTGGGTACTAATGTTTATTGAAGAATTAGCCAGAGCCTCTTTCACTGTTTTTGTAGTAATATATGTTCTGAACACCTTTGCGGTGAGAGCTGGCACACTTTTGCTATCAAGCGTTCGCAGGAAAGAATTTACCTTATTTGAAGTTATTCCGTCAAAAATCTGATCTCCTTGCTGCTTGCCATCCATAAAGAGTCGCAGATTCTTGTGTAGTCCCTGCATATCTTTTGACTTCACTTCAAGGGTTTTCTGCCACGGAACACTATCCTTACCCAAAAAATTGAACTCGATAAATTGTACTCCATTTACTTCTGGAAATTTAATATGTTCGACGCGCAGAGTCGATGCGCCTACGGTATCTGCCTCCTCAGGATCCTTTTCATCTCCGACCCTCATTGCAAGCTTTGAGATTAGATAGCAGACTGTTGCAAGCTTTCTATGATTTAAATCACGTGCAGTTAGCATCCTATCTATGATTTCCTTTTCAATCTTGCCGATGTGATTTCCCAGTCTATACGCTTTGTCATATTTTTCTCTGTCATTATTTTGTCTAAGTGTCGAAGAATCATGAAGCCAGACATACTTTCTTTTACCGGTCAATACTTCAATCCACGTAGCCAACCATGTGGAAGCATGATCGTGAACTATTTTTTGCCAGGCTCCTTCAGGTACTGATGCATCCTCACCTAGGTTAAGAATCACATCTTCTGGTCTAACTCGTGGTTTCCATCTACCACGCAATGGATGCTGTCCTCTACCCATAAATATACCTGGCGGCTCCACCAGCCAATTAGCTATGTCCACTTCTGATCCATCAACAACTGCCTTGCCAAAAATGGATTTTAATCTTTCTCGTTCTGCCTTTTTTGCAAGAGCTATCCTCTTTTTATCGTCACGACTTAGACCGCGAATTCTCTCAATTTCTTGTTCTTTGAATTTCCTGTCTTTATCTACTAAAGCCCAGGGACCCTCAAAACTAATCTCGCTAATACTACTGATTTCCTTAAATCTCTCTGGCATCAATTTCTTGAAATCTGCGAGAAAATTCAGTTGAAAAACTGAATCCCTAACGTAGTGCGTATCCTTCTTTTTTGCCCATGCATAAACTAATTCTTCTTGATCAGGACTGAGCATTACCTTTTCGCCTTTAATGTATATGCTCAATCCCTTCGGTTCATAATAAGGTGGAAATGCAACACCATTATGTTGTAATGTACGCCACTTATGGGACATCAGCGCAACTGAAGACTCCATCTACTTTGTAGGAAGTCCTAACTCATCACTCTTAAAGGTTACCAGTTCACCATCTATCTCTACAGGTACTCGTCTTTACCTAGCCTTCATATTAGTTAGCAAGCTCAATTTATTTAATTATAAGGAAAAGCGATCTACCTTTTTATTGAATGGTATCTGAATTTATCTAGTTTGATCAATTCATGATACGAACCGAAATTTGTAGGATCGATGTTGTCAAGGGTATTGGCATTAGGATCGTTTACTTCTACCGTTGAACTTATTAAGTTGTATAGGGTGGATCTTTGAGCCGGAACCCTTCCCGCAGAGCGAATAATAGTTTGTATTTGCTTAGGCTTCATAAGTTGTCCATGCTGAGCACCTGGCAGCTGTTGAAATACTTTCATTCATCAATGTTCCTCCGAAATCGTTTACCCCACAATCAAGTAGCAACTGGGACATACGTGGACCTTCCTTTACCCATGAAACCTGAATATTATCGATTAATCCATCAAGCATTATTCTGGAAATAGCATGCATCTTGATTATTTCGTTTCCGTCAGGTCCAGGCCGACATGTTTTGCACCAAACCAAAATTGAACATTGGTGCCTCGTGGTGCACAAAACTTAGTGGAACAAATTCTGTAAATCCATGTTTTGCCTTTTGTAATTCTCTTAGGGTTTCCAGGTGTCTGGCCTTATGTAGCGAAGTCTCTATATGCCCAAACATAATAGTCGAGGTAGTCGGAATGTTCATAGAATGTGCTGACCTAATCACGTTTATCCAGTCCTCCACTGATATTCTACCAGGTGAAATAATCTGTCGCAATTCCTGGTCCAAAATTTCTGCTGCGGTTCCAGGCAGGCTTCCTACTCCAGCTTCTTTTAGCCTTTTTAGATATTCTCCAACACTTACTTCAGACCTGATCGCACCATAAAGAACCTCTTCTGGAGAAAATGCATGTATGTGTATGTCCGGGAGCTCCTTTTTTATGGTCTTACATATGTTTACATACAGATCTCCATCCATCTTGGGTGGCAAGCCTGCCTGTATACATACCTCAGTTGCTCCAAGGAGCCATGCCTCTTTTGCTCTCCTTACGACTTCCTCTAAAGGTAGAAAATACCCCTCCTCTTCTCTAAAGTCTCTGCTGAAAGCACAGAAGCCACATTTCTTTATACATACATTGCTAAAATTGATATTTCTATTAACTACGTAAGTAACACAGTCTCCAACCTTTTGCCGTCTGAGATCATCTGCGACAAGTGAGACCATGGCCATCTCTGTCGATTTCGTGTCGAATAGCTCCACCGCGTCCTTCACGGAAATTTCCTTATGACTTAGCGCCTTATTCAATATAGTAGAAATTACGGGATCTATATTTTTGAAAATGACATCTAGATTCAATTTTACACACACTCCTTAATCAGTCCTGAATCATCTATCAATGGATCAATGTAAGCTCTCAAACCTTCAGGAACGAAACCCAAAGACTTGTCTAGAAATTCTGGATAAACCGGTAACCGGGCTCTAAAACCGTGACCCTTTTTCATGGTAATCCTCCGAATTAGTTCGATATCTGGCCAAGCGCATTCTGGATTGACGTAGTCGATGGTAACCGGAGAAATCCCTCCCCAATCATTAATACCTGCGTCTATGAAACTTCCAAGACAACCTCGATTGAGATTAGGCGGGACTTGAATATTCATGTCGTTCATGATTAGCCGTGCAATTGCCACACATTTTATAAAATAAGAGTGTGGAGGGCTATCAAGCTCGGCCATCGGAGTATTTACCTTTGGTGAAAAATTCTGCATGATTACTTCTTGAAGATGACCAAACTTGCTTTGAATCTCCTTAATTACAAACAATGAATCAATTAGCTCTTCAGAACTTTCACCTATACCAACTAGCAATCCAGTCGTCATTGGAATTCTCAGTTCTCCTGCATTTTGAATGGTCTTTATCCTCAATTTTGGATTCTTACTCGGAGCCATTTCATGAGGCATTCCTCTTTCGAGTAGCCTCTCACTTGTTGACTCTAACATGAGACCAAGACTCACATTCGTATCCTTTAAGGTGGACATCTCTTTTTTTGTAAGACAACCTGCATTGGTGTGTGGTAACAATCCAGTCGTGCCAAGGATCATCTCACTTACTTCTCGAATATAGTCTACAACTGAGGAATGACCAAGGGATTTGAGCCATGCCCTTGCTTGTTGATATCTTACTTCTGGTCTTTCGCCTGTTACAACAAGGGCTTCTGCGCAGTGCATTCTTTTGCCTCTCTTAGCGATTGAGAGCACTTGCTCTCTGCTCATCATCGACACGAACTTGTCAGTAGGCTCCTTTTTGTACGTACAATAGGAACATGTGTCACGGCACAAGTTAATCAAATTTATAAAAATTTTAGGTGAGTAGGTAATCGGGCCTGGTTTGAACCGGTTTCTAATTGATTTTGCTGTCAGTAAAAGCGAATGTGTATTCTCAGAATTGAGGAGTTGATAGGCCTCTGTCCTCGAGATCGATTTCCCTTCTACACACTTGGCCAAGACTTCACCGATCTCTCTTTCAGCAGTACACGAAAGCATCTTTAAATCTTATAACCTAACTCATTATTAATAATTAGCTAGAAAATGTACTTACATGTATTAAAACGGTGTCATTTAAGTTTGGTTGTCCGTTCATTTGGTGTTCATGTATTCTATAACGGAGAAGACAGCGTTATTAACTAATCGGGTGTTGATCTCTGTTCACTGTGTATTCTCTGCCGCGCCAATTAACTGCATTTCTCTTGTTTGCATCTAAAGTCGATGAGATAAATGACGTAGATATGACAACACCACCTAAAGGCGAAGCGAGAGCATAAATTGCTTTCTCATGAATGCCAAATTTTAATTGGATTGCATCTGTCATGATTATCAAAGAAATTGTTCCCAGATTTAAAAAAATTAAGATAAAAAGAAACAAATTTGCTAAACTGTAATAAAAAAAAAGCAGCAATAACGTGTAGGGCAATATAATGAACGGTTCAATAAGCAAAAAAAAGATTGCAACCGTCAACAAGATGGTTTGGTTTTTATGTTGTGAATACATAGGAATCATCAATCTTCGCAATCCGTTCCACAAGGTCTTCATGTCTCTAGCCCATACGGCTTTGATTTCACTCTCCCCGCGAAACATTTTCATTTCAAATTTTCCTAGCTTGACCTTACTTCCTAGAGCCCCGTCCTCTATGAGTTCCTGCTTTACGCCCTCGTGAGTGCCAATTTTTTCGTATGTTTTTCTAGTAATTAGAAAGAAACTCCCAAAGAAGTAGCCGATCCTTGTATTAGGATCATTAACTCGGAGTGCAGAAAACCTAGTATGCAGAAAAATTGATAGCATTGGTACGGTAATTCTTGTCCAGACATCATTGCACATCAGTCTTGGAACAATAGTTAAAGCCTTTAATTTCTGCACCATCAACACTGTAACAGCTCTGGTCATTAATTGAGAGCTATGAACAGTATCAGCATCGGTAAATAACAAAATATCACCACTAGACCTAAGATACCCTTGATAGCATGCCCAATTCTTTCCTACCCAGCCGTCAGGTGCCGGGCCAATATGTAATACAACAACCCTACGATTATTCTTGGAGTATTGATCCATAATTTCTCCAGTCCGGTCTGTAGAAGAATCATTTATAGCAATGATTTCAAAATTAGGATAGTCTTGCTTTCCCAAACTATCAAGACATCTTGCAATGTAATGCTCTTCATTAAGAGCTGGTACAATAATACTCACTTTAGGGTATTCAACTAGCGGAGAAATGGCAGCTTTAATTAACACAGGAGATCTCCTGAAGGATTTCAAAGAATACAGGAAAAGATATACCCATGTGCCCAAAATTGCAGCCATAATTACCCCGAGAATAGAGTTGATTATCGTAAAGTCCAAATCCAAATCCAATTCGTTAATGTACGAATACTAAACTATTCGACAGATATAGATTGCTATTCTGCTTCTTTCGAAAATCTGCCTAATGCTTCTGGCCTTCCATTCTCAAGGGATTACTCAGAAGCCCAGAGAACATAGAAAGAAACCCAAGATTTATCTTACAAGATAATTCAACCTTCGTCCTATTATTGTCGAATCGTATCAACACAATCCTTTTGTCCTGACAATAGGACTATCGGTATTGTTTTTGCATAAATGGTAACAGTCTCAATGCATTTGGAATGTATAAAATGCTAACATTACTTTTCTGCTTATAACATTCCCGTTTCTAATAAAATTCCGTATTATTCTTACTATGCCAATACGATGCATGCTTGTCAATGCCTACGATTATTTCCCAGGCCCTAATTCAAGTCTGGGACCATTTCTTGTTCCGCATCAATCCTAACCATAATTTCATGTCAATTATATGATTTATTGATCGATTGCCAATGCAGTTAAATATCATAAGCTATTGTATTCAGCTAGACATAAATCTCCCTGTATCGAAGATCTAATCTATCCCCCGCTAGAAGAAGACTTTGTTGTTACAAACGCTTCGCTAATTTGATTATAAATTCTCAAAAAATGAAAGCCTTTTTCAGTAGTACTATATGTCCTTTCGCCTTCCTGATAAGTAATCAACCCATTTTGTAAGAGCTGGGACAGATATTCTTTAAGCTGTACATACGATAAGTAGGCTTTGTACATGATCCTAATTTGTGTAGCTTTTCTTCCCCTAGCGAATCTCCAAGATCAGCGCAATTATTTCCAGATTATTCCTATTCTTCACATTAATATCATATTTTTATACGAGCATTGAATAAAAACATCGTCAAACACTATTATAGAACCGATTACTATATCGAGGTAACAATAAAGTTCTAGTCTTACTAAATCTTAGGAGTGTACTATAAGTTTCTTATTTCCACGCATCTTTTCGACTCTTGACTTCAAGTACTCACAATTAGTCTGTCAAAGTAAGCGCGCAAAATCGGGTTCATTTAGAATAAGGATCGAAAATCGCATTCTGTTAACCTATCATGCAGGTGGATATTCATATTTAGTAGTAAGAATTTCTTAAAATAATGTATGGAGACAATGGTCCTTACAGAATTTCTGCATCAACGAGTTAGATCACATTAACCGTCGAATTCAGATGTATTAGTAGTGGTATGGCTACTAATACTTTCCGTATCTATTTGTTATTTTTTAAAAATCTACACTAGTAAATATTTGGTGCCTCATTCAAGGGGCTCACAAAGTTGAGAAATAGAATGAATTATTCCTCAGCCTATACCTGGACGAAAATTTTGCAAATTCTTTTGATTTTGAAGGCCTTGCAGAATAGCTTCATATTGTTTGTCCAATGGTCTTGTATTGAGCGGGATGCCTTCAATTCTTGCGAACGCGTTAACAATACTCTTAGCTGCCAAAGGTTGTGGCAAAGCTGTTTCAGAAATCTCTCCAAAAAGACCTATCGCAGCTATATCCCTTTCGCCAGCGAGTCCTAATATTAACCCATTGAACCATGTTATACTTTCAATTTCATTTCCAATGAGATCTATTTTGAACTCGGCTAATATTTTTTTTAGATTCGGATCGCTTACTACGCCGTAAACTTTTGGTGCACCGGTTACTTGTTCTCGAAGGTATCCTCCTGCCCCGTACAAAAGCTTAACTTTTCCGATTTCTTGTGTGTAGTCTAGAAGTAGATTACAAAGTTGGTGAAGCTCTCGAGGATCTTGTGGTTGTGAGTTGCCTGTAAAGATTAGTAGATTAGCATCCTTGCTATAATAAATCTGATAGGAGTCAACCGTGCACTTTACGACGCCCTCCTTGTACGAAACCCAAGGCTTTTCATTTGATATTATTTCTGCCACAAATTCTGTCTTGAGATTTTCTGCCAGGTAGGAAGAAGCAATCCCACCAACTTTTCCGATATCTGGTAATGATGCAAATAGAATAAAATTATCTGATTTGATACTTCTTATTTTATTAAATTTCATTTTTGTCTAAATCTAGTGATTACTACCAAAAACGTGACGCATGTCAACAAATTTCAAACTGATGAATTCGAAGATAATATTGGCAGAAATGAAGCCCATCATACTAGATTGAGTTCTACCAAGGTAGATGAGGAAATTATCAGTATACTTATTCGTTCTTTCATAGATGTTTGAGGATTGAATTGGTATGAACTTATGAAGATAATGAGTCATATCGATTTTATAGAGTAGCGTGGATAAAAATCATACCATAATCATCATGGATACGAATCCTAAACTACATTCATATATGATAAAATATCATTGAATAACCCGACTAGACGCTATCCACGACTAGATTAGATTTAAATCTAGAATACCGAACAAAGTTGATTAAAGATCTACGTGAATTTAGTCTAGCACTATCGCACTTGTTCGTCTATATTATCGATACATTGTAAATATAATTCACGGCTCCTTTTTATTATCCATTCTGCAAAATCATCTAGACTAAATACATATTGTTGTTGAAAGCTTGGAGGAATAAAGCCTCCGTGAGTTAACACCTGAACGATTACATATTTCTCATTAATTGTTGCGACTTCTTCCTCGGCAGCGGATTCTGACTCTTCAACAGTATTCCGATATAGTAGAATCGGTCTATTTTTTTTTCTAGATAAAAGTGATGCATTAGTTAGCTTATCCCTAAATTGCTCAATCAGCCATCCGTCTAGCGTTACCTGCCTCCTATTAATGGCCAGCTGCTCCTTTCTGATCAAAATACTAACTATAATACCTTTGTATTTCCCATATATTATAATGTAAGTGATAATATTTTTTGACTATGTAAATTGATATGTTTTATTCACCTGAAGTTTTAACTCCCAAAGAGGGCAGTAATAATTGGTCAAATCAGATTTTATGCCCAAACATCTTGCCATGTGACCAAGGCTGATGTATATGAATAAACGTAACATCTCTTTAGCCTCCCATCGTCCTGTAATCTAATGGTAGTGCTTCAGTATGGATCATAATAGTCATCACTCGTTCATATCTATTATTTAAATCTACGATTTACAGCAGTTTTTTGTTATTGTTTTCGCGAGTTTAAAGCAATCGTTGCTTGAAAATCATTTATAGATTCCATTGTAGTCATTCCACTGCTATTTTTCACTAATTGGAAGAGACGCTAGCGATACTGAAAATGTAGTCGTTTTTAACCTCTGTGATAATATATTGATGGTCAAATAAAATATAGCCAAGCATCAACACACTTAAGGGACTCGTTGTAGCGAAGCATTCATTATACATATATCGTTCAGGATAGATTTAGCTTTTGCAGATAGAACCACATATAAAGCCTAACTGCCATTTGCTCATACAGACTACATCAACTGACACATTCATGATTCCAATTAATAAGCCAATGATAGGAGATGAGGAGCGGCGCGAAGTGCTGGAAGTTTTGAATGAAGACTCCGTTCTCACTTCGCCAGCAAAAAATGGTGGTAGAAAAGTACAAGATTTTGAGCAACTTTTGCGAGAGTATCTACGTGTTAAGCATGTCGTAGCAGTTAATTCAGGTACAGCAGCTTTGTATTCATCCTTAGTCGCGCTCGGGATAAGGCCCGGGGACGAGGTTTTGTTACCATCATTCACATTTGTGGCCACAGCTAACGCGGTCGTCGCTGCAGGAGGTAAACCAGTTTTCGTAGATATTAAGAAACAAGAGTCTGATTATACAATAGACATTTCAGATTTAAAGTCCAAATTTACGAAGAAAACCAGAGTAGTTATACCTGTTCATCTGTACGGAAATCCGGCCGATCTAGACGAAATCAGTGAACTTTCACGACGATACTCGAATGGCGATGTCACTATCATCGAAGATGCATGTCAATCACTTGGTTCGACTTATAAGAAACAACAGACAGGAACGTTCGGTCTAATGGGTTGTTTTAGTATGTATGCAAGTAAGGTACTGACATCAGGAGAAGGCGGAGCGGTAGTAACCGACAGTGATGATATGGCGGATAAGCTCAAGATGATAAGAAATCACGGTATGGTAGAAGGTTATGATACTCGGGTCTTTGGGCTAAATTTGCGATTACCTGAACTGAGCGCAGCGATAGCCAAGGCCCAGATGAGGAAGCTTCCGGAAATGCTTTATCAAAGAAGGCGCAACGCTAAACTGCTGACCGAGCTCTTATCAGCCGCGGGCGCTGACTCTACAAAGAAAATTACTAAGCTCGTAACGTTGCCAGCGAATAATAGCGGCAATACGGAGAAGGAATCGAATTGGTATTTGTATACCTTGGCTTTTAAAATAGATGACATGAGAGATAAGATAAAGGGAAAGTTGATAACCGAATACAAGATAGGCGCAGCAGTCTATTATGACCCTCCAGTTCACAGGACTCCATATTACGAAGAGTTGGCCTCCTTAACACGGACTTCAAGTGATGATAATACAACATTCAATCCTATGAACAAACACTATCTGCCCTCGGCTTCAACATCAAGATATTCTACTAAAATTCCCAATTCTGACGAGAATAAAGGCATTATAACGAATAGCAGGGACTTAATAAATACAGATTGGGCAAGTAAGCACGTTTTGTCGCTACCTGTACATCCGCAGTTAACTGATCAAGATATCAAATACATCGCAGCAAGCCTAATCAAGGCATTATCCTGATCAGTTTCGTCGTAACATTACTCGTTTTTGTAGATAACTAAATATGGCAACTTCGACACACATTGAATCTTTTTCATACGATTTTGTCGAGACGAATTCATGAAGCCTTATGCCTCGCAAATTAAGGGAGTATCTACAACACTCGAGTCATATTGGTCGCATTAATCAGGCTGTAAGGCATAAATTCATGAGTCATATGAATATTCGTCTGAAAATAACACAGACGAAGCTTCTAAATCAAAAGGAGCAATAGCCGCGACAAATTACTGAATGACACATTATCTGAATTATTTAAAATAAGAAACTAGATACCTCAAATAGTTATGCTATCAGAACCAATACAGTTTCTCACTTTAATGATGAGAAGTCAGACATCAGATTTTTCTCAGCATCGTAATTGGACAAATTCAGAGCTAGGCAGATTCTGAGGAGGGTCAGACCCACTATTTATTTTTTAATTAACCTGTAGCAGGAATGGTCTATTTGATATCTAGATCATTCGTCAGTTGCGCTCGCCTCAGGAGTCAAAACCGCATATGGTTTAAATAATATGTAAATCGATTAGTTTTAGATAGAAGATGCCAATAGATCTAGACTTTCCGAAAAACCATCAAGTGATTGGTAAACATTCGCTTTCCGACGATGAACACTACCATTATGTTTGGGGTCCAGGCAGAGCTGCAGAAGCTACGGAAAACGAAGAAGTTAAAGCAGCTTTTGCTGCACGAGGAGAAGAACAAGTTCCACTCGGAGTTCATGGCACCATGGTTGCAATAGATTGGGACTCGTGTGTTGCTGATGGCGCGTGCATAGAAGCCTGTCCAGTTCAAGTATTCCAATGGTACAGGACAGAGCAAGACGAACCCCCACAACAAATGGTCAATGCTACAAGCTCAGGAACAGGAAGTACCGTGAAGGAAGAGAGGAAGGATTATACTGACAAGGCTGATCCAATAAGAGAACACGACTGTATTTGGTGTATGGCTTGTGTTTCTGTGTGTCCACCACAAGCAGTAAAAGTAGACCAATCAAGCCTCGAATTTCACGAAAAAGCAGCAGGAACGTTCAATGAAGCTCTTTCGAAAGGTAGCGCACCGCCTCCACATGCTCATTAATTTACCAAGTTCTACCTTCTTTATTTTTGAATAAAATCCATAAATTCTTTTTGATTCCAAGAGATATTTTGATTTGCCGATGTAAGTTGTCATCAAATAGATCATGACGGTAATTCACTACTAAAATTAAAATTCCGTCGATATTTAATTGAACCACTGGTCATATTAATCTCTAAATTGCACGAAAAAATTTACAAAGGTTAAAACGTATCTTCAAATCAAAAATATCTAAGAAAATCGCGTAATCATTTTGGACTTATTTTTCCATCCTATCATCGTTGTCTTGCTTTAGTTTGTCAGAAAATGAAATCAATTTTCCATGATCTTCAATTTTGATATTACTGTTTACTCTTACACTCAATCCCACAGCTCTAAATAATGTCAATAGTTCTCCACCAGAGATCAATTGATTCAATTCTCCGATTTTAATTAATTCTGCAATCTTGTGAATAATCGCTTTGGTTTGAACCGGAAATTGAAATTCTGCTTGACGTAATACCTCATCTCCTCTATCGTACAAATGTTCTAAAGTGATTTCCCTATCTGATTTACGCGATCTTGATTCGTCTTTTTGCCTTTTCAATTTCTCCCTCTCCATCATAGACATGTACTCACGGAGCTCCTTCATCTTACGCGCTTTAATAATGGCTAGGTCCGCATCGTCGTCCGACATTAGCCCTTCATCACTCCAATTGGAACTAACCTTGTCACTTTTGTGGCTATGCCAAGTGAATGCGACACATTGACAACAGAGTCTACATCCTTGTACGCATTGGGAGTTTCCTCAACTATCCCATCCTTTGTCAAGGATTTTATGTAAATGCCTTTTGATTCAAGAATTTTCCTGACACTATCCACGGTATAGGTTCTTTTTGCGGCAGATCTGGACATTGCCCTCCCTGCTCCATGCGCAGTCGATCCGAAACTTAAATCCGCAGACTTAGGATTACCTAAGAGTAGCCAGCTTGCAGTGCCCATCGAGCCAGGTATGATCACAGGTTGACCTAGAGTGCGATATTTGCGGGGTATTTCATTCATTCCTAGAGAGAAAGCTCTTGTAGCCCCTTTTCTATGCACAACAAGATCGCAAATCCCTTTATCATCGACTCTATGAGATTCTACCTTTGCGACATTGTGAGAGACGTCGTATACAACCTGCATATCTAAATCATTTTCACTTAGCTTTAACACCCTTTCAAACGTTTTCCTTACCCAATGTGTTATCATTTCTCTATTTGACCATGCAAAGTTCAATGCACAAGACATTCCCTTTAAATAGTCTTTGCCTTCTGAAGACTGATTAGGAACACAGGCAAGCTCTCTATCTGGAATATTAATGTCATATTTCTTCAATGCCCTTTCTGATATTCGTAGGTAGTCGCTGCAAACTTGATGTCCGAATCCTCTGGAACCACAATGAACAAGAATTGCGAGCTGACCCTCTTCTTCAAACCCCATCGCTTTTGTAGCTCTATCGTCAAAGATCTTGTTCACTTTCTGTACTTCAAGAAAATGATTGCCCGAACCTAAGCTTCCTAATTGATTAATTCCACGTTTTTTAGCCGTTTCAGAGACCGCAGACGGATCAGCCCCGGCCATCATTCCTCCTTCTTCGCATACTTCTAGATCATTAGTCCATCCGTAGCCGCGAGAAATAACAGATTTCGCACCTTCCACCAGTAACTCATCCAGATCAGACCTAGTTAGTTTGCTTGCTCCCTCGCTGCCAACACCTGAAGGGATAGCTTTAAAGAGTTCATCAATAAGGGTCTTTATACCACATTTTATGTCTCTCTCAAGCAGGTTGGTCCTGATTAATCTCACACCGCAGTTGATATCATATCCAACTCCTCCAGGGCTAATAACTCCCTCTTCAAAATCAGTAGCAGCGACTGAGCCTACAGGAAATCCATACCCTTCATGCCCGTCCGGAAGAACAACGACATGCTTACAAATGCCAGGCAGTGTGGATACATTTGCTGCCTGGTGAATAGTCCTATCCATTAGCATTTTTGATAGTAGGTTATCATCCGCGTAAATTGTAACGGGGACCCTCATTCCAAGAGATTCATCTCTTTCCAAGGTGAATTCAAAATCTCTAATTTTTTTAACCTTGTGATTACCAACTTTGGTTAATAAATCATACATATGATTATGCTGAATTTCGCTAGGAGTTATTATAAGCGTTCCCTTATTCTATAATGAGAACTAGCGGTTACGCTCTCGCTGTATGGATGTAGAATTGAAAATTGATTGCAGAAATGATCAAGGCTTCGGAAAATTTTCAGGGATCTCGTAGTCATTTAAAACGTCTTCTGAAGATTATTAGCAACATGAGGCATAGGTAATAATCTTAGCAGAACCTAGTAGAGCGTAATAAGACCAAATGTAGAAGAAAAGTGGCAAGCATACGGTCCTTAAGGTTAAGTACGACAACTACGGCAAAAATCGAAGAAGTCTTTCGGAATAGGAAGACTAGGATTAGACACAGGTCTCACCTTGAATGAACATTCATCTAAATTCTGAAATTCGGGATTAGAAACATTTGATTTCATCTTTGTATGATCCAGATCACTAATATAGAAATGCGCATCTAAATTTATTCAAATTCAGTACGTTGCAATAATTACGAACAGTTAGCCTGTCTGTCTTACAGAATTGATATATCTCTGCAACAGATATAACATTGACACTGTAATAAATTAAACTTAATAAATATGTTAGGGCTTCCGATTGGCTTGCAAGATATCATAAAGAAGGTATTGATGGACTTGAGAATAGGCCTAGGAGTGGTAGGCCTTCCAAACTACCTGGAGAAGTTGTTGTTAAGGTAAGAAGGAAATTAAAGGAAAGAAAACAAGGCTCGACCACACAGCAGATAAATGAAATGATAGTGAAAGAAGGAAATGTACACTACCATCAAATCTATATCTACACATTGCTGCATAAGTGCGGATTCAAACAGAAGGTACCAAAGGAAAGTACATGTTAATACTGCGTCATATGAAGATAAAAAGTAGTTCAAAAAAGAGCACAGAAAATACTAGATCGGTTATCTAAGGATTTTACCGTAGTATCATTGGATGAATCATTCTTCTTTTTTGACAGCCTTGTTAGAAAAATATGGATCTATAAAGATTCCAGACCTGTGGCTACAATAACAGGTTCACACAGGAATTTCTGTATATTTGGTGCTATTACCGTGAAGGAAAGCAGCTATTCAGACAATTTGAAAGGTTTAGTGAGAAGGATACGTTCTATGAATTGCTAAAGCATGTACATTATAAATTCCCAAAGTCTTACTTATTCTTAGATAAGGCAACTCAACATCATAAATCCCACAAAGTTAGGAAATACTTTGAAGAACATAAAGTTACTCTAAAACCAATCGACCTTCCAACAGGATCACCTGAGTTCATGGTACTGGAAGAATGCTAGAATATATCTAAAAATGATCTGTTAGTATTAACATTTTATCGATTATTTATAGAATTTAGAATAAGGTTAGGACAGTACTTCAGAACTAAACATTTCAATCCGAATATGAGAAATTATCTAACTGGGAATGTGTCAGAGAACTTATCTTAGTTGGTGTAGGTATGAAAGCGAATTTAAATTTTTTTATAGAAATGAGTTAAGTGCATATAGTAGATAATAGTTCCTCCAACTAGTAACATAAATCCTCTAAAAATAATTCGTGTTTACTTTGCAATATATCTACGATGCTAGAATTTGTTTATTATTACACGCAAACCAAGGTAATTTTCGGTTGCCAACAATGCTTTTTTTATATCTCCGAGGGAGTAATGATGGCTGATAATTTCTGACAATTTGATTTGACCTGTGGACACCAGTTCCGCTCCTTTTTTCAGCATATTGGGCGTAGAGCTAAAACTGCCAGTTACAGAGATTTGGTTATAATGTATCCAGTTCAGATCCAATGGTCTGGAGCATCTCCTTGGCATTCCTGCGAATATGTTAATCTTGGAATTCTTGGCGGCAATTCTTAGCGCAAGTTCATAAGCAGCCGGGCTGCTTGTAGCAATAATAATTGCATCAGCGCCATAACCCTCTGTGTATGACATTATATCTCTCAGTGTATCTTCACTATGTCTATTATCATCTGTATCATTCCTGTTGAACATTAAAGCTATATCAGCCCCCAGAGAACTAGCTTTTGACAGTCTTCTAGGGATTTTTCCTACCATAATTGTTCTTGCTCCAAATCTTTTTGATAATTGTAGATGAAGTAAGCCGATAGGGCCGTCTCCAATGATTACAATAGTCCATTCTTCGTGAGCCCTCCAACCAATATGATTTAGACTACTTAAGCAACAGGCTAAAGGTTCAAGTAACGCAGCCTCATCATCATGCATGTTATCTGGGACAGGTATTATCCCACCTATCTTGACCACTTCCCTTGGAATGCTAAGGTATTCTGCGAATCCTCCGTTAATGCTTGATCCAATTTCTCTTAAATGAATACAGAGATTATATTCATTCCTATTACAATACATGCATTCTAAGCAGGGTACGATAGGCGAAACCGTAACCCTAGTTCCTGCCTTTATCAAAACCTCCCTACCACTTACTTCTGAAAAGATATCTCTATTAATTTCCCCACAAATTTCATGTCCCAATATAATAGGAGGAGTAACTTTAAAGTGTCCATTCCGGAATACTCTTACATCATATCCACAAACCGCACATGCTTTCAATTTGAGAAGTATCCCTTCTTCATTGTTGTTACAGTTGGGATAAATATCGTTATTGACGATACAACCGGGACCATGGAACACTGCGGCATGCATAATTCGATTTGATAACATTGCACCCTTAAAATACGCTACTGTGTTTAGCAAACTAAGGGATACTAATTTTGATATGCGAGGCTTCTAAACCTTTGACAAATATCGAGTTCTTGTGAATATTCGATAATGAATCTCTTGCAACTGGGGACTGAAATGGAAAGATATTTCTAACATTATATTTCTTGGGCAATTTGCATTTTAATCCGTTACAATCACTTTGAGAAACTATAACAATTAAGATAAGTATACTCAGATATTATTGATGGAATTGTCATATTCTTCGTACAGGAAGAGCAATAGCTTTGTTCATTGATCTGCTTTCCTGAATGAGTCTTGAGTCTCAATAAAGGAGAATTAGAAACTCTCTAAAAGAAGGAATCACGTGTCAGACTAAGGAGAGGCTGTTGCTTGTTCTCCAAGTTGAAGGTGACGGAATGATCCCAGCTCATGTTGCAAAGGAGCTGCACAGAAGCAGGACTTGGACTCGCGATTGGCTTGGCTTGCAAGATATCATAAAGAAGGTATTAATGGACTAGAGAATAGGCCTAAGGGTGGTAGTCCTTCCAAACTACCTGGAGAAGTTGCTGCTGTTAATGTAAGAGGGAAATTAAAGGAAAGAAATCGAGGGTGGCCACATAGCAGGTAAATGAAATGATAGTAAAAGAAGGAAATGGACACTACCATCAAATCTATATCTACACATTGCCGCATAAGTGGGGATTCAAACAGAAGGTACCAAGGAAAGTACATGTTAACACTGCCCCATATGAAGATAAAAAGTAGTTCAAAAAAGAGCACAGAAAATACTAGATCGGTTATCTAAGGATTTTACCGCAGTATCATTGGATGAATCATTCTTCTTCTTTTTTGACAGCCTTGTTAGAAAAGTATGGATCTATAAAGATTCCAGACCTGTGGCTACAATAACAGGTTCACACAGGAATTTCTGTATATTTGGTGCTATTACCTTGAAGGAAAGCAGCTATTCAGACAATTTGAAAGGTTTAGTGAGAAGGATACGTTCTATGAATTGCTAAAGCATGTACATTATAAATTCCCAAAGTCTTACTTATTCTTAGATAAGGCACCTCAACATCATAAATCCCGCAAAGTTAGGAAATACTTTGAAGAACATAAAGTTACTCTAAAACCAATCGATCTTCCAACAGGATCACCTGAGTTCATGGTACCGGAAGAATGCTAGAATATATCTAAAAATGATCTGTTAGTATTAACATTTTATCGATTATTTATAGAATTTAGAATAAGGTTAGGACAGTACTTCAGAACTAAACATTTCAGTCTGAATATGAGAAATTATCTAGCTTGGAATATGTCAGAGAGCTTATCTTAATTGGTGGAAGTTCCATCATGAAACTTCTTAAATCTTTAAAATCTCTACTGGATAAAGTTGTTGGCGCACAATAACACACTCACTACTCATTACAACTACAGGATTTGTAGATCTTTTCTTCCGTTATCCGAAAGATTTCCAAAAAAGGAATCAAATTGAATGAATATCGAATAGCTTAAGATTAGAAATCAGAAATACCGAGTATTTACGTTTATGAACTTACCAGTTCTGGTTCTCGTTCTCTCGCATGTAATAGTACAGGTATTGTTGCGCATAGCCCGAATATTTTCCAAAGTATTGCCTCATCCTTTCTGAAATTCTGTTATACTGAACTGGGGTCAAACCACAGTCAGGCTTGACATTATTATTACCATTAATCGAAAAAAGCCATTTATAATATTTGTCTAATGCTCTTGCAATCCAAATGTCGATTGGAAAGGCTTCAAGCTTTTCTAACGAAAATAACAGTATGCAATCAGCAATCTTGTTTCCAATTCCATATATATTTAATAACTCTTTTTTAGCATCGTAATAGTTCTTATGCAAAAGATTAGAAATTTCGAGCTCATGTTCGACGATACTTTTCGCGGCTGCCTTAATACCTTTCGCTCGGTATCCAACCCCGCAAGACCTAAGCTCATTTATGTCTGCTTTATGTAAACTCTTGATAGAAGGAAAAGTGAAGAAGTCCCTTCCATCCAGATTAATCCTTCGTCCATATTTCTTTGAAAGATTTTTCAGCATTTTACGAATCATGGATATATTTGTATTACTAGAACACACAAATGATACTATGCATTGACATGGTTCTTGACGCATAATGCGCAGACCATAACCCCTTCTTATGGTTCTTGCCAAAACTGCGTCTGTTGATAAATCTGAAAGGATTTTTGAAATGTCATCATCGAATCGGAAGACCCTGCTATGCCAGTTATGCATTTCGGGAAAAGACTCAAAATGAATTTTCCTACCTCTGATAGCTTTATTACCTAAACTGCTAGAATTGTCATCAAATGGAACAGCGGTATCAGGTGATATTTTTAGGATATGGTTACCATATGTACCGTACCAGCTATTATCATGTTTTTCCCATAGGAACATTTGGCCACTATTAATTGTAATTTCTGGGTTGAATAAATTTTCAGAAAATAAATCATACGGCAAAACTCAATAATCAGAGTCCATATCTTGTTTTATAATCCTATCTCATTTTATTATGTTGGTCATCCTCTAGTCTCTTGAGATCAGTTCTTAAGAGCTCAATTATTCTAGGAATCTCCCTCGTCGCACAGGAGATGCAAATGCATTGTAAAGATAGCGGGTAGGTAAAATATTTCTCATTGATTAGGATATTATTCTTGCAGGAAACACACTTTTTTGTTTTATATGGATCGGTATTTTTTATGATCAAATTTGTCTAATGTGAGTATTATAAATATAAAAATATTGGTTCACATAATATTTCCTAGCCCAAGTCTTAATAATATAAGAACATATTGATATTTATCTGCAAACAACCAGTGTAGGTTTTATGGAACTGCCGCTTTTTTCATGTCCTTAATCAGAATTATTCCTGATGTCCAGTACTAGCTGCATCCTGATATGCTTGCCTCGAGCAGGCATATCTTAGAATAATTGAGACCCCTGTCATTAAAAAAACTGGCACATTGCGTATAAACATATGTTAGAAAATGCGATTGAATTTTATTAGAAAATATGCTGAGATGGCGACGTGTATATTCTGTGAACCTCATCATTTAAATCATATTATTATCGACATTGGGAAATAAAATATAGGCAGTGGAATAGCATAACTTTATATATTTACATTAATGCCGAACAAAGATTGGCACAATAGCATGTTAAATCATCCTCCAACTCACCATTTGCATGGTCTGAATACGAGCATTCACATAAATATCGTCATAATTACGTCCAATAAAATACAAATCTTTGAATGGTTCATTGAAACCTCCATCATAGATCCTAGTCTACTCGTGATACCGACATATAGAATCAGATGATATTAATTTTAACCGCTACCATTGGCTTAAATATTCCTTTTGCCAAGAATATATGTGGTTCTTCAGGCAAAATGTCCAAAATGTGGAAAAAAAGCAGAAATAGATGATGAGACATCTAATGCGAAATGTCAATTTTGCGGGCTAAGCCTATCCTACGAGTCTTACATAGAATTAATGAAAGAGCGCGCAACCAATTTGGTTACTGATTTTCAATTGAACTCAGATAAAGATCATGGTTGAGTGTATAAAAATTGGTAAATTCACTGTTGATCCTATCACTGGATTTGAATGGTAGTACATTTATGGATCAAAAGATTTACTAAATATCTGATCAAGCAAAGATTAAATAATGCTTTCCAATTGCTATTTTGGATATTGGCTCAGTTCAAAGTTATTATTTCTGATGCTAAGGGTAGGAGTCAAGCTCAAGAGATTAAAGATGTAGCAGCTCAGCCATTTTTAGGATCAAAGATAGGAGATTCCATTGACTCTTCTACGGTAGGTATTACTGGTGGCAAGATCAGAATCACTGGAGGAAGCGATAGGTCAGGTACACCGATGCGGCCCGATATACACGGCGGTGTCAAGAAATATGTGCTACTGTCAAAGGGAGTTGGTATGCGCGATATCAAAGATGGCAATAGAATTAGAAAGTTGGTAAGAGGAAATTTGATTACGGAGGAAATCTATCAGCTGAATTGTATGCTGATCGACTGTAACTTGCCTGACCTATCAGTAGATCAAGGAGATAAACTCGCAAAGGACGATATTAAGAATTAAGTTATTTTCTAGCATCAAACATTTTATTGCAAGTGCATTAATTAGGTCAATTTTTCACCTTAGGTTGTTAAGTTATAACTGCAATTATGACAATCTGATTTACTAGGGTATTCCAAATATGACATTATTTAATTCAGGTGTATCTTTGTCTAATATTAAAATAATTCTGATTAAAATACGATAATTACCTTAATATCACTCAGTAAAAGTACTATACAGATTGCACTGGAAGGATACACTGCCTGACTGGTATATCAAAGAATATGGATATCAACCAAATATTAACATAGGCACGTCCGGTCATGTTGACCATGGAAAGACTACTCTAGTAGAGGCTATAACTGGGGTTTGGACAAGCGCACATAGCGAGGAATTAAGGAGAGGCATTACTATTAAGGTGGGCTATGCTGACGCAGCTTTTTATAAATGCCCACAGTGTCCCCCGCCTGATTGTTACTCTACTAATCCAATATGCGCGAATTGTGAAGGAAAAAGCGAGCTGTTGAGAGTCGTAAGTTTCGTAGACTCTCCAGGCCACGAAAGCCTAATGGCAAACATGTTGTCGGGATCTGCTCTTATGGATGGAGCAATCCTAGTCGTTGCTGCCGAACGATCGAGTTCCCCAACCTCAGACACGAGAGCACATGCTTGCTCTACAGGTCCTCGGAATTAAGCAGATAGTAATTGTTCAAAATAAAGTAGATTTGACTGACCCGGAAAATGCATTAGAAAATTATGAAGAGATAAGGGATTTTGTGAAGCATAGTGTAGCTGAGAGTGCTCCGATAATTCCGGTATCTGCACAGCACAAAATCAATATCGATGCCCTGATAGAGGCAATAGAGGGAACAATAAAGACTCCTGTTCGAATGAAAAATGCAAATGCAATAATGCACGTCTTGCGCTCATTCGATGTGAACAAGCCTGGAATTAGAATAAAACAGGTCAAAGGAGGAGTCATAGGAGGAGCTTTAATTCAAGGCGAATTTAATGTAGGCGACGAAGTTGAGATTCGACCTGGCTTCTTCGACGAAAAGAAAGGCAAATACGAGCCGATTAATTCTACTCTCGCGACATTGGGTACAGGAGCCGGCTTGGTAGAAAATGTGAAACCAGGTGGACTCATTGCTCTTGGTACTAAATTGGATCCAACCTTTGTGAAGAGTGATTCCCTGATCGGCTCCGTTGTTGGGAGGCCGGGAGACTTACCTAAAGATATTGAAGATATATCGGTGGAAGTGCACCTTTTTGATACCGCGGTAGGTACTCAAGAATTGGTTAAGGTTGATCCCATCAGAGTGAAGGAACCATTGAGATTAAATGTAGGGACAGCAACCGCTCTGGGAACGGTTGCAGGTACCAGAGATGACAAAGTAGAGATAAGATTGAAGAAACCTGTCTGTATGATGCCTAAGAGCAGGGTAGCTATTAGCAGGAGGATAACAGACAGGTGGAGATTAATAGGAGCTGGCATAGCTTCATAAGAAAACATATATTCTCACTCAATGATACAACACCTGACGTAAGATATGTTACGCAAGATCAGACAGCATTTCAGGTTTTCAAACCCCTTAAAGTTCCAGGCTGGCTTCTCTCCTCTAGGTCATAGCCAAGATACGCTTACTTATGAATCTCTATTTTAGAAATTAAATATTTCAAACAAAACTGGTATGTATCGCTTTACGCGTGGAGTAGCATTTATCAGCCTTTCCAAATATTTTTTGCAACATCTCTGGTAACTCATAATAAATCAGTTTGTCTTCGGATAGCATCGGCTCAGTTTTATGGGAAGGTTTTTAATCTAGAATCAGTCCGTCATAAAGGATAATGAAGGTTCTCGATATAGCGAAAACAAAAGTCCTCAGTCTTGATCCTGAAGAGACGGTAGGCAAGGCGTTGAGTCTAATGTATGAAAACAAGATTCATCAAATTCCGATTATCGACACTGACTCCGTATACAGGGGTATGATATTCGCAAAACAATTTCTAACTGTAAATGCTCTACCACACTCTAAAGTCAAGAGTTTTATTAGTAATACTCCCTCACTTGATGAAAGTGACGACGTTGAAAAATGTGTCCAACTAATGGTCGTCACTGGAAATAGGGCCTTACCACTGCTTGAAAGTGGAAGACTTACAGGCCTACTCAGTGAGATTGATATTCTTACGATTTCAGATTTTGGACATGCTATCGTAGACGAAGTGATGTCTGGAGCAATTGTGATCGAAGAACAGACAGCTCTAGGCAATGCATTGTCAAAGATGCGTCGATATAATATATCACGTCTTCCGGTTATCACTCCAAATGGGATTCTTGTTGGTATTATTAATTCGCTAGACATAGCTGAGGTCATTTCCACGCCAATAGAAAGGTCTACGAAGTCTAAGGGAATCGGTGGCTTGGTTGCTATCAGAGATCTTAAAGTGAAATCCATCATGAAACGCCCGATTTCTGTTGAAAGGGGTACAAGAGTGAATGATGTCGTAGCCCATCTCAAAAATAGTGAAGAGATTGTTGTTGTTGGGGATAAGAGGCCTATTGGAATCATTACTCCAAAGGATATCTTGGAACTAATTCTTCCTAGGATGAACAAACCTACGGTCCATGTGGCCCATCTAGATGACGAAAATGCCCGATCAGAAATCGAGATTCAAATGCACAAATTTTTAGATAAAATTCGGGGAAAAATGGGAGATATTCACCTAGTAGTAGTTTACGCTGATAAACACAAGACTCGTAAGTATTCTATGCGTGCAAGACTAATCACAACTACAGGAGTAATCGATGCAAAATGTGTTGCATTCGATCCTTTAAGCGCATGTAAAGGAATGATAGCCAGACTCGATAGGCGGATAAAATCTGAACATAGCCAAAAGGTCAGAAATAGGCAGCACGCTAAATCGGCGAGAGGTTATGAATTAGAATAGCGCAGATGAGGAGATTCGAACTCCTGATCGCCTAGAGGCGAATCGGCTAGCTTTTAGCCCCGTAACTCAAGGCCGACGCATTATTATGTTCATGCTGCTCTGAGCACCGAAGACCACTCTGCCACATCTGCATGATTCATAACGTCGGCTAACTGATTATTATATGTTAACAAATTATTGATCATTTGGTATATCTAGCAAATCAGTAGTCGGCATATAACAAAGAATAGCTTAATCAAAAAGTATACAAAATAGAAATAGAAGACTGATATTGAAAAATTAGATGCAGGCATTTGACAATCATGTATTCCACATAAGTGGTCGGTGATATATATAGGATTAAGTTCAATATAGGTAAATCAAAAACCCGCCGACAGTAGGAGAAAAAAAGTTTTTGCAATTAATAATTTCAATAATATGCCTGATCTGATCTGATCTGGTTTAACATGATCTAGCATTAGATACTTGAAATGTTAGTTCTCTTTATGTGGAACGTATGTTGTTCAAAATAATTCTGAACCTTAAAATCTATATACAAAAGAAGTGGAGAATAATACAAACAATTAATAATTGATCCTTTACCAATTATTTATTACTTTTTTGTCTTTTTTTCTACCTTCTTAGCAGATTTAGCTGCTTTCTTCTTTGCTGCCATATTCAAAGATATAAAATAAAGAATTCGTATTTAAGTTTTTTATAACACTAACAAATCGACGCTTTTCTGAAAGTTTATAATTTGGTTATTCTCGAATCAGTCCTTGGGGAGAATCTTCGTTTCACAAATTTTAACAAGATTACTAAAGGTTACTGCATCTTTTTCAGAGCCCACAATTGTTCCATAATGCATAGGTATAACAAGTTTCGTTGGTCTTATAAGTTCGTTTGTTGCTTTTGCCGCCTCTTCTGCAGTCATGACATATGTTCCAGATACCGGCACCAAGGCAATATCTGGTCTCATGAATTCCATTTCTGGGATGATATCCGTGTCACCAGCATGATATAGTCGATATTTGCTTCCTACAATTATAAAGCCCACCTTATTATCTATCTTGGGATGGAAACTCTTGTTGGTATTATATGCGGAAACAACCTCTATTGGCACACCTTGAATTGTCAACATGTCACCTGGCACGACTCCTTTCAGTTCATTTGGAAGATCAGTTAACTTTTCAATACATTCCTGCGCGGCTAATATACTGGTATTTGCATTTGTGATTTCATTCAAATCCTCTGGACTCAAATGATCAAAATGTGCATGTGAAATTAGAACTATATCCGCATCATGGGCATTTTTTTTGGATTCACTCAACCGGTAAGGATCGATATAAACAGTTTTCTCCTCGTTATGATTATTCATTAATATTATTTTGAATCCATCATGGCCAAGCCATGACAGCCGAATGGAATCATATTCTAACATATCATCTCTTGAGATGCTTTTTAATTTAAAGGTTTAATATTGGATATCATTAGCTACTATCAAGCGATTTTTGCTTAGTGTAAATACAAGGATTTTATATTGAATTAACTTTCTCTTTAGAACGATATCCAACGTTGCAGCCGCACATCTATTGGTCAAAGCATATTCAACTATCGCATCATCTACAAGATGAGAATGTGTAAATTTAACTATTTCAAATTTGGAAAGAGCAATTTTAACTGCAGTTCTAGCTGCCATGGATCGTTTTGGTCCTGACATCTTCTGTAAGTGCTTTAATTCATCCAGTACAATATCTGGAACTAAGAAATTCAACTTACCCAATTCGGCCTCAATTGTATCCAATTGTTTTATTGGATTAGAAACGAGGACCATAAGAAAACTAGTATCGCAAATGACCTTCATGATTAGTACAATACAATACTAATTAGTGATAGGACATATATTCTATGAAGATAACAAGAAGTAAAATTCAACGGTTCATGAATTTCATCTTTGATAGTCATGATACTACTCAGGCAAATCAATAACTGTATGAACGTTACGGACATAGATATAGCACCTTAAACCAACCTGACTATTATCCATTGCAAAAAATATAAGTTAAAATTGCATTGCAAATAACTTGCCACACAAGCCTATTGTTTAGAGGAGCATTTATTGGTCGGTTTCAACCCTTACATCTGGGCCATCTGGCCACTATAAAGTATGCGCTACGTGGTGTACATGAGCTTATAATTGTAATTGGTAGTGCTCAAAAGAGTCATGAATCAAAAAATCCGTTCACGGCTGGCGAGCGGATCGAGATGATAAGAGATTCATTGCAGGCAGACCGTGAAATTAACATGGATAAAATATTTTTGATCCCTGTCCCTGATATTGATATACATAGTCTGTGGACTCATCAGGTAGACCTTCTGGTTCCAAGATACAACGTGATTTTTACCAATGATATATTTACAAGACAATTATACATCGAGAGGGGGATCACTGTAATAGAACCCGCAATGTACAGGCGAGAAGAATTTTCTGCCACCGAAGTAAGAACTAGGATAGCAAATGGGCAGGAATGGAAACAATTAGTCACTCATCAAACTGCCAAAATTATTGAAGAGATAGGAGGAATTGAACGAATACGCCAGCTTTATAATCTTGCCCAATAGTGAATATGGCATTTTTGAATATCAGATCGTAGGCCACAATCTCATTATCTCAATTAACTGCATATATTTATAAAAATGTATTAATAATGATATATAATTCTGCAAATATTTAGCCCTTATAGAAATACTTTGCCATAGTCTTAACAATATATTCAATCTGCTTCAGAATTTGTTTGCTCATCAAAGAAAATGTATTTCTATTTGATAAGTCGATATACTATGCATACCATTGAAATCGAAACCTGGTCTTTCAAATAGAAAAACTCGAGAACTCGAAAACACGACTCAAACAATTATTCCTAATAGTGATTCATGGTTTACCGACTTGCAAAAGCTGTCTAGTGACGAGTTGGTACGCATGTATAACACTATTAAAAGTAGTGATTATGAGTTCGCAAAAGATGCATGGTATAACCCGCTGGAAATCGACAAGAGATGTCCTATCATGGTTGCCAAAGGATATAGAACGCCCGATACTCCGGATAAGATGATCGAATTTCAAGATACAGCGAAGACACTAGAACATGAATTTCGTGGGTTTATAGATGCATGGGACTTTGGCGTTATATCAATACATGACATTGAAACAGCTATATTATACCTCCTTGAATGTGGAAGCATAGAAATCAGGGAATATTCTGCGTAGACGAGAACGCTGAGTTATTAGCGAGACTAGGTACAGGGGGCTCTCCCAGTAAGTAAAAATAAACTTCAAAATCGAGTAGCTCAAAAGTAGGAATCCATATATGGGAGGTTGTGTTATGACCGGAAGAAGTGGGATCGGTAGGATACAAAGGAAAAGCTTCTGAACTACTCATCAAATATGGTATCAAAATAGGAGAGAGTGTTAATATTCACACTAGCAGTGGAAAATATTCAGGGATCTTGCTTCCTCGTTATGAATTATTCGATAACAATCACGTTGTTATAAAACTAAGGAATGGCTACAACATTGGTATAGATCTGACAAAAATTAAATCAATTGATAAAATAGATATTGGACCTCAGGATGGTATACTTTTTGGCAGAACTACTTTGGATGATATAGATCAACCTACAGAGCGTCATACCCATATTGATGAACCTAGAGGTGAACGTACACTTCCTAAAGTTGCACTTATCAGTACAGGTGGTACCATAGGCAGCAAGATTGACTACAGGACCGGAGGTGTTACCTCAGTTTTATCTGCGTCTGATCTTTATGTATCAGTCCCAGAAATTTCTAGATATGCTTCAATCGACACCGAAATGTTACTAAATGAATATAGCGAAAATTTGAGGCCAGAGCATTGGACTCTCATGGCAGATAATATCCTAGAAAAGCTTAGATTGGGTACATATGATGGGATCATTTTGTCACACGGAACTGATACCATGCATTACACTGCTGCCTGCTTTAAGTTTCGCACTTCATCACATCCCCATACCGGTCATATTAACGGGGGCTCAAAGATCATCTGATAGACCATCTTCTGACGCCGCGCTTAACTTGATAGGAGCGACAAAGTTTGCTGTGAAATCCAAATTTTCTGGAGTCTTTATTGTGATGCATGCCGACGCCTCTGACAACTTATTAGCTTGCCACCTAGGTACCCGAGTTCGAAAAAACCATACTAGCAGTCGCGATGCATTTGAATCAATTGATATAAGGCCTGTAGCGTTAATCAATGGGGAGAAGGTCGAGATGCAGCAGAACCCCGGACTAGAATTGCGAAGACGTGGAGAAACAACTCGCTCTCCATATAAAACGTCTTTTGATAAACATGTGATTTTGCTTAAATATTATCCTGGATTTGACCCGAAGCTCATTTTATATCTGGTACGAAGCGGTTACAAGGCCATAATCCTCGAAGGAACCGGTCTAGGTCATATAAGCAATGAGTGTTTCGCACAATTAAGACAAGCAATCGAGTCAGGAGTGATGATATTTATGACCTCTCAATGTATCTGGGGGCGAGTGAATATGAACGTGTATGATACAGGAAGAGACTTGCTCGGGATGGGGGTCATACCCTTATCAGATATGACACCAGAAACAGCATTGGTAAAGGCAATGTGGCTACTGGCAAATATCCAAGATAGTACGAACATTAAAAAAATGATGCAAGAAAACATGTGTAATGAGATATCTTCTATTAGCCCTATTCAATGAGATAAGAAATAAAAGACTTGAATAACTTTCAGATTTCAAGTGTTAATAGATTCATTAGAAATTAACGTGAAGGTGGGTTTGGAAATTCACCAACAACTGGCGACAAGAACTAAGCTCTTCTGTGACTGCCGCTGTGACGAGAATGAAGAATATAGTATGTTCCTTTCTCGTAGTTTAAGACCTGCTCAGAGTGAGCTAGGAATAATCGATCCCGCTGCATTATTTGAATTTAAAAAGATCCAGTCTGTAAAATACCATGCTGCTACCAGAACAAGTTGCTTGGTAGAAGCTGACGACGAACCACCACATCATGTAAATGAAGAAGCGTTTGAATCGTCTATAATTTTCTCAATGGCACTCAATTCTGACATCATCGACGAAATTCACGTAATGCGTAAAATAGTCATAGATGGATCAAATACTAGTGGGTTTCAGCGAACTATGTTAATTGCTACAGGTGGTTATATCGAGATCAATGGGAAGAGGATTGGCGTTCAAAGTGTATGTCTTGAAGAGGATGCGAGCGAAATTGATATCAGACAACACCAAACTAAGAGAATATGGACTGGATAGATTAGGAATACCATTAGTAGAGATTGCTCTTGAACCCATAACCGGTAACGCCAACGAAGTAATGCAACTTGCATTGAGTTTAGGAAGACTAATGCGGGCAAGCAAACGAGTGGCTCGAGGCATCGGAAGCATACGACAAGACGTCAATATCTCTATAGAAAATGGACATGTAGTAGAAATAAAAGGTGTTCAAAAATTAGAACAATTAGTCAAAGTAATAAAATATGAAGCTATCAGACAACACGGCCTGATAACTATCGCGAATAAACTAAAAAACGAGAGAGGGATTACAGAAGTAAGAATTGAAAATAGAATAGCAGACGTTACAGATATCCTAAGAGAATCATCTTCTAAAACAGTCATTGAATCACTTAAGGATCAGAACACAGTATATAGAGCTGTTAAAATAGATGGTTTTGCTGGAATGCTCGGATATGAACCACATGACCATGTTAGACTGGGTAAGGAATTGAGTCATATTGTTCGATTTTACGGGATTGGTGGAATATTTCACTCCGATGAGCTTCCAGGGTATGGCATATCAAGGGAAGACGTTGATGACATAGAAAAAAAGCTTGGAATAGACTCCAAGAATGACGCATTCATAATAATTGGTGGGCCACCAGAAAAGGTGTCTCATGCAATAGAATCTGTGATTCAGAGGCTAAAGATTGTACCTGAAGGAGTTCCTGCGGAAACACGAGCAGCGACACAAAATGGTGAAACCCTGTACATTAGGCCCAGACCTGGTTCAGCTAGAATGTACCCTGAAACTGATGTCGCTCCGATCACAGTTGATAGTGCACTTATTGATTCACTACGTCATAAGATTCCACGACCGATAAAAGAATATACAAACGAGCTAATAAACAGATACGGATTAAACGAAAAACTTGCCGAGGAGATCTTTGATTCACCATATCTAAACCTCTTTGAAAAGATCGTTTCATCGACGAGAATATCACCTACATTTATCGCATCGAAATTGACAGAGGATATTACAAATCTAGAGAGACAAGGATACGGTAGTTCTATTTTGACTAATGATAGGCTGTTAGAAATCTTTAACGAGCTTGAGCACGGAAGGATCGCAAAGGAATCGGTAACCTTACTGTTCCAGAAACTAATGACTCACGAGATCGAAAATCTAGATGAATTCAAGTCTAGAATTAAAACAATTAGTGAGCAACAGCTAGAGGAGGAAATTAATACTATTTTATATAAACACCTTGATGTTATAAAAGAGAAAGGGATGGATTCTATCGGTATGCTAATGGGCAGGACTATGACTGTCCTGAGAGGTAGGTCAGATGGCCAGAAAATTAACGCAATTCTAAGGTGCAAATTAGAACAAATTGTGTCTTCGATGGAGTAGGTAAAAGAACTTGAAAAACTAGTTGCAGATTATGATGCATAATTGTAATTGTGAGTAGCAGTCATATACTATCAATGACTATTCATATTTTTGTAAGACACATCAAATTTTTTGGTTATGCTGCCATAGAGATCATATATCTTTCCGCCCGCATAATCGCTTACATAGTTCCACAGATAATGGTTTATTGGTAGGGATTTAAACGCTAGCTTCTGTCTTTCATCCAACGAATCATATACCATTTTACCTATTACTATCTGATCTGGCTTTGCCAGTCCAGTCATTTTTGTAGTTATATTGATAGTATAACCGAGGGCATCGAGGTGAGCCTTTTTCATTATTACCTTTCCATTCCTGTTATACGTATCCCATCCATATTGTACAACTACATTTTCACCAATATCTATTCCAATCCTAACCTTAAGCTCTGGATAATCATATTGGTTCAGTATGGGGTTTATTCCTTCGCGATTTACCTTGATCATCGAGCATGCACAATTGACAGCATTGAGACATGGCAAATACGCATTCGCTTTATAGCTTTCATCCGTATCATAATCAGGGACAACAAAGAATGCCAAAATGGCATCACCTACATATTTTAAAATATATCCACCATAGGCTTGAATCAACATTGACATTTCTTGGGTAAACGCCTGAATTATCGTAGCCAACCTGTGTATAGGAAGCATCATAGAGAGCCTAGTTGATTCAACAAGATCGATATATAAAATTACAAATGTTACTTTGGATCCTTCATAACTTTCTAAAATATTCTGAGTCTCCTCCATAGAAATATTAAACTGAGGTTTTACTTTTAGGGCCTGCCAGATTCTAGACTGCGCCTGTTTAATGGCTAGGTCCACATTGACTATCGTATCAAGGTACAGTCCACTCAGTAATGGAGCATCTCTTAGCCTTTTCTTGGAAGTCCTTTTATTCGTCTTGTGGCTATTAGCTTCATTTATTATATTCATGACATTTTCTTGATTCAAATCCATTTGTAATGCTATTGTGTCTGGCGATATCCCAGACTTGTGCAAATTAATTATGGTTTCCCTTTGTTCTAGTGATATATTTGATATCACCTTGCCATTCGAACTGAATATCTATTGTATAACATGTTTTCTATTAAATTGATCCCTTCATATTATTATTGTGATTAAATTAATAAGTAAATTAATGACTAATGCACTCCAACTATATGGCCGACCTTCATGTAATTACTGGATGATGGTTAATTTGCGTAGTAGCTGTTCTACCTAAATCAATAGGTTTAGCGTCGTTGATAGGTCAACTGAGCATTCGGATTTGCGCTCAAAAACCTGAACGCGGTCTCATATTTATCAGGATTAATTATGTCTCATCTATCTAGAATCCACAATCAGATTCGCCGATAAGAACCAATGATATCTCAAGGTAGAAATAGGGCTAGAATTACCCTCATCATAGATAAACCGCTACACTGGGTAATGGTCACGTTTTGGATTATGCTTAATAAGTCGCTTTGTATAGATAGGACTGGTTAACAGGTCGTTGCTGTTCCATACAAAAACACATATCAGAGCAGTAAACAAATGTCATAGGATAGCTCTTCATGGTTATGCCAGATGACGTGACTAAGGCTAAGATCGTCTATATGATTCTGAATGGCAAGACTGAAGAAGCATTACATCAACTTAGCAACTTCTACAATGTTACCCCGCCCGAAGTAGTCGTAGGTACTATCAAAGGGAAAAGGAGAAGTGTATACGCTGTATATGTTCAAAAAAACATGAAGATTTATACCATAAACTCCGATATATTTTATAATCCTTTTGTCATATTACATGAATTTTATCATCACTTGAGGACATTGGGAGGAGAACACAGAGGTGCCGAGAAGTATGCAAACAGGTATGCCATGAGTTTCATCTCCTCGTATAATAATCTAGTACGGGATATAAACTTAATATAGAAAATCATAACGTGATCCTAAATATATATCATTAAACATTTGCTCGTTATTTCAGGATATTCACTACGTTATAATGAATCATTGGCAGAACAGGTTCATGTGACTTTTCAGTAAGCCAAGCTAGTTAGATAAGTAAAAATGATCTGCTAATTATGTTATTATTAAGAGTAACTAGTTTTCAATTTATACATCTTATATTATTCAATTAAGCAAAATGTCACCCCAGTCAAATTTAGTTGTCGAATGCAATCGTGAATTTTGTTTTAAAAGCTCCTGCGAAGGAGGTGAGTTGATCTGAAGGTCAGATCAAAGTACTGGGATATGTTTGCGTCAAGAATACCTGGAGAAAATTCGACATCAAATGCTGTCTTAGTTTTTTGGAATCTTCACAGCATCGGAATTTGCGTTATTCTCATAAAAAAGGCCAAGAGAAGACAGTATTTTTTTTCCTCCACTGGTTGAAGATAATTGAGAAACTATGTCACTAATTCTGACCATATATTCTTCTCGCTGCTTGTTAGGTGCATCATAGCGTAAAATTAATTCACCTTTGATGGGACTTTTTACTATTAACATTTGTATTAATGACGCAAAACCAGAGGCTATTGATCCCAAAAATGAGATTATTAAATCCTCATCATATGACAAATGGTTACCTGCCGTTTGATCATTATTTAGAACAGCTGCTTCTTTATCGCTGACTCTAATGGAATAGAGCTTCACATGCGAAGACATTATACGAGAGTCCAATACCTCTCGCAGTTTCTCCTCAAGTTTACTTCCCATATTCATGATGCATGAAATATCGGTAGCCCGATAAAACTGCTTCTGAAGCAGGTCTATCCGGCGGGTTTCTTTTTCATCGACATACTCGACTCTAGGGACTTTACCTTCAGCTATTAGTCGTGTATAATTGGATGATCTCGCTGATACTGTTGAGAGCTCAGTGTCAGCATAAAGATCCTTCAAATCGTACTCGATTCTTAGAACTTTGTCTGTAGGCCTTGATTCATCAGAAAGTATCACCGATAAGGACTTCCCACGTTCCAATTTTGCATGTGTGATATAATAATTCTCGGCTGAAATAAGATCTAGTTCTCTTTCAGAATCGCTTTGCTCGCTGGAATGGCCTAATCTAAAGGATCTTTTTAATTTCTCCGAGATAGAGGTTTTAAAACCAATTGGAATAGACATTTGATCTATTCCTAGGTCAAGTACCTTCCTATTGCTATTCCAAAAACCTACAATAGAGGTATCAACATAAAATGAGTATGAAACTGAAGGGGTCGCTATGTTATCGGTTTCCCGATCTGATCCCAACATGATTTCAGTGGTGCGAGAGATCCTATAGCTGCCGCCATCCTCCTCCACATTCACTATCAGGACATTTGACGCCTTAGATATTAGTGTACTTGGTAAATTATGTTCATCCTTTGATAGCCATGCCTGCAGAAGTATCATAGAACTCATGTAAGAATCCTCCATCTTAGATCTAACGTACCTCTTGTATTCATCAAAGCGGATAGCACATTCTCTTTCCACATCTGTAATAGAACGCACTAAGGAATTTTTGATCCTATAAAATGGCTCTGAATCTATTAGATCTGGGAAAAGCACTTTGATCATTCTTTCATAGAATTCCTCATAAAATGTATCCATTGCTGATTCGCTGGTGGTCTTAAATAGACTCATCCTTGTGTTTATTCCTTCTTGCAATATCTCTGTGTTCTTCAATAGAAAATTCAATTTATCCACGTTTCTGTGAATTTGAAGTACGTGGGCTGAAATCGAAACGAAATCCTTCAACATATCTACAATATTTTTGTTTTCTTCTAACGGCGAATAATCACCAAAAAGATATTTCCCCTCGCTTAGATTGTTGCTCTGAGAAGAGGTGGCAGAATCAACATTGGTTCGGTTCTTGTTCTCATGTCCCATTGTTGCAAGGTATATACATTTTCAATATATGAATCAAAGTATTCACTGCATTAAGCACTAAGAATCCGAATCGTGCTCGGGGCAAAAGTCTGAATTTGCTTTGTTAAACACTTGTGTAAATCGCAAATACATCATGATTTTAGTTTCATTCATTGTTAGACCCGTTGCGATACATGAATACTATAAAATCCCCATATTTAATATAATAACAATGGAGCTAAAATATAGTTCAATCAATTAAGGAAGGGTATCCGAAATGACTTCTCCGTCTCACAATTAGGATTAGGACATCTAATAAACATTATAGGTTGGTTTACAGTATTTGCACAAATCATCCGTATTTTGTATTCTAATAGATCAACAGCAATCGGTATATAATATTGACACTTTGTACAATAACCTTCGAGTGCAAGGTTTAGGGTCATTTCTAACTTAAATAGTTTTTTAATTCTTATCATTGTTTACTTGCAAATCCATTCTTCTTTCTCAATCCCTTTAAATTGAACTACTAAATTCTGGATTTCAGGTTCTAATCTTTCTCGCATAAAATGAATTTTAATCGTCAGTCAAGATCCTTGACATCAACCCTGGATTTGTTCGTTAATTTCTCTGACCGTAGTTACGGTCGGATTGTCAGATAACAGTGTCGTTTTAATTAGATCAATTATATCCTGAAACATTCAGCTGTTTACACATATTGAAAAAATCTGAATAGAATATCGAAGAAGATGGTGCGTGTAGTCCGGTACGAAAGATTGATTGAATTGAATCATATGCCCCTGAAATGATATCATCTATATTATATTCTCTATCACTCCTCAACGACCATGCAATTAAGAATCCGAATGGAGTATAAGCATAAAGCTTAACTACTCCTCCTCCTTTCCTATTTTGTCTTGTGCCAAATGGTTTAATCAATTCGAGTTTTATAAAATTTTCAATCTTGCTTTTAATACTCATTAGCAGACTTTCAATTTCTGTCTGTGGGCTAGATAACGGCTTCTTATTATACCTATCAACATAATTTTTATTATTGTATCTTAACCATTTAGTAACGTCATATATGCTGAATGAATAATGCTTACTATTTTCACTCTCTTTTGATTTTTTAGTTACTATTGCGTATTTTAAAATATCTTGATAAAGGACAGCTCATCAGCGAAATTCCCAGTATCTCTTCAAAGAATGAATCAATCCCAATTGATATCTGTTCGGCCGTCACGAAGAGTTTGTGGCTTAAGAGAATAATAAATTTAATTAATCAAAATTACTACCTCAAACCTATATGGTAATCAAAGACAGAATAGAAAATACGCTCTGCAAGCTGTGTACAGTTATGTAAGCATCTTCTTACTTCTACGCAATAGCAACATAGGATCATTGGTAGGAGCTTCGTATTTTCTAAATAAGCCATAGTTTCTATATGTATAGCCGAGATGCATGGCCACGACTCTGGCAAACTCCTTCCAGTGCAAGAATATTTGGTTGGTCCCTAAGTTCAAAACGCAATTCTTCAAATCCTCTAATGTATTTTACCTGCTCTCCCATTATTCCTTCAATTTCTAATTTTATGTGTTGCAGAACACACTTTTTCATTTCTTCATCCAATTCATCCATTGTTTCACTCCACAACTGAGAATAAAGATTTGCTTTGCCTTTGTCCGTAAAATGTAGGATTCCCAAGTTCGAAAATAGTTCATTCATATTCATAATTTTGACGTTTGAATCATTCATTCTTGCTCTTAAAACATCTATAACAAATTCTCCGAATACTCCTCTTTTCCTATATTTTGTAAATAATCCTAAGGCAAAGATATCGTATGAGGAAGCAGTATCTTTATCGTGGATATCTAATAAATTGTATATTTGTTCTTCAGCTAGTATTTTTTTTCTTGATTTAGCGCCCTCTAAAATCCAATGTTACGAGATTAAGCAATCCTCTGGTTCCCATCAGCATCAAAACTATCAATAAAGAAACGGTCGAATAATAGTATCAAATGCCCATCATCTTCCCTGACAAACAAGAAGGGAATATTCTAACGACCTCGATCTAGAATCTATAGAGTATACTCCATACAGGTACTACAAGAACGACTTCACCCTAGTTTTGCCTAAAGAATTTGCCGTTAGATTAGGAATTGGCAAGGGCGATTTTTTGAAATGCAGTGTTGACGGTCAAAGGTTAGTCGTAGAAAAGGTGGAGACCTAATGGACAAGCTGAAAATCGAGAAGGCTCGATTTGAAGGTAAATGTTCGAAATGCGAGCGTTATCAGAAACAAATTGACAGATTAAAAAAGGCATTCATAGAGGCAGACGATGAAAATGTACGTTGCTGCATGAAATACGAAGATAAAATTTTGAAATTTAAAGCCGAGAAAGAATGGTTAGAAGATGAGCACAGTTCAGCAAGTCAAAGCAAGAAGAAAGCGTTAGGAAAGGTCGGTAGCCCGAACTCTAATGCCGAATTGCGCGCACCCTCTTCAGTCAGAGGTGAAGAAATTGAGCACTAGAAATAGATTCTCTGAGGATAAAGATAAGTCTTCTGTTGGTGACCTAGAGCAGATTATACCAAGCCCAACGACCATATCAGCTAGATCATAAAGCTGCAACCTTACGGGTCCTACAAGTAATGAGTGATTCTTAAAAATAAGATCAGATCTATAGAACTAACATATCATCCACAGACTTAATTTACATCTTTAAAATAACTTATGATTATGGCAAGAATAAAAGGCTTTAATTTATCAAAATACATGAGATCATTAAATGAAAATAAGGCATATCTGATATTGTGATCATTAAATGAAAATAAGATTGATTTATCTTGGTATTGGGGGGTCTATATTAATAATAATCGTGGTTTTAGTTTACTTAGAGGGTAATGCAGGCGTAAGTAATGGCAATATTAAGAAAGTACAAGACGATACTGCGAATAATGTTGCACAGCATTCTGATTCACAAAGAAGCATCAGAATTTCAGTCGCAAACGTAACGGTAAATAAAATTAATAATAATAATTCATATATTCAGGTGATTTTTGATGTTAATAATCCTACTGTTATATTTTTTATAGGAGTACTTCAGTAAGTGATTGATATTATTATATCTAGTGCGGATTTTGCCGAGACCGGTGATAATTTGCGATGTATGGGTATATGAAGCGAGTTCCTTGACTTATATCACGAATATTTGCATACTTACTGACGAGCAATAGTGCTATCTGTGGCTATGCAAGTTAGATTTGAGAGCAGATCGACTGGCAGCACAGTAACTCAGGTATACAAGAGTTTATAACTACAGCATATGATTGAGGATTGTACTTTTGTATGTGGCAGCTAGTTCTCAGCAGGAGGATCAACGAGTTAAACGATCTAGGTCTAAGGCATCACTATAGAAGTTATCTGGCTGACACTTCCACAGGCTTACGAGGTATCAAGATATGTAGTGCAGTCAGAGCGTCAGGGAGGGGAACTATAACCCTAGAAGAAATTCAGTATGACATGATGATAGGGAACACTCGCTTATCAGCATGAATACGTATCTTAGTCTAGTAATCTCTTCCAATTTTCTCACTCTGTACCAGTATTCTCTATGAGCAATTATAGTCGCCTAGCGGGTAAGCAATAGTCCACCGGCAGAAGCTGGAAACTATTATTGCCGTTCGAAGAAAAAGAAGAAGGACTATTACTATCCCCAGTATCTGCCGTATAGTCACCCTTTCCTCCCCCGACCAAGGCGCGGGTTTCAACTTTTAATCGAGTATAATCATAATTTACCGGAACTGAACAGCTTGCTAGGACAAAGTCTGCTATGATACCATCGTCGTATCTTATAACGTGTTCAAATAGTTCAGTATTCTCCTGATCTTTGCGAAGCTACAGATTTCACTACGTATCTACGTATTCGACTTCTTGTTCATCTCTTTTGTAGCATCGGAAACCACAGGAGTAAGTCTGTACATCACAGCAACTAGCAAGAGTCTCGGTTATTATTTGAGTTGTAGAATGGAAACTTGGCAAACTTTTCAACTAATGGCTATGTATAGATATAAGTATTTGATGGATAAAAAATCTATGTCTGGCAAAGGTGTCTTTGGTATAAACACGTGGAACTCTTTAAAATAAATTCAGTGCTAAATATTTCGCAGATTCTCTGAGCAATTGTCTATGCAATGAGGGCTTCTTGACTCCTTCCGCTGACATCTATTCCTATCATAGTGTAATAGTTCTGTAATCCTCAAGGACAGGCAAGTAGTTAATCGTCATAATTTGGGATAGTATTTTGATACGAGCAGATCATATTTTCCCTGTCTCCAGCATTCTTCTACAGCATTAAGCTCAGACGAGCCTTTTGGAAAATATATTACTTTCAGAACATCTTTGTTTTGCTCTATGTGTTCTCTTACTATGATGGACCGGTGATGCTGACGTGCTCTATCTATGAACAGTATTAGTTTTCCAAACTTCTTTTGCACTTGTATGAGATAATGCAGAAAGGTGTATTGGTTAAAGGAATCATATTGACGAAAGAGCTGTCTGTCATTCATGCTTAGTGCACCAAATACACAGGTCCTTTGATGTGATCCAGTAATAGTTACAATTGGTCTGATTCTATCTGCAGTCCACATCTTCCTTCGAACCAAAGACTCATGTATGAAGATGGATTCTCCGTGCATTTATCTGGAATAAAATATATCAGGGAAACGCAGAGTACACAATAGATGGAACTATTTCATATAAATCTACAACCGGATTAGAATCGAATAGATTAGAGAAGGACTTTAAGTTAACATTTCCTCCCCCGTCGTAATATTGTATAACACGATAACGCATGTAGCTTGATTTCGAAATTAGATAGATGAGGATTATCCATCATAGTTCAGAAATCTAGTACGTAAATAAATGTAATTTGTTTGTCATAAGGTTCAGACACGCGATTCTTGACGTTAAAACTGCAGACCAACTAGGATAGGAGATCATTGTCAATCCCAAAACTAAGCCAAACCTCGCCGGATTTTATACCATTTAGCAGAATGTTTAGGCCGACAATCCTTGACAATCAGATATAATGTTAGAATGACGATCTCATCATCTTACTTTCAAGATGAATATATATTTGCAAATAAGTAAATTGGATTCGATACGATAATAATGTCCCGCATTATTTGTTAGTCTTTTTAGTCTTTTCGTACTTTCTAACAGAAATACAGTTCCGAAGATTTCCATAAACGTTGGATTATTAGTAGTTTAACTAATCAATGATTTACCGAATCAAACGTCAAGTAGAATAGATCAATTCATCTATTCTACAAGTATCTTGCTTGCCAAGTCTTTAACTGCGACTGACTTGATATTAACAAATTCCTTGATTCCGAATTCAGATAATTCTCTACCGATGCCTGAATATTTTACTCCCCCGAAAGGCAGCCTTGGATCTGATCGAACCATTTCGTTCACTCTCACTATACCACTCTGAATTTGTCTTGCTAATCTGACGCCCTTCTCTAAATCGTTTGTCCAAATACTTGCTCCCAGGCCAAATTCAGAGTTGTTTGCCTCTTGGATAGCTTCTGACTCATTATTTACAATTATAACAGGAGCCGCGGGTCCAAATACTTCTTCTTTTACAACGGCCATATCGGAGGTTACATCTGATATCACAGTTGGCTCGTAGAAATAACCATCACCTGGAATTTTTTTTCCGCCAGTTAAAATTCTGGCCCCCTTAGTTTTTGCATCATTGATTTGCTGTTCTAAGGCTTGTCTTTGGTTATCTCTGACTAGAGGGCCAACCGTAGTCTTGGGATTCATGGGATCCCCTACTACCTCATTTCTTGTATTTTCCACAAACAGCCTAAGGAATTTTTCAGCAACATCCTTTACAACAATGAACCTCTTTGCGGCAATACAGCTTTGTCCCGTGTTTAATAATCTAGACTGTACAGCCAGTTGCGCAGTTTGGATTAGGTCTGCATCCTCAAGTACAATAAACGGGTCACTACCACCCAATTCTAAGACTGATTTTTTTAGACTTTTCGACGCGAGTTCTCCGATTCGTCTGCCTGTTTCAACGCTACCAGTCACTGATACTGCGTCAACTCCTGGGGTTTGGATTAATGCCTCACCAACTCTATAGTCTCCGATGACAGCTTGAAATACGCCTTCAGGAAATCCAGCATGTTGAAAAGCTCTTTCTATCTCTAATGCGCTGCCTAAACAAACGCTAGAATGCTTTAATATTCCGACATTTCCGGCAATCAAAGCTGGTACTGCATAACGCATAACTTGCCAAAAAGGAAAGTTCCAGGGCATAATACCCGCAATAACACCTAGAGGTTCAAAAGACACAAAACTTTTGCGAAATTCTGTCGGGATTATTTCGTCTCTAAGAAAAGCCTCGGCGTGTTCGGCATAATAATCACAGAGCCATTCACACTTTTCTATTTCAGCCATTGATTGTCTAATGGGTTTACCCATCTCCTCTGTTACTAGAGTAGAATATGACTCCTTATTTCTTCTTAGCACTTTTACCAAATTTCGGATATAATCGCAACGCTCAGTTATCTCCTTCTTTCTCCAAAGGTCAAAAGCAATCCTTGATTTTTTAACAATTTGAGATATCTGTCCTGCGTCCATAACATCAAACGAACGTACTATCTTTCCGGTAGCAGGATTGATTGTCTCAACTTTGCTATTACTGGACATATCCATATATCTACTAGTCTCTCTATATTATCTAATCTGCCTGGTAATGATCAGTGGGACCATATTGTGAAATAGATACATCGTTTGGCTGATCATTATGTCAGAATTATCTGCGAGCAACAACGAAGATACCGTTATTAGATTCACAAAATCGTATGCATCAATAGACTGCAAAGATGATTGCAATTAACGGTGACTTGGTGCGTGAACCAGATCTGCGAGATACGTTTTCTTTAGTCGTTAATCTTGCAGATTATTCCTCTGAAAAATAGTCTTGGCTATTTGTTCTGAATAATAAAGTAGATGAAAAAAGGAAAGAAATTGAACACGATCACACTTATCATACTATCTTACCAACTACCTATTAAAAATGCAATCATCTTTGATTCGATGTCTATAGGAAATAGATCGACTAGATTCCTGTTTTCAATAGGAACAGCTGTTATGTTAGTCATTGGAGCGTCTTTTGTCCACTATGCTGTCGCTCAAGAAAAAGATGGCAATCATATAAAAGTTGCAAAATTCGATGTGAAGGTCTCGAAAAGGAATTTAAACGAATTATCAAACTGTGAATCCGATCTGTCTAAGGATGATGGCCAACTGACTTCTGCGGATGTCCGAGACTGTTACAGCCAAATATTTACAAACTCAAACAATACTGCGGCACAAGCATCAAAAAAGAATTTAAACGAATTATCAAACTGTGAATCCGATCTGTCTAAGGATGATGGCCAACTGACTTCTGCGGATGTCCGAGACTGTTACAGCCAAATATTTACAAACTCAAACAATACTGCGGCACATTAGCCAAAGTCAGCGTCAAATGGCCTACGGAGAAAACTTGACAAGATAAGGCTGAAATAGCGTAAATGAGTCCAGTTCCATAAAACCGTAGCTAAATCTTTAACCTTCTTTTTCTTCTAATAATCGCCTCAAATTTTATGGTGGTTAACAAGTATGAAAGTGTAGGATTGATAGCTGTGATTGCTGCTGGGAATCGTGAGAGTCCTTCAGTAACACGCAAAATGAGTGTCATATCACATAAATGTGTGAATTCTTTAACCTTAATATCTGCATTAATTAAACCACTCTCTACTTGCTGTAAGACTCTTTTTGTAATCCAAGTCGCATCTCTAAAATCCGCGATAATATGCAATTTCATTTCTTTACCTGTCCACAACTCTGGCAAATTCTTCAAAAGGTTAGTCACATAATCATCATCAGTATCAGAAACACTGATTGCTGTGGATATTGGTACATTATCCTCAGGTGGCAAATCTCTTGTTAAAGAGGTAAGACGCTTATCCGAGCCTCTATCTTGAGAATAACTCTCATCATGTATATACTCAAGTTCGTTGTTTTCAATTTCTGCTTGAGGTGAAGTTTCATCTGAGTCTGCATTTCTCAATTCACGAGATGACTTCGATTCAGTGTTTGGTGAATATTGGGGTTGAGGTTCAACATAGCCTAGGTTCTCCTTATTTTCTTGTGGTTCTGAAAATACTGACAAGTCTTCATCAGGGGGGTTTTGTTTCAATTTTTTCTGAAACCAGTCCTTAAATCCCACAAGAGTACAATGATACAACTTCTTAATAGAACTTTTGCGTTCACCAAAATTATATCCTGGGTTTGACGACTATCCCCAGAACTTTGGGGCAAAACCTCTGATGATTCCCTATTTTGACAATAGTTATCTCAAACAATCAGATATCATAATAGTATAGGAATTGTTGCGACTTTGATTTTTCACCGACTTTTTTCGTTTCTTCTTGTTTAATCATTAAATATGTTTCTATTAAATCATTATTATAGCAAGGTTTAAGGTATTTCGAATCACTCTTCAGCATTTCCAATGAGTCTTGTAGGGAGCGCGGCAACGATCTGATACCCAGACTGATCCTTCTTGATTCCGACATCTTGTAAATATTTTCATCAGTAGGAGATCCAGGATCAATTTTTTTCTGGACACCGTCAAGCCCAGCTGCTATTATTGCCGGAAAGACCAGGTAAGGATTTGAAGAGGGATCGGGAGCTCTAAATTCGACTCGTTTTGTTCTGTAGTTGTCTTTATCGTTTATCGGAATTCGGATAACTGTTGACCGATTCCCTCTCGCCCAGGCCACATAAACGGGAGCTTCAAATCCTGGAACTATACGATGGTAAGAATTTACTGTGGGTGCAACTAATGCGGCTAGTGAAGGAGAATGATCAAGAACGCCCCCAATGAAATACCGTCCTACCTGACTTAGATTAGCGTATGCGTCATTAGCATCATAAAACACATTCCGACTGTTCTCCAGAGATGACCCAAGTGAAGAGTTTTCCCACAAACTTACACTGACATGCATGCCCGAACCGTTATCCTCTCTACTATCAAAGTGTACTTTCTTTGAAGTCGCAGAACTGTCAAATATTGGCTTGGGCATAAAATTCGCAACTCTGTTGCTTTTTTTTGCCACATTTCTGACTACATCCTTGTAAATCTGAACGTTATCTGCACTCTTGGTTATCTTGTTATGAACAAAATTTATTTCGATCTGGCCACTACTTGCTACCTCGTGATTCAGGTTTGTTACATTTATGCAATAGTTCTCCTTCAAGATCCTTGCAACTTCGAATCTGAAATCTAATAACGAATCTTGGAAGGGAGGTGCATCATATCCCCCTTTTGTTCTAATTGGGTAATTCCCTATCCCAACTTTTTCCTGAGATATAATGCCGGGACCATCTGCAACATTATCGGCTGGGTCCGTATTATCATTAAAAATGATCTTATCAAAGATGAAGCATTCGACCTCCGCTCCAACTTGACATACTAGGCCGTTTTCGGCAAGCTGTTCCTCCATCTTTTGTGAAACGTATCGTGGGTCTTTGAGTAATCTACCTTTTTCATATCCTCGATAAACGTCTGAGATTACAGTAGCGGTAACTTGATTTGCAAACGGAAATAGTCTAAGTGTATGCCTGTCCGGAATCAACAATAAATCTGAGTCGTTGATCGGCGTAAATCCTTCGACGGATGAACCATCTGTTCCTATACCGTTTGTGATCAACTTTTGCAGGTGATCATTGTCAGTCATTGCATATTTCGCCAGGAATCTACCGAGTATGTCCGTATATCTCAACTGAAGAAATTCTACATCTTGCATGTTAATGTTGTTATTTTCAGCAGAATTAAATGAAGATTCCATTATAGAATCATAACTCTTGTTAGACATATATATACAGACTATTTAATCGAATATAACGCTTGTTGTCATAAATTCTAACAATTGATAATGCATGTATCTGAATAAATCGTATTTGTTAAATATTACTTGTTAAAACATACTTGGATAAAACAGATGTTAAAATGCCAAAAGACATTTTGAACAAGTCTCCACGCACATAACTGAATAAACGGAATGTCACGACAACAACCAGCTCACAGATTGTTTGGTTATGAAACTCATAGGCTTAAGCAATCAGGTTAACTCATTCTAAATGAAGACCAAATTTATTGTAGAAATCTTATCCCCGAATGAACATGTATACGATTTACTCTATCATCGTTTCAACTGACCTGATTAGTATTAAACCAATAGAATTAGAAGCTAGCAGGGATTCATAGAAATAGAATTTCGTGCCGAGGTGCCAATATGACGCAGTATTGGTAACAATAGGTAAATAGTGGATTTGATCGAAGATGCTTGATAAATAGAAGATCAAATAAAAATCTTGAAAAAAGGTTTAGTTACCTAAATTGCAACTCATGTCATAAAGTAATGTCTGCAGTCATACCAGAAAATCTTGATAGCGTGATACATTGAGACACTGGCATATTAGTGAGAAACAGAAGGAAATGAAATATGGGTCGAACATTGATCGGATAGTAATTTAGTATTATATTTTAAGAGTGTGTCGATTGCACATGTTTTGTAAGTACATCTTTATCACCATATTCTGTCTGGCAATGAGGACAAATTAACTTCGCCCCTTTATCTTTTATATGCGCGGACGCAAATGGATTCATAATACACAATGAAGACGTTATATTAGCCGCATTGATCGTCTCCATTGCTGCTTTTTCCATTTTTACCATTATGTCATCTCTACTTACTATACCGTAGACGCTATTAGAAGTAGATACAACAAGTTGTCTGATAACATGTTTTTCCATAACAGAAAGAGCGTCTACAATAGACATATCAGGAGGAATAGAAATCACAGGTGCAGACATTACTTCCTTAATCATTATCTTTGCAGGCGATTTGTGAATCGCCACCACCTTAAAAGGTACATCCGTTTTTGAGACTAATCCAATTATCTGTCCCCCCCGATCTGAGACAAGGATAGAACGCAGCAGGTTATCTTTCATTGCAGTAATTGCCTCAGCAACTGTCCTGGACTGCTCTAATACGATGACATTCGAATTCAATGCAAAAGTGACAGGCATTGATAATAAAGATGATCTGTTAAAACTCTTGTCTTCTATCACCCTAATATATTATTAAAAGAATTATTTAAATAAATTTCTCGATAGTTTAGTACTTATCAGTTCTGACATACTTTCTATATAAGAAGAGTATCTTTGAGTCCGACTTTATTGAGTTTACTTTCAATACCTTCTGATCTAGCTTCAAATACTGTACCTTAAATTTAGATAGATCTTAACAAATATGAAAGATCTACGCATGGTGAAAAACAATTAACCCAGTGAGAAAATTCTAAAAATATATCATTTTTTCGATCATACAATTTGAGTGAGATCAAGTCTAAAATATGAAAAAGTTAAAAACGTATAAAATAATATGCCATATAATCATCCACAGCAACTCAAATTTGTGATATGCCTATCGATGGATGCATCTTCAGCAATATTGACAAGGGCAGAAATTTTTATTTGCTTATTCTATTGCGAATCAATAAATAACTTAAAGCTGTTAAACAACTTTTCTTGATGTACAATAACAATAACTCATCCAGTAGATGATACAAAGTATTACAATATGTCATTTGGAAATAAATGGAGTCGATCTCAACACGGTGAGAGTGTTAGTGAGAGTGTAAGGAATAAGATTCGCGAAGGTATAAAATCATCAGAGCCGCTAAAGCCGCGAATAGAGGATGCTCAAAAAAAATTGCAGATGCAGATTTCCAAGTTAGACGCGATATCTACTAAGATGAACGAAAAAGATAAGTTAATTTTTGACCGTGTTATCCAGGCAGTTCAAAATCATGATAGTCAATACGCCAAATTGTTATCCAATGAATTATCTCAAGTTCGTAAAATGAATAATATGGTCGACTCTACAAAATTGGCATTGGAACAAATACAGTTGAGATTAAATACAATGACAGAGCTTGGAGATGTGGTAGTCACTCTAAGTCCAGCCATGTCAGTCATAAAGGGAATTCAAGGAGGATTGTCATCTATGATGCCAGAAGCAGATCAGTCGCTAGGACAGATATCAGATCTGTTGGGCAGTATCCTGACAGGAACTGGTCAGGCCATTTCTTCGTCCACAGTAGCAAAAGAAATAGGAGCTGGAGTTACAGGTCTAGATGAGGAAGCAATGAAGATAATCGAAGAAGCTACCGCAACGGTGGAAGAGAGTACTAGAAGTAAGTTTCCAGATTTGCCATCGTCAGGTAGCATTCCTTCCAGACGAACTGAAACTTCTGTCTATTAGAACCAACCAAATTTTTTTGGAAACTCGTAAATCTGTACGAATCTTTAGTGCCTGCCTTTTTTGATAAATATACAAATCTAACATTAACCTAGAATTATGGAAGGGAATACATTTGTTCAAGATGAAATGGCTTAGATTGATTTCAACTGACGAGGTCAATAGTTTGATGTCACCTCAGGAATTGTGTGATTTATCAGAGCTAACTAAAAACCTGACGTGTATAATTTTATTTATTTTTGGAAGATATCTATGATAATTACAATTATAATTATAAGCATGGATGTACATCAATAGTAACACGGTCACAATTAATGCAAAATGTGTGCTGGCGATGTAAGATTCAGAGCAATGAAACATATTCCTGTGAACATACTGATGATAGGCAAATGTGTAAGGAGTGTTATAAGGAAGTACATTGGTTGATTAACGATCATAAGAATTAGTATACATACATATTTTATTACAATTTTCTCCTACTTTTATCAATCACCTAAGGGTAATGTATATTTTTCTTAAAATCTAGAATATTCCTTTCCAGCGAGAGAAGAGCCCCCTATTTCCTTTAGATATTTCATCTTGATCATTTTCTTGAGTTTGCTCGCGGAATATCCAAATAGATCTAATCCTGATATTCTAGAAATCCCAAAGTCTGAACCTATAGAAATTGCATAACTAGATCCAGAGTCACCCGGCTTGTATTCTCGCATTGGTTTGCCCATTATTCTAGCGTAGATATTGTATGCAGCAACTTTCCCATGTTCTTTCGCAAAAAATGCAGTGGTTGGAAGAGGTTGTCCATGCCTGTCTAGTATGAGAGCTGAGTCACCAATTACAAATACATCATTTTTTCCCTCTGGTTGTAGGTAGTTATTGACTATGACTCTTCCCTTATTACCAGTCTTCAGTCCTATTTGTTTAAGAAGTGGACTGGAGACAACGCCACCTGTCCAGATGAACAAACTACTCTTTATTTCGTTTCCGTCTATGAGCCGAATCGAATCTGGTCTAATTTCTACGATGGAATAAGCGTTACCTACAAGTAATTGAACGTTCAAACTGTCGAGGTAAATTTTTGCCCATTTGACCGCATCATTTGGAAATCCAATTAGTAAATTTGATGAGACCAATACGATCTTTGGACGATTAGATTTAAAATAATCACTTCTCAGTACCTGTTGCAATTTCTCCAGCAATCTCAACTCCGGTAGCACCTCCTCCACCTATAACAACTGTTTTTCCCATCCCTAGGTTAGATAGAGCAATGGCTATCTTTTGAGCGTCTTCTATGCTATTGAATAAAAATGCGTGCTCCTTCATACCGGCTATAGAGGGAACAAATGGCTGGCTTCCCAAAGAAAGAACTAAAAAATCGTAGTCCAATACACGAGAGATTTGTAAATTTTTTGCAATAGATATTGTCTTAATTTCTAAATTAATATCTCTAATATCTGCTTGGGTAAATTCAATATTTCTATTTTTTAGAATATCTTTATAATAAATTATGGAAAATCCCCGCTTTGAAATAATTTCAGGCAAACTGGGGAGTAAAGTATGATATGCTCTTTTGTCGATTAGCACTATTTTTGATTTTATGCCCTTAAGCAAACGATCCAGATGGAGGACAGTTTGCAATCCCGCGTACCCACCACCTGCAATTAGGATCTGTATCAAGAAATTCAACTTGTGGATAAGCTACAAATTGATATTAACTATTATGCCACTAATAACTAGAGGTCATGGAATAAGTCGTCCAGCTGGGACAGCTATGGATAAAGTGTGTCAAGATGGTCTATAGCGTCCAGAAAGAGAGGCAATTGTGGCTACTTGTTTCATTAATCTTGCGTGCCTATATACTGTGCATAACCAAAAGATAAATTAATTTATGATTTTCATCCATTATCACAATTTCTGAATTAGACACAGATCCCGGTCTGCTCCCTAGATCCGATTTACTGGCTTTTTGTCATCCGTATCATTATGGATCATTATGGATATACAATAATCAACTTTTGCAGCTACAAATGAACGCGCTTACGAGTTAAATCCTCATGTTCTTTGTCCTTTATTGTAAAGGATTTATAGAGTGTCCTATAACTCGACTTCCTTTCATAATGATGCAGCATGCACATTTCTGCTGGAGACAAATTCCTGCTTCGTCATGTTTACAAATAGGGCATGCGCATGCCTCTACATTGGCATCAGTCCTTTTTCTTTGATCTTTTGTTTTTTGATCAGCATACAGCCATAAGAGTACTAGTGGTAGGCCAATTATGAAAAATATCATAATTGTTCGTATGGGAATCCGTAGAATAAACAGGCCAATTCCAAAACATATCGTAGATATTCCGAGAATGGAGAACCAACGAATAGCAGCGTCCACACATGATTATGATACGCCTCGTTATTGTTCTTTACTCATCCATATTTTATTTCTCGCATCGTAAGTGATCCATTTGATGATTTTACCTTTTCGCATAGTTACTCTTATCATTCTTTTTTCTAATAATATCGCTACCTCGAATCATTTCTAACCTAGAACGTATCACATATTTTCTGTAGGGAATCAAAGTGACATACATCACTAGATAGCTGGCACTCTTCTATTGATTATACCTATCCCAGATATCTCAGTCTCATTTACCCGAATCATTCTATCGTAGTAGAGGCTCGTAAAGCCTTGCCTAATTTTACAACCATGGATGGAGTGGAAGAGATGTAATCTACAACAAGAAATACACTGTAGGTCGACTTGCATCTAATGATTACGTTCACGACTTAATTTTTGAGTTAATTCTTGTCACTATCTTATCTACCAGCTTTTATGTACGCCTGCCATGGGGGAATTGAATGTACTAGTGTCCTACATCATTCCTCCTGGCCCATGTCGCATCATACCTGTGTGCGGCAGTCCAGAAATCATACTACCCATCATCATACCATGCATCATCATCGCTCCTTCCTTAGAAATTTGCTAAGACAAAATCTTCCTGTTTCCTGCATCAACTAAAACTCTGAAAATTATAATTGCTATCTACGACCCAAACAGGATATACCAGGTATCCGTTTTCTACACCAATATGTGACTCTAAAGCATGCGAGTTATTACCCACCGATTTTTGTGCAGTTGTAGTAGCTTGACTTAATGAAATTTTGATCTATGGAGCGAGTGCATTTCCAAATATTGTAGATAATTTCAATGATCCTGTAATGTTTGAGGCGTTACCCATCATCATATCCATCATGCCTCTTCCCCCTACCTTACTGTTGTATTGTCCACTAGTCGAAATTTGTTGAGCAGTTGCGCTGAGTACCACTTAGTGCGAATGTTCTAGCCATCAGCATTACGACGGACAGCTCTGCTACAATGAAAATTGTCCTAAAGGAAGACTTCATCTATAATCTATAAAAGTGACGATTCCAACTACATTAGATTTGCTTAACATTCAGACAACATTGATTAAATATGTATTAGACATTCAGACTCGCAAGGATTTCATCCTGAATGGTTGCGTTGATATGATTTATTCTCTAACATATTGGCAAGATATTAGTCTCATCAATACTGCAGAGTAGGGCACAATTAGAACTCATCCTTCAGACAGCAGAGAGGATATTATAGTCTGGAATCTACGTTTCAACAAAACAAGATCATTCAATTGAGCGTAATTCCAATTTAATACTCACCAACGCCACATGATTGTCAAGATGTGATGTGATCTGTTACCACATATTATCTGTTTATTACTAATCGAACCAGTCGGCAATTAACCCAGTCAAGTTAAAGATGGCACGTTTTTGATTGATCACAAGACATGTGATTTGAGATATGTACCATAAATATATTTATATATCAAAATATTAACAATAACTCATCTAGTATAATAATGGTGTATCCAAATCGAAGTTATAATTATATCTCATGAATCAGACCTTGATGGGATATATTCAGCCTCCATCGGACTAATACGATACCCACAAGCCCGCCCCTTTTTTCTAGGCTATGGAATAGAACCATTTAAGAAAATGGCAAAATTTCTTCGAACTGCCGTAAATTCACCGGGAAAAGCAGGGTTAGTTTTGATTTCAGATTTAGGAATGAATGAGGATCGTGATCTGATAGAGATATGCATCGATGTATTCGTTGATATGGAACAAAATAATTGGAAGATAGTATGGTTAGACCATCATCCTTGGCCGATCAAGGTAGTGAATTCTTTTAGTACTCATGTTGAACTAGTATTAGATAATTCTGGTAACAAATGTGCTGCAGACTTAATGTACGACTATCTTTTGAAAGGTAACGCATTGGCTGCAAACCTTGCAAGCATGGCTCACGCCATGGATTTTTTTACCAAGACTGAGTATTTGACTCCAGCTGCAGAGCTTATTCGTTACTATAGCAATTTCGAAGATTTCTATGACAGACTTACGAATTTAGCTCGGAAGGCGTCTATGGGGATACTATGGGATGTAGAAATGCAAATTCAATATAGCGAGTATGCCAGATTGCGTGATTATGCTAAGAAGCAGTCGGTTTCCTCAATGAGAATCAAGAATGTAGACGGCATCAACGTTGTGTTTGTTAAATCCTCTCCGTATATTCAAAATAGTTTATTTGCTGAAGAATTATTTTCATCGACAAAAGCTGACATAGTTATGCTTTACAGTGCGAAGGGAGATGTAAGCATTAGACGAAATACTGATAAGCTTGCATGTAATGAAATAGCGAATAATTTGCATTTGGGTGGGGGTCATCAGTTTGCCGCCGGAGCAAGTTTTCATAGTAATCCTCTCGACACTGATGCCGTAATATCAGAATTAGAAGCAGCAATCAGAGCTGGTCTTTCAAATGGAAAATCGAGCAGGTAGATTTGTAATTGGCCATAGATTATACATAGTTCAGGAATTGCAGTGATAATAAATCTGAATCGATTCAGATTCAGAAAAGACATTCCTTTGATAGCAATGCTCAGTAAAATATAACCGAAGAGAGCTTTCTATTAATTTTATGCGGTCGAGGCCTACTTTATAATCGACAGTAGAAGATACTCGCCATAACCAGAATTATAAAATAGAACCAAACAATGACGACGATAACCCCGTTAACTAAATAGTAACTATGTAAGTGGACGGCATCTGAAGCCTTTAAACTTTAGTGTTTCAGTTGCAGCTCATGACGCCACTTGTAAATTAAGCTATGCTCTTCAGTTAGAACCATTTATACTAGCTAATAGTAAACACTATACATTCATACTCCATGGCTTAATCTAATGTCTGAACATAATATTAGATCAGATGTTAGAATATCCTCTAAAAAAGTATGGATAGGCTCAAAAAAGAAAAATATAGTGAAGATTTTATTTCAAATCTTACTCTGATTTTGGATATCCTGAACTCGGATAAACGAGTTATTGAATACCAAACTTTCTTACTTCTCTAGATTTAGTGTTTGTTGTATTTGTTGTGGTGGTGATGATGCTTGTGGTGGCGGTTATTATTGTCGTCTCCATGATGATGCTTATGTTTGTATGCTAATGCATCGCTTCCAACGAGAGGGCCCGATGCGAAGAGTAGCACCATTGCAGTTATAGCAACAAGACTTAATGTTGTTGCGACGTTTTTGCTTAAAGTCTGCATACTGCATGAATAAAAAACATACTCATTAAGAACTCCATTAGGAAAAATATATATCATATATCAAAAAACCTTCTAATTTTATTGAAATCGGATGCAGATTAAAACTTCCACACATAATATAACTATTATCAATAAAATTCTTCTAATCCAATGTTTATGATCAATAAGAAACTCATTTGTGACTCGTGATATTTCCTCGACATTACTATCTCTAGGCGACAAGGGCGGAATTTTCTATGGGAATTCTCCTCAGCAGCATAAATTAGGATCCATATATTATAAACGCAGTGCGGCTGAAAAAATCCCGATAAAGACATTCGAATCACGAAATCCGAATTTTTGACAATAATATGGGAAAGACTCCTAATTTCAAGAAATTTGCTTCGAATAGTTTATTCCTGTACACAAAATATCATGTAGATTACTATAGAAACTTGAAGCAGCATTATCATTCCTCATTACAAACAGCGAGATAATCAATCAATCCCAGATTAATAAGAAAATACCACTTAAAGATGCAAATTCACTTGCAGCGAGTATAAATTGGGCAAGATATACAACTCTTCAGCTGAATAATCTAGTATGAACTGGCCACCAGACATTAAGAATTGGATTCTAGCTAGTATAGTGGCATTTGCAATTTCATATGTAGTTTCACTGATTGCACATGTTCCGTATGAACGAGCTATCGTGGCATCCGCTTTGGCTGCTACATTGGTTTTTACTGGACTCTTCTTTAGATCTAAAGGGCGACGAGAAAAATGAAAAATTAGATGTCGATGAATTAGGATATCACAAGACTATGAACGAAAGAAGAAGCAAAGTACCACGTTCTTGTTTGTGCCCAACAGATTACCTAATCCTAATCTCGTTCAACCTTAGTGAGATCGTCAAATTCTTCAATTCTCTTCTTTTACGACCCTATTGCTTTTTCAATAATTCTGCTTTTCATATGAATAATGCGATTTAGGCTTTGACCGTTGGAGACAAATGCCCCTGATAATATGCTCAAATATTGGAGTTGGACTGAGTACCTTCATCAACAATCGAGTCAGAAAAATGGATTCAGCAAGGATATTTTCCCTGATTGAGATTGCAAGTAAAATCTGCTTGTAGATTAGTTTCGATTGATTAGATTACTCGGATCACGATAGGTTGGAAGAGTTCCTCTGAGGTTTTGTCATACTAACATATTCTGTATGTACAATAGTAACTATTGTGTCTCTATCGGGTAATATATTTGCAATAAACTTGTGACCTTAATCATTGTACTATGACCCAATCAAGCGTCAATCATTACGGATGAGTTTCCTCCTAATAGTCCTTTTTTTGACGACCTTAGGTTTCACTGCATCTCTATCCGCGGCCGGTTTTTCTTTTACCACTAATTTTGACTCATTGATCTTATCCGCGGCAACTTTTAACTTATCGACGTTTTCCGGGTATGTTGTGCGTCTTAACTTGTCAATCGGTATCCCGCGCAACATCGCTATATGTAGATCCTGTAGGCCTGCCTCATTAAGCTCCTTTAATGAGTACCCTCTTCCATTTCTGGTCGCAACTACACCATTATTTCTGAATTTAACTATTGGTTTTTCTATCTGCAATTTTGTCGGCAATTTTACTTGATTTATTCCTGCACAATAATAAATATTTCTCGAATTTTGTTCGGCAAGTAATAAGATAGGTAGCTGATTTTATCACCTCTCTGTTCTATGCCCATTGCAAGTTATTTTTCATAGTATGGTAGTAACCATCAATAATTCTACCAAGTGATTTATTTCGCATAAGTGGTAAGATAGAATAAACCTTTGTCTACAGAATTCCTACTCGACGCCTGAATCATAAAATATATTTTTGTGGTTGCATTGTTGTTATGGACTTTATTTTATTATCAAAACTGGGCACGTCGAATAGGTTGCTACCCCTGTCGCGACACTACCTAGCAATAGTCTTTTAAATCCCGATAGTCCTCTTGTCCCCATTACAATCAAATCAACGTTCTCCTCCTCAGCATATTCTACAATTGTGGCCTCAACTGATAGTTGAGTATCAACTAATTCTGTTTTAAAGCTAACATGATTTGCTTCTGCTTCGTGGATGAACTTGTCAAACCATTCTTTGGTTTTCAATGCTCGTTTTTCTTTATCTTGTTCAGTATCATCAGGAGCCGGAGCAAGTCCGTAAGATGATAACGACTTATGAAGGACTGTTATTGCTATTAGATCTGCGGAGTTGGATTTGGCTAATTCTATCGCATAGTGTGGCAGCATCCTTAGAAGATTCTGAACCATCGATCGCTAATAATATCTTGGAGAACCCAATCCTTGTTCTATCTTTTGTATTCGTAGACAAATTTGGCTTAAGTATGATCACACCGGTTCGAGTAATAAATACTGTTTGCAATGAACTTGTTATCTCATACAAGATGGAAACATAATCAAAATTAATGGATTCTGGTATCAGACTAAATGAGTTGAGCCAAATATATCGATATGCACGATCTTCTTAGCATCATTACGCGATCTAGGTAACACGTTAAATTCTACTATAAATTAGTTCACGACACTGGTTAAAATACACCTAAGTATGTCTCAAAATCATAAGACGAATATTGGTATACCTTTGACTCTATTCACCCAAATTTAATTTCTAACACACCATAATTATTTAATAGTACCTCTACTGAATCAAATGCCGATTGAATGGGTAAAATCGGAAGAGGTGTAGATTGCGATGTTCAAGGCTGTGACGAAAAAGCAGAAAGATCCATGAGCGGAGCTAAAGCCGCTATGGCCACAAATTTGACTGTCAGCTCTGGTAAGAGAGTGTATCTTTGTAGGACTCATTATAAAGAATGGAAAAAGGCGACAAAGGAAGATAGAGAAACCGAGAGGGCTCGATGGGGATAACATCTCAGTGAGTAAGATTCCCAGTTTTTTTAGGCGGTCTAGTCTATTTCCAAAGAACGACTTCTATTTTATAAAGTAGATCCTCTAGAAATAAAGATGTAAAAAGAGATGACACATACCGTTGTAAGCGTTGCTATGATATTCCAAAACCTTTAATCCTACTCGTCAGCATACATCTGTTCAACAAACAAATGCGTCTACTCCAACTGCATTCTGATTTTATAGAATACGAGCCAATTGATAAAGAAATCGATGAAGCTGAAGAGATTACTTCAAAATCTAAGCAACGGATCGAGGAACTTGTCGTGAATCTCATTAGTGTAGAACTTGGGGATGATAAAGAAATAGTGTCGGCAGCACTCGACGAGATATTTAATTATTTAGAAAGAGTGAAAAGCAAGAGGATATTGATTTATCCTTATTCTCATTTAAGCTCAAATCTTGCTCCTCCAAATATTGCATTTCAAATTTTAAAGTCTATAGAATCATCTGCAAAAAAATCTTTAGAAGTCTACAGGGCACCGTTTGGATGGACCAAATCTTTTAATGTCAAGGTCAAAGGACATCCCTTGGCTGAGAATTTCAGGGTACTCAGCAAGCAGGAAGCGCCGATGCGCCCCAGTGGTAGTTCGAATGCTGATGGCTATGAAGATAAAGTTTCTTATGCCCTAGAGGCAGAAGAGAGACTAACCTCTTCATGGTTTATTATGCAGCCAAACGGCATGTTGATTCCAATAAACGAGCACAAATTTTCTGATTATGAAGATAATCTCAGGATCCTTGCTAACTACGAAATATTAAAGAGGAGATCTGTTGAGGAAGTACCTCCTCATGTGAGACTGATGAAAAAGATGGCTATTGCAGATTATGAACCCGCATCTGATGCAGGCAACATGCGGTTCTATCCAAAAGGTAGACTCATGAAATCATTGATAGAACGATATGTTTCTGATCGTGTAATTGCTTACGGTGGGATAGAAATAGAGACGCCGATAATGTATGATTCCAAACATCCGTCTATGGAGAGCTATTTTAATAGATTCCCGGCTCGCCAATACAGTATCCTTTCTGACAACAATAGGCAATTTTTTTTAAGATTTGCCGCTTGCTTTGGTCAGTTTTTAATGGCTAAAGATTTCCAGTTATCGTATAAACATTTGCCTCTTAGACTGTACGAACTTAGTAGATATAGCTTTCGAAGAGAAAAGAGTGGAGAACTTGTGGGGTTACGCCGTCTAAGGGCATTTACCATGCCTGATTGCCATGCATTCTGTAAAGATATGAGCCAAGCAAAGGAAGAATTGCTGAGGAGGATTCAGTTATCGCTCGATGTAATAAATGGCTTAGGTCTATCAACTAGCGGAGATCTTGAAATGGCAATACGCTTCACTGAAGGATTTTACAATGATAACAAGGATTTCGTAAGGGAGTTGGTGAATAAATTTGGTAGATCCGTCCTAATTGAAATGTGGCGAGATCGCTTTTTCTACTTTACATTAAAATGGGAATTTAACTTCGTCGACAATTTGGGTAAAGCCTCTGCGCTTTCTACAGATCAGATTGATGTTGAGAATGGAGAGCGTTATGATATAAAATTTGTAGACGAGGACGGCAGGGTAAAATATCCCATCATCTTACATAACTCACCAAGCGGTGCTGTGGAACGCGTAATATATGCATTATTAGAGAAAGTAGCTAAATTGGCAAAAATGGGCCACAAGTCTACGCTTCCATTATGGCTTATTCATACTCAGGTTCGAATTATTCCCGTTGCGAAGCAGCATATGAACTTTTGTGAGGAGATGCTTGAATACCTCTCTGACATGAGAATTAGAGCAGATTTAGATGATCGAGAAGAATCTGTTTCCAAGAAGATCAGGGAATCTGAAACAGAGTGGATAAGATATACTCTGGTAGTTGGCGACAAGGAAATCGAGGAACGGAAATTTATGGTTCGTGACAGAGTCCAAGGAAAGCAACGAACTGTCATATTGAAAGATTTGGTTGATGAGATACATTCTGAAACAGGGGACAAGCCCTACCAACAACTGAATCTGCCTAGTCATCTTTCAAAGAGACCGCAAATAATGGTCTGAATTTATACATCATGAAAAGCTCAATCAACATAGTTGCCAGTCCGTAATTTACATTGGAGGTTTGCATCAAGGATATCACGTAGGAGTTCTAATATCCAAATATAATATTCACTAGATTAAGCCATAAGTTTCATATCATATTTGAAGAGTTTGATCATCTTTAATTATTGCTTGCCATTTCTGAGAGCAATGATCCATATTAACCTGGTAACAAATGAATGAATGGTACCTAGTAAGGTAACTTGAAATTACCAAGACAATCTAGAATCACAATACGCCATATTTAGTTCCTATTGAATACAATTAAAATTAAATCTTGTTTATCAAATAAATCATGCAATCTTTTTAGGAATCAACAATACTATTATTTAAATCCAATCCATACGACATGGTTTAAACAGATGAGAGAAGCCTACATGCGGTCTAGTCAAAATATATGGGCAGACTGATTCTAAGTTGCGCTATAAAAATAATCACAGTAATTAGCGTGCCAGGAAGGCTTGTGCTTAAACGAATGACACATAATCTATAACGTAACTGATTCCATGATCTCTGAACAATGACCAGTACAACGTTCATTTCATAAATTTTAACTTAACCTCATGTGATCAATCACTGCTCGATTCCATGCTGGAAATCAGAAACGATACTAAATACTAAACCTGTGTGCAAGTTAAGACGCATACATATGATCTAGAGATATGAAGCACATACAAAAATCATCAGCCAAGTAATTATATAATGGGTACATAATACCTACCGACTTACAATTACTGATGTCGGTTCTACGCGTTAAGATTCCGCAGGGTAAATCTCACGGTTAGAGCTAGATGACAAATTATATTTTAAAAGAGCCGAAGACATCATGTTAAAAAAATGAATTAACGAAAATATAGACAACAAGGACAACAATATGCTTTTGTATTTTAGAAAACATTTAACCCGCTTATGATTCAATAGTAATATAATGTCTAACCACTTGAGAGTAATTACATTTCTGATTACCCTATCACTACTTTGGGGATCAAGTTTTCTGGCAATAAAGCAAGTGATCAGCAATATTCCCCCCTTTTGCTTTTGGAATCAGATTCGCAATCTCGGGCGCTGCTTTCATTTAGTATTTTTTCCACTGACCTAAGAATAAAAGGCATAATTCGATTGGTACGTGGCAATGGAGAGATGATCAATAGCTGATATATTCATAACCCCTTCACTGTTAGGTTTGAACTTGGATATTCGTAGCCGTTACCCAGAAAATGAACGTTAGCTACGAGATGGTTAATCAAAGATTATAAACTCGATTTGACGTATGACCCGTACATATAGATACACATTGTCGAATGCACGGCCAATAATATCGACTAGAAATCGGAGCATATGTCTAATTTTATTGCGGATGACCAGTATGATAGAGATCACTCAACAACGCAATAGAATGCTCAAATAATAATAATTATATTAGTTTCAGTCGTTTCCAAGCATATCGTAATACCTTCAGGCAAGTTGGGGATTAGTGAAGCCCCATGTTTATGACCACAATACCCTATCGTCCGTTTGTGTCATTATTTAAAGCCAAACTGGATTTCGCATATCCATAATTACATGATGAGAAAAAACAAGGACGGTAGTTCCATTTATTATACTGCAGTCGCTCCTTTGCATACCTGGACGTTAGATAGTACATAATCATCTGTGGATTTGGTTTATCAATATTGGAATAGAGTTGTAGCTTGTAAAATTGAGGTAATTTGAGATTATATGCGTCGTCCTGTTGCTTCAGTCCAAAACGCAGACCTACGTTAGCTCCTCATGTGATACTTTTCAATGGCTACAGTCCCTTCTTTATATGTAATGGTTATGACATCACCCACCTTATACGGACATTTTGCAATTGAACGGGGTTCATGATCCGATGACTCAACTATGCATGTTCCTTGATCATCCTTAATGACGACCCGGGCATTATCGGTAACTTCCCTCCTAAATAGATCCTTCAACGGGAATCCAAATAGAACTTGAACGCCGAAAACTGCCCCTATAATAACCAAAATAGCAAGGGGAGCCATTTTCTTGCCAGACATTTTGGAGAAGAGAGACGAACCTGTGTCGGATTCAGAATCGAAATCGTATCCCATTAACTATGCACAGCATTTAATACATCACTATGCAATTTAAAAATATATCATTGCAAAGCCGTGTTTTAAATTAAGCTAGAGAAGTGTTTGGAGTTTGATTTACTGCTGGACACATGACCTTGAACAAAGAAATACATTCCACACATTGAGTTCAATGCCATAACTTCAATCTTACCAGGATATGCCAATACAGAATTCCTCTCTGACCCTTTAAATAAGTAAAGCAACGAGTGTTAATGCTAATTCTATACCATAGGCACTGGCATATGCCACAGAGTTTATACTTGTCTAGTATGGCAGAATGTTCTAGACCGAATTGTTACACTTAAGTTGACAAGTATTACCACGAAGCTACTATCATTTACTATCCATCTGCCAAAATGCAAAGTTGGAATCCTTCACGTGAATTCCGAATCGCTCGTGATTTCATGATAATATCTTTATCTCCACAGAGTAGATTATGTTTCCAATGTATTATCATTCAAATGAAATTGTCATAAGTAGTAGATAGAATTACTTGATCGACTGTTCTAAAGCCAACACCATAAATTTATCCTAAAATTGATTATGATTATTTACTTTAGTGGTTCCATCTTTCAATAGAATTCATACAATAGTCAAAGTTAAGAGTGTGGTCTCAATAAACTCTAGTATTTAGATATAGATCATGGCCCATGGACCAATAGACGAAAACAGGAAGTCTCTCGAAGAATACGGAACAAGGGTAAAATCGCTTAAGAAAACGGCCGTGACAGGTATTATATTAATCTTGACTGTGGGTGCTCTCACCCTTTTCTTAGAAGGCCTAATTCCTGAAACTTATCTGAGATACGTAAAGATTGTAGAGGTGGGTATTATCGGATATTTCTTCATAGAGGTTGTAAGTGAAGCAATTTATAGGGTAACCCGCGATTACTTTCAAGCAAATGCAAGTGGCATAAAGGCTTTCGTGAGAATCACTACTGCGATCATATTTGCAGCCATTATCCTCTCATATCTTAGCAGTGATCCGTTCTTGGCGGCGTCTATCACTACTGTAGCAGGCTTGGTACTTGCCTTTGCCTCGCAGACAGTTATGGGTAATATGATAGCAGGGTTATATCTATCACTTACGCGACCATTCAAGATCGGGGATAGAATAACAGTCTTTGGAAACACTGGGACTATCTTTGAAATAGGACTGCTATATACCCGGTTGATATCTGAGCACGGAGATACCATTTTGGCGCCAAGTTCTGCACTAGTGAATTCAGCCATAGTATTGCATCATGATCAAGATAGGACTTGAGTAAGGAACTCATTTTTGTTGTTGTATCTGCCGTAAAATGGTCTTCTCACAATAATCACAAAATATTGATTATTAGCATGATATTCGTTAGGTATAAAGCACGTATAATTAATAATATTATTTAATGTCAATAGAGAGGAGAGATAAACACTCGAGTGCATCTATTAATATATCATTCGCGATAGTCATTGTTGCTTCTTTACTTGTCGCAACTCTGGCAATAGTTGTAACAAACTCCATAAAAGATATGATGGTTTTCGCCCAGCCCGGATACCCTTCTGAGGGAGGCAAATATAAATTTGGCACTATCTCAAGCGTACAGCTTGATAAGAATGGCAAGCCAGAATGGATACTGTCTGGTCATTGGAAATCAAATTTATTGAATGCGTTGTCGAGGTCCACAAGTGGACAGGGCAACACATCTTTTACTCCTGTATTCGATGCGTCAATTAGAATGGTAATGGTAAATGGGTCTGGATTGCATTCACATACAATGACGAACTTCAACCTAACAAAAATATCTTCGCCGGACAAAAATACAAAGCAATTCAATGGTACAGTTACCGCCAGTATGAGAAATGGCCCTATTACTGATATTCCGGTGAGCATAAAATTCGTTGGAAATGACGTTATAAGCATATGGCTCGACCCTATGAAGATCAAAAACCACTATGGAAGCACTCCTATTTTTGGTTTTGAGGTAAACCCTGATAGGCCCATGCTACCACAGGGGGCATCAACTAAGCCTCCCACTTAAGTAGATCATCACTATCTTTTTCTGTCATTGCTTTGATCACGACATAAGAACAACCCTAGACACACTAGTAGATATGACAATAGGTTCGAATTCAGCTTGTCACTTTGTACCTGAATTTTGACAACAAGGTGGTTCTTACAAACATTCAATCTGTCTGGATATAGGTCTTGTAATTCAGATTGCAGAGGGTGAATTGATAAGTCAGTATATGGTACATCCATACCTGATGGAGCGAGTCAATGGGGTACATATTCCATCAAAGCAAGGTTGGGCTACCTAGAAAGACATTATACCTACACGATGACTCGTATTGAGCTAACTTGATAAATTTGAATTACAATAACTACACCATTTTATGCCTCATCATATCTAAACGATGGGTTTTACAGAACTAAATGAACCTATATTCGATTCAAAACCCTCGACAGATAGTTAATTTTTTATATACGTAAGAGTTCAATCCCAATTCATGCTAAACGATCAAAAGCAAAGCCCTTGTAATAATGGTTTTTGTATCTATCTGTGCGGTTCAATTCTAATTAGCTTACTGGCAATGAGCGCCATGATTTCACCTCATCCGCTATACTCTGCAGGATCAGAGCAGTACTCATTTGTTGGAAAATGGGGATCAAAAGGTGTAGGCCACGGAATGTTCTCGCAGCCAACAGGCATAGCTACAGATTCGATTGGGAATGTATATGTAGGAGACTTCACTGGAGTTAGTGGCAAAATACAAAAATTTACTAGTAATGGCACCTTCATTACCTCCTGGGGAAATCTAGGGTTTGGTCCTGGCACATTTACGAATCCAACTCAGATTTCAGTAGATTCTCACAATAACATATATGTAGCTGATTTGGGTAATGCCGAGACAGCAGTTCAAAAATTTACTAGTAATGGCACCTTCATTACTTCTTGGGGTTCGACGGGATTAGCCGATGGACAATTTATAAACCCAAGCGGAATAGCAGTTGATTCCAAAGGCTATGTTTATGTGGCCGATTATGGAGAAAATAACCGAATACAAAAGTTTGATAGCAATGGGAACTTTATTACTAAATGGGGGTCTACAGGTACCGGTGATGGACAATTCATAAATCCTGCAGATATTGCTGTAGACAAGGCAAACAATGTCTATGTAGTAGATAGGGGTAATGATCGTGTCCAAAAGTTTGATAGCAATGGGAACTTTATTACTAAATGGGGGTCTACAGGTACCGGTGATGGACAATTCCAAAGTCCCATAGGAATTAGTGAAGATCCCTCTGGGAATATTTATGTAGTTGACTTTGGTAATGATCGTGTCCAAAAATTCGATAGCAATGGGAACTTTATTACTAAATGGGGGTCTACAGGTACCGGTGATGGACAATTCCAAAGTCCAGTAGGAATAGATGTCAATTCTAAGGGAGTTATTTATGTTACTGACTCCGGGAACAGCAGGGTACAGCTTTTTTCTCTTACTCCTAAATAGTTTCGGTAGAATTGACTGCTAGTACTATCAGGCTTGGCAGCCCAGTAATCTAAAGTGTTCTCTGCAAACAAACGGTCACCATATCTGTATTTTTCTAGTCGTGCGCTATTTTATTTTGGCACTTGCTCCAAACTTGTTGTTGCCAGATAAGGACGTCTTTGTGTAGTTGACTCAACAATTTGAAGATTTCCAGCAAAAATGAAAGCAGATATTAAGATGCGTTTAATAATAAATGCTTGGTAAACTAAAATGAGTAAAAAATGAAGAGAAGATTCTCATCGTCATTCCTGTTACTTAGTGTTACTCTCCTGTGGTGTATTGTTTCAAATATCAATCTTCGCGTTGACTATCAGTCAATATATGCGCAGGGAAATGTTATAAATACCACGAATAATGTGCCGTCAAGACAACTAGAAATACCCGGTTCCTTATTTTCACATAATGCCGGAACACCAATTCTTAACGACTCAAATTTGAAAGCAGAAAGAGTCGTTAGTGGATTAAGTCTTCCAACCACGATGGCCTTTGTAGGAAATAATGATATCTTGGTATTAGAAAAGGCGAAAGGTACTGTAGAAAGAGTTCTAAATGGTAAGGTATTGAGCAACCCTGTTCTAAAGGTGAACGTTGAATCAGAAGTAGAGAGAGGTATGCTCGGTATTGCTGTCGCAAAGAGTAAGAGTCGGCCTCACATATGTTTTCTTGTATTTTACTGAAAAGACCAGTCCATCAATCAGTCATAACGATACTAGCACTTCTTTTTCGAATCGTGTGTATAAGTATGAGTTTGTTGATGGGAGGCTTATTAATCCGAAGCTCATTTTGGATTTACCAGCTACTCCAGGACCAAGACATAACGCAGGCTCTATAATAATTGGTCCAGATAATAACCTGTATGTTCCGATTGGAGATGTGGATGGTCATAGTAGTCAGGCACAGAACGTAGCTGACGGAGGACCACCTGACGGAACAGGTGGAATACTTAGAGTTACTCAAGATGGTAAACAGGTAGGTAATGGGATCATTGGAACAACTAATCCTACAAACAAATATTATGCTTATGGAATACGAAATACCTTTGGTCTTGATTTTGATCCTTTGACCAAAAAATTATGGGATACAGAAAATGGTGCAGGTTCAAACGATGAAATTAATATTGTGGAACCAGGATTCAATAGTGGCTGGGTACAGGTAATGGGAAAAGCGCCTGCGGATTTCGATTACTCTCAATTAGTTACGTTTGGTGGTAAGGGGAAATATCATGATCCAGAATTTTCTTGGCACGATACAACAGGTCCGACCAAGATCCTGTTCTTAAACACATCAAAATTAGGAATAAAGTACCAGAATGATGTCTTCGTATCAGATATTCATCATGGAAGAATATTTCATTTTAAGTTGGATGCAAATAGAAGTAGTTTAGCTCTGCAAGGTCCGCTTGCGGATAGAGTAGCTGACACGGGTAACGAAACAAGTGCAATGATATTCGGATCAAATTTTGGAGGTATTTCAGATATGAAAGTTAGTCCTGATGGCTACCTGTACGTAGTTTCACTTGGCCGTGGGACAATCTATAAAATAAGCCCCAGATTGTGAATCAGAAGCACGTCAGATTCACCCCTGCTCGCTCTTACGGGAGCTGCTTGAATCCAAATATCTGCATAAATCTCTCCTTTCTATGCTGTAGTTCTTAATTTTTATGAAATAATCCCCTCTAGAACAAAGCGAACATCTGCCTGAATGATTTGACTCCTCTGCTTCTAGTCATCCTATGGCATTCTACTATGCCACATTGTATGATAAGATCTGGCATCTATCCCGAAGTTGATGTAGTACACATCATGTCTGAGAACCACTGAGGTTACCAGTATAGGGATAGGACACACAAGTAATGATCTTGATCAGGGTTTCTGTTCTATAATGATAGATATAGATTGATACTATCTACCATCTGATAGACCTTTTTGAAGCCATGCTTTCAGTACGGAACGTCTTGGACACAATAAAATAGCACATATGACGGAAAACATATCAGCTAACGCTTGTGAGAAAGAAGAGGAGGAATACAGTATCACCTTATTCCTGAACAACAGTTTTTAACGCTTAGAAAGTCATCTTCAATAAGACTTGTAATAGCCGTCATATAAGATATCACGATGAGGACATGTCAGAGAAGTTTCTGAATCTGATATTCAAGGTCGTATAAGGGATACCTTATATAAGTGACAAGAGAAGTAGGATGGTATATTCTAAGCCATAGATTATTTATAAGGTATGTCAAACATAATGTCGGTACAAGCTAAATGTGGCTCACGGCCCAGCACCGTTCACCAACATCAAAGTTAGACAATAGCTCGTAATAACTAGAACCGTAGTAGATTTATAGATGAGCACCATTACGACAATTGTAGAAAGAATTTGTCAACACCTAATGTTGGTAATCCCGATCATAGAAGCATGGCAAAAATCGTGCATAGCACCAAAGGTAAGTATATTGTAGCAATTTTGACTGCCAGTTTAATCATTCAGGTATTACCTGGAGTACCCTCTGCCAGGCCATCACATTTCTTTTCGGTAATGAGTCAATCATCTCTGTACTCTATAGTTCCACATGTACTTGCGCAAAGGGTGGCACCAAACAGTACATGTAATTGCACTATAGATAGCACTACTTATGGCCACTTATTTAATAATGTGTCCGGAATCACTATCCCCAAGGTAAAGCTTGTACAAAATCAATCTTTGGAAAGCCAAACTGAGGGTCATCTGACTTGGAAAGCAATAAAATCCATGCAATTGATGGGCATTCTTACCAATGGGTACTTTCTTGGCAATTTTTCCAGTGGCACAGGGTCCACAGTAGCACTGAACTCATTGACTGTGAAACCGAATGACTCATTAGGGATTCAAATAACCGGAGGAACTATCCCATCTACTGCAAAAGCAGAGATCATAAAGGCGGATGTAAATGAGAACGGCACTCTTGCACAAATTAAAACTATTGGTAAAACGTTATCTAGCTTGCATGTAAACCACGATAAAAATATGAAGATGGCATTAAATAAGAATAAGCTCCTTGTAGGACTAGATCCTCGTCCAAATGACTATCTATTCCTCATAACTTTAACATATAGCGATGGGGTCAAGTCAGGAGGAGGCTCAATGGTTAATAAAGAACCGAAGTCGAATCACATTGTGGCAATATACGAGACTGTTTTGCGGGTGAGCTAAAATACTATCTTTTTCATCCAGAAATTAACACTATAGGAGCCAAAATAATACCCATATAATATTGTACAATCGTTCGGTCACTAGTTCGCCAATATTGCACCAACTGGTGATATTCGATTTTGATTTAATAATTGAGAACAATATTGAGACATCATAATCATGCAAATGCAGCCATCAAAATTAGGAAATCAGGCACTATTGATTAGAATAGAAAACTGGGCTCATCAAAATAAATGCAGAATTCCCGAATTTAGTTCTAGTTAGAGTTAAAGCAATTAATAACATCCTTTCCAGTTTGTATGCATTCCGCACTCTATCGCTATGAGTGATCCCGTCCATAAGTCTGCATTATATTTGCTATGCATTTGGTCGCTTTATTGATCAGATCTAATCGGGCAAATTCATTAGGAGAATGAGATCTATTATATTTGTAAGATCCTCCTATGCAAATACATGGAGCATCAAGTATTTTTTTAAAATGGTACATGGGACCTGAGCCTGCGGAAGATACGCTGATAACTGCCCTCCCAAAGGTTTCAGTCGCGGCACGTTTAACTAACTTTACAAATGGATGATTTATAGATGTTCGAGCAGGGTGCTCGCCATCAACCATTTTCAATTCTATCCTGTTTTCAAATCCCTTTTCCACAAGATGATTCTGAAGACGAGCGAATTGCTTAGCAGGAACCATGTCTGGGACGAGCCTAAATTCTAATCTCGCGATAGCTTTGGCAGGTAAGACTGTCTTGGAGCCTTCTCCAGTATAACCAGACAAAAACCCACAAATGTTGCTCGTTGGTTCGTCGATTAGAGCCCTTCTGAGTTCAATTCCCTCTAAGTTATTAACAAGTTTTTCTATTCCATATTCACTCTTAAAATCTTCATCATCGAATGGTTCGTCTTTTATAGCACAAATCTCCTCTTCCGTCGCATCCCTCACGTCTCTATACCATTCGTTAATCAAAATTCTTCCGTTGTTATCACGGATTGTACCTAAGGCCCTCACTAGAACCCATGCGGGATTTTCTATTAAGACTGCCAAACTAGAATGAACGTCATCAGATGGACCTCTTGCGACGAGATCTACAGATAAGATTCCCTTTAGTCCTAATTGTATAATAGCCCTTTCCTTTGCGTCTACAAAACCAAATTCCCAAATTATACCATCGCAAATAAATTTTTTCTTGTATTTAGTAAGAAACTCTTGAATATGTACACTTCCAGTCTCCTCTTCTCCCTCAACAATAAATTTTATGTTGCATGGCACATCTCCTGTTTCCTTTAAATAATATTCTACGGCTTTAATTCGAGTGATCAACTCCCCTTTATCATCGGATGAGCCACGTCCAAAAATGTAGTTACCATCAACCCTTCCACTAAATGGATCGGCGTTATTCCATAATTCGATTGATCCTACTGGTTGTACGTCGTAGTGATTGTAAAATAGGATCGTCTTTCCGCATGGATTCGATTTTGATTTAATCTCACCAAATACTATTGGAGGAACAGCATCCTCTTTAAAATCATTTAAATAAATTAGCTCACTTTTGATATTGGCCTTATTCATAATTGCAGCTACGAGATGGGCACATTTAACGAGGTTTTGCTTATTTGAAGATACACTCGGTTGTCTAATGAGAGTTTGAAGGTCACATACAATATCACGCATATTGGAGTCTATTGCGGAATTTATGTTCTTCATCAGCTACCATCAATCACTTGTAGCAATATTATTAATTAATCCCTTTGAGATGCATTCCATTTTCAAATATTGAAATCAATTAATATTAAATACTGGGCAGTACTCTGAAAAATGATTACATATAGAGCATAATATTATTGTATATTCAGATTTCCTTGCACTAAAGGACTTTTATACAAACTATTGCAAAGGCACACTTCCATCAAATGAACTCATTCTGCTCTTATCGCACTACGAATCTGCAATCAAGGTCTTTGAAAGTCTAAAGAGTAATATCAACTTCATAGAAAACTATAAGGCAGATGGCTCACTCGTGATTGTGAACTCGACAAAAGCATATTTTGACTTGAAAAATGATTTTGTTGGGATCATGATCATGATGAAAATGTTGCTTACGCGTAAGAGTAAATTATCTAAGGATGGGATAAGTGTAATTTCTGACATGGGAAATTTTTTCCATCCTCGAAATCGAATTCAGGACCTTTTCAAACATGAAAGACAAATATCTTCTCATGCATCTTTACCATTTAAATTGTATTGCAGTTATAATACCTATGATCTTGATTTCCTTGACGGAGGCCAAGATCAAAAACTATTGCGCTACCATGATAGAGTTATACATATTTGATGTATAATTTGTAGATACATTAATAGAGTGAAATGGCCGTATTGTAACGTACCTATGAGGTTGTCGCTTATCAGATATCGCCTTATGCGTATAAGAAGGGTAACTAAGAATAAGCTTTTCCTTATCGTTAGATCTCTTATATTTTTCTACCTTAGCATCAAACTTAAGCTTGGATGGGTTTGAATTAGCATGTTTTCTAATAATGTAGTCCTAACCCAATTATAAATAAGCCAATTATGGCCTATACCAATTAGAAAAGTTGTTTTCTTCAGGTTTCTTTTTTGACCATATCCTTTGTTTCCACAAATATTTGATCAGGAGAAAATGTTTTGCTATGAAACCAAGAGCAATTGAAATCGCTCCTCCGATTAGAAACCTTAGGCCGATAATTTTGAATCCATCAGCCTCTTCCCTAATGGAAATGACAGTACTTCCTATCCAGACACAAACTACTCCAAAGGCCAGAAGTATTATGCCTGCTATCAAAAATGGCTTGAACAGCATCATGGACTCATTAGTAGATTTGGTCATTTACGCAACACTAATAGGATGCTTCGACTAATTAAATTTGCTAGATCATATTCTTTTTGCGCGTATCTATACTACACAATGATTGAATAATTATACAGATATCTTCATTTTTTCTCTATACAAAACGTAACGGATAACTAGTCCATAAACACACACAAGTAATTACGTGTCTAATTTCAAGAGGTCGAGTAATTTATTCGCGTGGTACTAGTTTGATTTTGTTTGGATCTCCTAGTATCTTAAGGTAGTAAATATTCAATATCTGGAGGGACCTTTAAATATGCTATTACTTTCATCTCCATATGCCTAAATAGGGCTTATATATTAAAAGGTCGTAAAACACATTTAAATCGTAAACCAGAATCCTTAACGTCGCGTTGTGCTTGGCTATTCATCATTGCGTTGCTGTCTTCATTCATTTTTCTAAAAGGTGATTCTATAGACCGCATAAGAATTATTCGTGAACTGATCAGTTCATTGTACAAAATAACTAGATGGGATCAAAATTTTAGCTAACCCACGACTGCATAGAATATCCCATCTCAGCATCAATTATCATAAACCACAGAGAGCAATCAATGAGCTTAGTCATGCAGCTTGCCCCGAATTGAGGACATAAGCCTGTTTGTAGAAGCTTTTTGTGGCTATAGCAAATTCCTATACCCTCCATTCTAATTGTTATTATTGATCAAGAAAACCTTGATTAAGAGTTAGTGTAAGAATATTTGAGGTTGAGACCGTGTTTCTGTAGCTCACAGCAACTGCTTAACGTACACATCTCGATCGGCATATAGATATCGACGTTATCTTCCTAATGAGGTCGGTTATGGCCAGAATTCGCAACAGTGTTTTTTGACCCTATTTTGGAGGCATTATAAACGCATTTACGAATTTCAAGAAACGAATAACACCCACGTTGATTGCAGTAACTGCAGTAACTGCAGTAATTGCGAAGTAACTGCAATATCGGCTTCCACTTATAAAATATACAACACTGAGGTATCCCTTTCTGTGAGACGTTCAGGGCTAATTTGAATTCAGCGAATCGGGTGACCATAGGATCTTCTAGGAGCTAAATTTGATGCCATTCACAGAATTCGTCTGGATATGACGATTAGAAATCGAAATATAACGACAGGAATGGAAATAGATCAAATGGCAGATTTAAAGCGCGTCCATATTAATTCTCTCCCCTATTCTCCATTCTCGAGTAATAATCAACAAATTCCGGGGAAATATTTGCCGTTTCCGCGATAGTGAGGTGGTTACTCGTTTTTTGTCCCCTGATCCAAATAATATTTCCGTCAAGATCAATTTCAATTTTTTTTGAATTTTTCAGGTACCTCAGAATTGCATTAATCTTATCCAAATTCAGTATTGGGACAAGCATTTTTTGTAAATCTCTAACCTTAGGGTAACCCTCCACCTTGCTTATTGTCGCTAGGAAGAAGTCCAAGTGTTCGTCTGTAAATTCTCCTGGCGAAGTAGATGTTTTTTTTCTTGCCTTTCTTTTTAATCTAATTCGTTATCACCTCACGGTTAAGAGAAATATAAAGGCTTAAGCCGTTATAAAAATATCTCATATTAATCAATAGCTGGTGCAATTAAATATCTTTCTTTGTTACGTACACAATATAATTTCGGCGATCTCTGTTCCCAGCCTCTGATTCTGTAATTAATCGATACCATATACAAAATATGAAATCGTTATGTTACGACATCCCATCAGTTCCCAAGCCCTATCTCAAGTCTTTTTTTTGTTAGCCTTATACTATCAATACACATGGTCATGAAGTTCTGTCACAAACCAGTCACAAATTTGATTTAGAATCTCGAATACAGACAGTCTGCTAGAAGGTCTGGTCAGAAAATTAGAGGGTAGTACAAGACCACAAATATTACACAAATTTTATTCTTTTCGCGGCTGACTGATAAGCAGATTAGTCTGGACATTGATGGTAGATCGAATTCCTAGTCAAGATCATGCGATATGAATTTCGACTCAATCCTATGCGGCCTTAGATCGCTACAAACGTTTGCTTTCACACAATTCCTAATCAGTGAGATAGATCAAATTTGAATCATACCATTCGTTGCAGATATCTGCTTAGTAAAAGATCGATCAGGTATCGAAATATAGAAATGAAGAAGTGTGTATAACTACAATTCAATCATTTTAGTAGGTTCAAAAACCCAGGAAGAAGCACACACTAGTCCATGGGTTCATAAGATGATTTTTATCTGTACTATTCAGTAAAGTCCGAACCTCATGTATGAATACCAAAACGCCGCTGGGATATGGTAATACCACTAAAATTATCTTGACCTAGAGACTATATCGCCGTTAATGTGTTCAACAAAAAATGTTGAACCATCGTTCTTATTTTGAACTTTCCATGCAAAATAGTTACCTCCACTTATGGTAGAAGATGCTGTTCCAAGATATTGTCCTATTGAATCTGAGTTGGCGTTGGATTCATAGTACGCACCATTTCCCTTGATATACACATAGCCCACTGCAAAATCTTTTGGGCTAGGATGCATTGAACTGTTTTGCGCTATAACGATAGAAATAGCAGCTTCAGGTGGAATAGGGAATCTGTTGATAGTTGGCTGTTCAAGTGAACCATTTAATGCCAAATAGACTAAGATCGTCGCACCGATTCCAACCGCGATAGATAGGATTACTTTCTTATCCAATCTTAACTAGTCTAGTAAAAATCTCAAATATAAACCTGAGATTTATTAAGGTACGAACTTATAATATTGGCCTAATCTGATCTTCGTGCTAGTTATAATAAGTCAGGAATTCTAGAAAGGATAGAAATGTGGATTCTTTGTTAATAGCCTTTATTATGTTTCACGATTTTAGCTGTGTAATTCTATTTAGATCAGTTTAAACGAAATTAGATAAGATAGCGGTAACGTCGATTATGCATGCCTTGTCGTAGGATTCGTTCAAAATCAGCTTATCTCGTGCTCAACTATGTACATATTGTGTTGCAAAAATTTACAATATGCTGGTGTTTAGGACTATCAAAAGGTGCATTAAGCAGTATAATTCACCCAATAACGCTCAATACGATCTAGAAGACGTAAGAAATTTTTTAAAAATATTAGACTTTCTATTTAGCTTCTTTAGTCGCGCAGCGCGAATAATGCAGTCCATCTGACTCACATGATTGATTCACGGGGTTTATCTTTGACAGGCAATATTCCATTTACCACCAATTTTGTATTCACAATTTTTGTTCGTGCTAGTAAAGCTCACAAATGCAAGTGACCGATTTTATATTAGTCAACCTCCAAGTCATCTTCTAATATTTCTCCAACTGAGTTCGCGCATCTAACTAGATTTTCAAATGACAATTCAATGAGTAACTCCTGTTATTACATAACTAAGGGCCAATCGCTGTCTAGCCAATGGCAGTCAAGGGGCTCACGAAGCGCCCTATTTATTTATCTTAGCGGTAATGCGTCTTCGTACAATGCCGTTCATTGTAAGCCAAACGACAGCCCCGATACTCAATCCTATAATGAATGTTTGAATGGACTCTGAAATTATTTTCAGGAATATATTAAGAAAATTACTAACTCGAATACCATTATCGTTAATACCCTGTATGCGGCCAGTATCTAATACTGCATATGAACCTTCATATTTGAAATCTCCTGGATATTTTAACCGAACATTCCTCCAACCATCTCCTTCGTTCATCGAATCACTCTTTATTAGGCTGCTGACACATATATTACTCCGTTTGCAAGATACACCGAAGTGCACAAGAAAATCCCAAATAATGAGAGAGATATCACCTTATGCAATAGGGTCGTTTCTACCTGCATAAACCAGAGTGTAAGAACTGAAAGCCTTCTTACTCGCAAGATCTCTTTCACAGATGAAAAATAAAGTTGGCTTCTATTTTGCCTAACTGTTATTTGTGTATGAATTATTTGCACCACTAATTAGAAAATTCTATGCTAGCCTCAAACCATATGTAATACATAATAGAATAGTATTTTTAATCAAACTATTTCTGACTAATAACTACTCATGATTTCTTGCTTCTAGTTTTAAGTGCAATTAATATCAATGTAGAGTTATCTCAAAGTTATGTTGCTAATGTTCTCATCAAAGTCTCGCACCCTTAAAGGAAGAACATCATTAGTACAAAACAATTCCACAAAAGGTGAGAGAATAAAAACAGTCAAACGTTTAAGCTGCATTTTCAATATGCCTACTCTGACTTTTCGATCCTCTTGTTCTTTCTTGCAATCGTAATCGGAATCCCAGATGGGCACGCTGAAAATCGTAATCAATTCGTATTAACTAAGCAAGGATCCTTTATAGATCACGTCGGCAGATAGAACATAGTGGGAGTATTAGACAACGTTGTAAAGACACCAGTTACGATCAATATGAGTCTTTTAGTAAAGAATAGAAATAGTGGATCGATCATGAGTCAAGTGGAACCAACTTGTGGTAAAATTATCTATCCAAAGACTGGCTCTCCATTCAAATTTGGTCGAGATCGTAACTCGTCTGCAATCGATAAGGCATCCATCTCTAGTCTTAAATATGCTTCGGTGCCGTACTATAATATTTTGAGACTGAACTATTCCAATATGCCTGTGCGCAAAAATATGGCTCTTGTGGGAACCGTTAAGAACATTGGAACTGTCGATGCAAAGGATGTAAGAATATATGCATCGGTTCATAACAATAAAACAACATAGATTGACTCTGTTAGGAGTGCGGTCATCCCTGTTATTAGTCCAGATCAAGAGGTGGCATTTATAGCCATTCCAGATCCCTCCGTAGCCCCAAATATTAGATATTATAATTGCACGCACATCGATCTCCACCCACATATGAACACCTTAGAAATAGGCAAGGACGAATTTATCAGATATGATCTACACAGGATAGTTAGAATTAGTGAATTTAAGTACGAAGCATTAACAGATAGCATAGTCTTTGCGGTAGGACACTAAAATCCCAGCGGTGGACCTATGGACATGAAAATAATCAAACCACTAAGTTCATCCATTTCTGTATTGATGGATGGTAATATGCAGAATAAAGACGTAACTATCAGAACTGTGGATTCAAAGACGGTAAATCTAAATTTTTTCATATCGCCAGGAGATCATAAAGTTAAGATCAGAGGATTAAATCATCCCACTTGAATCATTATGAGACAGTGGAAAATCTTAGTATCACCTCCGATGATAAATTCATTGAATGATCTGCCATTTAGAGCCTGTCCCAAAAATAGATAGACATATAGCTAGAGAGTGTCTGTTCAAAGTGTGGCTTACGACAGAATCAAGTACAGTTCCAGCTGTCAAGAGAATCCCAGATGAGTTATGGGATGAGATAAGGTTTATACTTCCATCAGAAAAACCAGCGAATACCATAGGACGTCCGGCACTATCATTTAGGAAGGTACTGGATGGTATTTTGTATGTCTTAAGAACTGGATGTCAATGGAAGATGTTGCCAAAGGAATTTGGTTCGGGTTCGACATGTCATAGACGATTCCAACAATGGTCAACATCTAAGGTATTTGAAAGATTATGGACCAGACTGCTAAAAGTTTACGATGGTATAGTAGGTATTCGTTGGAAATGGCAGTCACTTGATAGTGTATCTATAAAGGCACCTTTAGGGGGGAGATGACTGGGCCTAATCCTACAGATAGAGGCAAGTTAGGAACAAAACGTCATATATTGACCGATGGACAAGGTATTCCACTATCTGTTGTTATAACTGCGCCTAATACGCATGACATGAAGGCCGCTATTAGAACGCTGAACAATATCGTATTTGAAAGATCATCCCATAAGATGTATGAAGAGAAACAGAACCTTTATCTCGATAAAGGATATGATTTTCCGGAGATTGAAAACGAAGTTATCAAGAAAGGATACTGTCCACACGTTCGACATAGAGATAGGAAGCGCAGGAGAGCCCATCATCATAGTTCCAGAAGATGGGTTGCAGAAAGAACCAACTCCTGGCACAACAGGCTCGGAAAACTTTTGGTTAGATACGAAAAGAAGCTAGAAAGCTATTTTGCGTTAGTATGTTTAGGCTGTTGTATTGTTATCTACAGGAGGATAATTTTGGGATAGGCTCTTAGTGAACGAACAGTAATGTTATCAATATAAGAATCGTCGTGCTAAATACTGTTACGCAATTATTCCATCCTACCCAAAATTACTTAATTAATCTACGGATCGTAAGTATATAGATCCATCAATAACAACGTGACATATGACTATTTCCCAGAATATGTAGATTTATTTGCATTCGTGAACGATAGGTAAAATAATCACATATTCTATGAATATCTTATGCCGTTCAAGGTATTAGGAGTCGGCGGCAGCATGCGGGAAGCCTCACGCAGCACCCTGGCATTGAAGATCATACTGGAAGCGGCAAAGACGTATGGTGCAGAAACTCGATTGCTTGATTTGCGAAAATATCCTCTACCATTTTACAATCCTAGCAGATACAGTAAGGATGCCAACAAATATGAAATTCACAGTGTTAGCGATGATGTAAATTGGGCTGACGCCCTTGTATTAGCATCTCCCGATTACCATGGTTCTATGTCTGGAACAATTAAGAATTTTCTCGATCATTTTTGGAAGGAATTTGCTGGTAAGACATTTGCCTACGTTTGCACTTCGCATGAAAGGGGGTTAACCGTTATGGATCAGATGCGGACTGCGGTGCGTCAATGTTATGGATGGAGTATGCCTTATGGAGCTGCGATAAACGGTGATGAAGACTTTGATGAAGGTGGGAATATAACCAACATTGCATTACAAAGGCGCTTGAGAATGCTTGCTCGAGATTTGGTGATTTATGGCAGATTAATAAGGGAACAATTTCAAAATGATATAGCAGGTGATGAGATTACGACATTTGCGGCTCTATATAGAAAGTAAAAAAAAGAGCTCGCTTAATCTAATGATTGGCTAGGCCTTGAATTATATTGTCTTAACTATCAAAATGGCAAATCCCTAAAGATTTCTAAATTCTAATTTCTTATCACTATATGCCTCAGGGTTCGTAGTACTATAGGCTTGGATTCGATAAATAATCCAATGTCATGAATTATTGCGAGAATAAAAAGGTCCACGGATTTATGATTGGTCTTTATATGCTGCATTAGACCCGTCTAGCCACTATTATTGGAAGATGAATGTGGTCCTTTTTTGGAATTATATTTGCAAATTATAAACCATTCTAGGTCCTTATCGTACATACTCGTGACATATAATGCACTGACATTATAATAGGTGAAAATGTATCTATTTGAAAGCATTTGTTACCTTTATATGAATGACAGGCGACTCAGATTCAATGCTTTTTATAGATAATAATCATTAGGTTGTGTCAGGATGGGTAAGAATTTAGATCGAAGAATAACTGCCCTATTGGACTCTTTAGGATATTCCACTTTATATCCCCCACAGGAATTAGCTATATCGAAAGGGGTATTAGAAGGAAGGAATCTGCTTATTACGACTCCGACCGCAAGCGGTAAGACAATGGTAGCATTAATGGCCGCAATTAAGACAATTGAGAAGGGATTGAAAGTGGCATATCTAACTCCTCTACGCGCACTAGCTGCAGAAAAATGTCAGGATTTTCATGCTCTTAACAATCCCAAGATATTCGAAAGAAGAATTAAGATTGAGTTAGCTAGCAGCGATTATGATTCTCCAGGTGAAGAGCTGGCTGATGCAGATATCACAATATTAACTAATGAAAAAATGGATTCCTTAATGAGACATAGATCCGATTGGATATCTGAAGTAGGACTTTTTGTGATCGATGAGGTGCATTTTATAGGCGACCGTGAGAGGGGTCCAGTCCTTGAAATGATGTTAACTATAATACGAAAAATGTACCCGCGAATTCAGCTCTTAGCACTGAGTGCTACTGTCGTTAACTCAACTGATATTGCTTCTTGGCTTGGATGCGAGTTGGTTGATAGTAAATGGAGGCCTACGGAATTAATAGAGGGTGTGTATCAGGATGGCATCATTAAAATGAGTGATGGTAGCAAAACTAAAATCAAATCATATAACGGATCTTCAAATGCAATAATCGATCTTGTAGAAGATTCCATGGTTAAGGGAATTCAGACGTTGGTGTTTGCGGAAACTCGTAAATGTACCTCATCTCTTGCAAAAAAAGTAGCTGGCATTGTATTTACCAAGCTAAATGAGAACGTTAGAAAAATGGCGTTGGAGGCATCATCTCAACTACTTACTAATGGAGAAGACACTGAGATTACATCGACTCTTTCTCATCTAATTTCTAAAGGTGTAGCCTTTCATCACGCAGGCATAGGATCGTCAAGTAGAAAAATCATAGAGGAATCATTCAAAAAAGGAATTATTAGAATTCTGTTCACAACTCCAACGCTTGCTTCAGGGGTGAATCTGCCTGCTAGACGTGTTATTATGTCAAATATCTTACGTTATGATTCAGATGTTGGGAGCAGGATACCCATCAGTATTTTAGAGTATAAGCAAATATGTGGCCGTGGGGGCAGACCAAAGTATGACGAAAAGGGAGAATCTATAATCATAGCTGGATCGAATCTTAATCCTGATGACGTATACGATCACTATGTGTTAGGTACTCCCGAACCGTTAAGGTCCCAACTTGCAAATAACAAGGCAATCCGAATTCATGTGTTAAGTACTATAGTTACTATCCCTGGAATAAAAAAAACTGAAATTATAGATTTGTTTCAAAATACGTTACTGGCACTACACTACAGGGAACCAACTTTATCTTTCAAAATTACAAGCGCGTTAGATTATCTGCATACCGAACATATGATAAAAACGAGGAAGGACAGATATATTGTAACAGAATTCGGAAAGAAAATATCATTGCTGTACATAGATCCTTCGACAGGAATAGAGTTTAGAAAAGCTATTGAATCGATCAAAAAACCCAACGGAGAGAATCATGCTTTAGGTTTTTTGCATATAATAACAAGTAGTGTGGATTTTTATCCACGCCTTGCCCTGCGAAGTACAGATTATGACACATTTTCTGCAATTTGTAAGCGCGATGCCAATCAATTAATTTTCGATATAAATGAGTGCGAATGGTCTAGAAGCCTTTTGGCGCTCTATGAATGGATCAACGAATCTAGCGATAGGAAGCTGAGTGAGAAGTTGGGAGTTGAACCAGGAGACATGTACAGAATAGTTGAGATCAGTAATTGGTTAGCTTATGCCTTATACCAAGTTGCAAAGACTATTGGGCGCGGGGATTTGCTCAGCGAAATATACAAATTAAGAATTAGAATTAAGTATGGCATAAAAGAAGAACTTTCATCCCTAGTCCAACTCAGAGGAATAGGAAGGATTAAAGCACGATCATTGTATAATGCTGGAATCACAGACCTGACTGCACTTGCAAATACTCCGGAGTCAAAGTTATCTGCTATTCCAAAGATTGGAATGGCATTAGCTAGGATGCTGAAGGGCGACCTAACGAATAGAATGCTTTCTGCGTAAAGAAGTAGGAATGTCTATGATTCATTTAAATAATCACGGCCAAATATTAATACACGATTCAATGTTTAAGTTATATAGCAAATCTTTTCTATTACCAAGCCTGATAGATAATTGCTAAATCTTGCAGACGGCCATATCCTAATTCAAGCAATAACTGTCTCTGCCATCTCCTTTCTATTGGTTTTATACTTGATGCCTAAAACAATCAATTCATTAATCTCTAAAGGAAAGGTGGTAAAGGACTTCCATAAGCCTGAAACTCCACTCGTTCCTAGGCCGGCTGGACCCGTATTACTCGCAGGAATCGCAACAGCAGAGATAGTCCTATTCTTGCTTACTTTAAATATGAAAGTCATTGCAATCCTGCTGACAACCACCATAGGATTTATCATTGGGCTGATTGACGACAAGCGGATTATGCCTGGATCATTTAAACCAGTTGCTCTAATATTAGCAGCTATTCCCTTGATAGTTTTCGGAGCTTATGGTTCTCATCTCTATCTCATATTTGGTGCCGTGTTTATTCCTTTGTTGTACATACCATTGATCTTAGTGATAGTTCCCATTGTGGGAAACACAATTAATTCTATCGATGTTCTAAATGGCGTTGCTAGTGGATTTGTGATCATATGTACCATACCTGTTCTAATAAGTATTGCAATTTTTGGCAATAACGATACGTTCGTTGCATCCTTACCATTACTATTCGGAACAATAGCATTCTATAGATTTCATAGATTTCCGAGCAGGATCTTTCCTGGTGACTCCGGAACTTTGCTAATTGGATCTATGTATGGCGCTATTGCAATAGCTGGGAGCTCAGAGGTAATAGGGGTTATTGCGTTGCTACCTGCAGTCATGAACTCTTTTCTTTTTCTTGCCAGTGTAAAGAAAATCGTTGAACACAGGCAGGTTAAGGCTAGACCTACAGTCTTAATGAATGATTTTAGGTTAGCGGCATCAAAGGATAAGGAAGCGCCAACTACTCTTCTAAGATTAATTCTAGCACATGGTCCTATGTCAGAAAAAGAGATAGTCGGTCAGGTGTTTAGACTAGGAATATTTTCTTCACTCTTGGCAGTGATCTCGATAATCATTCAATATTACTTTGTTACTGGATTAGTCCCCAAATGAAACCTGCTGCTGGCCTTTTAGGATTCATCACTATTATGTGGATAATGATTCTAGCAGCTGCGGCTTTTCTAGTGATTATCATAGGCCCTATGGATCAGATTCTGTTTCACAACGGAGCCAGCAGAGAAATGGTATCCATCATCCAAGCATCTATTTCGATTACCGTCGTCATAATGCTAATACTATTTCTGAGCAGGTTCAAAATGCTCTATGTAAAGAGGAACATCCAAACATAGAGGCAAGGTCAGAGTTCGTGCATTAACTATTATCTAGAACATAGGTGGTGCCTGCAGTGCTGCCCGCTATCTTTATTATAGAGTCGCCGCGACACCATAGTCTGTTTAATGATATAGAGTTAAAAGATGCAATTTAGGTGCGTACTGAATAAGAGCTTTGAATTATAGCTATATGACTCATTATCACCTACGTGAGACAAAACCAAATTATACTTTTTTTGACTTGAATGAGGATAAATATGGTGCTCGATATTCAATCTAATAATTGACAAATAACACCACTGAATGCTTAAGTATTTGATTCTCTATTTGATTCTCTAACCAAGTCGCATATGACTCAGTCATTCAAAGAAGTACCCGAAGTTCTTTTTCTTCTCTTTGCTAAGTGGGGATTGTGGCAAACATAGTCACTCAGAGACTTGATCATATGTCCCATTTTGTAAATTTCTGGCATTACGTCAATACCAATCGCATTGTCCTCAAGTACTTTTTTTGTGGATGGACCAACCACTGTAACGATCACTGATTTATTTAATGACGACTCAAGCGATTGTCTCATCTTGTATTTGTCTGCTATCAAAAGCAATTCTTTGACTGCCGGCGGACTTGTAAAGGTGATGACGTCTATATTTCCCTTGTCTATTTGCTCTATCAGTTCGATCACCCTCGATTCAATTGGAGGCACATACCTGAATCCCATCTCCCGTAAAACTCTTGCGCCGTCATTGTCCAGCTCGTAAGAATATTTGTAAATTGTTAACTCAAATAATTCTGCCCCAGCCTTGCTAAGCTCGTCCACAAAATATCTTGAATATGAACCATGCCATAGTACGCCTATTTTCTTGCTAACTAAATTACTCTTTTTGAGAAGTTTTAGGATTCCTCCTGTTGTATTTTCAATCGGAATCAGTTTGGTATGTATATCGTATTTTGCTAACGCCGCTTGTGGTTTTGCGCTTCGAGCGATTAGTGATATATCTTTCAACGCATCCCTTAACCTTTCCCCTAGTCCAAGTTTCTCGGCAGTAGACATGAGAGAATAGACTCCTGGGCCAGACATAAATATCAGGAAGTCAGGGTGTTCAAAAATCTTGTCAATAAATTTCTTAACTTCTTCGACATCCCCCGTTGCATTTATACCCACCGTGGGTGCAATGTGGGGCTCGCCTCCGAATGATACGATTAATCGAGCCAGCTCAGAGGCTCTTCTACTAGCTGTAACGGCAACAGTCAAGCCTTTCAATGACATATGTAATTACAATTTATGAAGCATATGCAAATAAATAGTAGTAGCCTAATGAGTCAATTTAGATTAAGCACGTCCTTCGCCCATACTTTCTACGAGGCTAACGTATTAGCTATAGCTATGCACAGAAAGGAAAAAGAAGAATCTCATCCCTTCGTTTTCCTCTCTTGTGAGCCTATTCGTAATCGTCAATCATGTATTTCGCTATTTGTATAAATTGCTTAGGTAACAACGTTAACTAAAGGAGAAAAATGGTAATTGTATCCATCCATGTATTTCTCAGTATATCTAAGAATACCTATCTAAGCTAGATAAACCAAGTGAAGGATCACGATTCAATCGTCATGCTAGTCAGGTTAATCAGGATTTTATCATAATCGCGTTGTGAAATACCCCTTCGTCTTGCCTCCCCAAACTTGTTTACTAGATTAATTTTTGAGGTTATGCATTTTTTCTAAATCTTGCTTGAATAATACAAGAGTAGGAGGTACTGCAATCTGAATCGGATCTTTTAGCGACAGTGGCTTTCCTGTTTCACGCGAAATCATTTCCTTTTTTTGTGTCCACACCATGGAATTAAATTCTAGAATCGATTTGGTATATTTTGTTAAATCTTGATATTCCAGATCTATTTTAGGCATCTTCTGTACATGTATACTTTTGTCAGAGTACATTTTCGTCCAGATTTCGTCTGTAATAAAGGGACAGACTGGGGATAACAGCAAAAGTATTGTAGATAAGCATTTATTTATTGTCGATATGGCAGACTCATGACCGTCCTTATAATTCTTTTCATAAACACGCCACTTGACCATTTCTAAATAATGAGAGGCAAAAACGTTCCATGTGAATTCCCTTATTGCGTTTGCTGGAATAAAGAAATTAAAATCATTATATCCGATTTCGCATTCCTTGACTAGCTTTGATAATTCTCCTAGTATCCACTTATCGGCGTTATCCATAGGTTGGGATGAATTCTGAGTATCCTCAAAAGAAGAAACAAATCTTGCTATATTCCACAACTTTGACAGAAAGTTCTTTGATACAGCGATTTTTTGTTCAGAGCATCTAAAATCCTGGCCCAAATTGCCTTCAGAGGCCGACCAAAAACGAAATGCATCTGCTCCATACCTGTGAATAATTGGAAAAGGATCTATGACGTTTCCTTTGCTCTTACTCATTTTTTCACCCTTCTCGTCTACACCGTAACCCATAATCCAAGCATCAGACCATGGTAATTGATCTGTTTGTTGGAAGCAGCGTAACATGCTATAATAGAGCCACGTTCTTATGATATCTTTGGCCTGTGGTCTTAGTCTAGTAGGATAGAGATAGTCATATATTTTTTGATTTCGTAGATATCGTGTGATGAATAGTGGAGTGATGCTAGAATCCATCCAGGTATCAAATATTCGATCCTCTCCGGTGAACTCTGTCTCTCCACACTTCTTACACTTCTCGAATGGGGGCTTTTCCTTCCATGGTCTATAATATTGACCGGCCTCTGGAAGATTTGGAGTCTTGCAAATCTTACAGAACCAGACGGGAATTTCTGTCCCGTAGAATCTTCGTCTCGAAATTGGCCAATCAATTGAAATCGAATTCAGCCAGTTATTCAAAATTTGTCTATGTATTTCCGGGTGGAAATTTATTTTCATGGCGAGCTCTTTCAGTTTTGGGATGTAATTCATCTGTTTTAGATAATAGTCCTCCATGGATAGTATTTCGATCGGAGTTCTACTTCGTTCACAAATAGGCGTACGATGCATAATATTTTCTTCTCTTTCGATATATCCATCCTTCTTCAGATCCTCAATTATTCTAGATCTGGCCTGACGTATTCCAAGATAGGCGTATGATTTGGCTGAATTAGTGGTAGTTCCATTCTCAGTTAAGGAAATTATTTCTTTAAGCCCCAATTCTCTAAATAGTTGAACATCATTTCGATCACCATAGCTACAGACCATTACTGCACCCGAGCCAAAATCTGGATTTACTGAATAGTGAGGAATAATTTCAACTTCTCTATCGAATATAGGTAAAACCGCATGTTTCCTTATGAAAGCAGAATAACGCTGATCTTCGGGGTTCACTATTATTGCTTGACATGCGAAGAGAAGTTCTGGTCTGGTAGAAGCAATAATTAGGTTTCCTCCTTCTTTAATATTAAATTTCATATAGATGAGTTTGGTTGGAATTTCTTGATAGATAATCTCTGCATCAGCCAGAGTAGTCCCACACTCATAACAATAATTATTGGGCCTATTTGCCATGTATATTAAGCCTTTCTTCCACAAATCTATGAAGGTACTCTGAGTCAATGATCTAAATTCAGCAGAATCTGTCCGATAGTACTCATCAAAATTCCCGCTTAGTCCCATGTCCTTCATGATTTGGATCATTTCTGATTCAAGATCGTCCAGTGCTTGCTTGCAAAGGTCGAGAAATTTTTCTCTGTCAGTCCTTCGCATTTGAATTTTGTATTTTTTTTCAGTATAGATCTCAACCGGTAATCCATTCCTATCGATGCCAATTGGAAAAAAAACATTATAATCCTTCATTCGAGCGACCCTAGCAATCATATCGATCTGTGCATAATGGGCCGCAGCTCCGATATGCCATGGTCTACCAGAGGGATACGGTGGCGGAGTATCAATTACAAAAGGGATACTATCTTGCTCTATAATTGAGAATCCATAGACATTATCTTGATGCCATCTTTTTAGAATTTTCTGTTCTATTGAAGGATCCCATGTTTTAGAGTCAATTTTACAGTTATCGTTCATATTTTAGCAACATATCTATTACCGTTATTAACGTTAATGACTCACCAACTGTGCATGGTAAAGGGATTATTGCTGCCTGAAAGGATCTACTGTGTTAATGACAGCGCTATTTTACCTTTTCATTATGAGTATTTCCGTTCTTTCCACAATTATCTTCATTACTCCGAGATTTTCTGGACAGATCGCGCTATTCTCAATCGTGATTGCAATGATCCCCCCTTCAGTTCTTACTGTAGTTTTTTTGAAAAAAATAAATCAAATCATCTTTCATAATACGGCCACGAGGGTAGATAAATATTCTGAAAAGTAAGTAGGACCTAATGAAACACTCGTAATTTCTCTGAGGTTTGCTCGGCGACTATTTATTTACGTTTAAGTTAAGGTTGCTCATCCTCATAGGGATACTAAAAATGCAAGTCAAGTTTATGATGCCGCAATCGGCAGATGTCCTTCTACTGTCTTAATCTCGTTTCGGACATGTCATTTTTCTATGATTAAATTGGCTCGCTTGACTGGAAATCAATTGAATAAACGTGCGATCGAGTATTATGATTGTAGAGACCTTGGTCAAACTTCATTTCGATATATTCGTTCGATTTATAGCTATCCCCATCCTACCCTCTTCATTATTATGCAGATATCTGCAGTACTTCGATGAGGTATTAGTCTCACAATTTGTTATAATTGGCATATGTTCTTGTGCTAGCTTATTGATAAACTTGAAATCAATAAGTTGCAAAGTCTGGGATCAATTTTGAAAATCATGAATTAAACTGGAAATGGAATGGAACTCTTATTCTAGAAATCCTTTCTAATGGGTAACTCAGGATTTCCAAACCCATTTGAATAGAGTGAATAAAGTCTGATTTCCTGGCCATGTTTTATCCGATAATTTCCGATCAGATTTATAATCTTTTTATATTCTTCCTTTAAAGTAATTAATGTTTCCGCTAGATTGTCTGCTATCAGTATATGCCACTCATTACCTATATCCATAACTCTACGTGCCAGAATGATGCCTGGTCCCCAATAATTCTGATTATTTTTTATATCATTCACTGTAAACACAGGTCCAGTACTCAGACCAATGCGTACGATGATAAAGTCTTCGCTATTTTTTTCATAGTTGTACCTATGCAGCTCACGATGAAGCTGGATACTCAGGTGCAATGGCAATTCTGGATTGAATGGAAAGCCTATCACCATCCCGTCACCAGTTGGCAGAATAATTTTCTTATCATCTACCTTAAAAGCATCACACGAAAGGATAAGACTATTTAGTGTCTCTATTTTTTCTCTTTGTTTATTGACAGATAATAACGGGTCGGAAAGCCCAACTATATCTATAAAGAAAAAATTTGCATTTATTGACTCGGTGGGAATCCCTATTCCTGACAGACTAAAATCATACACCTTTACTAATTTTTTATATATTTCCAAGTGGTGACCATGAAAAGGCAGTTCCGTATATATAACCGGTGTCTCAAATATAGGATCTTTACAAAGAAAACATAATGTAAAATTCGAACGCTTACTGAACGAAATGTTACCTTCGTTAGATATATTAAACTTAATCCACACAGGATCGTGATGTACCCCCTTAATAGAGAGCATCCTCATTCTTCGGACTAGAGCATCTCCGTTATCCTCTAGCTTCATCTCTAATATTCCGTCAAAAATAGAGCTTATGCGATTAGTTTCATATTCATTCGATGATGGTGTAGTTAGTGTGAAAATTGCACATACATTATACGATTTTAAAATAAAGTAGAGCTTTGTAATAAAGGCCTCGATAGCTTTTTCTCCAAATAATGCCAGCATGTGTGTCAGTGAATCACAGATAAATCGAATGTTTTTTGGAGTTTTGGAATCCGTGAAAGCAGAGGTATTAATTAATTGTCCTCTTTTACCAATCCCCACGTTATCAAGAACTTTAGTCACTTCACTCAGCGTAAAAGATAATTTCTTACTCTCTTCCACATCACTAAGATAAGGATTAATAAAAGTGGAATATTTGTTGATAATCGACTCTTCAAAATTAGAGAACAAATTTTTGTATTGATCAAGAGTCAAATTAGAACTCAAGTATATACAATACTCACTACGTGATAAACCCTCAAGCATGAATTCCCTGCAATAAATGCTCTTTCCTGCTCCTGAAGACCCAGTTAACAATAGGACGCTATCAGAGATACTCTCCTTGCCTACCAAGTGACTTATGCCGGGGATTTGCATCTCATTGTTAGGGAAAGTAGCCAAATCTATTACTTATGTCTTATTAACAGAAAATGCATTTATACATCATACTAAAGGATTCGTCAGAGACAATGATTACTCGAATTTTGTAAGTTTATGGGTTAGTGACAAACATCCACATAAAAAAATCCATCTTCAAGTGAACAAAAATTAGAATCATGGTAAAGAGTCGCCTAGTCCAGGTTTTTCCTTTTCCAATTTCGCGATGTTTCTCGACATGTATTCCATAGTTCCAGGAATATGACATTTGCAAATGCAATCATTACAGTCTATATGACTACCTCTTTTACAATAGTCAGATAGTCCATTACTCACCATAAATTAACAATTCAAATGATAAAGACTTATTTTAGTCTTGCTGTAGCATATTTGGTATTAACCTAATCCACGAATATCAGTCAAAAATGCAATGTAACGAATTACCGAGTACCAATCAATACTATCCCCACCACGAGCATAATTACCGTTTTTTAAGTCGAATAAGACTAATCATCACGGTAGAATTAACGAAGCCATAAATACGCAATTGCCAATTTGAGCATTCGCTGGCGTATCTTGAGGCAGATATCTTTTAAAGCTGCATTATTGACCAGATACATTTTTAACTTGATCGAAAAGTATAATGGATGGTGTTTAAGACTTAGGCAAAAGAAAAGTACTAACTGAATCTCATCTTAAAGAACTAGTGAAGCCTCAGACTGGTGAATTGCTGGGGCGTGTCATAAAGTTAGTTGGTGGAGACAATGTCATAGTAAAATGCACAGATGGTAAAGTCAGGACTTGTCGTATCAGAGGAAAAATCAAGAGAAGAATGTGGATACGTGATCACGATTTGGTATTAATTGCTCCATGGGATTTCCAGGCAGATAAGGCCGATATTATTTGGAGATATATTATGGCTCACGCAGATAAACTTGAACAAGAGGGCTATCTTGCTGGATTAAAATAGACCATGCAAAATATACTCGAATTATCTACATAATAGATAATGTTCAGTTATGATTTATCAAAGTAATAATCGAGATATGTTACTTAAGAGTAAGTTTCGAACGGTTTGGGTATGAATACGATTGCATATTAGCATAAATTTCTAACTTAACTCATATGTTGAATTGAATCACTGAACGACGATTAGTTGATAGTTGATCAAGTCAAAATCTTTGAATTGTTATCTGCATCTAATGTTAGACAAGAGCTTTGAGATTGTGCTATAGGCGATGAAAAAGGATTACGTGTTTAAATTAAGCCAGTAATATACTTCCGATCTCTACTCAAAGGATAAACCTGAATTGCTGTGTGCTAACTTCATAATCAGAGGTACCAAAATTTTGTAATTCATTCATTCAAAATATTATGGTATTTTTGGACAATCTACCATTGGATCAAAATACAATTGAGTCGATATATTGTATCTTCGGTAAATCAAACTCAAAGTTCATCAATTGGATATTTGGATAAACATGCGGCACATTCGTAGATCTCCTTCCCAACCGGCCCCGATACGTTGAATTTGACAACGGTAGTACATTTAGGACATCTCCCCTGAACACTACGACTCTTTGTCTGCGGCCTTAAAAGTTTCCGTCTTCTTCTTCCTCCCATTATTTATATCGTAAATGTTGACACGCATTGGACATTTTTACCTATCTAAGTACGTTTAGGCTCCTTTCTTGATGTTATAGATTGTCTCATTAATGACTGTCGGTTTTAACTTGATGAGCTGAATTTGATTGCCACTATTAGGTTAAATGTATCCACTTATTGGTCCCGATACATCATATCCGTGGTTCATATCTATACTACAGAGTCACTGATATTATTAATATCTGTTCAAGATATCTCATAGACCTGGTTCATGATTATCTCCGCAAGTTGAGAGCGGACAAGACAATGCCTCATATTCACTACAAAAGCGATCCTCGATTAATATTCAATATTAGTACGATTTAGAATTAATTATATTTTAGGTCATTATACCGGCAGCAAAACTATCGAGATACAAGTTTGATATTGTGCAGATACAGAGGGAGGTCACTGACAAACGAAATAAAATTACGAATAGGTACGACTGGGATTTGTTCTATTATTTTTATGGTCATCGGATAAAGAGTCAATATTACTGGAATTGCTCCAGAAATGTTTTCTCTATTAGACAAAAATATAGAAGCCCTATGAATTTGCTTCTTTGCATATAATGATATTGATTTTAAATCATTTCGTCGCCAATGCTTACAATCAATTAAAACGGCGAGTTTGGAAACGAGGTCAGTTCCGACGACATCAATCTCGATCCTACGAGGTTCATTAAAGCGTAAATTAGACTCAGTTACATACCCTGACAAATTAAGAATTTCAGAAGCGAACATCTCAAAATCCCTCCAAGATAATAATTTCGATATAAATTCAACATCGTTCCCATTTTTTAATGCAAGAACTGCAAGTTTGATTCTATCCGAATTAGAGAATAAATAGCGGTCTTGAAAGGCATAGCCTATCCCATTATCAAACAAATATTCTATGACTTGTTTACATGTTGATTGACTGACCATACCCAATCTAGTTTGAAAATCTCTCGAACTGATCTCTGGTAAGATTGCAGGTATCGCTTTAACTAATAATAAAGGATCCACGTTATGAGATCGATGTTCAAATATTTGAATTAGGCTGGAATAGTTTGTGATCCTTTCTTGGTTATTTGCTTGGTTTTAGTAACTAATATTGTTTCCAGCACAATAGGCTGATACATTTAAGAGTGTTCGGATCTGTCAGACTCAAATTGTTAATCTAATGCAATGGTGGGTAAGAATTCGTAATAAGGTTGAGTTAGTGACGATGAAGATCGTCATGTGGAAAGAGCTGCCTTTGATTCAGAAACGGACGATTTTTGGCGGTTATTTGACATGCGAGAGGGCATTTGAAATTTGCCACGAGATGTTTTAAATCAGAAGGTATGTTATGTCATAATTAGTAAGTCTCGTTTTTTTGGATGAATCGAGTCATCTTTAAGGCAATGTTTCTTATTGCATATCGTTTCTTAAGCAAGAATGGTCATGATTGATTCAATTCCTGAAGAATATAATATAATAAACTAGTCAGTTAGTAAAAATCAGAATCAAAAATCTTTGATAGCATTCCGGTCGAATCATAACATTGCATTGCAATAAATTGCCGCGATCGTTTCGAGATATAGACCTTGGAAAGATCATGTTGTCAGGTTAGAATCACTTCCTTATCACAATATTTTTTAGGAAGAGCGAGCATCTATATCTACAGACTTTCTTAGATTGTCTGCAATTAACAATAAAAAAGACAGAAAAGGAACGGAGGTAGATAAGGTTAACTGCAACATTTGCGATGTGCAGTTGGAGATCTTAGACTTAGAACATCATTTAGCTTCCCCATTACATTTAGGAAACCGAGATCATTTAGACACAAAATTCGATAGTATCACAAGTTCAACAGCTCCAATACAACAATCTGTCTTAGGTAAGTGGTTACAATCGATATCGAAAAAGGAATCTGAATCAAAAATATAGATGTCTCGATTTCAAATATCCAGTTCGTTCAATATCAGTCCCATTGTTCAAAATATATCATTACTAATACCTCGGAAATCATTTTTTATCTTGTTTATTAAGTAGGTAGTTACTGCGCAAAGTTAGGAGCTGTCTGTGAACGTATATCAATGTAAATCTCCAAATAGACCATTCCCTTCAAGGTGGTTAGGTATGTTTTATCGGCAGGCTTGTAGGAGATCAATTCATAATCTAGTAAAGTATGGAGATACTTTTTTAGATCGGCCGTTGATAGTGACGTTCTGGAAATCATTGCCGATGAATCAATTCCTACGCTAGCTGCTTCTAAAATCAACTCCACTATGTCGCTAGGGTTTCCAAATGGCATCACGAATTCAAATACTAAATCTAGACATGATATTTATGAAAAGCTCTTACAAATTCTTATTCTAATGTCAGATTCTATCAAGCATTACTCTTGTCCTACTAGTTCATGAATAACATTTTGACGGTATATTTCGAGGATTTAATAGTCACAGTCTGAGACATAGTGTAATCCAACTAGAATTTGATCTGATCAAGGTAGTTCGGGCCAGGCAAAATTGTGTTCGCATATATTGGAACCAGTCTGAACTCAGACTATAATTGGCAATCCCAATTATAGTAGTGATCTATAAAAAATAATACACACATATTTTACTAAACACAGATACATGTGTTTATTTTGTTAGTTCCTTCGATACTTGTCTATCCAGTAAAAGAAGCTTAATAAACTCATGGATTTATCTAACTCCAATTATGTCAGAGGTATTCCCCATGTACAATTAACTCAAATCCACTAATAATATATCAACAGAATAACACAGTATTGATATCTAAAAGCAGACGATCCTTATTTACTCTAGCCTTGTTATTACTGGCTGTATTTATATGTAGCTTTTTAGCATATAATAATGTACTAGCAGACGACAACAAGAAAATTTCAATACAATGTGCTGCTAGTGAACCATGTTTGAATGGAATCTGTATAGGTAACTCATGTCTACCCATGAAGCATTATGAATATGGGAGTTATGCATTGCCTAATATTAAAAAATCGAGTGATATCGTAGATGCTTCGAAAGATATTGAACATGTTAGATCTACCGTGAACTCTTCTAGTATGTATCAGGATACAAATCATGACGATATATGTACTAAATCTCCTATCTTAACAATAACTGATAATGCAGGCGAAAAAAGCAGTGTGAATACTGATATCACAAAGATAATGGACGAAAATTTGAACACCAAATGGTCATTGAAAGGAGCCGGATCATATCTTCAAATGGATTTAGGTCAAATTAAGAAGATTTGTAGCATAGATATTAGTTGGTACAAGGGAGATAAGGGAACATATCACTTTGTGATATCTACGTCGCTAGATGGCGTTGCATTCACGAACATTTTGAAAGGCACAAGCGACGGTACTAGCATATCACCAGAAAAATACCCGATCGTAAAAGATATACAAGGCAGATATATCAGACTCGCTGCTTCAAGGAACTCGGATATGTCTGGTGTGTCTGAGGTCGGAATATATACATCAAGTGCTAAAAGCATTAATTTATCAACGACTCAATCATATCAACATATGGTAAGCTTAGGCAATCCGTTACAAGTAACTAATAGGTCCCAACAGATCTCGCCTAGTCAGTATATAAAGCTCATATCTCCATTGTTAGAAACGAATCACTCACCAGTAGTTAGCGATAAGAATGTTGAGGTTACATCATCAGTATCAGCTCTTCAAATTAGCTTGGCAGGAAAGGACATAGACAAGACAGACATCATAAAATTCTCAATAGTAGACTTACCGAGCCACGGGATTTTGAAACAAGGGTCAACCCCAAATAGTGTAACATATACTCCAATGGCTGGCTTCACAGGCATGGATAGTTTCACATATGATGCAATCGACAACCACGGTGGGGAAAGTGTAAAAGGCAGAGTTAACATTTTAATAAGCGATAAGTATCCGTTATAGAAATTATGTTACTTTTAGCATCATATACGGTCACTCGATAAAACAGCTCAATTCGTAGAGAAGTTATAGACCTGGCCTACTAAAGGATCATACAGGTAGATATTCGTAATCTGATAAATTCTTCAACTTACAAATATGTACCAGAGATAAGTGTTGGGTATTGGAGATTTAAGAACAAATTCAAAAAAAATTTTACTCGCAATTTTGTCTACCATAATGAATGAAAAATCATGCTAAAATATTATATCTCATTATCCGGAGAATACAGTTGAACATTCAGATTTACTATGTGTATGACAATCCTAAATAAATGCCAAGTACAAAAATACTTCCATATCGTAGCTTAAATTTGGGTAAAACTAATTAACTCTATAACAATCAAGAGTAACCATGGACGTATTAATTTTAGTTTGTTAATTCTTAAGCTTTTTAACATAAGCAGCACAAAACTCTATTCATATATATCCCGAAGATTAATTCTAGAAATACTTGATATTGAATTCATAATAGTATCTACCTCAGGCTATCGCTCAAGATGTCTCGTTCAGGATGATATTACACCAAAAGGCATCTTTCTTGTTGGTATGGTTGCACAGACAAGTGCAAGATCATTCGCATGGTATCATTATATTTCCAGAATGATAATATTAAAACACCAAAAAAATGTATTTGACAGTGAAATATCCCAATTTGATCACGATCAATGCATTAGATAACTTTGTTAAACAGTATCTAAATAAGGAGGGTGCAGTAAATATGATGTACTACTAATGAAAGAGGGGGATTATGAAGATGAGGATGATAATGTTGAGGATACGGATTTACCTAACGTATCTTTATCTCGTCAGCATGTGCTCTCTGTATTAGATAGTTTCATAGAGCAAATCTTGCATATAAGAAGAACTTTGCTCGGTGTATCTATTTCTTCTTTAATATTAGCTCCACTTGCAATAGGTCTCTCGGTATTCTTATTACGACATCCTTCTTTTTTTGTAATTTTAGAGATAGAGAACGAATTTGGTCTAATACTCAGCATATTGCTCGGATCAGTCATTGTTATTTCGTCTTTATGGCTGATCGCAGGCATTAGACAGTATCGGTCGGTAGGTTCTTGGAACAAGAAATACGCAGCATATCAACAGGATAAGCAAGAACTCGACAAGAAGATTGCCTCGCAGTTTATTTTAGACAAGAATGATAACAAGTCGTAATTTCGAGGTGAATATTGTATAGCTCTTACTCACCAATTCAAAAAGCTGTCGAAATTATATTGAAAACAATTAGGATGAGTTTTCTGTTTGTTTCTTATTTTTTCTCGTTGATGGAAATACTTGTCTTTGGTTCTTTATCACTAGTCCTTTCTTCTAGGGAACATTTTTTCATATGGTTCCAATATCGTTCTAGAAAATTCAATTCCCTTCTCAGTGGGCTTATAAATAGTAATTAGTCGTTTATTGGACCTGATTTCCCTCTTAATAATCAATCCATTTAGCATCAGGTCATCAAGAATGAATTTATGCTTTGTAAGGTTTAATCCACAAAAACTAATCAGTGCAGTCTGGTTCATTTCACCATATTCCACAAGTTTTAGTATCAAGTCTTTGACAATGTATATCCTGTCTCTATATGACGATTGGGAACCAGCCATCGGAAATTAACTTACTCTCTTAGTTATCAGCTGATAGTTTTGTATGTCATAATAATAACCTAACTCCATGAATAACCGAAAAATGTAGTCCATCATTGTTTTATAGGAGTCATTCCCAAGAATCAGGAATACCCAAGAGAAGCGATCATAGCTTAGGTATTTGAAGATAATCTTAGTTCTTGGTTCATATCTTTGAAAAACGTCTCATTTGAACCTAATGATTTAGATGATTATAATGACTGAAAGTTCCGTTTGAAATTATTTCGTATTCGGTGGATCTTCTCCTATCAGGGGCTTAATGAGTAGCTGTAACCTTGGTCAGCCTAGACATTCACAAAAATCGACAATTTCATTAACTGTGCGTGTTGGGCTTGGCGAAAAGATAGTGATAGGGTCTCGAAACCATCTATTTGCTGCGAGATAAAAGCTATGTAACAGTACCGTTATCGATTTCTCTGGTTCTGCTACCTATAGCTTCAGGTGTTTTTATATGAAATGATGAGAAATGACATTTTTGGTGTATTCCGATTTTTAATTGCTTTTTGTCAAGTCTAAAAAAGAATAACTCCTACGTTTTCTCATCAAATTTATAATATCAGGATACTTGCCCAAGTGTTGACGAAAGTCTTTCATTAAATCAGCTAATTCTTTTGGATCTGTGGGTATATCCAGTTTTTTGTTAACTATGGCTTAGTTTGTTCTCTTCCAGCAACTCTTCTTTCTCTATCTCCAAATCGACTACCTTTTGTACTATTTCGTTCAATATTTCCTTTTTTTGTGAAACATATTCAGGTAAACCGTCGATAGTGACGTCCAGATTATTGGAAATATCAGATACATTACTTATAAGATTAATAAATTCGTGGACTTTCAGACTACGCTTGAAACAATGGACCTCAATTTTTTCGATAAATGATTCTATTTGTTCTTCATTTAAGCTGTTATCTTCCGATATCTTTCAAAGCCTGATTGAAGAGGCTAGAAAATTTAGATCTAAACCTTTATTTTTAATTATGAAAGCAACTTGTCTTAATAAATCAAAATCCTGATCGTTCTGTTTGCATTCTTTAATTATCGAACTCACCGTCCCTGCCCCTATCTCTACTTCCCTAGCGATTTGATCTCTGGAATGACCCTTAAGCCAACGTCTAATGACTTCCTTTCTTATCGAAAGAGGTGTTTGGCACCCATACTCCTATCCCCAGGTAATTTACAAAATTCCAGTTTATAATAGATTGAAAATTTCTGTTGTAAATGAATGGATTTTGCACCCACCCATTTTACGAGTAAACGGTCATCTGAAGATAATTTGACGAGCAAATGACGAAAATCCGACGCCTACCTGACGGTAATTCGACAATATTTTGACGGTAAAATGACGATACTAAAAAAGCTTTGACCGTATAGATGGTTTCTACACAGCCTAATGATATATTAATTCTAATATACATACCTTAAATTATTCATGTTACATCAGGTTTAGTTGTGGTGATATCACTAAATTTACTACTCTAGTATTTTCATATAGATGCTAAAAGCAGAGCCTACAAAATTAGGGCTTATTTTATCAACACAATATTCCGATGTCTCATAACAAGGTAATGCAATTCATCTAACGAGCCGATTTGAGATAGAGAAAATTGTAAGAGACTAGTTCTTACGCTTCACACGATATAAACAGTAGTGACGCTCGAGATAAATATTGACTCAAATGATTTAAGATGACTTATTAGATAATGCTGACTTTAGCCAATGAATACCAGACGTTGTAATTGTATAAATGATGGTGTCGATTCCATCTTTTGCGCTATTGCGAAGTCACATATCCTGACTTTACCAACTCAGATAGCCGTGAGCTTACAGATTTCGGGTTAAGTGCGGTGGCGAGTTGAATCTGAGATAAACTCATTCCATCGATTTCAGTTTTCCCTAGTTCTTTTACAATTTTTGACGCCACCAATTGTAGTGCGACCATTTGTTTATCAGAAATCTTTTTTATCCCTATTTCTTTTGGATCAAAGATTATTCTTGGTCCCTCAGCTGTAACCTTGATAAAAGGGGCAAAGGACTCTACTAATTCTACAGCTGAATAGTTTAGAGAGATTCTTCTTGCAAGGTCTAATGTAGGAACCTGCTTTGATATAAATGCAATAACAGACTCCAAGATCGAACGTGCAGATCCATTAAACTGTACTTTTACGTCTCCAACTGCTATTGATACACTAACGTTTGTAGTGTCAATGTCATGATCATTTGACATCTCTATTACTCCAAAAAGTATTAGATGATAGAAAGAGGGGATTCAAATTCGCCAAATTTAGGTGTTCCAACTGACATATGCTATTTCTTAATGACACATGGCTAACTAAATGAAGTATAAATCCACGATTAAGTTTCATATGATGTACGAAACTAATTGCCGTAAGTGTATCGATATCAACGCAAAACACATTATCCATATGGCTTTATGGTTTATATAATTAGATAACGTGTTTATAAAGATAATTTTGATTATTCAAGCATCAGTGAGGATCAAATCTGAGCTCGTTCGTAAGAAGTAATTTAGAAGAGGTAACGTAATAAAGTATTCTGGTATTCTGGTATTTAAGATCACTCCGGATATGTTGAATATCGGGCCAGATTCTGGAAAAGAGCCAGTCCATCTCTCGAATTTGACGTTTAATGTTCATTAAAGGACATCCTCTAGACGATGCTGAACTCCGACTCGCTCGGATACTTCACTCCGTTGGGTTACATTATCGTTAGATAAATTTTTGGAACAGAACATGCTTAGGTTAACGTCATTTCTCGCTATACGCCGCGGGATAATGGGTATTTCAGGTGCGAGTTTTTTTATTCAACACCATCCATTTTACCCACCCCCATAGTTTCATTTATCATTTGTTGATGACTGAGGGTCTTTATTATCTTCTATAAATTGCGTTCTTTTTGCAAGAATACTTAACAATTCTTAATCTTTTGAATCAACAATCATGATAAATTGATAAGAAATTATTACTATAAAAATAGTCAAGGTAATTATTATATAGTATATTTGCATACTTTGAACTTAGGATGAAGTCTAGCATTGAGGACTTGGAAATAGCGTCTGGTTTGAAGAAAATGTTAATAGATGCTGGATTCACTGCTGACTCTATCCTTCATTACGACATAAACGAAATATCTACTATTTTGGGGATAGAGATTTATGTCGCCAAAATTATCTTTGATGCCGCAAAGAAATTTGATCAAGCAAGACCCAGAGGCAGCTTTGTTAAGGATTCCGTTGGCGCTGCATTGGAGTAGTACAAAGATAAATATCGGGATCAGATTACGGTCATTCCCATTGAGATGTTAATTCTTATAATTTCCCTTAGTCACTATTCGGAAGCAATAGTTTAGAAATGATCATTTCCAGTACAGTAATATCCCTTTCTTATTAGTTGCTTTTCACAAAATATTCAAACCAGTCTGGTTATTATCGTCTACAACGTCGCAAATATGCCACACAATACACATATCAATGCCTAATCTAGAAGCTAAATGTAGTCTCGAATCAATCTGTAAGGCATGGAGCAACTTTGTGTTTTTGACAGGTAAAAGGTTCAGTTTGAGGTCGGAGCATGTCTATAATGTTAAATGCACATCATTCCATGATTGCGATTACTTGCTTTGGTCTTAAGATTTCCACACCCCGGTACGCATGTTATTATGTACAATTTAGAAGTAAATTAAAGGTCGATCAAGAGGTATCAAAAGAGATAAGTATCAAAGAGTATTTTGTAGACTTATTGGATAGCAAGGGGTATTACGCAATTTTCGGAGTATCTGAACATGCTAATTATCAAGAGATAAAAAAAGCATACAGACACCTTGCTAGGAAATATCACCCAGATAGGAATACTTCTGGTATATCTGATGAAATGATCAAGATGATAAACGCTGCGTTTGAGATTCTCTCAGATAAGGATAAACGGCACACATATGACAATGACGAGTATCACGATGTGGTTTCTGGATCGGCCAATCAAGGATCAGATCATGATGTACACGACGAGAAAGTAAACAGTGCAGGTTATCACAATAGTAAAACCTACAATACCACTGGTTTTAATGCTCAGAATTTTGTAGGTAGTAGTGGCTTTGCGGATTACAACGATTCGAACGAAAGGAGTAACTATACGCAATTTGCAGAGTTCGGCCCGGACTCGACTACGATTTCAGGCCTGCTTGATATCCCGAAGGGTCGATTCCATCTAGTTGTTGAACCGTCTCTTTGTATGGCCTTTGGGAGTTGCGAAACTCTAGCACCTAAAGTATTTGTAGTAGAAAAAAACAAGAGGATAAATCCAAAGGCTATAGTTGCGTCAGAAGTTGATGGAACTTATGATGAAATACTTTCTGCCGCACAAACGTGCCCCACAAAGGCAATCAAAATTATAGACAGATACACAGGGGAACAAATTTATCCATAGTTGACGACAATCTACTCTCACGATTTACCTCATTAATACCTGGCAAAACATCTTGCTCATGATTAGTTGAAAATTCAACTTTTGAAAATACACGTTCCAGTTAAATCTTTTGAATAGACCAGAGGATTTTTGGTCTCGGTTCTCTACACTGAAACACCAATGAGAAAGAAACTGTAAAACATCATAAAAAAGGTTCTCTGATTGAAGATCGTAATATATTCCCAATTGTAAACAATGAGTACAATTAATATGCAAGAGTGGATACGTCGACAATAGGGAATTAATGAACTGCTGTGATGAAAATCTTGGTCAAAGGTAGTTGCAACAGCTTATTGCACGAATATGTGATTATCAAAACATGGAGTTGTTTACATTAGTAGAGGACCAACTCAAGATAATTGAATCTGTAATTAATCTCGTGTTTAAAACAAGTCCACAATAACACCTTCGGTCTATAAGTTCATTGGTTTGCAATCTTGAAAATCATTTGACTAGGAGTGATAGACGAAAATGAGTATTATAAACGAGACAGGATATAATATTAGAAGAGTAATTTAGTTGCCTGAAAACATATTTGCATAAAGAAAATAACAATACATATGAGCATAATACATTGATTCCACGCTTCATGGCAAGATGCACTAGTTGACTTGAATTCATCGAATCAGTAGAGCGTTGCCTAGTAATAATTTTTAAAGGAACAAGAATTTTTGATATAACTCGGGTATCGAAACTACAGCTAAATTGTACTATTCTCCATTTACTAGTATTGATTGGCCAACATTTTTCCTACAAAAGGGTTTGTAGAAACAAGGAATCATATTGTGATGTACAAATTACTAAGTGCGCTCAAGCCATCTTTTTTAACGACTGAATTCTTTCTGAAACCAAATCGAACCCCTGTTGCCAGAATCCACCTGAAGTGATATCAATATCGGCTTCCTTTAACAAATCCTCGGGTTTCCGTGAACCTCCAGCAGATAGTATCGTAAAATATTTTTGGATAAAGTCTTTACCTTCTTTCATATACTGGCTGTAGAGAGACAACGCTAATAGATTACCAAATGAATAGGCGTAGCAATAAAATGGAGTATGATAAAAATGTGGTATGAACAACCACTCCCATCTGAAATCTGCAGAAATATTTACTGAATGGCCGAACTGTTGCGCTAAATTGTTTAGATAGATTTCAGAAATACCGTCAGCAGGCATATTATCCTCTGCGATAGCTTTGTGTGCATCAATTTCAAAAATGGTGAAATAAGCCTGTCTCATTATTGTAGCATAGAAATCATCAATCTGCTGAGCAAGGAATGATTTACGTTCTTCCCCCTTCAGTCCAATGGATAGACCATCAATCAAGAGCATCTCGGCGAACACTGATGCAGTTTCTGCTAATGGAAGAGGAGCATGAGCCACAAAATAAGGGTTAGATGAGGCGGAGATACTGTGAATAGCATGACCCAATTCATGAGACATCGTAGATACATCCCTACGCTTACCATCGAAATTGAGTAACACATATGGAGTTATTTTCGGTGAGATCGTTGAACAAAAAGCTCCGCTCTGTTTATTTTTCCTAATCCCATAATCGATATGCTTTTCGGAAAAGAGTCTTTCCGCAGACTCCCTGAACTCTGGTGTAAATTCTTCGAATGTCTTTAGTACGAGAGATTTAGCTCGACTAAACGTAATTCTTTTTTGATTGGATTCATTTAGCGATATTGGGGCATAAATATGGTATCTATGGAGCTTCCTTACACCGAGGATCCTAGCTTTTTCTTTGAAATAGATATGAAAGATCGAGGCATTACGTTTACACGCATCTAGTAAAGTCTGTACGGTCGAATCTTCTATATTATTGAAAGTATTTCGGACTGATATAGCTGATTTGAATCCTCTCATATTCACGTATTCATCGCGCCATTGGATCACTCTGTTAAGATAAATTTCTGACAATGTCCCACTATTTTTTTTATACACCTGTAATAGTGACCTATATGCAGCTTCCCTTTCTTCAGGTTTCGAACTTCTTATCATTGAAAGTAATTTTTCTTTATTGAAAAATATCTTTTTGGTAATTCTTTTGTTCTTTTTGATAGTAACTATAAATTCTAATCCGTTCGAAAATCTATCATAGATCTTTACTAGTGCATTGGTTCCAGTAACCTCCAAAGTATTAATAATTTTCTCTTCTGGTTCAGTCAATGTGTACTTTGAGAGCAACCTCTTATGCTTAAGGAATTCTTTGTACACATACGGTACTGAATCAATTAGTCTGAGGGCATCATCTTCTTTCAATAACTTTTTAAACCAAATGTCAAAAAATAGAAGCCTATTAGAAAGAGTGGATGAAAGAGCATCCATTTTTGTCACAAGAGCAGCGGATTCATTTGAAGAAGTATCTGATGCATATAACAAGTGGTAATATCCCCCGGCAGTACTCACCCTTTCAGATATATTTTCAATTGAAAGTAGTAGATTTCTAAAGTCCGCTGCAGAGATAGTGTCGGCGAGGATTTGCTGTTTAGCTTCGACATCTTTTACACTCCTTTCAACGGATCGCAAAAATTTTTCGAATCCTTGCTTGTACGAGTTCTCAAGATCTCCGAGGTCCCAAGAAGCAACCTTAGGTTTAACTCTAGCAGGCATATATTAAAAGACTGGTATTTTGCAGCTATCTGGTCTCATATATACGATTCAGATATTTAGAGACTTTTGATGTATTGCAAAATTGTAGGTCAGCCACATTCATGATCGTCTAAGAGAAGCATTTGACCACTAACTATTAATTTAGACTTCAGTGTAGATGATGGAGCATTTTATTTATGGTTCTCATCATTCTACCCAAGAATTTTGCTTTGATGATATTAAAAATAAGTGGCGTGCCTCATTGGATTCGTTCGGACCGATTGAATAAAGGAGGAAAGGCGCAAGTTCTAGGAGCATAAGCATTTGATAAGCAATAGTACCATATTTCTCTGACAACTTTTGTAATTTTGGTATAGTCATCACTATCTTCAGAATTTTTTACAATTGCTTCTTGATCGGCTATTTGCTTCTTTATATCTTGAAGTCTTGCCTTTTCTTTGTCACATTCTGATCTAATATTCTTGTATTCTAGTCTAATGGGCTCTATTCTTTTGGACATGTCAATTATCTGATCATTTAAATTCTGAAACTGGTCGGCTGACACTCTTAATTTAAACTCCAATGCATTATTCTCGTGTTGTAGATGTTCATACTCACATTGAACTAATGGCAAATGATTGTTGGCGATGATAAGAAGGTTAATGACTTGTTGTACACCCATATTCGCAGACTTCGATGCTCTGTATAGATTCTAGAAAGTGACCTATGTTGTCTCCAAGCTCTTGATGTATGATTAACCGCATTATGTTGTATCAATCTTAGGTATTCCGTATGGTATTGGATTACCTGCATCTGTGCAATGTTTAATGTGATGGCAACGTCTATTGGTTGTTTACCCTGCCGAAATAGCTCATAAGCTTGCACAGATAAGGATTTATGTTCTTGCCTCTCTTTTTCTCTAATTGCCCTGTTTATAATATCTCCAATATCTCGAGGAGATTTTCTTGCTATTTTGGCTACTTCACGAATTGTCTTATTCTGGTTGAAGTACAAATCTAAGACAAGTTCTTCCTTTTCCTTTCGAGTTAACACTCCTTTTGGTTTTTGTGTCTATATCTTTCATATCTAGAGAATTTATAAGAATCTGGTTTAAAATAAAAAAGGCCATTGTTATCACTTTGTATCTTTTGTTACCATTGGATTATCACCAATTACCACCTTGTTACAGTCTATTTCCAGCAGCGTCATCTGACACCGTCTGTTATCAAGTCAATTTAGGTGAACTCAAAATATAGATAGGTGAGTAGCCATAAGGATAGATGGAGAATAAGGGAAATTCATTAAGTAGGTTAACAAGATATACTATTCCGGTTAGTGCTCTCAATAACCAAAGCATTAGAAGAGTAATAATAAAGAGAATTTGTTGTGTGTTTATAGATAAATAACATAAGTAGACACACAGTATGTCTACTACTATCTTCACCATCTTTACTTTTGTTCATTCTGACAGGAGGAAATTCATCTGACCCTCTTCGGATTTGTAGCAATACCCTATCTAGCACTATAATTCATATTTGTTGTTTGCCACAGATCGCGCATTAGCTACCGCAATTGTTACATCCGTTTCGATTTCAATTATGCGAGCTGGATTTCCACAAGCTGTATGTCCTGAAGGATATTTCACATTGGTTATCTTAGATTGCTTGTCCAGTGGATGAATTTGGCCAAATAGATCATCAAGATAATAATATGGTCTGACATACAAACACATTATCATTAGATAGAGAGTGCTATTTCATGAAAATGGAATTTTGCTCACTTACTGGTACCACTATGAGGCTGATGTTAATGGCCTTGCAGTAAAAGATGAAAAAAAATGCCCAGATTTGCCGTCATTCATAGTTGGGTCTAGATAAATTAACTTCAACCTTCACTGACAATTATATTTTGAGTAGTAAGTGCATTTTCTTTCTGATAATCGTGCTTTCAGATGATCTAGATAATAAGGCCTCTGCCTTCAGTGGCTAACTCAGCTTTTGATCAAAAAGAACGTCATGAACATGACCATGTTCACGATTCTGATCGGTGCAGTAATCATCTGCTCTCCCATCTATCAAGGATGTAGGTGATAATTTTCGCTATTCTTATGGTTATTTTTTTGAATGTCCCGGCAAATACGGTATAGATTTCAAGGATCTGGATATATAGTGTAGATATTCTTATTTACATGACATCAACATCATGAGGTTGACTTTCCAGAAAACCAGCAGAAGATATCTTTACAAAATTGGCGTTATTCTGCATATCCAAAATCGTTCTAGCACCGCAATAACTTAACCCCGATCTTAAACCACCCACCAGTTGTCTAATTATATCGACTACACTGCCCTTGTAAGGGACCATAGCCTCGACCCCTTCCGGAACATAATCGTTAAGATCGTCTGAATCAATTATTTCATGGCCTTCTTCCCTAAATTTTCTTCCAAGCGAAGCATAGAAGGAAGCCATACCTCTATACATCTTGAATTTTTTACCGTTCTTGACCAAGGTCTTACCCGGGCTCTCGTCGGTACCACCGAATAAGCTTCCAACCATAACCGATGATGAACCTGCAGCAATAGCTTTTGTTGCATCACCAGAGGTCCTGATTCCTCCATCCGAGATTAACGGAACATCATGATCCTTTGCAATTTTTACACTATCCATAACTGCGGTTAACTGAGGAACACCAGATCCGGTTACAACTCTCGTGATACATATTGAACCCGATCCAACTCCGATTTTTACGGCATCTACACCAACAGATATTAAATCTTTTGTGCCCTCTCCCGTAGCGACATTTCCAGCAATTAATTCGCAGTTTGGAAATGCCTTTTTTATAGTTCGAACAGTGTTAATTGCATTGTCACTATGACCATGTGCAATATCTACTACAATCGAGTCCGCGCCGCTTTCTAAGAGTGCTTCTGTACGTTCCAGATAATCACCCTTTACACCAACAGCGGCTCCAACTAGCAATCTTCCTTTTTTGTCCTTTGAAGCAAGAGGATATTCCTCCATTTTCAATATATCTTTGCTTGTAATTAATCCAATAATGTGCCTGTTGTCATTAATTACTGGCAGCTTCTCAATCCTATGCTGATGAAGCATCTCTTTTGCTCTTTCGATGGTAATTCCCTCCTGGGCTGTTATGACATCCTTGCTCATAAGCTCTGACACTTTTGTGTCTAAACTGTCTAGGAACGTAATATCGCGTCTTGTTATGATCCCAGTCAACTTGTCGCGATCTTCGACCAACAACCCGGAAACCCCGAAATGAGTCATAGCCATTCTTGCTTCTTTTGCAGTCATATCTGGTTTTATGGTATAAGGTTGTTCGATAATGACTGACTCTGAACGCTTTACCCTAAGCACCTCATCAACTTGATCTTGGATGCTCATAAATCTATGAACAATTCCTATACCTCCCTCTCTTGCTAAAGCAATAGCCATACCTGATTCGGTGACAGTATCCATATTCGCGCTTACAAAAGGTATGTTTAGTGTTATATTCCGTGAAAGTTTAGTCTTCAGATTAGTTTCAGATCTTGAGATTATATGCGATCGTTTAGGAATTAAAAGTACGTCGTCAAACGTTAAACCCTCTTTAAGAGTCAAAATCCCCTTGCTAACTAGTCACTTTGTGGCGTTATAAGCGTTTTCCCCTTAAATGATCTAATCTTTAGAAGATTGCACGCTCTAGGATCAATATCAATAGACCTACGACTGATATTGTTCCTCATCCACTATATTATCATAAGGTTAACATCTTTTGATAGTTCTATATCCTTTTTCCTAGGAATTTTTTTCAGATACTACTCATTTTGAATTTTACCGAAATCACCAACAAATTAAAATAATATCTTCAATCACACATAAAACTAGATAGGATTAGTCGGCTCTGAATGAAAGTAGGAAAAAATAGTATTGCAATATTTGACACCTTTAAGACAAAAAGAAACAAGTTTACAGGAGAAGCCAGAAGACAACGTGGGATAATTGCTCATCTTGCCATGGAACAAAGCCCAGAGTTGCGTACAAGAACTTCAATAGCACATTTTATAGCGAAGAAACATGGAATATTGTGGCAAAATATTTATTCTGGAATATTTAGAGATTTGGACGAGGTACTTATACCCTCAGGAGTAGTAAAAGAAGGAGGAAGACTACCTTTGCGACGTGGTCCAAGAGCACTTCAGCTGGAGGGAGTGCCGTTTTACGAGCTCACCGAATCTGGATTGATTGTTGCATCATCAATTGAGGAGATAGATGACAGAATGAGGCTACTGAAAAGCTATATTTCATCTAGGCATTCCAATAATAAAGACGAGAGCATGATGTTCGAAGGTTTACTCCTACTAATAGATATCGCTCCCTTATTTATATCAAAAATCATTAATGAATATATTTATGCCTATACAACAGGCTTGATTCAAAACATAACACCAATTGATATGAAAAAATTTCAAAATGTTGTATCTAATAAAATTTCTGTAGAAAGAGAATTGCTTGAGGCAATCGTTAATTCTCGCCCAGAACAGAGGGATGTTATCATGAATTTCTTTAAAGTCATCAAGTGAGATATCGCCTCGATTCATATTTAAAAGTAGGACATCGATATCTCTTGAAGACCATTCTTAATTCTCCCAACGCCTTATCTTCTTTCCGTTGCATGAATGACTTGTGAACCGCTAAGACAATTCCATGGGAGACATCTTCTGCTTTCGAGAGTTACACCTAAGTCGTCCATACGAACTAGCATTACATCTAGTAGCTGAGAGATAGCTATTACACTTATCTTTCATTTTATTTGTCTAAAATGCAATCGGGCCTACAGGATATTGATATCATAAGAATTGATCGATTCGGTAAAAATTACTAGGCTCGACAAAATTTGTACTTTAGGAATATCAGTTGGACCTATAACCCATTTCGATAATCTTTATTTGAATACACGATTCATTGCTCGATCTGAATTGACATATATGGAAAATAATGTGATTGCGACGACATTGGTCTATCGAGATCTTATCGCATAATTTACTTCAAACATTGTAATTATATCCTTCAAGGCTTCATTGGAGGAAAAACTACAAATTGTGACCCAATTTCTCCGTATTTTTGCGCTTATTTGACAGACTCCGCCAGAGGTATCAGGAATTATTTCTACCGTGACATCGTATGTATGTCTTAATTCAGCCTCTAGTTTATTTACAATCAGTCGTGTACCTGATATTAGTATTTTATGCATATGCGCCTTACACTGGAGCTCTATCTAAAAAGGGATAAAAACTATGTCTAGACATCTTAAACGCATAGCCATTGTTTGTATCCGAACAGCTTCAATAGACAGAGTCTTAAATAAATCTCGCGTTTCAGTTCTTCCCTGTATTCATTGTTTCATTTGAATAGCATTCCATTAGACTAGCCGACTCGTTTTTATCGAGCCCACAATATCTGCAGATAAAAAATTGAGTGTGAACAAACGAGTTTAAATCCCACGCACCAAAGAGCATACCCGGGGTTCATGGGTACACTTCATTAAGGAGTATATTATTATCTAAGATGTTACATCAGAGAGAGTAATCACTAATTAGTAAAAAGCATCTCCAGTAGTTGTTGTTATGTTATTGTTTACGATTTTTACAATCCTATGGAACACAAACGTCATACAAGAATTTTTTTTACCATTAGGCGCTCGAGATTGTTTTGGAACATATATTAGATACAATGATTTGTCATTACTAATCCTTCATTGGTGCATATCAAGAAATTAGAGATATATGGTTTTAAGTCGTTTGGTTTAAAGAATACATCATTAAACTTTGGCAAAGGACTCGTTGCAGTCACAGGTCCTAATGGATCCGGGAAGAGTAATATCATGGACGCGATATTATTCGCAATGGGCGAAAACAGTCCGAAAGCAATGCGTGTCGACAGATTCCAATCATTATTTCACGATAACCAGAGTACTTCTTCAGGATTAATCCGTGTCAGTCTAAGTTTTGATAATACAGACCGTGGAATTCCTGTAGATTTCGATTCCGTAACCCTGACCAGAGAAATGGAAGGACGCACTGGTGATAGCCAGTACTATCTCAACGGTAAAAAAGTAACTAAATTCACGATCACCGAACTACTTGAAATTGTGATGGGAGCCTCAAATAAGCTTAACATCGTTCAGCAGGGAATGATAACCCGTATTTCCGAGTTAAACCTGGACGAACGCAGAAAAATTATAGAAGATATAGTTGGACTTTCATATTTCGATGAAAAAAAGACTGAGGCTGTTAAACATCTCGAGGAAGCTGATCGTCGTTTAGAGGTGGCGTTTGCAAAGATCGGCGAAATCAGGAAGCGAATCGACGAGCTGGAAGCAGAAAGAAATGATCAGCTAAGATATGGTCAACTTGAAAAAGAAATAACAAAATTTAAAGCAGTCAAACTTTCTAATACTTTAAGATCAATTCGCGATAGAACAGAAGCACGCAAAAAAGTGTTGGATTCTACCAAGGTACATATTTCAGAATTATCGTTGAAGTTAGAAGAGGTCCAGTCAAAAATAGAGAAGATAAACACTGAAAAAATACGGTTTATTCAAGATGTAGATGCCGCAAATAAAGTAAAGGCAAAAATTGGAAGCAGACTGGCAAGTATCGTATACGAAGCTGAGCGAAAGAAGGCATTACTAAAGGAGACTGAACAGAGAATCAATTATCTAGATAAACGGATACCATTACTCAAAACAGAGAAACATAGTTATGATGAAAAAATTGTAAAAGGAAAGTCGGATTTGCACCAAATTAATCTTGTAATGAATGATAAGAGAGAATCACTTTCTAAACTAAGATCCGAACTAGAGAAGGTTAACTCTAAAATTGATGAGATCACTTCCATGGCGAACGCAGTTAGGGATTCTACCTCTAAATTAGAATCAAAATATAAAAAATTACAAAATATTAAAAATAATATAGAAGTATCAAGAACAAGGATAGAAGAAAAAACAAGGCTAAACCAAGAAAGAGGCAAGGAATATATCGAAAAAATTAGCCTCTTGGCTGAGAGGATTCAAAAGGATAAGACTTCTCTGAATATATGCGTAGAGGTAAGAGACTCAGAAATGGCAAATCTAGATTCTATGTTCACATTGCAAAAGGACCTAGAAAAGTTAGAAATTTCTTATGAAGATGGGCTATCAAAATCTGGGGAAGTTCTTTCCAGAGCAAAAAATACAACTTCAAGATATGAGGCAAAGACAACTATTGCAAAAGATGTTATGAACGAAGATTTTGCTGTCGCAGAATTGATGCCTAAATATGATCAATTTGGAATAAAGGGATTAGTACACGAAGTATTGAATTGGGATAGAGCTTATGAAAGAGCAGTATTGGCTGCTGGTTCAGATTGGATGAAGGCCTTTGTAGTAGATAGTGTAAGATCTATGATTTCTATAGTCCAATACGCCAAGTCAAGACAACTACCTCGCCTTAGAATTATTCCTCTAAGTGTACTCAACCATACCCAGAAGAATATAATAAGCAAGAAAGATCGGCGGGACATTACAGGGATCATTGGAAATCTTTCGGATTTCATAAAGTCGGATTATTCGAAACTCGTACGGTTTATTTTTGGTAGCACTTTCCTTGTCAGAACTCCTTCCCTTGCTTATTTGCTAGCGAAACGAGGATATAGAGTTGTCTCTATCTCTGGTGAGCTTTTCGAGTCGGATGTAACTTCCATGTCCGTGGACTTCGGGTCCAAAATATCTGATCTAACTGAAGCAATCTTGCTCGGCGATTCCATAGGTATAATGAGGCGGCAACTCACCTCCCTAGACGATTTGATAAGAAAGAAAACAATAGACCATGATAGTATAGCATCGAAGCTACGGGAACTGGAACCATCAGTGATAAGAGGTGAAGCAAAGATAGGAAACGTCAATAATGAACTAGCTTACCTACAAAATTCCGTAGCTGACACAGAAGCATCACTTAGCCAACTTAATGCAAACTATGGAATAATTCTGTCTGAAAATAATCAATTAACTTACGAACTTGAGAAATACCAGACCAGATTGGCTATATTGACATCAACCATGGATAGAATAACACAGCAATTAAAAATTAACGAAGATAGTGTTTATAAAAATGAGCTCGTGGAAGTAGGCAGTAGGAAGACTCAGATTATAAAACTAATCGAAAATTTTGATTTTGAGTTGCGTGAACTAATTACAAGTTCCACATCTTCAAAAATTGATCTTGATAATTACGTGGAGCGAGCTAATTCAGGTGATGAGGAGATGCGTCAATTAGAAAGCGAAGTTCATGAAAAAAATGGGCAACTCCTTGGACTTCGGAAAATCGTACAATCCGTCGAGAGCGAAATCCAAACATGCAGGGATCAAGAACAGCAAACGATAGACGCATCTGGAGCATCGTATACCATCCTCCAAGAATATGAGGCACAGATAAGACTTTTAATGGAAGATGAGAAAAAACTCTCAAAAGAAATCAATGCTCTAGAAAGAGATTTTGTCGTTAATCAAAAGGACGTTTCAAATCTTAATAATGAAGAATTGGAACACTATAATGAACTTAATGATTTAGGATATAAGAATCTACTAGATTCATTTGATGTAGACGTTGCGATTAAAGAGCTAAATATTGAGTATGAGAAAATACGAAACACAATAAATTTGCGTGCCGTCGAAAGTTATGGACAGGTAGTAGATGGCTACAGGGGGATGTCAACTAGAAGAAATGAATTGGAAACTGAACGTAATTCCATTATTAGTTTCATAGAAGAAACGGTCAAAGAAAAAAAGGAAGTTTTCATGGATGCGTTTACGAAGGTTGATGATAATATAAGAAAAACGTTTTCAGAAATAACTGGTGGCTCAGCCAGGCTTGAATTGGAAGATGCAGATGATATATCCAGTGGCATCCTGTTGATGGTTCAGTTTCCTGGTAAAAACGCACGTGAATCTACGTCCTTATCTGGTGGAGAAAAGACTATGGCCGCGACTATATTCCTGCTAGCCCTCCAGTCGCTTAGACCGTCTCCATTCTACATAATGGACGAGGTAGATGCGCACCTCGATGCGGAAAATACCGATAGACTATCCAAAGTATTAGTACAGAGATCAAAGGATAGCCAAATAATTATGGTCACATTGAAGGATTCGATCGTTGCTGAAGCGAGCCTGGTTTATGGGGTCTATCCCAAGGGTGGTGTATCACAAGTCATAAAGTACAATCAACAAAATAAACTACCCATAACAGAAATAAGATCCAACATAACTAAGGCCTAAATTTGCTTTCTAATATCTTGTTAATTCACTTCATTATTTGTGATAAAATTCAACATAGTCATTGAATAGAGTTGGATGGATAAGATCTATTAGTACGATTGGTACGATTTGGCTTTTCCAGATATGTGAAATTTGAGCAGATAAATGCCGTCCCTAACAACACGATCCTTAGTCTTACTGAATCATGATTTTCATTTGCCTTTGTTCAATGGTCCTACTAAAAACACATAATGCTCCTCGAGATGAATTTCTATCATAACCAGTAAAGGAATAATCAGCACAACTTAAGTTGGTCATGGTAGATTGCAAGATAAGATTATAACTTTAATCCAATTCAGTTAGACAATTATCATCCCACTAGCGACAAGATAATTCTAAAGCTTCTGGCGGCTCATTTTGTTAGGAAGATAGTTAATCTATTCTAAGGTTTGGAGAAAGCTGTTCAACATCGTAAAGGGAAATCCGATTCAGGAGTATTCGAGCTTTTGTCATCATATAAATAATGTAAGTAATAGTATGAGCTTAGAGCGGGGGTCGCCAAGCCCGGTCAACGGCGTGAGACAATTCTTACTTATGCACGGAGCTCAGAGGTTATTAATTGACTGGGATACCTCATCCCTTAGGGGTTCGTGGGTTCGAATCCCACCTCCCGCAACTTCTTGTTATTGATTGAATTTTTATGACATAATCATCTCATATTACGATGAGCTAAATACCATTTGGAGTTTGTGCTTGTAGGGAAGAAATTGTCGGTTGGCTGGCAGTGGATCAGTATCAAAGTATATGATCTTTTCTATCTTGAATGAGATCGATAGGTTAACAAACTTCTTTAGCCTACAAGTTACTGCACATTTGATTCAGAAGGTTATCTTTACCGATATAGATGGTACCATAGTAGACATTGAGACCGGAGGATATGGAGAAACTCCTAAATTGATCCGATCGTTAGTGAGAAGTGGAATCCCTGTTATCCTGTGCTCTGCAAAAACACTGACCGAACAAATTCAGGTCAGAAAATATATTGGATTGGACGATCCATTCATCGTCGAGAATGGCGGCGCCATAATAATTAGAAGAGACTATTTTGATCTTTCATATATCATTGATAAATATAATGTCAAGGTCCATGGAGAAGATCATATTATTGAGCTTGGGAAACCAGCCAAGCAAATTAGAGGAATACTCAATGATATCAGGAAGAAATTTAAGATAGATTTTAAAGGTGTCGGAGACACATCGATTGAAGAACTAAGCAATATTACGAAGCTGAGTGCTGAGCAGGCGATAGGAATGGCTAATAGGGAATATGGTGAAACTATCCTACAGATAAAGAAACAAGATTTGGCTAGGTTTACTAGGTTATGCCTAAAGATGGGCCTAAATCTAATACATGGTGGAAGGTTTTTTGATGTAACAATGGGAAATGATAAGGGAAAAGCTGTTGAAATATTAATCAATCTTTTTAAGAAAAAGTACGATTACGACGTAACCTTTTTTGGCATAGGCGATAGCGAAAACGACGCATCAATGCTAGAACTTGTGGGCCATCCAATATTGGTTCAAAGACAAGACGGTTCTTGGTCTAACATCAGAGGTAAAGAAATTCTTAGAATTCCTGGGATAGGTCCAAGGGGATGGGCTCTCGCGTATGATATAATTTCTGGAGAATCTTAATAGATCATTTCAGAATACCGATTTTATATAGTGAAAAGCTTTTGGTGTCAGTCGGGATCTAAATAACCATTCATTATTCGAATTAGAGCGAATAATTTGACACATATTCAAGGCATTTTAAATTATTATTACTTTATATCGCCATTTCTCCTTAACGTAGGAAGATATAAAGATATATTATCGCCTTAAGGATTTGGTTTCAGCGGGGTGGGGAAGCCAGTTCAATAAACTGAGGCTAGGTTATCCCGGCGGGCTCATAACCCGCAGAGCGGTTACCGCAATTGCATATCGCATGCGGCTGCAGGTTCAAATCAACCCCCCGCTAATTAACGTATTCATCATATGAAATATTCTAAAAAGCCTATGAAAACATTTTGATTGAAGATTTACAAAGATTTATGATTTATGATTCGTAATAATATTCTGTTATTGCGTCGATTTGCGGCATCATATTGATTAATCGTGTCCGAATGATAATAATGAAGCACATTTATTCATACAATTCGGATAATAGTCCCTCCTTTAATATCGTCTTTCTTAACTCCTTTGCTAAGTCAGTAACGGTAACAATTCCTACAATTCTTCCACTTTCAATTACGGGCAATCGTCGGATCTTGTGATTGACCATTCTTTGTACCGCAACCTCAATTGGAGTATTGGGAGTTGCATATGTTCGAATTTTCGACATGATGTCAACTATATTAACTTTAGATGGTTGTAAATCCCTGCAGCAAATTTTGCTGACAATATCTCTTTCCGTAATGATGCCTATAGGCTCCTGATTGTTCTCTACGATTAATGAACTAATACCATGATCACTCATCAGCTTGACTGCATCTAAACCAGTTTTTTCTTGTTTTATAGTTACTATTTTTTTAGTCATTATATTTTGGATAATTTTTGACACATATTCATGTAGGCTCTTTGGGATAAAAATATTAATTCTATATTTACTCGCTTTAACGAGAGCACGGCATGGGGTTTGCCAATAATGAATTTTCCCGAGGTACAGCTCCTGATCGGAGAGAGATATTTCTACCTAACTACTGAAAAAGCTGTTGTGTATCTGTTTTGCAAAGCCCCACCTGTCGCCGCCTCACAATTCGAATTCGGATTTCGGATTTCAAATTATCATGAAAATCCTCACATTTAGTCGTTTTAATATTTTTGTCTTGTCATTTTGAAATTTGAATATAATAATAACTAAGATTTTTATGCATTGAATAGAAAAATTATTCAACTACTCTTCAGATTGAATCAATCAAATCGCAGGTTAACTACCACGAGACTGTCTAGACTATCTTTGTTGAAGTTACGGTGTGATCTTGTGGGAAACGTCATCATATTTGGTTAAGAGTGTTCTCATTTTGTCACTAAATATTCTCCTAACACAATAAAATAAGTGTGTGCTCGCAAACAAACCTAGCTCCTTGTACTACTACCAGTAGATTAGGGTGCACTCGTACTCCTAGAAGTTGTACTGGTGTGATGTGCCGATACCCTTTGCCTGATCATAGCAATCTCGGATTATTCTTGCGTTCAAGCCAATAGATTGCTTACTTGCAGTTGATACACTGGTAACGAAATTTTTGAGGTCCTTTTTACTAAGTGCGTTGGGGTCAGAACTGCTACTAGAACTATTCTTACTACTGCCACCCTTACTATTGTCACTACTCCTGTCATTGCTGCCATTGGTAGTGCCACTACTGGCAGCCATTGCCGACTTCACAAAAGAGGCTGCTGTGACAATGGACAAGCCTATACCCACTACAGCCAGGAGAGATAACATTGGGCCTTAGACATATAAGTTGGGGATAGTAATAATTCTATTAATCATTACTTAACATCGTTAAAGCACAGAAAATTTCATCTCAACATACTTTTTATCTAACAAGATGCATTATCTAACAAGATACATATTCCCCATGCCGTAAAGAAAGTTGCAGAATATGTATGTATGTCAGTTGTTTTAAAGCATAATCTGGAAAAAATGACAGAGTGCGTATTGTGATAGGCATGGAGGGATCGTATTATTCTTTTCATAAATATCCAATATCATAACAGAGAAGAGTTAGTATCATATTTAATTATGAGTTTATCAGATATAATAATAGTATGGGTTTTGCAGCCTCCTCTTCTGATAAGCCGTCTAAACAAGAACGTTGCAGTCTTTGCGGAAGAGTTTTTAATAATGCTGAGGACTTGAACGCACATAAACAACTGGATCACAGCGAACACAGCCATGAGCCTGCCGGGGTAAGCTAGACGATCACGGGCTATCACCGTATTTCTTTTGGCCGAAGATATTGAATGTCAGTTGTATGATTCTAAGGCATCAATTAAAATCCTTTAACGCCCAAGAATTTATTGATTCAAGGTCAATTTATTCAACGCACATGATGAATAGTAAGAACACCCAAAAATGCCAAAGCATCTATCGGCTATACTTTTTTAATGCTTCGATTACCCATTCAACTTCTTCCTTAGTCTTTACAAGGCGACCGATCTTCATGCAATCCCGAATGTCTTTTGATCTCATTTTATGCCATACTGCATTTGCGACCGTAGTCGCTATTTCACTAGAAATACCAGAGTTAACGAGCAAATGAGTGGCGACCTTTTGAAAATCTTCGAATTTATATTGTTTAAAATGTAGCACAACAAACCGTGACAGTAATGGGGTTAACATCCTTTCGGTTCCATTACTAGTTGCAAAGACCCACGTTTTGAGTTGAGTTTTGCGGACCTTTTGAAATTTTGTTTCAGCAATAATTCCAGTTTCCATCAAACTTAAAAGCGCAGTTTGATCTCTTATTGGCATATGCTCGATTTCATCGACAATTAAATATCGAGGACGTGCTTCAAACAAATAGTCCATCATTCCTGATTTTGTACTTTGACTTCCAATCGTAAAGTGTGAACGTTCAAGTTTAATGCATTCTAACATAAAGAGAGTTTTCGCCGATGCTGGTGGGCCCACCAATAATATATGTACCGGTACTTCCGAAAATAATGATAATTTGAATAATCTCTTTACGTCATTATAGCCTATAATATTATCAAACAGTTCCGCGATAATTCCGTTAGGATCATCAGTAGCAGAGATATTAACCGCAGTACCAGTGGATTTATGATTAGTGGCCTCATCCATTTGAGGCCATAAATCATCAACATTATCTCCATTCAACATGGTTCAGTACTAATTACGGCTATTATAGGTGTTACTGACTGATGCTCTCGTGTGGTCCATCATACTGGATATTATTTTCGAACAACGAAACGATTTCACAAATTGATTCTTAATTTTTCATCTTTACAGGTTATGAACCGATCTTTCATGTTTTTCCGATAGCCAAAGTAATATTTTCCCTATCTCTAAACACATGATTTCTAAAATCATCCGGTGGCGTTATTGCCTTTCCATCCACAATAACCTGCACGGCCTTATTATTCAAATTCAATCCCCATATACTTAAGAATTGACCCAATGTATAGTTTCGATTAACGGTAGATTCTACGTGGATGGTCCCGCTTCTATCGTGAGTATGTATTGGGGCAATTTCCGGAGTACTATATTTATCTAGGGAATGATCCTTATAAAGTGATGAATTGATGCCAATGCCTTGTGGGACATTGGTTGGTTTCCCATCAATTGTCATATTAAGATGAGGATGAATATGATATACAATCTTAGCGCCCAAACCATGTTCTTGAGCCTGAGTCGCAATAATTAATCCCAAAACAATTACTGCAGTACCAATAGGAATTCCAATGATCTTCAAGTATCTATTTCTCTTACGCCGATTGATTGAGATGTAACTGTCATCTCTTTTCTTATTATTATTATGGTTCTTGTGGCTCATCAGTGCAAAATCGTATGTTATTACAGCCTATTATAGCTTATCTCGCTGTCAAGTTCAGGGATTTGTGAAATAATGAAGACTCTTATCACATTCTAAATATCAAAAGTAAAGAAATGCTACTAGGCGTTAAAATCAAGAAAAGGTCCCTCGAGATGGAAACTCAAATCTTCCGAATATCTTTGATCTGTTGAGTTGAGTTTACATGATTTGTTTTTGATATAGTGTGTTTGTTTGACCTTGTGTATAAACGATAGTTATCTTGATATCAAATTAGATATTACTGTAGATATCAACAATATTGACCTTATCCAACTTTGATAGATACCTTAGAGGCTATCGTGAATTAGCGACTGCTGAAAGTAGCATCTCAAGCAAATAATTTATGTACGTATACGCAACATAAGGCCAATGTAAATTATCCTCTCTAAGTCACAATAAAACAACCTCACCACCCCAAAACCCTAGCAGACTCTTTGGCAGCATCATCTAGTGCTTGTTTTGGTTGTTTGACATAAACCTCTTCAATTGCCTCTCTTATGTGTTCTGCTATTTGTGGATACTCAGCTGCAAACTGGTCTGCTCTTACCAATCGAAAGTTGGCCATTGTTGGCGTGGAAAAACACCTGGTACCCAGGACCCACTTTGCAGCACAACAAGCTTCCTAACAGCAAACAATTTGTCTGGATTACTTTTCAGCGGTTTTATACCTGCATCGATCTGTTCTTTGATAAATTCAAGTGCTTTCATACCTGCTGAGCTATTATATGCAGGAAACCAGTAACTGCCCTTTACTGGGTGTCCATTTTTCATCACAAGTATGTCACCTCCGAGCATCCATAGATAAGGATACCAGATATCCGGAGAATAGTTTAAACCAACAAGGGCAGCACCCGAAATTCCCATCGGTCCTAGAGCATAATTAATTTTCCTTGCGGACGCCATATACCCATCTTTCCAAAGAATTCGGATCAACACTTACATACCATACACTTTACCTCTATACACCCCTCCATCAAAATTCGTTTGATACCAATCAGAAGATCTACCCCAAATCTTTACATAATCTGTAAGATCTGTTAGAAAACCTCTTTGAGCAAAATCTCCAAGCCAGATTTGGTCGACAGAGATTAGATCAATAGCACTTTTGTTACCTAACGGTCCTGGTCTGATTGTAAGGGGTTGTGGTATAACTTATTTGAATATTTAGATCAGGATGCCTTGCTTGCAATTCCTGTATCGCAGGTTGCAAGAGACCATCCCATTTTATGACGTTGCCTAGATTTATCAACCATGGCTGTAATTACAACTTGTTTTTTCTGTTGAGCTAAAACCAAGTCGGTACGTGCGCTAGCAGAAAGAGATATTATACTCATGATTAATCCTACAACAAAGATGCCGCTAACAGTTGAGAATCTAGCCATGAGCGAGCGTAAACGGCATTTCCCTATTAATCCTTGCTTCTTATCAGGACGATAAATCCATAAATTACCAGTACAAGGGCTTATATTTTGAATTTTTTCCCATTTAGGTAGATGACAAAATGAATAATGAATGAATCTTTAACCTATCTTTATATCTAGGGAAATGGGATTATGTCTCAAACTTTGTAATTCAAAGGCTGAATTCTTCAAAAGATGCACGAAAGATAGATCGACAGCTTATTTTGTATAGGGTGTTAGTTTGTGGTCTTGCTTTCATCGAATTAAAGTAATGATTTTTAAATGTAGTATGTAGGATACAGGAGTGAGGTGATTTGTATTATTTTTGAACGGTGAGATAGCAAAACGAATATTCTGGAGTAGTATTGTAAACATATAGATTGGTCTCTAGTTTGAAGTTAATATGCTCCCTAACGAAAACCTTATAGTAATACCAGGTTAGCTGATATATACAAATGAGAAGGAGGTTGTAGAGATGGACTTGCTTTCCAAAAGAATAAAGGAAATCGGTGTCATTTCTATAATTCTGATTATTGCATTTTCTCTCGGTTTATTATTCTACATTCAAAGAATTACCGAAAGCGACATCAAATCTAATTTACTTTTGCAGCAAAAACAGCGTCAGATAGGATCTACATTTGATATTTCACTACATGCCGGTTCAGACCTGGATTTAGTTGTTGGAATGCTTGATGGATTGGCCAACTCTTTTTATCTACAACGAGGGGATCTTTCTGGTGACAATGCTACGAAACTAGTAGGAGAAAAATATACCCAATTTAACAAGGTCATAAATAGACTATTTCTTTTGGACAAAAATAATATTGTGAAACTTAGCTTTTCTCCCCCCGGGTCAGAGGGGGCCCTTTTAGGTGCGGATTATTCACTAAGGGATTGGGTGGCAGAAACAAGGACTAATCTAAAGCCCGTATTTTCCAATGGCTTTGAGAGAGAGGGAATGTACACGATTTTTATATCCTATCCAATAATTAGCAGGGAGAATGGACAATTGCTTGGGATAATTGCAACCTCGATACCTACAGTCCCATTTTTTGCTCATTACGGAAATGTGGAGCGTATCGACACGCCGTTCTTGGTTGCGTTCGACACAAACGGTACTATGTTGGCAAATGGTGCTAGTCAGACATTGGTAGGCCAAAATTTTTTTGGGAACTATACCCAACAGTTTATCAACCATAATTTGATCCTAAATAACCAAACCCGTGCATTGTTAGCTGGTAATCCTGGTTCTGCAGTCTATGATTATGGGAGAGGCGAACGGTTGACTACTGGCTCGCCTATTTTTGTGAACGGTAAGCCCACATACTTCATCCAAGTAGTAACGCCAACTTCACAAATCTACTCCACCGTAAAGGGGTTGCTTTCGACCGAAGATGCGAAGATGTTCACACTTCTTGCAAGTACCTTTGCAGCGATATCTGTGCTAATAATATTTCTTATCAAATGGACTGGCATATTAGATACAGAGGTGAAAAGAAGAACTAAAGAGTTGGATGAATCAAATAGACAACTTGCATTAGCCAACGAGAAACTTAAACTCCGTGATAAAATGCAGGAAGAATTTATCAATATCGCTGCTCACGAACTAAGGACTCCTATCCAACCAATCATCGGCTTGTCCGAGGTTCTACGTTATAAAAAGCCGCAAGGGCAGTTACAATACGATCAGATGTTAGACGTAATAATCAGAAACGCAAAAAGATTGCGAAACCTATCAGAGGATATCTTGGACGTTACAAGAATTGAGAGTCATTCACTGTTAATTAAAAAAGAGAAATTCGATCTAAATCAGCTGATACTGAATGCTGTCACAGATTGCAAGAATTATGTTACAAACAAAAATAAAGACAATAATATAAAAATAGAACCAGTCTTTAATGGAAAAGCAGATATCTATGTAGAAGCAGATAAGAACAGAATTAATCAGGTGGTTTCAAACCTCTTAGTCAATGCTATTAAATTTACTAAAGAAGGAACTATATCTATTACAACAGAAAAGAAAGAAGGTAACTGCCATGACCATAATAGCCGTGAGGTTGTGGTTGTCTCCATAAAGGATAGTGGTACTGGAATAGTTCCGGAGGTATTGCCTAAGCTTTTTACAAAGTTTACTTCAAACTCACAAGGAGGGACTGGATTGGGTTTATTTATATCAAGGAATATTATCGAAGCTCATGGGGGTAGAATATGGGCAGATAATAATAAAGATGGTAATGGTGCTACATTTAGCTTCTGTTTACCAACGACCGAATAGGATAAAATAACATCAATTATAGTAAATATTGACTCTCTAAGAAGGTCATGTTTATCGGCGAGATGTAAGATTCAAGGGTTATAGGCAAAAAAAATAGCTCTGGTATACTTGGCCTGTATATATAAAAAAGGCTGGCCATCGCATTATTCGTACGATATCCAGATAAAGTCAATAAAGCATTACATACATTTCTTTTGCCATGACAAACCCTGGTTGACTGATATTTATCGGTGGACGTAAGATTATACTCCCTTTTTATAGACAAGACTATCTTTTTATCTATTTTGCCTTTATGAGTAGTAGTATTAATATGTCTTCGTAACTGATCTCGTAATTAGGAGATAGGCTACGGATACTGGCACAATATCGTTCCATAGGATCTTCTCTCTTTACTTTTCGTCATTTGGACGATACTAACTACTACTGCTTTGCCTTCTATCATCACTATAGCTCTAGAGTACAACTTCAAAAATCTCTCAGATTTCATGTTCTTCTTATTAGTATCATCTCGCACAGTCTTTACGATAGGCTAGAATTTAATGAATTTAATTACTCCTTTTAATTATGTTTGAATAGTTGTCCTGTGTATCTGTTTAATAGTACACCAACAAGTGAGATAAATCCAAATTCATTTACAAGGATACCTAAAGTTCCAGGATTAGGCTTTTCTATGGTGATTTCTTGCAGTAACACCAGCATTGCTACACCTCCACCTATTCCATGTTTACTGCTACTGCTACTACTCTGACTACTGCCGCTACCATTTAACCGATTATTCGCTGCGGGTTGACCATCCTGTGCCATTCTGAATATTCAGCTTGTCCCTTCAAGTGTATCTCCATTTTTCACATCCTGAGCTTGATCCGCATGCCCTCCCCAACGTAACTAATGACTGTATTCAAATTATTGCCAGGACCAACTCATGACCTTACCACCATTATAATTATTATTTTTTCTAGTAGTAAAGGAAGAACCGAAGTATTCCAAAAGCAATCTACGATATATAATTTTGACTGTTACCTGGGGTCAATTGTCGATTGTGTGGGTTGCTCCCATTGTCGGCTTGAAATAGCAACAGTTCATCAAATCTTGAGTTTATGCGCGACTAGAAAAGTCATTAACATCATTGCAAATAGGAGGACCCCAGAAGATAAATGAACAGCAACCAATAACGGTTCCAACTTTAAGTTAACGATTAACATACCCAAGACAATCTGAATCAAAATCAAAATAACAGATGCAATGGAGGTGTTTCTTGCGGATTTAACCTTTTTATTCGCGTAAGTAGCAGTGAAAATCACGCTGGCTGCTGTTATGACAACAAGCATCCTGTGGAAATGTTCGAAAAAATATTTTTCTGGTGGAAAGCTAAATCCATTTGGGCATAATGGCCAACCAGGGCAGGATAATCCCTGATGAGAAGCAGCAATATATACTCCAAATAGCATAATGACATAAATTAAACTCAGAGAAATAAACGATAAAGCCAGCATATTTTTGTGAATGGTATCTTGCCTGGCCATGAAGTAAGTCCCAATTAGCTGATTATTAATCTTAGTTTAATGGATTTCCGTGTTCAAAATTTGGTAGAATGTAAGTTGTTACGTTCTATCCTGACTTCACATGCTTGTTTAATGATGTAATTTTAGATTAGTTTAATATACCAAAATGAATACATAGAATTTACTCAGGTATAGGGTTAATGGTGGGATGAATACTAACATAATTGCAATTGTCGCCATATCATTTATGTCAGTTGGGATAATATGGGCAGTTGGCAATCTGACCCATACCACTATTGAATCAAAAGTTAAAACTGCAAATGGCGTATTACTGATAGCGCAAGATAATCGCTTTAACGTGACTAATCCCACAATCTATGCAAGCACAAACCTTCCAAAAAAACTAATCATACTAAACAAAGATTTCGTTAGACATGATTTCATTGTTGATGGTTTAGGCATTAATACATCTTACCTGTCTGCCGATCAGTCTTTTATAACCGCCATTGCCACAAAAAAAGCAGGAATATATGAATATTATTGCTCTTTGCATCCAGAAACTATGAGAGGGAAAATAGTAGTAAAGTCATAGATAGAGGATTATGAATATAAACGCATACATACCTCAATCGACAGTCATAATCATTTGAGATACATATTAGCCTACATTTTACTTTTATTTGAAGTTCATAGCCCAAAAATTATGACAAAGCGCAATATACCCAATATTTTCTAATTCTTTTTGGTGCAAATATATAATGTTGTCCTGTGTAACAAGTTAAGCATATTAATGAATTTAGGAAATGGGAGATCTTTTGTTTTAAGGATGGTTCTTATGTCATTCTCCCAAGTTCTAGCTGAAATTGTCAGACGTAAAAAGGATCCTGGTAACCGTGACTGTGATTCATATGAGCATTCGCGATCTAGTGGTTATTCATTCAGCTTAACATATAACGATCTCGCCAGATGGTTATTCATAACACTAGCTTTTATGGGTATTCTGGCTACCGGTTGGTTTGGGATACCACTTGCACCAAGATATCTAGCACTCCATCAGGTCGATATACAAGCTGAAATATTCACGTTATTTAGTGCATTAGGCACTATCTGGGGCGTAATGGCGTATCGTGAGTTGACAAGATCAGGCGTGCTCATCGTGGAAGTAAGAGACCTTGCACGCAATCTCGATCCACTTATGGGGAATTACGATTATCGATCTTATAATCCTGAAACTAAGGAGTACGAAAATGGCTATCTTCCACTTGGTCCAATAGACTTTTGGGATAAAGAAACCCAAGTGCCGACGTGGCTAGATAAAGGCAAATATTGGCATGTCTTACTTGGCCTTCAAACTGGGACTAAGGAAATTATTCTTCAGGTTGTACGGGATACCGATCTGCCATTTGCAGTGGACAGAAGAAACGTCGCTGTTACCTATAAAGAGACGATATCACAAGATGGATCCCAACGCAAGACAAATAAACGTTACAGATACAGGGTAAAAATACCGCAGTGGTTAGTCATGAATACTGACCGAGTCAGGTTGATGGATCGCCAAAAAGGAGTACAAGTTGACGATGCCAAGATTGGTACGCTTATAGCAGAGCTTAACAGGAAACTTGTTCTGGCCTCGGAGGAAATTGTAGAGAGGGAAAGAGCAAGAATCAAATATCCATGGAAATTAACGACGCTAGGTATTTATATAAATAAGAGCCTCCCTATTCGACTAATTTACAATGAAATCATTAGACATCTACCTGGTGCAAAAAAGAGATCTATTGCATATACGAATGAGAACCTTGCCAATATAAAAGACGACGAGCTAATTTCTGCCATAGTTCAGGCTGCCATGCAGAGAGGAATATCTGATGACAAGATTTTTAGAATTAGAGCACTCGTGCGATTCCTTCAAAAATCATACACGTCCCAAGGAATTGGTGAAGGATCGAGTGAATATCATAATTTCCATCATACCCTCGAAGTCTCTTATTTAAGCCTACAAATGCTACCGCGAGAATTTCGCAACTATAGGTTTAATTCGACTGATTATGAGTTGCTTCTGATAGCTGGTCTTTTACATGATTATGACCCAGCTCAGCTAGAGTCCGATCGTAACCCTGGTACTAGTCCCAAAGGACCCAATGTTGTAAGAACTATAAATGAGATACAACGGACTGGGATTCATGATGCATATTTTACGATGAGTGGGTATGAATTTGAAAATTACTTTAGAGAATATAAATCAGCACTCTTGCCTCCAATAGAATTTGCGACAACTCATCCTGAGTATATTATGCCGCAAAACAGAGGAGTAAACGAAAGTAAAATTATTGAAGCATTGATCTGGAGAACTGATTTCCCATATTTTAAGCAAGAGCTGGCTCAGAAGAGATTTTCTGAACATATATCTGATCTTGAAAAGACTGGTTCCGATTCAAGTAAGATAAAGATAATTGGCGAGATACTGTGGCTAGCTGATTTATCTGTTACCTATATGGGTTCAGATCCAATTAGGGCTTGGGTCAGAGTCACCAACCTATATGAAGAACTATATCTTCCAAAAGTTGAAGCTGTGTCAAGAACCGATGAGTTTTTTTCAGATTTTGCCGAGACCGATCTCTTTAAGGAGCTAATCCGTATCCGACATTTTCCGGATATCTTTAGACAAAGATGGAACCTTATATACCAATTTTTTCATGAGGGCAATCCGTCAACACAACTGAACAGAACTATTAACAAGGCACGAGGACTATACCTTAAAGTTAATATAGAAATAGAAATGCGGAGCGGGGATATCTTGGAAGAAATCGCAGTAAATAATTGGGCAGAGTATTTTATCGGCATCGGGAAAGACCAGACAGAGGTCTCTAGGGCAAAGTCAAGGTTTGCCGATTTAGATCCACCTAATGCTTCATCATTTTGGGGAGACACTCATAAGTTAATCCCAAACATTGCAAATAGATCTGTTGACAATTTTTTTCTTGTTTTACCTGAAAAAGATCTCTCCAAATCTATGAATAGCGAAAAATCAGGAATGACATCCCTATTGTCGCACATGTCAGCTAAATTAAGAGCAAGGGGATCTCTTCAGGTTCTAACAGACATCGAAGAATCTAGTAAATGCTTCACCGACCTCATATCAATTTGTGCAAACTCAGGCTTCCATATAGATTCTGGCAGACTCCGCAAAGAATATTTTCCAACGAAAATAGGCGAACCATATTTTATTGTTGGTCGTAAAGTTCAGACTTTAGTTTTCAATTTAGATTAACCCAATAATGGAGGATCTATTTCGACAGCTATCGACTGAGTATAGACAAAGATGAGGAATTGTTGGAAACGTTCTACATCGTAATATATTAATCGTCGCCATTAAAAGTAATGTCATGTGTGCATGAAACATTTGTTGGCAAAAGAAAGACACTACTCCTGACCTTATCAGACAGGATTTACTGGAGTAATTTTTCCAAAACTTCCTCCAGTTTTGGAACAGTTTTGTAATTTTTTAAATCATGTGGCAACACCCATATGTATTCATCGTGTTCCCAATCCAGCTTGATTGACTGCGTACTTGATTGAAACAAGTATGGATGCACAATCCAGATAATATTAGGAAGCTGGGCATCTGTGGCCTCCAATGGGTCTGCACTTCTAAGAAGAGTGACCTGACTTTCTGTAAGGCCACTTTCCTCTCGTATTTCCTTCAGAGCCTGAGCTAATGGGTCTTCATTCTCTAGATAGCCACTTATTCCAGCCCACATTCCTTTCATTGTTCTAACCCTAGAGCTGCGTTTAAGAAGCAATATCCTTCCTCCATGTTCCAGAAAGACTGTGACAACTCTGATTCTAATATCGCTGACAGTCACAACTCATTTTAATTGGAAGATAGTATTAGATTTTTATATCGAGCTCTTATTCGTACTTCAAGTCTTATCTTGAACAATTTGAATAGGCTACGATTTCGAGCCAATCAACATCGATCACAAAGACAGTATATCAAGACCGTAACGCTCTATCAAATGCACTATTCTAGTCCTTTCCTTACCTAAACCCTTCTTGTCAACTACAATATGAGTTACCTTTTCGATGCTCTTCGAGGACATTTGTTCTAACATGTAATGGTCGACAAGAGTTAGGTTATGCTTAGCAGCTATGGTAGCAAGACCATATTCTGATTCCAGCAACAACTTATTAAATTTAGCTGGATAGTGTGACCCACCAAGCCCGATACCTACTTTATCACAACTCCTGAATCCTGTCGCAATCACCTCCAATATTGCGTCGCACAGAATTGAAGCTGCGTTAGTATCAGCCCACTGATTGGCCGTCGAACCTATCTCCACAAATAGAATTGGACTCTGTAATGATGTTGGTCCGTGATGTGTGGCTTCAATACTTATTTCGTAATCTGGCACTAATGATTTCTTACTGTTAATTCGATGAATGAGATTTTTCTGTAAGGATGGAAAAGTTAATCCAAGTTCTCTTGGGTTACCTCCAAAATGGTTATCTGAAAAATTACCTGTAGAGTGACAAGTTAATGCTGGAATTTTCTTGGCCGATTCGTGTTTGGACAGAAAGATTAATGCCTTTGATCTTTGAACACGTACGTCAAGAGTATCTAAGGAAAGAAGTTCGAGATTGGATACATAAAGTCTGGCATTTTTATGGATTTTAGATTCAAAGATATTAGACCCGTGCTCGAGAGCTTCAAACCCCTTATTATTTATTAGATAGTTTGACATAGTCGTACTCGCCAAATCTTTTTTCGAAGCTATAAGGGTATAAGATTCTTCTTTCATGAATGTTGTTTATGTTAGCAGAAAGTCGCTTATTTTTATGTTTGATAGACTTTGATGGGCTAGGAGCGGAGGTTTTCGAAATGTACTCCACAATTCCAGATAACATATTCGTACAGTTTAATTTCTGTATATGTTAATTTATGAATGTGGATTGATTTTAAAACAGTTACATGACCAGACCTAGTTTTTTGTTTCTCTGATGAATACTGTTATATTTTAACATCTGGAGACATCGATAATGGTGTAGGACTTGTCTTGGCTCCATATTTTCCTTGATCCTTCCGATCAATATAGTCCATCGTTAGCTAATCGTAGATCAAGCGTTGTCAAGTCTGCTGCTCTTCACGATACTTTATTACATTTTATTGTGAATCGAGTAATCTGTTAGTCTTTCTATTCCTTTGTATCTAGATGTATATTATGTCCTTTATTTTCTACAGATCATTCCTTCAAACATTAGATACTGAATATAACCGGTATAGTCTTTTACGTATTTGCTTAAACTTCGTGATTGCTGTATGACGACACATTACCAAGTCTAACCAACTTTAGTACGCGATATTGTCATCTGTATTCGTAAAATATAGCCTCTAATAATGAGCCATATATCTGAGACTATCATTGAAGATAGTGCAGAGCATATGACTATTTGATTCAAAATTGCGTATTAGTATTGCACAAGTTAAGTAAATTTATAAATTGCATTAGATTATCGATTAATGAAAATAAGAAATATGAACAATTATCTTGAAAAAAGTAAACATTCTGATGATGACACTTTTGATGATTTATCTGAGGTAGGAGATAATGATACGGAGAACTTGGAAAGAATTGAGGGTACAGAAATAGCTGAACATCTTGACGAGGGGTCGCACTCATCCACATCTCGGGACGAAATATCTTCTATCGAGAGTGCAAATACCGTTTTACCAGAAGAGAAGTTAAAGACTATAGAATCTAAATTTTTTGCAATTAGAACCACAGGTGGACAGGAGCGAGTGGTAGCAAATATTCTACAAAATAAGATCAATGCTAAGAAACTTGGAATCTATTCTATACTTGTACTAGACAGCTTTAAGGGTTACATAATAATCGAGGCACCAGACTCGATGGTCGCCTTTGAAGCATTGTCGGGGGTTAGGCACGTAAGAGGACAGATTCGTGGAGAATTGCCATTCAAAGATATCGAAGGTTATATTGTCAAGAAACCTGTAGTAGCCGAACTGAGCGTAGATGACACCGTGGAAGTTATCGGAGGTCCTTTCAAATCAATGAAGGCCAAGATAACAAGAGTCGACTATGAGAAACAAGAGGCAACTGTAGTACTGCTCGATTCACCTTACCAGATACCGGTTACCGTAGATGCAAATTATTTGAAAAAGGCGTTACACTAGCGATATTTGCATGTTCATTTATAGAGGAAAGGAATCGAAACGTTATATTCTAGATTTAATACTCGCATTCAGTCCAAATATAGTAGTTTAGAAACTATCTATTGTACTGTTCATATTATGAATTCTATGCTCACTGCTTCTGTGACTCACAATACAACTGTATCATAATATATGGAAGATGGCTGGCAGGAACGCTAGAAAAGTATCCGGGAGTTGGTGCCATAAAGAGTTGAATAGAAGAGATAAGAAAAGACTATTGATATATACCGGAATTGCGCTAATTGCTAGTGGCACTATCTTAATGATCCTGCTATACACCCTGGTATACTGGCATACTACGAAGACTATGCACGAGAATATCAATACTAGGCAGCGGTAAGGCATTGGTGGAAATATTCATTAGATCGACTGGGGGTAATTATTTACTCAGCCCCTATTATAACGATAGATAGAAGTAAGTATTTCACCTTGTAAAATGTGACATATTAATAATTCTATCAGAAAAAAGTACACATTGGGATCTGGAATCTCCACCCGGATGGTGTCTTTATTGTTCCATTTTATTGAGTTGTTATTATACATGCGTCCATACTCTTCCCTACAATTTGCTTTCCATCTGGCTAAGCGAACTGACCCTAATAGGCCAATTGAAACCAACATTCCATGGTTGATTGAATAGGATCCCCGTTTTTGGTGGGGTAATATCGATCAAGTTTACCGGTGCATCGTCTACTAGAATGTCAAATTGATAATTTGCTTTTGGTGTTCCATCATATACGAATATAAGATCGTCAGAAAAGATGTCATGGTAATCGAGCCAGTTTGCAACATACGATACGGTGGGTCGTTCCCTTTTTGTAAGAATTGAAATCCTATAGCCTTTTTTGTGAATTCGGTTAACAATATCTGCCAAGTTAGGCTCAGATGGAGGAATATCCTTCCATAGGCGAGTCCAAACATATATAAAAATGTTAGAGATTTCCGCAGCAGTTATCGGCAGAATCTTTGTAATATCCCAGGATGTTATTTCATCCTTGGTTATCCTAGTTTTGTTGATCCTACTAAATACTGCCGTCCATAATTTCATTGTGTCTGCCAAGACCGAGTCTAGGTCAATTGCGAGTGTTCTAGTCACATCGATTTCAGACGAGTATAAGGGATACATATTTGTAATGACACTCTGGTTAGGCTATGAATTCAATTCAATTTAGTAGATCTCCATTAATCAGACAAAAGTGGATGGACTGTTCATGTAAACTGATGAGTTGGCTTTGCAGAATCGATCTTAGCAGACTAGCAAATCTATCTCATGCATCATTAGATATCAATCTATTAATCAATTTATCGAAATACTAATAGTCTTGGTCTTGATATCAAGCAAAAAATTCTAGTTAATATGATCTTTACCAAAGACATTTATATCTAGCTACAGGCTCCGTGGTAAATTATGGCTGAAAAGAAATCTGTGAATGCACTAGTTAGTGGCGGAGAGGCAAGCGCTGGACCACCACTTGGTCCGGCGTTAGGCCCAATTGGAGTGAATGTATTACAAGTTGTAAACGCGATTAATGAGAAGACCAAGGATTTTCCTGGCATGAAAGTCCCTGTGAAGGTAGAAGTTGATTCAGACACCAAACAATTTACTGTTGAAGTAGGAGTTCCACCTACAGCGAGCTTTAATACTAAAAGAGGCAGGAATAACTAAAGGTTCTGGTACTACAGGGTACAGCCAGTGCAGGAAAGATCACAATGAATAGCATAGTCAAAATTGCGAAGATGAAGATCGATAATTCCTATGCCAGCAGCATCAAAAGTGCCGCGAAAGAAGTCATAGGCTCATGTCTAAGTATCGGAATCTTAATCGATGACAAGACGCCAAAGGAAACCTACATCGAAATTAAAAACGGTATGTATAAAGAACTCCTTTAAGTGGTCGGATACTTCGCTATATTGGTAATGATTCAAAACTCTCGCTGGTCGTAATCATTAATTATGTTCTGATCATTTGGAATATTTTAAGATTCTAGATCCCGTTTTTGGCAATCAATATAGTAAATTTAAAATATCCCGAAGCATGCCATCTATTCTATTAATTTTAGGTGAATATGTGAAATGTCAAATCAGAATGTGTCTGGTGGAGTACCAGTATTAATACTCAAAGAGGGTTCAACTCAAACCAAGGGTAAAGACGCACAGAAAAATAACATAACAGCCGCCAAACTGATCGCTGAAGTAGTACGATCTAGTTTGGGTCCAAGAGGAATGGACAAGATGTTGGTAGATTCTTTAGGAGACGTAACTGTTACAAATGACGGTGCGACCATCCTGAAAGAAATCGATGTTCAACATCCGGCGGCGAAGATGATGGTCGAAGTCGCCAAATCTGTAGACAATGAGGTAGGGGATGGTACGACTTCTGCAGTAGTTCTAGCCGGGGCGCTTTTAGAGAAAGCAGAACAATTAATCGCAAAGGATGTACACCCAACAATCATTGTAGATGGTTATAGAAAAAGCGCAGCCAAGGTTATTGAAATTCTTAATAATATGGCGCAGAAAGTCAGCAATAATGACAAGGAACAACTAACGAAAATTGCTAGAACATCTATGCAAACAAAACTGGTATCGAAGGATTCTGAAGTGCTTTCAGAATTAGTTGTTAATGCGATCCTACAAGTTTCTGAAGAGTCTGACTCAGGTTTTAAAGTCGATATTGACGATATCAAAGTAGAAAAGAAGGCTGGTGGATCCCTTCGAGATACAAAGATGATCAAGGGCATTGTCCTTGACAAAGAAGTAGTTCACGGAGGAATGCCAAAAAGGATAGAAAAGGCAAAAATTGCATTAATCAATTCTGCTCTAGAAATTGAGAAGACTGAATTTGATGCCAAGATTAACATCAGTTCGCCAAATCAAATGAATATGTTTTTGGAAGAAGAGAACAAGATGCTAAAGACTATGGTAGATAAAATCATCAATGCTGGAGCCAATGTGGTCGTTTGTCAGAAAGGCATAGATGATATCGCTCAACATTATCTTGCAAAGGCAAACATATTGACTGTGCGCAGAGTGAAGGAAAGCGATATGACCAAACTATCAAGAGCAACAGGGGCTCAAATAATCACTAATCTTGATGATCTTGCGGCCAAAGATCTAGGGCTTGCCGATCTTGCAGAAGAGCGCAAGGTTGAAACTGACAAGTGGGTCTTCATAGAAGGCGCCAAACATCCAAAAGCTGTGACAATATTAATCAGAGGCGGGTCACAAAGAGTAGTCGATGAAGCAGATCGATCGATTCACGACGCATTGATGGTTACAAAAGATGTAATCGAAAAACCACTAGTACTTGCTGGGGGTGGGGCTCCAGAAGCATACGCTGCATCAAAAATACGTGATTGGGTAAGTACCCTTTCTGGCAGGGAACAATTAGCAGCCGAGAAATATGCTGAGGCACTGGAAGTTATTCCACTCACTTTAGCTCAAAATGCAGGTATGGATCCTATAGATGCGATGACAGATTTGCGTGCAAAGCAAAGTAAGGGATCTAAATGGACTGGAATCGATGTGAGAACCGCAAAGATTGCCGACATATCAAAGCTTGAGGTTTTAGAGCCACTTAGCGTCAAAGAACAGATAATCAAATCTGCTACTGAGGCTGCCTGTATGCTTTTAAGAATAGACGACGTTATAGCATCGAGCAAATCTGCAGGCGGCCCTCCAGGTGGGGGTGGGATGCCTCCGGGTGGAATGGGCGAATATTGAAATTAACCTTTCTTGCACAAACAACGAAAGCGACTATCTTTCTTTCCTGTTATCTCAACTTAATTGTTCTTAACTAGTTGTTGTACTTCCTAACATAGGTGACAATTTAGCTTACAGACATGGGTTACACTTCTGCTGTCAGGAAGTGAATCCATATAGAAATCAGAACAAGGTTTAATCTAATACATGAGAAAGAATGGACTGGCGATACAGTATCTAATATTTGTAAAAGATACGGTACATCCAGAAAGACTTACTACAAGTGGAATAACAGATACAAACAGAAAGGGATAGAAGGACTTCTAGATAACTCTAAAAGACCTCATAATACTCCATGTAGAAAGGTAACATCAGAAATAGAAGAGACAATACTTGATCTACGACTAACCAAAAGGTTTGGATGTAGCAGGATCAAGTTTAGATTAAGAAAGGTTGTTGGAATCTCGTTAAGCACCAGAACTATCTACAAGATACTAAAGCGACATGGTCTTAACGTCCTCAAATGTCAAGCTAAAATAAGAAGATACAAACGGTTCGCAATGAGGCATCCAAATGAGATGGTACAGATGGATATCCTTGGCCCTTTCTATCTGAGTAATTCTAGTCAAAGGAATTATTACATCATCAGCTGTCTGGATGATTGTTCAAGAAAAGTAGCAAGCAGATGGTCTAAAAGAAAGAGGTCAGTAGATGTTCTCAATGTACTAGAGGACTGGATAATCATTAATGGCAAGCCTGAAAAGGTAATGCATGACAATGGAAAGCAGTTTACATCCAAAATGTTCAGACATTTCCTCGTACACAATCAGATAAAGGATAAGCAAATACCAAATTCATTCTTACCCACAGCTACAAGGGAAAATAGAAGCATATAACAAGATAGTGAAAAATGAGTTTCTAGCAATAGAAGAAGATATACCAAACATAGATGATGGTAAGCTAAGATATGACATGTTTATAAAAGCGTACAATGAAACGAGAGAACATGGAGGAATAAATGGTCTTACTCCATCAGAGATGTTTCTACAAAGATTAATTACATCCACCATAAGTATAAGATCTAAGCAGCAAAGTGTAACCCATGTAGGTACTTAAAATGTAACCTATCTGTGCAAGTACAACAATTAGTAAACAAATTTCTGCCAAGCAATTACAAGTGCGCCATTCATCTTATTATCGGATGGCACGCCAAAAACAACCAATGCATTTTTTGGGCAGTTATTTCATTTGTACAAAGGAATTAAGATGTATAATTTACATTCTTCAAAAGAGTTTAATACTTCCAAGATAATGTAAATGGTATCTCATAATGCCAACTGCATATGTCTTGATTAATTGCGACCTTGGATCTGAAGAAGAAATACTTAAGGAGTTAAAAAAGCTGCCTGAAATTATTGAGGTAAGTGGGGTATATGGAGTGTATGATATAATTTTAAAAATTAGATCTGATACAATGGATAAATTAAGGGAAACAATTACATGGCATGTTAGAAGGATTGATAAAGTAAGATCGACTCTAACAATGATAGTAATAGAAGGCCAGGGAGATAAAGGGCAAAAACAAATGCATGACGTATCTTAAACTTTACCGCATCGTTCTGATAATTGGACAGACAGTTCATCTGTGATTTCGTCAGTTATTTAACTGCCGTCGCTTTGTTTCGGATCAACGACCACACGGAAGAAATTCTAAAAAGTCAAGCTGAATAGCGAGGCGGCTTCAGCAATATTCATGTTACAAACTCCTCCGAATATGTATGATAGAGATTTTGACAGGCACTCATAATAGTCGTGAACAATTCTTTGACCTGATTCATACTACTTGTCACATGTGATCAGGATGTGAGTTATTTAGCTTTGGGAAATAATTACGCGGCGCCTAATCGAATGGTTAGAATCCAATCTCGTTTGATATTGTTGTGGGGTGTTTCCCAGTGAATCAATAACGCTAGGAATCAATTGCATCAAGCTGTTTACGTTTTTAAAGACAGTTACAAGGCAGGACTAGTCTATCATTGAAAATGACCAGTCTGGGTAGTATTTGGGACCCGAATAGATGAGATAGCATAATGATCAATAGCTCAAACCTTTATATCGACTAAACGGAATCCCAAAAGCATCGCAATCCCTATGGTCGCAAAACCAGCTATTAGTAGACCCCCTTGATTTTTTGGATTGATAGAATTCCCAGCTTTATACAGCAGGAATGCGCCCGCCATTCCAATAAATAAGATCATTGTTGTCACAATTGTTTCTCCTATTGTCTGAATTGATCTTGAAGGAATGATAAATGTCCTTGTACTCCTGGCTGTGCCTTCAATTATTGAGTTAAATAGTCCAGAACCTAATGCGAAAAAGAGAACAAGATAAACAATAGTAACTATCAGGAGGATCTTTTGAATACTAAGTATCATTTTTATCCTAACCTGGATATGCGGTGTATAAATATCTTTGCCGATTGGATGCTGTTCACCTATTGAATCTTTCGCCATCTATCACTCTTCTATCTAATAATTGGAACAGCATATTGCTGTCACTGATAAATTTTAGATCCAATGTTGCTTGCTTAGAGATGTACTAATGCAAGTCAAGACTAGCTTCTAATCATAGTAACGTTTAGTATTCTAGAGAAGGGATCTAACTCTTTACGATCTATAAATGAGTATATTATAAAGTCATTGCTTGGTTGAATACAATAGGTATATTTCCAAAAGTATAGAAACTTGAAAATTAGACCTTGATATAAGGATAGATTCAATCTCAGATTAATTGGTAGTGCCTAACTAGTTTCAACATTCTTGGTGTCTATGGTGCGATGAGTTATAATAAGAGTATCAATCGATGTTTATGCAAACTTACAGTACATATTGATTACTGATAACAGTCGATCAGTTTCTAATTTAGTACATATTTATAATACAGACATAATCAAATTTTACACCTGCACAGCCTGAACTGGTGAGAGTAAGGATCGAATGTTACGATTTATCATTATATCCTCCCTACTACTACGCTTAGAATGATGGACGATCATGAAAAATGATGGATCATTATCGAGTATATCATAGACAGTTAGAACGTGCATGTCATCTATAAAGATAGGAATCAAATATGATATGTACAAAAATTCTTGTATATAATGACAGCCAGGATATCTAGTGATGACTCCTTGACAAGGGTAAGTATTAATTCTTGAATAAACTAGTAATACGTGAAAAGTGATGTAAGAAATGATCAGACAAATTATTTCCAGATTATTTTTAGTTCCTAAGCTTATCAATTAGCTTTTAAATTTTTACAATGCAGCAAGTTATAATTATATGATTAGTAATATGTCCAATTCATTTATACAGAAACTCTTTTGTAGAGCAGGCTACAATATCTTAATTGGTGTCGTATCCAAAGGACGTATTTTCTAGGATGTTTGCTGGAACGCATGATAATAAGGGCACCCAGCATTTACTCTATCCTAAAGATGAAGAAGAAACGAAGGTGGATATCGAAGAAGTTGACGAGGCATTACGAACTAATATTTTTAACGTGATGTTGGGAAGGAGATCCCAAAGAAAATTTGATGAAACCAGACTAGTCGAAGATTCAAAAGTCGAGATGATTTTCGCAGCTGCTGATACTGCTCCTACGGCGGGAGGATTCCAAGGATTTGAAGTCTTTAATGTAAAGAAACCGGACGTCAAAGTCAAGCTTGTTGATGCTGCCAATAAGCAGCCTTATGTCAATGCTCCAGTTGTTCTTGTATTTTGCATGAACCCAGACAGAGTAAAGATGAACTTTCCCCCCGATATTCTTAAAAAATTTTCATTACAAGACGCTACGTTAGCTGCAGCATATGCACAGCTGGCAGCACATGCACTTGGTTTAAGCTCCATCTGGATAGGTTTGATTGATGAAACTAAAGTTATGACAGCTCTTGGGACCAAATATACACCTTCATCGATCCTGTGTCTAGGATATCCTCAGAAGATTTTACAACCTAAACCCAAAAGAAGTCTCATTGGCCTAATTCATGAGATTTGATCTCTAATATTATAACACCAATGATTCTTTGCTAGTGAAGAACCTAACGATAGCTTGCTACTCGTGTGTCTAATCTGTTAGCTTGCAGTATGGAGCGATAATCGATTGGAAGTAGTTTTCCATAAGTAAAACTATTGCGAGACAATTGGCGAAATAATTTAGAACCGTGTTCAAATCATTATAATTAGTTAAAATCCTGATAGGCTAATAGTTTCTTTTGGATAACACAATTTCAGGAGCTTAATCATAGGCATTTAGTTTATTAAATCGGATCTTAATCCTTCGTGTTTTGTGGATATTTTATCCAAATTTTGAAGCAGTTAATATTTTGAGACAGACTGGTCGTGCTGTAAGCAATTCGCGAAGTTTCACTAATCTAAGGTAATCATACCATAGGATTAGATTTCAAATAAAAGTTCCTTCTTTATAGGTCATCAGAAGGCGGTAAGAGTCGGTTGATCTTTCACTTTGATTAAGTACCCATTACAGGACCGTTCAACAGTTTTTTTCCATTTTCATGAAATGTGCCTGCGGATAAACAATTCTTGTGAAGTCTTGTTCCCCTAGCAAGATTCTTTTTTTGGGTACACCATCGTCTGACGATGTTCACAAAGGTTCTTCAGGTATTGTTAGTCCTATCATCCATCCATTTATAATGGTAGGCTACTTTTTTGATTAGTTACATCTTGCCGCTTGTCTCTCTACGTATATTGGACAAAATCAAGCATGGAATACCGCTGTGAATGTATGACCATTCATTCTTTCTCGGTCCTTAGTGTGGATTGATCATGCTCAGGTTGTCTCGTATTCGTAGGCTTATCATCATGTAAGTAGAATTCAATAATACGTGTAAGGATATATATACAAAATCTGCTACAAGGTAGTAATATGTTAAGCAACAACAATGATTTTTGTGAAGTCAATGGTTGTAGCTCCCTAGCAGAAGGGTTCAAAATCTCGGTGAGGGGATTAAATGGAGGATTTCATGATATGAAGCTTTGCATTGAGCACAAGCAGTTATTTATTGATGAACTAGTTAAATGGATAATGACTGAAGGTGCCAACATGTACAAAAGCAAAGTAGTTATGGAATAAGCATAGCAGTATGTATCCGAGACATGGGTTCAAAAATGGGTTCAAGAATCGCACTTACAAGAAAACTCAAAGCAGAACGAGATTTTTCACACGACTAATTGCTGTTTCTAATTTTATTAGATATTGAGATAAAATAGTCTTAGCTCCATTTTACTAACTCATGCTCCTCTATCAATTGTATTGTGATGCGGGTTTCATTTCATGTAATTCGATTAATAGAAAAACGAATCAATTGATTTAAATCCGTTCCATGAGTTTGGGATCAGCTCATAAACGTACCCCCAGTCTCGTAGGATGAGCTTGATTCGTGAGCATTAATTGGTTTGGCGCTCACATGTTTCTTTCCAAAGAGTAAATTAACTTAAGATAGATCGATTATCGATCTGCTAATTTCGTAGTATTAGATTTTTCAGTAGACAAACAGCTTGCTAACCTCGATCTTCGTAAATAGCAGGATGACTGTCTTAATCCATCATCTCTTAAGAAAATACACATACTGCAAGTTCATTTGCCTACAGTCTCTGTTTCAAGAACCATTAAATCCCTGAATAGGACTGTTGCAATAACTGTTAATTATAGGATTAATCTATTACAATTGTTCCATTTCTGTTCTTCTAAATATAAGAAAGAGGATTTGGAGTGTTGCTCTTTGCTCTTTTTTGACTTTCGACTTGGATTAGCTCGATTTTACGCAAAATCTTTTTTTTATATGTCAATATCGCAAATATATGTAATATCTCATCAATAGGTTTATTTTTTGTTTATCATCTGAGTAATGATTTAAATCACCCAGTGACTATTAAATTTCAGATAATGGGTAAAGAGGCAGAAAGAGATGAAATTAAAGACGAAACCCACACATTAGAAGACGAAGAACAAGAAGAACAAGATGAATTAGATGATGACGACGAGGAAGAATCTAGCGGTCGAGGTGAGGAATAACTGGCTAGCTTATTTCAAAATTATTGGCTGTGAATTATTAATGGAGTTAGATAGAACCTTGCTTTTGCTAATATATCGCGAGCTACTACATTAGTTGGTAACTAGCAGCAAGCGAAGTTGCTTAGGTTCGGTTAAATACGCTTTGGTATGAATGCGATAACAATTCGTGTGTTAGAAATCTTATGCGATTCTGTAATTAATCTACCTCATACAAATTAATATGTGTAGTTTTTGTCTCGGATAGACATTGAATCTATCAGTTGATCATCGCTCAAACCCCTGTAGTAAAAATAAGTACTTTATATGATGTCATACCTAATCTGAAGTCCCGAACTGCTAACGAACTCAGAAAGATGTCTCCAAATCAATGAATTCGCTAAACCTTAATTTACCAGCTATGCAAGATAAATATTCTGGCTGCATAAAATTCCAATCTATGAGACCAGTGAGCCATGTAAGTAATGCATTTTTGATTGTCGGAGTGATTACACTGGTTTTAGGAACCATATTTCTGCTACAAAGTAATTCCATTGTTGGTCCATCCTCTTCATTTATGTATCGCAATCCAGAGTGGTCAGCAAATGGGTATGTTATAATCGGAGCAGGGGCCATCGTCACAGCAATTGGTCTGATCAAGAAGTACATCAAGGTATACCGATAAATGCAAAGTTACTAGAATTTCACTGATCAATCTAAAGAATACTATCCTCGCAATAGTGCTATTTTGAATTATTCTGCTATACATAATGAGGGATAAATGTAACCTGATGGTAGTTAATTCTCTTATGTAATTTTGATAATTCGATAGGAAATCTTAATTGCTAGTTTATAACTTATAAAGACGGCATGATATGAGTTTTCGAACTGAGATTCTATTTCAATGATCCCTTATCAGTGTTTCACACAATGCCGTCCAGAAGACACACGAACATATCCGGACACAAAAATGAGGCATATCCCTTGATATATAGGAATCCCGATTTAGGAGCTTGTCAAATAATTATTTGACAGCCTCAAATCTATAGCAGGAGATCATAGAATGGGTAATAGTGTAGGTCCTTAATCGCCAATCCTAGAGGCTGTGAGAATAGAATAATAATGATGACATTACTAGCATTGATATCCTTGAAACTCAATTTGACGGTAAACTTAGGAAACGGCTACATCTATGGAACTGCTTATATGGGTTCAAAGTCGTTTAAGATAAACATTCAAGAATCATTAGAAAACAAGCTGATTCTTCCAAATGAATTACAAATAGAATCGAGACAGGGCTCTGTCTTATTTGAGACTGAAAAAAGAAAAGAAGTTACAGTGAAATGCGAGATCGTAGACGAACCTACTGATATGATTTTACTGTACACCGACATACAGACACTAATGAACTTGACGAAAGATTTTCCTACTACCATGAATGTAAGCGGAGCTGAATTAACGGGAGACATCAAAACCTAAGAGAATGAGCCGAACATCTTTCGGCTAGACCGGTCTATGATAATATCACGCTTTTCCTGTTCTCTTTCTGATCCTATTACAGCTAATCTGTTATATAATATACCTTACAAATAATTCCTAGTTCAGGTATAACGAAAAACTACATTGTTCACATAAGTAGCATAATCTGTCAAATTCAGAGGATAAAGTCATTATGTCGTAACAACGCGGGCATTCAATTTCATGTTCTAATTCATCACTCTTGTCCACTTTTTTGTCAGTGTTACTACCGATATCGATATCAATGACCTCTTGCTGGTGCAATGTATCTGACTTAGCTTTTGATACTAGATGTATCACTATACCATTTTTCTACGAGGTTGCTATTATAGGCTAGAACACTCCATATGGGGGGAGGGGTACCTAGGAATCTGGACTATCGAAGAGACAATGGCAGTAATGAAAGGCATAACGTAGGTGTCAGCTTATGGACGGGTATAATATGAACTAGGCTAGTCTATCCTCACTAGAGAATGTGTATCGATTTATTCCCAACGGAGTTGATCATGGGTTGGGTTGTTTAGGTAAGATCGAGTGTTACCTAGATCTGGTATGTCTACGATCTAATTCTCTTAATGAGCATTTGCCAACAAAGCCATTGACGTGAGGGGTACATATACTTAGGCCCTAGTATAACCAATTCTTTACTCTCGTCTCTTCAAATTCGAGTTTTTTTATATATGATTCCTCTGATGGTGATTGAAGTCTTGAATTCGGATCTTCATTGTACAAATCTACTTCAAGATATCCTGCCTTGTTATCACCTATCTCCATAAAGCAAAAGCCCTTTCCATCAAACTTAGCATTTGTTTTAGTATTTGTAATTTGATCAACGATTTCTTGAGACACCACCATTGCCTCAGCTTCTGCAAATATGCCAGCTTTTGGAATAGTGACAATGCCTCCAAGGTTGATTTCTGTTACATCACCTACTGCAAAAACATTGTCATGATTGGTCTTTAGAGTAAATTTATCAACCTTAACCCAATTCCGGCTTTCGGTAATTCCGGATTTACGAAGTACAGCTGGCATTTTATGTGGTGGAATTCCTATTAGTATATCAAACCTTACTCTGTTCCCGTTTTCAAATTCTACCATATCTTTGCTCATAACTCTACTAATTTTGTGGAGTGGATGAATGTTGATATTACGCTTATTGAGTAAGCTTATTACCTGTTGGCTAACCACGGGCCCCGCCACAGGTAATGCAAGAGCAGATGGGACGAAGAGATCTATTTCAATATGATCTCTTTTCCCATTCTTAACTACTAAATCATTAATAAGCATTGAAGCTTCATACGGTGCAGGAGGGCATTTGTAAGGGATATCTGCAATACAGATTGCTATTCTCCCTTTATTCAACGACAGAATTCTCTCTCGTAAATTTGCAACTTGTTCAGCATCATACAAATTAAACCCTCCATTTTGAATGAAGCCGTTGATTCTATCTGGGGCAAGTTCTGAGCCGAGAGATATTATCAGATAGTCATATTCAAATTTGTCCTTAGATTTAGTCATGACACTATTTTTAGTAAGTTCAATTTCTATGATTTCATCGTTTATGAATTCAATTCCTTTATTTGCTAAGTTCATTAATGGAATACGTGAATCCTCTAATTTTCTAGTGCCGCGCAAAATCCATAAATTCACAAGACCCATCATAAAAAATTCGTTTTTATCAATAATTGTGATCCGATGAATATCCGACAAGTTTTTACGCAAGATATTGGCTGAGGTCAATCCCCCAAAACCTGCCCCGAGAATCAATATGCGTTTTGCTTGTCTTATCAAACATATCTAGATCTCAGTTTCGTGGTAAAAAAGCTTTATCTTGATGAGTGGTTCTAATTACGTTTAGCTTACCTAGATGCATTTTTATAATCGAATACCGATCGTCTTTAATTGAAATAACTCACATTCATTTTAAGAATTTCTTAATGGTGGTCTAAATTGAGCCAATAGAGTGTATTTGCGACCGCAATTAGATTACACTAATAGGGATTGCTAATACATCTTCAACAGATGAACACTTGCCTCAGCGTGGAGTGTATAAATGCGATATAAAGATGTTGTATATATTAGTTTTATGGTACGCCAGATCTGCTCTATCACCTTGTATAAAAAATCTTGACCACGAACTCAAACATTTTTTCTTCATGTATATATAGTCATAATTACAAGTCTATAGTATAAAACGTAAATGTATAGAGATAAGAAAGATATGAAGGCCCTGTCCTCGATGGGGGAAACAACGACAAATAATAAAAGCAATAACGCTGAGGCATATAATGTTAATCAGGATAACGCCATTTCAGATGATAATTGGTCTAGCATATATGACTCAAAAGTTCTCGCAAAGACCAAAGAAGGCATGTTATGTGGTAATGTCGTAGCTGAGTATAATGATAATATAGTATTGATAGATTTTGCCGCATCAAACCTACAGGAGTATCTTGTTCCAAAGTCAACAATCGAGCGATATGATGGCAAGTATTTGTATTTGACTATTCCGCATGATGTACTAACCTCATATGGATATTAATCTCGAATGATATAAGATACTCGTTAGATATATATGGACAAGTTAAGCTTTTCATTATGCAACCGAGTTTTTATTTGAGTATTGAATCTATCTTTGAGATGGTTCTGGGTGTAAGTGCGTCGCGTTATGATTAACTGTCCATTCTTCACTACAAAGTAATTTTAAAGTGGAATAAGCAGCTTATCTCGGCTTAGGGATATAACGATGTCTCGATGATTAGCATATTTGTTAAGACATTCGTACAATATAGTGATAAAACACAAAGATCGTATCTAATAAAAACTAGTCATCATTAGTAGTCCAAGGGACTTGCTTAAAACTCTAATAATGTATGGCCTGGAAAGGGAGATTGAAGTATGCGATGAATGCGAACAAGATTTCCTATTGATGGATCGTAGATGTAATTGCGGCAAAAGATTGTGCACCTCGTGTTACAAATGGCATAGAGAGAGTAGTGGAGTATTTGGAATGTCGTAAGTAAATCAAAACTGACTGGAGATCAAATGCAAAATCTACTCAATCTATTTATATTTGGTTAGGCGAGGAGATTGAAAATATTACTAATGTCCGGCATAATAACCTTATAAGATATCAGCCATCTTCCTAACAATATATGGAACAAGCACTTAAGGAAAAGAGGAAGTCCAGAGCGATACTACTTGCCACCATTTTTGGTTTATCGATAATTCTGTGGACTCAGCCCGAATATCATGCAGCTAGGGCTCAAAATAATTACCCATTATTAATTCATGGTGGTGGCAGGGGTACAATTGTCTGTGTCGATGGATCTTCTGTGCAATCTGATATTTCATTTATAATAGCCTCGCATAAAAATCAAGGCAACGTGACTGGTAATTGGACTATTAATGATTTTAGCGATCCATATGTATCTGGTTCCGTTGTTACCGGGGGTCCAATATATAGCGGCAGCGCAAACTTACTACAGTATAACGCAACTGGAGAAACCCATAATACCAAGGAGAAAATAAGACTCTGCAATCCTGCCCTCTTTGCTCCCATATCTATAGTTGGACAGTGTGGGCATAACGTCATCATTGATGTGGGATTGAAAACAGATGAACTCTTCGATATTGTGAACCCATTCTATGGAGATGTCGTTTGCCAGCGCTAGTGCTAAAAGTTAATGTTTTGAAGTATGCTAAACTTCCAATTTGCGCTAATTAAGAATTTGGAAGCATATGGCAGTAGAAGACACTGACAGGAAATTTGTCGAATTGAAAATAGATAGAGATTAAGTTACCTTAGATCGGTTAGGCCATGAAACTAATCTTTGGTCTGAACAGGTAAATAGTAGTTAGTAACCTATAATGTCTAGAGAATAATTTTTATTAGACAAAGGTCAGGTGCGTATTGGGACATCACTTAGGGGCATTTGCTTCTACTGGTTTAAAATCCAGTACTCCATTAATATCTAATAAGTCAATCTCATTAGCCATCTCCTTGGCTTCGTCAGTTTCTTGATTGTATTCATCCATACATTTGTTGTAGAATTTACACCATGGGCATTTGCTACTCCTCTTCGCTTCGGCAAGTTTTGGCAATATAGAAACATCGTTTTCTTGTAGTGCTTTCAAAAACAGGTTCTTGCGCCTTACCATTTCATTCTTAAGAATTTCTCTTGAGATATCACCTTTGGGTATATATACAGACCAGCTCTCTATACCTGCTTCCTTTCCGTCGCGTGGTCTGAAGTAATAATCACCTTCCGAATCACTCCGTATCCATCTGAATTCCTTGCTGTTATATCTGATAGAAAGAATGCCTTTTTCGATACCGGTTATTACAAGATAGTACAGTAGCTGCCTCAGATACGACCTAAACCTCTCGTCTGTTATATCTAACCTCTTTCCGCTAAGTGTATCTTTTAACTCTACTATAACGTCCTTGCCGAGCATGACATCCGGATGCGAGATTATTCCATCTGTCTCTATTTCAGGCTGCGCTACCCCGACATTCGCGAGACTGGTAATGACGAATTCGCTGGACTCTCCTCTTACAAAATGATGGACTGATTCACTAGAGATAGGATCCAATTCAGGATATTTTCGTGAATAGAACTGTTTTCTAATACAAGTAGTTGGTATAATATCTGAAACATGCACTTTTTCATCAATTCGTCGTCTTTGTTCATACCTTAATCTCAGGTTTTCCTCAAGGAGCTCGGTGAACTCTTTATCCCTACGAATGGTTATGGTCATCTACTCAAAACTGTACCTATCCAGTTTATCTCTTAACAATATCATGCCAATTCTCATCAATACTTTATTGATACTATTATAGTATCTATCATATTATTTAATACCAATATGTATATTTTTGTATCAGCGAATGTGCCTCTACCTGATATAACCTACTATGACAGCAGGCAGACATGTTGATAGTGATTGGAATTAGCTAATCCCTAGACATTTTGGAGCCGGCCATCCATCATCTATGAAGCCCATTATTAATTCAACGCTATATCATTGACCTAGTTTGTGTACAAAATAAGACGTTAGCAATTACCTCCTTGCCCACTGAAAAATTCTCACCTTTGGATTCCGTTAAAATATTTAATGGTCTCGATTTCGGGCCAGTATTTATCTATGAATGAATCAGTGCGTGCCGGAACAAATGTTATATTATTATTAGCATTTCGTAAAACATTATAGCTATATGCAATACCATAAGGCCGCCTTTCTTGGTTCAGAAAGGTCAAAAAAAGCCCAGATGAAATTGTTTGATTATACTGGATTCGCCATGTTAACTTACACGATTAAACATAGTAAGAATAACTTTGAGCCAGTGGGTGAAGAAATGCTTGTTGGGAAAATGGTCAGGGGTGATGAAACAATGCTATTTATATGTGACAAAGATGGTTATGCAAAAGCTCAATCGAGACCATTAGCTAACAGCAAAGGGGAAGAGATATACAAAAAAATAATAAACGATGGAATTTCCGAATTTATCGGGGATATCAAGACCGTCACTTGATAACTATGATTTCAGTCCCAACATAATTCTTATTTTCTACTGCATTTTTGATATTAACAGTCTCGGATCTTAGGATTCGGGTAGGAATTTTAGAACGTTCTATGACTTTGAGTGCGACAATGTCCATCAGATCATATGTGCCAGCAATGAAACTCTCGCTCTCAAGAATCCTCATACATTCCTGAATTGTAATCTTCTTTAGAAGTCGAGCATCTTTATTAAGGTTCGGATCTGAGTCGTAGATTCCATCAACATCAGTAGCATTCAGAAATTTCGATGCCTTTACTATTTCAGCAATCAATGCGGATGTGGCGTTAGTACTCTGTCCCGGATGTAGACCACCTGTTACTACTATTCTGCCACTCTCCACTGCTATAGCAACTTCTTCTAGAGTTTTTGGGATCTTAGGATAGGCCCTTTCTTGAAGGGCAGTTTGCAACAACTTTGCGTTTAATCTCGAAACATCGATTCCCATAATATCTAAATTTGCCTCGTCTGAACCTAAGGCTCTTGCAAGATTGATATAATGCCGAGCAATTTTTCCACCTCCCGAGATAACGATTGGTTGAATCTCGTTATTAATGGATAATAACATCTCAGCATATTCTCCAATCAATCTTTCATTAGCATCTTGACCAAATATGCTTCCACTTAGCTTAATCACTATTCTATCCTTGGATTTGGGTTTCAGAAATAGGTCATCCATGTTTTGATCCCTCTCTTTCAATAACGCTTCTAATACACCTTTCAACTGCATTTCTGCTTTCAGCTGTTGTATACACCCTTAACATATTGAGGAAGCCTGTTATTGAATCAATAATAGGTATTTCAGATACAGGAATCTCGTAGGCCCGCTCTCTATCGGAGAGTACCTACTGAACTAATCTCCTTTTTGCTTGGGGTCAATGGTATTGATGATGCTCTTGATGAATCTACAAAGACAGTAGCTTCGCTAACACCAGCTGTTTCTGCTATCCGTATTCCTAGTCCATTCAACGCGTCTCTATTGATTTTTTTGAACGTGGGGTCATGCTTATGATGAAATTTTTCATATACACACTTTAAGAGTTTTCTTGATCTATAGTCTCTTGCCAGCTTGGCCGCAATTTCATTCTCACCATTAAGCGTAATAATCCTTTCAAGCACGTTCTCGTCAGTCAATTCCGAGAATTTTTCTAGAGAAACATCTGTCAAATTTAGCTGTTCGTCAGCGAGAAGCATGGAATGTAATAGCATCACCTCTGCAGATCTAACTGTCTTATGAAAATAAACTGCCTTGAACATTTCATATCTGGATATTAACATCGATTCAAAGGAATATAGAGCCGATCTATCTATTGCTAAGCGCTCGTTAGTTACTACTTGAAAGGACCCAACGAGTCTATGATAGTCAATATTGCCATACTCGGCGCCAGTGAACATACCATCTCTAGGCAAATAATCCATTATATCAGCAGATAGGCTTCCCGCAATGATTTCGTCCAGAAATCTTATTTTTGACTGCCCGCATGACAGTCTTGAAACAGTGGACGAGTTATAGCCATGTCTTGAAATGATGTCACTGATTTCACTTTTCAAAATAATTTCCATTCCGATATCTTCATGATTTTTTCGACCTTTTTCGTCCAAGACCTCCTCAAATAAATGCGAAAAAGGTCCATGACCTATATCGTGGAGTAGAGCAACCAGTCTAATCTCCTGTATTTTGTCTTCACTATCCAGATATCCTTTTGAAAAAAGAGTTTCTCCTGCGTATCCTGCTATATGCATAGTTCCAAGAGAGTGCTCGAAGCGAGAATGTTGTGCACTTGGATATACTAGGTGTGCTCCCGCGAGTTGTCTAATCCTTCTAAGTCGCTGAAAGAATTCGTTATCTAAGATGTCGTGCTCAAGCTCTGTAAATCGAATGTGTTTATGTATCGGATCGGTTATTTCTCCAACAAATTTCATGATTATGACAATTAATTGACTAATAATTTCTCTACAAGTTTTAGCACATCTTCGTGGACCTGCTCTCTGCTTCTTTCTCCATCGATTTCCTTCCAGTTGAATAGCTTTGCAAGCTCATGGTAATTCTTATGTACTCTCAACAATAATTTTTGATCTTTTTCGAATAAATCGTGGTCGTTAACTAGCCTTTCCTCTATTATGTATGGTTTTGCTTTAAGGATTATGACTAGATCTTCCATTGGGATACCCTGATCCAAATTTAGTAACCACCTCAAGTCTAGGCCATTTGATACACCATAAACTAGGTTAGATTGGTAATATCTGTTCATTATCAAAATGGTGCCACTCTCCATGGCGATCTCTATTTCCTTCTTCTTTTCCCATCGATTGGCAGAAAGAAGCATATGTTTCAATTCGGTAGGATACTCACGTTTGCAGTCTAAGAATGCACGGATCTCCGAACCTATTGGTGTATTGTAATCAGGAAAATTGAGTATTGAACAACTCTTGCCGGAACGCCTCAGGAATTCCATGAGCAGTTTAGATTGTGTTGTTTTACCTACTTTATCCGTTCCTTCAATCACTATTATCCTGCCATTTTTCAATATACAAATTCGGGAGCATGCTAGCATAAAAGGATGATGAGGATCGGCTTGATTCTAACGATCCGATCAAATTTGTTTAAAATGTATTGTTGCTTCCGATAAAAACTAAAGAAAAAGAGACACCTTACGTAAAGGGATTTATATAGAGCTTTGCTGCTTTTGATACCTTTGATACTGTTAAGAAGATAGTATAGCAAATCAACACTTAAATCTTGATGATATCTATATTAATTAAGAATGACTGAGTTATCAAACTTAACACTTCAGTTTGGCGTTGGAGGCTTTGAATGGGTCATTATTATTGTTATTGTTGTAGTGCTTATTTTTGGAGTAAAGAAAATTCCTGAACTTGCCAGATCTTTTGGCAAGGCATCATCTGAATATGAAAAGGCCAAGATTGAGGCAAAGAATGAGCTACAGAGAGTTAGAAATAAGAATGTGGATGTAGTAGGACGAGAAAAACTTGAATCAATAGCTGAAACTTTGGGTATAGATTATACAAACAAGAATGATGAGGAGCTTAGGGTTGCGATCGATGCTGAAATCAATAGGAGTAAGAACCAGCCCTAAGAAGCATAACCTTTTTTGATGCTATCAAACTCTTTTCGTTACTCAGTATATTACCATTTAGTCAATAGAATTCGACTTTTATTAGAAGAAAAAGGATAAGATTAAACAATGCTATCAAATTTGCTAATAATGCTTCAAGATTTTGTAAAAATTGTCCCTCTCTAGTGGTTCGTAGCCAATCTGCCTTATAGCATTTATGATTTTGGTGGATGTTAATTCTGTTGACCTGGCCCCAGTTGCGCTTACTACCTCTTCTCCAATGAGAGTGCCTCCAAAATCATCAGCGCCGTAATATAACGCGAGTTGAGCCATGCCTATTCCATTCGTCAGCCACGATGATTGTAAATGATCGATTAAGCCGTAATATGCTATCCTCGAAACCGCAATCATCTTTAATAAATTTAGTCCACCTGATGAATAGCGTATGTGGCCTTCTGATTTCATCTCAGTCGCGTTTGGTTCAAAACTCCATGGTATAAATGCCATAAATCCTCCTGTTTTTTCTTGTAATTTTGCAATCTTCATAATATGTCGAGCCTGTTGTTCTTCATTCTCAACAGTGCCATACATCATTGTTGCTGATGATTTCATGCCTAGCATATGTGCTTCTTCCATTATTCTGAGCCATTCATCGCTCTTTATTTTTAGAGGGCTAATCTCTGCCTTTACGTCATCGTCAAGAATTTCTGCACCCGCCCCTGGAAGTGTATCTAATCCTGCTTCCTTCAGTCTGGCGAGTACCTCTTTTGTACTACTTCTTTCGATTTTAGCGATCATATCTACCTCGGATGGTGATAACCCATGAATAGCTATTTCTGAACTTTTCTTTATTGCATTAAAGACACTTTCAAAGTATTCTAATCTCAGGCTTGGATTGTGCCCCCCTTGAATTAGCACTTGAGTAGTACCTAGCGTTTGTGCAGAAGTTAGAACTCGTTTCAGTACTTCTTCTTTGGACAAAGTATAGGCGTCTTGATGTCCAGGTGGTCTGTAAAAAGCACAAAATTTGCAATAAGTTACACAAACATTTGTATAATTTAGTATTATGTTATTAATAAAAGACGCGGTATTTCCATATAACTTTTGCCTCAACACATTTGCTACTGCTCCTAACGCAACTACATCATTAGATTTAATTAATCGTATACATTCTTTTATTCCAATATGATGACCAAGTGCATTTTCCACTATATCGCAGATGTCAGATTTCATGATTAAATCTTGCGTGAGCCTGATATTCTTCAATACTAGTACAATGCAGAACTGTTTATACTATTTAATCCTTACAAGAGGTTTGCTAAGCTTCCTAGTAACATATATTTTATATTTGGAATGATAGATTATAGTTTGCTAAGTAATATTCAAGGTGCAACGAATGCGCTGGAAAAGGCCCTTGCGGGAGAAGAGTTATCGTTCGAAGATGGTTTGCAGTTAATAAAGGAAGAGAATTTGTTCTCTTTAGGTGCCGCAGCTGATAAGATCCGTAACAACACTTGCGGAAATACGGTTACGTTTACTTCCTCGTATTACTTGAATTATACAAATGTTTGTGCTGCAAGTTGTCCACTATGTGCATTCTACCGAAAAGGTGACGAAGGTGATGCATATACTCTAACTATCGAACAGATTGTAGCAAGAGCAGGAATAGCAGTAAAGCAAATGGGAGCGACAGAACTCCATATAGTTGGCGGTTTTCATCCCAAACTAGGACTCGAATATTTCGAAACCATGATGAAAGCAATAAAGAGAAATTACCCAAATGTAACAATTAAGGCGCTAACTCCAGCGGAAATTTTTTTCATTGCAAGATTGACTAAAAACTCCATAAAGGAAGTATTACTTAGATTGCAGGATGCAGGATTAGATACACTTCCGGGCGGTGGAGCTGAAATTTTCAGTCCAGAATCGAGAGACAAGATTGTTAGAGGAAAATGTTCAGGCGAAGAATGGCTGGATACAGCTCGCCAGGCACACGAATTAGGACTCACCAGCAACTCGACCATGCTCTTTGGCCATGTTGAGAAATTAGAAGATATTGTCGATCATATCTTGAAGATAAGAGATCTTCATAAAAAAACAAATGGCTTTAATACGTTCATTCCCTTGAAGTTTAGCCTTGACAATACCGAATTAGAACAAAATGGAATCATATCTATGGAGAGTCCCTCAACATACGACTTGAGAGTTATAGCAGTTTCAAGATTGCTTCTCTCAAATGTACTTAATAATATCTCAATATATTGGGTCGCATTAAGTAAAAAATTAGCCCAAGTCGCGTTGTCTTATGGTGGTAACGATCTAGTTGGAACCGCATATTCTGAGGAAATTTTTAAAGCAACTGGGAAAGGTTCAGGAACGTCGATAGAAGAATTGATAAATCTGATAAGGGAAGTTAAGAAAGAGCCCGCTCTGAGGGACTCTTATTTTAACATTGTAAAGAAATTTACTCTATAGTCCTACCTATCCAATAGGTGAAACGTATTTCATAAACCGAAGGTGCATTCTAGTCTACCCTACAATGCCGATGACTGATAAGTATGATAAATCGTAAATACTATATCATCATCGTTATTTTTTATTCTTGGCTTCTTTGCTTGTAGTACTCCTTACCGTAGGGATAGTGTTTTCCAACGTTGGAGTAATAGTATCAACGCGCTGTAGAGATAACAATGATTTATTGGTTTCTTCTAATTGCTTCCTCGTTCTAAGCTTATCCTTATACTTCAAATTTCGTGGCTTTGTTCTCAGCCTGTAGCCACAACAAGGACACCACAATCCAACCCAGTTGATGAATATTTCACAAATTTGGCATCGTCTCTGTCCTAAAGCGTAACGGCCAGAGCCGACTGGTTTTTGTGCCTTGTGACGTATACATATGCCTTTACAAGTCATTTTACACCTTTATTACACCATACTTAATTTTATACTTTTAGTCTATATATTAGAAAATTTCTAAACACTGCGGCAACAATAATTTCCTTAATTTATGTCATCTTCGCAAATTTTTGGATACTATTTCATATTGTAGTGTCTTGCTGCAAGATTTTATCCAAAAAGGTCAATATTATTGATTTTGTCCAGTACGGAAGCTCGACTTGATGGATCATTCCATACGAAATTCCTATATCAGTGTTAATTTGTTCCCAAGTATCGATGTTGGGTCATGGGGATGTTTATTTTTGAGCAGGATCTAAAGAGACCCAAACGATCAATTCACTCACTATATACACACATTATATTCTTGATACCTTGAACATATTCATCAACTTAATTTCCATCCCATACCTATCCTCCTCACTTTTCATATGTTTATATATCCTAATAAGCTCTGGCCAATGCTTTAATATACTAAATTTTCCCAAAATTTTCAGTTGTATAAATCTATAGACTGTTGTGTAAATATCAAATTTTTTTATCACAGCATCTCTGTAGCCTTCCAAATCTCTAAGGTATTTGACAAATAACTCTGCACACCATGTAGCAGGAATAATTCCTTCTCCTAGAAGTGCATACACAGTACCTATAGACTCACCCACACCAACAGATTTTCTATTATCCGTGAAAGGCTCACAGGTACTCAGGCGGACTAATTCTTACTGGCCTACCAACCTTTTTTAGAACGTCACATTTGTATTTATTCAAAAATAAATCAACAAACTTGTTGTTCTGCTTCCGTTCAAAATCCCCCGCACCTATATGAGCGTAGCCATTACCTAGAGGAAAGAACCAAAAATAACCGTTCATCGAAGGGAAAGCTTTCAAGTAAAAATCATCATACGGAATTTTGCCTGGTTCATATTTTACTTTATACTGAATACATGGGATCCACATCTCTCTCTTTAGTTTGGGAAGATAGTTTCGGTGAAACCCGGTAGCATCAATAATTAGATCAAAATCAGATTCCAAAATCTCTTTTCTAGGGTACTTTACCGAATTCAATTTTTGTGCCTTTTATCATATCTTGAATTAACTTCAATTTATCGTAAACTACCATTCCCTTTAGCCGGATATCAATTGAATTATCGTAGTCGTAGCCTTGTTCATTATCGAAATCGACCCGCATATGTTTGCCGTTATGCATCACATAATTTTCAAAATTCAGCCCACATTTCTTGCTCATACCAGACATTACATTTTGGCATGTTGCCCACGCGCATACTGCATCATGTTCATTTTCAGGCATTCTCTCAAAACCTATAACATGATCATCATGCTCATCGCTCAATCTATTCATAAGGTATGCTCCCGCAACGCCTATGCCAACGACGGCAATCTTCATCTAGATCTTATTAACAAAAAGTCCAAATAAAAACATTGCAAATTAAAGTCGAGACAAAATATGAGATAATATGCATTGAAATAACTCACAGGAATATAATATAGACTATGACCTTGTGATAACAATATCACATACGATATAATCAGTCAGCATCTGACTCTCCCGGAACCTGTTTACATAGATCGGTTTCTACTTATAATCTATCTCACCTATATACAATCGATGCGAATTGTCCTCGTCTAACACTAATAAGAAAATGAAGCGAATGCCAGGAACTGCTCGTATGGGATTGACACTATTACTCATAGGAGCAATTCTTGTTGGGGTAGGAACATACGCGAATAGAGGAGCAGTTTCCCTCTATGGCTTGATTCTTGTTATTATAGGGTTTTCTACATATATGATCTCATCGATTATAGCAGCTAGAAGGAATAGGAAATAATGGAAAAATACAGCAATTTATTCTTGCATGTAAATGGCTGGTTTGAATGGTCTCGCAAATTTGGCTTTTGATCGAGGATCATGTTTTTGTAAATCAACATCATCTTCTGAATATACCTCAATTTGTGTTTGACTGTATCCGATTTCTGAACATATCAAAGTTGCAGCATCATTAATGGGAGATATTTCATCAAAACTTTTTATCCTTATTCTCCTATTCCTGACGTCCATGGGATCAGATAGGACGTCTTCTATAGTCTTCCTTACCAGGTTAGGGTGGGCCTTGGATATTACGGTAGACGGATCATTAACCAACTGTCTCATAATGTCTCCAAAGTTGGTTTTGTGCTCAAGAACTATATTTTCAATGACTTTCTGATAGATTGATGTTTTCCACTTTGCTGCCTACGTAAATAATAATCGTCGATGGCTCTATTTTGGTAACCCTTATTATGGTTTGAATATCAGAGACAAGATTCATGATTAGGTGTTCAGACTCTTCTGCTACCTGATCTATTTTACTATTATCTACTACAGGCCATCCTCCGAAAATGATCGAAGAGGGATTTCCAATTTTTTCCCATATCTCTTCTGAAATAAACGGGGCAAATGGAGAAAGCATCCTAATTCGAGCATTTAAAAATCGGAGTGTGAAGCCAACAATTGAGGTTTCATGCCTTTTTTTAGCGTAAGCCCTCTTCTTGTACCATTGCAAATCTTGATCAAGTGAATAAAGTAAGATATGAAGAGCTTCCCTCACCCTTAACTTATCCATACACACGGTTACCTCTGAAATGGCCTTTTGTAGTCTACTACTTAGCCATCTGTCCTCTAACCCGTTTGAGTAGTCGTTCTCCGTTTGAGTTACATCGCTAGAACTCGAAGATTCAATTGTCATATGATAGAGATCATTCAATTTCGCCCTGATTCCTTCAAGTGCATCGAAACTAAAATCAGCATCTTGTAGAAGCTCTGCTGAGATAAGCATTGCGATACGAGTCGCGTCAGCACTGTGCTCTCTGATGGTTGCACGTAATGGCACAATATTTCCAAGAGACTTTGACATTTTCTTTCCCTGCATCAACACAGATCCATTGACAACGATCTGCTTAGGCCACTTCTCTACTTCAAAAATTGCAACATGATTAAAGATAAAGAATGAAAGATGATTAGCAACCAGATCTCTTCCAGAATGTCTCGCATCTACAGGATAGAAGTAACAAAATTCCTCTCTGAGACCTTCCACTGAATTTAAGGGTACGTTACAATCCCTCAGCTACAGTCTCGCTCTTACCTTTCCCTAATAACACATATTCAAAAAAAGAATCGTTGATCTGATCAGTATTGAACTCTTGCCCATTCCTGCTAAGCTCTGAGTTGTATTTTGCAATTATATAATATGCCATGTAAATAACTGAATCCGAAAGGCTTTCAACAATCCACTCAGTATCCCACGGTAAATTGGTTCCGAGACCAGACTTTCTTGCACATGCCCTTTCCTTCAACCAATCAATCACGTGGTTGAATTCTTGTCTTATTTCCTCAGGTAGAATATCCATCTTGTTAATGCATTCATGTGCTAGGCTTTTCCAATTTTGATCTCCGTAATTTATAAACCATTGATCATCCAAAATCTTAACTACGCATTCGGTCCCACACCTACATCTAACAGGCTTATTTGTCAACTCAAACATTATATCAGCAATCTTGTTCGTAACGATTTCATTCTTTACTTTGTCCTTTGCTTCTGATACAGACATTCCTACGTACTTACCAGTGTTAGACAACATCTTTCCCTTGTAAAACTCGCGCAAATACAATTCGTTAGTTGCGTCTTCCAGTTTTTTGTCAGTCTGGTTCTTTATACCATATTTCCTTATTACTTCTAGTGCAGGTATTAGATCAATATTTTGGTGATCACCGGAATTAATGATAGATATTGGATCTACTATCTGGCCTAGACTAAAATCATCCCGAGTTGACTTGTTACATTTCAGATCATCCAATGCTTGATAATCGTATGGTGCGTGAGCAGGAACCGACATTACGATCCCTGTGCCACTGTCAGGCTTGACGAACGACGCTGGATAAATCGGTACTATGTTATGTGTAACTAGGTTTTCAACACGCTTACCGATTAATTCCTTGCCACTTATTGTAGCATGTATCGAGACTTTACGATTTAGAAATTCAAGTTTTCTTGCAGCCTCATTGCTAACAATCCATTTTTCAGCGTTACCATCAAGCGATGCCAATACGTACGTCAGCTTCCGGATCGACCCAAAGATTACTGACACCATATATGGTCTCCGGTCTTAAAGTTGCAGCTGGTAGTACATAATAAATGCCATCGATCTCCAGTCCGAATTTAATTAATATGTACTCATTAAAGTCTGGCTCTACATCACCTATTGTATCGTGTTGACTAACAGGATTCTGATCGCTCGGACACCATCCAACAGGATGGGATCCCTGAACGATTAATCCCTTGCGCTTCAGCAATCTAAAATGCCAGGATATAAACTTGGAATATAGATCATCTACAGTAGTAAACTCACGCCTCCAATCAATAGAGTAGCCCATTTCTTTCATTCCCTGTTTGATTTCACTATGAAAATATTTTGCGATATTGACTGGGTGAACGAAGCTTTGTATAACGTCATCGGGAATATTGTACACCCTCCTAAACGTATCGACTAACTCTTTATCTTGTAAAGCAACTCTGCGAGACATTGCAAGTATTGGCGTTCCAGTGTAATGGAATCCCATCGGGAACAGGACGTTGTACCCCTTCAGTCTCATGTATCGTGCATGCGCATCGGCTAGAGTGTAGGTTCTTCCGTGTCCAATATGTTGTGGAGAATTTGGATATGGATATGCCACCGTAACAAAATATTTTTTTCGTGTTGGATCAAGGTCAGCCTGGAATATTTTTTCCATCTCCCACCTATGAGACCATTTCTGTTCAAGAATATTCCAATCTATCTTACTGCCGTTGTGATTATTCATCCCGATTGCCTCCTTCATCCGCGTCGCTAAACTCTTTAATCACTAATTCCTCGACTAATTTAAGAGAATCAGTTATTTTGTCCTTAAATCTACCGCCACCTTGACCAAATCTGTCATTACCTCTTCCTGATCCTCCGAGTTCGATCGAAACTCGATTGGCAATAATACCTGCTTTAATCTTCTTTCTCGCATACTCTCCGGCAAACACTATTACTCGTAATCCTTGCTCTTTTGAAATTAAAGCTACATAGATCAAGGAAGGATCTAACTCAATTGATTTTTCTCCGATCGCGATATGATAATCATCGTCGAGCTCTTCATCATATATACTATAAACTTTAATATTCTCGTTAGTGAAATGCCTTGCAGTCTTTGAAACAGACGTTGCTACATATGGAGAGATCTTTCGGAGTATAATCTTCATCTTTTTCTTGGTGACTTCTGTGTCATGTACCATTTTTTGAAGTGATTCGACAACCTTCTCCTTACTAGAACCCAAAGCTTGAGAAATAGACGTAAGCTGGCTTTCCTGTCTTTGTAGGTAATTTATAGCAGCCTCCCCAGCAACAAACTCCAATCTAACAATTCCATCTTGTATCCTTTCAGATTTCGTAATCTTAATGATCCCTATTTCTCCAGTCTTTCTCACGTGTGTTCCACCACATGCCTCAATATCCCAATTATTAATATTTACAATTCTAACAGAATTGGAAGGCACGACACCGCCTTGATAGATTCTGAATGTATAGTTCTGTTCTGCATCACCTCGATTATACGTATTAATGACAACAGGCAGATTTTGTCGAATTACATCATTTGCAGTTTGCTCTATTTTCCATATCTCTTCTCTATTCAGAGCGGAATGGTGAGTGATGTCTAGCCTACCATACTCTTCCTCCTTGAATGCAGAATTTTGCCAGACCCATGAGCCAAGAGTATTTCTAGCTGAGGAATTGAGTATATGAGTCGCGGTATGATGTTTAGTAATTAACTCACGTCTTCTATTGTTAACTCTTCCATCAATAGTTTGTCCCTCGACAAAATTAGATTTATTTTGTAATTTGTGAATGATGATGTCAGCTTGTTTTGTAACTTCAATCACTCTTATACCACCCAATACTCCCGTATCAGGTTCCTGTCCTCCGCCACGAGGATAAAACGCGCTTTGATCTAGTATAACGTACCTATCATCGATTATTTTAATAATTGTTGCACTGAACTCACGCATTGATACATCTTCATAATAAAGAGGCCTAGTGGAAGCAATTCCTGCTAAACTGTAAGTTTGCTTTTGAGTCTGTGTGATCGTCTGTTCTGCATGTAAGTCTGCAAGCCTGGTGTAAAACGTAGAAGGAATTTTGTCAATTGCTCCGACTTTTTCCAGAAAATCGGGAGTGATGCCATCAGATTCATACATCCTAATCAGATCATTTACCGATAGCTCTTTATTCCCATTCTTGATAGAAGTGGCAATAGCATACATTCTTTCGTTAGTTCCCACATATCTATCAGATTCTATTTGCAAAATTGTTCTTACGTCATCTGTATGTTCCTCAAGCTCAGGATACATCCGTTTTAAATAACCAATATGAAGATCTGTAACATCTTCGAGTCGTATATTCCATCCCATCTTCTCCAAGATCGAAATAGCTCTTCGTAGAATTACTCGTAAATTATATCCACCACCCACATTTGATGGCAGGGCTCCATCTGCGATCGCAAACAGCAACGTACGTGTATGGTCAGCAATTGTGTAAACTGCCTCATAAGGAGAAATGATCTTTGAGAGATCATCATAGGAGATTCCTAGAGTTTTTGCGATTAATGGCTTCAATGTACCAATATCATTAAATTCCTCACCGAGCTTGCTTGAGATAGCTGTAAAATATTTGGATAGCATTTCTGAATTTTCCCTAATCGCTGCTCTATCGATCAATTTTTGTACAACTGGCCCAAAAGAACAATCATAGCTAGTGGGCGTTCCCATCGTTATCCACGATAGACGCTCAAGCCCTGCTCCCATGTCAATTATCTTGTTGTCCATCACATGATAATTATTCTCGTTGCCTTCAAATTCTGTGAAAACAGCGTTGCCAAGTTCAAGCCCATTTACATAATACTCAAGTGAATAACCAAATGCGCCGGCACCTATCCAAACATCTTCTACAAAAACGATCTCGTGAGAGTGAATTCCAAGCTTGTGGGTGAGCATTTCGTAATCTAACTCAATGCATTTATCTTTCCAATATCCACCATCCGCGTCCGCATTACACGTCTGTCCGATCATACAAAAGCCTGTATAGTGCCTACCGCTGAGACCCACATTTTCGATATCGTTGAAGCGCAAGCTCATTTGAGGAACCACAAGCGGATTAGAAGGTAGTTCAAAAACAACCTTATTATTCATGATCCTCTGAAAGTCGACGATAGATGCAATTGTGAAATACAAATCATCACGCCATCTGCACACTACTGGATATCGTCTAATTATCGAATGATTATTAGACTCAAAATATGATTCAATTTCTTTCCAAGCATTAATGTAATCGAGTCGCCTACTTGTAGGAGGATTACCTATGAAACTATAGCATTCGTGATCTGGGCAGAACTCACGTTCCGTCAATGACCAGAAAAACTTATCGCATTTACTACATTTCTGGCGTTTGAATCCCTCATTATCAAATAAATCTACCTTGTAATATCTTTCAGGGTCAGATGCAAATAAGGTGGAAAGTTCCCTTTTTCCCAATACCTGGCATCCGAATAAGAGACAATATTAATGCTTTTACTAATCAGTACAATTGCAAAATAAGTTTGAAGCAGTATCGTACTTTATGACTTCAAAACTATCCTTCCTAAATAGCATCAAAATGGATTAAATTCAGATATACTTAGCGCATCTAAATCCTGCGAATAGTAATCTTTCATGTGGTTTGAAATAATTTCTATAGCTATTCCTTATCTGATTGGCCGAAGTGGCGAATGATCCGCCTCTGAGTACTTTTTGGTTTATGGACCACTTATCAGTATACTCGGTGAATTTTGATCTAAACCCTGGGTAGAGGGAGTACTCTGAAGACGTCCATTCCCATACATCGCCTATCATCTGATGACAGCCATAATAGCTCATGCCTTCAGGATATGAGCCCACATTCGTAGGGGCCCAAACATAAGATTCTAATAAGTTTGCGTGGATGTCTGGACTGGGCGGATTGTCTCCCCAAGGATAAACTGTCTTCTTTTGTAAATCTTCGTTCCAGCATGCTGCTTTCTCCCACTCAGCTTCTGTTGGAAGCCTCTTGCCAGCCCATGTAGCATATGCATCTGCCTCATAATAACTCACATTTACTACAGGTTCGTTCGCCTCAATTTCGTGCATACCACGGAAATCCTTCTTAACCCACTGATTTTCTCTGTCGCTACTATGATTTTCCTTATGTTCCCAATATAGAGGAGCCTCCCATCCATGCTCCTCTACTTGATCCCATCCGTCGGCAAGCCAGTATTTATAATTGTGATATCCATCATCGTTGATAAATCTAACATAGTCTCCATTAGTAACAGGGAATACATCCATTTTATACCGTTGAAGATATGTTTTATGTTCAGGCAGCTCATTATCATAACAAAATCCCTTTCCATGGAAGCCCAATTCATACAAGCCATCGCTTATCGTTACCATATCTAATACTCTTGTGACCTTATTTTTAGTCTCGCCATATTTATTACGAGAGGAACTTTGAGATGGTAATCGTTGTGACCTAGAGGGTGCTAATTTCATTCTGATGGGCTTATAGTTATCTTCCGAATCTCGAAAGCGTTGAAAATAATGCTGAAAATCATAGATCATTAGTTCCTGATGTTGCATTTCATGCTGATTTCCCAATAATATATCATATTTTAATTCCTCGAGCGTTTCTTTGTCGATGTGTTGATCTAACTGCTTTTGTTCCTCTTCCTTAAGGAAGGAAATAACGTTTTCATCTATGAAGGTTCTATAGCGTAATGTCTGTTCAACAGTCGGTCTAGGAAATTTTCCGCGTTCAGCTTTCGGAAGTATATTTCCAAATCTCTGATAATAAGAGTTCAAGTATTCTAGGTTAATAGGGTCAGCGTATGTTTGATTCAGCATTCTACCATGTCTTTCCAATATTTTGTGGAAAAACCAGCTGACATGAGCTAGGTGCCAATTAGGTGGACTCCCAAAAACATGAGATTGTATAACTGCATCCTCAATACTTAAAGGTTTGAAGATTTCTAGTGTCCTAGTTCTTACCACGTTGAAAACTTTAACTAGTTCATCTAAGCTAATATTTTCAATTGAGTTAGCAGATTCATATATAGCTTCATTATCTGATCCAATCTGCTTCATTATTTCAAGTAATGGTCTTGAAGTAAATATAATTCATTAGCTAAGTATTAATTATAAAAGTGTATAAGTCTAGCTTTTCACCAGGATCAAAGAACTCAAAATTGCATGCTTAAAAAGTATCTTTACATTAGAATTGTGTTTTACTATTCTCATATACAATGCATGATTTCATGGTTTTGTATATTACATTATAATAGTTATTTTATTATAAAGATAGGCTAAACAATCGTTAATAATGGAATACAGCGGTCATTAAGACTCCTTAACGATGCAGACAAGACCTTGACCGTGTCCCTATTGCTAGTACAACGTAAATAAGTCTTATCACCATCTATCGACATAAAAAAACCGATATAAACGGGGTCATCTCTATACTAATAAATGAGTAATTAAAGCAGCGTTTCCTATAAAAATAAGGATTTCTCTCTTAGGCTTTGTTAACTCAGTGTGTTCTAGTTAGTACTGTTAACGAGTGGTCATAAGTCGTGGTTTTTAAATACATTATCTACTGAGAATTGCATTGAAGCAAACTATCAGTGTTGGTATAACCACTATGATTCTTTTAACCCGACTGACATAGTATATGCCTAGAGGCCAATCAAACGGAAAACAATTCAGGTCATACGATTCAGGGTCGTTACAACTAATTTGACTTGATGGCCAAATATAATACAACAAAATTTTTGAACATCGTTCAGGTAAGGGTGGTTAGGCGTAAATCACTAGAGATAATACGACGAAATGTCCATACTCATAATGAAGTATAAAAGTCAGAATAATGAACCGAGAACGTGGCGCTTTAGCTTATATCAACTTGTAGGAACAGAGATCAGATGTAAATTAGCTGTATATGATTTATCCATTTTTGCATGGGTTCATAGTATCTATTTTCCTACTACTAGGTTATATTTTACTGCTAATGTATGAGGAGGCTCGGGATTGGGTTTAAGTGGAGAAGGTGGAATAACTGGAGAACTTCCTGAAAACGTAAAGACATGGTTACCACTTGACAGTGGTTTCAAGAAAATAATATAAGTGTCAGCCGCCGAACGAGTCGGCCCACCTTTCACACCCCAGATATTATGTGCTGGAAAATTGACATCAAAAGTGACAACAAGTCAAATTGAGGATTGCTATAATGA
>CAVPXM010000054.1:0-96880 GCA_963709405.1 uncultured Nitrososphaerales archaeon
TTAGACATAGATCGAGTCGACTGACTAACTCTCACATACACCTGGCAAGAACATGTTTGCAAATACATAAACCTGGCTCCTACGGATGGAATGATGCATAATTTGGCTAACAACATTAACAATAATCAGCAGCATCCTCCTCCTGATCTGACAAAATTTTTCTTAATTATCTCACTATTTGTCATAGCCATATCAATTCTTCCGTTTATTCTACTATTGTTGCATCTGAATATGGTCTAAAAAAGGATGATTTGCAGACTCAGTCTCTCACACACTTACTCAAATCTACGGATTGGTTAAATGACTATGAGGAACAGAAATTGGGAGAAAAAATACTTCAGGCTGAAATAGATAATGTGAATATTACATTACAAAATAATAATAACAATTTTTCAACCTTAGATGTTACTCACAATCAAATTAACTTTTTTCTGCATAAATACCGGTCATATATTGATACACTGCATGCTAACAGATCAGTTGAAGGTTCATTAGCAAATCTACGATATAAAGTCGAAGCTGAGAATAGTGCGTATGAAAAGTCTTTAGGCAATATTTCTGAAACTTCAAAGATTATAACCACATACGAGCTTGTAACTATACTGTTAATAGTGGGTGCAGGATTAGGCGGCATTTAGAAATTGCAAAGAATAAGATGATCGGATATGCAGGATTAACTATAGGTGGTATAGGAGTAATAATGTTGTTATTGTTCTTGTTTATTGGTGTAACTGTATAGCTTGCAAACTATTTCATACATCTACTACAGGCTTTCACACAGAAGAAATATTTCTTTGTTGATAAGGTATGCGTGAATTAATGGATTTATTGGGACACAGGAATTATCCTGAACCAGTATCATATTATAATAGAAGTATAATATCTGTCTTTCTAAACAGATTGTCCTAGAATTTACGTACAGCAAAAGCTGGACATTCATATATAGGGGATGGAATTTTCATTATTATCATAACTCGAAGTATTGCTTTAGAAGCCGACTACGTTATTGGTCTGACATAGAGTATTCCACTTCCTCATAATCTACGATAACAGTTGGATCTGGTCTCGGATGAAGAAAAGAGTTCTATAGAACAAGCAACACATTTTGTAATGTTGGTAACTAATGATAATGACTATCGATAATGTGTTAGTCTTGATTTAATTCGATGCAGTATTCTATTTGTGTGCTAAATATCTTCACGTTTGCATGTTATATGTATCAATTATATTGTCTATCCTTTCCAATAGATCCTCATTTGAGATAGGCCTTCGTATAAAATGGCTTGCGTCTACCGTAGAGAAAATGTCCGTATAAGCGCCGAAGTAAAATTCGCCGGTTGAAATAAAACAGATCTCGATCTTTTTATCTATTTGTCTTATTTCTCTAAATAACTGAAATCCATGAATAGTCCTTGTTCTAATTCCCAGGATCGCTAAATCGTAAAACTTTGGTTTGAAATTTGTCAATACTGTTAAAGGATCATCATGTAGCTCAACTTCAAATGCGTTTACCTCTAATAGTACCTTTAATACTAAATTGTCGTGATTTTCGTCATCTACTATGAGGATCCTGTTAGTTCTAATCCTTCCTTTTCTTATATTTAATATAGTATTAATCAGATTTATGTCAAGATCGATTTGAGGCTGTTGTTATCCTCATCTTATTTCTAATCTTAATAAATGAAAGCTTCATTCTGGTTCTCTCGCATATTTCATTAAAATTTCGGATTGTAATGAGACTCCTGTTGACTCGAGTTCTAATCATGACTCTTCGGATAAGATGGTTTGATCCTCCTCGCATTTGTAATCTGGTAAGATATAACGATGAGTTATGTGATATCAACTTGAGTAATATTCATCTGTTTCATGGACTAAGATTATACACGACCTAGATATGCATTATTCGTATATGATCTATATCGGAAATAGGTATGCTTTTTATATCATGTTAACATTATTGTGATATTAAATTCACAAGGTTTCACATACATAAACGATAAGCTTTAATATCGCATGGATGCTAACATGCTCAACGTGGTTATTTGTGATATAGGTTTTATCGATTATCTTTACTACTATAATTTTTAAATCTGGATATTGAGTCCTGAAGTATAATGTAGATATAATTTTGGAATAGCATTCATAGTATCGATAATTAAGAAATCATAATACCATCCCCATTCATTATTATAAATGATATGAAAATATTTGGATCGTTTTCATTCAGAACTTCGATTAGTAACAATTCCGTTGGATCCGATGTAGGAATGTGAGTATGATTATTGGATTATTTTTAGATATGAATTGTGTCAGTATAAGTAATTTTAAATTAAAGTAAAATCACATCTCAGGTTCAAAACAATTTTCTTCCATCAAACCAGTACTTGAGACATTCAAGATAACTCAGAGCCTTCATCTTACCTGGATGTGAGTTTACAGAAATATTTAGATAACTCAAAGCAGATTTTATACTATCTAAGTTTTGATGTTCTATTGAAACTGAATATAGACTTTCTGGTTCACTTATTTTAGCTATTTCTATCGTAACATCCGCGCTTCCATCGTGATTGTTGTTATGCCATAGATATAGCTCTCTATCTTTTTTGACTGTGATTATCAGAATTTTTTTCAGCTTTGACGCCTCTGGCAAAGTTTGTAAAATAGATAAGAATTTGTTCAGCTTATTTTTGCCAATCAGAGATTTTCTTAATCAGTAGTTCGACATAACTTTCAGCAGTATGATCCATTGTTGGTCGCCCACCCTTTAATACCATGCCTGAAGGTACTTGTGGTACTTGGTCATTATATTTTATCTGTAATGCAGGGATAGATCTAAAGTATTTCATCAATTTCCTAGTTTCTTCTATCTTCCTTTCGCACTTTTCCCTCCCTTTATCTGTTAAACAAATATATTCTATGTCACCTTTACGTTCTATTTCTACTAATCCTTTATTCTTTAATTCTGTGTAGATCCTCTTGGCGCTCCTAGTTCTATCAAAATCTAAGTGGAGTAAATCTGCAACCTTCTTCAATCCATAGTAGTTTAAACGAGTACAATTTTGTCTAAGATCGTTATCCTCATCATCATTCTTAACAATGTCCAAGGTTATTGTCGGCCAATAATATGACAATATATCTAAGAGCAACAAAGTAAGAAGCGTACGTAGCCTTCTCTCCACGCAGTGTTTTACCATTTAATAAAAGATAGAGATCTCCGGTTATGTCTAAGATGTCATTCTTATCGATTGGGATACATCTCCGCGCTTGATATGTGGTTAGAAAGTCGATATAGATAAGTTCTTCTTTATCATGCAACTGGTTTACAACTAAAATGCAGCGATACACCATCCACTCCGAACCTATTGAGTTCAAGATGTATCTTGCCTTATAGGTATCAAATGGAAAAAGAATACGTAAATAGAATAAATGAATTAGACATGCCGTCCTACAAAAGGGTAGCGAATTTTTATACACCTGACACGTCAGTCTCTGGACACACAATAAGATGGATTTTTATTGCATCAGCAGTCCTAACTTTAGAAACTTTAATGGCCACGGACACATCGTTCAATCCATTAATCCAAATGGGTTTTGCGGATGGGGAGACAAATAATACACTCCTAACATATCTGAACTCTACCTACGGTGTTACTATAAAATATCCATCCAATTGGGGAGTCCAAAGCGGGATTAACAAGCCCAGTGACACTGTCATCGATGTTGCAGATATCTCACCACCGATTGCTTTGGATCCCAATGCAGTTGCTAACTTCCAGATAGGTACAGAGAACTTGGAGCCAACTGATACTAAAAATCTTGACCTATATCTACGAAATGCTATCAATGCGTATAGATTCAATGCAACAGACTTTCATATTGATTTAGCCACAACAGCAGACACGCAGCTTGCAGGAAAACCCGCTTATGTTCTTGTATTTTCGGATACATTCAATGGCTTTCCAATGAAGACAATGGTGATGGGTAAATTTGATGATAAGCATCCCAGTGACAATAACGGTAGATTCTACTATGTGCAATATACTGCTGAAGCATCAAGATATGACCAGTTACTTCCTGCAGTACACCAAATGATCAACTCATTCGAATTGTCAGACTCTGCAGAGAATATCATGCATGTTACAAATACTACAGAGGTAGGGAGCTCTAGTTGAGCTTGCATAGGGAAATGAAAGGGGGCGCAATTTAATGAGAATACCTAGACCAATCTATCTTATCCTTGCAATTTCGATGCTGGCTTTTACTGAAGGCCATGCAGCGCAAGCTCAGACAACATCTGGAATAGACTGGATGAGTATATGTAACACCGTTTCAGGAGCTCTAATGCAACCATGTAGTGCATATGTGAATTCAGATGAGACGTTATCAACGGAAGGTGAGAGAGCATTTGGGTGCATTAGAAATGGTGTGTTAATGGCTGGAGGGGCTATGACACTTGGAGTACCTACGCCCATCATAATTGGTGGGTTAAGAACGCTTGCTGACCAGACTGGCTGCGGTAATATTGTGAACTGGAACCTAGTGAGCTTGGGTGATCTAAAGTCACTACAGAATCTACTTCCACATTGAAATGGAGTGAGAATGCTTAATGTCCCTTAAAATCGACTGGCAAGTTAAACCTTGCTCAGCTGGATTTAGAAACAGGCAGATCTTGAAACTTCATTCATCAAGGAGTACTAAATATATCGAAAACGTAAGGATGCAGAGAAGGCAAATGATATGTTGCACGAGGCTGGGCTGAAATGAGACGATGTGTAGACTGTAACGCTATAATAACCAGTAATTCACATTACATGCGTATTGAAGAGTTATTAGGCAAACCTATGGAGAAATGCTTAAGTTGCTTTATCGACTTCTTAAGTTTTATCGAGTCCTTGAACGGGGCTAAGCGACTCACGGCATGAAGAAAGTCCAAATACATAGAAATCTGTACGTGAACAGAGATATAACAAATCTAAAAGTGCGCGCCGGCTACAAAAAATACAATGATTATAATAAAATATACTGCCTGGATTCTCAAAATTGCCTATTAGCAGTTCAAGGTCTTGGTAAATACAAAATAAGGTTCACGATGCCACAGTATAACTATAGCGAGATACTATCACTCAGTCTTGAAACAGCATTAACTAATCTGGAAAGTGGAGGAGGCAAAGTTCTCTTAGAGGAGATTGAACTCTAGATGAACAACAATATATTTGCAGCAATGGTGTAGCTATCTTGGTCTTTACTACATTCACATCTAGCACTTTTGCACACGTATCAGATCAGCAACGCTTTAACGATCGATATAACGCTGGCCAGAACTATGCAGCCTGTGATTATAACAATTGTGATGAGAGCTCATGGTTATGACACAGGTTGCCCAAATGATAAAAAGCACACCTATGAATTCTGTCAAGGGTATTCACTTGGTTATAAGGCTGAGTGGGATTCATTAGCAGGTGAAACGTCATCGCAGCAACAGCAGTCTCAAAGCCAAGCTCAAGTACAAGATGGATCTAATGTCCGTGTTGATGGCAGTCACAATAACGTAATCATAGCCCCTAGACAGAGTCAGGAGCAGTCATCATCAAGTAGTGAATCGCATTCTGGCAACGCCGATTATAGTAAGTAGATGTGGGAATGTGAATAGGAACAATTGAAAAAATTAGTAGTAACTAACCTAGCATTAGCCATGACTCTTGCATTAGCGATCTTATTCCAAGTCAATGCCGCACCAGCTGAGATCAAATGCCAATAATCAAGGATATTGGGATGCACAAAATGCGTATATGGATTGAGGAAATTTTGATGACTTTTGCAGCTTCGACCATTCTGATACCTATTGCTTTGATTACAAATTAGGCTATCGTGTAGGATGGACTGCGGCACAACTACTTCATTAAACGGAGAAATGAATAGGGAATTTCACCGAGAAAACTTGGGAATGGAAGTAGCTGGTTAGGCTCCTAGAAGGCGCGTAAGTCAGAGCAAGAAGTCAGGGCAGTCGCTGAAATTGTAGGTAATATGCGATCTGTTCTTAATTAGGAATAATACATTAACTAACCAGGATCTGATCATCTTCTAAACAATTCTTATCTATAGCATGTAGTAACTGGCGCGCGCCCATAACTAACTGACATACAAAGTGTTATGTGATAATGTCCATTTATCATATTCTATACAGATAATGTCCCATTTTGGAAAATATGTCGACTTTCGGTTTTAATCATCTAGCTCCACGTAGATTAGAACGCACGACTAAGAGCGACGATCCTAGCTGGCGGACCACGATAGCTGAATTCTAACTTATTAGCTTAAAATTAAAAGCAATATAATCAAGTCTTGAAGTCAGAAATAGATCTGGAGCCTCTGTCAGAGATATATAAAAATACTTTTGTGCTTTTATTATAATATTTCTCATGGTTCAAATAGGTTCTCGCGCTTCCGAGAATACAAAGGAGATATATCAGTTTGAGAACTTGAGTAGACAGTTTTTAGAAGTTATTTCGGCAACTCAAGAAAAAGCTGATTTTTGTATAGATTACAGAGGATTATCTGTTCTAATGACTAATGAATCTTTGTTGAAGGTCACAATCGGGTTGGTAAATAAAGGCATAAGACTAAGATTCATCACCAAACTCACTCAAGAAAATATTTCATACTGCAAGCTGCTCATGAAATATAGCGTTAAAGGTCGATACTAGATGGAAGCAAATATATGTTTTATGTGGTAAATAGCGAAGAAGAAAAACAAAAACAAGACCAAAAACAAATTATAGAGCAAATCTTATACAATGAAGTTAAACCATTTGTAGATGCTCAGCAGTATTTGTTTGACAATCTTTGTAGTAATGCCATTCATGCCAAAGAGAAGATAAGAAACATTGAAAGAGGAATTAGGGGCGATTTTATCGATACTCTCCAGAATCACTCTGAAATTCAAAAAATTGCCATGAGTCTTTTAGAATCAGCAAGCTATGAAATACTCATGTTATTTTCTACAATTAATTCATTTAGTCGTGCAGATTACAGTGGAATACTAAACTCTTTGTGGCAAGCATCGCAGCGCTGAATTGATCGTCAAAGTAGCCGAATGTAAAAAGTCACAAAAGCAAACACAATGATTTATGTTGGTTCAAATCTCTGGCCAGCGTTAACAGAATAGTAGGTTAAAGACTTTCATAGTTAATACCCTAGCAAGATATTATGTGCAATTTTTAACTTATCGTTTAGATTCATTGATGAAGGAATTGTAACAAAAGAGACTAGATTGCAAGTAGTTAGATGGAACTTCTAGAGGTACTCAAACCAAATTCAAACGACTACTATTTATAGCATTTAAAATGAGGCACAGCAGATTTAAATTTTCAAGTAATGTTGTGGAGATGATCTGTAGCTAATTATGACAGATACCTTGGAGATGCTGTCTGAATAATTCTTATCTATATAATGCATTATTTGGGGCGCCTCATGATAGAAATGCACTTGAATTTTAGGCGTCATAAGCAGACATTGTACTATAAATCAAATCTCCCATTTTAGAAATGCCTTTAGACAATGAAGGAGAGGGAGCAGTAGGACTTGTCACATATTCAATAGAGAATAATTTCTGAATTTGTGCACTATTCGCATGAATAAGATGAGTAAATCTTTGCTTTGCAGATTTACAGTAATTTGTAGAGAACAAGTGCAGACAATTATTGCTACGCAGAAAAATAGAGTGTGTACTTATCTACCTTTTGATAAATCCCCCAATATGAGAATTGTCGTTTGGGCCATTAATACCGTGTATTCCTATAGCTCCTGAATTGGATTTGACTCCGCCTGCTGCCTACAGTTCCACCATTTTCACCTGTACATTTTCCACCTGCAAACTTTAATGTACCTAGAGCTGTTTCAGTGTTTGCAGTTCCCTTCTTAGATTGACAATTTATGTCGTTTGTATTTGGGGTTATTGTTCTAGCAGCACTTTTTGTTGTTGTTACTGCAGATGCAGCATCTACTCTTTGTCCTACTGACGCCATTGTTACTAGTATTATGATGATCGTTGATACCGCTAGTATGCTATGAATCAGAGCTTTTGAATCTGGCATGAAGCATTTCAAGAGTTACCAGATGATGAAACTAGGAATTATTGTCTATATTGGCTAAAATTAGGAATAGAGGCATTAATGGAAACTACACCACCAAGGAATATTAAAGACTTTGAGGAATTGAGATATGATTTACGAAATAATTATGATATGTTGGCATTAGAAGGCAAGTGTTCAAATTGCCATCCCTCAGCTGTACCGATAAAGATAATAGAATATATGAATAGAGTAAGTCCTTCGTCAGACAATTTCATAGTTGCTAAATGTACAGTCTGCCATCAGAACCGTCAAATAGAACTTCCTATGCTTTGAAGTACATGTGTAAGCTAACCACATGTTTCATAAATATTAATAATGTACTCTTCTTCAGCTGAAACAATATCAATAATCATTTTATTTGACTGCATGTTATATGGATATGACTAAAATACTGTGAAAGAGTTACGAAGTATAAGCGCGATATTTGGAAGGGATAGTGGACAGTACGATGAAAGTGCTCTTCTTTATCGAGACATCTTGGTTTATCCTATTAAAAATGCTAGGGAGAATGGAAATGATGCTGTACAAAATAGTAATAAAAATGCTGGTTCTATTACCTTTACGAGATGGCAGATTGCTAAATGGTTAAGATCTAATCATAGTACATATGTAACTAGGTATGAAAATGGTCCATTACGCTCACCAACTGAGGAACTTGTGAGTATACAGAACACAATAAAGAGAAATATATATAGACTGGTCGAAATCGAATTATTGCAAGTAGTAGGCGAGGAAAAGATTCAGAAGGGGACTGGCACTACTCCCATCTACAAACATACAATATTTGGACTCTTTATTGCGTGGATCATCGAGTATCAGAATATTTACTATACAGAAATACGTGATATAGAGAAGGATCGAAATAGAAGGAAGATTGCTGCTGATGAAATATATAATGTGCTACAAGGTATATTAAAAAAGGGATATAGAACTGCCCCATCAACTTCTGTACTGTATTCTAAATTCTTTGAAATCTGTAAGGAACAAAATCTATTTGGCAACCTTATTCAATTAATGAATGTGATACTTCTCTTAGAAGACGACATAATCACAATGGAAAATTTTATACACAGACTAATGGAATTTGATTTCAAGAATTCTGAAAATAGTAAGCTATTGTTTCATCTCATCTTATGGAATAGTTCATTGAATGCCCTTGATGAGCGTACAAGAAATGTATTTCTGTATAACGTGAAGTTGGGTATTGAAAGAAAAGTAGAAGAAGAGCTAAATAATGTTGGCGGTTATGAGAGACTAAGGTTAACAGCACTTCAACATTCAGAGATACTGGTTGTAATTGAAAGCAAGTGTACAAAATGTCCATTTTATATTCCTGCGGCATTGGAAGTTCCAATATACAAAAAGAGGATGATATTAGCAAATATCGATTCTTCGAAATTATCTGGTCTAGCACTTCAAGTTTACAGGCAGGAAATGAGAGATACCTGTTTTGATATGGATCCTTCGATATTACAGGCAAAATGTCCAGGCTGTAACACGAATAACTCTCTAAAGATACCGTTCTTTATTAACTGAAATTCGGATGTTCCACGAACTTAGGATAGAGGAATGTAACCTAAAATTGCCCCAATTATGACCTATACTAAATTATGACCAGTCTTGCATTATTGAAACCTGATCATTAGCATGAACTATACCTGATTAATTGCACACCACTTTATAGTGTTTAATGCATTCTCAATAAAGAAATTGTGATTCTGTCTTGGCGGCGGACACTGTTCTTACTTTACTTTATCAAAACGAGATGCGGCATCATCCCAGTTTACAACATTCCACCAAGCAGAAATATAGTCAGGCCTTTTGTTCTGATATTTGAGGTAATAGGCATGTTCCCATACGTCACATCCTAGGAGTGGGACTAAACCTTCTGTTCTTGGGCTTGTTTGATTTGGCATTGCCTTGTATTCTACTTTCTTGGCAGATGGGTTATAGACTAGCCATCCCCAACCACTGCCTTGAATCAATGCTGTGGTAGAAGAGAATTTCTCCTTAAAGTCTGAAAAACTTCCAAAGGATGTGTTAATCGCATCAGCAATAGATCCGCCTGGTTGTCCGCCACCATTTTGTTTCATGTTGTTCCAAAATATTCTATGGTTATCAAATCCTCCACCGTTAAAGTTTATCGCACCTTTTTGATCTGCTGGAACTTGATCAAGACTTGATAATATTTCTACGACGTCTTTTTCTTGAATTTCAGGAGAACATTTTTCAAGCGCTGCGTTAAGCTTGTCTGTATAAGTTTGATGATGCTTTGTATGGTGTATCTCCATAGTTCTTGCATCAATATGTGGTTCTAAGGCATCGTAGGCGTACGGTAATGGGGGTAATTCATATTTTTTCATAGTTGATAGAAAGCCATAGCCATAAATAAGTATGATGTTTACAAATCATATAATTTAAAGGGTCTTTATTTCGAAATCTCACTATTTTCACAACTAAATGAAGAAGAACTGAAAATCCATCAACACAATGAGGAATTAACTGTGCCCTCGTTCTAAGGATTTATGTTCTAGTGTCATTTATTTGTCTTACTGAAAATTGAAAGGAAGCCAGACGCTTGGCTGCTATAACTAAAGGTAATACCCAAGAACTTGGAACAGATAATAAGGGATAATTTCTAGTGCCCTATTCGTGATGCGTGCTTGAATCTAGTCCTATAGAACTCGCTGGAAGTGTGACAAAAAGCCGCGTATATTTGCGTCATGCTAGATGGAAAGGAAGGAGACGATGTCCAAGATGTGGATATCGATTGTTGTACCATCTTAAAGATAAGAGGTTTGGATGCAAACGTTGCAGATACAAATTTGGAGAGTTGACAGGAACTTATCTTGGAGAGTTTTATTTCCCACTTGATATACTAGTGCACCTCCTCTATCTCTATGCTCTTGGAGTACCAGTGTACAGAATCCGATTTTATGTTCCACTTAGCTTGGTCACAATAGAGAGAACATTCAGAGTATTCAGACAATCAATCTACAATGAATCACTTCAGAAATTAAAGGAGCTGAAGAAGCTGTCAGGAGAAATAGAAATAGACGAAGCATTATTTGGTGGACATAGGAAAGGAAAACGCGGATGGGGTGCAGAAGATAAAAGCCTGGTATTTGGAATATATCAGAGGAATGGCAAGGTCATCACATTTCCTGTATCTGACAGAATACATGATACATTAATTCCATTAATTAAACTCCATACTAAGAAGGGTTCCTTGTATTATACCGATGACCATACTGCATATGCTTCATTAGATCTAATCGGAAAACATCAGATAATTGCTCATCGAATGGAAGAATATGTACGTGAAGATACTAGTCATATCAATGGTAATGAAGGATTCTGGAGTTATGCAAAGACCTGGTTGTATCATTATCGAGGAGTACCCAAACAGTACTTTCACCTGTACCTTAAAGAAATAGAATTTAGATTCAACCATAGGAACGAAGATATCTTCCGGTTACTAGCTAAAATAATGGTAAGAACTGTTCCAACTTCTTAGGTATTACCTAACTAAAAATGCTATAGGCATGCTTGATGACTTGACGCAGGACAAACTGTTTCATATCATGACGTGGTTATGGCCTGTCGTATTAAATAAAATGGAGAAGAGGAAATGAATGCGTATATAATTTGATTTAGAGCTTGTCTTGCATCAAGACATACGGAATTATGTTAATATGATACATAGGACAACCATCTTATTGCAGTAAGGATATCTAAAGCCATCATATTCGAGAAATATCTCGCATTCCACACAATGCTTACATCCCAAATCATAATAACTTGGTGATCCGTTGTTCCTTTTAGCTCTATATAGTTTACAAATATCTCTAGAAAACTTTTTCAATCGTTAGGTTTTCCTTTTTCTCATTATTTGTTTCGACAGTGACAAGATCGTACACAGATTTTAGAATTCTTGGTATAAACAGCCATCTTAACTCAGCTTAATTCAGGAGCAGTTGAAATTCCATCTAATTATATTCGTGGGATAAGGCTCATGATCTACTATGAATACTGACGATTCTGATGTGAACTGATTCAGTCTATCGTACCATTTTAGTTTAATACCTTCTGAGACTAATTCGTCACTATTTACTATCTTAATTTTCATTTTGAAGGTATTGGAAATTATCTTTGCAATCTGTACAGCAGAACTGAGAAGGCTTGTTAGGATGACGTGAAATGTAATGTTGAACTTCTTTGGATTTTGCAGTTCTTGTAATTTCCTCTCTCCCATTTTCTGTAAGATCCGCATTTCTATTGCTGACTTTAGATCCATGGCTCAGATTAGCACTCGTTGCGCAATCACCGAGTCTTAATAAATATCTGTACCTAAATGCAGGTGACTGTTGAGTAGCGAAGATATATTTATCGAACTGACCCGAGATGGCGGAGGAGTCACACTCCATGTTCCAAACGAAGTACAGATTGATGCAAAAATAAATATGACCTCACCTAGTATCAACTTAATATATTATTATCAAATAAATTTGATATGCGCAAAGACTGAAAAATTCCTATATTTAACTATTGATAGAGTGCCTTAAGTGAACCTAGTATATTCGAATAAAGATGATGTAATTTGTTGCATAATTTGATGATAGATTATGCAAAAATATATTATCGATTTTGATTGAAAGCTGTTGTCACCTTGGTGACTTTGCAATAGATATATGAGTATATAACTATATGACTATATATATGAATGAAAAACCGTTTGCAGTCATTTTTTATAGATAGAATCTATAACTCCTGTTACCTTTTGGACAATAGTTGGTACTAATAAAAAATTAGGATCTGTCTTAGGAGCGGATGGTCTGCGTTAGAGACGATTATATACGAATTTTTTGATTGTATACGTATCTTATGTCGAAAATAAAACCGCATCCGCATCGCAATGGTACGATTGAATCTTTAATCTCGGGTCATATATTCCAAGAACTTTCAGATACCGAGATATGTAGTTTGTAGCATTATTATTTTGGACATGTTAGATTCAGATGATGCCACTCAACAAGTCATGGCATGATTACAATGAGTCATTAATTGAACGTGGACGTATTCTTATGGATATTAGTTTTCTAGAATCTTCTAAGAGGGAGATTAAGAATATGAATAAAGGTAAGATTGGAGCTCCGTTTGAATATTCACGTACTTATATCCAGTTTCTAGCATTTCTTAAGATTGGATTCAAGATCGCTTATAGAATTGTACAAGGAATCGTAAGAGGACTATCTGATTATATCAGGATTGAAGAGATTCATTTTACACAGATCAGGAGAAGGATAATAAAGATTAAACCATCTGTAGGAAATCTAAATCTAGATAATGATGATAATGACAAGAAGCCGATAACACTGATAGTCGATCGATGCTTCTGGCCTTACTATAACAAAGAAAGGAGATTACATAGAACAAAAATGCATCAGGAAGAAAAAAGAGTTTATCAAGCTACATATTATTGCAGTCGATGCTAAATCGGACTAGATCATATCATTCAGAGTAACTAAAGGTAATGATGTTCATGATTCCAAAGAGTTTAGCTCTATGATAAGAGAGATATCTAAGGAATATGATATTGACAAGGTTTATGCTGATAAGGCTCATGATAATAGGAGTTTTAACTTGTTAGACGACCTGAATATAGAACCTGCTATAAATATTAGAAAAAATGCATCTACTATAAAAACAAAAGCATGTCCATTACGAGCAGAGGAGGTCGTCCTCATCAAGAAACTAGGATATGATGGATGGAAACAGCTTAAGGATACAGGAAGAAGATGGATTGCAGAGATTGTATTTTCTTCACTAAAAAGAGTATTAAGTGAAGATCTACTTTCCAAGAAATTCAAAGCACAAGAAGTAGAAGCAGGACTAAAAGTAATGCTTTACAATAAATTCATTAGTCTATAGGCTGAAATAACTCTTCGTATTGGATACTGTTCGACAAATCCCTTAGAATTGAGCTACAAGGTAATTAATTATATATAATTATCATGCCATTGATACTAAAAATATATTAATTTAGGTATTAACAATAAAAAAATTCATAAATTCTTTACAAAGAGACGAGAGTCGCTGCTAATATCTGTTGTAATCCATTATCGACTCATACAAATTGCTAGGTATTAGTTATTAACTGACCTCTTGAGTTTGAAATCTGTCGTCATGCTGAAATAATATCAAGCGTTACTTGTAAGATAATTCAGAAATAAAGTCATTCAATGACGGTTTGAAACACGCCTTGATAAATAGTAGATTCGTGTTATGCGTTGACCGTTTATACCAAATCATGATTTTAAATCCGAATCCAAAATTACGCTACAGACTAATAATTAATATAAAATAAAATAAAAATGAAATCTTCGATATTTGAAGGAATCTGTACAGAATGTAGAAATCGATGTTTCGAGCAAAAACTCCTTTCAACTCATAAAGTAGTCAAAAACAAAGAGGATTCCAGACCGGAATATGTGGGCTTATCGATTCTTGATATTAAGATAAAAAATGAATGGATTCGAGTTGTACAAGAATATAAAAAGAGATCCCCACATTAAGGTATGTTTTCTAACAACCCTTACTGATCTGACGAAATATGCAATTTATAAAGAAGAAGTATAACCTAGGAAAGGTGAAAGATATTTTGTGATTAAACCAATTGAATATGTCGAACTGTTGCATATAGTTACCACAATTATAAAGGAAGCAAATCGTCTATAGAATAGAATAACCGATTTTTCACTATCATTAGCCATCATTTTCTGTTATCGATAACACATTCCTTGTTCCCAAATAGTTCTTTTCAAAACGTTTGAATTATCACTATTTGCTGTCATAAAAAATGATTCAAGATGAATATACGTCACTAGTGTGGTCATGTGCTTTCGGCTTTATCTTCAATACAAATTAACAAGCCACTTATATCATAGTTTAAACCTAAAAAAGCGCGGTGTAGGTATTGTGGGTGGAAAAGAAGATGACAAGAATAATGAAGATGAACTAATAAAAGATTATAATGCAATACTAAGAGAAAGCACTTTACTTACAACAGTCTCTGGTTTCATCTTCGGTTTTATTTTCAACACAACAATAAATACACCTAGGAATTTTACACCAATTGATAGTATTATTTTGATGTTTGCATTGTTTACATCAACTTGCTCAATATGCTTATTCGTAATGCCTGTGGTATATCATAACCTTCAATATCCATATACAAATCTTGAAAAGTTCAAGAAAAGAAGTCATAATTTTGTTGTGTTTGGATTGGTACCTGGGGCAGTAACTTTGTATTTGGGACTATTATTAGGCTTGAGGCTAGGATTAAAACTAACTGTCCCTTCTGAGAGTTATATTGACTATTTGTCTACACTTCTTGCATTTCTTCCTTTTGGGATTGTGTTTATCGCCTTTATGGAAAGGAAACGTAGGTTATAATAGCGTAATAAGAATATCTCTATTTATCAAAATAACCCATGATTCCATTTAGAATTAGATCTGTTGTCATATGCGAAAGAAGATATTGCAAAGATATGCAAACTATTTGAATTTATCATAGATGAAACAGTGATCATGGGATTCGTTACTTAAAGCCTGGAGAGTTAGTTATTGTCAAAAATAAACATAAATCCTGTCACAATGTATCGATCTGGTCAAGTAACCATTAGCAAGTGCATGCACTTTCGAGAGTATCATTATGACACTTTTGATTTATTACATTGAAAAGGAAATATCAAAAAAGCTTGGAAATCTTCAGTTTAAACTTTGTATTTCTCTAATTCCCAGAAAGTAATTTTCAGAGACTTCTGCACCATCGTATCCTTCTAGTTGCGATTTTGGTATATTGTACTCTTTGTGGTCTCCACTTGTAATTGCTACAGAATCCCTTCTATGGCATCCACATTTCCAGCACCTTGACCTTCCTTGGATCTTACATTATTATGGATAGTGGATTCCCAATCAACTACTGCATTTTCTGACATTTTGTAACGTATAATTATAATGAAACTGGGTATTAAATGGGTATTATCTTTTGGTAAGTATCTACATAAGCGTAACTTTCTCATTTATTTACTTACAACTACCAATTATAGGTGGGGAAAATAACAGCGCAAATCCCAGCGATGGCCAAATGGAAATCGATTCTGCATTAGAGGCTATTAATGCAAAGACGATGTTTGTTGAAACCGACGACCGAAAAATTGCTTATTTTTCGATGGGTAAAGCCTTCGCACTTTCCCAAAAGACCAGGCTTCTAGTTTTATTTGGTCTAGGTTAGAAAATATAAGACAAGGGTTGAGCAGTCGGGAATAAAGCCTATCAATGTTGAAATTTTAATGGATAATAGCATCGGAATAAGTGATTCTTATTACTGGCAAACTGAAAATGAGATTCTGCAAGATTACCTAAAGGCGACCGATGCTCTCGTCTTGTCACGAGAGAAGCAGCTAAGCCATGGGTGTGGTGCGTAGGTAAATTTTGCAAATATCAAGGAGTTAACTTGGGATCGGGCGGAGGAATTCGAAGATCTCGATACATTAGAATTGCATTACTTATTGTTATTGTTCCATCAATTATCGCTACTTATGTTCCTAAGTTGACAATACCTTTTTTAGCATATGGGAAGCTTGTTCGATCGCCCCTCTTGGTGCCGGATCATCAGTAATTGTATTCAACATTACAAAGTCGTGAATGGTTCCATGATATCGAACTCACCCGAACACCTGCCTCCAATAGCTTCCGGGCATACGCTTCTCCTTCATCACACAGTACATCATTCTCTCCGTTGATGATAACTGCTGGCGGCAATCCATTGAGCTGTTCAACTGAAGCCTGAAGTGGAGAGACCGTTGGCGCTTTCAGATTTGTCCGATTTGAAGTGTAATTATCCCAGAACCACTTCATAGCATCACGAGTGAGCCAATATCCTTCTTGATATTTAAGGTAAGATGGTGTATCGAAACTAGCATCAGTAACTGGATAAAAAAGCACTTGGAATGTAATAGGCGGTCCTCTGCGTTCTTTGGCAAGTAAAGTAACGGCAGCAGTCATGTTACCACCTACACTGTCACCAACAACTGCTAGACGTGAAGAATTCACATTGATGTCTTGACCATTTTGTGCAACCCATTTTGTGGCTGCATATGCTTGTTCCAGAGAAACAGGATATTTGGCCTCAGGAGAGGGAGTGTAGTTAACAAAGACAACGGCCGCATTTGCCTTGCTAGCAAGCTCTCTTACTAATCTCTCATGAGTATCAAACCCACCAAGTACCCATCCACCCGCCATGGAAGAACATTACAACGGGTAGAGTTTCATTGCGGCTATTTGAAGGTCGAACTATCGTTATAGATATCTCTTTGGAGTTATGGTCATCAGGAATGATAAGGTTCTGAATATCAGCTGGAAGTTTTTGGGCAGAATAACTAGACTGAAGTCCAGATAATACATCACGAGCCCTGGCTGGCGACAAGGTATAAATTGGCGGTCCTTCCTTTTGTTGCAAACTATCTAGTAAGGCTCGAGTGTTCTTTTACTCATAAATAAAATAAATTGGTACATGTTATTAGAGGTTTTGATTATGTCGACCGTGATTCGATGTGCTTCTTAGTCACTGTCATATCTGAATAGCCATTGGCAACCAGACCATAGGCAGTAATGCGTTTGCTGTCTAGAAAGGTTGACTGAGTACATTATTGTACTTCTAACTGCAGGTGTGATCCTGTAGTTTTGTTACACGGATGGCCAGAAACGTGGTATGAATGGCACCATATAATGCCAACTTTGGCTAAAAATCATACTGTAATTGTACCTGATTTGCGAGGCCTTGGAGACTCTTCAAAACCATTAACTGGTTATGATGGTAAAACCGTTGCTGAAGATATACATCAACTAGTTACTCAGTTAGGGTTTAAAAGGATATTCCTTGTCGGCCACGATGTGGGGTCGCAGCCAGCATATTCTTATGCAGCTGCGCATCCGACAGAGGTAACAAGGTTAGTAATTATGGAATATATTTTCCCTGGTTTTACTCCTCCTCAACTTGAAGGAAAAGTTTGGTGGTTTCCATTTCAACAACTACCTGATTTACCAGAAGCTCTTGTAGACGGAAAAGAGACAATGTATCTTTCATGGTTTTATCATAATCTTGCATATAATCCATCCGCAATCACACAGACGGATATCAACAAATTTGTTAACCATTATTCTGCCCAGGGTGGAATGCGTGATGGATTTAACTATTTCCGAGCATTTCCACAGGATGCGATTGAAAATATGAATTACTCCAGGACTAAACTTGCGATGCCAGTACTGGCGGTAGGAGCAGGATACATCCCAGCATTTGGAGGGAATGTTACCATTAATTACGCCCTCTATGGTATGAACGCATTAGCCCAAAATGTCAGGGGTAACCAAGTCTCAAACTCAGATCATTGGATTCCGGAAGAGCGGCCAGACTTTGTAATAAAACTACTTGACAATTTCTTTGGTGGTAATACTACTAAAACTAGTAAATGAGTACTATCGGCTAACTCTGCAATCGTATTATCAACATTTTTTCATTCAATGACTTGCAGAAACCATTCAATCAATATAGTTAAATTGATAATAACTCCGCTTATTTAGCAGACAGATAAACATAAAGCCAGAGTTTCAAGCGTTATCTCTATCTGACCCTATCGTCTGTCCCTAGTAACGGTACGTCTACTAATCTGCAAAGTAGTGCTATTTCATACTGGCTGTTCCTCTTACAAATATCTCTTGGACCTTGTTTCTGCGTCAATAGATCTTATCTTTTTTGGTCTATATTTGTGCTTACTTCCTATTATATCCTACCCAGAATATCAATTACATGTAAATAGGCTTTAGTGAAAAATGATTATATAAAGCGAAAAATAAACCTGAATGGATGAAAGCCGCCATTTTCGAAAAACCTGGCTTAGAGAATCTAAAGATAAAGCTGGACATAGAAGAACCAAAAATAACAGATCATGATGTGCTTGTAAAAGTTAAGATGGCTGGTATAAATCCAATCGATCATTTTGCAATATCTGGCACACGAGAGACTAAGAGCCTATCCCAAAATTATCCTCCTGTAAATAAGAATACAACAACCAAACATACTAACGCAAAATAGCTTTCTAATTTCTTTTCATATCTAACTAAAAGTTTTCTGAACTTGTTGTGCCAGGAGTTAGTTCTTTCTACAACCCATCTTCTTCTTGTATTATGCTTACCGCTCTTTTGTTATTGGTTGTTCGCCTCTATGTCGAATATTTGGTAAGTATCCTTTCTTGATAACTTCGTTTTCAATCTCCAGAAAGTCATATCCCTTATCAAGACAAAGGTTCTGGTTCTTTCTATAAATCTTAGAGGATGGTCTTTTAACTACGATATTATCCAGTGTATTTATAGCAGCCTTCATATCATGTGTATTAGCTGCAGTTACAACAACAGATAATGGAATACCTTGTCCATCAGTTAATACATGATGACGTTTTGTTCCTAACTTACCTCTGTCTGTGGGATTAGGTCCAGTCATTTCCCCCCTAAAGGTGCCTTTATACATACACTATCAAGTGACTGCCATCTCCATTGGATGCCTACTATACCATCATATACTTTTAGGAGTCTAGTCCATAATTTTTTAAATACCTTAGATGTTGACCATTGTTGGAATCGTCTATGGCAGGTTGATCCAGAGCCATATTCCTTGGGCAACATCTTCCATTGACATCCAGTTCTTAAGACATATAGAATGCCATCCAGTACCTTCCTAAATGATATTGCTGGACGTCCTATGGTATTCGCTGGTTTTTCTGAGGGAAGTATCAATCTTATTTCATCCCATAACTTGTCAGGGATTCTTTTGACAGTTGGAAGATACTTGACTCTATCGTAAGTCACACTTATGAGAAAAACTCTCTCAAGCTATATGTCTATCTATTTTTGGGATGGGTTCTAAGCCAATACCACACATACCAGGAGCTGAAATAGCCGGAGAGGTAGAAAAGACTGGAAAACATGTAACTAGCATTAAGCAAGGTGACAGAGTTGTAGTTTATGGGAGTATTTGATGGCACATGTGATATGTGTCTTAATGGATACGAAATGTTATGCAGAAGCGGTGGGATAATTGGTATTGTGACTAATGGCGGCTTTGCGGAATATGTTTCTGTTCCAGAGAAAAATGTGTTTAAAATACCGAACGACATAGAATGGGAATTAGGCAGCAAGTCTGCCTGTAACTACCATTACACCATATCATGCACTAAAAGAAGCAGCACTTAAAGTAAATGAATCCTTGCTTATATTTGGTGCTTCAGGAAATACAGGTACGATGGCCATTCAGTTTGGGAAAAAGATGGGAGCAAAAGTTATTGCAGTATCTAAGAATGAATGGGTAAAAGATTTTGGAGCCGATTATATTATAGATAATTATGAAAAAGTAACTGAAAAAGTTAATGAATTTACTCAAGGTAAAATGGTAAATGTTGTTTTAAATTCTTTGGGTGTAGGGACATGGGATAGCAGCTATGCCTCTGTCGGTGTTAACGGAAGATGGGTCACATTTGGGGGTCTAACAGGCGCAGATGTTAAATTGAACGTTCAATCACTTTATTCTAATCAGGTAAAGTTGATAGGATCTACTGGGGGTACCAGAAATGATTTCAAGGAAATCATAGATATGTCTAAAGAATTGAAGATCAGGGTATGGAAAAAGTTCAAGCTAGATGAAGCAAAAGAGGCCTTGCAGGCATTGTTTGCTAAGGATAGAGATGGTAGAATTATGTTAGAAATCTGAAACTAGTAGGCTACGTATTAATCAACTGAAGTCGATGCGAGCCTATTACAATCGATTTCAAAAATCAAGCAAGATTTGGAGTAGATAGCTACAATTTAGAATTATCTTCTCTGAATCTAACAATGATATCATAATATCCATGTCCTTTCTCTCTGCAAGCTAAAAATGAACGCATGAGATATTTGGAGCATCAAGTGATTGAAAACATAGTGTGGCCCTAATTTTTAAATGGAAGCCTATGCTTACCTAAATAATGGCTAGTCTAGTAAAACAGCCTCCACTTTTTCCTATATTATTGGTTAATTTTGTAGGCACTCTTGGCTTTAGTATTGTTTTGCCTTTCCTAGTTTTTGTAGTTATGAGATTTGGAGGTAATGCCATAGTTTATGGTCTACTCGCCGCTACTTATCCTGCTTTCCAACTTATTGGAGCTCCACTATTAGGAAGATGGTCTGATATTTATGGAAGGAAAAAAGTTCTTCTATTAAGTAATGCAGGAACAGCAGTTGGTTGGATATTATTTCTTTTTGCGTTATTTTTGCCCTCTGAGAAATCTAGCATTGATCTTGCCTTCCTTGGAACATTTGTCATTGTTCTTCCTTTGCTTGTCTTATTTGTTGCCAGAGCTATTGATGGAATTACTGGTGGGAATATCTCTATTGCCAATGCTTATCTTGCGGACCTTTCATCAGATAGTACTAGGAGTAAAAATTTTGGAAAAATGGCTATATCTTCCAACCTTGGGTTTATCCTAGGTCCTGCACTAGCTGGAATTTTAGGGGGAACTATCTATGGAGCAATATTGCCAGTTCTAGCAGCATTAATTCTATCTTTGGTCACATTAATTGTAATAGGCTTTCTATTAAGAGAATCCAAGCCCTCATCAGAAGAAATATTGGTTCCGCAAGAAGCAACCATCAGAAAGGTTTTTTCGCAGGAATGCAGAGAATGCTATTCGGATGTAAACACTAAAAAACCTAGATTGCAAGATGTTTTCAAATTAAACCATATTCCTTTTTTACTTGTATTATATTTTCTCATATTTCTTGGATTTAATATCTACTATGCTGCGTTTCCGACTCATGCAGCTAATGATCTAAAGTGGTCAGTAACACAGTTGGGAATATTTTATGCAGTATTAAGTGGAATAATGGTTCTGATCCAAGGTCCTGTCTTACGTAAAGCATTAAAAAAATTCTCAGAGGAAAAATTAGTCGTGATTGGTAGCATGATTTTAGGTACAAATTTTATTTTATTTGCATCAAATAATATTGTCTCAGTCGGCAGTGCTGTAATACTATTTGCAGTTGGTAACGGTCTTATGTGGCCCTCTTTCATGTCCATATTGTCGAGACGCGCAGGATCAAAACTTCAAGGAGCAGTACAGGGCGTTGCAGGTAGCTTTGGAGGCCTGGCGAGTATCGTTGGGCTATCTTTGGGTGGATTTTTGTATAATTCAATTGGGGGAGCTACTTTTCTAATAAGCGCTGGAGTAATATTCATAGTATTTATCATGTCTTTTAGACTATTGAAGAATAGAAATTCTGATCTCGTTTAGGAAACTCATTTGACATGATTCTTGCCATTATCTATGATGATTGTTATCCTATCCTTAAAAGAGCGCGAGAATTCTGGATTGCGCTATGATCTTGTATGCAAAGAGATAGTTTCTTTTCTGAACCTTATTGAACTTATCGTCTGAATACAATCACTCAGACTACGAACCACTACCAATTTAGAATGTTCGAAAAGTAAAGGAATCAAATTAATCTGATTTAGTAGTAGTAGTAATAGGTTAAAGCTAGTTACTACTAATCCCATATTTCTAACTACCTAACTGGTGTTCTTGGCTTGCCATCTTTGAAGATGGTTCCAGGCATATACTTCATAGAAAATGAAGTCTGCGCTGAGTAATACCGGTTCAAATCCTGTACCCATATCAGTCAAACTATATTCTACCCTGACTGGATACTTTGATACAACTCTTCTCCTAATAATTCCAAGTCGTTCGAGTTCACGTAGACGTTCTGTAAGAACTTTGGGTGATATGCCTTCTATATTTTCCATGAAGCGATTAAACTGTGTATTACCCCTGAGAATTTCCCTTATGATCAGGACCGTCCATCTTTTTCCGATAATTCTAAAAGTCGTTTCAATTGGGCATGATTTTAGCTCTGGCATGTTATAGACTGATTCTATTATGGAACAGTTGTTTCTGTCAATCACTATTCTTTCACTCTCTAGTTGGTAACTAACTATGGATCTGGTTACGTGAGACTTATAAACTATACTTTTCATACTAGATATGGAAATGAAAGTCCTCACTGATTATTCAGAACAAATGCAATACAACAAGACGACCTCTCTCCTAATAGCTGCCCAGACATGGAGGCTATTTGGTATAGCATTTCTCTGGGGCATGACCCAAGGGCTCTTTGATCCGGCCATGGCAATACCAGACGGGGTCGGAGACATTTTGGTTGGAGTAACTGCGATCCCTTTCGCCATTTTTCTCTGGAGGGGCTATAGCTGGTCAAAGTACGCTCTTGTAGTTTGGAATGTATTGGGTATAGCAGATCTAGTCATGGCCGTCAGTCTAGGGTTTATTACGTCTCCCAATTTTGGCATATCTACGATGACAACCTTACCCTGGGTCCTCATTCCTACCATCGCGGTTCCTGCTACACTGGCGCTGCATGTCATAACATTATACCAGCTAAGAAATACACAGAATCTCCGGCCCGACAATAGATGACTGCAGAATAATAATAAGCTAGAAATCCCCACCATCTATTTCTTTGTCTTTTGTTAATAGAATATACGTCATGCTTTTCCATATTGGATGAATTAACCTAATTGCATCATGAACTACTGTTACACAAGTAAATCTAGCTTGATAAAATAGCAGTACCAAATTTTTTGGTTTCAAATACAATATTCATTTATACTTAGAAGTGATAGAATGAGTCTGCTACAAGGTTGGGAGCGACATTCATTTTTAATAAATGCATGCAAAAAATAGAGATGCTGGCTACTAGTAGTAGTCATTTTTGGTTTTCCTTCAGCTTTATCTTTAGTAAGCTTCTCTCAGCGCTAGCTCAAAATATTCTGTAGAGGTTATGCCTTTGTCGATAGGGATCTTTTTGGAGATCGTGCAAACTATTATGCAGGATGAGGAGATGCAGCAGCAGAGAATTCAATCAATGAATAGAATGGCAGTAATTGGAGTAGCAGGTTAGGTAATTGGGTGTGGAGAGCCTAAATATGGGAATGTTGCTAGCAGGTCTTGGTGAGGTCCGGCTTTGTCCGTGGTCACTCGTTCGTTGGTTAAAAAGGCCAGTTGGATGTCAACAATGTCATCAGCCAGCTTCCGACTGTTGTGGTAGCCTTCAGAATTAAGAGTAATCGTAATCCAAGATATCCGGCAAAATGGAAAGAGCCGTTGTGTTTGACTTCTATTATCCGTATTCAATGTCAATTACTTGATAATCGACCAATTTGGTTCAGTCCACCTCCTTTCCAATCAGGATTTGGGTTCCCCCCAGTACGCAAAGCTCGGTAAGCGCATCAGACATGTCCGCCACTACTGTTGACAAATTCTTCGCCAGGCATTATTTTTCTATCAGGCTTTCTTTGAGTCATAGTGAAGTAAAACTATACTGCAGTCGAATGCTATTGATCTAACCAGAGTGAATTTTTGAATCTTGTTCAAGTCTTTGAATATGGTCATGCCGTTTCCAATTGCGGCCGGATTGACAAACAGATGATATTCGTCAATTAGTCCTTCTCTAATCAAGGAAGAATCAAATGAAGCGCCACCACAAACGATGACGTTCTTGCCATTCTGGCTCTTTAGCTCATTGATTTCCTTCGCAAGGTCGCCTGTTGCAATTTCAGTATTTACCCACTCTGACTTGTTTAGCGTTTTTGTGAAAACAAATTTTGGGGTTTCTATCATCTTTTTAGCAAATGCATACCAGGGGTCATCAGGTTTGCTCATCACATCTGTCCAGTATGAAATAAAGCCCTCTGTCATTTTTCGTCCTAGCAGAATAGTGTCTACAGATTCCGTTAGCTCGTTTACATAACCTTTGAGTTTGTTATCCCAGTTCCAAACCAGCCAATCCATTTCACCGTTAGGTCCTGCAATGTAGCCGTCTACGGACATTTGCACTTGTAGTTTTAAGGTTCTCAAGGTCTTCCATCACTCCGCGTAGGCTTTCTTTAAGCCAGCTATATCAATTTTCTTCATTTGAAGTATCGCCTTCATGACTCTTTCGGATTTCTTGGCATCTTTGTCTTGCAACATCTTGCCCAAGACATTGGGAACGATCTGCCAGGACACCCCAAACTTGTCTTTCAGCCAGCCACACTGTTCTAATTCTCCACCTTCCGAGAGTTTCTCCCATAACTCGTCTACTTCCTTCTGTGTGTCGCAGTGCACAAAAAACGATATGGCTGGCGAGAACTTGAAAAATCACATAATCATACGTTTTGGCCTTGGATTGCAGCAATTGAAATGTTTGCCCAATGCCGAATTGATCAGCTAGAGGAATGTGACAATTTGCCTTCAACGATTACCTCTGGATGAGAACCATATATGCATGCGTATTATGGATGGATAAACCCATTACTGATGAGGCACGTCGAGCTTTTCCTGTTTAGAAGTGAAATATCAAGTATAAGACGCGCTATTGCATGCATCCTAGTACTGATTATAAATATGTATCTCAGCGTCTTTGAACGTATGTAAAATCGTCTTCATTAAGGCCAGGTCATTCAGCTTAATTTTTGAATTTCCTCCCACAACATGCCATAATTTTTCATTTATGTAGCAGTTTCAAAGGAGATCAAGCTCCTTTGAACGATATCGCTCTTACGATTATAAAGTAGTTTAGCGCGCATTACATTATACCCTCACTAAAATTGATGGATCATCTCATATTGTATGTAACTCCTGCTAAAATAATAATAATAATAAATTTGAAAATAAATACAGGATTTAAGATACGCTAACTTTCCCAACCATTGATGGATGAATTATACAGTAATAGTCAAAACTGCCTGTTTTATCAAATGTATGACGAAAAGTTTGTCCTGGTTGAACATCCCCTGAATTGAATTCTGATGACGTTGATGTCACTGTATGTCCCTCACGATGATGATTAGTCCATGTGACTGTGTCTCCTACTTTAACCTCTATCGGATTAGGACTGAATGATTTTGAATGTTTTATCCCAACTATTGTAACTTGGTTATCCGTCCCACGCCCTCCACTTGATGCTGCAGATTGATCATCTGCTGCGTTTTGATTATTGTCAGTAGAGCCTGAATCCGAGTTGGCATTCTTGTGTTTTTTTGCAAATAATTGATTCTCTGAAGTGATGCTCAGTGCAATTATAGCCACAGTCAAAGCTGTTATTACTGTAACTATTTTTAGGTTCACATTCCGTGGCATTCTAATCCAAGATGAACAGGTAATTACCAAATATTTGAAGTTTGGCAAAAATAGCACAGAGCAAATAGATAGAAATGTGTATGCAAGGATATCTAACCTATTTGATTCAATTTTTATTTTTAGTATATATGTACGTGAGTAATTAACTAGATTATTGTTGGTTAATTGATTATATGGTTAATTAATTGTTGTACTTGCACAGATAGGTTACATTATTAAGTACCTACATGGGTTACACTTTGCTGCTTAGTTCTTATACTTATGGTGGATGTAATTAATCTTTGTAGAAACATCTCTGATGGAGTAAGACCATTTATTCCTCCATGTTCTCTCGTTTCATTGTACGCTTTTATAAACATGTCATATCTTAGCTTACCATCATCTATGTTTGGTATATCTTTCTTCTATTGCTAGAAACTCATTTTTCACTATCTTGTTATATGCTTCTATTTTCCCTTGTAGCTGTGGGTAAGAATGAATTTGGTATTTGCTTATCCTTTATCTGATTGTGTACAAGGAAATGTCTGAACATTTTGGATGTAAACTGCTTTCCATTGTCATGCATTATCTTTTCAGGCTTACCATTAATGATTACTATCCAGTCCTCTAGTACATTGAGAACATCTACTGACCTCTTTCTTTTAGACCATCTGCTTGCTACTTTTCTTGAACAATCATCCAGACAGCTGATTATGTAATAATTCCTTTGACTAGAATTACCTAGATAGAAAGGGCCAAGGATATCCATCTGTACCATCTCATTTGGATGCCTCATTGCGAACAGTTTGTTCTTCCATCCATTATAGCAAACCCTCATTTTTCTGTATTTGTAAGTTAACCAAGATATTGACTGTTGAGCTATCTCTTCTGTTAGAAACACAACTCTATCTGCCTTAGTCTTAGTGTATTCTCCTCTCACAAACACTTTTGCTGGTTTTGCATCTAAATCAAGGTCTTTTGCGAACTGATAATACTTCAACAGCTCTAAATCCACTAGCTGCCAAGAACATAACATATGTTTTTAATCTAATATCAGAACATGCATTTAGAATATCTGAAACATCTTCCTTAGATAATGCTTCCTTTACTAATCTATCAGACTATCCACCAGCATAAGGTATATTCACTGTATTTGTTCCAACAATGCCTAGCATATTGGAATTCTTGGGCAGAAATAATGTGATCTCCCTATAATCTATACCAGTTAGCAAATGTTCTCTAACTAAATTACTTTCCAAATTCCTTTTCTTGCAATATATTTCGTAATAGTATCAAGGCGTATCAAATTCAAATAGTAGTATTGAGAATATATGTACACTCAATATTAACATCCAAAATCTTCAATAGCAAACGATTAATTAAGATAAGATCTTGGGTGATGTAGTAACGGTTTCACGAAAACTGTATTAGAGGTTTTATTGTTATAACAGCTGTATATAATCATATGAGGTAACTATCGCAGACTGATCAACCATTGTATTTATTTAGAAGTTAAATCTATTCGAGTGAGAAAAATCTTTCCATCATTTTTATTTTGGGATTGAAATTCTGTTTCGCCTCCACCATTATTTCATTATTTACATACCTTACGTTAATTGAGGATAATACACTTCGATATAAACTAAATTTCTTTCCATCCGATGTAATAATGATTTTATCCACTACAAGCAGTTCTTCCGTAAGTAACCACTTTCTTTCTATAGGCATTTGTATAGGGGATATTCTTTTCAGTTATGATATCTCTAACGGATTTTGCTTGATTTCCGGTAGAATCTAAAATCTTAATCATTTCATCATCAGCCACAGCAGTTAAAACTGCCTTTTTAACTCTTTGGCTTTTGATTATCATTGTGCATTTTTTCCTTAATATTTATTCTTTATCATGTTTAGGATATTAATAAATCACTTGTGTCAATTTGCATTGATTTTTGTATATTAGTGTTAAATATCGAAAAGAACGTAGAAATTAACGTGTCTTGGCATCTAATAATCTTGTTGTGAACCAAAATGAATATTTTGAATTTATATTTGATATTTCATTCCATGCATTTAATTATGTGAAATTCAGGAATATCATTGACATTACGTTTGTGAAAGAAATTCTATTTGACTTGAGAGGCTAACTCGATCTACTGGGATTAAATGAGAAAAATAGAAAATACACTGTCATGCTAGATTAGGAGTAATCAAGATTCCATTTTCAGCAAATTCATGACATTTTTCACAAGAATCCAAAAAAACCCACACAGAACAGGGAACTATCATTCAGGTGCATAGCCTATAACATGCACAGGCTAACAAATCTTGTCATTATTGTGATGATTTCTACATAGCTGATCTTTGGGTTCCTTGTAAGTATTTATACAATAATGACCTTGAATATTTCTTCCATGTTGAAATATATATAGAACTCCATTCCTAAATTCTGAAGTTAGCTTTGAAATTTGAAGAGTTTAAAGTAGGTCAATCATTTAAATCCAAAATTCTCATCAACGAGGACGAATTTAAACAGTACATTTCTTTTTCAAAAATAAAAAACATTTTGCATCGAAACCCAGAACTAGCCGCAAAGGAAGGAATTAAAGGAACTCTTTTGCCTGGCAGATCTATACTTGCACGTGCCGAAGGTGAGATGACGCAGCTGGATGCGTTTTCTAACAACATCATGTTGCTTTATGGTATGGACGGAGATGCTAAATGGAATAATCGGAATACTAGATTTTTGGGAGAAGCTTATGCAGGAGAAGAGCTTGAAGTAGAATATTATGTCTCAGATAAAAGAGAAGGGAGCAACTCTGATAGTTACGGTATACTGTCAATTGATGTTCAGGTCAAGCGATTACGCGATGAAAAGCTTGTGATAGTATCACACAGTAATCTTTACAGAATAAAAAAATAAAATAAACTACCTCCGTTGCATGAAACAATATATCTACATGTATTCAATATTGTAGAGTAAATTATGATGTTATTCAATCCTTAATAGGCGTATATTTTTTGTTGATAAATAAGTATTCCAAGTGAATTCATAATCATAGATTAGTTTAATCAATCGTAAGGATCGAGATTTTTTCCTGACTAGCAACAATTCGACAATATTTTATTGATAGACTTGTGGGAAAATCACAAGAATCTTTTATTAATTCTCTCAGCTCCTTTTTTCTAACAAAAAAAACTTCTTTTACCAAAATCAACTTCTAAGAAGTACATCTTTATAGTACATGTTTATAGTACATCTTTACAGATATGGATTTCTTCACGTTTAAGGGTATGTTTTATAGTATATAGTTATGGGTCTATTTAGTATTATTCTAATAGTTGTAGTCGTTTTAGCAATCATCGGACTAGGATGGAAAATATTCTCATCGGGAGTGCTTAGTGGGTTTGAAAAGGTGATTAATCTAGGTCAACCGCTAGTAAAAAATTTAACAGACCAAGCAAGAAAATATGTTAATAATCCAGCTACCAAGACTACTAATTAACGTTGTTAGTCTTGGCAAGGCCAGTTCCTGTCAATTTTAGTCAAGGATAGTTGTACTTAGGTGTTATTCAAGTAATTTATTGCGAAATTACTTGGGCAAGATTTTAAAATATGTCTATTATGATTATATGTCATACATACTTCTTTATACTATCTTTTCAACTGTGATAAGCGGCAAATCAAAAAGATACATTTTGATTTTAGCCAATATATCCTAATAAATAGTAACGATACCAGTGTAAAGATCTTTTCATATATATATGTATTTTTTGCTAACTGGCCTAAATCTCAAAGTTAGTTAATAAGGTAGTTGTAAAAATCAAATCTAAAATCAGTAATCAACTATTGCCGTCGTTATTATCTTTAGAAAATGCCCTCTTCCTTTTAATACTCGTTCCTATTTCACGTGTGCCGGCTGATATAATTTCTATTAATCGTGCTTTCTTGTTTGAATCAGCTTTTGGTCGGAGCAATCGTCCAAGTCTTTGGATAAATTCTCTACTGCTACCAGTTCCGCTGACAATGATTCCAACCTCAGCGTCTGGAACATCGACACCTTCATCCAATACCTTGGATGTGACAATGGCTTTATATCTTCCTTCCTTAAATCCAGATAAAGCATCTTGTCTTTCTTCTTTACCCGACTTGTAAGTTATAAATGGTATCAAGAATTTATCGGATATATCATACACTAACTTATTGTGCTGAGTAAATATAATTGTCTTACGCCCCTCATTTTCACCCAATATTTTTCTTAATTCTTCCAATTTCGATTTGCTATTTAGTGCGATATCTATTGCCCTGTTCCTAGCCAGTACAGTCTCTCGGGCAACTTTGTTTCTCCCAGACATCATTATTAGTCTTTGAAACGCACCGGCATGGGCCATCCGTAATCCTACTTTTTTCAATCCGATTTGATAAATACCAAACCATTTGTTATATTCCTCAATCTCTTCAGGTAGCATACTTACCTCTCTTCTTTCAATTTCATACAATGCTAGGTGTTTATTTTTTGCGAGGTCTTTGGGACGTGCTTCATACACTACACCACCAACAAGTCTTGGCAAATCTTTATGCATGTCATCTTCTCTTTCAATTGTAGCAGTGAGTCCCAAACGAAACGGAGAAGCGAATTGTTCAGCTATTGATCTGTAACCTGGTGCAGCTAAATGGTGGACCTCGTCAAATATCACTAAAGCGAATCTGTTACCAAGATTAGGAGCCCTTAAATATGCTGAGTCATATGTGGAAACCGTTATTGCTTGAATATCGTCTGACCCTCCGCCTAAATTTCCAATTTTAATAGTATCAGAATGTTGAGAAAAAAATTTCGCAAGTACAGACGTCCATTGATCCATTAGATCAATTGTAGGTACAATTACAAGTGATGAAGCATTTACCATTTCTATTGCCTTTACACCAATAACTGTTTTACCTGACCCAGTTGGCAATACAATACAACCTCTTTTATTTGCTTTCTTCCAACTGTCAAGTGCATTTGTTTGATAATCTCTGAGAGATATGCGATCTGGACGAGCTAAACGAGAGTTTATTGAAATTTGAGGAGATGGTATTAGATCTAGGACTTTGTCATCATAAGATATTTCACTTTGTGTTAAATAATGTATAATATTTTGATAATACAATGCCTGTGCCCTAAAACTACCAGTTCTAGAATCGAATGTGGAAAAAGGGATATGGCTTATGCCTGAGATCAGTATTGTACCATTATCGTACTTTAGTGTAATTTTGAGCATTTCATTTATAGATGTGTAGAGTAATTAGAATTCTTGTCTACCCTCAAATTCTTCTCTTATTTATAGATAATCTATCGCTCTTTAATCAATGGGTAACTGATTGCTGCGTCAAAAAAGTACCGTGTTCGAAGCAAAAATCTTCTAAATGGTAACCATATAGCATGTTTGCAGTCTAACCTCCACAATTCTTGAGTAATTAGAAGCTAAGACTACTACTTGTATTTATAAAGTAAATTAACTGAAACGCATACTCTACAAAAATTGCTTTAGGATATATTCACGTTAGGTTTATTTCCAAATGTAACCAAAGTCATATTTGTATTCTATCTTAATTTCATCAGATTTGACTAACTAGATTGCTGTATTGAATCTCTAAGTGGGAATTTTGTTAGTTACTTCTTCCAATACTGGTAATGCTGATGAAGTTGAGCTTTTTTCGATAATTTCGTCTATTGTCTGATTCATAGCAGCTTCGGCAATATCACTTGAGTGTTCAGCAGTGCGTCTTATATCCTCTAAAATAAGTCTGATATTAATATTGCTCAGAGGATTGCGAATAGTCTTCTTTTCTTCTTCTTTGTCTAACAATAAAATTATATCGTTTTCTAATGAGCGCAAGCTTTTTGCTCTGTCTACTGTTTTATCAGCAAGGGTGTAATCTCTTCGCAAAAAAGCTTCAACTGCATCGTTTAGAGCTGTCAAAGATACTTCACTCATTTTTTCTATTTTACGAAATATCTCATCTGGTATTTTTTCCTTGATCTTAAGACAGCTGTCTGCAATTCCATAGGCGTGATCTGCAATTCTCTCAATGCTCTTTACGGCGACCCTGTAACTTAGGCAATCAGATGGTTTCCTCAAGCCTATCTCTCGAAGAATCCGTTCGTTTTGAGATGCTATGACTAAATTTCTTAGGATATATAGACTGAATCTATCAACCTCATCATCTGACTTAATGACTCCTTGTGCTATTTCATAATTCAATTCAGCTAATGAAGATAGTGCATCTCTATGCATCGAGGAAGCTATCAAAAACATCCTTCTAACTGCTGTGTTGACAGATAGCTCTGGGATACTGATTAATATCTGAATAGTGATTATATCCGAGGCATCAGCAATTATTTCTGTTCCCACCAGATTTCTACGAATGACTTCCCTGATAGCATCCCTCTGAATTGGATTGATTCTTCCTATTTTTGATTTAAGGTGAATGACACTATAGCCAGCTAGATATATAGATACTACTTTACGCTTCAAAGAAGCAGAATCTTCATTTTGAAGTACAATAGCGGTGACTTCGTCAGAAGAACCACCAGATGCTGATGTCTTTCCTCTCCTGGGCTCTGGTAGTATGGATAATGAATTGTTTGCCTCGCGAATAATAACAACTGGATCTCCAGCCTTAAGATGCATTTCAGTTAACCATTTTTTCGGTAGGGATAAAATGTAAGTCGATCTTCCCGTAAACTGTATTTTACGTACTTCACTGTTTTTAGAGCCAAGATCGTAAGAGCTCAATAGAAAAGGTAATATGTCGCACTAATAAACATGTTATGGCAATCGTTCATATAGACCTATATACCTATAGTCGAACTATATAGACTATTTAGTCACAGCTTGTGTCGACTACAAATATTATGAGTAATGTGCAAAATATTTATTTTTTAGTAGGATTGTTTGTCAATTCTATTAATAGTTTTTTATATCTTACCACCGGATGGCACTCCACTGTACATTTCTAAAAGACAGGATTTAACAAGGTATGCATTTATTACGATGTCCTGATGCCCATCTCCTGGCAGGGTAATGTGATTTCTTATATTGTACTACTAAACCAGCTAATATTGCATAACCGGTTTTTAAATTCAAAAATTTGGCCTTCGCAGGCATGTGAATATCTACATAAACAGATAGAAGATTGGATAAGACAAGGTGGGTTCCGCGAACACCGCCCTGGATAGCGCAATTCTTTTATTATTATTTTTGCAGATCGGTTATAAATTCTCTGACTCCAGCTAGTCTAAATCTTCTAATTCTATTATTGAGAGTTAAGCAAATCTAAGAATTTCATATAGTACTGTCATACTATTTAAGGAGATAGCATAGGTTCCTCATAATTAGCTAGAGGATCTGTCAAACTATCAAGTCTACCTTCGCGTGAAAATTTATAGTAAATCTCGTGCTCAAGTACAGATATGCGAAGTGCGGGATTTGAACCCGCGATCCCGAGCTTGGGAAGCTCGTACCTTAACCAGGCTGGGCTAACTTCGCAATATTCATTTTAAAATTAGAAGGCAAAAATAATAACGTTACGAATACAAAGAATGGTATTAGGTGAGCCTATAAACTCTGAATTGAGATGAGATTTTAACACTTTCTAATCCCATTCGATGTTGTTATTCGAATAATGAAGCGCTAATTATCATCTTACAGATAATATATCTATCTAGTTAGCGATATTATTGGCTCTTAAGCCATTCTATAATTCTATTAAGGATCGAATTATGCAAAAGATCTTCATTCTAGCGATATAAGAAAGTAAATTCTAACACAATGATTCTAGGAAAAGATGATAGACCTAGTTAGAGTAATTATTTATGATCCCTCTCTGATAAATAAACAATTGTTCAATTCAAATAAGGATGGCGAAAACACAAATAAACTCCTTGCAAAGCTTACCGAATTTGACACCAATATACGTGGAGCATATCTCGTTAATCTTATTTCTATCCGTGGAATAATCAAAGAAGTGATATCATATCATTTTTGTTCTGACAACGATGGGGATGATAAACGTAAACAATTCGTATCGGTGTTCCTGAACGATAGGTATTCATTTTCATTTGATATTATTGACATACTTGAAGAAATCCTGAAGCATAATTACTCAGATTTAATCCAAGAATATTCGAAACTGATCAATAGACTCAAAGAGATGATTAAATTTGGAAATTGGTTATCCTGTTCAAATCTTGATATGTCCAAGGAATATCTAGCAAAACATGATTTTATGAATGAAGATAAAATCCAATTAGTATCTTACGATAATATAGGACATACAAATTATAAAGAAATAACGAAAACCGAAATGGACGAAAGACTAGTAGATTGTTTGGACATTTATCTAGCTCTTGAAGATATCAGGGCTGAGGTCAGAGATCGGGTGCTAACCGGTCGCAATAATAGATCTGCATAATGATTTGTGCAGTATAATCTTTAATGATTTAAGTTTAGTATAACAGTTCCGCATAAAGATTCTAATCTTGTATTAGTTGTTAATTTGACGTAGGATTAAAAATAGTGATTTCAGGAATTATTAATACTACGTAAGATAACAGGCAGGCGTGAGATTTTATCATAGACCCTTAAAATGATGAATTAATGAGTTGTGACTGACTTAAAATAGACGGTATTGATATTGTCTTTTCAAACCGGAGAGTTAAGTTCGTCTTAATTCACATGACTAATTGTGTCAATTTCACGTAAGACAATGATAGTAATCCGGGAATAAATTTCTTGTAAATAGTTCAAAGAATAAATAAAATGTAATTGTCGATTTTATTCTAAACCATCGTAAGCCTCACTTTATATAAATCTGATTTTAATAATTGGTATGGCCTATATGAAAGTCTGCTCAACCTGCAAAGGTGCTGGTTTAATACTATGAGTAGATGAAAGTAATATTAATAAATTAGTCATTGAGGACTGTCCAGATTGTAATTGTTGACACCAAGCTGTGTCGATAAGAGATGCTTTTCATGGTTAACTTCTTGCAAATGAGTTCTACAAGAAGTCTCTTCGTCGTATAATAGTTAAAATATCAGGTTTATTTTAAAAATGTGGTGAATCCGTTTTATAATATTTATATAACTGGGATATCATAATAATATTACTTATTCTTTAAGATGATGAAAAATTCAACTATATGTAAAATGTGTAATAAAGACGGTAAGACCATAACAGATCCTGAGTCAGGAGAAATCATCTGCAGTAATTGTGGTATGGTCATATTGGAAAATGCTCAGGAGAATCGTGCTGAATGGCGCGCCTTTAATGTAGACGAGGCAAAAACCAGAAGCCGTGCCGGAATGCCTATATCTTTGGCAAGGCATGATATGGGACTTGCTACTATAATTGGACGAGCAGATAAAGATGCCAGTGGCCGTGGATTGGATGCTTCCGTCCGTTCTACCATGGACAGGTTGAGAGCATGGGACTTTAGAACTCAGGCCTACTCTCCTGCAGATAGAAATCTGCGTCACGCATTTAGTGTACTTGAAAGAGTTAAGGACAAACTAGCTCTATCAAATGCAATAGTGGAAAAGACTGCTTATATTTATAGAAAGGCCCAGGAAAAAGGACTGGTGCGTGGAAGAACTATACCATCAGTCTTAGCTGCATCTGTTTATATCGCCTGTAGGGAAATGGGGACTTCCAGAACACTAAACGATATTGCAGTACTTAATAATATCAAACGTAAAGAATTGGCAAGAACTACTAGGCTTCTAATATTGGAGTTGGACCTTAGAGTACCGATGATTGATCCAATGAAATGCATTGCGAAGGTAGCTAATAGGACAAAGCTAAGTGAGAAAACGAAGAGGTACGCAATGAATATTATGAATCATGTTACTAAAAGTGGTATATCGGCTGGCAAGGATCCGATGGGACTAGCTGGTTCAATTCTTTACCTATCTTCCAAGAATTCAGGTGAGAATATAACCCAAATAGATATCGCTGAGGCAGCTGGTGTAACTGAAGTAACGATTAGAAACCGCTTCAAGGATCTGAAAAACCGACTCGATTTAAATTAGATTTTTATTCTTTGTTTTTATTGTGAATATTTTGTCTTTTGAGAGCGAATATTATTAAAGCAGAGCTAGGTTCTTAAAGGAAATGACAACAATATGATTTTTCTGCAGAATTTTAGGTAGCGAGCAAGATCATAATTACAAGTACCTTTCTACTTTTGTAAACGTCCACATTTGCTACAGAATTTGGCCTTTATTAAAATCTGATGATTACATACATTACATCTTTTATAATTCTCCAGGCCTGTTGTTGACTTTGTAGATTTTCTATCATACAAGCTTTGGTGCTGCGGTTTAGGTAATGTATACTGATCCTCCTCAATTTCACTTTCTCGTCTCGTATCATTTTTTCCGACATTGCCACCAATATTTATAAAGCCACCAATCCCGAAGCCTGAATTGGGGGCGGAAGCAGAGGCCAAATCAGGCAGCATATCACCACCTGTCGAATCCTTCATTGATGTTCCCTTCTGGATAGCATTCTTCAGTTCTAAAAGAACACGGATCATAAGAAAATTCGCAGCTGAAAAAGAAATTAGATATGTCAAGAATTTAGAACAGAATTCAGTTTCACTCATTTTTCCTTCTTTATATTGTTGGTGTGATTCTGAAAAATGTCTATATAAGTTTAGTGTATCATTATTTTGACTTTTCAATTTCTCTGATAATGCACCTAGGACGTCTACACCAAAAGACAATACTATTCTTATCAACGTGGGTACTTATTAATTAATTCATTGACTGACCGCTTTTATATTTACAAGTATGAAAAAAGATCTGGAGAAGATGATAGCGATTTAGAGATCACTCCGGGATGCATGTGACCAAAATTAGAAACGATATACAACTAGAATTGAAAAATGTGAATATGAATATGAATACATATATTCAAGCTAAATCTTGCCATCACCATGATCAATTGATATTTATAGTCCAGTAACTTTGCCACGCTTAAAGTATCATGAAAGGTTTTTATCTAATATTTCATGTTTGACTAACACTTGCGTACCTGGTATTCATGTCAGCAATCAAGAAATCTGATATTGTGTTTGACAGATTTACTAACTTTGAAAAACTTTACTTGACAGAAAAAATTCTCTTTATCAATACACTTTATCCATCTATACATAGCATCAACAATTAAAAGTACTGGTTGGCTGATAATTGTGCATTATCCAGGTATTCGTGACCTGTCGACTTAAGACATGAACAATGATATTGGGCTTCAAGAAAATAAAATTAGAAGGACTTACTACGGATTGTGAAATTTTATATAATGAATAATATCTGTTGTACACATCATAAAAAGATAGGTATCTTCTACGACCTGATCTGCGTGGAGTCGAACTAAATAATGTAATTACATAGTTCTACATAGATCTATACGAACTCTATCCAGAACTAAGATAACTAGCTATATCTTATCAAAAATAATGTCAAAATGCGTTATGAAATCTGTAGTAATTGTAATAATGACTTCATTACTACTAACGGGAATCGTAACACTCAGTATGTCTGAACGGTCGTATGCCCAGCTTCTTCCTAAGCAGATGCAGACGTCCGGTCAATCAAATATTAATGGTGCAGGTGCAACCTTTCCCTTCCCATTAATTGATACATGGCGAGTACAGTACCAGAAGGTCAAGCCAGATGTGAATATTAATTATCAGTCAATTGGCAGCGGCGGAGGTATTAAGCAATTTACGGCTAAAACCGTAGATTTCGGTGCTTCAGATGCTCCGCTTTCAGCTGCGGAAAGAGCAAAAGCTCCAGGCGCGGTACACATACCAGAAACAATTGGTTCTGTAGTAGCAGCTTATAATATTCCAGGCATTCCTGATAAGGGGCTCAAGCTTACTGGTCCAATCCTTGCAGATATCTTCTTAGGTAAGATAAAGAAGTGGAATGATCCACGAATTCAATCGTTAAACCCAGACAAGAAACTTCCAGCAGCTGATATCGTGACGGTTCACAGATCAGATGGGTCAGGCACGACTTTTGTATGGACTAATTATCTGTCAGATGCAAGTCCGCAATTCAATCAGACAATTGGAGCCTCCAAGTCAGTTCAATGGCCGACTGGTGTTGGAGCTCCTGGTAATGAAGGTGTGGCAAACGCAATTAAGGGCTCACCTAACACTATTGGATATATAGAATTGAACTATGCTCTACAAACTAAAACACCCTACGCATTTATCCAGAATAAGGCAGGCAAGTTCATTGAACCAACCTTAGAATCAGTCAAGCAAGCCGCAGCGGATGTAGCTGCAAAAGGCTTACCAGCTGGAGATAAATCATGGGAAAAAGTGTCATTGCTTAATGATAACGGAAGCAATGCCTATCCTATCGCAAGCTTTTCTTACTTGCTTCTGCCAAAAGACCTGGGTACCAGTGCTAATATGAACCAAGCAAAAGCAAAGGCGCTGGTTGATTTCATTAGCTGGGCAATTACTGATGGACAGAAACTAGCATCAAATCTAGGCTATGTTCCACTTCCAGACCAAGTTGTCAAGCTTAATCAAGATACAATCAAATCGCTAACGTTCAATGGAAAACCACTCTGAGCCGATACTAAAATCATGACGAAGCCATGATATCAACAACTTTTTTTACATACTATATAGACTATTATGATCTATGGTATGACTATATGTAAATCTAATATAACCATGGATTCTTCAAAAATAACGGGCGAGTATTTACGGTAAGCGGATCTATCCATCTAAATACTGACATCAAGGAAAAGGTCTCGTCTTTTCTAGTAGGTGATGGGAAAAGAAAAAAAATTGGCGATAAATTATTTCATGGTGTGGTCATAGGTACCGCAGCTTATACATTATTCATTATAGTTATTGTAATGATCTCAGTCGGTTTAGGGTCGGTGAAGATCTTTTCTTATGAAGGATTTATTGGATTTGTGACTGGTACCAATTGGAATGCAGTTGAGGGCCGCGAATCCTATGGCGCTCTACCGTATATTATCGGGACGTTAATGAGTTCAGGAATTGCATTGCTCATTGGCGTACCTATGAGTCTAGGTATAGCATACTTTCTATCCGAAATGGCCCCTACTAAAGTAAGCTCGCCATTATCTTTTGTAATAGAATTGCTAGCAGCTGTTCCAAGTATAATTTATGGTTTGTGGGCTCTCTTTGTATTTAGATTCCTGATAAAAGACTGGATAGAAACACCATTGTATAATACCCTTGGACCCTATATACCATTCTTTAACCAGGCACCATTTGGTCTTGATGTATTTACAGCAGGGATAGTTCTTGCGATAATGATCATTCCTATAGTCTCATCGATCAGTCGAGATGTCATGAGGGCTGTTCCAAACACTCAAAGAGAGGCAGCATACAGTCTTGGAGCTACTAGGTGGGAGACAGCGAGGATTGCGGTTTTTCCTTATGGCAAGTCCGGCTTGTTAGGAGCTTCCATTTTAGGATTTGGCAGAGCGGTAGGTGAAACCATGCTCGTTACATTGATAATTGGAAACGCAATAGGCCCTGCAGCGATTCCAACTACACTTTTCTCACAAAGCCAGACACTCTCAAGTTTGATTGCTAATGAATTTAACGAAGCATCTTCTGATTTACAGCTATCTGCTTTAATTGGTCTTGGAGCAGTCTTACTCATGCTAACTATGATTATTAATATTATTGCAAGGCTTATGGTTTCAAAAATGGTAAAGGTAAGCCCAGGACAGAGGGAATAAAAAGATTGAATAACAATAATGAGCATAAGGAAGAACAAGGGAAAATATCGAAAGATAAATCCCTTAGTACTAGTATTAGTTACAGACAGGTTTTTGATGACATATCATCGAAGCACACTTCCAAGCGTAGAATTACTAACAAGATTGTTAGTATTGTTGCCATAATTTTTGTTATTGGAGCCATAATCCCGCTAGGTAGTATTTTACTAGAAGTGATAAAAAATGGCATAGCAGTAATAAGTATACAGTTTCTCACGCAACCACCAGGTTCTGTTGGTTCTGGCAGCGGTGGTATCGGCCCAGCCATTCAAGGAACGGTAATTACTGTTGGGCTAGCATCGTTAATTGGAGCTCCTATTGGAATACTTTCTGGAATCTATCTATCAGAATATGCTCCTGCCGGAAGTGTTAAGGGCGGAAGAGAAAGAGCAGTTCGTATCTTTGCCAATACTATTAGACTATTCAATGATGTTCTCACAGGTTTGCCGTCTATAGTTATCGGTATAGTTGGGTATGTGACTATAGTCCTTGCTATCAACTCGTTCTCTGTATGGGCTGGAGCTTTTGCTCTTTCAATAATAATGATACCTATAATATCCAGAGTAACTGAAGAAACACTAAAGTTAGTACCTAATTCACTCCGTGAGGCTGGGTATTCTCTTGGTATTTCGAAATCAAAGATTACCCTTTTTATAGTTCTCAAAAATGCCAAAGATGGAGTACTGACTGGCGTTATCTTAGCCATATCAAGAATAGCTGGAGAGACCGCTCCTCTTATAATGACTATACTCGGCACGAGCCTGTTCTTTACAGGCCTCACGGGTCCAGTTGATGCATTACCCTTGAGAATATGGAGATTGGCCTCACAACCATATGAATCTGCGCATGCTTTTGGATGGGGTGCTGCACTTGTCCTCATACTCATGATTCTTGTTTTAAGCGCAAGTATAAGGATAATTGCCCACGGCAAAGGCATCAGAGTAAGAACTGAGACTATATAGTATCCTGAAAGATCATTTCACTACTTAGTCTATATTGTTCTATATGAATTATGTAGGGAATGCATAACTATAGCGTGGTTAGTACAGATTTGTAATTGAGTAGTGGTGATAGTAATAAGGAAGTTACAAGTTATGCTCCAGAGCGGAATAATATTGATAATAATGAGGTGCTGGCACCAGCAACCACACAGGCTAACATCAAGCTATCAATTCGGAATGTTAATGCATGGTTTGGAAAAAAACATGCAGTGAAAGACGTTAGTTTGGATGTTAAGGAAAATAGTGTTACAGCTTTTATCGGACCTTCTGGATGTGGTAAAACAACTCTTCTTCGTTGCATAAATCGCATGCATGAGATGACTCCAGGAGGAAAATCAGACGGTGAAGTCGTGTTGGATGGTCTTAATATCTATGATAAATCTTCGGATCCTGCCATAATAAAACGGCGTATAGGTATGGTTTTTCAAAAGCCTAATCCTTTTCCAACCATGAGTATATATGATAATGTGGCCGCAGGATTGAAACTTAATGGTGTTAGGGATAAAAAGCTGATCCGTGATATCGTCGAGCAGAGTCTTGTGGAAGCTGCGCTATGGGAAGAAGTAAAGAATGAACTTCATATGCCTGGAATGGGTTTATCAGGCGGACAGCAACAGCGTCTTTGCATAGCTAGAGCACTTGCCATGCAACCTGAGATACTTCTAATGGACGAACCAACTTCTGCTTTAGATCCAATTGCATCCTCTAAAATTGAAGAGCTTGTCCAACATTTGAAAGAACATTTGACCATAATTATCGTAACTCACAATATGCAGCAAGCAGCCAGGGTGTCAGAATATACTGCATTTATGTATATCGGTGAATTAATAGAATATGACCAAACCAAAGATATATTTAAGAATCCACACAAGGAATTAACTGAAAAGTACATTTCTGGAAGATTCGGCTAAAAATGTATGAAATTTATGCGAACGAAATGTCATGAAGAGTCTGATAACGATGTTTTATGGAATTGTAGTCATGGTTGTTGTGGCTTTTGGCTAGACTGCTAGATGTAGGTTTAGATCGTATTCGTAATATAATTACGGATATGGCTAGCCTAGCTGAAATCTCGGTGTTCTCTGCTTTAGAGGCGTATCAAAGCGAAGGCAATGCAAAGAAACACATTTTTGAGCAATCAGAAAAGCTCAAAATGCTACAAGACGAGGTAACTGATCTTGCAGTAGAACTGATAGCGCGCTATCAACCTGTTGCTACTGATCTCAGGTTTATCAAGTCTTGTATGGAAGTTGCATATGGATTTTCTAGGTATGGACGCTACTCCTATGACATTGTAGATGTACTTGAAACGCTTGGGCCTTTATCGGGTTGTGATAAGTCTGCAGTTTCAGAAATGGCAATAACTGTCAGAAAAATGATTCTACTAAGTGTAGATGCGTTACAGTCTAGAGACAAAACGGCTGCGCAGGATCTATATCAAATGGATGACACAGTCGATACTCTTTACAGAAAATATTTGCGGGAACTTGTTTCATCCCTATCAAAAAATAGTTCAGAAGAACCACGGTGCTATATTTCGAATTTACTTATTTTAAGATACTTAGAGCGAATTTCGGATCATGCATGTTACGTTGGAGATTCTATTTATTATATCATAACTGGTACCTCTAGTCCCAGGAGATAACTGCCGTTACTAAATATCTAGAAATAGTATATCAATTTATTAACATCTATAAGCATGTGATCCATTGCTTGAGTACTGTCAATATCATAGTTAATTGTTGTACTTACACAGATAGGTTACATTTTTGATTACCTACATGGGTTACACTTTGCTGCTTGTTCTTGTACGTACGGTGGATGTAATTAATCTTTAGAAACATCTCTGATGGAGTAAGGCCATTTATTCCTCCATGTTCTCTGGTTTCGTTATATGCTTTAACAAAGATATCATATCTTATTTTACCATCATCTGTGTTTGGTATATCCTCAACTGCTAAAAACTCATTCTTTACTATCTTGTTATATGCTTCTACCTTTCGTTGTAACTGTGGATAGGAATTGGGTATTTGCTTATCCTTTATCTGATTGTGTACAAGAAAACGTCTAAATATTTTGGATGTAAACTGTTTTCGATTATCATGCATTATCTTTCTGGGCTTGCCATTAATGATTATCCATTCTTCCAGTACGTTAATAACATCTACTGACCTCTTTCTTTCAGACCACTTGCTAGCTACTTTTCTTGAACAATCGTCCAGACAGCTAATGATGTAATTCCTTTGACTAGAATTACTCAGATAGAAAGGTCCAAGGATATCCAACTGCGCACCTGTACCATATCGTTAGGTCGTTTCATTGCAAACCTTTTGTATATTTTATTATTCCTTGTCTTACAGTTTAGAACATTTAGACCATGTCTCTTTAGTATCTTGTATAAAGTTCGAGTGCTTAATGAGATTCCAACAACCTTTCTTAATCTAAACTTGATCCTATTACATCCAAATCTCTTGGTTAATCGTAGATCAAGTATTGTCTCCTGTATTTCAGATGTTATCTTCTTGTACTTGATATTATGAGGTCTTCTTGAGTTATCGGATAGACCTTCTGTTCCTTTATGTTCATATCTCTTATTCCATTTGTAATACGTCTTCCTGGAGACACTATACTTTTTACAAATATTGCTTATGGTGTCACCAGTCCATTCTTTTTCGTGGATTAGGTTGAATCTAGTTATGATTTCTATATGTATACACTTCCTGACAGCAGAAGTGTAACCCATGTCTGTAATCCATGTGAACTATTTTAAGGATTTCTGTTTTTCTTAATCTTAGTATAGTTCACCTCTGTTTACATACACATCCAGTAGTTTTTTCGGATAGTAATCCATTCGAGGCTCACCCTCACTACCGTCTTTATCCATTTGTTAAGGAGATGCCACAGTTAGCTAATCGAGGCTTCACCCTCATACAGACAGTCGTGGTTAACACCTTAACTATAATGATAATAATAATTGAATTAATCATCATCATCCTAACCTCTCATACATTCGTCTTTCTTTCATAATCCAATAAGCAACCTTCAGCAATTTGGCTGCAGCAGCTACAGCAGCTTTAGAATTACCTTTCTTTTTTGCTATTCTATAATAGAACTGAGCTATGTTACTATTCTTTTCAGTGCGAATATGTGCGTGAACACATTCTAGCATTATCCATCGTAAGTATTTGCTACCTGCCTTTGTTATGCTGCTTCCATAATGTGTTACTCCACCAGAACTATGTGTTGATGGTACTAGACCTGCGTACGAACACAAGTGGTACGAATCAGGAAACCTATTGATATCTCCAATTTCACTAACGATTAACAAAGCTGAATAATATCCAATACCTGGAATCGTCATCAGTAATTTAGCGATCTCATCTTCTTTAGCAAGCAGTAGTATCCTCTTAGATACAGTATTAACTTCATCATTCAACGATTTAATAACACGAAGACAACCATTAATTCTATAATCATCATATCCTTCTAGTTTATCCATATTCCTTCTGGTAAATGTACTGGTACGATCGACATCTGAGGCCTCTATACCCTTCATAAGCGTAATGCTATGTACCTTATTCTTTAGTTTAGTTCTCATTCTTACAAGTGCGGATCTATGCCTAACAATGTCTCGTAGTTCCATTATTCTTTTGTTTGGAACATAGCATTCAGCTATGTATCCTCCTCTCAGTAGATCAGCTAATTTAACCGCATCAAGTTTGTCGGTCTTTATTTTGGCCGAGGCAATAGCTCTTGTCTTGGTTGGATTGGATAATCGTATATCTAGGTGTCTCTTTCTCAAGCATTCATAAATGTTGTACCACATACCAGACGATTCCATTACGACCTTAGCGTTATTGCCTGGACTGAGACTATCGAAGAATTCATTCACTTTTATCAGGTTATTGTCTACTCTAGAATTATCCAGTACCTTTCCTTTTTCGTCAAGAACGGCTACCTGTAGATAGTTCTTGTGAACATCCATTCCCACAAACATACTCTTCTTACATACGCTACCGTCTGCTTTAGACTTACATAATTCGTTCACATATAGTTAGCTATAATGTCACCTATGTTAGGAAGTACAACAGCTAACCAAACCAATTTATCGTGTGCTATCCACAAGTACTATCATTGTATTTAGATTTCAATCTAAATCTAATAACAGCTTGCCACGACAAATAACTCGATACTAATTAACGTATTCTATATATTCTATATAGTAGTATATAGTGCTATTAGATATATATAGGTAGTTTGTTGATACTTAGATATGATAGAATCATCTACAGAAAAAATATTTCCAAAAGATAATAACGTAAAGATAGAGCAAACAAGGAGCCAAAATGATGATAAGATGGTTCAAAAGTCACTTACAAATGAAACTGGACTTACGATTATTCAATTATCCCGACAGATTAAGGATCTTGACAAGAAAAACACAAGAATAGAAGAACTACTTTCATCTATCAAGAAAGACATTAAGAATGTAGTACTGGCCATAAAGGACAGTCAACAACTCGCATCAGACGGAGCAACTAGAATGAAGGAATTTCACGATCAGATAGCTCAATTACAAATGCAAACACAAAAAATTGAACAGGTTATTAATGACGACTCTGTGTCTAAAAAATCAAAGAAAGTTAAGAAAGATAAGAAAGATAAGAAGCAGAGTAATAAGGAAAAGGATAAGAAAAGCAAGAAGAAAGCAAAAAGTATGAAGAAAAAACAGAAGTAATCGTCGTATATACACGAAAGAGATATGCGGAGTCGTAATTCTGATTGGAATTATATTTATTAAGACACGGTGAGTCAGCAAAAATTGCTGGTTTGAGCCGCGGATCTAAAGTCAGTAATGGAAATTCAGGCCTTACAGAAAATGGGAGAAAGGAAATTACCAGAATTGCAAAATCAATAAAGAGATTCAATACTACTTTTGATGTCATCCTAACAAGCCCTCTCAATTCTGCGATGCAAACTGCAAAGATAATTTCCAATACCTTCAAAATGAAAAATAAAATAGTGATTTGTGAAGAATTAGTTCCGGAAGGTAATAAACTAAAATTGTACAATAGGCTGCACCAGTTTACATCAGAATCGTCAATATTCATGGTCGGTCATGAGCCGTATCTCACGAATATAATCGATGGAATCATTTCGCAGCACCGAAACAGAAGCAATACAACGAGATCAGTAGCAAGTAGTACAAGAGTGAAAGGTATGACAAGAGTGGGAAGAGGTATCGTCCTAAAGAAAGGGGGATTGGCCAAAATAAGGATAATTTCAACTGCTCCTGAATTAAGAGGAGAGTTAAGATGGTTACTTACACCAAGGATCCTCAAATCCCTGTATGGAGAGTTCACCACGGTCGAAAAAATCAGGCAGAAAAAGGAAAACTCGGCCATTGAAAAAGTTTTGTAAAGATATTTGTAAACTGTACAAAGCCAAGAGGAATAAGGCATCGCCAAGTTATTACAATTTGGGATGTAAGCGTTGTGTGGAATGCGAGATATTTCTCAAATATGACGGCATGAAATGTCCTTGCTGCGATCATATCTTACGAGTCAAGCCACATAACAACATATCAAAAGGAAAATTGCTTCAAACTGTTCACTACATATTAAATTGATAAATAAATAAGCATCGACAGGTATGAATTGAATAACTATCCTGCCAATCGCTATAGTTATGTCATTTTTTCACTTGCTCACGACTAATACTATCCTAGCACATGTCTTGAAATAGTCTCGAAGATTGTTGAGGAAAACTGGAACGAGTCTAGGTAGTGCTTGATTATCCTAAAATAGACTAAGGCCCAGATGATGACATCAGCGTATCCCAAGATGAAAGCCGCTATAGGAAAAGGCAAAGACCTACGATTGGAGCTCAGGTCAAACAAATCAAATGGCACTTATCGGGTTACTGATGAAAAGGTAAGGAAACTCCTAGAATATCGGCATTCAATAGAGGATATGAAGTTGATACTCGACCCTGTGAGTTATTTGTTTATCTTTGATGCTATTAGAGTTGGAAAGAAAATTACGTTGACCTGGCAGCGGCGACGAATATCAAAAACACTTCCATGCCTTTCAGATACAACTCATCGAGTACTTCCTTGAGAAATATTCTACACTATACTGGCATGAAAGATTTGCAGTATTATGACTTTAACGATGGAAGCTTCGCATCAATCTGCTATTTGTCTAGATATACTACCAGCCCACCTGATCTCAATCAATTATTGGAAGTACATTCTATTCATTTCAAGTCTTGTAATAGTGGTTGTTCTATTAGAGTTCTTATTATGCATAACAATTCTTCCGTCTCGATCGGCTTTAATACAAAATGCCTCTCTCCAAATTTTGGATAAACTTCATTTTTATAAATTGCGTAATCACTTAAATCAGAAAGAGCGGTGAGAAAACACGTAGTCACTGTCGGATCGTTTCTTTTTATCTTTTTATATAAATCAAAGCCATTCATTCGTGGCATTCTTATATCAAGAATCAATAAATCGTATGATCCAGCAACATACCTGTCTAGTGCCAAAGTAGGATCTGTAAATGCCTCTACTTTAAAACTGTTCTCTTCTAGAATAAATCTTAATGACTTAAGAGAATCTGGTTCATCATCTACGATAAATATTGAATAATTCTTTTCATATGTATTTCGCGGCACGTCAGGCTTGCAATACAAATAGATTCTGTGCATATTAGATTAAAAATGACCTTTTATTTTTTGTCGAAGGGATCTAAATACTTGTATATGGTCATATAGATAGATCAATAATCATGATAACAATTTGGCTTTTAGATTAAGTGTTTGCCTCTCACTTTGTCAGGTTGTCTTGGTAACTGATTTAATTCCCTTAAATCGTCGACCTTCGTCTGTATATCTGCATCTTACCTTTCTGACTGGATGGCTGATGAACATTTAAAAATATTAGATAAGGTTATGGAATATTTCTTTCCCTAAATCCTTTTTGTAACATTTGCTGTAGTAAAGTCTTGGGAAAATAGGGGATTTTTTAAAGATGAATTGTTCAAAATGTTTCATATAAAATGTATTGCCTCTTTAAACACAGTCAACAGTTACACGGAGTTGTCCATATTAAATGATCTAATTTTAGCAGTCCTTATTGTTTATTAGTCAATAATATGAAATAATGGCTAAAGAGGTTCGATTAGAAATGAATTGTGATTACTGCGGTCACCTGCTATCTGATCACGCTGTTAGTTATTATGCATCAGGACTGGTAAGAGTAAAGTGTTTTTTAGATAGTTTTGTAGATGAAGACAGAGTAAGATATTATAAGTGTAAATGTGAAGACATTTTGATAGATGTGAATTGGTATGATGATGAAGAAGGCTGGGATTATCAATCACCAGATGAGATAATCAGGACTAGTCCATTCAAAACTTTAACAAATAATACTATAGATATCAAAAACGATCATCATATAGTGTAGGAGATTCTATGATGATTAATTCACCTTCTACACCCCGTTATTTATTATTTAATTATCATTGATAAATAACTACTTTCATTTTAGCAGAAAACAATAGTTATTGATGATTCACCAGAAATTGTTTTTAAAGCCATTATTGATCCATACGAGCTAACAAATTGGTTTCCAGATCAAGCTATTTTAGAAGCAAAGGTTGGAGGGAAAGTAAGATTTATCACTCTTAAGAATACTCCCAAAAAATCAGAGGATCAGCTACACCAATTAAGATAAGTGCTCTGACATATTCCCAGTTAGATAATTTCTCATATTCAGATTGAAATGTTTAGTTCTAAAGTACTGTCCTAGCCTTATTCTAAATTCTGTAAATGATGGATAAAATGTTAATACTAACAGATCATTTTTAGATATATTCCACCATGAACTATATCTTCAAGTCAATTCAGCTTCACCATGAACTCTGGTGATGCTGTTGGAAGATAGATTGGTTTTAGAGTATCTCTTTGTTCTTCAAAGTACTTCCTTACTTTGCGGGATTTATGATGTTGAGGTGCCTTATCCGAGAATAAGTAACATTTTGGGAATTTATAATGTATCTGTTTTAGGAATTCATAGAACGTATCCTCATCAAACCTTTCAAATTGTCTGAATAGCTGCTTTCCTTCAAGATTAATAGCACCAAATATACAGAAATTCCTGTGTGAACCTGTTATTGTAACTACAGGTCTGGAATCTTTATAGATCCATACTTTTCTAACAAGGCTGTCAAAGAAGAATGATTCATCCAATGATGCTGCGGTAAAATCCTTAGGTAGACAATCTATACTGCCTAACATAATTTGATGCAACTGTTGATGGTCTTGGCCAATACAAATTTAGCTTGAGGGCATTGTGTACCTAATCTGTTGGCGACTGGAGCTTTGAGCAACGCCTATAGAAATGAAAAAGACGCTGACCTAAGGGATTGAATTCTACTAAGTCAAGTGTCATATTTAATGTCGTCATACCATATTCCAAATGTTTTGTTTAGGTATTCTGATACCGCAGTTTTTTGTTCTTCTATATTTTCATAGAATCTATTCCCACACACATCTGATTTTATCTGCTGGTTTACTTTCCTTTCATTTGGATTTAGGTATGGTGCTTTCTTTGGTAGGTGAATAATGGTCAGCCAGTCTTTTTCTTTCTGTGCATTGATATAATTCCGTACCATTAGGCTTACATGGTATGAAGCGTTATCCCATATGAGTATGAGTCTTTTCCACCAATCACTTTTCATAATGTTTCTCTTGAGATTCTCCAGATGGTCAATAGTACCTCGTAGAATTCATTCTATCATAGAAATCATACGTCATTAATTTCTCTTCAGGCCATAGCATGGATATATATGCGGAGAACTTCCTTCTACTTCCATTATGTTCTATTTTCAGCTGCTCGCCTTCAAAACTCATGGACTTGTGAATACAAGGTTTCTGTGTTATGGTAGTTTCATCTTCAAATGCCATTATAACTCTCTTTTTTTCAGAGCTGATGCTACTTGCTTGTAGTTATCCACTCTCTTTTTCCCTTGTTCATAATCCTCTCCATGTAATAGTTCCAATTTTGGTCTTTTGCATCTAATTCCCATATCCTTAGTTATTCTTTGTAGATGTTTGAAACTGATTGGAATATCAAGCTCATCTGTAAGACACCTTGCCAGCGACCTTAGACTCCATGTATTCCTTAGATAACCAAAGATATGTGGATCGTTAAACAATGCTGATAGAATAATCTCTTTGTTTTCGTCTGTTATGCTGGACTTCGATCCACCAGGTTTCTTCATCCTTACTCCATCATCAATCCCTTTCTTAATGTATGCAGCAATCCACCTTTGTACAGACCTGCTGCTGACTCCGTGTTCATTTGCTATATCTTCATAAGATCTACCTTCAACTTTTTGGAGTATAGCCAGTAACCTGCGGTATTCCTTTTTGTTATTCGTATTCTTCATAAATGACTTTAACTTGTTCTTCTGTAGTATGGTAAGTATGAGTTTGGAACGATGATTCACAGAATGAAAATATGATTTGTCCCAAGCTATAATTATTTCGAAATCTACGTTATGTAATGAATGAATAACGACATAAACTTAGACACTTCACTTAGTAAGGCTTGTTAGAGAAGATAAGAAAGAAGCATCCAGTGTAGCTGAAAAGGAATTCCATAGATCTAGATGGTGGGCTTACAAATGGCTCAAGAGATTTGATAATGCTGGTTTGGAAGGACTAAAGAATAAGCATAGAAGTGGTAGACCTCCAGAAGTGTCAGAAGAAAGATCTACCAAGATAAGAAAAGAATTGTCAGAAAATCAATCAGGATGGATGGTCGCTAAAGAAGTCATGAATTTGATATATGAAAGAACAGGAGTCAAATATCATGAAGTTCATATCTACAGACTATTACATTGATGGGGTTTCAGTCCTAAAGTACCAAGAATGAAATTTGTTAATGCTGCATCAAAGCAAGAGAAAAACGAGTTTCGAAAAAGGCAAGAAGGATAATCTCACGAATAATTCAAGGCTTTACCGTCACAGTTATGGACGAATCCATCTTCATACATGATTTCTTTGGTTCGAAGGAAGATGTGGACTGCAGATAGATAGAATAAGACCAATTGTAACTATTACTGGATCACACCAAAGGACCTGTGTATTTGGTGCTCTGTGTATAGACGGAAGACAGTTCTTTCGTCAGTATGAATCCTTTAACCAATACACCTTTCTGGATTATCTCATACAATTGCAAAGAAGGTTTGGAAAACTAATATTGTTCATAGACAGAGCACGTCAACATCACCGGTCCATCATGGTAAGAGAATACATAGAGCAAAACAAAGACGTTCTAAAAGTAATATATTTTCCAAAAGGTTCGTCTGAATTTAATGCTATAGAAGAATGCTGGAGACAGGGAAAATATGATCTCTTGGTATCGAAATACTATCCGAAATTTGCAAATTTCAGACATACTATAGCCAACTACTATAGAACAAGACGGTTCAAACTAGACATAGTCAAATATCTATCGAGGAGTGTGAGTTAGCGAATTAATGTTACTGAGTCTAGTATTTTCTGTGCTCTTTTTTAAACTGCTTTTTCTCCTTTTGTGGTACAGTATTAACGTGCACTTTCCTAGGTACCTTCTGTTTGAATCCCCACTTATGAAGCAATGTATAGATATAGATTTGATGGTAGTATACATTTCCTTCTTTTACTATCATTTCATTTACCTGTTGTGTAGTCCAGCCCTGTTTTCCTTCCTTCAGTTTCTTCCTTACCTTAAGAGCAACTTCTTTAGGTAACTTTGAGGGCCTACCACTCTTAGGCCTATTCTCTAGTCCGTTAATACCTTCCTTACGATATCTTGCAAGCCAATCAGAAGTCCATGTTCTGCTTCTGTGCAGCTCCTTTGCAACACGAGCTGGAATCATTCCTTCACCTTCGACTTTGAGAACAAGTAATAGCCTCTCCTTTAGTCCCGCTCGTGATTCCTTCCTGTACCAAGTTTCTAATTCTCCTTTACTGAGAGTCAAGACTCATTCAGGAAAGCAGATCAATGAACAAAGCTATATCTCTTCCTGTACGAGGAATATGACAATTCCATCAATAATATGTAAGTATACTTATCTTAATTGGTCTAGGTCTAACTACACAAGCATAATGATACGTGGATACGTTAGTCAGAATTATCTGGTACTATTGAGATATAATTTCTCTATTTATATCAACTGATATTCATAATATTGAGAAACAAATTGTCGTTGCTATCTGAAAGATCTACTTTACAATATTCTGCAAACTGTTCAAACTTTTTCTGCCTATCTTCGTATAAATGTTCGATAACGCCATGAATGGAGCGATCCTTGTGATGATTTTTCAGATATGCAATGGTTGTATCATAGTCATGAATCGTGCCGAGCATATCTTGGACTTTTTCTAATTCTTGTATCAATTGAGACACTTTATCTTCATCTTTATTTTTGCCGTTTTCACCAATTGGTAAAAGTTCTAACAGATAACGAAGCTTTTTACAATCCTTTCGCATTTCATGCAATTCTGATATCCTCTTAGGAGAACTAAGTACTATAGGATAATTCCTTTCTATTGTATTGGCCAATTTGCAAACAGCATTATTAAATCTTTTCTCTAGCTTCGTTTCTGATTTATTGGTCATGTTACCATCAAGTTTAGGAAGGCTTAATTTTCTTAAATCCAAAGCTATGCTCTTCGCTTCGCTGAGCGTTCTATTTCTAAGAGTTTTTAGCGACTTGAATATGTTCGTACTTGTTTGTGAGGACTGTAGCTGTTGTCCTGGTTTTGGTAAATGCTCAACAGGTACATATTTGGATAACATGTCGAAAATAATGTCGTAATCTCTTATCTTGCTATTTATGGAAAAAAGTTCCTTACCTTTCGCTACAAATTCTTTCATTTTCTTTCTATTTCGGATTGCCTTTGGAAGTGATTGATAGCTAGCTCGTAGTCTTCTGATCGAGGTCCTAATATCATGAATGTGTTCCTCATTAGGATCCTTGAGATATACATCTAACCTATTGTTTACTCGTTGGATATTTCTCTCTGACTTGTCTAGATATGTCTTGGGATCAATAGCATACAAAATATTATTAATGGAAATATATTTCGACATAATGTAATTTATACGCGCATTTACAATATTAATACCGCTGCACTTATAACTGTTGTCCAGGGGCCCGTCAGGCGAAAGACCATGGTGTACCCACTATGATAGAGCGAGATGGTGTTGTCACAGGCTACGCAGCAGGTATTGGTATACTTGGTCATGCAGTCGCAAGGTCAAACCAGGAGCTGAAGGCATTGATTGCTAATGCGTCTGCAATTCTTGGTCCGGGTTTCTTTGTGCCTGCCCGGTACTACGAAGTAATAAATTGGTGCCTTGAAAATAGCTTTCAAATTGGCTGGCCTGCAGATCTGATGACCATAGGTCCCTATCAAGAACCACTGGCGTCTTTCCTTCCATCTTTGGCGTATTGAAATTGTTATTGATCGTTCAAGCATACAGCCATGTCTTACGTGTTAGTTTAATGAAGCAATGTATCGATGCATCAAGAATGGCAGCCCTAACGGTATTATTAATATATGATAAATTATAAAAATGGTTATTATGATGAGGTAGACGACCAATAAATGAATGGTGTATGGTCACCAGCCATCATATTGTTTGATTATGATGATGAAGACGAAGGCATATCCATAGACATCATCATATTGTCTGATGAAGACGAAGGCATATCCATAGACATTCGCATCATTTCATCATCATCCTCCTCATCGCCGCTATTCATTGAATCGGATGGCAATGATATCAAAGCAGTTGCAGACAGTATTCCGAGGGCAATAAAACCTATACCCGTAATTCTTGCGATCCAGAGACCCCCTCTGGTCCATACTTTCTCTGTAAAGATGATTGCCGCAAATAATCCCATCCAGAGCACATTCATCCATCCGAGTGCTACCATAGGTAGAAAATAAGGCCAACAACAGCCAAGACAGTATAGACCGTGATACATTCCCATCTTCAATGCTCCTGCTCTGCCCTTTTGCCAGCGTCTCATAAAGAAGCTGAGAGGAGATTCGCAATATCCAAGACACTTAGTTTTTAATGAGCTGAATTGATATATGCCGGCCACGATCAGTACGATTCCATAAATAGTATTAGTCGATAATAGCTGTTGTTGTTGACTATCATTTAGTCCTAACTGTAGAAACAGTGTATCAAAGAAAAAGGACCAGCCAGCCAGTAGAACTATCCCTGTCAAGGCCCAGATAGCAAGATATGCTGATACAAAGAGAATGATATCAGGTGATTTTGATTTTGATTGCAATATGTTCCTCAATCTATGATTAATATTACTCTTGTCTCCACCTCCTTCTGCGAGATGTCCTATGCCATTGTTGGTAATACTATCATAGTTGAGATCGTTGCTGCTCCTGTGATATGCCATTTGACTATTACTATTACTATTACCTAGATTATTGTTGGGAGCATTATTCATGCTAATAAGTCGATTATAAACAAGGATCATCTGTACTATAGCGGGGAACATCATAGCAGCCATTCCTGCTGTCCAAATTACCACAAATATAGATAGTGCTGCTGGATTGTGATAAAATGTCATCATGGATGACATCATCGCGTCATATTGCCATATCGACACTAACCATGTCAACAAAGAAATCGATATTACGATTGCAATGATTATGAGAGCTGAGGTGTTCATATCATCTTATTTTTTTCGAGCTAGAATTTAGTACCACTGTCTATTTATCTTTCTTCTGCATTACAGTCACATTTCACCATCTAAGTAGGACTTCAATTTACGGTAATTCTCAGTTAAGGATTCTGTCAAATCCTTTAACTGTTGTATTCGTCATGGCGGCGGACCCAGAATTGAGGGAAATCGTGACCGGCCTCATCCCGGCCCTTGGGAACTAGATCAAGGTAGTGATATGCAACATTTAACATATCGATGCCACGAGCATAAGCTGAGTAGGTGTGAAACACGCGACCTCTGGGGTCCTTGAAAAATACGCTGACTCCTTCTCGCTCCGGGCTAGGGCTTGGCTTGTAGCGTGTATAGTTGTAGAATGCTTCATTCCTGGCTAACTGTTCCTGTGTGAAAGACACGTGGTAGTCAAAATTGAAATCTGTATCGTAGGAAGAGACCCACTTGAAATCCCATCCCATCCTCTTTTGGTACTCCGCAAGCTTGCTGTAAGGTGTCCGAGAAACAGCAATCATGGTCATATCTCTTTGGTTCAAGTGCACAATAATTCCATTGAAATTGTCCGCCCAAAAGGAACAATGCAAACATCCTGCTTCCCAGCTTGGATCAAACATAAAGTGATAGACTAATAGTTGGCTTCTTCCGTCAAAAAGTTCTGACAGGGTTTGTTTCCCATTCTGTCCCTCGAAGACATACTCTTTATTAACGGCCACCCATGGCAGATCACGTCGTTGCTGGCTAAGTTGATCCTGCAAAGTTGTGAACTCCTTTTCCTTCTTGAGGAGTGCTTTGCGAGCCTCGATCCATTCCTCATCTGAAACAGTCTTATGCATAGCCGTTCTATTCATGAAACAATAAAAACCATTGCTCCCCTTGGGGAGGTTTATTTATAAGAAATGAAATAGTTATGTAATCTGCCACCCAAACCAAGACGGAACAAGATGGAGTTATATAATGACATTCTCAAAGCCATTATGGATGAAATAACAAATGACGATGATCGTGTGGCAAAACCTACAAGAGTACAGCTTCGCAGTAATCTTGCATACGATAAACTTGCTAGATATCTTGATGAGCTAGAAAGCAAGAAAATGATATTACAAAGCCCACTTATGATAACCGAAAAAGGGAGAGACTTTCTACAAGACTATGATAGAATATCTAATTTTATCCTTGAAATGGGTATAAAATATTTAGATATGTTACATGATGAAATGAGAGGAGTTTAAAAGAAATATGGATACTAAAAACAAGAACGATTTAAAAAATTATCGTCCAATGAAATTTGTTGATCAAATGGAAAGAAATAAACACATTCTTCTTTTGTACGACGATCAAAAATATGCATACTGGATAATAGGTAGATATTTTCACAACGGGTTTGCAAAAGGGGAATCATGTATTTTCTATACGGCTGACAGACCTGAAATAATTGAAAAACAGCTATCCGCTGGGGGAATTGACGTAAACTTATTCAAACAGAAAAACCTATTACGGATTTATGAAATAGAAAGTTCAGATGATAATAAGCACGATATGCTTCATACTCTTAATCAGATACGAGAAGAATCCAAAAAAAGCATGAAAGCCCCATACAGATTCGTTGGTGGAACAATAACGGATGTAGAAACAAAAGATGGAATGAAATTCAGCATTTTACTAGAAAAAACTGGGCATCAGCATTTTGATGAATTTAATTATTCTCAAATATGTTATTACGATATCTCTAAAATAGAGCCCACAAGAAAACATGAATGGATTAGTTCACTTTTGAGAAATCATCACTATGTTATTTATGCATCAGAACCAAATAAGGCAGTAGCATTTGAAACCGTGTTACTTGAACAAGACGATAATATGTAGATCGTTAGGCGTACATACCTATTATACACTATAAACTGTGGATTACAAGTGAATAGACTCAAGGGGCTCAATGGTATTTCTTATTTAGCTTTTCTTTTTGAGATGTCATTTCATATCTCTATTTTCTGATCAATTGTCCGTTCGTATTATAGATGTCTCCTGTCAAATGTAATTCAGCTGCATTTATAGACATATAATAAAAAGTATTTATCCTAGCATAAAGGTACGTATGTATGTATTTAACTAATATTATAACTAGACCTCTTTATCAATATAAATATCAATTTGCTATTTGTGAATCATGTTTTTGGTGTCCAACTGTATTTCATACATCAATAATAAAACAAGAGTAGGAAGAATATGTTTACCAAAGGAGCGGAACTTACGATCGTCTGGACAACAAGACGGTTTTAATTAGTCTATAAATGGACATAGACAATTTTGACTGAAGATGATGTAATTGAATATTTGTTGCTATAGTCGCATCTACAGCCTCTGTGAACGTCACGTCGAGGTTGGATTCATTTTTACATCCACCAAATAACTCAGTACATTTATGCCATCCGTGTTAGGGTGTCAATAAAACCCTCTTGCTTAGGATTATCTTCTATATCTATGAATAGGTGTCGAAGTAATTTTTCGACTCTTATCTTTGCCAAAATTATGCTTTCCCTGTTCGTAATTACAATCAGGGATCCTTTGCTTATGTCTTGCCGCATGCTTCCCATATAATACCATCATTAGCACAGTTACTGTTACTGTTACAAAATTAGGTCTCATTTCTTGACGTGTGTTAGCTCGTAATGTTGAATCTCTTCTACACCAATTAAGATAAGTTCATTTTCCGAGTACATCAGGATTGATCAGTTGATCGTTTCTGTTACCCAATAAATCATGATATTGGTGAGTAATTCGTCTTTTGTAAACCTGTTTTCAATACCGCCCTGCAATCGCTCCAAGCATAGAACTTTTCGACAATCCACGATACCAAGCCAGCTGGAGAATCGTTCAAGCCTAACACGATATATCCTTAATCCTTACTTATGGAAATGGCCCTTATTATCGGCCATTTTTACTTTGAGCAACCATTCCGCCCAGCGACCGTCCGGCAATGATGATTTTTGTCAGCTTTAAAACCTCCGCAACATCTTTGACATCTTTGACATCTTTTGCCATCGATAAAATATCTGTTGCGCATGAACCTGTTGATAATCCAATGCCGTTGTAGTCGATAGTTATGACATTGGACTTTGAAGCTAAAGCGTCAAGGAAGCATGGATCCCACGTATCTTAATTTCCTCGAAATCGATTTACCATAATAATAGGCAAACCTTTACCAATCGAACGATAAGCAATTTTTCTGGCTGCCGGTTTCAACAAACTTCGTCTTTGTATTAACAGCTTCTAAAGAAGAATCGACATCCATTGGACCGTCGCTGGGATTTATTATTTTGTTTTTCACGCTTATAATAATAAGTAACTAAGTAAATAAATCAGAAAGTTACAATTATGTAGTATACATACCAAGTGGTAACCACTAATTTAATATACCCAGTTTCACTACAATTGTAGGTTACAAAATGTCAGAAGATGCAGTGGTTGACTGGGAATCCATTATCCATAAGAATGTAAGATCCAAGGACGGCCAAGATGCTGGAAATGTGGATGCAATAGAAGGAGGTACAGTAGTAATTACAAGTGAAGGAGACCGCAAAGAATACAATCTACCAAAATCGCAGGTAGAAGGATATGATGGTGCAGAAGTCTCTTTGAAAATTACTTTCGGAGAATTAGAGAAATATAAAGTTTAAACTGCAGATTTCCAAGCTTTTTTTATCTTTCCTTTTCCATCATTTTCTTGTTTTTCTGATCTGATTATAATATGTAAAGTCTATGAGAGTAGTTATGCTTTTACGAATTGCATAACTACTGGGACCAACAAAAAGTATCACCTAACTGTTATTGTCTTTCAGCCTGGGCATAAACTCTAATTCTACTCCAAGCTCGTCATTATAATCAAATGTAAATGATTTATTTGTCAAGATAGGAAGACTAGATAATTCATTATTATTTGCATTACACTGAGGACAGTTATTATGTGCTGGTATTCTAGTCTTATCAAAATAGGTTGCACACCAGTAACAGGTGTCACATAAAATGAATTTTGGTGGTGATGATAGACAGCGATCTCTTGTTTTAGCAATTGAGCTTTGAGGTTCATAATTAGTTAGAGTTGAGCCTTTTAACATTTATTGCAAAAAATGCCAAATAATGGCATATAAATTAATTGTATAGAGTCTATGTGATTCAATACTGCAGATAGTGATCTATATACCATCACATCGTTAACCAGTAACATTCAATTTCCGAAAAAGAAGTCTAATGATTCTTCTCATTATTGAACGGCTAAACCAATCACTTTTCCCAGTCGCAAACTAAGCACGTTTCCATTGGCAATAGAGGTATAATTACTTGTTGTACTTACACAGATAGGTTACATTTTTGATTACCTACATGGGTTACACTTTGCTGCTTGTTATTGTACATACTGTGGATGTAATTAATTCTTTGTAGAAACATCTCTGATGGAGTAAGACCATTAATCCCTCCGTGTTCTCTAGTTTCGTTGTAGGCTTTTACAAAGATATCATATCTTAGTTTTCCATCATTTATGTTTGGTATATCTTCTATTGCTAGGAACTCATTCTTCACTATCTTGTTATATGCTTCCACTTTACCCTGAAGCTGCGGATAGCGATTTGGTATTCGTTTATCCTTTATCTGATTGTGTACAAGGAAATGTCTGAATATGTTAGATGTAAACTGCTTTCCACTATCATGCATTACTCTATCAGGTTTGCCGTTGATCACTATCCAATCCTCTAATACATTAAGAACATCTACTGACCTCTTCCTTTCAGACCATCTGCTAGCTACTTTTCTTGAACAGTCGTCTAGGCAGCTAATGATGTAATTCCTTTGACTAGAATTACTCAGATAGAAAGGGCCAAGGATATCCATCTGTACCATCTCATTTGGATGCTTCATGACAAACCGTTTGTAAGTTCTTGTTTTGGCCTTACACTTGAGGATATTAAGCCCATGTCTCTTTAGTATCTTGTATATGGTTCTGGTGCTTAATGAGATTCCAATAACCTTTCTCAATCTAAACTTGATCCTGCTGTACATCCAAACCTTTTGGTTAATCGTAGATCAAGTATTGTCTCCTGTATTTCAGATGTTATCTTCTTGTACTTGATATTATGAGGTCTTCTTGAGTTATCGGATAGACCTTCTATCCCTTTCTGTTTGTATCTGTTATTCCACTTGTAGTAAGTCTTTCTGGATACACCGTATCTTTTACAAATATTAGATACTGTATCACCAGTCCATTCTTTCTCATGTGTTAGATTAAACCTTGTATTGATTTCTATATGGATTCACTTCCTGACAGCAGAAGTGTAACCCATCTGTGTAAGCTATAATGTCACCTATGTTAGGAAGTACAACAATTACTACATAAATAAATTCGAACGCTTTATAGTTCTTCGTTACATAGGAAAAAGATACGTGCGTGGTGGCACGGATGGTGAATTACCGATTCTCCAGTGGTAGGGCTCCCTCGTCCTGGTACTGGAATCTGTGTATAAATCTTCCAGAAAAAAGTTAAGCTCTCTACGTTCACGATCTTCTTTAAAAACAGAATCTCATTTTCCCATCTACAGATGCTTCTAAATGACGTACATTCAAAGATTTGACGGGCTAGGTTTCAAAACTGGAATGAAATTATGTGAATGGGCTATTCATTTAACGATTTGTAATTGCTTGTCATGATAACCTATCCACAAACTAGGCATGTGTCCACACACTCCCACCAACCATAAAATTGGCTTTTGGACATACTTGTCAATCAGCGACAAATACTGCTTTGTTGCATAATTCAGAAAGATCGTCATCTTGCAATGCTTTTAGTACTTCTCAGGAATAGGCCAAATGCGGATTACTCCTTTTTAGCTGAATGTTTCAAAGTTAGTTGACTAATATCGGATTCGTGCATCTATGTAAAAGTCCCTCCATGGCTAGCATATCCTACTATTATCTAATGCTGCCTAGACCAGTCTTTATTATCTTAGTGTTGGATCCTCTTAAGTTTTGTTTCGTATAGGCCAATCTTTCTTTCATTGTATAGTTTCTTGTATGTTAGCATATGCCACATTATAGTGCATATCTTATTTGCAACATGTGTTATTGCAATGTGACGCCCATGTCTTTTGGCCAGCCTTAGATAGAATTTCCTTAATCTACTGTCAGTTCTAGATGCAGTATTGGCTGCTTCAATTAATATCCATCTTACCTTTTTATTACCATCTTTCATCCTTCCCATATACAATGGGTTTCCAGATTGATGTACTGATGGACATAATCCAGCCCATGATACAAGTTTTTGAGGTGAACTAAATCTGTTAATATCGCCAATTTCAGATGATATCATCATTGCAGAGAAATAATTTATTCCTGTCATACTCATCAATATTTTAACTGATTCATTATTTGATGCGTCTATCCTTTCTTTGATTCAATATTTTTGATCTCTGTAGTAAGAAATTCAATCTGCTCAATGTACTCATGCAGCAAAATCTGGTCATTGCCAGTTACTTTTAGATCCCTTAGCCATTGTAATCCCTTTATTCCAAATATCTTGGAATAATTAAAGTTCATATCATCATATTTATCAAGTAATGAATGTGTTCTATTAATTACTCTGGTTCTATCCTGTACCAAATTTGTTCTTAGCCTGAGTAATGACCTATCTCCTCTAGTCTCTCTGTCTGCAATGTAACATTCAGCTACAACAAGATCTGATCTAAGTAGATGTGCAAGTGTTCTAGCATCAAGTTTATCGGTCTTTATTATTCTTGCCTCAGCAATGGCCTTAGTTTTCAAAGGATTAGCCAGTTTAACATCAATATTATGTTTCTCAAATGCCTGGTATGTCTTTAGCCAAAGGTTACCTGTAGATTCACAGACTGCTTTAGACATACCATCACCATGCTTCCTCTTAATGGATGAAGCAAATGATTCAGCTTGTTCCAACGTATTATTGTAATTGGTTTCTTTGATTATGGAACCATTCGAATCCATTATACAAACTACACAATTCCGTTTTCCAATATCTACTCCTATATAGTTCAGTGATCCTTTCTTTTTCCTATGTGGTATCCTCTTTTCTCACCTCCTTCTCTTTTTTTCAGTATGGATAGCTGGACTAAGCTGCATACATCTATCAGAGCTCGAGGCTCACTTTGACAGGAGCTTGTAGGTACGCCCCATTCAACAGACTAGACCTATGTGGTCATGCACGATGAGGGGTCAGCTAACCATATTGATTATAGAGGGCGACTTTTACATGTCTTTCAACAAAGCAACAAATACGACAGATTAAAATGGCTATGGTTGGAATATTTGACGTCTCCTTAATTATAGATGTAAATTTCATATTTTTGTATCAGATTTACGTGTTCTAAACACAAACTTCAATCCCCAGAAGAATTTGGATCGCAGAGTTGGAATCATACCTAGCGTGCCGCGATTGCTGCGGGCCGACACATCATATCTGATATTCACCACTAGCTATATGATGACATTGTTTAAGTTGGACTTACTGTTGCGTAACGGATAGACAATGAGAAATCAAAATTTAGAAAGATCTTTAAGTTTGGGTAATTCAATGACGAAGTTAATCTACCATCACCTATCTGCTTGTCATCACAAAGAATTTTTGGACATTTCTTAAAATTATCTCAGAAATTACTATATTATTCGTATATGCACTTGATCTTCAGCTTTTAATAATGCTAAGTCCGTAGTTATTGCATCTTCTATATCATTAATTGATCCATGTATAATAAATTTATAGGCCTTTGCACTTTTTGTGTTAGATGTGTATCACTACGATCCGTATAGAAAATCCGAATCTCCCTTGAGGCCCGGTGGCATAAGCTCGCCGATTGTTCCGACAACGTATTCATGGTCGATTTACAGAATAATCGAATACAAAAGTTCACACACACAAATAATGGTGGTTTTATAACGAAGTGTTTTTTCTGCAATTAATCGTTTTCGACATTTTGATTTATCTGCCTGATAAAGGAAGATACTGAATCACGATTTACATATTCTGATTTCATTTGTGACAAATAATCAGTTATTATTGTCTACTTGATAGATGATAATGTTGATCCTAACAACACTATAGATCTAATAATCTATATTGGTAGTGCCTATTAAAGTCGTTATGATATTCTAATTTATGGAGATCAAACTAGATGATAAAGATAATTCAAAATGGTTGTCAAGACCAGACTCTAATTTGCAACCTCAATCTCAAAAATATAAAACACAGCAGAATATGAATTGTTCGCACAAAGATAGTCCAGATAATGATATTACTTATCATGACTATGTTGATAATAATAATACCAGTTGTTCCCTTTGCAAGAGTACGGCCACTATTTTTGATTCTAACACTGGAGAAATCATATGCAGCATTTGTGGAATGGTGATTCATGATTATATGGAATCTCTTGAGCCTGAATGGAGAAACTTTTCAGATCGTGGTATGGTGGAAATAAGCAAAAAAATTAGAACTGGCAGGCCGATCTCTCTTGCTCTTTATGATAAGGGCTTGTCGACTCATATATCATATTCAAATGTGGATGCAAATGGTGATACTATAAATCCAATACAAACTCCCATAGTAGAGAGAATTCGCCGTTGGGATAAGATCTCTAGCTTTAATAATAACAGTTCTGCCAGAAACCTGAAATATGCATTTGAAGTTATGTCAAGAATTAAAGACAAGCTATCTTTAACTGATGCGGTAATAGAGAAAGCTGCATATTTCTATCGTAGAGCTCTCGTTAAGAAATTAATACAAGGCAGATCGATCGAATCCATGGTCGTTGCTTCCGTATATGCTGCTTGCAGAAAATTAAATGTTCCACGAAAGCTTGATGAAATATCCGGAACCATAAATGATGATAAGGTATTTGCAGGTAAATGTTATCGTCTGCTATTAAGAGATCTAAAGATTCAAAATATTCCGATAATAGATTCAACCAACTATCTGTCCAAAATTGCAAGTAAGGCTAAAGTAAGTGAAAAAACATACAGGAGGGCTCTCGAAATGTTGGCCACAGTAAAGAAAAATCATATATCTTCTGGCAAAGACCCTAGCGCATTAGCATCCGCTATATTATATGCTGCCTGCTTGGAAGAAGATGAGAAGATGACCCAAGCACAGTTGGCTTTTGCTGGAAATACAAGTGCAGTAAGCATAAGACATAGATTTATAGATATTAAACAAATTCTTCAGTAATTTTTCTGTTATTTTTTGACAAGTAATCTGGAAGCTGAAATAACTAGAATGCGATACTCTATGATACGCCAGTTGACTAATGCTATTATTCTATATACGACTTTAAATTCAGTTTTCGTGTATTTATGCATTAACGGAAGGCGGAAGGCATAATTCAAACTCATTCATACTCCGGATATTGACTAAACAAATGTCAGATCCTAAGACAGATGACGAAAATCAAGCAGAATAATAGATGCTTGCTCAATGAAGGATTCGTGTAGATGCTTTATTGCACGAATCTGATACTAGTCAACTAACTTTGAAAAAATTCAGTCAAAAGATAGCAATCCTTATCTGGCCCATTCCTGATAGGTGTTAAAAGCGTTACGAGACTTAGAAATATTGCAAGTCATGTACTCTACAGTCTGATCATGTCAGTCGAATATTTCATATTGGTTATGGTTTATATGTTTACTTCAGAATTTATGAATAGATTAGATATGCAACAGAATGGGACTACTGATGATGATAATAATAATGATTTAACAATGAAGATAATAATATTAAGAAAAAAGGAAAATTGAAAACCATAGTATTGTTGCCAAACGTTAATGATTATGATACTGGTGAAGATAACTTGACATGAATGCTTATGAGCAAACACCTATTGTTAAAAATACAAATGTCCACTGATAATAACTTAGATTTTTGTATTAAATGTAAAACTAAGATTGCACACATATTTCACGATAGTGGGGATTATTGTTTAGAATGTTGGCAGTATTTCACTCATCCTGACATTAGATCGTATGCAATGGAAGTCGACGGGTAAGATGAGTTTCCTTTAACCATCAATTCTAAATTGATCGCAGTGCATAGAGATTGAAACATGTCAGAAACCAGATAAATAATTGATTTAATGGCTTCAACGCAACATTAAGGTTGAAAATGTGCAGTTTGCATCATAAGCAAAATCGTTTGAACTGTACTCAAAAGATCTTTTTTTATGATAGTCGGAAATTCTAAAGATCTCGCCCTGACAGATATTTGAATAGGTTCTACCTTTGAAAAAAGCCATACCAGTATCTTTTTCCACGAGAAAGGACACTAACGCAAATTTGTATACTGTTTTAGCTTGGGAAGGGATCTGTTTATATTTTTTTGCACATCTTCTAATAGATCTTTTAAAACTTTTTCATCCAGTGTCATACCTCTGCGACTCTCTAATTCACTATTATAATACTTCATCCAAGAATACGTACGTTGAAGATTTTGAAATAATTCAAAGGGGAGCAATGTCTGCTTACCTGTAAGGATGACCGCATCCCACATATCTGTGATGAAGGGTTTAAAGTCATTATACTGATATGTCTCTTTAATAAAATCAAGCCTTTTTTGCAAATCATCTGCGATGAAAAGAAGGATCCTTTTTTTGGTCTCCTTTTCTTCCTTTAATTGAGACCTATTATGAGCCCATTGTTCTAGGTAAATCGATCCAACGATTATTGCGGCTAACAATGTATTTTCAAATAAAACTTGGTCCCATTCTATTACCAAAGTTCATACTACAATCTCTTTTTGTCAATGTGCTATTTATGTGCCGTGGACTAATTTCTAAAATTTTCGACTTTCTATTATTCAAAGCAGATGAATATTTGATACCTATTGAATATTCAAAGTATCAAATAATAACATATAGTTATATGCTTGATACAAATTATTCAGTGTTTTCAATGATGATGTTATTATTTCAATAACAATCAACCATAATGATGGACAAACTTAGGAACTAAAATCTACATTCCATTATCCTAATTTGCTTCGATGAGTGTACCTAACAAATATAGTTCCATGATATTGACTTATTCTTTTTTGTTCCTGTTGATCGATATTACATCAATCGTCTGTACATAAGAACATAAATGGGACTGAAGAGAAAGATTATGTTTCACATCATGCACCTTTCATGTATTATGGCTTAACATCTAATCCTCATCACTTGCCTCCTACTACAGTTGCGATGATTGGGAATACTGATCAAGCAAATCACCAGTATGATTTGACTGATTTCTGGAAAGCAGCTGAAAACGGATATTTACCTGAAGTAAGCTTCGTAAAAGCACCCAAGTATCAAAATGGACATGCAGGGTACTCTGACCCAATAGACGAAGAACATTTTCTTGTCTCAACAATCAATCGTATTGAACAGATTCCAGAATGGAATGATACAGCAATCATCATCTCATATGATGATTCTGACGGATGGTATGATCATGTAATGCCACACATAATTAGTCAATCTAACGATCCCAAATATAATAAACTTCTAGGATCTGACCTGTGTGGACATGTGTCTCCAGGGGTATATCGAGATCGATGTGGATATGGTCCTCGCCTGCCGTTATTAGTAATCTCCACATATTCAAAGACAAACTTTGTAGATCATTCCATTACTGACCAGACATCTATCATACGCTTTATCGAAGATAACTGGGGATTAGGAAGACTAGGAAATCAATCGTTTGATGCAAAGGCTGGAAAAATAGATAATATGTTTGATTTCAGTAATGGCGCTCATCATGCAGGGAGATTGTCCCTGGATCCTGGCATGGGGACACAAAAGCCGATCGCAACTGGATGACATAAGCGACCTACCTTTCTACCCATGTTTTATTCTATTCAGCAAGGTTGGAAGGCCAGATTTAGTGTACTGAAATTTTTTGATTAGTTGTTTCTATATACGTACAACTACGATTATTAGTAATTGGTCCGTTATAATATATCTGAGACTTGGCAAGTACAGATCTACCTATAGAGTCGTTGGACGCGATAAACGTATTGATTGAAATTCCTAAAGATAGTGTTATCAAATATGAAATGGATACTGAAACTGGAGTAATTGTTGTAGATAGAGTACTAACAGTGAAGATGAACTATCCAAGTAATTATGGATATATTCTCGATACTAGAGAACAAGATGGTGATCGTATGGATGCATTTGTGCTAGGCGACTACCCATTAATCCCAACATCAATTATAAAGTCACGTCCGGTGGGAGTAGTACTAACTCAAGATCAGGATGGTATCGATTCAAAAATTATTGCAGTGCCTGCGACAAGTGTGGATCCTAGTTTCTCAAATATAGATGATATAGATGATATCCCAAACTATATGCTTAGTAAACTTCAACATTTCATCGAACACCACAAGGATTTGGAAAAGGACAAATATGTAAAGATATTAGGATGGAAAGGCAAGGAAGCAGCAAAGAATCTTATCCTTGAGGCAGCTGAAAGATTTAATCTACAACCATGAATTCTAGGCTAAATCAGAACTACACGTTCTAAATGCTTCGCGACACTCCTAAAATACGATTTTGTGGATGTCTACATTTACAAATATGAGATTCCGCACCATGGATTGAAAAATTGTGATGGCATCTGAGATAATTGCAAATTGGTTCTGATGCTTTCCCAAATACGTCAACTATTTCTACTTTTTCATAGCGATTCTTATATCCTAATCGATTTGTTTCAGGTGTCGCATCATGTCGGAAATGGTAAGTTATTGGAGATAAACCTCTAATTGTCAAAAACTTCTCTAGCAATTTTCTTTCCGATTGCTCTTTCTTATAATGGCAAGTCCAACAATAGCCGCATCTGATGCAAGCAAATTGGGTTCTACATTTACAGTGTTCACATTCTGTATACGTAAACGTCAAGTTAGTTCTATAATAGCTAAGGCACATGTTGATAGTTGTTGAAGGTCACCAGTAAGTACTTCAATTAATTCTTCTAATCCGGGGTTATGTCCGACCACCAGTAATGTAGAATAATTATTGTCGCCTGCTACATCATTAATAGCTTGTATATATCGTCTAAGACGAAAAGCGACTGAATCTTAGCATATTGAGCTCCATCTCATATAGCCCATGGTTCCCACATTGCATCTACCTTTTGTATCGATGCTGCAGTATTTTCTAACCATTCTCCAATAATCAGATATTGCATTAACTATGACTACCTAGTTCATTAGCATTTATAGTTAATTGCCGACTCTGATGATAAGTCAAATTGTATTACTACAGTAATAGTTTTGTTGTAAGATGCTATTGTATTGCTTGTGTTACAATTTCTACCATTTTCATAAATAATTCTATCTTCTATACATAAAGCATAAGCAAACCATTCTCATTTGACTTGATACCTTTCGACAAGATATAGGTTTTATTATTATTATTATTATTATTATTATTATTATTATTGTCCTCTTCATTATAACCCACAGAGAGGATATGTTGATGACATTAATCGATATTGCAAATTTTTGGTTGGTGTGTAGTTTTATAGACTAGAATAACTTTAGTGAGACAGAATGATTATGATCTATCTAGATATCTTGCTCAAATGTTCTGTTCTGGGCTCCATGAGGATTAGGTCAACAATACTTAGATAAACAATAACAGAAAGTATTGTTAAATCCTTATAGCTGAAGAGATATGCTATTCAGGAGTCGTTATCGTTGTATCCTGCTATTGAGGGTTTGATTGGGGGCATAATGTCAACAGCAGCTATGACATTGAGTGAGATACCATCATGGAAGAAGTGGGGTCTTCACGGTGTCTTTGAATGGCACGAAAATCAAATTATAACAACACGTTTGCTTCATTTATCGGATGCAAAAAGAAAGAAGAATCATTTCAAAGGAGTCTTCTTCTTTCATTTCCTCAATGGTTCTTTAGCAGGAATAGTCTTCCCATATATCGTTTCATTCCTTATACATTCTACCAACATTCTCTCGTTTTCATTACTTGGATTAGTATATGGAGTCGTACTGTGGATTCTTACTCTTGTGCCTATACATAGACCAATAACAGGATTTTCACCTTGGAATCATCCTTTAGGCCATCTGCCAGCCCTAGCAAGCCTAAGTGGTCATATAGTGTATGGTATTGTCCTCGGCCTTGTAGTTGCACTGATAAAATAGTCTTCTTTAGTTCAATAAGATGACCTAAAGAATTAATCTAAACTTACTAGAGGAATAGAAAACAGTTAATTCCAAAACAACTGGTGCATCAGATCATTAGATGTAGATCTAGTCTTAAAATGCATTCGAAAAATAAAAGAGGCAAAACAAATGGAAACTAGCGTAACATTATGGCTATCTGGCTGCTTAGTTTCTTTCTTTGCACCTGTTGTCTTACCATTAAAGAAGCTATCATTGCAGCTCCTCCTAATATTACAGTTGCAACTCCAAATACTGGTTATCCGTTCAATGCCCCTAACCCTAATGCTCCAAATGTCGCAGTTACAAGTCCACAGGTTATTCTTCTTGTTGTATTCATAGTTAAAAAAGGTAAAATCAAATATAAACTAATGCTAACAATCAGTTACATGTCAGCTTTTAATTCAAAATCACAAAAAGAGATCGTTTTCATTAGGAAAAGAAATGACCAAATTTGCTTAATTCATTTAGTATTAAGGCACTAAGATCCTATCATATTACTCCTTGACAAGGATATTAAAGATAGCAAGAGATGTAATAGAGATAGTTAGGCACAGAATAACATTAAAGAGGTTTTTTACAATGCCAATGAACAAGAGCATGTCAAATTAAGAAATGAGTTAGAAAAACAAAAAAACTAATTTTTGCTTATACAATGTTGCACTACGATGATACAATAAATGACGTGAGTCTAAATATCTACAACATAGAAGCTGAGATAACAACACCACTGATGAGACTATGTGTTGTTTGTCAGAAGCCAAACCCTGGATCGATCGCAACTTTGCCCATTATTCTATGTAGGGCATCATTATATCAAATATCCACTTGAATTCGTAGCAGGCCTTTTAAAACTCCCAAGCATCCATTCGCAAGATTCTGATTCGTAGTAAAGAATCCTCTGTATCTTCCAGCTTCAAATTCTTCGGCAATTAAGGCGCAACCTTCGTCTTGAGCAAGTACGATAATCACCCAATTCTTTTCCAACCCAGAACCGGTGCTATCAATAATCTCAGTATTGGGCATCCTAATCTCAGTCCGCCAGTTCTCTTCTTCCTATCAAATACAACTTCTTTGTAAGCGGCGCGATCGCAATATATTGTTCCCTGACACTATTGAAATTGCTGACCGTTTGAAACAACGATAACAATACAAATTTGTTAAATGGTGGTTTTATTCTCACGATGTTCTCTATCCCTTTGCTAAGTAAAAGCATGTTCTGTCTAGATGTAGTATAGAAACATTCACGCCAACTTTCAGGGGCGATGAAATAGTTGTTTGGATAATTCACAGTATTATTGTAATCGGCTTCAATCTGGTCAGATGGAAGCTTCTTTCCCCTAAAGTCTAATATTAATTGTGTAAATGGATTGGAGGGTGTTGATCGGTTTGAAGCATCGGTGTTTGACATTTGGGAAGTACAATACTATTATCGTCGCCTTCTGGTATAAGAGATTTTCTCAAAATCGCCTTCTTGAGATAGGGATGTACGGCAAGCCTATGATTAGCAGGCTGCATTGAATACTAAGCAAACAGGCTTTCTACAAAAACAACGCGATCCTGTAGGTCACACCGAAAGAAACTCACAGATTTCCTGGTTGATGAAATAAGTAACGAGTATTGCCAATAAGTAAGGATGTTGACAATATAGTGATATGGCAAGTTTGCGTTCTAACGAACTAACTACGTAATTCCTAATATTACAGCATCAGCACAAGTATACAATAACAATGAGTTCAAATTCAAGTGTGCTATAATACAAATGGAATATTGTGATTAATAAGAATATGATTCAATGTTTGATAGATAGTGATATACCCATACGATTGGCTTGTCTCTCTACTTCAGATTGGCCTGTGGTTGTCTCATTATGGTATATATACAGTGGTGAGAAATTCTATTGTGCTACACAAAACACAGCAAAGATCGTAAAATATCTAAGATGTTCTCCAAAATGTGGCTTTGAGATTGCAGGAGATCGTTTTCCCTATCGTGGTATTAGAGGATATGGTAAGGCATCAATACTAAAGGATAAAGGTGAAGTTATCCTTCGCCTGTTAGTGCAAAAATACTTCAAGGGAAAAGAAACTTCAAGATTATATAAATTATTGTTGTCAGAAAAACATCTGCAAGACGAAGTTGCAATTGAAGTCGCACCAGTCAGTATGTTTGAATGGGATTATAAGAAGAGAATGAGTGATTCGGTATAATTATGACTGTGTCAATAGTAAGCCTTTAATTTTAAAATACCAAGGGGCAGAAACAAAATTCAGAAAAGTAGAAAAAAAGGACAGATGAGCGAAATGCTCCCAGATTATGGGGCGAAGATAAATCCTGTGACATTCATTGTGGATGAGGTCATAATCTGATTAGATTAGTAAATAAGTATCCTTGTATATCTATAATATACATGCACATTAATAACATCAATATCTATTCAAGACCAATCATTTATGACAATCACTAAGCAGATCAAGCTAACTAAGAAACAGAACGAAATCTTAACAATGGTATATGATTTGTATGAAATCGAAGTTGTAGACTATATTAAAGAGGCATTAATTGAATCACTAAAAGATGAGATAATGGATGGTGATTTCTGTGGACTTCTTGCTTCTAAACTTGATGACGGCAAAAAGGCAGACCAAAGCAAGGCAGGAGTTAAGGCTGTTTCAGATCAAGTTAATGGAATTGGTAATTATCCGTTTGTGGAATAACTTGTAATGAAGTAACTAAAGCTGCGGCGTCGGTCTGACATGAAACAACAGAAAATAATTTCTTATTTGAAATATGTAACCCTTTAGGAAATAATTTTCTTTTGAACTTGTGCTTTTAAAACTGGCTCGCTGTATACCAATCTCTGCAAATCAATCTCAGACAGACTCTTCTTGATATTCATAAATGATTCTGGGCCAGCGGTAAGAGTTTGGAGACGGCTATTGTATGACTGCATTAATGATGACAAGGCATTAGTTTTCTCTCTAGTAGTGGTATCATTATCTTGGACAATTTCCCACAATTGCCTAGTTATTTCATTAGAACCCGTCATGTCGAAGGCGGTCTCAAGAAGGATTCAGAGAAAGCACAGATATTTGGTAAAATAGAACCTTATCTAACATTCTTAAATGTCCATCAATTAGAAAGATAGGATGCAGATATACAAAGCACGGTAGAAGAACTAGAACAACGGAACCAATTAATGAGAGATCGTGATAAAATATGATTATGGCCTCCATGAATATAACAAGTGTAATGCATAACATTCTTTATCCAAATCTATGTTTTGATATATGTCATCATACTTGCAATATCACATTGGCAGTTCTGGATGGGATAGTAATTACTCACTTTGCGTGCAGTATTAACAGGTTTACATCTATTTAACAGACCATTTTTTTTTGAAACTATTTTTATCATATGTTAATTCTAACCAGGAATGAATTGTCAAATGCCTAGTATTCTGATCAGTAGGCTTATATCAATCAATCGACCTATCGCAAGTTATTGAACCATGGCTACTAAAGATGAATATGATGAGAGATATGGGTGGTGGAGAAATGAGTTAGCCTCGCTGGGATTAGTAATAAAGAAAAGAAATGAGTTTAATAATCTCAAAGAGCTTTGTAGCCTAGCAGAAAATATAAAGCAGACATTTATTCACAATTACGTAGATTCAGAGAAGACGTAGACCCAAGCTAATATCAACTCGCAAAGGAGTATCAAAACAAACAGTGACATTGATTATTGTTGAAGCCACCAAACAGCAACCTTGAGCTATAGCTATTCTAAGACTATCTACAAAATTAAAACCTACATTTTTCCAAAGAAGAGGCATCATATCAACTTCACGCTGATTCATGTCCTTTCCTTCGTGATATCCTCCTCTCAATCAGAACAACTTTCTTTCCTGCTTCCACAAGCTCTTTAGCCAAGCCCTGCACCGGCTGCTCCAGATCCTATAACGTAAATATCTGGATTCTCCACAATATCATTTTTGACATTGATTAATTCATTTCAGCTAACAAAATCTAAGTAACCTATTTGGCCAGAGATTGATTAATCTCTCTTAATCAATTTCTGCTCCTCTAGTATTAATGCTATAAGGGTGATTCCATGATAAATAACCAATATTTCGACTAGATTGTCTCAGCATAGTCTTTGTAAACCCCCAATATCGTATTTGAACTAAAGAATCAACTCAACTAGAATTTTTCTTGATATCTTCTATAGCGTTTAATCCATGTGCCTTAACTTGACTGTCTGTGATAGATGAATTAACGACTTCAGTTATAGCGTTTATTGCTTGTTTTCCATATTCCTTAAGTGCATCTATCGCTCCTGCCTGAACTATTGGCTCAGTAGATGAATTTGCCGTATCCTTTATTCTTTGTATTTGATCTTCATACAATTCCTTTTTAAACTCCGTCTACTAATCTATACAATATTAAGTAATTTTTATACTATTTTAACATTGTAGTTAACACATGGACTTATCTTGCAAGCAAGTGATATGAGTGAGGTTATTTATTTACAGGACTTTAACAAATCTCTCTGATTCATGTTGTATTCTAAAATAATTGTGATAATCTTCTTTGTTAGATATTTAGATATGGGTCGAACAATATCGTCATTCCGATTAGCATCATCAGTAGAGGAACAAAAGGAATCGAAAGAATTTCGAAATTGCCTGGGTAAATCGGATAGAAGATTCTTTGAGCTAATGTTTACTACCTATCACCTCTAGAATTCGATTTGTATGTATGCCGCCAATCCTATAAGAATACAGTCAATATTCATGGCGATTCTCTTCCACCATAAAATACTAAGAAAGATAACTGAAAAAGTATAACGCTTAGGAAATTCCCAAAATGGACATAAATAAACCCTGAATATCTATAAGGTAGATTGCAAACGAAAGCATTTTTGTTTGGAACTATATTGACAACCGCCGAGTTTCAGAAAATGAAGAAATGGGCTAGATCTCTGAAGAGAGCAACAGAGAGACATCGAGATAGACTTACCCTAGCAATGGTAGCAGCAAATAATTATTATGCTGGCTTTGGTCCTGGAACAGCTAACACTTTTAGAAAAATGTTGGATTTATCAGAAGTAACATGGGATTATTTTGAAGTGCCTAAGACAGGAGAAGCATTGTCTAGCAGTAATACGAAGCAAACTACTCTATCAGATTTTTAAATTAGTTAAAATCATAATTACTAAATATAGACTTGTGCAGTAAGAAACTCTTTTTTGTTGGTATGTCGTTGAATGATTATGAAAATCATTAATGCCACTTCCGAAGTTCCTGGCATGACCAAGGAAGAAGTCGAGAGATTCCTTGAAAGTAAATTAAATTTGCAGCTAGCTACGATTGACGAACAAGATGAGCCCAATATACAACCAGTCTGGTTTTACTATAATAGAGATAGAGACAAACTCTTGATAACTACATCTAAATTAGCCAAGAAAACTCAAAATCTCCGAAATAAACCATCTATTTATTTTTCCATAGATGATGAGAATCCTCCGTATAAAGGTGTCAAAGGTAAAGGCATTGCAACTTTAGTAGAAGATCCAGATAAAAGAGTTTCACAAGGAGAGATAGAATTAGTATGAAATACCTTGGGATGCTTGATCACCCAATCGCAAAAATGATATCTGAGAGTTCAAAAAATGGAGATAATGTAGTTATTGAAATTAGCCCGAAGTTCTTTTCTACATGGGACTATGGTAAAATGCAGTTATGACTTATACCAAGATATAATCCATTAGATACCTAGTTGATACAGATAGCATTAGTTTACTAAAGAGTTGATTGCTCATTTTGGTGAATGTCTTAATCCTGCGTTTGTTAAAATATTGACTCAAATCTAGTAAATAGCTATATTGTTTACAATAGCCTGCCATCGTTATTGTTCTGCTGTATCCAGACGTTACCACAATTAAAACATATTAATCGTGTATGATTTGGTTTGACCGATGTATCATGAACTGAATGGAATACGTTATTGCTACTGCATTTGCTACAGTGTATCAAAAACACATTTACTCAACATTTACTTAATTGTCTCGTTAACGAACAAAATACCATCCCCCAGCAATATATATTGCAATTTTTCACCTTGAGCTTGGAGGAGACTACGGAGAATGGTGCTATTAACTTAAGAAACCTCGTAGGAAATATTGCGCTAGTCCAAACACGAAATCGCTAGCGATATCTACCAACTATCCAATAAAGTTAACAGGGCCTAGAGAATTGAATAAAGTCTTAAATGTAGTTAAGAGACCTCTTTAATAATGTTCAAGAACCAAGAGAATCGTAAATATTTGACAATGTCCCTGCTTGCAATAATAGCAGTGATGGTAGGAACATTGGCAATAGGTCAGATTCTACAGACAGCAATGGCGTAGACTACTGCCGGCCAGATAGGTCAAAAGGTTGGACAAGCGGCTGAGAAAATAGCAGGACAAGTCATGAGTGGCAATAAAACAGGTAACCAGACGGCTAACCAAACAGTTGGTGGAGGACTCAAAAGTAAGGTAGGCGGTTAGTAAAACATTTCCCCCTCTTTTTAATTGCTACTACAAACGTGGCAATAACAAAAATTGCTTCAAAATAGTAGTATTGGTATTGGTATTGGAATTCCACTTTTAGAAAGCATAAATTGCTTGCGATAATACTAGTGGAAAAAATCTCCTGTCAAGAGTAGATCCGGTATTGAGTTGTTTATACTTCTGTCAAAAGCTTTAGCATCCTAATCGAATTAAATACTTCATATGTTATTTGAGTCAGTTTTAACATTGTCAATCCAAGCTTTCATAAATTCATTATATGCATTAATCCATGCAATGTTATGAGCTTGCCAAAATTTTATTAATTGGATTTTCTATACTCTTCATAAGTTTCACCTCGTTTTGATTCAGGCCTGGTGAATACTGCTGCTGGCTGTTGCCTTGGTTGGGCTCCAAGACAGGCCTTTTGATTTCGTCCATGGTCACATAATTTGCATCTACAAATGATTCGATGTTGAGTTGAGTCATTAATCCAAACGCCCTCACACTGTCGACAATTTGGAATGCGAGCGCTCTATAATCAGATCAGGAATTGAAAATTTTTGTCTGAACAATCTAAACTGCCGTAGCCTCCTTTCCTTTTTGGAGTAGTTTGGATATTATTTCATCCATTGTATCATTCCATTTAGCTCGATTAGCCAACTCCTGATACGTCTGATCTTTAACTCTGATGAGTTTCGACACGTACTATCACACAGTAAACTTAATCAACTAGTTAATGGTGCGCACTTTTGTTTGGTAAAAAACTACGGTTATGAGATTGATCGTTCTATAGCATATGCTCTTTCCAAATACTACAGCATTATCGAATCACAAAGAAGGCTTAAACAAATTATTGAGACTGAGGAATATCTTGGAAGAACAATTCATGAAAAGACTTTTCGATATCATATAAAAAGATGTTGGATGCCGGATATATTTTTAAAAACAAAGAAATAGCGTGGAAGCGTGGCAAAAAATTGCCTATATGTCTATCGTCTGAAATCCTGGATCAGATAAAGCTAGGAAATTTGATTATACAATACGATAATAATCATCGCTTACATTCATCATCATATTCTAAATTTAAGAAACATCGCAAACAAGAAGAAGAGAGACTAGAGGCCGAGTTGAAGCGTAGTGCTATATACTATATTATAATACGCGTAATGTCAATAGAAACACCACATAAATATCCTAGACTACCTGGTTTTTCTATAACTGATATCATTAAAGGACGCTTAGATGGTCATGCATTTTGGTACCTGAATCTAGATAAGTATAGAGCATTAGTTGAAGATTGTATTAAGAAATTACAAAAAGAGAATATTGTAAAAGGCACAGAACTATCTGTCAGAGAAGAACCACGATATGAAGTAACCGATCCTATGTGGAAGGATTTTGTTATTGATTGTGAAGAACTATTAGAGAATACTATAATGCATCGGTTACACTTAGTTTGGAATAACATTCGAAGACCTAATCTGAAAGAAAGGGCAAATTATGAGTTATGCTGGGGCGAAAAGCACACTGATAGACACATGGGTTCGATTTATAATAATGCCTTTGAAAAAAAGCACAACAAGATGCCTAAAAAGACTAAATGTAGATCTAAACGTAGATCAGAAGATGAAGATGAGGTAACTCGTCTTCTAAGATTACTAGATAATGTTATAGTAAAACATGTGGAAGAATTCAAGCAAAAGTATTATGATTTAGTTAAAAGGCACCCCTATCTGTATAATAGGATAATAGAAACGGTCTGCCAAATATTTTTGCAAATAGAAGCAAAAAGAATGATCAGCAATCCTAAGAACCAAAATAAGAAATATTATCCATTCATACAAGTTCATATCAAGGAAACTTCAGATCCCAATGCAGGTGGAGAGAAAATAACGTTTAGATGAGAATATGTGAATTTATGGATTTACAGTCAATGAGGTCTAGCACACAAAGGATCTAACCAAAATATAATGGATAACCGAACGTTATGATTTCCATTTATATGTGTAAAAATATTGTTATCATAGCTAGCAGAGTTGTCTTAGTGTTACTATATAAAATATTTTTTTGCTTTTCCGACTGTAAACCATATAATATTATAAATTTAGACAACAAGTGCTATATTTGAAGCAAATGTAGCTCTTGTATATTTGCAAAAAATAAATTTCAATCCCGAATTGAAAAAAGTATGAATGTCAGAGAATAAGAAGCTTGCAATCACCAAGATAGTGAAATCCAAGGAAGAATTATGATTTGCAACCTCAAAGAGTTACCGACCATACTTTATCTATTCCTCCATTCCTCAGTCCATTTATTTGGATTTCAGGGCAACTCTGTATTCATTTTTCATATTTATGACTAGATTGTTCTTGTAATATTACTGCCTTTATGTGACTACATGGAGTTTGAAATAGAGCAAAATGTCTGCATGTGCATAACCATCCCTTATTTACGCTCTTATAGATAGAGTATTTGTTTATTCCTGAAATAACTTCATAATCAGAATCGCCTAGACGATCTATCCTCTTAATTATTGTAAACCTTTTGATCTTGCGTTGTTGATATTTACTGAAAGTTATATACTTACCAGTGTCAGTAGTAGCAGTAGCAATGCTCCGTGGAGTAGTTGTATTAACATCATCATCATCGTCATCGCTAACTGACAAATTAATAATGATCAATATTGATCTGAGTCAGTTATAATGTTATTGTCATTAATTCCAATTTATGCCTATGTACTGTATCTCAATACAATTTAGGTGCAAAATTAAGTGGGACTCTTCAATTGGATTTTTCGATACTTATTCTATATTATCGTAGAAACTATGGGTTCATTTGGTTTTCCGCGGACTTTTATTCTTGACCCAATGACTAATATTGATTTTTGTAATTTTCAATATTATTATTACAGTACTATATCAATATTGTGTATAATATACAACAATGATGTGAGTGAATCTTACAGTTATATATAGAATATTACAAGGTCATTTGTTATTTTAAACGAACGAATGAAACATAATGATTTTAGTAGTGATAGTATCACATAATGGCGTCTGATCCTCACGAGAGTATTGATATGTTTAGCAAGAGCGGTATGCTACCTTCACAATAGGACCATAGCCAAACAAACAATAATACATCATGTATGTTAGAGATTGTGCAATCGGGGTTGATATAGTTTTTGTTGAATAATTAATAATATGTTGTATATTGGTCAATCGTAAATTACACAAATGATTATCATGATTCAACATTCATTTCTATTATGCCAAAAATATTATTCTCAGTATCTTTACAGTAAGCAATCTAACCTGCTCCTGGAATTGACATTTTATTCATTTCAATAGTTCCACCAGAATCTATTATCCTTTTGCAGTAATCATCAATAGATGGAACATTAATTGTGCATATGTATCCTTGGATAGAATCATGTTTATATGAGATGGGTACGATGCGTCTCATCAATCCACCATTAATTCCACGTTGATCGTCAGGACCAGTTATGATCAAGCAATATTCTATATTGTCAAGCTGTTTAAAATCCCATCCAAATACCTTTTTATAAAATTGTATAGCTCTATTAATGTCATCGGCTTGTATTTCGAAATATATTACCCTTGACACTACCACATATGGTATGTGTATGACGTCAGTATAATAGTATGTTGTATATACAACTCATAGTGTAAGATAATTTCTAAACAGAAGAGTTAATTGTTCTAATTCCTGACCTTAATCTTTTGACTTGTTTTGTTTCAAATAATTCATCATCAAAAAGCGAATTATTTGTCGAAAAATATGAAGGATTATTCTACTAACTGGAACTATCAATTTTTATTTAATAATATTTTTGTTGTATCCAATCTCCAGAAAATTGGAAAGCAATTGTATCCAAATCGGCAGAGAATAGAACTAGTGCTGTCTGTAGTCGGTTTACTTGATAGTTGAGATAACAGATTATGCCAAAATAAATTTGAAGTTTAATTGCATGGTCTTTCTCTATCTTTTTTAGTGGGACCTATCCAACACCTGTTGGTGGACGTTTGGATTCACTATGTTCCAATAATTTATGATAATTGAGTATATACCAATTTTCAAATGCCTTTTTACATATATTACACTCAAATCTTTGTTCTCTGGCAGCAGATTTAACATGCTCTGCGGCAGCCATATACTTTTATACGAAGAGGTAATAATTAAGGTTTGCAATAAAGGAATTCATGATACCGCTACCTCCAAAAAATCTATGCATGTGGACAATTATTATAAACTGGAATACAGAACTTCTATTGGTATAATACAGATATAGTATTTTTATCTATTAATGTGGTAACAATAATGAGGAGCAATCAATAATCGACTAAGAGCCTGTCCCAAAAATAGATAGACATATAGCTAGAGAGTGTCTGTTCAAAGTGTGGCTTACGACAGAATCAAGTACGTTCCAACTGTCAAAAGAATTCCTGACAAGTTATGGGATGAAATAAGATTGATACTTCCCTCAGAAAAACCAGCGAATGCCATAGGACGTCAGACACTATCATTTAGGAAGGTACTGGATGGTATTTTGTATGTCTTAAGAACTGGATGTCAATGGAAGATGTTGCCAAAGGAATTTGGTTCGGGTTCGACATGCCATAGACGATTCCAACAATGGTCAACATCTAAGGTATTTGAAAGATTATGGACTAGATTGCTAAAAGTATATGATGGTATAGTAGGTATTCGTTGGAAATGGCAGTCACTTGATAGTGTATCTATAAAGGCACATTTAGGGGGGAGATGACTGGGCCTAATCCTACAGATAGAGGCAAGTTAGGAACAAAACGTCATATATTGACCGATGGACAAGGTATTCCACTATCTGTTGTTATAACTGCGGCTAATACGCATGACATGAAGGCCGTTATTAGAACGCTGAACAATATCGTATTTAAAAGATCATCTCATAAGATGTATGAAGAGGTCCTGTAGTGATAGAGCAACAACAACAACATCAAGAAGTACAAGCACTAACCAGTATGTTGACACACACACGATAAGATTTTGGTAGTCTGATTTACCAATGATCAGACCAAGGGGTGTAGACGCCAATTCATATATTTAAGTACTACCTTCAACTGTAGGATTACTATACAATTAGCTTTTTGATTTGCATATGTGAATCCAGCATAATCATAATTTGGTCTTTCTTGAGCTGTAGTACCACAATGAATTGAGAGCTTGACTCCAAATCCACTGCTGCTACTAGCACTATTATCATTACTTCCGTTTCTTGGGTCTGTATAAAAGGTCTGTATTTAAAGTCCGTCAAAACTCTTGTATTTAATTGAGGCTTGGACATAATTGAATTCTATATTTTTCATATATTATTTGGTAACATATTAACTACATAACATGTGTTTGATTGATTTTGGTCGTTGACTACGTCTGGTTTTATAATTGTAGTAGACAAGGATCTGATATAGTAGTACTGACAGAAGTGCTATTCCAGCAGCCTTATGGTAGCCTCTTACTGGTAATGGGTCTATTCTAAAAACAGATTTAATATGTTCTATTAGTGGTTCTATCGATTTACTTCTCCAAGAGTAAATAGCCTGTCCTAACTCAGATTCATAGAATTGTATCAGCTCAAGTCTGTCAGTAGGGGTATGTTCATATCTTTGTACTGGACATACCAGTTCAAATCCTCTTTTTAGGTACTCAAGCCATATAGTTTATGGTCGTCATACCCAGAATCGCCTATCATGAAACATGTTTCTGGAGACAGAGATGATGATGATATCATCGGATTGTACATTTGATTATCTTGTACATTAGCAGTTGTAAAATCTGCTGCTAATGGGACTATGACGGAACCAGTACTTGATATCATATGTAGTTTGTAACCAAATATCCATCCTTTAGTATGGCTGAATCCCCATCTTGCGTCAGTATCTATGCCAGAACGTGGTACTATACCTTTGTTCATAGATGATTTGTGCCAAACATGTCCTTTGGCTTTCAGTAAAGTACTATCTATTGCAACAATGTATGGATCTATCATCTTTTCGCATACAAACATGCAGGTCATGATAGTAATCCTTTTTTTGATGTCTGTGGATATGGTCTTAAGTCGTCTGTCAAATGTTCGCCTGTCTGGTATTTGGGTAAGACCACATCTTTTCATTATCTTCTTATTGTAAGGATAATCCAATTCTAGGAATTCATGTAATGCATTGTTAGAATCCAGTCTAAACCATAGCCTAACTATGAAACATCTCAGAATTACAGTGGGAGAATAAACATATGGTCTGCCCCTTCTTCCCTTTTGCGATTCTGACCACGGTATCGAACCTATCAAGTACAGAATACTAAAAAGAATAGATTCACATTTACTACCATATGCTATCCTTTGGGAATGTTTGATTATGTTTCATCACAAATTCAGACACTCAAAGGATAGCTTTATCCTAATTCATTATAGACATAAAATATGGATCTGGAATATGCCCAAGCCTCATTTAATTAACCCTGGATATATCATTTTTTCTATCAGGTATACTACCCAGTAGAGATTCAGGGGTTCATTTTTCTTGATGACTGCTGCCTTTATTTTTGTTGCTTCAGTATGCCAAAACCTTACAAGATTGGCTTTACCATGGAGTTGCCTTGCCTTCAAAGAAAAATCCTCCAGTAGGACCATTGTCTGGTAATGTTGCAGCCCATACTATTCCTTTGGCTCCCTCTTCCACTGGACGTCCTACATGACCGCCCATATCTGTAGCTACCCATCCTGGATCAATAGAGTTAACTAAAATGCTAGTACCATGGAGCTCAGCTGCCAGAATTCTGGTAAATGCATTCAGAGCTGCTTTGGAGACGCTATATGCTGGTGTTCCAGCAGTCATATAATGAAGAGAGCCTGCTCCACTGGAAACATTTACAATGCGGCCATACTTGTTTCTCTTCATTATAGGTATACATACTTGAGATAATCTCCAAGGTCCAAACAGATTAGTCATTAAAGCTTGATAGACAACGTCTAAATCGGCATTGATAGCATTTTGCCAGGTGTCATAGAGAATTGCTGCATTATTGACAAGTATGTCTAATTGTCCAAATTGTTTCTCTATTTGATTTGCTATCCTACTAATATTAACTTGATTTGATACATCAAGCTGATAAAATAATATGTTCAATCCTTCCTCGACTAGTAGTTTTGAAGGTATCTTGCCTTTGGAAAAATTTCTAGAACTTAATATGACAATTATACCTAATCGTGCCAACTGACGACAAGTTTCAAATCCGAGGCCTTTATTGGAACCAGTCACAAGAGCGATTTTCTTTTTCATAGTGATCTACAAAATTCGAATCCATAAGAAGATTGTCTATGTATCCATATCTAGATGATCAGATTATACAAAATATTATTAATCATCGTCATATATCTTGTGACCAGATTCAAGGTAGATCTTATTTCTGTTATTTTCACGCTCCTGCTTCTTTTTTCTACCAATTCATTCCTTGTGCTAGCATAGGCAATCTTAATATCAATTATGGATTATTGCCTTTCCTATAGTACGATCCAATGCAATCAACTTATATCAATAAATATAACTGTAATGGTCCTTTAATGTCAACAATGATGATTACAGACTTATACCTTGTTTTATATGCTGCCGGAATCTTATTTTTGTTTACACTTTCCATAGGCCACTCTTCAAGCGATGGTTTATCTGCTTTTACACAACAACCGTCGATTTCATCTGACAATGAATCCCATGGAGTTCTTGGAGCTATAAGCTTCTAATATGTGGGCTAGTAATCCTGACATGGAGATTGATGGCCATTACCATCCATATTTTAACACATCTGAATCAAAACCCGACGCACCAGCAAAAGAAAAAGGGTTCTTGATTGCCGAAGAAAAGAACAAGATTTCTTATCCATCACTCTGGATAAAGAATACCGATTTAAATCAATTTACTGGGGTTCATTCTATTCCAATTATTAACTTCCTAATACCTGATTCTTGATAGTGCAACTAGTAAAAGGAGTACTGTCGGAATAGCAAAATATATTATTGATGGTAATCACACTGCATCGTCATCGTCATCGCTATTTGATTACGTAAAAGAAGAGCTTAACGAATTAGAGAGCAACGTAAGCTTTCAACTTAACGAATCAGCTCCAGCTATGCTTTCTAATATTAAAAATGGTGTGCATAGAATTGTCTACACTACAAACATAGTAGATAGCTCTCTATCAAATGGATTGGTAATCATGGGAGATAGAAAGACTATGTAAATAATCTCAGTAAATAATGGAGTAGTATATTTGCTTGTTTATAGTTCGAACGTAAATACGTATAATTCTTATTTGCCTACAGTGATGAAGGTATTCAATTCATTTCAGTTTAAATGAGCAGTGGTATTCTGAAGTTACATGTAAATTTTAGAGCAGGTTTGGATTAAATCATTAATACCATCCATTATTTTGTATTACTGATATTAAGAATAGATGTCAAATTTAATCCTATAGTAATCTGTTCCAACAATGGGTTACATTGTTTATGCTAGATGATTGGGGGAAATATTTGCTACGTCATTCATGTACTAATACTGCTAGTTCGAGTCATTTTCAAGATCGACTTCTCTAGTCCTAGATCGTGGGTATGCATATATTTAAAAATGCAAATAAAGAAAATATGGCTTATATCGATTGTATGAGCCTATGAATCCTATTAGTGAGCATTCGAGGTTTACTTCTTAGCATATATTCCCATACCTGTAAAATCTATTGCAACAAATGGTTCATCTCCAACTACCCATGCATTGTGGTGTATGAGTATCATATCACAACATTAGTCGGAGTCTATTATTATAAAGTTAGTTAGTATTAGTATTCCAACATTACTAATATTATATTTCTAGGCGGATTGAGATGAGTGTAATAAGATTGTTTACAAGTATGTAATAACAATTTCACTTAGTTCATAGAATCTAATACTTTTATCTGTAAATGATGTGACTCTAATAAGTCGCGTTTCTCATATTCATTAAATCTGTCAAAATCTTGTTTATGATAGTTACAAAACCTTTTCAATTTGATATTAAATTTAGATCGTAAAGATCTGCATTATTTAGAACCTATCCCAAAATTATCTTTCTACAGATGATCATAAAACAGGAGAACTGTACCAGTCCAAGGTAGTTCTCTGCCTTCTTTTCATACCGTGTGAACAGTTTTCTGAACCTGTTGTGCCATGAGTTTGTCCTTTCCACAACCCATCTTTTTGCAGAATGTTTTTTCCGGTTTAAGGAAGGTTGCGTTTCCGTCTTGACCTCCTCCTCTTTTTCACCCTTCTTTCTTTTGGGACTAATGTGCAGTACATATCCCCGCCTGATTAGTTCCTGTTCTTCTTGTGTGGAATTATATGCTTTGTCAAGACATAGATGTTGTAACCTTCTCCTTCTTCCCTTTCTTCTTGATTTCGGTTTGGATGATGATGACGGCTTTTTAATAACTGAATTATCAACCATATCTATTACCAGTTTAATGTCATGGGTACTAGCAGATGAAATGACCGCCGAAAGCGGTATACCTTCTTTGTCTGTTAAAATGTGTCTTTTTGTGCCCAGTTTGCTCCTGTCCGTGGGATTATTTCCGGTCATCGCCCCCCTAAAGGCGATTTTATGGATATACTATCGATTGATTGCCATGTCCAGTTGATACCAATGATTCGATCATATATTTTCAGTAATCGAACCCATGTCTTTTTGAAAACATCCAGTTTATTCCATTCCTGAAACCTTCTATGGCATGTGGAACCCGATCCATACTCTTTGGGTAGCATCTTCCATTGGCACCCAGTTCTAAGGATGTATAAAACTCCATCAAGTACCTTTCTGTATCGTACAATTGGCCGACCCACTGTTTTGAGTGGTTTCTCTCTGGGTAAAATTACTTTAATCTCATCCCACAATTCATCTGGAATGGTTATGATGGTGCGATTATCCTTTTTATCATCCTCTTTCTCATTCTTCTTCTGGATACAGGCCATACTTTAGCAAAAGCAACATCGAGCTATAATCGTATCGAATTTTGGGATAGGCTCTTAGATATTATAGCAAGATGACAACTAAAATCATAGATATTCCTTATTTTAGATTATGTGTCAATAATCTATTAGTTTATATGTTTATAATTAAGAGGGATAGTCTGGTTATCATTAGAAGTACTGACCATTGAAAAATTATTCGCCACTAGAAGAAATGGATCATTCAAAATGGCAATTCAGAATTCGAGAATGAAAGTCCAAGTCCCATATCCGATTCAAATTTAGTAGATTGAGATTGAAATCAATTATAGAAGTATCTATTGTATCTAATATTGATCGATTAAGATTGTAACTTATGGCCCTTTATAAAACGTAGTCATCTACTTGTGTAATCCTAAACAAAAGGACTTCTGCTACAAATGAAAGAATCTCAGTTTCATTCAATTATTATACTAGTGAATGAACATATTCGATGAATTGGGGAATTTATTACAACGCACTCCTCCATCAATATCTATTAGACAAAATCTATGGATTGTCATGCCACTTGGTGCTCTAATATAGCAATCATAACTTCAAATTTTCTTCTCCTTAACTATGTACATGTCTTTACCTCCATACTATGGACAGGTACTGCAACAGGATCTTCACTTCGGTTCTAGGGGAAACAATATAACATTGCTTAACATTGCTTTTACTTTCCTTGGCACTGTTCAGTTAGTAATGAACATATATCTTTCTGATAATGACTGAGCCTAAAGTAATAAGCGGTACCTCTTCAAGATATGATGGTTATTATTATAACTATTATTACATATTGTAACTATACTTTTCAAGCTTGTCACTAAGACATCCGGAAGACTGTGTTATATGTTTGTTAGAAGAATCATGTTTGTTAAAACCTACGTTTGCTACTGCTTTTGCAAGTAATGTTTTACCGGTTCCTGAGGGACCATGAAGCAGAACACCGTGCGGAATTTGCCGCACCAAGGCCTGGACATCCTTGCCACAGATTGTGGAACACCGTCAACATATGACAAAAGTTTGACTATAGGTCATTTTGTAAATGAATACATAGAGATCTGTCGACTTTATAAGAAAGATTACAAAATCCGATAAATTGTCCTTGTTTGGTTACTGTTAGGGAGGCGACCTTGTGCTTATGTATTCTGCTTTACATCCTGAAAAAGTGAAAAATCTAATAACTATTACTACGCCAGGAGATTTTGACCTTAATAATTCGTTACTCTGTATGGACAAAATCTATAGATGAAGATTATATTTTGGATGCGTTTGGAAATGTACCGGGAATGCTAGTAATTTCTGCTTTTAATCTTAGAAGACCCATAGAGTATAGCCATAGATTTTTCCACTTTGAACAACCTCGCATATAGAGTCGATATTAGAATCCTTCGCAATAGAAACTTGGCTATGCCACAGTCCGCCTATAAATGGTTATAAGCAAAATTTACTTATTAAGAATAAAATGAGTATAGAAGGATTAGATGATGATCATGTTAATACCACAGGTGTTATAGATGGGAACCAAATTCTAGTAAGGTTCTTAATAATGTATTGACAGGTAGTAGCGATAAATATCTAGCCGAGTTTAAATTAGGACATGTCAGTCTGATGATAGGAAAAATGCTCATAAAGAACTATGGCCAAAGGTAGGAGAATGGATAAAAATCATTCATAGTCTGATACACCCTTAAGGTGTCACTCTTCCCTCATATCACTTTTCATCGCTAATCCGATGATATCATTATTTTGTAAGAACATGTATTAAATTTTCGCTAATAGTAGAAGGTAGAGAAAGAAAAAAGAAAATGAAAGATGTAATATCTATACAATCATTGATAAAGATGACAAATTTATTCTTATAGTAATATGGAGAATTTTATGAGCAAATGGCTTTAATTCGGGAGATAAAGAAGATTGCACCTAAATACGCCAATCTTTGGTAGCTGCAGTTAAATAATATAAATGTTATAGATAAATATTGAGTACCATAGTTAAAAGCGGTAAGGCGACTGTTCAATCTTCAAATTCTTTTAATTCATTACTCAATTCAATACGACAAGAATCACCACTGATAAGCGGTATCGATGATGCTATTGATAAACTTGATCTGGCAGATGGCTTAAAGAAATTACTGCTAACTTACGGCTTTACATTAGAGTTATTGCTGACTATGTCATCAAACGATCTAGCTGAAATACTTGGCATTGATAAATATGTAGCAGATATTATTATAAATTCTGCTATAAATAGTAAGGAACTCCTAGAATGAAGGTATTTTGTTTTATCATCTAGATACAATTTTCGAAATGCAAACCTCAACGAGTTAGTCATAAAGTTAGATTACATTATAGTATCTATTTGATAGGCTGATATCGTCATTGGTCCTGTTGGCAAGGTAATTGTCTGTTTTCTTCCTCGTCTAATATATCAGACGGATCTATTATCAATTGTTCACTAGTTCGTTCTTTTCGAAAGAATCCGATTTCAAACTATATCTTCTATTGCTTGAGATTTATTGTCATTTTTATTATTGTTTTTTGTAGCATTATTTAGCTTATCATCAGTTTTCTTGATCTTAATCGTAGAATTATTTTGATTCGACAAATATCATCTATCATCTATATAATCTTATTATATCACATTACCGACTGATTTTTCAACATCTGCAATATCATTGTATGCTCTATCGGGAAGCCTATTTAATATGTTCAGAATTTCATTTAAATTGCTTGAATTAATTTTAGGTATTTTCTTCTTTGCATAATTTTTAGACTATCTTTATTCTTTGGAAAGTGTATTCCTGTCTGAAGGTTTGCAATCGTAGCTGCAGATATTGAAGATGTAGCGACACTGCAGGCAAGAGGTCTAATATGTAATATCTATTTATGAATGCATAGATTATAAGCACATGCGAAATCGTGCTCTTCTCCTCATAATGTTGACTTTGTATTAACCATTTTTTATCTTTCAGAAGTAGAGAGTTGGTTTATCATAATGAAATAGCGAGTATTTCTCTAGCTCGCAAATCTTCTGTGATGATGTACAATAGTAAGTCCCTCATTGGTTCCACAAAATCATTATTCCATGAAGAAGTTTTATTCGATATATATTGATACATCCTTCCTAGGCCTGTGATTTTGACTAACTCGGAATAGCCAGCAACAGTATCTGAAAGTTCCTTAATGAACCTTTCTTCTCTAAACCTTACATAACAAACATTTTTCAATGCTAATGTAATAATAGTGGCAGATAATTTGATGGCTGATAAGACCAGAACGAGAATGCAAAATCCTGATGGTACATCACTAGGCTATTGGGCCAGCGCATGAACAATATTCTATGCATGATTTGCTACGATTCGTAACTGAGGCTGAGAAATATGGCTTTAAAACAACCATGACAAGTGATCATTTTCATCCTTGGTGGCATGATGACGCTTATGGTAATTTTGTCTGGGTATGGATAGCTTCAGCTGCGGAAAGAACGAAAAACATGCAATTCATTACGGGCGTTACTGCTCCTATATATAGATATCATCCAGCCATAATAGCTCAGGCTTTTGCCTCACTTGATATATTATATCCTAGTAGAATTGGTTTAGGATTGGGAACAGGAGAATCTATGAACGAGGTACCTCTGGGATTTGAATGGCCAAGTCCGAAAGTGAGATTGCATAGAATGATTGAAAGCAGCACAGATTATAGATAAATTATGGTATTCCGCAACAGAAAAAGGTACTGAATCAAGCAATAGTAAGGGTTTCGTACACTTTACCGGCCAGTATTTTTTGATACGAGATGCAAAACTGTACTCCCCACCCATCAGTCGTATACCGATGTTTATGGCTGCAGCTGGACCTCAATCTGCTAAAGCAGCCGCCAAATATTCTGATGGTTTGATTACATTTTTGAAAGCAAAAGAATCTCGGAAAATAATTGATGTTTTTAATAAGACGATAAAAACTGACCCAAAAAAGAAGAATATGAGTTCCGTGGAGAAGATTGCCGAATACAAAGTATCTTATTCAGAAGATTATGAAAAAGCTCTTAATTCTTCAAAATTTTGGAGTGCTACATTATTGAAGAATGCATTTAATACAAATATAAGCGACCCTCGAAAATTAGAACAACAGGCAAAAGATCAAGTCTCTAACAAAATGTTAGAAGAATCTATAGAAATAACTACTTCGATTGAAGATTGTTTAAAATCACTAGAGGAATATTTCAAAGTTGGATTTACAAAAGTATATGTACATAGCACCAGTCCTGATGAGATTGAATTTATACGAGAATTTGGAAAAAAAGTGCTACCTTATTTCCAAGGACAGAAAAATAAAAATCGATGAGTGGGTACAATTCCTTGGCTAATCGTATTATTATCAATGGTAACAGCATAACAATATACAGCTCAAAACCAAACCCATCCTTTGTCACAGATACTACATGATTCAGTACATTACTATCGGCATAGCGTGTAGTTAGGCATTTAACAGCATTTAGCATGTGGAACTATAGAACAGTAGAATCAATCACCCTCATGAAATGATTTATTGAAGCAGAAAGAGGAATATCCTCTACCAAGAGAGGTAATGAGTTATGATATTAGGTTCAAATCACTCATCTCATCAAGAAAGTTTTTCATCATTTTTTTGCTGCATTTTCATCCATGTATATTATTTCCCAAAGATGTCCGTTAATGTCCTCAAAACTACGTCCATACATCCATCCGTGGTCTTGCGGTTCTCTAGATTCTATGCCTCCAGATTCTATAGCCTTCTTTATCATGTGGTCTACATTTTCTCTGCTTTCGACAGATAATGCCACGATCACTTCTGTATTTTTGTGGTATCACAAATTTCCTTTCTAGTAAAGGTTTTAAAAAATTTTTCAACCAAGAGCATGACGAATATATCTTTACCAATAATCATGCAGAATGCATTTTCATCAGTAAATTGAGGGTTAAATTTAAAACCAAGTTTGGTAAAGAACTCTATTGTTTTATTGAGATCTTTTACTGGTAAATTTACAAAAATTTTTGTTGCCAATGTATCAGAATAAAGATTTAAGGCTATAAGCATTTAGAATTAGTCCTATATTGCATGAATAACGTCAATCTGATGAATAATTGTTCAACCATTACTTTATTGTCCTAGATATGTTGTATAGCAATGCAATGCTTCCAGGAGCATTTCTCTGATCATGTTAAGTTATTTACTAGCAAAAATAGCCTCCAAAAATTCTTTGTATACCTTCATTGTTTATATTTGTAGTTGCAGCATTTTTTTATCACTTTACCTTCTCTGATGAGTCTTTGTAAATTGTAAATTGTTCTAAGCAAGAAATCCCGAAGCATGATTGATCAGGCAAATATTAATTTCTAGTAAGCTCACTTTGTCTAATCATATCAAGTGCAATTATTTGCTTGACGAAAACATAACCTAGAATTGAGTTCACAAATCTGATTCTTGACCTGATTGGACCCTTCAATAAGATGTTCTCTTGGTATTGTCACTAAAGTCGTTGAATACTCTCGTGTATGGCAAATTCTAGCTTTAGCGATTATAACCTGAAAATTGGAATTGTTGGGGCTTTGGCACTACCTTACTGCATTAAAGGTATACAGACTCAATATTATTTGGACCAGCAACTATTTGAGACTAAGATGCGACTGACCTCATACACTGGGGAACGACATGACAAGTACTAAAGCAGAGCCTGTCAGATCAATATCTACTGTCTCTAGCATTATTAAACAAACACTGGCGCAATTAGATAGTGATGAATTTACGAGTTCTTATGATCATGTACAACAGAACGCTTTTGGATTAGGCTCTGAATATTTGTATTATTAGATAGTGTTAAGAAACCTCTATTCTATAATTAAATTTTTGAACGGAAAAATGATTTTGGTATGTGAATGATAGTATCATTAAAGATACAGTTATACTATCACGTCGAAACATCGCTTAGGTAGAAGAATTGGAAGATCTAAATTAATATTAAGGCAACCTTACAGTGTAAAAGACAATGCGATAGCACGATTATCTAAATAGCTTGTTACACTAACAGTCAGATCGCAGGGCTTGAGAGATGACAAGGCTAGTGTCTTAGGTCAAAATTTGAATATTTTAATTTTAAACTCTAAACTAGAGTGAATAATAAAGTGTCTACAAGGGACTAATCTTGTGGAGCTCATAATATATCTAAAAAATAGCAGTGGGAAAATTACCAATATGATCGAGACAACCACCCGCCCGTTTTTAATAACTCCTAGCGGACACGGAATATACAACATAACTGTTAGTCAATCGCGATTAACATCTGAATGGGCAAGCTCTGGAGCGTTTGCATTTTCCAGATGAATTGTAAAGTATCTCTTCTGCAAAATAGTTGTATGATTCGAACGTATCTAGGCTACGCCTGGTGTCCTAAAGATGGGCGGCCGCGCTTACAATCCGATATTCAAGGTTGAATTTTGCTGGGAATAGTTACCAAATTCGTATATTGATCCTTGAACCTTTTTCTTCACTTGAAAAAAAGCTAGTTGGATTCCGAAGTTCAACTTCGCGCCAGAGTTGAGCGCGACTACTTATAGTATCCAAGAGTTGGAACAGTAAGAGATCTACAAGTTTACAAGTTGGTTTGAGAAGTGGGGGTGATCCTGCTTAAGCGGCCTTCTGACGAGCTAAAATTCATCAAATCCCTGAAGATTTCTTATCTATAGGAACAACACATTGTTTGGCGCGCCCCCATGATAGACATGTACATGAACCTTTATCATCACTGTCTAAGAATACCGAGTCGTCATCCTATACATCCGATGTCTTATTTTCGAAAATATTTATAATCTGATATGCTGCATATCGTAATAGAAGATACTTTTTCAGATAGAATTATGCGGGATTTGTCAGAAATCCGATATAGTTCTCTGTCTAAATTACTCGACGTATTGTAAGCTTCGTAATCCTTTTAATTGTCAATGCTATCTTTTAATAATCAATGTCATCGACAAAAATACTGGCAAACTCCGCTACGTATAGCGAATATAGATATTTTATTTTCTCTTTCACTCTCTATATTTGTAGCAGTGTTCTATGCTTTTTTCAATAGATGGAATTCATGATCTGTTAAATAGTTATGTGGACACAAGAAACAAATAATACGATAAATTGATCTAAGATGGATGCTTAAAACTCACCGTAGGATCGACAATGGCCAAATTACTGTCAGTGTTATCTTTATCGAAGACAATAAAAGTCTCAGATAGCAATTGAATGTCTTATGTCAAGACTAGATACTAAGGTTGCAATCGTGACAGGTGCTCGCTTCTGGCATTGGTTTGGGGATTGCTCAGCTTTTTATCAAAGAGGGTGCCAAGGTCATTTTTAGTGATATCAATAAATCCGGCAAAGCCGCAGCTGATGCTACTGGTAAGAAAGCTCTGTTCGTTGAGTGTGATATTTCCAACACAGAGTCAGTCAAGAATTTGGTTGCGAAAACACTTGAAGCTTTTGGCACAATTGATATTTTGGTCAATAATGCAGGCATACTATGCCAAAAACCAATTTCTGGAACAAGCGACGAAGAATGGAATTCAGTGATTAATACCAATCTCAAAGGACCCTTCCTACTAACACGTGAGGTCTTGCCGATTTTTGAGAAACATGATAAAGGCAAAATTGTAAACATAGCGTCCATCGCTGGTATTATTGGCTATGAGAACCTCTCTGCCTATTGCTCATCAAAGGGCGGAATTATTGCGATGACTAGATCTTTGGCCTTAGAATTTGCGCCAAAGAAAATAAACGTGAATTGCATATGTCCAGGTGCTATCAAGACGGGTATGACCAGGGTGATTGAAGAGAATGAGACGATATTAAACCAAACCCTGATGTCTATTCCTGTTGGTCGGATGGGTGATCCAATCGATATCGCCAATGCTGCGCTCTATCTGGCTAGCGATGAGTCGGATTATGTAACCGGCGCTTCAATAGTTGTGGATGGCGGGTGGAGTGTGCGTTAAAGAGCTCCTACAAAGCTCTAACGGTTATGCAAAAGATGGTTTCTAGAGTCTCTTAATTCTTAGTTCTTTCAGTAGAAGTAATTGCTGTTTTTATCATATGCCAAGTCAGACACGGATACTACTTTAAAGCCATTGTCGAATAAATATCTCATCTCTTTACTGAACAAATCTATGTTTGTACTTGGATGCGTTTTCTCGTTATTTATTTTATGGTAAGATAATATGACTAATGCATTTATTGTCGTTGCGTCTTTATTATAAGGAATCTCGCTATTGATCTCTTTTATAAATTTACGAAATATTTTAGAATCATTATGTAAATAATCTGTATCCTGAGTAGTATGACTCTCTCTGATTACATATCTATTGGTATATGTCAATTCTCCTTTATCATCAAACATTCTGCAATTAGTTTGGCTTGAATATTTCTTGTATCCATTTCAATGCAAAAACAACACATTAGCCGTTTATAGCAAAATCACAGTATTTGGCAGTTGAATCTATTACAGTTACATTATCAGATCCCCTACCATGAGGAGTAGCAAAAACTGTAGCATTATTAATGCCACATATTCCAAGCGTTTAATGCTTGTCTAATGTGACTATACCGTCTTCTGGCAGCAGATAATACAGTCGTTATAAAACTCAATCAATAGTTAAATAGTTGCATTCTGCTACGCTTAAAATAATGGTTCTCTTCTTCTACTTAATCCTTGGACCAGTCCAAATAACAAATCGTAGTACTACAGCACAAGCAACCACTCTCATTGCAATCAAATTTTACTTTACAATCACAATGAGTACACTCACAAACATGATCAGCCATAACTAATATTGTTGCGTCATTCTTTATATGAATACAGATCCCAATTTCAACCCATTAGCTTGTATCACATCTTAATAACTCTCGAGTTTCAGGACAAAATCAATGTAAAATTATTTAAAGACTGCACAAAGGGCGGTTACTTAATGCGATGCACTGGAGGACGCCAATTGCATCTGCAAATTCAACGAGAAGAAACTATCGTATCGCAATGCCTGAGAATATTGATTTTATTAAAGCAGACTTGCGAAAAGATCCCTTTGAGGACCTTGTGAAAGCAGAATTCGATCATCATAATGAATCAGAAAATTGATTGCTAAAGAAAGTTAGTTAGTAGACAATGCTCCTGAAAATAATAATCTGAATGGTGTACTGGCAGATTGTAGGTATTTGATGATTCAACAGAAGTAGATTTACTGGGAATGAATCTGTATTACTTCAGTGCTAATCCTTTTACATTACGATAGGTGAATTACGACATTACATGGTTTTATATGGAATTTAGACCCATTAAATACCAACGTATATATGGGGTGGACGCTAATAATATTATAGATGAGATAAAAATGGTAGATAATATTAAATCTAAAGACGACATAACCACTTCAACTAGGTCAGCTGAAGCAGCTAACTTTTATGACACAGTAAGACAAAACTGCATTAGAATAGTAGACGAGTTTACAAAAGCTCAACCACAATATGCGCAATCGGTCTCTAATCTACAGCTTGATTGTATTGCCGCAGCAAAGGATACTATCCGGAATATGGTTTCAGCTCAAAGTGTTAGCAAGTAACGGGAACGTTCCAGTAGTAACACCACCATACACTGATGAATTTGTAAAGCAATCAAACGAGATCACCGAGAACATAGTCAAAGCAGTTAGGATCAACAACCAGTTGACAGTCAACGCGATAAATGCAGCAGCAGAAAACTTCAGAACCCTTAATCGAACAATTGAGTCTGTGACAGAATTTAATACGAGCGCCGCAAAGGCTTGGAATTCATTCCTCACAGTTCAACAACAACAGTTCCTCCACAAACAATAATTTTTTTGTGTCCATTTTCTTTGTTTAGATGTTTAAATAATAATATACAATTTTTGATTTAACCTAAAATGCAGTCATTGAGAGAGTATGATGGTTTATGCATGCATGCATGCGCCAGTGTGATTCTTGTGTCTGCAGGGCTAAAATAACAAGATATTAAAACTACTAAACTTACAGTCGTTGGAACTCAGATAGAGGCTAGAAATTAGAACCATTCTAGAAAAATCTTTAAAAGTATGATATTTTGAAGATCTACTAATGATTAATGATGAGATGCGTGAAATACAAGTGGAGCAGGATGAATTAACCCGAAAACTTAATGAAAAAATTTCTGCTGACTTGAGCAAATTTCAAAAGACAATGGATGATATATTTAAGCAAAAACAAATACGTCAACGCGAATATTTTATTCAGAAAATCAAAGAAGAACAGGAACAGGCAGACTCAAATATAAAATCAGGCGACCTAATGAGTGCGATGGCACATAAATTAACAGCCGACTGGTATTCATCTATGCTAGTTATTACGGCGCATTAGGTTACTTATTTTTTAGATTTTTGCTTTTGAATTATAGAATAAATTAGCAGGCTGATTTGTTTATTGGTAGAGCCTTCAATCCTCCAATATTTTTCAATGTATTTTCTCATCGAGTGATCAGAATAATATTGCTTTGTCTGCCTTTGTAATTTACATAATTGTAATCACAGGGTCGTCATGGTACATTGGTTCTAATTGGAATCTTGTATTTTACACCCGAGATACCCCGGAAGAGTTTTGTATTCTATTATAATTTTTCCTTATAGTATACCTCTTGTATGCATTCATAAATTCTTCTCTAGAGTTTAAAATAACCCGGGTATCCTGAGTGTAACAATAATCCAATTCTCTGTTCTCATGTATATGGTACTACTCATGATTAATCCTGTCAGTCTATTTCCAAATTAGCCTTTCCCTACGCCCGAGCTCAATGAAGTTGTCACTCATACCAGAATAATTACTATTGGCAAGCTAGATGCAGATCTGGTTGAGACCAGCTTAAAGATAGCGGATCGCACAACAAAGCAGTTTTTTAGGCATTGATGATTCAACAGAACTCGATTTACTGGGAATGAATATCATATATTACTTGTATGCTAATCCTTCTCCATCTG
>CAVPXM010000055.1:0-455655 GCA_963709405.1 uncultured Nitrososphaerales archaeon
ATGCCGTGGTGGGCAAGCTTCTGCGCCTCGCGCTCGGTGACGTTGCTGCGCGGATCGTCAGCGTGCCGCCGTCCGGCATCGCGTCCTTGGCGTTGGTGATGAGGTTGAACAGCGCCTGCATCGAACTCGTGCTTGTCGGTCATCACGTACCAGAGGTCGGGCTCCGACCGATCTTGAGCTCGCTCTTCTCGCCGAGGTAGCGCTTCAGCAGGGTGAACTCGTCGGTCAGCACGTCGCCGAGATTGACGACCTCGTTCTGCAGCGTCTGCTGGCGGGCGAGCGCCAGCAGCTTGCGCACGAGCTCGGCGGCGCGGTTGGCGCTGGACTGGATGTTCTTGATGTCTTTGTAGGCGACGTCCTTCGGCCGGTGCATGGTGAGCAGCATGTCGGAGAAGCCGAGGATGGCGGTCAGCATGTTGTTGAAGTCGTGCGCGATGCCGCCCGCGAGCTTGCCGACGACCTCCATCTTCTGGCTCTGCGCGAACTTCGCTTCGAGCGCCTTCTGCTCGGTGGCGTCGACGACGTAGAGGATCGCCGCCTCGCGCGCCGCTCGGCCGCCGCGAACGGGCTCATGTAGACGCGGGTCACGTGGTCGCGTCTGCGGCGCCGACCGTGATCTCGATCGGGCCGCGCCCGGCGCGCCGACGAGGGCGCGCTTCAGGCCGGCCTCGACGGCGGTGAGCGCGCGTCGGGCGTCGGCGGCAGCGGCACAGGGCGTCGGCGGCCGTCACAGCCGACGCCGGTGGCGCCGTCGAGCACCATGGCGGCGAAGGCGGCGTTGGCGCTGGCGATGCGCCCGTCGGGCCGAGGATCGCGATGCCGAAGGGCGCCGACTGGAAGAAGCGCGCGAAGCGGATCTCGGCGGCATCGCCGTCGGGCTCGGCTGCGGCCTCGCGCAGGTAGGTGGCGACAAGCAAGCCGCCTGCAGCCTCGCGCCGGGCGAAGAGCCGCATCGGCATGGCGCGCCCCTCGTCGGCCGCAACGTCGAGGTCCAATCCCGTTTCCTGGCTCTGAGGCGTGTCGGCGGCGGTCTCGATCAGATCGGCGCCCGGCTGGGTGAAGATGTCGCGCAGGCGAAGCGCGCGCTCGGCGAGCGCCAGCGGCTCGCGGCCGAGCCAGCGCAGGAGCGTTGCATTCATGTGGCGGATGACGCCGCGGTTGTCCGTCCACATGAGGCCGGCAGGGACGGCATCGTAGCGGGCGAGCGACGCTTCGAGAGAGCGCACGGTCGCGACGTGGTGGGCACGCTCGCCGGTGACATCGGCTACCGTCCAGAGCACCAGCGGGCCGAGATCGCGCTCCTGGCCCGGCACGGTGCACGGACGGTGCGTGATGCGCAGACACCTCGGCGGCCGACCCGGGCGCGGCCGGAATGTCGATCTCCTCGCGCCCTGGCTCGCGCCGGCTCGCGGCGCGTGTCAGACGGAAGAGAGCTGCGGCGGCGTCGGGATCGCCGGCGAAGGCCGACTCAAGGCTCCTGTACTCGCCAGCCTCGGTCATGCCGACGAGATGCTTGAAGCTGTGATTGGCATAGACGGCGGCGCCGTCGAGCCGCGCGACGAGCATGCCGTCCTCGTGACTGTCGGCAAGCGCCTTGACGAGATCGTCGTCACGCACACGCTCACCGATACGGATATGCCCGGCAAGGTAGCCAAAGATCAGAAATGCGCCGAACATGGCAAGTGTCGCGAGCAGCGTCAGCAGCAGCGGCTCGGCGGCGCCACTGGCAACGAGCGCGAGCACGATCGCGCCCGTGAGCGCGGCGATCAGGAGAAGCGGAATGGCCCCGCTCTCGCCGGCGCCGTCGGCGAGTGCATGGTCAGCCGGAAGTGCTACTTGGGGCTCACGGATTTCGCTTTCGCTCATGAACGCGAAAGCTATCTGATTCTTGGGGGGAGGGCGCGTTGGACGCCTGCATGGGATACTCTGTACGCTACGCTACACATACACGTGAGGAACGCCGCCGGCTCGAATGCCACCTCCGGGCTGCCGGGCCTGCCGCGTTGGGCGCCCGGGCTCGGCATTCCTCACGCCCCAACACTTCGATCATTAGAGTTAAATTGGCGTGAATTCCGCGCTATACGTCGGCACGCGTTCAGAGTGGCGAAGGTCCGCGCCTCAGAGTGCGCGGGAGATTCGATCGCATCGCGGTGGGGTAAGATGCGGACGAACCACGGAAACAAGAGTTGGCCGATAAAGAGGATCGCGGCGCGCGCCGCGTTTAGCCGAAATGTGGGACGTTGCGTACTATCTTGCGATCGTGATCTTGCTTGCCGCCGCCGTCATCGCGAGCGCATTTGCGGTGCGCGCCTATATGAGCGGCGCCGGACCCATGGACGCCGTTTCCAAGCTCTTCGGACCGAAACCTGAGCGGCGCCTCGACGTCGTCGAGCAATCCAACCTCGATGGCCGTCGCCGCCTCATTCTCATCCGGCGCGACGACGTGGAGCACCTGATCATGACCGGCGGCCCGGTCGACATGGTGATCGAGACGGGTATCGGCGAGCGGCGCGAGCGCAATGTCGATACGATCGAGACGCCGGCAGCCGTCTTTTCGCGCATGCCGCGGGCAAAAGGACAGGGCGCTGGAGAGCAATAGATGCGCAATTGAGTTGCGCATCGCACGCAAAATTTGATCGTCAGCCGCGTAAGGCCAGGACAGCATTGATGTTTCGTGCACTCACCAGATTTGCAGATGGTCTCGCTTCGGTGGCGGGTTTCGGGCGCCGCGGAGCAGAAGATGCGGTCGTCATCCGCGTCGGCGTGTCCTACCGCTCCGATCCCGATCAGGTGCGCGCGGCCCTCGAGGGCGTGGCACGCGACTGCCCGCTCATTCTACGCGTGCCGGCACCTTCCATCACGTTCGACGACTTCGGTCAGAGCGCGCTCGAGTTCTCGCTGCATGCGCGTCGCGCCGCCCATGCCGAGCCGGGCGCGGCGGAGACGGAGCTCAGGACGAGGATCCTCAAGGCCTTCGAGAGGTGCCGGCATCGAGATGCCTTACGCGCAATACGACATCCACCTGCGCGACCTCGATGCGGTGCGCGCCATCCTGAACCGAGTGGCCGAGGAAAGAGCCGCGCGGCCGGGCGTCAATGGCGAAGCGGAAAACCTATCAATGTCTGCGGCTTCGGCGGGGGAGCAGCGACGGCGGGCGCCTGGCTATGGCCCCCGCTCAGTCCTCGCGATAGACGCGCTCACGCCGCTCGTGGCGCTCCTGGGCTTCGACCGAGAGGGTCGCAATCGGGCGTGCATCGAGGCGCTTCAGCCCTATGGGCTCGCCCGTCTCCTCGCAATAGCCGTAGGTGCCGTCCTCGATGCGGGCGAGCGCCGCATCGATCTTAGCGATGAGCTTGCGCTGGCGGTCGCGGGCACGCAGCTCCAGCGCGCGGTCCGTCTCGGACGTGGCGCGATCGGCAAGATCGGCGTGCTGGGTCGAAATCCTCGTGCAGGCCAGCCAGAAGTCTTTTTTCGTCTGGCGGATGATTTCTTCCTTCCAGGTCACAAGCTTCTGGCGGAAGTAGAGGCGGTGACGCTCGTTCATGAACGGCTCGTCCTCGGACGGCCGGTAGTCGGGCGGCAGTACGATGGAGGAGCTCGAGGCTCGAACCGTCAGCGTCTTGTCTCGCGCTTTTCCGACAGCTCGCGTCTTGGGCTTGGCTTTCACCTTGGGCGCTACTGCCTGTTTGGGCCGGGCTGCGGCTTTCGGGGCTGGCTTCTTGGCCGCCTTCCTTGCCGGTGCAGACTTGGCCGTTTTCTTTTGTGCTCGCTTGCTATGATGGGCCTCCCGGAGGCTCTCTTGCCGCCTCTGCCCCTCCCTCTAGACAGCGTACAGCGATGAACACGAGTTGGGGCGGCCTCTATTGAAGTGAGTGGCCGCTAGAGTTAGAAAATCCGAGATTTAGGTGTGCGGCGCAGTAAATTCAGGGGCTTGACTTGCCCCCGCCGGGGTCTGGATCGCGGGTATGCCCCGGAGATGGCCGGCGCGTGTTTGAGTCTCTACCCCGCACCGCAAAAAAATGGCGGCTGCAACCGGAGCGGGAGCCCCTTTGGTCCCCTTGGGGGCAGTTCCTTGCTGGCCAGGGTCGCGGGACCTAATGTCCAGCGCCCAATCGATGGAGGATTAAGAACCGATGACCGAGACGGCGGCAGGGAAGTTTCACGGGACGCGGCGCTATGTGGCGACCGACGATCTCAAGGTCGCCGTCAACGCCGCGATCACGCTCGAGCGGCCCCTCCTCGTCAAAGGTGAGCCGGGCACGGGCAAAACTCAGCTCGCGCTCGAGATTGCGGAGGCGCTTGGCGCACCCATCATCGAGTGGCACATCAAATCGACGACCAAGGCCCAGCAGGGTCTTTACGAGTACGACGCGGTCTCGCGTCTGCGCGACGGGCAGCTCGGCGACGAGCGAGTCAAGGACATCCGCAACTACATCCGCCGCGGCAAGCTCTGGGACGCGTTCCAGATGGAGCGGCGCCCGGTCCTGCTCATCGACGAGATCGACAAGGCCGACATCGAGTTCCCGAACGACCTCCTGCAGGAGCTCGATCGCATGGAGTTCTACGTCTACGAGACGAGCGAGACAGTCGCCGCCCGCAACCGGCCGATCGTCATCATCACCTCGAACAACGAGAAGGAGCTGCCGGATGCGTTCCTGCGCCGCTGCTTCTTCCACTACATCAAGTTTGCCGATTCCGAGACCATGACCGCCATCGTCGAGGTGCATTTCCCGGGCCTCAAGGGCCGCCTCGTCTCGGAGGCGATGCGCATCTTCTACGACTTGCGCGAGGTGCCGGGCTTGAAGAAGAAGCCGTCGACGTCAGAGCTCTTGGACTGGCTCAAGCTCCTGCTCAACGAGGACATCGATCCGGCGACGCTGCGCGAGACGGACGGCCGCAAGCTCATTCCGCCGCTCGCTGGCGCGCTGCTCAAGAACGAGCAGGACGTCCACCTCTTCGAGCGCCTCGCCTTCATGAGCCGGCGCAAGGAGCCGCAATAGTCAGCAACGGGCCGCAACAAGCCGAAAGGCTTAGTTTCCAGCCGTAAAGCCGCCTCAGTGCTGTCGTCCGTTCCGGCCGCTTCAGACGGGACGGGAATTTCCATGACAACGAGATGGCCAATTTTCGGTTCGAGCGACGGCTCGGCCATGAACATCGCTGAGATCGGCGGACGGGGCGGCAAGTGGGCGACGATGCTCTCGGCGCTGGCGCTCGGCTTCTCCGGGCTCTCCTTCTACGAGAGCGTGATGAAGACCGCCGATCTCGAGGTCTACGTCCCGCCTGTGATCCACTATGCGCGCGACCAGGGCGGCGACGTCGAGCAGTTCGCCATTCCGCTGACGATCGTCAACGCGGGCGCACGCACGGGAACGGTGATCTCGATGGAGCTTAATGTCGAGAGCCTGCGCCCGACTCCAAAGGCTGAAGACATAACAGGAATTATAACATCTCAGGATAAGCCTGTACAAATCACTGCAAAGGTAGCAGATCCGGATAGTGGTGATACAGTGACGATTGCCCCGGTAACACGGCCTGCCCATGGTTCTGTCACAGTCAATAGTACTTCAGATACCTTCACATATATTCCCATTCAGGGGTATTTCGGTGATGACAACTTTACTTATCAGGGTATAGATAGCCATGGTGTAAAGAGTAACGTGGCCACAGTCGGAATATTGGTGAATGCTCCGCCTGCTGTAAAGGATCTTACTGTCTTTACGGTTCAGGACACATCCATCGCGATACCCTTGACCGGAACCGATCCAGATAATGCAAGAGGAGATACCGTGACTCTCAGTGTAGTGGCCAATCCGACTCACGGTAACGTGACTTTGGATTCAATCTCTAAAAGGTATGTGTACAAACCAGTCTCTAATTATACTGGAGATGACGCCTTCACATATCAGGCAACAGATAGCCATGGTGCAAAGAGCAACTTGGGTAAAGTGAGTATAACAGTCTTGCCTAGCAAATGAACCCGGTTCCCACACCATCAACTAATCCAACATCAACTAATCCACCACCATCAACCAATCCACCACCATCAGGTAATCAAGCCCCTGTAGTTCAGAATGTTACTGCGCTTACGACACGCAAGATACGTCTGTAACTATTCCAGTAACAGTGTCTGATCCTGATCAAGGAGATACAGCAACAATCACTAACACGAGTGCTCCAACTCACGGAAAAATATCAGTTGGTTCCACTCAAAACAGTTTTGTGTATACGCCAGCATCAGGGTACACCGGACCGGATAGCTTCACAGTTCAAGCAACCGATAGTCATGGTGCAAAAAGCAATATTGTTACCGTGAGTATAACAGTTCTTGCTGAAACCAAACTCCACCACCTACACCTTCAAACCAAGCACCTACAGTAAGGGACACAAGCATATCAACTGGACAAGATACGTCTGTAACTATTCCAATAGCAGTGTCTGATCCAGATCAAGGAGATACAGCAACAATCACTAACACGAGTGCTCCAACTCACGGAAAAATATCAGTTGGTTCCACTCAAAACAGTTTTGTGTATACGCCAGCATCAGGGTACACCGGACCGGATAGCTTCACAGTTCAAGCAACCGATAGTCATGGTGCAAAAAGCAATATCGCTACCGTGAGTATTAATGTTACCTCCTCCACCACACCTGGAGGTGGAGGAAGTGGTGGCGGTACAACACAGGGCTTTGACAAGTTTGGGATAAAGGAGATTTATCCCACAAAGCCGGGTGGTGAAGAATGGTTTATGAACATGCAAGATCCCAATAATGACAAACGTACTTCTCCACCAAGTATGACCAAGAACCCAGATGGAAGTTGGAAGGTAACAAGTGGAAAGGTTAGATATGGCGTATTCACTTCATCAGGCTACCATCCGGAGTTAATAAAGTACAAAACAGATGAAAAGTCAATGGAAAAACAAGGATATATGCAATCACCTAATGACTGGAAGAATATTGAAATGACAGGTCAAGTCAAGTTTGTCAGTGGTGATAGTAGTGATAGCTGGACCTGGTACGCTAGAGGTGGAAGACATACTGGCAGCGGGAATCCAGACGGCTGTGAAGGCACAGCGTACAAGGCTGATCTATTTTACGGTAGTGGACAAGTTCGATGGGCTAAAGAACAATGGCATGTTCACTATCTATTCACAAGCGCCAAGTCATCGCCAGCAGGTAGTAACGGAAAGTACGTGGGATTTAAGGCTATGTTTTACAATATAGTCCAGAACGGAAAACTGGTAGTGAAGCTCGAAATCTGGGTAGACCCAAATAATAACAATGCATGGCAAAAAGTTTACGATCAAGTTGATAGCGGCGGATGGGGCGATGCCGGGCAAACATGTGGTGGTGCAACAGATCAATTGTTAACCTGGGGAGGACCTATTGCTACGTTTAGATGGGACAATGCAAATGATGTAGCTATCAAAAACCTTAGCGTCAGAGAAATACAACCTCCACAATAGCCATCACTCCACATTTTTTACTAATGTGGCAGTTTTTTTGTTGATGTATTATTCAATTTATAGTATACTTTAATCTTGCATGAACCTATTATGGCATGCCAATCTTAACCAGTCATTCATTATCTGACAAATTCTTCGGACTTTTGTATTCAATTCCATAACTAAAATTAATATTGTTACCAAAATTAATATTGTTACTATATTTAGTATGTAAGATGAAGAACTGAACAATGTAATCAACACGAATGGTCTAAACACAAAAGCTTGAGGAAATTTTCATTAGCTTCTCGTAAAAACATTGAAGCAAAAGTAAAGAGGCAAAAATAGATATAATTAATTGGCATCCACTCCGAAACCTGCTATGACAAGCCGGAAGAGTAATGTTAACTGGAATCTAGCTAGACCAAATATTCTATCTTGAAGATAGCCTACAAGCAGGCATTGTTACATTTAAGGTGAATATGTTTGACCGATCAAGTATGATTTAATGGACTCAATAAATGTAGTCTCTAAGGTAGGCAAGAGTTGGTGTATTTTTTCTCACCCATTCTAACGTATTAATAAATGAGTTAGCTGCCTCGTGGGTTGTTAAAACAGGAACTCCCATTTCGACTGCTTTTCGACGGATTTGATACTCGTCATCCAACATACCAAGATATTTCTCTGCAGTAGAGGTGGAAGGAATATTTATAATGAAATCAATTTTCCTGTCAAATAATAGATCTGATATGTTAGGCTTTCTATCAGGCTCACTTATTTTGAATACTAGATTCAATTTGACTGATTTACTATTCTTCGATATGAATTCCGCGGTATGTTCTGTGGCATGTATGTCGTATCCCATCGATGCAATTTTTGTCACTAGAGGCAGGACCTTTTCTTTATTTCTTTGACCACCTACAGTAATCAATGCTGATCCTTTTGCGGGTAAGGAATAGCCGGCTGCAATATAAGCCTTAGAGAGTGCATCATAAAAACTCTTGCCAAAACAGGCAACCTCGCCCGTGGACTGCATTTCCACTCCAAGAACTATGTCTGCTCCTTCCAGCTGCATGAATGAAAATTGTGGGACTTTGATTCCAAACCCAGATGTTTTTAACCAAAGATCTTTTACATCTGAGGGAAGAGCGTGGCCAGTCATGGCTCTTGCAGCGAGCTTGATTAAATTTATTCCAATGAATTTCGAAACAAATGGCATGGTTCGAGAAGCTCTAATATTCGCCTCTATTACTGACACTTCATTATCTTTCACCAAATATTGTATGTTAAAAGGTCCAATCACCTTTAGGGCTTTACCTATCCTAATTGTATAATCAGTTATCGTCTCAATGGTTTCCCTGTCAAGCCTCCAAGGTGGAATACACATCATTGCGTCACCGGAGTGAACCCCAGCGTTATCGATATGTTCAACTATCGAGCCAATTACTACATCCTTTCCATCTGTACCCACAGCGTCGACTTCAACTTCCGAAGCATCCTGTAGAAATTTACTTATAACGATTGGATGATCTGGGCTTACCTTCGTAGCCGCTGCTAGGAATTGTTCTAACTGATACTCCGCCCATACCACTTTCATGGCAGCACCGCTTAAGACATACGATGGTCTTACTAGTATTGGATATCCAACTTCATACGCAAACTTTTTCGCCTCGAAGAGATTAGTGAAGATTTTCCATGCTGGCTGCTTTATCTTAAGTTCGTCGAGAAGTTTGCCAAATTTGGACCTGTTTTCGGCTTTATCGACGTTTTCACTTCCAGTCCCTACTATCTTGATCCCATTTCGAGATAGGAGTGGTGTTAAGTTATTCGCCGTTTGCCCTCCCACACAGGTTACTATGCCAGATGGATTCTCCTTCTCATAGATGTCCATTACTCTTTCAAATGTTAACTCCTCAAAGTATAAGCGATCACATATATCATAGTCAGTAGACACGGTTTCAGGATTACAGTTAATGATTGAAACTTCCTTGACGCCGTTCTCCTTAAGGCCCCACACCATATTTACTGTTCCCCAATCAAACTCCACGCTACTCCCAATTCTATACGGACCCGCTCCCAACACTATTACAGAATTTATCTTATGCTCGTTATTATTTTGCTGAATATTATGGCCAATAATTTGAGCAGTGCTATTCGACCTTTGCTTCCGATCGGAAGAAGACTGCATTTGCCGTTGAGATGGCTCGGAAAGCGCAGGATAGTTAGAAGTCATGACTTCTTCCCGAATACTTTGACTTTCACGCTCGAATATGAGATCATCCGTATCTCCACAGTAAGTTAGGTAAAGATAATTTGTCTTTGCGGGCCATTCCGCGGCTAATGTGTCGATCTGCTTGACAACCGGAAGGATACCAAAATTTTGCCTTAATAATCTCACATTTTCCTCATTCAGACCAACACACCTAGCTATCTGTCTGTCTGAAAAACCAATTTTCTTTGCCGCCCTGATAAGATTCTGATCCAATCTTGAGCTTAATAACTTATTTTCCATGCCAACGATGTTTGCAAAACTTGCCAAGAACCATGGATCGATTGTCGAAAGTTCACTTATTCTTTTGATACTTATTCCAGCCTTCATTGCTCTTGTAACGATAAACAAGATTTCATCGTTAGGATGAAGTAACAATTCTTCGAGTGCTTCCAGGTTCACTTCACCAGGAATTCGTACATGGTTTTTATCTCTATTTGCGTGACCTGATGATGGGCTAACATTCGTTTCTTTGCTTACATTCTCCTCAGAGCCATAGTGATTTGCAAAAGAAACAGCTTGATCATCTTCGTCAGTAATACCGATATTTGATGTAGGATATCTATTATTGTTGAAGGTACGTTCTTCTGGGTTGGTAAAGCGTACTGAATTTCTTATTGAGTGGTCGTCTTCCAGACTGTCAAAGTTTGCGACCAGGCCATCCTTGCCGATGTCTGTCATCCTGATCGCTTTCTGCAATACCTCTTCAAAAGATCTTCCAATCGCCATAACTTCGCCGATAGATTTCATTGTACTACCAAGCTTTCTCTTTACAAATTCAAATTTTTGGAAATCCCATCTTGGCATCTTCAACACAACATAGTCTAATGATGGCTCAAAACACGCAGTAGTAGCCATGGTGATCCTATTAATAAGTTCAGGTAAAGAATATCCTAAAGCGATCTTTGCTGCCATGTACGCTAGAGGATAGCCAGTTGCCTTACTTGCGAGCGCAGAAGAACGAGAAAGTCTTGCGTTAATCTCTACCGCACAATACTCGTCTGAAGTTACGTCTAGCCCAAACTGAATATTACATTCGCCTACTATTCCGCATTGATCAGTTGCACGGAGTGCAACTGAGCGTAACATATGATATTCATGATTGTTTAGCGTTTGAGATGGCGCTACAACAATGTTGTCGCCGGTATGTACCCTCATTGACAGCATATTTTCCATGTTACATACGATGACACTATTTTTCTTATAATCACGCATGACCTCATACTCAATCTGCTTCCAATGTCCGACATATTTCTCTATAAGCACTTGTCCGACCATACTTAACGCGAGGCCTCTTTGAACAATTTCTTGGAGCTCGTACTCATTATACGCTACTCCACCTCCCCTTCCTCCAAGGGTATACGCAACGCGGATCATGACTGGGTAGCCGATACGGCTGGCTGTAGTAAGAGCTTCTTCCACCGAATAGCAAGGGGCACTATCCAATACAGGAACGCCAGATTTGATCATTGCCTCTTTAAACAATTGTCTATCCTCAGTAACTTCTATACCACTTACTGGAGTACCGAGTACTCTAATTCCATATTTCTGCAAGATGCCCTCTTTTTCTAAAGATACCCCACAATTAAGGGCGGTCTGGCCACCAAACGCCAACATAATAGCATCCGGCCGTTCACACTCTATGACCTGCTTGACAAAACTGGTGGTGATAGGGAGCAAATACACTTTGTCCGCAAATTTCTTATCAGTCTGTATTGTTGCTATATTCGGATTAATGAGAACGCTGCCTACGTCATCTTCACTAAGAGCTTTGAGACATTGCGAACCGGAGTAGTCGAATTAGCGGTCGATCAATTTATCATGACCAACTTTCGCCCGCTTCTCCAATCTTAATTGCCCCGCTACCCAGTACCAGTACCTTTCTTATCGTATCATCCCGTGTCATTTTTCCTCCTAATTTTTAATTCTTCTTTGTTTTGTACTGCTTCATTTTCGGATTCATTGAGATGTATATCATACATATTTTCTGAGCTTGCAAAATCGATCTTTCTATTAATATTCGGTTTCCTAGTGCTACCACCCTTGTCAGCATCAGGCGCGGTATCAGGAATGTGCAAATTTGAATCTAATAAAAGGGTATTTTTATGATTTGTAATTATCTCTTTAAACCTTTGGAAAATAAACGTACAATCATTAGGACCTGGAGAGGCCTCGGGATGAAATTGGACCGCGATTATCGGCTTGGAAACGTGTTCTATACCTTCAATAGTGTCATCGTCAATGTTTGAGAACCAAACCTTGAATCCTGCTCTTTCCATCGTTTCGGCTGCTATGCCATAACCGTGGTTTTGGCTTGTGATGTATGTCATATTATTATACAAGTCAAGGCATGGTTTATTCTGGCCTCGATGACCAAATTTCAATTTGTATGTCTCTGCACCTCCGGCAAGAGCAAGAATCTGCTGCCCAAGACATATTCCGAGAGTTGGTGTAGATTTCTTGATTAGTTCGGTGGCCGTCCTGACAGTTTTGCTACAGATTTTTGGATCACCGGGTCCATTACTTATTACTACCCCGGAAGGATTGTAACGCATTACTTCATCAAAAGGAGTATCCCAAGGCAGTCTAACTACGTTGAATCCCATCTTGAGGATATTTCGAATAATGCTGTATTTCGTGCCAGTATCCAAGAGAACAATTGTCTCTAAGTTGGGAGAACTGGAATTTGGGTTTCTATATACTACAGGTTTCTTAGTTGACACTTCGTGCATAAAATTATGAGCGTCATAGCTATAGTCCTTGATCGTTGCATGAATGCCCTCCCTTTCCTGTTCAGAAGTCAACCTCGATTCAATGGATGGTGAATTAGGAGCGGAGAATCGCTGCACCGATATCGCACCTTTCATTATACCATTTATCCTCAATATCTTGGTTAATTCGCGCGTATCTATATCATATACGCCAGGGATCTTTTCTTCGTAGAGCCATCGGTCCAATGTTTTGATACAACTCCAGTGACTAGCAATAGCTGACAAATTATGAATCAATAATCCCTTTATTTGAATTTGATCAGACTCAAAATATTTGGGCAGACCCAAATTCATCTTTCACGTCTTTGTCGGGTACCCCATAATTTCCAACAAGTGGATAAGTCAAACATAGTATCTGCCCACGATAGGAGGGATCTGTAAGTGTCTCGGTGTAACCAACCATTCCAGTGTTAAATACCACTTCTCCAACAACACTTGTCTCGTATCCAAAACCAATTCCCTCAAAAAGCGTGCCATCTTCTAATACAAACCTACCTTTGTAACCAGAACATGTCCGCTCAAGTGTTGGAATTTTAGACCCTCGTCTGCTTTCAAGAAATGCAAATTTAAATTTTGCTGTTTATTAAGGGTAATTGATTGTATTAAATCTGGTGTATCATAACATTGGTATGCGACTAGGAATAAATTTGTTACTAGGGAGGCGGAATGAGTATTACTGTCCAAAACAATACACAACCATTTTCGTTTAGCATGAACCTTGGTAGTCAGGACTAGCAATTGATGGGTTGTCTCCGATTCTTTCGTTTTTAATACTGTTTTGCTGTCAGGACAGATATATCATTCAGGCAAAAATCTTGAGATGTATAGATCTAGTCATGTAAGAGGAAAGCGAGGTAGTACAAGGAACTTGATACTAAATTCAGGTCGCAATTTGAAGCGATGCATCATAGTCGTTAAAGTCAAGATGGGGGATTTGTCATTGCAAGATCTAAACGAATGACTAAATACATATATGCATAACGCAAACGAATTTTGACATGGGGAAAAAGCAGAAGAGAAAACAGCAGGATATAAAGCATAGGGGTTTGTCCAGAAATAGTTACATGATTATTGGTGGGATTGCTATTGTTATTGCGTTAGGAGCTTACTTTGGGATTCGCACTTTAATTCCCGTTAACGGCACGTCGCCAGTATTTGCAGCTCCTACTAATACGTTTATCAAGGCAACTTATTCTCCGCAAAGCGGGTACACGTTCACCAGTCAGTCTAGTGGAGGTAGAGGACAAAGTATCGGTGTGGGATTTAACAGCCCAACAATCACCATGAAGAAGGGCGACCTCAATTCCATACATTTGATCAATGAGGACCGAGATTCTCAGCATAATTTGAATATAGATGCCTTTAAAGTACATACGGGAAATCTGGGCTACTTTCAAAGCAAGACCATAACATTTATTGCAGATAAAGCAGGTACCTTTCAGTATTATTGCACTATCCATCCTGAAATGAAAGGAAAGCTAGTGGTACAATGAATTTTTGTTAGCTAAATAAACATAAATCTTCTGCATTGAATAGGTGGCTTTCTCAGTTCGAGCGATAATCTACGTTTGTGTGCTTTTTTTGTACTTGTGCTTTTTTTGTACTTTTTTTAGATCCATCCGATAGTGTAACACACGCTAAGACGGACTAGCTAGAAGAAAAATTGGTAAGTGATGAGTAAGATGTTCATCACTATGATCACAGCCGTACATATCAACGCAAGAATTTTCGTAACAGATCTGTTAACCCCCTCTGAGCCCATTATCTTTTTCCTCCCGGTAAAGTATACTAGTGGAATAACGGTAAAAGGTAGTTGTATACTCAGGATGACTTGACTAATCACCAGAATCGATAGTGGTGAGGCGCCAAAAGAGATCGCTATTATGGCAGGAACCAGGGTTATTAGCCTAGTCACGATGCGCCGCTTCCACAGCTTTATTTTCAGGTTCGTGAATCCTTCAAATATTACTTGACCAGAAAGTGTTGCCACAACCGATGAGGCTATACCTGAGGCTAAAAGCGCAATTGCAAATGCATAGCTAGAGAGGTTACCTAGTAAGGGACTAAGTGTCCTGTATGCAACATCGATCGAGTCTATCACAACGTTGTGCGTATGAAACGTCGAGGCTGACACCACTAATATTGCCCCATTGACCAAGCCTGCTAGACTTAGAGCAATAATGGTGTCTATCATTGAAAACCTTATCAATCGGTGTTTGGAATTTCCATCCGACTCCGTCTTGTATCTCGATCTTATAATTGACGAATGCAAGTAGATGGCATGGGGCATAACTGTAGCGCCCAATATTCCTACTGCAATTAGCAGGCCCTCACCCTTAAGAGGGTTAATTTCCGGAACTACCGCGTGATATGCTATATCATTCCAATTAGGCTGCGCTAAAATGATCTCAATAATATATGCGAAACCGATTATGGCAACCATTCCTATTATTGCAGCTTCCAATTTTCGGAATCCTTTTCTTTCAAGACCAAGAATAAGCAGAGTATCAAATCCTGTGATTATCGCACCATAAACTAAAGGAAGGCCAAATAACAAATTTATCGCTACAGCTGCGCCAATGACTTCTGCAAGATCAGTCGCGATGGCCGCTATTTCAGCAGTTCCCCAAAGAGATAGTGATTTCCATCTCGCTAAATTATGCCGACAATTTTCAGCCAAGCTTCGACCAGTCACTATGCCCAACTTTGAGGATAAATATTGAAGTAACATCCCCATCAAATTGCTCATAACGACTACCCATAGTAACGAATATCCGAATTTCGAGCCTGCTCGCTATATCAGTTCCCCAATTACCTGGGTCAATATACGCCACACCCACAACAATTCCGATACCCATAAATTTTAAAAAGTGGACCAGATTGAAACCTTTGGAAAATTGGTGGTCTACAGAAGTATACGACTCTTCCTTCCTTCCAGCCCTTTTGATATTGTCGTTCACTTGCTAACACTAGTATTTGTATGGCAGAATATAAAGTTTAGCACAGGCTAACATTATTAGTTTACTGTAACATATCACAAAAAAAGCATTGACAGGCCGACGAACCCGTCAAATCAGTGCCCATTGAGGAATGAAAGGCAAATCAATTCAACATATGATAGCGACAATTTCGGAGTTATTTTCTGATTATAAGTCTATTGCTATTTTGAGTTATAATTACTATTGAACGGTGGGAAAGCTCGCTGATTATAGATAAACTAAATCCGACCCTGAAACATGTATTATTCGAGAGTGGCCTACCTGGCAAGGAATGGTATAATAAACCGCAGGAAGGGCAAACACTTTTCAACGTTCTTTGTTAGAACCATCTATAGTCCTTATAGAATCGTGGAATTGGCAGCGGCAAACTACTGGAGGCGCCCATTGATTCGGTCCGACAGGCAGCGTAATATGGAGAAATACAACTGCCGCTGGACTGGTGTGGCAAGACTATAAATTCACACATTGATCAGCTGGTTCCATAACTGATGTGCCACCTGCCTGGAATGCCTGTTTGTATGTGGCATCAGTATAATTTACATACAAATAAATCGGAACAGGCATAGGCTTCCATTGATCCCTTGCATCCGATAACATCACCATTGAGTATCCTATTCTCATCGCAGCATGTCCTATTGAGTTATCGGGATTGCTCATACGATGTATCTCTTGAGTGCCAAATGCTTCTTTCAAAAATCAATCAATTTTCTTGCTCAGTTCATCATTGGTTCAATTCTAAAATCAATCAATTTTCTGATTCTATTGTGATGTTTGCTGAAGAAAGTCTAAAATTAAGAGGTATTCCCTCAAGTATTTTAGACAATTCTTTGCAATATGGATACCCCATAACTTTCGTAGGATTCTTGCCAGTCATTACCTCGAATTGTAATATGGATCACAAGAAGATCTTTTTTGGATAGTAATTTTTCATAAATCTATGACCTCTTGAATTTAACAAAATACCTCCTTCACCACGTATTTGCTTCTGTGGCTGGAGTAACCAATGCTTACTATGGCCAAACCATTCCAGTAGAGTATTAGCCGCATCTTTCCAGCTCCCAGTTTGCATGCAAAGATATCAAATAAAAGTCCGTCATGGTCTTCATTTTTCTTGTTCTGTTCTAGAAGATTATTACACATTGCCTTGATTGCACCAGCTTCATATGCTCCAAGCTCTCCTGCTGCAAGAATTAGAGCTCTTTGTTTTTTCGACGCTATATTAGCCTTCAATGCTGACATTGTAATAACAAGAAACGGATCTTCTTAACGCTACCTTTGAAATTTATTAAAAAGTATGGTCGTTTGCTGATTAATGAACGTCTGATAGTATGCCACAATTGCTCGTAATTGCAAAAATAATTGAAGATACTTGGTCCATAATACTAGGCGTCAAACTGATAGCCATCGTATAGCTAGGGAGCACATAGGATAATTGAAACTGAATTGATTAAGGATTCATGTATCTGAAATCATAACTACAGTGGTCAGTAACAGACTATCCAGTATCCAATCTAGGATCTCCTAGAGCACTAAGCAAGTCAGATCGCATTCGATTGATTATTACCTAAACAGGTATGCAGCAATGGCCAAAATATGTTCTATGAGGCCGTCTTCATTCTTTCTCTTGTGGCGAGTGTATCTTTGCAGCATCTTTAGAGCATCAAGTGTAGTAAAAAAGTATTCTGAAGAGAAGAAGTACAATCTTCGTCTTCTTGTACTCAAAATCAACCCTTTTTCCATCAATCTTGTAATTAGCTCAGAAACGATCGAAGTGTTAAGTTTCACCTCCTTAGAGATTTTTCGCTCTGTCTTCAAGCTACTTTTCAGGGACGTCAGTATTCGAAGCTCCCACTCATCAAGATGTATTTCATTGGTAGCTTCGTTATCATTAGCATTATCATTATTATACATGTATCTGTTGTCATTGCCATTAGAAAAATTGCCATAACTATTACGAGTACGATAACCTTTATCCATCCAAAATCCCACTGCTCACTATACTACTATAGATTTGATGCTATTTAATAATTCAGTCTAGACAGCCCAAATCGTGGCAGATTATCGAACATCAAGCGAAATACTTTTTCAATATTTTTGACATTTTCAGTTTAACTACATCGTTATCTTTCAATGTCTGCGGATGTCTGTCTCTCAAGTGCTTTAGTGCAAATCGAACCTCATCGCCACAGAGCTTACATTTTGCCTTCGAAAACATGATCTTATTTAACCAACGGCCTTCAAAATCCTTACTCTTCCATTGAATGCAAAATGACAATCTAAGATACTGACAGAAACGAGAATTCCTGTCCATATTTGATGGTATTGAATAAGATCACAGATGCTCATGCAGCCATCAGTTGGTTAGGTTCGCGAAATAGAAGTCCCCACACCACGTTTGCAAACTTTACGAGTGTTCCGAGTTTAATGGGCTATGACGAGCCTAAAATAATGGGGGGAGTGAATGATTGTATTAGGTGTGAGTAAAAATATAACTCAGACTAGACAATATGTTTAGTGTCGTGGAGCGAGAAAAGTTAAGATTTATACTGGGACTGGTGGCGTTCCTCTTTTGCATAGGATTAGGATATACTTTGAACCATTACTTTCGTAGTGGCAAATTACCATGGTAGGACATTGAGTTCAAGAATAATGCAAATAAACCCAAAATACTATTCTAAGAAATAAGCCGGAGGTGTAAGAATGTAATCCAGAGGGCCATCAGGTATAAAATTTGTTCCAAAAAAATAAGAATGGGTCTCTACTTGACGCGTATGTTTCTACTGTGAAGATGCGACGCTTGCGGCGTTACGTTTGCCCTGAATTTGAGAGCCAGAATTTTGGCAGTCAACTTTGTAAGGGAATGGACCGTTTCCACAGGCATTTGCCTGCGCTAGCGATTGACTTTGCTTTGTTTTAGAGTAGTGATGGTGTCCCCATGCATATGCGCTGCTCGCTGCACTAGTTGTTATCAACAATGCGGCTAGTGTCGCAATAGCTACTATTGTATACGTGGTTTTGCTGTTCATACCTATAATTCTCAAAAAACATAATGTGGTAATGATTTATTTACATTAGGAGCAATACTACACCCTCTTAAATCAGATATCTTTTACAGTGAATTTCATAGTTGCATGGGATTGCAATTGCGTCGAGATAATAAATTTATCAAGATATTGGAAATTATTATTACTCAGTTTGTAATAAACATCGAATCTTGAAACTCACGAAACATGCCCGAGAGATAGCCATTAGGAAACTTGTATTTTTTCTACGTGCCACTGTTTTAACATTAAAGTCGATTAAAGTTAATTATAACCGTCTCATTGATGTACTCATACAGTATTGCTACAGCAATACTATGATATTGCAATAGTTGGAGGGGGTATCCTAGGTGCCTCTTTAGCCTATTTTGTCTCGGCTTCATCTTCGAGTAGTGTGATCCTAATTGAAAAGGAACAGGCGGTAGCTCTTCACGCAAGCAGTAGGAATACTGGTAAGGTTCATGCGCCGTTCCTATATGATCCAATCCATAAGAAGCTATTTGCAAGGGCAGCCTATTTGGGGTTTCAGATGTTATTCGATTATTGCAAATCCTGTTCTTTGCCATTCAGGCTAGACGGGGTCCTGTCAGTTGCCACATATGACAAGGGTATCGATGCGCTTCACAAGTACCTTGAATGGGGCATTGAAAATGGTCTACGAAAAGATGAATTAATCCTTCTCGATAATGAGAGGATATCAAGAGTCGAACCTAACGTAAAATGTATGGCAGCACTTTATTGCTCAAGAGACGGGTCTGTTAATTACGGAGCTATAACTAGGCAATTAGTACACGACGCTTCCACATTTGGCTGTAAGGTCGTTACAGGAAGCAAGGTCGTGAAAATAAACAGAGAGAAATCGACATCAGAAATCCAGTATATTGATAATAAGGCTCGCATAGCTATAAGATGGCCCGCCAAGAAGCACAGTATTAATACTGAATATGATATTGGCAAGGATGGGCCGACTGAAGCACTCACTTTAAGCTCGGAGAACGAAATTAGAAGTTCCGTCATGACAATCCATACCAACTACGTAATTAATGCAGCTGGAGGAAATGCTGTTGGCATCGCACATTCGATGAATGCTGCCTCTGAATATACTAATCTTTATTTTCGAGGGGAGTATTGGCGAGCTCCACAAGAGTATCAAAATCTTACAAAGATCAGCATCTACTCTGTCCCCAGATTTACAGAATACCCATTCCTCGATCCACACTGGATAGTTCGATTCGACGGATCTAATGAAGTAGGCCCAAATGCTGTCCCTGTCTTTGGGCCATATTCGTATGACTGGTGGAACAATATTCGATTCTCGATACCCAAGATTTTAGAAATTGCAAAAAATAGGGGAATCCCTAAGCTTTTGTTTAATCGACAATTCATGTATATGCTTAGTCAAGAATTTAGAAGTTCTCTTTCTAGAACTACGATGATAAATAGAGTAAGAGAGTTTTTGCCTATCCTTAAGCCTTCACTGTTTAATACCAGAGGTACGTCTGGAATAAGATCACTATTAGTGAGTAATGATGGGAAATTCATTCCAGACATGGTCGAGGTTAAAGATGATAACTCCCTACATGTTTTAAACTATAATTCACCAGGAGCTACGAGCGCATTACCCATATCAGCCATGATCGTAAACCAATTACTCCGAGATGGCATATTGCGACCAAGAAAGAATGGCCAATCAATTAAAAGGATAGATAAATGGGATGTTGACCTGATTGATTCGCAGATGAAGAGCAATTAGATATACTTTTCAGGTGCCAAAATCTGAGCAACAACCTTGATTGATGCTCAATGATCTTGGTCGCAAAACACTATATTAAGCTGAAACTATTGATCGATTTGTTGTCGGCTTACTAATCAATACAAGCCTCTTGTGAAAACAATGCAAAATTATTTCGAACACTTAATCCGTTCATGAATATAACAAAGACTTTTTTGACATCGAAGAATCAACAAAAAATGACAAATCCGTTTTTTATGTTAAAACGAATCAAGTAAAAGTCATGCACAAAAGTGCCAAGGAGAGGAGGTCAGTAATATTTGTGACATTGGCACTTTCGATAACAGGCTTTTTGATAACTGTAGCATTAATATCCAGATCGGATTACATGGTATCTAATGATTCTACCAAAAACTCTATCCATCAATCTGAGAGTAAGATACATGGCCCAAAAAATTTTACAGCCGCGGCGCGAATAGTGGAGAGATCGGCCGCAAATAATTCGCATCCAGATACAAGAACACAAGTCCCGAACTTTTCAGCATTCAATCCCATTACCTCCTCGAATGGTTCGGGCAGCTCAAATAACAATCTAAACAAAACGAATACGACATCTATAACTGTAAACAGTTCCCGTTCAGATACAAGAACACAAGTCCCGAACTTTTCAGCATTCAATCCCATTACCTCCTCGAATGGTTCGGGCAGCTCAAATAACAATCTAAACAAAACGAATACGACATCTATAACTGTAAACAGTTCCCGTTCAGATACAAGAACACAGAATCCTGGTGAATTACCATTCACGCTCCCAGTTAGTAAATCAAATTTTGATTACAGAGCTAAATCACCTAGTAATACAGATAATAGAACCGAAGGGACGCAGGCCAGTCACACTGCAGAATCGCTAATCGGGTCTTTAATGAATCCTAAGACATTGTTATCTTCAGCAATCGATGAAATAGGCAACAGTACCGTAAAGACCAATTCTAACAAAACCACTCAGACCAATTCTAACAAAACCGATAAGATCCGACTTGCGAACCCGCAAACTACCACTATCATTCTTTCAAATGAACTTATCCCTGCTAAGGATTATCTATATCTCTATGACTCTTTAGTAAGTGATAATGTCACAGGGCATTTAGTTGCGAGGCTCCCATGCTACTCTAATATGAAAAGTCAGCTATTGCTTCTGACAGGCTATTTGCCCAGTCTAAAGTCGGTAAATGATGAGGCAAAGCCTATAAGACAGATGTCAAAACCTGGTCTTCAATGTATATATGAACTACAAATATTTCATAAAATGTTCCTGCCGCATGGTAGCAATAGCAGTAATATCTTAGAAATAGCTCTATATAACCCAAATAAAAATCCAATCAGACTTCCATCTGGCAGTTCAGTTAGTGTGAATTTATTGGATTCCCTACCACCCGCTTGACTCCAGAAAAATGGTTCAAGATTATATTTCTCACTAGATAGTTGTTCGATCCGTATTTCATCCCAACTTCTCATCTAATTCAATTAATTGTCTTATATTTGTAGAATAAAACTTCTCCTAGGCGACCCTTTAATTTCTGCATTTTTTTGCAACTATATATACTACTATAAGAAATATATATGAAAATTAATTTAAGAATGGACTAGAAAGAAAATAGCGTGTAAAGCTAAAAAATAAATATTTAGTACGAATAGACTGATAGATAACATATGTCATCACTATCGGTTTTTAAGTTTGGGATTATCGGGGGTATTGTTGCGGTTCTACTACTTGGTGGAATTTTTCCTGTGACTATGTCAGCCTCAGGAAAAAATGATTTTTCATTGGGTGCTAGTCTGAGTAATTTAGGAAATGATCTTGCGAATAGTATAATTGGCATGGTAAAACAGAAAGCGAGCGAAGGATGCAACGGGATCAGTGGTTCAACTTCTATTATGAGCTCTCAGGGGTCCAGTTCATCAAGCTCTTCAAGTATGATGACATCTAGCAGTAGTGCCGGCGGTGGTCAAACGATCGTTTCAAGTGGTAGTGGACAAGGAAGGGTCACCATATGTGGCGGACCAGGAGATGATATACTCAATGGAGGGTCTGGCGACGATATCATATACGGTGGAAAGGGGAACGACAAGCTATTTGGTAATGGTGGCGATGATATACTAATAGGAGGTCCTGGGGCTGATCATTTCGATTGTGGTCCAGGTAATGATACTATTAGAGACTTTAACCCCTCAGAAGGGGATACTAAAACAAATGATTGTGAAAATGTAACGTATGTACATAATAACGAACAAGCAAGCTCTTCAAACTCTCACTATTCTTCGAACGCAGCGCCGCTGGCCAGGTCAGCTCCCGGTGCATCTGAAAAGGAAAAGTTGGCTAACAATGCAACTATTCCTCAAGCGTCCATAATAAAATCACGCAATCCCATAGTTCCCGCAAGTTCATCTGGCAAACTTGAAAGAGGTACATCATCGATATTGGTCCCAAAGAGTGGCTCAACGAAGTCATTTGCATTGCTACCTCTGAACAAATCAAAGTTCACAAATAAAATCTCAAATACTACTTCAGCTGTTGGAAAAAATACAACTTCTGTTTCCAATATAAATTCATCACACCTAAATGATACTTCTAGCCATAAAACAACTCTAACAAGAGCCATTACTCCAAAAATCGATCTTAAACAATCCTATAGCGGACCAATCGTTATTCGCAGCGGTGAAACTGATCCTGTACCTCAGTTTAGCCCGGCTCTCCTTAATGTGAAGATAGGCCAGCAAATAATGTGGTTAAATCCGTCAAGGGTTCCAGATCCTCATACGGTTACATTTGTCTTGGACAAGAAATCAGCGGTATCACTCATTGTGCCATTACTCGTCTCCAATTATACTCAGTTCAAAACAGTTACACCTGGAGAGAATAGTATGCCTATTCTAATGTCCGAACCCGGCAAGACAACTACTTTACTGACACTAAATTCGAGAGCAATTGAACCAGTCGTAATTGACCACAATGGGCTAGCAAGCAAAATTACACAGAAGAACTCAACGGGGTCTTATAATATTCTAGGCAGTGAAAAATATATAAATTCGGGCTGGTTGCTTCCAAAGGGACAAGAGAAGGGATACCCTGGAGCCTTAACCAGTTTTGAGGTGACCTTTAGCAAGCCCGGTGTGTACGAATATGCAGATATTTTTCATCCGTGGATGAAGGGAAAAGTTATCGTGAGCTGAACTTACTTTTTCTTCGCTTATCAGTTTTTAAGTGATTTGAGATGATTTAATTCAGTCAAAGAAAAGTTAGTTTGGCGGTGTTCGCCAACCTTAGAATCGATTAACAATCAGAACAATCCTGAAAGCGGCTTTTTGATTCTCGTTGGGCGGGTTTAGATACAATTTTAAGCGTCAGTGCCCTTTCGACTTTTCGAAGTGTCAGATAGGCCAGGTCAAGATAAAAACGTGTGTCCAAATTGCGACCTAGGTCGCCTGCACCTCATTTGTGTGAAGGATGCAAGTAAACATTCTAAGGGAATAGAATGGGCATTGGTATGTGACAAATGCGGTATCACGGCTGAATTTTGAGACCTCTCTTAAAGGTATTGTTCTCCTGCTGTGAACATACTTAAAATATAATAGTGGTGTCAAATTCTCCTGATGTGAAACCAAAATTCATCGTCAATCAAACCCAAAGACAAATCATTGAATATATATAATACAGAGGGGTAAGGCCAGACAAAGTTTGAAGGAGGTTTAATTTTGAGTAAGAATCAATTGCATACCGCGTTTTCCGTGAGTAGTAGATGATACCATAATAGCTCGGTCCGAACTGCGCTGTGAGAAGGTAAGCTACAAGCTCTTCGTGTGAGTTGACGGATCTGGATCTAGGCAGCTATTGATAATAGATCCAAAATTTGAATGACTAACATCTCTTGTCAATCCTATCCGTAGCAACATGTATCATACGAATTGTTTGGTAAAAAAATCAAAGAGCCTATTCTCTGCACAACATCAGCAAATTCATTTTCCTATTAAAACCGCGTTTACTAAGCCATCTTGCCCAGGTCTAGACACAACTTTGGCGCTACCCAATTCTGTTTCAAGCAATGCCCCTTTGCTAATAACGCCCCTTCTCTCATAATCCTTGTTTGCAGTATTTTTCACTACATTTAGTATCTTCAATTTCGTAACCTTCTTTGTCTTTGGGTCAGCGATATTCGCAAATTCGGAAGTTTTTAATGCAGTCTTAATACTATTTCCCCTTGCTCTTCTGTTTACGGTCTTGTTTTTTCCAAGGATTGCTTCATTAGGATATCGATCCATTTCGTACTTTCTTCTACTTCTCATTGCTATGATTCGTCCGCCGGTATATTTTCTCCCGGTGAGGTTTTCTATTGACTTTCGCATTTTTCCTCTAAGGCGAGAAAATTGTATATTCCGTAATTAAGACCTTTCTCCGGGTTCCTCATAGCAGGTGATTCATATTTGGGTTGCTCGTCTATGGGGACAAATATAATTCCGATCCTGATCATATAGGATCACACGAACTAATCATCTCGACACCTGATAAATTTGATAGCCTACATTACCAATACTCATATCTGACAACCTCCCTTTAAGATGAAGCTCAGGATGTGACAGAAAAAAGTGAGTAGACTGCACTCTAGATAGCCATGTAAATATAATGATTCATGGATTATTTGTCTCTGCTGCTTTGCCTGCGCTGCTTTGCTTTGTTGTTGTCGCAACAAGCTTTTCTTTGACTGAATTAATGTCTGTGATGCCAAAATAAATTTGGAATTTCTTCGTTGTCCTATATACCTTTAGCCGGCCAACCTTTTCGTATTCAATGAATCCCATCTGAATTAATTCCTTCAAGTGGTCGTAGACCTGTGAACCCCTGATTTGTAATAGACGCTTGGAAGTTAGGGGTTGTTCATATGCTACATAAGAGAGGGTTCTGAGCGCCCCTGATGAAACAACTGGACGTTGTGCGAATTTTCTAACCAAGGGCGTGTAGCTGGATTTAACTTGGAAGACAAAGTTTCCATCTTCCAATCGAGTTATTTCGATAGCTTTGAATATTGACTTAGTCTTCTCAATTATATTCATAAGTATTCGACTAACTCGGGTCTTAGAAGTTATGCCTGAAGCCATAACTATCTCTTCCAACGACAGTGGCCTTCCAGACGAATAGAGGATTGTCTCTATCCTTGCCCTTATTTCGTCTTCTGGCAGCATCTTGAACTCATTTAATTTTCAAATAGATAAATCTGCTCAGCAGCACTCTTATTCTTTCTCGCCTATGCGCGTCACAATGATATCCTCTTCACCGGCGTTATCAAAATTGTCCACTTGTTGTATGTTAACTTTTTCTTTCATGGCTAAATATAAAACTGCGAGAAAGCATCTTGCAGCCTCAATCGAGGTCATGCTTGATACAAGTGTACTAAATAAAATTTTTCCGTCGGCAGTTATAATATCAAGTATCATTTCTTCATGTTCCTGCAAAATCTGCTCGATCTTGATAAAGTATTGATCAAAATCGAATGTATCTACCGGATACAAATCCAACTGCTTGTTGCGCTGTTTCGGGTTCGTGAGTCTGATCATCATATTTTCTAATAGGCCCAATAAATCCTCCAGGCTCACTGGATAGGTCGGTTCGAATCTATATGGTATCTCCATCGGCTTGAGCTGTACAATTGGCATCACTAATTGAGATTCATCTAATCCCCTTCTCTGCATAGCTATTTTTTGCAACTTGAATATACTCTCTACTTTAAGTCTATGAATCATTGAAGAAGTCAGCGCAGCGACCCCACAAAGTCTCAGGTCTCGTTTATCAGAATCATCAATTAGTCTAACGAACATTTCGAGAAGTTCAACAATATTGATATCCCATATATCCCTTTTTATAATAAGTGAAGGGTTAAAAAGGAGATTCAATGGAGGCTTGGCAATCTTCTTCTTAGTCTCCAGGATTTCTTCATATGCATTGGAATTGTCAACCGATTCATCCAGGTAAGGATCGGATCTTTGGTCCTCAAACATTTATTTTCATATGTTCTTGGACCTTTTTATACCTCGCTAAAGATCAGAAAAAATATATGGCGAGTAAAAGGAATCAGACTTAAAATAATATTAACTTGTATTGATTTGCAATACTTGATTACAATTTAGTATCTCAAAATATCCTTCTGGACTAAATCTGTTTGAATTCATTCAAAAGCTATCACAAATCTTGCTTACTGTGCTATACTCGTGAGGCACTTTTATTGACTGGTCTATTTAAACGAGTTCATTTAAATACAGTGTATGCATTAGAGTTTGTGTTTGGAAGAACAAAAAAGTAAAAGAAAGGTCCGAGCGGAAATTAAATTCCCTTTAATATTGATTCATACTCCCTATGGATTGAGCTTTTTTGAAAAAGTAGCAGCCACTCGGGCTGCGAAATTCTATGCTAAATTTAACACCTATCTTATGCCGCTCATTACTGCTTTAGCGATATTTCTTATTGTAGGTTCAATGATAGTCTTGTTCTCTAATGGTGTAGCAAGAGCAGGTGTTAGGGATGCTGGTCCACAATCTAACTTACTAATTCCTGGGCTTAATCCTTATCTACCTTGGACTTATGGCTGGATAGCACTGGTAATTACCATTATTGTTCATGAGGCCGGGCACGGAATAGTTGCTAGAGTATATGGAATAAAGGTCGAATCAACTGGACTCGTGCTGATCCTTGGTATTCCGATTGGTGCATTCGTCAATATTGAAAGAGAAGAATTAGCAAGAACACCTCTTAAACAAAAGAGCGCTGTTCTAACTGCAGGCCCGATGAATAACATGATACTGGCTGGGGTGTGTTTATTAGGCCTTTTTTTTATAGTGTCTAGCCTGACGGTCCTACCATCTACAGGCATTCCACAATATGGTGTGCAGGTGTTAGGAGTAGGTGAGGGTACCATAGCTCATTCTATTGGGTTAGCAAAAGGATCTATAATTCAAGATATTGATCAAGCCAAAGTCAAAGACATCCAAGATCTAACAAGGCTCCTGAGATCAAACCTTGGCTCTAGCGTTAAAATTACATGGAAAGATGAAAAGGGTAATTTGATCACACATTTTGCAAACCTACCCAAGAACGTAGAACCGGATAAGGGTGTACTAGGTGTCACTATAACTAATGTTGCACCTGATCCGACGTCTGTGCTAAGTCGCTATAAATCTGCATTTGGTTCAAACCCGATAGCGCTCTTGCTTCCGCCTACTATGGTACAGGGATCAGTACCATATTCAGATTTAATGGCTCCAAAATACACTTCAAGTATCCTGGGACAAACTTATCCGATATTTTCAAACTTTCTGTTCTGGCTTTGGTTTGTGAACTTTAACGTTGGCATCTTTAATGCCCTGCCAATTGGCCCGCTTGATGGCGGTCAACTTTACAACTCTTTGATTGAAGAAAAGTTGAGGACACGAACGAAGAAACTGAAAAATGCATCTATTATTTTAAGCGCCGTAATGACAGCTATAGTTGTAGCTTCATTCCTCTTGCCTTGGGTGTTTCGTTGAGTACTCGGTAATAGAAGATTAACAGCAAGCTAGAAAATTGATCTCACAAAAAGTTAAGGTATAAAGACACGATGGAAATATTCAGAGCTTTTAATAGGGAGTTTCACAAAGCGTCACCGCCTTAGGATAATCCTGATGAAAATCTCATACAGGCTAATCACTTTCTGTATTTCACATTGGCCAGTAGTTTTTTCTTACAGGAGATAATTAAACCAATAAATGTCAGGAAAGGAGTTGGTCATAATATCCATAGGTCTAGTTAGTGAGTAAGAATTTCAGTCTCATGTGGTATATCTGCAGCCAGAGATACTTTGTTTAAACAAATAAATAATGCTCACTTGCGCCTTTCATCCTAATTAACTCTTATGCCATCTGTAGATACTTCCAGTTACGTCTCCCTAATAGGATTACGAGAGGCATATTAGTAATGCCAAACAAAAGTACTAAGGATCATGAGATTCATTTTGATAGAAAAATCATGCCCATAAAGTTGTTTCCATCTCTCTTGGAGAACGTGTTCAATTACTCTTCAATCAATAATAGTCCAATTCTGTCGGTAGTAATTGGTACCAAGCCTGACTTTTATAAGCAGGCCCCACTTATCATTGAAGCTTCTAAAGCCCACTTGCCGACATTTGTAATAAATACTGGACAGCATTTCGATAGGTTACTTGGATTCGGTATCAAAGAATTCGGCATCCAGGATCTTGTGGGTTGTAACCTTCAAATTCGTGGAGATCTTATGGAAAAGGCAAGCGAACTAATCATGAAGTTCGGTACGTTTGGCAGATTTTGTAAGAAAAAGTACGGAAATGATATCAGAGTTTTGCCTGTTGTTCATGGAGATACTATAGTTGCGGGTATTGCACCACTAGCCTGGGTGTTTGGTGTAGGTCAGAAGGTAGCCCAGAACGAAGCGGGATTGAGGTCCATGAGCCCAGTAGTAATGAAGAATATAACGCGATACAAAGATCCAAGCAGAAGCGTGATAGAAAAATTCGTAAATTCGCAGCTATATGGAGAATGGTTCATCGCACGAGACGAACCTTTTCCTGAACAGATAGATACATGGATTTGTTCCGCAGGAACACAATACTTTTTTGCGCCTACAAAGCTTAACAAAGATAACCTAATCAGAGAAGGGTATCCAGCTGAGTATGTGCATATTGTTGGGAATTCAGTTGTAGATGCCATAAACATGAAAAGGCAGCGAAAAACCTCTCGGAGCATTTTTGATCTATATCCTTTACTGGAATCAGGAGAGTGGATGCGAGTTGATATTCACAGGAGAGAAAATTTGACACGGCGTAGATTTACATCAATTATAAGTGCGATTAGTCATTTGGTGAAACATACGAAGCAAAGGATTATCTTCATTATGCTTAACGCTACCCAAGCCACGGTTAAATCCTTTAATCTTGAAGATAATTTGCAAAAACTGACTGAGGATTATCCGAAGAGGTTTATTTTATCTCCACTGTGGAGGGAATATTCTCATGTTATAGAATTCCTCGATAGTGGGCATTGCTGGGCCGAGATGACTGATTCGGGATCTATGCAAGAGGAACTGTTATATTTTAATAATGTAATGTCATTGACAGTTCGACTTAACACGGATCGGCCAGAAACGGTATTCGATGCGAGGAGTAATATGTTGATTCCCCCGGTGAGTAAGGAATGGGTATATTCCTTCGTAAACCAAGCCTTTAATCTTAGAGAAGGGTTAGGTGTAAAAATGAAAAATAAGAAACCCCTATATGGAGAACCGGGTAAAGTATCACAAAAAATTATAACGATACTTAAAAAGGAATTTAGTAAAGGAGATTTAAATTTTTTTCCATGGTTGCATCAAAGATTGCACTTATGGAAAGAAAATGATGGACTAAATTATTGGTGACTCGATCATTCTGTGCCGTTAGAAGTGCAATGACTGTTCAATCAGGAACCTTTTGATTGGTAACCAAATTCGATAAGGAACGAATATAATAGTCATAAGAGTTCAAGATGTAGCATAAAGTATAATTCTCTATTGTTCTAATAGTTGTATAAATTGGAATCAAGCGTAGACAACGACAAGACTATGGAAGAGAGCTATTTGGAACATACAGAACGCATCTTCTTCGAGTTAGCAAGCGAACAACGATTAGCCATCCTCTTCAAATTAAATCAGGGTAGCCTAAAGCTTGCAAAAATTGCAAGAGATTTAGGTGTTACGATGCAAGAAGTTCACAGAAATGTCAATAGATTGACGGAGGCTGGAATCATAGACAAGGATTCAAGTGGATCTTACTTTCTTACTACATTCGGGAATATTGTTATCAAACAGATTTCGACTTTTGGATTTCTATCGAGAAACAGGTCATATTTTTCTGAGCATATCCTGGGAGACCTCCCCATGAAATTTATACAAAGAATCGGTTCACTAGATAATTCAGAATATATCAGTGGATTTGTAGCTGTTGTCGAGTTGTGGAAAAAGCTTTATGATAGCTCTTCAGAATATATCTATGCAATGTTGCCTCAAATCCCATTTGAACTTATAGAGGCAGTAATTTCTAAAATTAAGAAAGATGGGATTAAATTTAGTTATATACTTCCTCAGGACGCAGTAGTGCCAAAAAAAGGATTCGATTTACTGAAAGCCTCTGGATTTCAGGATCTGCTGAAAAGTGGGATTGCGGAAAGGAGAATGATCGACAAAATTACGACCGCGGTTGTATTGAACGAAAGACAGGCAACAGTATTATTCCCGAATTCCAAAGGGGTTACTGATATGAACTCGTTATTTTCTGGACGGCATGGTGATAGCGATGCAAGTAGACTATTTCATGAATGGTGTCTCGATTTTTATAGATATAATTGGTATAATTCGAAATCCTTCGATGAGAAAAGACTTAGGGAGGTCTAGAAATCTCCTAGTATTGAATTATTATCACTCAATGAGGAATTGACGTAATACTAGCATCTTTTGTTTCAACTGCAACTAAGGAAGGATTTTCGAGTTTGTGTCGATTTCTTACTCTATTCTGTTTGAAAAGTTGAAAGCATAGAAAAACGAATCTTCGTCTTGGAGAATTAAAACTTCTGTGCTCTTTCCAGATAGTCGAATGCACCATTTTTATTAGCCGTTAAAACAACTTACAAATCTCCTACTATCAAAACTATAATACAGCTATAGACCTTACGCTATAAGAAGGGGACTACCAGACATACCTTTCACAAAAACCATAAGAAACTAATAATTTGTGGTAATCTACGGATAACGTCAATAGAACCAGTGCTCATGAGTCAAAAACTAGCAATAAATATTTATTAATGATTAGAGTATATCTTATATGGCTTTTTGCGGAAATACTATGAGTCTTAAATTATTGAATTGCCCCTCGTGTTTGTAAGCAAAGACGGAACTAAATGGATGCCGCAGTGGCTAGAAGAAGAATAATTGTGCAAGGAGAGAAGAGCAACAGACCGGAAAAAAAAGAACTGAACACCCAGTCTACGACTAGGAATAATACCAAGAGGAATCGAAATATCTTGGATAGCAACGATCGAGATGAGAACTCTGTCACTGAACTGGACAATGGAAGTCCCAGGCCAACACCTGCTAATGCATCCACCACTTTTATGAGAGTGACTTCAGATAATGAAGTGGCGCTGTGGACGGTAATTTCGGAATCCGTTCCTCCTGAATCAAAGATCACTGCTGCTAGGTTTGAGGGCCCGAGCATTGCGTTGTATACAAAGAATCCACGGTTTTCACTTACCGAACTGACTATGCACTTATCATCATTATCTAAATCACTAAAAAAGAGAATCGTCGTTAGGACAGATCCATCTATTCGAATCAATGAGGATGAAACTAGAATTAGGATCTCTAAGCTGCTTCCCAGAGAGGTGGAACTGTCTGCAATATTTTGCGATGATGCAACAGGTGCAGTAATTCTGGAGCTAAATCGTCCTAAAATTGTGGATCCTGATATGGTTGTTACTATTGCCGAGTCCACAGGCTGGATTGCACATACAAGGCAGTCTCCCCATATTCCTTCTAATAGTATTAATTTGATACACTCAACGCTCAAAAATTCCGCGAGGGAGAGATCCACTTTCTTACAGCATCTTGGAACTAGAATTTTCAGGAAATCTCTCCCATTAAAAACATCAACGATTGTGAGAAATCTTGATTATGGTGAGACTTCCTTGAATAATACTTATGGGCGCGGAGTAATTGAAAGGACCGAACTAAAAGCTTCTAATCAAGTGAACAATTTCCATTCGAGAGAACCGGTCAGCTCACCAATAACACCATCTATCGTTACCAGCAAACATGAAGTTATTTTGTATTGCTTGGGTGGAGTAAAACAGGTAGGCCGGTCGTGCTTTATTGTAGTAACACCAGAGAGCAAAGTGATGCTGGATTGTGGTATAAATCCAGGAGAGGCGTTAGCCTTGAACGCATATCCACGTCTTGATTGGTTTTCATTCAATCTAGCCGACCTTGACGCGGTAATAATTAGTCATGCACATATTGATCACCAAGGATTTTTGCCTGCATTATACAAGTATGGCTATAAAGGACCAGTCTATTGTACTGAACCTACTTTGCCTCTTATGACTCTATTGCAGATGGATTCAATCAAGATCGCCAACAGCAATGGAGCTTATATTCCATATGAGTCAAGAGATGTTAACGAAGTAATTAAGAGATGCATAACATTGCCATACGGGAAGCCAACGGATATCTCTCCAGATATCACTGTTACATTAAATAATGCAGGTCATATAATGGGCAGTGCAACAGTACATCTAAACATCTCTGGTGTACACAACATTCTATATTCAGGAGATTATAAATATGCAAGGACGCAGCTCTTGGACAATGCTCTTTCTATTTATCCTAGGGTAGAAACTCTGATCACAGAAAGTACCTATGGAAATTCAGCCGACGTAATGCCAGAGCAATCATTAGTATACAGCAGCTTCACAGAGAGTATCAATAATACCCTTAGAAATGGCGGGAAAGTGTTGATACCAGTTCCTGCTGTGGGCAGAGCTCAAGAAATAATGTTGGTCATAGACAAAGAGATGAAAGAAGGACGTCTATTGGAATCTCCTATTTATATTGAGGGAATGATTTCAGAGGCGAGTGCAATACATATGTCGTATGCACATTACTTGGGTTATAATGTTCGCAAGTCTGTAACTGAAGGAGTTAACCCATTTCAATCTGAGTATTTTACAATAGTTAACGGTACCAGAAAAAGGGAGGAAATTTTCAATGATGAGAGTCCATCAATTATTATGGCAACCTCAGGGATGTTAGAGGGTGGACCATCAGTTGAATATTTTAAGGAGATTGGCCCAGATGAAAAGAACAAGATTATATTTGTCTCATATCAGATAAATGGCACCCTCGGAAGGAGAGTTATAGATGGAGTAATGAATGAGATAAGTATGATGGATAAGAATGGTAAGATGAAAGTGATTCCAGTCAAGTGTCATACTCAAAAGATCGATGGTTTTAGTGGTCATAGTGATTTCAACCAAATTATGAGTTTTGTTTCGAGGATAAAACCGAAGAGGGTTTTGGTGAATCATGGAGAAAAATCAAAGTCTGAGAATATTGCTAGCACTATTTATCATAGATTGAAGATAAGATCTGGAGTCCCAGATATGAGGGAAATTATTCGACTCCGGTGACTGTGGTGCATATTTTTCCATATCCTTTTTAGCCATGTATACGTAATATAATTGCGGTAAGAGTTGGCAATAAGATATAAGTGCGTAAATTGTAACATTGTTTTGAGTGGAGAAGGTGCTTCTAGACATTACCTTGCCAATCCTAACCACAAATTAGAAAAACTACCCCCACCTCTAAAACCAGTTAAGAATCCTGATGCCAGGTCCTGACAACTAAGATTTTTTAAGTGACTCGGCAAATAAGTAAATCGCTGCCGAACTAGGCAGCCGATAGTCTTATTTTGTATTCGATCAGAATTCTGTCGGATGGAATGTATTCTTTGGATCTTTAACCATGACGCAATACGTTTTTGCGTCTAATGAATAAGGCAGAGTGGAATTGGATCAGTTATCAAAATTTCATGTCTAGAAATTATAACGAACAATGAGCAGCGTTTATGTTCCAAATGCTACGGTATTGTCTCATCCCTCATTCAGGCGATGAATCGCATTTTTAGAGAGGGTTTTGGATTACGATGGATGTTTGAAATTTGATGCACCTACAATACTCTATTATCTAAAATATTCTGAAGATATGCTGTCAAAGAGTAGCTTACCCGAAACTACGATTAGCGAAATCGAAAGCAACCTGACGAGAAGAGTGTCGCTCACATATCTTGACAAATTCGCACCTATTTGCGCTCCAATAACTGACCCTATTGAGAGAAAAATTGCAGGTAGATATTCTGGATGGCCCAAAGAGATGTGGACAACATTTCCAACTATGGATGTTATTAGCAGCGAAAACTGCGACGTCGCAGCCACTGTACTCATTGTTAAATTCAAAACTACAAGCATTAATGGCACAAAAATTATCCCTCCCCCGATTCCAAACAAACTAGAGACTAATCCAGTCTGCTAGACAACCAGCGCTCAATATGAGGTTTCCAGTTCTCTTGTTGTAGGTACTAGGATATCCTTTGATATCTCCTTTCCTTCCTATATTATTTCTTACCCAAAGATATATACCAGTTAGAAACAAAATAATAGCAAAATACATCTTGAATTGCCCTAATGGCAGAATTGAAGATAACATGGCACCTATTGCGAGCGCCAGGTATGGCAAATGATGCCATTCGTATCCCTAGACGGTACTTTATTTTCCCTTGTCTTGAATAAGCAATAGTAGAAGAAAGAGACGTGGACGACACTGATATCAAACTAGTACTGGAAATTTGGGCGGGATTAAGACCCATGAACGTCAATACAGGCGAGATGATGATGCCACCGCCAACCCCCACCATCGCTCCCACTATTCCTGCAGCTGTTCCTATAACGATCATTACAATAATTTGTTCAATCAAATAATCCACATCTCAATACAACGAAACCTGATTGTATCCTACTTTTGTGGAGATTGGAAGTGAAATGTTAGGGAAGACAAATTTAAATCCATTGCTAATCAACTTGGCTTCCAGTATAAAAGGCTAATCCTTCTGACAAGAACCGCGTAGATCTCATCTGGATTAAAAATCATACCAACTATATTCGGGAATGACGACGCTCAGTATTTCATAAAAGACTCGACGTCAACCATATGTGTACTTGTAAACATATTAAAGCCAGCTCGGTATTGAAAATTTAACTTGCGACTTATTTTGGCTGGATTTGGTGTTGTTGGACAAAGCCTTGCAAAGATTCTGTTGTCACGGGCAAGCGATTTGTATACTCTATATGGAATCAATCCTAAGATTGTTGCTTGTTTGGATAAAGAGGGGTCGGCGGTTTCTCAAACTGGACTGGACCTTCATCGGTTACTAGGGGCAAAGATGTCAAAAGGCACAGTAGCTGCTTATGACAATAATCCATCTAAAGCATCTTTGACAAGCATTATGGAGAGCGTTGAAGCAGAAATTCTTATTGAAATGACCCCTACAAATTTGGATGACGCTGAACCTGGCCTCACGAACATTATTTCTGGAATGCGGGCTGGCAAACACATAATTACCGTTAACAAAGGACCACTTGCGTTAGCTTTCCCTTCTTTAATAGAATTAGCACATTATAACAATATTATGTTTCGTTTCAGTGGAACTGTAGGAGGAGGGACGCCGATATTAGAGTTCGCCAAGAGATGCTTGAATGGTGACCGAATTATTTCCTTCAAAGGAATCTTGAATGGTACTACCAATTACATATTAAGTAAGATGGATGAAGGCCTCAACTTTGATGATGCCCTCAACGACGCAAAGATAAAAGGCTATGCGGAGGCGTCGCCTATGCTTGATCTTGAAGGTTATGATGCAGCTTCTAAACTTGTTATCATGGCCAACTGGATAATGGGATTGAAAGTAACTATTAGAGACGTTAAGAGAGAGGGTATCACTCATATCGGGCTACCAGAAATCACTAGAGCTGCCAGTAGAAAACAATTCGATAAAACTAATTGCATATTGTGACAACAAACGTCTGGAAGTGAAGCCTACAATGATACAAAAAAATGATCCTATATGCGTGAACGGCACTCTAAATGCAGTAACATTCTGTTCAGAATACTCAGGAGACAAAACGATCATTGGGCGAGGGGCAGGCGGCATGGAGACCGCTAGTTCGATCATTAGAGATCTGATTGAAATAAGAGAATCGATAATTGAGAACAATCTTTGAGTACACTTTCTTAGTCTTTTGAATACTATCTTTTTTGACTTCTAAGATATTACTGGAATAATTTGTGAAATAAATTTTGAATAGAAAGTATAAATTTGTTTACTGATCTTATTCGTGAAAAGGATTAATAGCCTGGCCAGCCAATTTGAGCTAAGTGTATAGCGGGGAATTGGAAGTCCATGCCAATCGAAAGGCTCTGGCTGTATTGCATGATGTAATAAGCAGGATTCTAAATTCTGCCAGAGATTTGTCTGCTCTGATAGACTCTCTAATAAAGGGAGATGTAAAAGACATCAAGATATGTCTCAACAAGATGAAAAATTCAGAAGAGGTTGTAGAAAATTTGAGAATAATATTGACCCGCGAAGTGGCTGAAATCGGTAGTCTCACCGTTTACAGGGAGGGAGTTTTGAGAACCACTTACATAATGGATGAAATTGGCGCCTATATCAGGTCGATTTCGGTTAGACTTCTCGATATCAATATTTCTGTCTTAAGAAGGGCAGATTTTGACCTAGATCTTAAAGATCAAATTAGTATGACCGTGGAAATGATTTTCAAAATATGTGGGATGGGACGCGCTGTTAGTAGACCCTTAAGTATTATGGAGCTTGCTGAGCAAGTACAAAAGGTAGAAGGGCGAGTCGATACTCATTATCGTACTGTAACATTAAAGGCTGTAGACGAAATCGGAATCGGTAAAGACCTTTTACTCCTAAAGGACTCTATGGACTGTATAGAAGCCATGTCAAATAAATGCCACGAAGGTTCAGACTCGTTGACTATTTTGGCTCTCAGTATGTAGTAATGCTCACATTGCATACAGAAGGATACCTCGTCGAAAATAGGATAATAGTTTGGGACATTGATTCCTCTAGAAGATTGTACTCAAGGGGATTCTTTGGCAAGCCGATGGGCATTTCAAAGCCTCGAGGGATAGAATTTGAAAGCCCTCTCATTTTGGATTTGATAGAGAGTTGTTATCTCATGCAACATAATCAGTTGCATGTTAGGACGCGATCGCACCAGAAGGTATCAACCAGAAAAATAAAGGCTATGTGTAGAAAAGTATATTCTGATTTTGATAGAAAATACCTAGTCTTTCAGGATCTTCGAGATAAAGGGTATATCGTATCTCCCGGAATTAAATTTGGTTGTGATTTCGCGGTTTATGAGCGAGGGCCAGGTATTGATCATGCACCGTACCTGATTGAGGTATACAAAAGAAAAGAACTTGTCACGGCAACAGGAATAGTTCTTGCAGGCAGATTGGCCACGACAGTGAAAAAGCAATTCATACTGGCAATTCCGAACATGAATAAAAAAAATGTCGTTTATGTGGGATTTGAATGGTGGCGAGCATGAATTTTCCTTATGCCGTAGCATTCTTTGTTAAGGTGTTCAAATGAATAATTATTATTTTTTGGATAAATCAATCTTTCCGTCGTTTTCACCAAAGGTTGTTAACTTTGTATACGTCCCTCTGATCCTTTTTCAAATTTACTTACCGATTTTAAGATCGAATCGTAAGGGCGGCAATGCGACTGATTGTTTTTTTGCGGATTTTCTTGCAGGAGAATTTTTGTAGGTGCTTCTAGATATGTCGTACCATTGATTTATGCCGGTGCACAATCTATATCTCACCGAATTAAGGACTAACATTAAGCCAAAGTAACAATTATTGATGTTATCATCATCAATCTTGTACTTGAAAATCTCTCGAAAGCGTGGCAGGTATTTATCGACAAATCGCTGTCCCCACTATTGCCAGTACAGTTCCACTGAAATCGATTATGACCCTGCCTCATTGTTCAATACCTTTATGTCTGGAAGGATTTTAAGTAGGCCGTCGGTACAATACCGTAACTTCTTATCATCTATACGATAAAAATCTGTATTACATGTCTCACTGTTCGCCGTTTTATTGTCCTTCTTTTAACTACTCCTCAAGACGGCTAATCCATACTGCATCCAAAGGTTAGCCTCGATCTGCTGTGAAAAGATCAGTGGATACGCTAACTTTATTTACTTCGTATTGAAGCCTAGGATATGGATTTACAGTCAGTATCATCATTAAAATTCGCAGGTAAGAATGTTCTAATCACGGGTAGCGGGACGGGCATTGGGCAGACGATAGCATGCAAATTTGCCGAAGAGGGCGCAACTATCGTTATAATGGGCAGAAGAAGGGAACCGTTAGACTATACTACTAGTATTTTAGAAAAGTTAATCAAATCATCCTCCTCAGGAGCTAAAGTACTTTCATTTCCAGGCATAGATGTGTCTGATGAAATTGGCATAAAGGGCATGTTCGAAGTAATCAAGAAACAGCTGGGTAAAATTGACATCGTGATCAACAACGCTGGTGTGTCTGGGCCGGTTAAAATCTTCCCCAGCTCAACGTTCAATGAATTCCGTGATTGTGTGTCGATTCATTTGTCAGGAAGTTTTTGGACCTGTCAACATGCTATCCCAATTATGGAGAAGGGTGGAAAGATAATTACAATATCAACTTACTTTACGGAAGAAAACCGCTTTGAACAAAGGCCATACAGGTTCCGAACCCCTTATACAGCCGCACAAGGAGCCAAGAATAGACTTGGTGAGGCCCTAGGATGGGAATTAACTGATAGGGGAATCACTTCGATCGTTACGAACCCTGGCCCGGTACACTCTGATAGGATTTACAAAACAGTATACCCAAAGGCTGCAATGGAGTTCTTGAGAATCAGCGGCTATCCTGGCTTAACACCCTTAGAAATTGGCTCTCATTCGGAGAAGTTTTTTTCGCTTATGGGCGAGCCTCAAGATGTAATCGCTTCTGGTCTAAAGGAACTAAGTTTGGAGATCTTGGGAACCAGAAATGATCGGTGCGCAAGTTTGGAATCGCTAAAAGTAACTTTATTAGGTTTAATAAACAAGACTCAAGAGATAGCTGAAAAGATTCAGAGTAATACTAGAAAGATGATTTCTGACGGAGAATTCCTTACTCAGGATCAAGTGGCAGAGATGGTATTGTTTCTTGCTGATGACAAGATGAGCAAGCTATTGAATAGCCGAGTCATACCAAATGATCGTGTATTCTATCCTGTGAAACCTATAGTAGGATCGTCGGTCCGTCGTAGCAACGATCAATTAACCTTAAAGGATAAAGTTATAGTTATTACTACAAATTCTCAACGAGAAAAGGAAATTTTACGTGTACGTGGACTAGCAACCACATTGCTTGGATACGGTGTGAAACAGGTTGTCATCCTTTCCTCAGCGAACCACGCAGAATTAAAGGAGTTTCATACGCACTCAATTGATTATTTAAATGATAGGACTATTCAAAGGCTACTAGATTTGGTGAAAACGAGATTTGGCCAGATAGATGCCTTAGTTCATTTTACTGGAGACTTTGATTACAATTGTCCCCTATTATCTTTTCAAAGACATGAGTGGCAGTCTCTGGTTGACAATTATATAAACATACCCTACTTGATGATAAAAGGAGCGGTAAGTTCGATGTCAGCTAGCGGTGCAGCGGAAGTCCCGTCGAAATTTAGATCCTCGAGCGGAACTATCGTAATTGTAGGTCCAGATGCGCCCACTGGCAGGGTTTCAGGGCTCGTAAGGGCTAGATCTGAGGTATTTCGGGGTGCGCTTAGGCCTCTTGTTACTACGATTAATCAGGAGCTTTCTGATGTCCTAAACTCTTCTATAAGATCCTTTCTGATCCTGGCAGGCAGCATCGATGGACGGGAGCCGGATGAGCCGAATCTGAAACAATCAATAGTGAGCTTGATTACAGGTCCGGCAGAATATAGTGAACGAATTTTCTATATAGATGAAGCGAAATCCAAGTAAATAAAAATTTTCGAAAAGCGATGATAGTAAGATCCCATTTAGGAACCAGACTGTTCGGTTGCCTGCGGTGATGATGATGATGATGATGATGATGATGATGAAGGCGCCATCTCTTCAGTCGAACCAGAAGCACCATCGACTATCTCAGCAGTCGCGAATCTATTTCCTACCTGAATCACACGTATCTTCGCATTCTGACCTACTTTTCCGTTTTTCACAAAGATTACAAATCCTTGTATCCGAGCAATACCGTCCCCCTTTCGACTAATCTCGGTAATTTGGACGTCATATTCCTTACCAGTTTCCACCGGCTTGGGTCCGAAATTGTCGTTCCTTCTAAAACCTCCGTAACTCATTGTTAAATTACGTCAAAACATCACCATATATAAACCGTAACAGGCTTAATCGTGTTGAAAAGGCAAAGACGTTACGTACCTATTCTAAAATTCTTAGATGCAGATGAGCGCACCGATTCAATTGCAGAAAGAATTGCCAGGAAGCTTGTTTTTGGATTTCCAGGTGCTTGATTATTCCGTAGTTTAATATTTAACATGCCGAAGCTCCCTTTGGCTATAATCTGATGCTGGTTTTGATGAAGCATAGGGTCTGCGATTATCCTAACCATAGTCCTATTCATTCCGATTCCTGCTAAAGCTAAGAGTGATGAAACATTTACATTTAAAGGAAAATTGACAATTGCATCAGCAGCTGATCCTTGAAAAAGCACAGTTTTCTGAGTTATGGATTCTAGTTTGATCCCACTCTTCTCGAAAAAGGGAGCTCCCTCCAATGCTTTTGGATTTTTCGTCGTTATGAGAAGGACAGAATCAAGAACATTCCTGATGCTTCGTATGGCATCTATGCCTGCTATCGCCCCTGTCGGCAGTGACAGGTTCGCATGGTTTTTCTCCAAAGATGTCAAGAGTTCAGACAATAACCGATCATCAACCAATGCACCAACACTCATTATTATTAGATCTTTTCCCAAATCGAGTAGTCTCCTCCCGAACAATCGGACAGCAGATTGGGAAGCGCTCTCCAGAACGATATTACATGTCTTGAATTCACTAGACGAAATCAAATTGGAAAAATCTGAAAAGCATCCAATGCTAGAATTCCTTAATTTGCTTGCGAGACCTTCAGCTGCAGCCTTATTCATGTCAAACAAGAATACAAGTGCGGTATCCCCTACCTTAGCATCATCTATCGCTAACGCAACCTGAGTTCCTATGGCCCCACAACCTAGTATCCCCACCTTTTTCAATACTCAATTAATTAAGTAACATAGGAGTACATATAACTGTAGCCGGATGAATACTTAATTAAATTGTCACCATAGTGACTCTAGTGTTTAATCGTAATTCGTTCCTACCAAAAATAGTAGTGCTATCTTCTTCCACCTCTTCCACCTCTTCCACCCCTTTCTGGCTTTCTTTGTCCTGGCAATCTTCTCTTTTCGAAACGCTTTTCGAAGTTGTTCTTGTTACGTAGCCTAGAAACAGGGTGTAATCGTACTTTGCCTTGAATCTTGGGTGTCTGACCTCTAACTTTTCCTGCTTTCGTTAGCGAGCCATGAGTTGGCATGTAATTATCTAGCTATAAATGATTATTCTACGCCTAATATACGTTCCCCTCTATGTCAAACGGCGATAGAGAAAAAGGGGCAATCATTGCCAAATGTAGCGATAAAACAGGCAATGTAATGCCAGATTATATTAATTTAAATGCTGTTTTATATATAAATACGGTCACCAGAAACATGTCTGTCCTTGTTAATGAATATAAACTTAGAATTGAAGAACTAAAAAAGCAAAGAGGCGCAACCATTTTAGCTCATAATTATCAGCTACCTGATATTCAAGATATTGCTGACTTCGTTGGAGATTCTTTGGGCCTTTCTAACAAAGCTGCTAAGACAGATAAAGAAACGATAGTGTTTTGCGGAGTACATTTTATGGCAGAAACGGCATCAATTATTTGTCCCGATAAACAGGTCTTAATTCCTGATCTTGAAGCAGGATGCTCATTAGCCTCTACTATTGATATCGGTCAACTGCAATCATGGAAATCTGAACATAAGGATGCAGTGGTGGTAAGCTACGTCAACACTAGCGCGGACATTAAAGCCATGTCCGATTATTGTTGTACGTCTAGCAATGCGGTGAAGGTAGTGAATAGTATACCGAAGGATCGGGAAGTTCTTTTTCTTCCAGACATGTTTCTAGGAGCATACGTAGCAGACGTGACTAAGCGTAAGAATATGTTTATCTGGCCAGGAGAGTGCCATGTGCACGCGGGAATTAGAGCCGAGGACGTTAACAAGATGTTAGCGAAGTTCAAAGATGCGGAGTTCCTTATCCATCCAGAATGTGGTTGCACATCTTCAGCTTTATATCATAGTTCGAATGGCGATATATCAAAGAATCCACTCGTTCTTTCCACAGAAGGAATGATGAAACATGCCAGCATGTCAACGGCCACAAATTATGTCATTGCGACAGAAGTAGGCATCTTGTACAGAATGGCCAAAGAAAATCCAACCAAGACATTTATTCCTATTAAGGAGGATGCAGTATGCAAATACATGAAAATGATAACCCTTGAGAAGGTTCATGATTCCCTCACAAGGAACGTTTATCGTGTGAAGGTGCCGCAAAAAATTGCTGACAAGGCAAGATTAGCGATCGATCGAATGATGCAACTTAGTTGAGAATTCCCACACCAGCTGGATAATGTTAAAGGGTTTTTTGAAAATGCGAGAGTAATACAAAGAACATCTCTAATTTTTTGTGGCATTGTTATTAGCTCACGATTTTCAGACTGTAATCTACAGCCTTTGCTGAATGAGTAAGATAACCAACAGAGATCGTGTCAGGTTTAGCTCTTGCGTAGTCCTTGATATTTGATAAACTAATGCCTCCCGAAATTTCTATATTAGAATTGTTTCTAATTCCCATTCTTGTAATCATATCAATTGCATCCTTTGCATCCTGCGGTTGAAAATTGTCTAACATTACAGTATCTGCTCCTTCACGAATAGCAACGATCAGATCATGCATGTTTGTTACTTCACATTCTATTTTGACTTTAGACCCACATTTCTTCTTCAATTCACGTATACAGCAAGATACTGACCCCTCGATGCGAACGTGATTGTTTTTGATTAAGACCATGTCATCGAGTCGTTGCCGGTGCATGATTCCTCCTCCGATCATAACCGCTTTCTTATCAAATATTCGCAATCCCGGACACGTTTTTCTGGTACTGCTAATCTTGGTCCGACTGCCTGTATCTCTCACGGCTGATATCAATTTTTTGGTTTCCGTTGCAATTCCACTCATTCGCATCAATAAATTCAATGCCGTTCTTTCGCCCTTCAATATATCCTTAGCCTGTCCCTCGATCTCCATAATCGCCTGACCTCTCTTAACCAAGGAGCCGTCCTTAACCAAGCTCCGTACGTTGCAGTTACACATATCAAAGATAACATTAGCTTCATTTATTCCACCAGCTACAATCTCATCGTGTGACTTTGCAATGATTTCAGCGCGTACATTGAGATTTCTTGATGCAAGATTATTCGTTGTTATGTCTCCAGATCCAATATCTTCGTGTAGGAAATCCGAAAGTAATTGCCGCGCTTTTAAAGAAGTATGAATGACTGTCATCTAACTACTTATGCAACTTTCTGAGCGTACTTATGCGCTACAGTAATATTCAAAGTTGCAGCAATTTTAGAATTTAATGGTTGAAATACCAAAATGATGCCGGACCAGTCAGGAGAGAGCTCGGTAGACTTACAAACAGAACAGATCTTCCCATATGTGATTGCTTTGCATTTCTTACAAGCCAACTCTTTAGGCACTTACTTAGAACCTCCACTTTTTTTCTCCTTGGCCGAAGGCGCAGCTTGAGCCTGTCTTGATTTCATTACTTCCTGTTCGATCCATTCATTTGAGCCTAAGAACGGCTGTCTGCATGTTATTCCAATTTTGCCCATTCCGCTCGCCTTTTCCAAGACTAATTGCAGTTACTCTAGCCCTAATTTTCGAACCAATTTTCAACGATTTTGCGGTCTGATTAGCGATTATAATTCCTTGCTTAACGTCGCTCTTTAGATAGTCGTCTGTAATTTGTGACAAATGTAAAAGAGCATCCGTAGGGCCAACTCTAACAAAGGCGCCAAAATCAGTAATTTCAACGATTTCTCCCTCTACAACCTCCTGCAATTTAGGATAAAAGGTAAGGGCCTTAAATTGCACTTTATGGTAAGTTGAGCCGTCACCAGCCACTAACTTCCCCACAGAATTTGCTGAAGCATCAACAATCATGATCACGTATCCTAATTCTGGACTAATCATACTCTCGTATTTCTCTTTTAATATAGTAATGGCAGTATTCTTTAAGGAACTTGTTAATCTGTTAGGAGGAATTCTAACAACATCATTCATATGGATTATGAGAAACATCTGTAAGAACTGTCAACAAATATCAATTTATTAACCTTTGGCCATCAATGAAATATGTGCTCACACTCGGTTACATAATATAGTATCTAATATAGAACTTCAAGTTTTATCGATGCGTCTGTCAATTCAAAGATAGATTCCTTTCCGATAGTACTTTTGACCATAGATCGAAAAAAGCTTTCAAAAAATTTGGAGCCTTTTTTACCAAGCCTATGTCTTACTACGATAGTTCTGGATTTTGGTTGATTAACTTCGTCATAGGTACCAAGGTGACCATAGCGACACATTATCTTTTCAACATATTCAAATACGTTCTCCTCGTTTAACTCCTTTTTCCAAAATACAATGGTGTCCTTGGGTACGGATCCCCCTAACTTGTTTCCTAATTCTAATATAGTATTTTCGTCTAACGAATCAATAAGTGTAGTCAATAACTCTCTGTTGATGACTACCATATCTATCTTAGATAGGAATCTACCGAATTCCGCAAATCTTCTTAATATGATCCCTACAACTGAATTTACTGAAACACCCATCCGCTCAGCCTCCTCATCTAAAATTCTAGAAAGCTCCAAATCAAATCTAAACGACCTGGTAATTGTATCTGACCTAGCATCTGGGGCTTTAGGAGACAATGCACTAATTAGATACGCTTTCAATGAGCTTGATAATAAACTAAATGGTGAAATAGGGTAAAAATCCACTGAAGCAAGTGTGCCCGATTAGTCAGTATTGTAATTTCATATACAGAAGAAATATAGGTCGGTAGGGATACTATATAATAATTTGTGCTAACACAAAATACCATCTGGTTCAAAATGATAAAAAGTCAGGCATCATTTCCGCACGAATCATATCTCAAATCTGCACAATTTAAATACTGCTAAGCCGAACTTTTGATAGATAAGATGGTTCACGTGGATCAAGTTATGTCGACATTGAGAAAAGTTGTTGATCCTGAGCTTCACAGGGATATCGTCTCCATGGGAATGATTAAAGATCTGTCAATTCAAGGTGAAAAAGTAGCTTTTACTCTAGAGTTAACCACGCCAGCTTGTCCGTTTAATGGTGAAATTGAGCAAGATGTTCGTAGCCGTATGACTGAATTAGGGATAAGAGACTTGGAACTTCGAGTCACAGCAAGAGTAACAGAAGGTAGAACTATCTCTATGGATGAACTATTGCCGGGAGTCAAAAACATCATCGCTGTTGCAAGTGGTAAGGGAGGAGTAGGTAAGACGACTGTCGCCGTAAATTTGGGCGTCGCTCTCTCTAAAGCAGGGGCTAAGGTAGGACTCTTGGATGCCGACATTTACGGTCCCAGCATTCCTCTATTCATGGGGATTAAGGAATCGCCGGTCGTCGTGGACGGAAAGATTCAACCTGTCATGACTTATGGCGTGAAGGTGATCTCAATGGGGTTTTTCTATGAACAGTCCCAGCAGGCCGGTATTTATAGGGGGCCTATCGTTTCAGGTATCGTTAAACAGTTCATCACTGATGTGAATTGGGGCGAATTGGATTATTTGATAATTGATCTGCCTCCGGGTACTGGCGATGCTCCATTAACTATGGCGCAGACTATCCCAATTACAGGAATATTGATCGTTACGACCCCTCAAGACGTTGCTATGAATGTTGCGACAAAGGCTATTGGAATGTTCAACAAATTAAACATCCCAATTATTGGAGTCGTTGAGAATATGAGCTACTTGCAATGCCCAAACTGCAAGGAGCAAATCAATGTTTTTGGAATTGGCGGAGGTAAAAAGATAAGCGAAAAATTCGGGATATCTTTTATAGGCACTATTCCGCTCAATCCAGAGATTATGATTAACAGTGATACTGGCAAACCTATTCCTATGATAAATCCTGAATCAGATCAGGCACAAATTTTCGATAGGATTGCGCGACAAATGGCTGGCAGAATAAGTGTAATTGCAAATGAACTGAAATCTCAACAAGAGACAGAAACAACTGGACCAGTTTCTGCGACCACTTCAGGCAGTACGCAGTAAATTTATGCGTCTTTCAGAATCTGAGAAGCAAGCTCTGAAGAAGCCATTTGGCAAACTTGTACCCCGAGGAAAAATAACAAAAGAGAAAATTATTAATTTTATAGGAAATTGTAAAATAGTAGCTTCGGTAGGCGATGAAACAACAAGCTTATTGGTGAGATTTGGGATCATTCCAACAATATCCGTTACGGACGGCAAAACTATGCGCAGAACGATAAAGATTTCGGAAAATCGAAAATATCAGTCTTTAATTAAATATCTAAAAGATGAAAAAATTACTGAATTCAGATGTAAGAATCCTACCGGTACGGTATCAATTGATGCATATTGGATCGTTATTAGATCCATTCAGATGGGCACTCGTGTTAAAATAATAATCGACGGAGAAGAAGACTTGTTGGCAATTCCTCTATTCGCCTTTCTACCTAAAAATTCAATTCTTGCATATGGTCAACCGAATGAGGGAGTGGTTTTGACTAGAATAAGTTCAGTCATCAAGTCTATGGCCAAAGATTTATTGAGTCGATATGATTTAATTATTTGATAGTGGGGATGATGATACGGTGGCTAGATGATCGTTGTGAAAATTGTGATTAATCGTCAACATTTCTGATCCCATACTCATTGTTTGGTATAGTGATTGGTAAAGCAGAACTAGACATTAAGATTGGCATTATATAAGTCCGCTGCTCAACGTGCACCAAGATTAGCCACTGTTGGCATATTCTAATGGGTTACTAGAGATATTTTTGTTTAGAGTGTTTGGTTTTACAATTTTTGTTTATTAGCACGTACCGGATACAAAGAAATCCAGAGGCGCACCACTTACTGTGGATGGCAATCACAATTGCATTTTTTCATCAAGACATCAAAGGAACAATCATGGGTGAATCCGCTTCTGTCATCTACTGGCCATTCTCGAGGACATTCAGAATGTCTGCCTCGTTTACAAAAAAAAGTTAAGTTCAATTCCCAAACTAGTATCCATTTGGATCTATAAATTCTTTTAAATATGGATATTCATGAGATGTCATATATTGATATTAAAGAGCTGCGGAGCATATATCGAACCGTCTCTTACGTGCTTAACCTTGGCAACAGAGAGGTAATGTGGCCAGATTGTTACCAGTATGCTGCCTTCAGGAACGCCTTCAGGAACCTCAATTACTTGAATATCATCGTAATCAATACCGTATTCGTGTAGCTTTTCTTTACTTGACGCAACTATCTCCTGAGAAAGACCACTATTATAAACATATACTTTTCCTGAATATTCGATGTGATCAACCAATCTGTGTATTGTCGGCATAATGAACACTAAAAATGTACCGATTCTAATTATTACTATCTCTTCGAATTGTAATCATGCGTATGAACTGTGATAGTGTGTATGTCTATATAATTGGTCCTAAAGCGCGTTGAATTACAGGAGTAATTTAAAGACTATGATATCTACACATCCAAAATAGTTGTACTATTTTTCGTGTCAATATGGTCCATTTGATTGTTACAGAAAATAGAGGTCGACTTCACCCCTAGTGTAGCTAACTTCAGTTGCGACTGTGCATAAGCATTCAATTTTCCCAATTGCAGTTGTAATTCGTAAGTTATGATTCTGATTGGCCGTAGATGCCGTTTCCTAAATCTCTTCCTTCAATTCAACAGGTGAAGAATATACTAATGTCCTTCAATGGACTTTTTGTGATATTTCTTCAGATCCCAAAATCCCAAGACCAGAAAGGCAATACCGAATGCGAGAATGAGGTAATCTCCAGGCAGGATTAATTTCCAAACGCTGTTCACTGACGCTGCAGAGATGAACAGCAGGGCAAGAAAGATTAAAGCAATGCCGGTTATTACTTCGCCATTTATTTTCGTCATAGCCGATTATTTAGTTCATTCCTGGCGTAAATAAGTTTGCATACTTGATAAGAGAATCTTCCATTTTCTATTGTCACTTATCATCGAAGTGATAGGAGACGAGCACGACAATTTTGGTGTATAGCTCAGGCAAAAACACAAGGTATCAATCGACTCGTAGATAGAAAAATTCGTTTTTAGGGTGTCAGCAATGCTATGCTTTTCATAATTTGATGACCACGTTAAGTGTTCTGTCCTCCATTCCACTTCTAGGCCATTAATCTATTACTTCAGGATGAAAGTAGATACCTTTTTTCCACGAACTAACCGTGCCAAGATCCTACTCTATACGTCCCTTCTAGTATGTATTCACCGACTGACGATATCCTTGCAGTCACAATGCAGCGAATGAACCATAATGAAGTGCTGTTCGATGAAAAGGACCTGCTATCCTCATCGAAATATTTAAGTGGAGCCTAGAAGTTGCATTCGGTAAAATGCGGCGTAGCGGCAACTCGTAATGTAAGTCTATTTTTGGGGATGAGTGCTTAGGAATGGCGTGTAATTCTTGTTCATCCAATTGGCCACCTCGCTGTTATATTTCAGCACCTAGTGGGCTACTTTGAGAGTTAGATCAGCCTAAGATGATCTACCATAAATATTTCTCACTCAAATAGACTTGCCGAAACAAGGCTGGTGAACTCACTTGTGGACAGCATCCCGCCCACGTCTTTAGTTTTTTTATTGGCGATAAACAGCCGAACAATCGCATTTTCTATTAATTGACCAGCAGTACGCGTTTCTTTGTCATCAAACTTTTCTGAGAGCCATTCTAACATCAATTTTGTAGAGAGTAAAATAGAAGACGGATTTGCGATATTTTTTCCAGCAATATCAAAAGCAGCTCCGTGGACCGGTTCAAAGAGTCCAAACCTACTCCCAATATTTGCTGCAGGACCCATCCCTAAGCCTCCTACTAATTGTGCTGCTTCATCAGACAAAATGTCCCCATATAGATTAGTTGTTAAAACTATATCGTGTGAAGCTGGATTTCTTATTAGTTCCATTGCGAATGCATCTACGTATGATTCACAATACTCTATGTCTGGATATTTAGTGGCAACAGTTCTACATGCACTCAAAAACAAGCCGTCGGTTTTACGCATAACATTAGCCTTATGTACTGCAACAACCTTCTTACTTTTGGCTCTAAATCGACAAAGTCTAAATGCATAGTCTGCAATTCTAAGAGACGCTTTCTCTGTGATCAGTCTAATCGCTATAGCAGTCTTTTCATCTGTGTAGAATTCCCACCCAAGATACAGATCTTCTGTGTTCTCTCTTACAGTAATGAGATCAATTTCATGAGAATAACAATCAATATTTGGGTAAGCCTTAGCCGGTCTGATATTTGCGTAAAGATCCAAAGCCCTCCTTAAAACAACTATAACATCTGCAGCAGACTCACCAACTGGACCCTTCAGACTGGCGTCAGCACTACTAATGGTCCGAAATGTTGAATCTGGAAGTGGCATTCCAAGTCTTTCTTTTGCAATATCCCCTGCCTCGCATTCTGTCAAGGTGAACTTTACATTGGAATGATCATTGATAGTCTCAAGGACTGTCGTTGCAGAATCTATCAGCTCTGGCCCTATACCATCTCCTTTAATAAGCGCGATTTTATATCTAGTCAGATTACAAACTCACATGCTCCAATGAAACGAACCTCTCAAAAAATCTTACGAAGCGCTCCCAGTTTGCACTGCTATGTTTAATTCACTATTAGGAAATCTTTTTTCTGATTCGATCTACCAATACTTCAACCCACGTGTTGATTTATATGCGAGGTGTGACGGTTCTCGTCACAAGCAGTACGAGTTTTCTCAAATGCAGATCGAAGATATTCTATACATACTCAACTTCAACTTGTCTTTTAGTTAGAATTTATTATTCATACTGCTGCTCCGAGAAGGTATCGTGTCACTCGTTTAGATCACAATGCAGACCTAATATCTATCAATGATATATAAATGGTCATTCAGCTGCCCCTAGGTAAGGCGGATACGCCAGTCCTAGCAAGCTGCGTAATTCCGTAATGACTTACTAAATTCTTAAACGCATCGATTTTATCTGGGGTTCCTATGATTTCGACTATTATATTCTCCTTTCCAATATCCAAGATGTTAGCTCTAAAGATAGCTGCATAGTTTATTATTTCCATCCTTATTGCTGGCTCTATGGCCTTCATCTTTATCAAAGCGAGTTCACGATAAACTGTCCTATCTTTGTCAAGAATCGTTACATCTACTACATCAATTAATTTTCTCAGCTGTTTGACGAGCTGATCCACTGTTCTCTCATCACTCTTGGTCGTGATGGTCATTCTTGATAGATCAGGCCTTTCGGTAGCCCCAACAGTGATACTCTCAATATTGAAATTGCGTGCTCGAAACAAGTTTGTGATCCTAAATAGTACACCTGGTTTATTTTCTACAAGTGAAGATAGAATGTAGAGTGGATTAGCCTTCTCAGGTGAATCGATTTCATTGCTTTTTGTCATAAAATTACGCACCGGTTATCATATCTTTCAGGCTGGTTCCAGGTGCTACAAACGGATAGACATCTTCCTCAGGATCTATAGTAATATCAATAACGGTAGCGACCTCGTTCTTCAATCCCGTCCTAATAGCTCTGTCAAGCTCTTGTATGGACTGAGCCTTTATTCCTTCAGCACCATATGCTTCAGCAATTTTTGAGTAGTCAGGAATGCCATTTTGGTGTACTCCCATATATCTTCGATTATAGAAAGTTCTTTGCCACTGAGCTACCATTCCTAACATGTAATTATTCATCAAAAAGACAATTACTGGCAAATTATCCAGTACTGATACTGCTAATGAATTTTCAGTCATATTGAATGAACCATCACCAGCAATGTCGACAACCGGCACTGATGGCCTGGCGGCCTTTGCTCCTATAGAGGCCGGAAATCCAAACCCCATTGTACCGAGCCCAGTTGAGCTGAAAAATGTGCCTGGTGAAGTTACATCGAAATGCAAAGATGCCCACATTTGACACTGGCCCACCTCCGTTGTCGTTATTGCCTCATTGGGTAATATCTCTCTTAGTTTCTTCAAGGCCTTCTTAGCAGTCAAATCTCTCGGATAATCTTTGATACTTTCCGAAAAATAATCGATCAATTCTTTTCTTCTTTTGAGCCATGGATTATCTTTTTCTTTCTTAATGACTTTCTTGGAAATCATTTTTACAAGGGCCTTGAGTGATGCCCTTACGTCACCGATTACTGCTACGTCCACCAATTTGTTCTTGCCTATTTCAGCTGGATCTATATCCATGTGAATTATGTTCATGCCCTTACCGAATTCATCGAATCTACCCACAGATCTATCTGAAAATCTAGCTCCTACAGCTAAAATGCAATCTGCTTCAACGATAATCTTGTTGGCCTCAGCGTGTCCGTGCATGCCAATCGGACCCATTGCTAATGGATGATTCTCTGGAAAAGCTCCTTTGCCCTTAAAGGTTGTTACCACAGGAATCAAAAGCAATTCCGCTAATGCTTGTAATTCTGAAAAGGCTCCTGATAATATTACCCCACCTCCTGCCATAATTATCGGTCTCTCAGAATTCATTAAAAGCTCCACAGTCTTTCCTAAATGAGATAGGTCCGCCTCAAAGACTGGGTTGTATCCTCTCACCTTAACAAGGTCTGGAAAGGGTATATCACCACTAGCTTGTTGTACATCCTTCGGAACGTCTATGAGGACTGGACCAGGTCTTCCACTTTCTGAAATGTAAATGGCCTTCTTGACAGTCTCCGGTATTTCGACAGGAGTGCGGGGTTGAAATGCATACTTTGTGCACGGATTCGCGACACCTATGATGTCTGTTTCTTGGAAAGAATCTTTTCCAATCATTGCCAACGCAACTTGACCCGTGACGGCTAACACAGGTGATGAGTCAGCATAAGCAGTAGCTATACCAGTTATCAAGTTCGTCGCACCTGGTCCAGATGTAGCAAAGCACACCCCGACCTTCCTCTTGATCCTAGCATACCCATCGGCCATATGAGCAGCTGATTGTTCATGACGGACCAGTATGTGACGTAATCTCGAATCTACCAGTGCGTCATAGATCGGCAGGTTCGCGCCACCTGGAAGCCCAAAGACGATTTCTACTCCGTCTTTTTCTAATGCAGCAAGTAGAGCCTGCGCACCATTCATTTCGACCATTCACATGCAACCCCTTTAAGAACAAACAATCAATTACTCATTCCGGCAACCAGCTACTGCTCAGTACGAGCCCAGATAAGTGTTTGATTTAAAATTATTACTCTCCAATGTATGAAAAATTAAACAGAATAGATTAATCTTGGTGGTCATTTTTAATACCACTGATGTCTATTATAATTAATAAATATTGTGTCGCCGTCAACAGATGTTTTTTACTCAAACATTAATTTTGGTTGAGTTCTGTTTTTGCTCATTAAAGAAATTATATGCCTCGTCAGCAGAATAATTGTTGTGTATTATTGATCTAACTGCCTTAGTCATTGGGACTGGATAGTCGGACTGCCAAATATTTCGTCCCATATCAACACCAGCTGCCCCGTCACGAATCGCATTAGTAGCTAGATTCAATGCGTCTCTCTCTGACAACTTCTTTCCGCCAGCAATAATAACTGGAACCGGACAACCTGCAACAACATTCTGAAAGTTATCACAGTAATATGTCTTCACGATGTGAGCTCCTAATTCGGCAGCCACTCTACATGCCAGACTTAGATATCTTGCATCTCTTACCATTTCCTTCCCGACAGCAGTTACCGCTAGGATCGGGATCCCGTATTTTTCACCTTGGTCTACAAGTTTGGCCAAGTTTGAAAGGGTTTGATGCTCGTACTTACTACCAACAAAGATTGATAACGCTAAGCAAGAGGCATTCAGTCGAATTGCCTCTTCTATTGAAGTCGTAATGTCTTCGTTGGACAAGTCTTCACCAATAATAGATGAGCCACCAGAAACTCTTAACACAATTGGCACATTAAGTGTTGGATTTACTGACGTCCTAAGTATGCCTCTAGTTAGCATGAGAGAGTCTATGAATTCTATGAGTGGTCCGATAGTAGTCGAAGGCACTTCAAGCTTATCGGTAGGCCCTAAGAAATATCCATGATCAACTGCCAACATCAAACATCTACAATCATCTGGTCTTATAATCTTGGATAGTCGGTTTCGCATTCCCCAATCCATATATCTTCTTCCTCTCTAATCGATTAGTATATTTAAATTTTGAAAGGAGGTTTCCTATCTTGTGCTATTTAGTTTGTAATAACTACTTTCATCGTATCAGTTGCCCTGTGTGCCTGTTTGACTGCACTAGCAGAACATTGTAATTTAAAGCGATGTGTTACCAAACCCTTCATATTTAGACGTCCATTAGTTATCAGCTGTAAGGCTAGATTTGTCTCTATCTCTGATGCCGCATAGCTCGGCACGATACAATGTTCGTTCGCATAGATCCGTGATAAGTCTAGCGATATCATTACATCCTTTGACGGAACTCCGAACAAAACTATTGTCCCAGCCCTTCGTGTCACGTCTAAACCGCTTCGAATGGCTGCCGCATTGCCAGTCGCGATAATCGACACATCGACGCCCCTCTTTTCAGTCAAGTCATCTACCAAATTCTTTAATGACATATGATTGGCGTTTAAAGTCTCAAAGTCTCCGAATTTCTTCGCAAAATCTAGTCTGAATTGATTAAAATCGATAATTATTACTTTACTCGCCCCAGAGGATTGGACAAGCATGGAAAGCATTACACCTGCTGGTCCGGCCCCGAATATGGCGACTTTATCCCCATACTCAAATCGGCTATGCCTAATAGCTCTGAGACAACATGCTAATGGTTCGATCAGCGAAGCTTCCTCGAAGGAAACATTACTCGGTAGCTTTATCACACCCCCTCGATCAATATTCCATTGAGGGACTAAGAACTGCTCAGAAAGGCCACATGGCTCTATATTACTTTTTTGGTACATGGAACACATGGTAGAATTGCCGTGTAGGCAGAAGTAGCACGAAGAACAACCGACATGGTGATGCACGAATACCCTTTCACCCTCTTGAAAGTTATGTACTTGATCCCCGATGCTAACTATCTCGCCAGCGGGTTCGTGTCCAAGCCTACCAGATCTCATTCCGTACCTTCCATAAATTTTCTCTAAGTCAGAGCCACACAATCCGCACGCCCGCATTTGTACAAGTATGTCTCCACTTCTTATTTTTGGCACCGGGATATCCTTAACTACAACACTAGATCTACTTCCGATGAACACTGCTTTCATCATTCGACTGATTCATTTAGGAATATTAATTTGTACCAAGTCATATTTCCATCACAAGCGTCCTATCTTTCATTCAGTAACATATGTCCGGCGACTGTGCGTTTCCAGGGTTCAGACTAAGCGATTCTTATCCCTATTAATTGAATTAAGTCCTTTTGGATCGACAACAAAGTCAAAACTACAAATCAATTTGATCTATTTTTCGCATATTTTCTAGGTTTTCTTACAAATATCCCTTTGCATCCTTCACAACAGAAGAAGTAGGATTTACCATTGTGATTTAAAGAAACCGCTATCTCCTCATCTAATTCTATTCCACAGACTGGGTCTAAAGGCATCAGTAAAATAATCCTAACAAGACGCTCTATTTCTAGCTAATCAAAACCTAAGGGCTACTAGATAGGATGCAATTGATTCCAGTACCATCGGGTATACTACGGGAAAATCCTCAACTAGTCGGATATTGATCTACACCATATAAAGTCACAATAGAAGAGCGATTTGTCAAGTTATTCTGATGGAATAACTCAAATTGATGAATTATGAGATGAACTGTATTGTCATATCCTTGCATCGAAATAAGTTGTGGGAAATGCGGTTGCCAAATAAGCAAGATTATACAGTTGAAGGCTATAAGGGATCTTCTTCGTCCACACAACGGAAGGTGTAAATTCTGCGGGAATTCCTTGAGTTCAACCGACTTCATAATTAATATGGAAAAGCAATAGTCGATCCACAAGAATAGTCCCAATTTATTAGACTGTGTTGGCTGCAATTACAATCAAATAACGATTGCAGAGGTTATTCATTTTAGGTATAATTAGCAGTCGAATGTAGGATCAAATGTTTATTTATTATCGAGTATAACACTCGCCTAATTGTCACTCACCAGGATAAAGTCATTCCTTAGATTTCTTCATTGCAAGCAAGAGGGCTTGCAATTTTTGATGCGTTTCATTCCATTCATTCTTAGCGACCGAGTCAAAAACAATTCCAGCACCAGCCTGGAGATATGCTCTTTTGGAGTCTAGAAATAAAGACCGAATGGTAATCGAAAAATCGCACGAACCGTTACATGAGAAATAACCTAATGCGCCGGCATACGGCCCACGGGCTTCCGGCTCAAGTTCATTTATTATTTGCATCGCCCTAACCTTAGGAGCACCTGATACAGTCCCTGCAGGAAAAAGCGCTCTAAATGCGTCGAAAGCATCAAGGTTATCGGTTAGAACTCCTGTAACATGTGATACTATATGTTGCACATGACTAAATCTCTTTACTGACATAAGTTCTAAGACATCCACGGAACCATACTTTGAGACCCTGCCTATGTCGTTTCTTGCTAGGTCTACTAGCATGGTGTGTTCTGACACCTCCTTCTTATCATTGAGCATCTCATCTCCTAACCGCCTATTTTCAGCACTGTTCTTGACTGCTGGCCTAGTTCCAGCTATGGGGAACGTTTCCAGACGATTATCAGTAATTCTGAGAAGCATTTCTGGACTCGAACCAACAATAAAGGACTTATCCATTTTTAGGAAATACATATAGGGAGAAGGGTTTATTTCTCTCAAGTTCTGATAAAATAATAGTGGATCTCCGTCTAGTCTAAACTTTAATTTTCGAGATAAAACGACTTGATAAATATCACCCATGTATATATACTTCTTCGCCTTGTTTACCATTTTGATAAATTGGTTCTGAGTTAGATTTGACTTGGGTCGAGAGTAGGAGAATCTTGTTTCCCTATCTGGAATTTTGCCCTCACTTAATATTCGTTTCACGACCCCTTGTCGACTTTTCTTTCCAATGTAAAAATAATAAACAATGTTCTCCCTGTGATTGAAGATGATCCCGTCTGTATATATTCCAAATTCCATAGTAGGGAATTTGGATTCCCTCTGTTTAGAAACTGGAGAAATTTTTTCCCATAAACCAATTGCTTCATAGCTAATATAACCAACTGCACCACCACAATATCTAAAATTCTTACTTGTTATCCTAGGCAGAAGCGAGCGCAACCTTGAAAATGGTTCATCGACCTTCTTTTCGTAAATTTTCTTCCTGTTTCGACTTGTTACGGTCAAGGTTCTCTCGCTCATCCTAACAATGTATTTTGGGTCGAAACCGATGATGGATGACTCAGAAAAGCTCTTTCGGCCCAACCAACGATTCAAATATGAATGCCCTTTCATAGCGATGATATATCTTTTTAAATAGTTCAAATTGATTACAGTCGCACTCTAATTCTACGACGTTAAACCTACTTACTCTGGTCATCCCAGATTCTCAGTATACGAAGGATTCAATAAATACTATTATTGAATCATGCAAGGCTGATCTAGCGATCTTATTTTAACCCCGGCTCTGTGGAAACCATATTTTGAACACCGTTAGAGCTTTGTAGGAGCACAATGCAATATGGATGTTGAAAGAATCAAGATATGGTAGGCTGGCTGGCAAATACTATGTGCCGTGTTTTGAGAAATTCAAGGATATCATTGTATATCATAGAATATTAATAGTCAGAGCTATAACTTAACAGAGTATACATTTTGCCTTTGGCGATACTTATGCGACACGGAGAAGCTGAAAATAATGTTAATCGAATTTTGGTGGGCAGACATCTAGAATCCCACTTAACTTCATGTGGTAGACAGCAGGCTAGCGAAGCGGCTCGGTTAATTCAAGACATCCCAATCAAAAAGATATACGCTAGCCCAGTCATTCGAACTATAGAAACTGCTGAAATCGTTTCTAAGATCCTAGGGATTTCGTACGACATCGATGAACGGCTTTATGAGATTGATCTTGGAAATTTGGTAGGAATGAACTATGAAGAAATAATTAGGAAACATGGGAATCTCTTCTTAAAATTTTATACAGAGGAGGATCCGACCCTGGCCGACTATGGCGTAGAAAGTTTTTCATCAGTGAAGGAACGAATGACCAGCCTGCTAGAGGAGATCAGGGAAAATTACGCAAACGAAAATATTTTGATGGTTACCCACTTGGATCCAATTAAGGCTGCTATATCGGCATTGTTTCATTTAGATCCTGAGGCGTTATATCATATCAGGAATGCTTCCCTCACAATCTTGAAAAATGAAGGTAACCTGTATTCACTATTTGGGGTAAACGTGATGAACATTGATCGGTATTTGAACGACTAGATTATTTTTGGAAATTAATGGATCATATCATGTGAGGCAAGTTAAATGTCTATCTTGACTGGAATCATATTATTAGATCCCAATTAAACCAATAGATTTGGTCTTTAATTTTCCTCTATTACGAATTATATTAGGTTGAAATATTATATAATTAAAGTGGCCAAAATTACAAATTTTTTGGCGAAATATTCTTCTCAAGTTTGTCATTGTCGATAATAGTGCTGAATATTATTGTCGCAGCGTCATTAATCCGTACTGCCTTTGGCCATTTATCGCACCTTCCGCATTATAACGGTGGTGTTTGGGTATCGGGAACTATTATGTCTACCAGGCTATGGATCCAGAATATACGCCTACTAATCAGCCTGCTAAAATGAGTTTTAGCATACAGGATTATAATGGCCTGTTATTAGACTAACTGGAAAGATTCATTCGAAGTCATGGGACTAGCCGTAGGAGATCTCTTCGGAATCTTCCAAGTGCAGGATAACGTTCATAAAGTTTTGTTCTATTTATAGAGAGACCGTTCCGTCGTTCATCACGTGAAACGAAATTACTCTCCTGATGATATGTTGTGGCATCGCTTTCGAGAACTAGCTTTGTACCATTTTCAAACAGACGCTGTCCGAAATCTATGTCCTCGTAACCATAATTACCATTGAATGTTTCATCCCACAGTCCAACATCAATAGCATCTTTACGCCAATATGCTACATTTCCTCCATGAAAACAATTGCTTGGGAAAGGGTGAATCTTTAGTTGTTTAAATTCTGGGATTCTCTTGTCTTTACGAGAAGCTATTAAATTATTCGAAACACTATGGATCTCTGGGAGTGATGATATCAAGGTGAAGTTGCGAGCAATGTCTGCAGGTTGTATATTACTAGCTTCCACAAATTTCTTAGGTCCAATCGTTGCAATTTTAGTTGATTTATGAAACCAGACCATGTGCGACTCTAGAAAGCTTGGAGGGCATATCATATCCGCATCAAGAGAGACAATAACATCATTCCTAGCTACATATATCCCAGCATTTCTAGAGCTGCCGGCACCCCAGCCATTGCTAGAGAGTGTTACCAACTTCATGTTTATTTCTCTTTCATACTGTTCTGAGATGAATTTTGCATCGGCATGATTGGCATCAGCTGCTATAATAACCTCAATTCGATCTTTCGGGTAAGTTTGCTGAGTTAGACTTGTGACAGTCTTTGCAAGTATATCACGTCCAGCGTGAAAGGGAATAACTACGCTAAGAGATAACTCATGCTTACGTGGTTCTGTTTTCACCTTATGTTCTATGTCCGTGTAGTCATTAAATAATCCCAATTATAGATATCCTCCCCCGATACAATTATTTCATTCGTTCACAAAATCTATAAACATTACGTGCGTGTGTGTGACCCTAGACTATTGATGAGAATAAAAAATTCATGCGTCTGCATCAACGGCATAGTCCAATTGATAGGTTAGGATTCCATATATTACAAGGTCAAGGCCCCAAATAAAAGGCTAGAGTTATGCAATTTGGTTCCCATTTGTAAATTTTCATAAGCCGAGTCAATACCGAAGATTACTATTCAAATTATTATGCAATAGTCAAGTTTTCCATTAGATCAGATGTACCCGAAAATACTACGAGAGAAGGATTAGGCAATTCCTGGATTTCATTAATTCTGACCTTGAAGACGATGATATAGAAAATCGAACTAATGCATTTGCATATACGGCAATTCAAGAAATAAAATCGGCAGTAGAACATATGATAAGGTTTTTAAAATATCAAAAAAGCAGAGTTGAAAATGGTGACATAACTGTTGCAACTTTACGTAATTATGTTAAAGCTGTCAAATCATTTTGTGACGTTTGCGGTATTACGATCCCCTGGAAGTAAATCACAAGAGGTCTACCAAGAGGCAAGTCTTCAATGAGAGGGTAAAAGAATTGTCACAAATATGGATTAGTCGATTAACTGAAGTGTATGTTTCTGCATCAATTTCATACCAGTTGACTAGAAAATCATAACAAGTATATAACAATGAGTAATAGTACTTGAAACATCACTTGCGATTTCGATCTTCAAAGGCTCATGCATATCTAAAATGTCTATTTAATGCTCTGATTGGTCCTCCCCAAAATATCGGAATTGTAGTTAGTGTAAAACCATTCTAATGAATCAGCTATTGTACCCATATTTAGGATATTCAAAACTAAGCCAAATGGATGATTTTAATGCGAAATTCTTTAGATCTTTACTTCAATATTGTCCTAATCAATTCCCAGTAATAACCAGAGTGAATTTCACGACAAGATATCTATCCGTTTGTAGAATTAATGACTTTTAGATGTTCATTTTAATTTCGTGTGGAACGCTTTAGGGTTTCTCGAAGATGCATGCGGATTTGCTATACTTCCTTACATATAGAACGCTTATTCATTCAGCCTTTCAAAGCTATGCGTCACTTAGCATTACCTAACACCACTAAATCGTTCCTAGATTTCAATAATAAATCTTCTGCAGAAAACTCGTCTATGAACTGCTTTTGCTTTTTGTCCTTGCATACTTGCTGGCACATTTTCTGGAAGAATAACTCTTGACGCTACTAATATCTAATCCTCCCAGCCCGTGTTGATATTTTTCCCAAGAATTAGATCTACCAAAGAGGTTATCTCACTTCGCAGATGTTGATGCTGATTGTGCATTTAACGTCAGATGAAGAGTCTCATGGCTGAGTAGGGAGCTGGCTATTTCTGCTATTCTACCTTCACTATCGTATAATTGCCAAGATCTATAATTAGAAATAAAGGCACGAGATTTTCCGTAGTAATGAACGTACATTAAGCCACGTTTGCCGGCTGCCCCACGCATGATAAGATCGACCACCAAATTCCTCGTCTCGATTTGATTAATGCATATCTATTGATTAATCTATCCTTGAAAAAAATGTCAAGTAAGTATGTTTTCTTTGTCAGATTTACAAAATTGTGCTATCTATTATTTAATAGAGATTCAGATACAAAACTATTTTATCAAAATTATCCGATATAGATTCCGGCTCTTGTTAAATTCACGGTTTTCTATAGCTCGATGAGTAGATATTTGTGCGCATATTAGAAAGTTTTGGATGATTCCAGAATAATGAAAGGAGGAAGGATTACGATGCCTGAGAAAGCGAGAGGAAAACTAGGCATAAAGGATGGTGATTTCTTTCCTTTTTTTTATTGATCAAGAATGAACTTGTAAAGATAGAGAAAGTAGAATTTGATTTGGATAAAGAAACTAAGCACTTAGAGAAGTTAGGAAAGAAAAATTAGTGTAAGTTAACATGGTTTAGATTGTCTATGGTTAGTTTATGTTTTACATACAAATATCAGACAAACCGTTTTGTTTGTTTTAAATAATTACAACGTATGACATAAGATTAGGTAATACCTAATCTAAGATTAACCTGATTATCCTTACAATCGAAAATTCTTATACTAGATATATATTTACATTCCATTCAATAATATTTGAGAAAAATAGCTTGCGAACAATTTTGAATCGTAAAAGTCTTGAAGCTGTTAATAGAAATTCTAAGTCAATTCATTTCGCACTTTCAGCAATAGAAGCTGCCATGAGGTCAGTAGATCCGGTACTTTTAATCAAGAATAATATGAAGTTGAAGGGTCATAATCTCATAATTACCGATCTCTTTAAAAACATAGTTAATATTGATTTATTTACTATTCAAAGGATCTATATTATCGGTGCCGGTAAGGCTTCAGGCAAGATGGCACTTGCGGTCCATAGATTACTAAGGGAGAGGGAGGTTGAAGGAGCAGTGAATGTACCTTACGGTTCGAATATGCGATCTGATGCAATTTCAATAACCGAAGCCGGACATCCAATACCGGACGAGAACGGTATAGAGGGTACTAAAAAAATATTAGGTATATTAAAGAAGACACACAAATTCGATCTTGTCATTGTTCTAATTTCTGGCGGTGGATCTGCTCTATTACCGATGCCAACACGAGGAATTTCATTATCGACCAAGCAATCAGTTACTCGCTCTTTGCTGTTGGCGGGGGCTTCCATCGAAGAGGTCAATACTGTACGAAAACATCTATCCGAAGTTAAGGGGGGAAGGCTTCTTCAACATTTTCGTGAGAGATGTAGAGTTATATCAATAATTATTTCTGATGTTATAGGCGATGACCTAAGCATAGTTGCCTCTGGTCCTACTTTTCCTGACTGCTCCACGTATCAACAAGCCGTGGAAATCCTCAAGAAATATCTAGTATGGGATAGCAGTATGGCAGGAATTGTTACTGTCAAAAAGGTCATATTAAAGGGAAAGGATGGTGGAATTCCAGAAACTATAAAAATTGGGGACCAGGTTTTAACTAATGTTAGTAATATCATAATTGGTAACAACGAATTGGCATGCAAAGCAGCAATGAAGACGCTTAATAGGATGAAAATCAATACCATATATCTGGGTTCGTCGTTCGGCGGCTTAGCCATTGACCACGGTAGGTATCTTGCCCATCTAGCCAGCCAATTCTCTTCAAACTGTCTACCATCAGCATTTGTATTAGGTGGAGAGACTGTTGTCAAAGTTAGCAATGGCCATCTAGGTGGAACAGGAGGGAGAAATCAAGAAGCTGCACTGGCTTCAGCGATGAGTTTCAAATACAAAAAAGATATGGATCTAACAATTTGTTGCCTAGGTACGGATGGGATAGATGGCAATTCTACATACGCGGGTGCAGTTGTAACCCCCAGAATTTTTCGATTAGTACAGGGTAGGAAAGAAAAATATAAGGGATATTTGGCTGAACATGATACTAGCAATGCATTTAGAGAACTGAAATCCTTGATCGTTACTGGAAGGACAGGTACAAATGTTAATGATATTTCTATAATGGTTAGAGTTAAGTAATGAGTATTACTATCCTATACAATGTTTTCCTTTGTTAATAGTGATACTATTGTAGGTTTGTTGTGTTTATCAGGGCATCATCCGTATCGTGACCTGATTATCGGTTACTCTAATTTGCCTTCCGTTGGCAGTTATAACTACTAACGAACCGTCAAAATCGATGTCAGATACATATGCTTCATACCACGTGTTATCTTTATTTATAATTAGTACATGCTTATTGATCGTCTCACATCTTTTTTTCCATTCGCTTAAAATGAATGATTCCCTGTGTTCCAGCTCGTCATAGTAGTAATCTAATTTTTGTAATATTCGTGCTACAAGCTTCCCGCAATCAATATCCTTTCCTAACATTTCGTTCTTCAAGGAACCAACCTGGTAGGTGTCGCCTACAGACTTGCCAATAAACTTTAGTGACGTGTCGTCTAGATTCGCGTTTATCCCTATTCCGACTATTAGATACTTTAGCGTCATCCTTTCAGCACCAATTGAAATCAGGATGCCAGAGACCTTCTTTGATTGTATGACGATGTCATTAGGCCATTTCACTTTTGACTCTAATCCGGTTTCGACACGGATAGCCTCACATACGGAAAGCGAAGCAACGAATGACATGAAGAATGACTTATTCAATGTTATCTTCGGTCTCATAATTAATGAAAGCCAAATTCCACCCTGGGGAGATAACCACTTCTTGCCATTCCTTCCTTTTCCTCCTCTCTGTTCAGTTGCGATAATTAATGTTTTGTCTAACTCCAAATTTGTCTCTGAGAGAAAAACTGCGATATCTTGTGTCGATTCGACTGTGTCATAGAAGAATACTCTGTTGCATGTATAGTTTTTCTTTGTGGTTGCAAAGTAATTCAACAGATAGCCATTGCCTCTCATTATAAATGGTGTATTTATCTGTGCGGAGGGAGAGTGTATTAACTCTTTTAAGTAAAAGGCGGCAAGCGGTAGTTGAGCCAATAGAGTCAGTAGAAAATACAGCTTTATCATTCGCCAAGGAAGTGAATGAAGTAATTAAGCCAGCTAAACTGGTTGAATTCACTGATCTTATGTCTATCAATACAATGGAAGTATTCTGCTTAAAAGATATCATGAATGTTATTTGGGATTTTGTTTGAATCGGAAATATTTAATCAAAATTTTTGTGAATCAGTTAGGATGACAGTTGGGTTTGAACGATCGATTAACCCGTGTACATCACACTACTGTATTAATCGGATAGATAGTTTCGCAAGTACAACCCTACTTGACTTTTCTAAATATATCTGAGTCTAGAAAGACAAGGAGCAGAAATACAAACGAAATATGGTAATGAGACAATAAATTCAAGATAAGAGATTGGCTCTGTTGCTATATTTGTTATCGATTTCTCTGGTTCCGCTACGTATAGCATCAGGTGTTTTTATTTGAAATGATGAGTAATGACACTTTTGGTGTATTCCGATTTTTTAAATCCTTTTTGTCAAGTCTAAAAAAGAATAACTCCTACGTTTTCTCATCAAATTTATAATATCAGGATATTTGCCCAAGTGTTGACGAAAGTCTTTCATTAAATCAGCTAATTCTTTTGGATCTGTAGGTATGTCCAGTTTTTTGTTAACTATGGCTAGCTGATCTTCAGGAACTAGCCGTTCATATTCCAACCTGTGTATTTTCCACCCCTTGGCAGTTATCTCCTTTTCTAAGGTATCCCTTTGCATTGTTATCTTTTCCAGTTCCCTTTGTGTCACTACAAGCTTTTCTGCTACAGGCCTATTTTTCTTATAGTCCAAGAGAATATCCATAGTTAGTTTGTTTTCTTCCAGCAACTCTTCTTTCTCTATCTGCAAATCGACTACCTTTTGTACTATTTCATGTAATATTTCCTTTTTTTGCGAAACATATTCAGGTAAAGCATCGATAGTGACGTCCAGATTATCAGAAATATCAGATATATTACTTATAAGATTAATAAATTCGTCAACTTTTAGACTACGCTTGAAACAATGGACTTCAATTTTTTCAATAAATGATTCTACTTGTTCTTCATTTAAGCCGTTATCTTCGAATATCTTTCTAAGCCTGATTGAAGAGGCTAGAAAATTAGATCTAAACCTTTATTTTTAATTATTAAAGCAACTTGCCTTAATAAATCAAAATCCGGATCGTTCTGTTTGCATTCTTTAATTATCGAACTTACTGTCCCTGCCCCTATATCTACTTCCCTAGCGATTTGATCTCTGGAATGACCTTTAAGCCAACATCTGATGACTTCCTTTCTTATCGAAAGAGGTGTTTTGGTACCCATACTCCTATCCCCAATTAATTTACATAATTCCAGTTTATAATAGATTGAAAATTTCTCTTTTTAATGATAGGAATTTGCACCCACCCATTTTACGAGTATGCAGTCATCTGACGATGATTTGACGAGCAAATGACGAAAATCCGACGCCTACCTGACGGTAATTCGACGATATTTTGACGGTAAAATGACGATAGTAAAAAAGCGTTGACTGTATAGCATGGTTTCTACAGCCCGATCGAACATTTCGTAAAATCCTAATTGTATATTGCATCCATTTAGGTAAGGTCAAATACGATGATAATATAGTTTGACTAAAGGTCAATATATGATATCAAATTGGCTTCATGCCTTAAGGATCAAGTTCCTTCTTGCTTCGGTAATTTCCGTAGTAGTTGGTCTATCAGTTACTTATTGGAAAATGGGTCACATTGATTACGTATATTCAATTTTGACCATAGTAGGTGTGACTTCACTTCACTGTAGTATTGACCTGCTAAACGATTATTGGGATTATAATAGGGGAATAGACAAGGATACTAAGAAAACAAAGTTTAGTGGCGGTTCAGGTGTCCTCCCAAACAAACTATTAAGCCCAAAGAGTGTTTACGTGGCGGGTATGGTATTTTTATGTATAGGATCTATTATTGGTGTATACTTTGTGGTCATCAGAGGGATAGTAATAGCCCTCATACTGGTTTTCGCAATTCTCTCCGTCTACTTTTACTCCACTAAAGTTGTAAATGTTGGGCTTGGGGAACTCTTTATTGTCATAAAAGGTACTTTAATTGTCCAAGGGGCCTACTACGTGCAAACATCAATGTTGAGCTTCACGGCAGTGTATAATGGAATAATTGTAGGCCTATTTTCTGCGATTGTTTTATTCGCAAACTCATTTCCTGATTTTGATGCAGACAAACTTCATGGTAGACGAACATTAGTAATTTTGCTTGGAAGACAGAGGGGAGCCAGATTTTTTACAGTATTTATCCTCGTTCCTTATATTCTAATTTCAATCGGAACGTTTACTGGTTATACAAAATTGTCTTCTCTGGTATGTCTCTCAACACTACCTTTAGCAGTTAGAGGTATCATGACTCTAAATAGAGACTTCATAACGGAAAGAAGCTTACTAACAGTTATGTCAAATACTATCTGGTGTTCCCGCCTCACGGGCGGCTTACTTGCTCTCAGTCTAATAATGTGAGGGTCTCAATTTGGATTACCTAACCAGGTCAGCATATCCATATGAAGTTGTTGTTTTGGTAACATTTATTGAATCACCCCATTAAATCTGTGTTTTGGATGGAGGGTTGGCAAAAATATTGTTGGAATCTAGGTGATAATTCACCACGAGTTGAGGATCCTTTTGCCTTCCAGTAAGTATACCAACGACGACGTCATCTTTTCCTATTACTTCATCGTGTATAAGCTTCTTAACTGCTGCTGGCACTGAACCTGACGCCATTTCACAATCGAAGCCGTTTAGTCCTACGACTGACATTCCGTCTGCCATCTCTTTATCATTCACCTGTACCACGATACCATTCGTAAAATCTAGGGCTCGGAGTGCCTTTACTATGTTGGCAGGTCTACCTATTTGGATTGCTGTAGCTTGAGTCTTTGGAAATTTACCCCTGACAGTGTTGAACTCATAATATCGATTTATCATTTGCAAATCAGGTCTACCATTATTCCAAGAAAGATTTTTTCCTTCGAACAAACCATTAACCAATTCGTAAAAAGTATTGGCTCCCTCTGAGTTAACTACAACTAATCGAGGAATTTTTTTTATCCAACCCCATCCGTACAATTCCATAAGACACTTGCCACAACTAGCAGTGTTGCCAAGAGCACCTCCTGGATAAAATATCCAATCCGGCGGAGACCAGTTCAAATTTTCTAATACTCTATATATAATTGTCTTCTGACCCTCAATTCGAAACGGATTGATTGAATTTACGGTGTAACCTCCGTTCTCTTGAGCCGCTTTCAACGATGTGGAAAGAGCGTCATCGAAATTACCGTTAACCTCGATTACATGCGCTCCAAATTGGAATGCTTGTCCTAGTTTGCCGGGCGCAACCTCTCCTCTTGGAATATATACGCTGCAATCCATTCTCTCATTCGCAGCGTACATCGCTGCCGAAGCTGAGGTATTCCCAGTTGATGCACATATTAAGTTTCTAACCTTTAACATCTTTGCATGGGTAACCGCCGTAGCCATGCCGTTATCCTTGAATGATCCACTCGGGTTGTACCCCTCGGGCTGTAGTAGAAGAGAATCTGGATTAATTTCAGCATACTCAGCGACTTTCGTCATCTTATAAGGCTTGGAAAGGCGACCCTCAGCTCCATCAAGGGATACAAGAAAGGTAGCGCATTGAGTGAAATTCTCACAATCAATATTTACAAAATTTATGAGATCTCTGAATCTCCAAACTCCACTTTCATCGTAAATATTTCCTCCATGATTCCTCCTGTGGTAAAACCTATCAATGAGTTCACGCTTTGGTGCCTTCAGGTATTGCACGTCAAGGAAGTAGCCACACCCACATACATAATCGTCTGCAAGCGTATCATATGTCAGCCCGCAGTGTGGGTTAATGCATTTCTTGTTAGCTGTCTGCATTTATTAGAATGTGAGCTATGTAGCGTTAGTCTATATATATAGCCTAGGTCGGAAGATTTGAATAATCGCATCGCAATATCAATTCTAGTTTTTGACATATACAGAGTAAATAATTCGAAATGAGTCGAAATAGACTTTCGGTATGGATATCCTTGGCCCTTTCTATCTTAGTAATTCCAGTCAAAGGAATTACATCATTAGTTGCTTAGATGATTGTTCTAGGAAGGTAGCTAGCAAGTGGTCCGAAAGAAAGAGGTCAGTGGATGTTCTTAATGTATTAGAGGACTGGATAATGATTAATGGTAAGCCTAAGATGATGATGCATGATAACGGTAAACAGTTTACATCCAGAATATTCAGACATTTCCTTATACATAATCAGATAAAAGATAAGCAAATACCAAAATCATATCCGCAGTTACAGGGCAAAGTAGAAGCATATAACAAGATTGTAAAGAGTGAATTCATAGCATTAGAAGATATACCAAACATAGATGATGGTAAACAAAGATACGACATGTTTGTTAAAGCATATAACGAAACCAGAGAACATGGAGGCATAAATGGTCTTACTCCATCGGAGATGTTCCTACAAAGGTTAATTACATCCAGTACACATACGAGAACTAAACAGAAAAGTGTAACCCATGTAGGTAATTAGAAATGTAACCTATCCGTGCAAGTCAACCCTAGGTAACGCCACACTGACTATTATAATAAGGGCAGAACAGACGAATTGCATAATCCATTACTTAGATTTTCGCTTTTCTGGAGTACGTGCTGGTTTATCAAGTATCTTCAAAAGCTGTTGAATAACACCGTCCATGTCTTCCTCCTTTACGTCCGGGAAGACCGCGTGATTAAGTAAATTACTTACAGTTGAGGAGGTTTCTGAGCTGACTTCCTCAAAGCTGTCCACGTCCGTATATGTCTGCTGATAGAGTTTATGAAGACGGGCCGCATACATCTGTGTTCTTTCGTTCACAGTTACCTTATACGTACGGGAATTCACCTTAATTTTTTCCTCTATCATCTATTTTCTAATTTCGAACTTGTATCTAAAATACTTGCCGAATATGAGGAAATTCTAGTTTCAATATACTGAGATTTTCAAAGGTTTATCCCTTTTATTTCGGAATGGATTGAGTATGTGTTTGTAAGACTGACAGCTGGCTTCTAAAAACTATTCAATTAGCCTTTATTGAGTTTCGACTCATCCACTGGCTCCATATCTTTTTACAAGGTTTAATATAAAACGTTCTGCAACAAACATGTTTCTCTCTTTTGATATGCTTATTTGAAGGATTTCTCGGTTATCATTTTCAATGGCTATCCATAACCAGATATATTCGGAACCAACTTTAATGATAGTTTCATCAATTATAAATTCAGTAATACGTATCTTTCTGGAACTTAACATCTCTGGTTTATATTTTTGAATCCAGTCTCTGATGGCAGTATGACTTCTTTTAACAAATCTAGACACAGCTTTGGAAGTATTTCTTAATGAAAGACCAAGGAAATACAGATACAGAGAATATGCTATATCCTCAGGTTCTGTTCTCTTTCTTATTTGACACATCATAACCTATATCGGAGTCATAAAGCTATAGATTTTTCCTTAACTTTACAGAGCCCATCCACTAAATGTAAATCTTAAACGGGATCCTCTCAGCTTCTTCACCATGCTAATGTCAGGAATAATCTTACATGTTGTCGTTCTATTTTGTCTAATGATCTTTTATGCATAACTTAAAGACGTAGAAGCTAGGGACGAGGCGATATATGAATTGAAGAATCGTTCAGATATAGAAGTAATGGCTTCAATATTACGGTCTGCAACAACAGGCTGGGAATATAAAACTACGATAATGAATAACGCAGTTGTATCCCATTCTCAATTAATTAGATACCTAGCGATTGCAGTAGAAAAAGGATTAATGGAATATTCGGAAACCACCGGACTATACAGGACTACTCCAGCCGGCATAAAATACTTGGCCAAATACGAGCAGCTCCTAGTTCTCTTCCCTGCGATTCCGGATCTGCCAGATTTGGATAACGTATCAGACACGACTCAAGAGGAGAGCTTTAATGAGCCATTAAAGGATCGCCTCCTCTTTTGATTGAATCATTATATTCTTGTAAAATAATCGATAATTAAATATCGTCCGATGCATCGTTAAGTCTGGTTATTATTTATTTAGTCCTTTACGAGATATCGTAGTAAGTCGAAATTTTAATTAATAAAACTACTTAACTGTAAAGAGAAAGTGGTACCGATGGATCTCGCTACGTGCAACGAATTGAAAGCTATGCTGACCGATAGTATAGCTCGTAATTATTCCGATAACCTGTTACTATCTGGCGGATTAGATAGTAGTATTGTCTCTTCTATATTGCATCCGAAAAAAACATTCACGGTTGCATTGTCGTACGAAGCACCAGACGTGAGTTATGCACGGTTGATCGCACGTATGTATAGCAAACAGCATCGAGAAATAATACTTACATTAAATGAATTATTTCAGGTTGTAGAAAGTGTTATTCATCTTCTCAAGACATTTGATCCTATTGAAGTAAGAAATTCTAGTGTAATCTTTGCCGCATTTGAGGTCCTTAAAAGTGAGGGATACAAAAGCATAGTTACTGGTGACGGAGCAGATGAACTCTTCGCCGGCTATAACTACTTATTAAGGTACTTTGATGACCATGCAAGACTTAGCGATGAACTGGCTCGACTATGGGATTTGATGAGCTTTTCATCAGTAAGAATAGGCAATAAGCTAGGAATAAGGGTCCTAACTCCATATTTAGACAAGCAGTTTGTGCAATTCGCTAAATCACTTACGGTTGATACAAAGGTAGGCCTCCAATCGGGTAAGAAGTGGGGGAAGTTTATTTTAAGGCAATGCTTTGAAAGAGAGCTTGGTAAATTTGTTGTCTGGAGAAGAAAATATCCCCAAGAAGAGGGTTCTGGATTCGCCAAAATCAGGAATATAATTATACAAAAATACAATTCTAACAAGTTTGGTAATGAAGAAGCTAAGAGCAATTCGAATGGAGTCCAAATTAGAGACTGGGAGCATCTTTATTATTTCAATATTTATAGAAAATACTTTCCTCTGCCGATAGAAGAATATTGTGCTGGGGAGAGATGTCCTGATTGCAGCGCATGTCTTAGTGATGGTTCGAATTATTGCCATACATGCGGATGTTTCCCGGCAAGGAAACTACATTTTAAACTGTATAGTGACATTTAGAAAGGAGTTCTCATTTGAGGACTGACTTCTAAGATAGTATTAATTTTGACTAACATTCTAGCTTCATCAAAATGGATCTTATTTCTAATCTACAACTGTTCCATATCAGAATAGAGCATTGAATAAAACATTCAAAACACACATGTATTACAAACGAAGGCTACGTCGTGAAAGGCTAGATAAGTTAAATGGTAAATAGATACCAGTACTCAGATTTATAACGCGACTCGAGAGCTGTGTGATTAACTCTTCGGTTTAGGCTTGCTGTATTCACCCTTCGATGATACTATGGACATAATAGCCTTCTTAATCCTTGATATCGTTGGATAGCTATATCCCATGTGTCTATAATTTTGTATCATCGTTTTCCAGTTGGCAAGTCTCCAATTTGCCTGCTCTGTGGTTAAAAGCAAAGTCTCTCTCTTCACTTTGCTCTTTCTCCCGGGCATCAGATACCCACCTGACTGCGCTCTAGCTCGATGGTAGGAGAATTTCAATCCAAATATAATCATGTCAGTAGTGAGTGAGTCAATGTAGAATCTAATCTCTTTGTTCTGTAGTTCAGTCGATCTTATCTTGTACAAGTACTCCTTCAATATTATAACGACATAACCATGTTGGTCCTTATTACCTTTCTAAATTCGAGTTCTGAAAGAGTTTCAGCATTTTTATTCTGGTCAACGAGAATGAATACTGAGGATACCTCATAAGTGAGATCGAGATATTACAATTACAAGATCCTAAAACCAAGTTATTCTAAATGATGTTCAGTGTCTTACCTATGGTTTCAATTTTTTCTATGGCGATAGATAATTGTTCCTTACGCAACATAGCGGTGATGGAAGCCCTCAATCTCGCAAATCCTATCTTGACCGTGGGATAACGAATCGCCTGGATAAAGACACCATTTGAAAGTAGAGTCTTTGAGAACTGCATAGTTAGTTTCTCATCTCCTATTACAAGTGGAATTATTTGAGTTCTAAAAGTTGACTTATCACTATCGGTCTTAAAGCCGATCTTATTTATATTAGAAGTAAAAAAGTTAATATTCTCAATTAGCTTTTTTTGCAATCTCCCTCTGTTTGCTATAGGAATAGGCAGCTATTGCCGAAGAACAGAGGTGAGAAGGTAGAGCAGAGGAATAGATAAAGGACCGTGACCTATTTATTAATAATTCTGTAATTTGCTGCGATGCAGCGACGTAGCCGCCAAAGCATCCAAGAGCCTTACTTAAACTACTTATATATACGTCAACCATACAAACTCCTTTTGCAGAGGTAAACCTCAGGTTATGCGTATGATCAAATATGAAATCCCCATGTGAATCATCAACTATGGTCATTGCATTGTGGGATAGTGCAATTTCATGAATCCTCTTGAGATTTGATTGATCGCCATCCATACTAAAAATAGTTTCAGTTAAAATTATCTTTCTTTCTGACTTACTACTCCGAACCAGATATTCAAGATGTTCCAAATCATTATGCTTAAATATTTCGATTCGCGCTCCACTTAGCCTGCAGCCATCTATTATACTAGCATGATTAAATTCATCGCTGAATATTGTAGTTGATTTATTTGCCAAAGTCGATATAACACCAATATTTGCCATGTAACCGTTCGGATAAATTAATGCCCTATCGGTTTTACGATGGTCTGCAAGCGTGTTCTCAAGTTTGATTAATTCACTGCTATTCCCAGCTACTAATCTAGAACTACATTGCGACACTTGTTTTAAACTCTTGATGGTTCTTGCTAGTACTATTTTATTCTCAGACAATCCAAGATAATCATTGGAACACAAGTTGATGCTCTCTATCCCATCGATCAGAACAACTGCCGGTTTGGTAGATTTAGACACTAAACTCAATCTTCGATACAAATTTGCATTTTCCAGACGATTTAGTTCGTCTCTCACAAAGGCAAATTTGTGGTCCTTTGCTCGAGTCCTTGTAATCTTATGCCTTGAGACCAATCTCCTTAATCATTGCAATGTCATCCTTCGGATTATTGCCGCCTACTGTCAAATACCCTCCGGTAATTATCCCATTGGCTCCAGCTTTTAACGCGGTTTTATCCTGATTCTTAAGATTTATTTCTCTGCCACCTGCTATCTTTATGATTCCTCTCGGCATTATGAATCGCCAGACGGCAACAGTTCTAATGGCCTCAAGCGGATTTATTCTCAGCTCGGTTTGCTAGTGGTGTCCCTTCTCTTCCAATCAACATGTTGAGTGGGATCTCGTCTGGTTGAAGAGATTTGATAGAGAAGGCAAGTTCCAGTCTTTGTTTTTCGTTTTCACCCATACCTATAATACCTCCACAACACAATTCCAGACCTTCTTCCTTTACAATTTTCGCTGTATTCATTCTGTCGGCAAAGTCATGCGTCTTACAGATTTGAGAAAAATAACTTTCTGCGGTTTCGAGGTTGTGGTTATACCTTTTTACCCCTATATTTTTGAGAGTCCTTGCCTGTTCTCTTGTAATTGATCCCAGGGATGCATTGACATCTATTTCGAGCCTCTTCTTGATTTCTATAATTATTTCGCAAATCTGCTCGAAATCTTTAGCAGGAGGAGATTTATATGCGCATACCAGACAGAAGCTCTTGGAGCCAGAGTCCTTAGCTTCCATAGCCTTTTCTAAGATTAACTCCTTGGGCAAAAGTGGATAAGTCTTTATTCCAGTTTGTTTATAATGTGAGGATTGCGCACAAAAATAGCAGTCCTCTGGGCAATTTCCGGATTTTGCGTTTATCAGGCTCTCAACATCTACGTCATCACCGTTAAATGTCCTCGTGATAATATTTGCACAATTAGTTAAAGTATTTAGATCGCTAGTAAGTAATATTCGTTCGGCCTCTTCGAAGGTCAAATCCGATCCCATGAGGACCTTATTCATCATATTATAAACGAACCCGGACTCTCTATCCATTTTCTTCATACAGAGTCACCGTAGGATATATAATAATCTGCTGCCGGAATCCTAGAAATTAAGATTAGTGTTGGTAGAGAACGAGGTTATGAATGTAGAAGTTTAATCAAGCGGCGAGATTTGTGAGATAGTAGGAATAATATTTCTAATATCAAATTATGAATGAACCTCCAGATTCATTAAAGGGAGCTGGATATTTTACCAGATAGAGACGTCAAAGGTTAGGTTATAGGGGCAGAAAAGTCGATCCAAGGATAGATTAACATGAAGGCATACACGGGAAGGATGACGAATTTCGGATATTTGATTCATTTTTCTATCCGGCTATAATAGGACCCTTTAATATACTGGCTAAATAATAGGGCCTTTTCTGAATCATTTTCCTAAGGCATATCATTTAATCACATTGAACCTTTTTTGAACTGCAAATCAGATGTATTTGACTTTGCGTGTGTTAAGTACTAACAACCAATTCGTATTGTGAAGTTTGCATTAGCATATGTTAGAGTTAGTACTGAAGAACAAACAGTACTCAACCAAAGATTGGCTATTGAAAGATGGGCAGTAGAACAAGGTTATCACGTTATCTACTTCTTTGAGGATTCGGCCATAAGCGGAAAAATACCGGCTACTATGCGGCAAGCATTTCAAGAAATGTTAGAATTGCTAAAGCATGACAGAGTTGATGCAGTATTGGTCTATGAACTATCAAGAGTTGGCAGGACATTCTGGGATACGCTCGATGCTATCAAAGCCATTGAGCTTTACGCTCCGCTAATATCTTGTTCTCCAAGAGAAACCTTCCTTCAGAGTACTGAAGCTAGTATTAGAAAGCTGATGATAGGTATCCTAACTTGGGTGGCAGAGCGAGAGAGAGAGATGTTAATTCAAAGGACGAAGGATGGAATGGCACGGGCGAAAAATTCTGGAAAACGCATTGGGAGGCCGCCAAAGGTGGTCGACAAGGATAACCTTATAAGACTATTGGCTGATCAGAAGTCTCGAAACGAAATTGCTAGGAATCTCGGAGTCTGCAAAGCTACGTTATACAAAGAACTTAGAAAGCATCAAATCAACTAGCCTATCAGAATCGCTCAATTTTATTTACAAGTCCGAATATCGTATCTAGAAGAAGTTTCAAATCCTGTCTTCCTATTGCTAATGGAGGAATTATTATTATGGTATTTCCTAAAATTCTTAGAAATACCCCCATGTTAAGAGACTCTTTGGCAATATAGGAACTGAGTGACAATCCATCCCTCAACTTAAGTAATGGCTTTTTTGCTTTTTCCAGGTCAATGCCACCAAGTAGACCCTTAACTCTTAAATTCTTGGCAATTGGAGATTGCTGTATCTCTTTTAACCTATGACTTATGTATACGCTGCTTCTCCCTTATTTTCTGTATAAGCTCGTATTTTTCATACATTTGAATATTCGCTATAGCTGCTGCACAGCCTATTGGATGACCTGTGAACGTATGTCCATGATAAAGCCGCTTAGCGTCAGAATATTTACTTAGGAATGATTCAAAAATTTCCTTAGTGGTAAGGGTAACTGCTAGTGGAGAATAGCCACCGGTAAGGGCTTTGCCTAGGCATACAATGTCTGGAGAACACTTTTGCTCAAGATATTCTAGCATATTCCCTAACCGTCCAAACCCTGTCGCAATTTCGTCAAGAATTAGCAAGATATCATACTTCTTGCATAAATCACCTATTTTTTTTTGGTAGTTCTTCGGAAAAATTGATACACCTCCCACTATTTGAGCACCGCTTTCCATCACAAGGGCACAGCAGTCGGAGCTGTTCTTTGCTAAAATATGTTCAGTCCTTTCAAGGCAATGTTGTTCTACATCTTGACCAGTAAGATACGTAGTCTTGCGAACCGGTGATGGGATCTTGAGGGCTCTGTGCAGTAAAGGTGCATAAGGTGCAAAGTACCTTGGTAGGTAACCCACAGACATTGCCCCAACAGTATCTCCATGATATCCATTTTGCATTGAAATGAATTTAGTTTTTTTTTCCTTTCCTTTATTTTTCCAGTATTGTATAGCCATTTTCATACCTACTTCTATTGCGGTCGATCCATTATCTGAATAGAAAACGTGGCTCATCCCCTTCGCAAGCTTGATAAGCATCTCAGCCAATTCCGATGAGGGAGCATTCGCCAAGCCAAATAGGGTAGAGTGCTGCAGCGCACGAACTTGTTTGACCATAGTCTTCGACATCTCATTATTCCCGTGTCCCCAAACGTTGCACCACATACTAGCAATCCCATCAAGATACCTTTTGCCATGCTCATCTATTAGGTAGAAGCCATCGCCGCGTACTATAACTGGATTGTCTGAATTGATCCATTCAAGCATTTGTGTGAAGGGATGCCAAACAAAATTCTTATCGTTAGAACCTAGATTCAATCAAAATAAAAAGCATACTCCTATTATTATTATTCCTATGCACGGACTATTCGTTACCGGGACTGATACGGGTATAGGAAAGACGACTATCTGTACTGGATTACTCTGGTTCTTGCATAACAAAGGGATCGAAGTTGGAGTAATGAAGCCATTTGCTGCTGCTGATAAGATTTTTTCGCAAAGTTACAGGTCTGAGGATACTTACAAGCTTGCAACGGCGGCGAAGATAGAGGATGCTGATGAAAGAATTAATCCGTTTTTCTATAACGTGCCAGCGTCACCATTTGTTGCCTCAAAGTTAACACACCAAAAAATCCCTAGTCTGGACCATGCTGTACGAACAGTGTTGGGTGAATCCAAAAAACGCAGATATACTATCATAGAAGGCATCGGTGGTCTTTTGGTTCCGATCTCAAGGAATTATACTATCGCAGACTTGGCGAAAAAGCTTGGCCTGCCCACAGTTATTGTTGCTGATGCTAGGTTAGGTGGAGTGAATCACACATTGCTTACACTCCAAGCATGTGTTAATCATCGATTAGATGTAATAGCCGTAATTATAAATCGAATGCCTACAAGACCAGAAAAGCCTCAAAGACTTCTTATTAGTACTTTGCGTCAGCTCACCGGCATAAAAGTAATTTTTTCTATTCCGAATTTTCATAAGGAACCAAATCCTAAATCCGTCGCAATCATGCTTGATAAGAAATGGCACATCCTTAGTTCGCTCGGCTTTAGATATTCTCAATTTAACGAGACACAATTTCGCTTAATGCGATAAACCAAGATAATGTCCAAGCACATATCCCCTAATATTTGATGGAAGATTCATAATCCAATATGATATCATCGAGAATCCTAGGTTTGAGTTAGGAGAAAAATATTCCAATTAATTCAGATCTTAGTAATCCCTTGTAGGTCCTAATCATGAACCACTATACTCCCCAAAATAGATTTATAAAATCTGATTACCTATTCTCAAACATGTTAATGGTAAGAATTGGTACTGCCTTATTGATAGTCTCACTGGCACTGCTAATAATTTATGGATTTGATGTAATTGTTGCCATGTCAAAGAATGGACCAGACGGAACAAAGAGTCCTAGAGGTTTTCTGCCTTTTAATGAAGCTACAAGAGGCATTGCCTTGGGAGCCACGGCTGTTGTGATGTCTATCGTAGCATTTGTTATAACTAGAAAAACACCTTCTCGCAGTATAGCGATATTATTAATTATAAACGGTGGGATAATCTTGGTAGGTATGTTTTTTATTATGACTCAGGTAGCACTAACAGTAAACTCTGCGAGAACCGTAGGCTCTACAATCGTAATGGGACTCCTTCTCGTTGCATTGGGCATTGTAAAATCTTTCTATGACAAAAGGTATATGGCGCAAAGGAAGGAGTACCTTCGTTAATAAAAATGGCAAGAAACTTACAAAGCCTCTCAATGAGGACCCGATTCTTACCACTTGTAATAGAATAACGATGATCTTGTAACGAATATCGAATGATAATTGAGAATCTGGTTTAGCGTAATTACTTATATGTTTTATCGTAATCAACCAAGTGTATCTTAATGAAAGCGGTAATATTAGCTGGAGGATTAGGCAAGAGACTACGCCCTTTGACTGACGATAAGCCAAAACCAATGATTGAGGTCCTGAATGTGCCAATTATTGAATGGCAAGTCAGATGGTTCCGGAAATATTGCATCAATGAAATCGTGATCTGCGTCGGTTATCTTAAAGAGCATATAATAGATTATATAGGAAGTGGGGCAAAGTTCGGCGTAAAGGTAGGCTATGCTGTAGAGGAAGAACCACTTGGAACTGGCGGAGCTCTGAAAAACGCGGAGAGTCTATTAGGAGGAGGTCTCAAAGATGGCTTCTTCATGGTAAATGGTGACATTTTAACTGATCTAAATCCCACTGAGCTCAGAATCGATAATTTTCCATCATTGGCACTGGTTCCACTGAGAAGCCCATATGGAGTAGTTGAGGTCGATGTCGATTCCTTTGTCATGGGTTTTGTGGAGAAACCTCTGATACATGATAGGTGGATAAACGCTGGTGTCTATTATCTAACTAGGGAAGTCTTCGATTACCTTCCAGAATCTGGCAATATTGAAACAACAGCACTTCCTCTAATGGCCAAAGAAAGGAAGTTGAAGGCACGAAATTTTAGCAGTTCCTTCTGGAGATCAATTGATTCGCATAAGGATATCGAAGAGGCTTCGAAAGAAATTAGGCTAGCTTTTAATGAGAAACTTTAAAATCGGCTTTAGTCTTGGACCGCTCCTATCAATCAAAGAAATCATTCTAATTGCTAGATATGCAGACGAAGCTGGAGGCGTGGATTCTATTTGGATCCCAGAATCTTGGGGAAGGGAATCATTCTCAACCTTAGGCGCTATATCTCAGGTTACACGTAAATTGAGACTTGGCAGCTCGATAATAAACGTATATTCCAGAACCCCGGCAACCATAGCCATGGGTGCAGCAACCCTCGACAAACTTTCGAACAACAGGACAATAATTGGGCTCGGAACAAGTACACCAGAGTTAGTTACAGGTTGGCATGGCATGGAATTTGACAGTCCACTTCAGAGGGTAAAGGAATGCATAGAATGTCTTAGGCTTATCCTGAGCGGAGAGAGGGTGAAGTATAATGGTAGACATTTTAAGATAAATAATTTCAAAATTTTAGAGACACCAACGAGAAAAACTTTGCCTATTTTTGTAGCTGCTGTTCATCAAAAAATGATTGATCTCGCAAGGTCTTACGCCAATGGAGTCGTATTCTACTTGAGACCTATCGATGAGCTGAGGAAAACAGTGTCTACCCTTAGGTCTGGGGCGAGGATCAATTCCTGTGGCGCAGACTTCGAGATCGCCTGCTCGATTATATGTGCGATCTCAAGTAGTAATCCACAAAAAGCTAGAGAACGTGCTTCAAAGACGTTAGCATACTACATATCTACTGGGAGGTACTACAATCGTTTCTTGGCTGACAACGGGTTTCGTAATGACGTGATTTCAATTGCTCAACGATACAAAAATGTAGGGTTGGAAGCTGCAGCTGAGGCAATCACAGACAAGATGTTGGATTCTTTGACTATTTGCGGGAGTATTGAACAATGTTCAAAATCGTTTGAACGTTTTTTGTCAAGTGGAATCTCATTACCGATCATCCAAGTCAATCCTGTAGATGATTCCGTTCTTTCGTTTAAGGAGATGCTTTCCGCATTTAAATGCACAGAGTCATAGTTGGCGATTATGCTACCTCAAGATTTAGGAAGGAACAATCGCCATCACTTCTTGATATAGCCTGCGAAGCAGGCTCAGCTCTGTTGCGCAAACAAATCCTTTTGGCGGGCGAGATTGATGCGGTGATATTTTCTAGTTGTTCGAGCGATCAATATAGCGCAAGTATACTATCCGAAATGCTTGGAATAAAACCCAAAATTGCTTATAGACTCGATAATCTATGTAATTCTGGAACAAGCGCAGTTATTTCTGGTTTTGGACTGATTTCATCTGGTTTATGTAATTCTGTCTTGGTTATTGGCGCTGAAATCTCTAGTACGTTTGGAAGAAGCCTCGGTTGGGACGTAACAAGAGGTTCTTTCGCTCTCCCGATCTATTGGGCAACCATGTTTGCGAGGAATCATATGCGCAATTATGGCACAACCGAAGAACAAATGGCCATGGTCGTCGTAAAAAACCATGAGAATGCGATCAACAATCCCAATGCTTTGTACGGTAAGCATCTTACAATAGATGACGTGATGAACTCTAAACGAATTACCTATCCACTTAAGTTGTTGGATTGTTCATCGGTGTGCGATGGGGCATCTGCAGTTCTGCTGTTGTCAGACGATAAAGTCTCGAGGTCGAGTCGAAAATCATGTAGTTATAACTGGTATAGGCTCTCAGACAAATTCTGCTAGTCTAACCAAGGTAATAGGCGATATGAATGGTGCCGGTACAAGTAGAATAGCTGCAAATGGCGCATTTAAAATGGCTAAGATAGCTCCAAAAAATGTCGACGTAGCAGAACTACATGACGCATTTTCTATTATGGAGATATTAGCGTATGAAGATCTTGGCTTCGTCGATAGGGGGAAAGGAGGGAGATATGTAGACGAAAAATTAATTGCAACTAATCCTAGAGGTGGTATCCTTGGGTGTGGCCATCCACTAGGAGCGACTGGAGTCTCTCAGGTTGCTGAAATAGCCGCTCAATTGAGTGGAAAGGGGGGAAGAAGACAAATAAGAGGATGCAAAACTGGATTGATACAGAATCTCTCGGCTGCCGCTACTTCTGCCATAGTAATCATTCTAGAGGTCCAGTGAATGCTAAGGTTTAAACACTACTTAAGAAAGGGCGACTTTCGGGTTTCGTTTTGCACGATCTGTCGGAAAAGGGTATGGCCTCCTTTCGAACTTTGTCCCAATTGTTTTTCTAAGACATCTCTGAAGAGAATTTCAAGAACTGGGATATTAGTCGAATTTAGCTCAGACTTTCTTTCTGGGGATAATCAAGTATTTGGGATAGTAGATTTTAAAGGCATATTTTTATTGGGATCTTTACAGGGAAATGATTTTTTTCCGGGATGCAAAGTGATCATGTATGATTGTGGCATTGACTACGATGATAGGATCTTTTACAAATTTAAGAGATGTTAGCAAAGTTCACCGTAAGGCAATCAAGTTTGCGATGGTTTAATTATTATATTTCGATTGCTCTTAAATCTATTGCCATGAGTTATGACAGATTTATTGACGATCGCCTTCTGACGAGCAGGGATGCATTGAATAAGATCCAGATCAAGATAAAGATGATTGAATTTGACGAGAACGCAAGAGACTTTTCTCAAAGATTCGGAAGTAGAATGTTGATTCGGAAAATCTTGCTTACTATAAGGCACTTAGACTCTGATGAAATCGAGGAAAGGGAACTTGATATCGAGGAAATAGAAGCACGAATGAAAAGGGAGAGACTGTTTTCTTCGTCAAATCGCTGGGTTTCTCCAAATGAATTGAAGAATGGCTACGTAGTGGCCAGCCGGCATTTAGATCTTCTGGCTGATGCAGTTGCGTTAGACATATTCGTATGGTAGCAGAGTTGGATTTTTGTCCTGGCCGACATCCATCTATTGACTTGACTTAGTGATCGCGTGCAATAGGCCAATTTTGGCTAAATGAATCGCTCCTGGCATGTTAGCTAGACATTTCATTAGAAAGCTGCAAGGTTTGAAATAGGTCTCTAATAGCTTTAACTTTAGAGGTATAATTTTGCGCAACTAAAATGGATAAGCGCCGCTGATCAGACTCGAACTGATGACCCACTGGTTAACAGCCAGCTAAGCTTAAAAGGCATTTTATAGTGCCCTAAATTTGCTCTACCATGCTGAGCTACAGCGGCGCAATATAGTGCAATTTTAAGCACAAAATAAATGTTATGCTGTTGATATATAGATGGCTGATTTAGAAAAAAATTTCAAATTTCGAATTATGAAAGAAAATGGGATATCAAATGTACGTATATCAAGCTCCCCAAACGACTGGTATGAAGGATCTAATAAGCGATGAGGCGATGATACTGAGTTCAGGTTTCAGCTTGATACATATACAATCCATCTAAAAATACTCTCTGATCTTTTTGTTTAACCTTAGTCGAGGATTCAATATTGGCTGCAGTCTGGGAAACGTTTTCTAAGCTTGGTCCTTGTACAATTACATCTTCACCACTAACGGTAACTTTCGTTAATTCGCCAACGATACGTGAGATCCTTGCTGATCTCTCTCCAAAGAAATTGTCGACGTGAACTTCCCTACCTTTTACTTTAACCGAAATAGGAAAGTGTGCGTACACTATTTTCAGCTTATAAGTATATCCTTTTTCAACGCCTTTTATCATATTTTTGATAATACTCTTACAAGTATTAGAAATTGCACGATCTCTCTTTCTAGTACCGTAAGGACTAATCGTAATTCGATTATCTTTGATCACGATATCTACTTGTAACTTGGTAGTATCCTTCCTAATTGTCCCCAGTTTACCCTGAATACTGATTGTGTTGTCTGCAAAGGCAGCAGAAACACCCGCTGGAATATCAATCTCAGAGACTACCTTTTCCTTAGCATTTTCGCTAATAGACAAATCCGATTAATACTCCTCCTAGGCCTCGACTTTGAGCATCATGATGTGACATTATCCCACTACTCGTAGATACAATTATCATCCCCATGTTATACGCAGGTAAATATTGTCTCTCCCAATCAAGGTAGCCATCTTTCTTCACACTAAACCTTGGGGTGATTACTCCACATCGATTAATCCTTGCCAAAAGTTGAATTCTAAATTTTCCAGTCCTGCCGTCATCCACCTGTTCGAATTCGCCAATGTATCCCTGCCTTTGGAGTACCCTCAATATGTCGCTTGTAAATCGTGATGAAGGTATAGCAATACACTCCTTTTTCCTTCTTGCTTCATTATTGTACAGCGTTGTTAACAAATTAGATAGCACATTTAATGCCGGCAGGATTTATCAAACTCCTTATTCATATTTCTTGAACCCCAAATTAAGAGCTACTTCCCTAAAACACTGCCTGCAAAGCATTAGGTTATATTGATGTATCAAGCCTGTATATGAACCACATCTTTTACACCATCTTGTCCCTCTACCATGAGCAAGCTGCTTTCTCCCTGTTTCAGCATAATCACGTGGTTTTGGCACTAGGCTATCACAACCCCGTATTCTTTCTGGAAAAAGGCCATTGACTCATCCTTAGTGATTCGATGATTCTTGCCGACTTTCCCCTTATTCCTTCTCTTCGAAATCCTGTATCCTGGCCTTACCAAGGCTATACTCACGTTCATGCCAACTATCCCTATTTCTGGATTATATTTTGTACCTGGTATATCAATGTGTTCATGAATCCCAACGGAGATATTGCCCATCTCATCGAAAGATGATGCTTGAAATGTATTTGCTTTAGCGGCAATTATCCCCTTCAAAAATTGCTCTGCAACTTCTCTTCTTAGAGTCACAATCGCTGCTATAGGCTCACCCTTATGAATGCCGAAGTCACGAAAGTTCTTCTTAGCTCCCCTAACGCTTGGACTTTGACCAGTCAGTTCTTTGAGTGCTCGTTTTGCTCTTTCTAGAGGCTCTCCGGATTTACCTACTGCAATGTTAACTACAACTTTTTCTATAGAAATTTTTTTCATCCCATTTGAAACCTCTAATTGTTGAGTCATTGGATTAGCTCACCTTCAAGATCGGGACATCTTGCCCTATAACCATGACTTTATCTACAGGTAATTCCACTGATCTTCCACTCAAGGCGATTACCACCCTCTTTGGCAATGAAAATAGTCCATCCTTTATATCTTCGATCTTCCCTATTCCTCCCGCATTCTCTCCTCCTATAATTAGCGCAGAATAACCCTTTTCAAATCTGATATGATCTTTTATCTCTAGTCGCGGGAGTTCAAGACGACACGAATCACCTACCGACATTGTTAAATCGCTGATAATAGTTTTCCCATCGTGAAATCCGTACTGCAATTTATTATTTCTAATTGTAGTTTTACTAGTTACCAGAACTAATTTTGAAGACTTCTCGTGATTATCAATTGATAATGGAACTAGCAACCGTGAATTCTTTGGTACGAGCCGAAATACCTGACCTGTCTTAACTAGTTCGATAGTATCCATCAATCCTACAGCCCTCTTGTCATCATGAACAATTATGCCATCAACCTTTATCATGCCTTCATTAAGTATCTTCTGGGCCTCTCGTAAAGTACTTGCTACCTTTAAGCTATCTCGTAAAAGTACTGCCAAGGGATATGATTTTTGTCTCCGATGTGGACCTGGGCTAGTCCTGACTACAAATCTACTTTCCTTTCGTTTTATTTCCCAAAACGAAGGGGCCATCTGCCTCTTCAGGCTGCTACTTCCTCCTTTTCTTCCCATTAAGATGCACTCTCTCTCCCTACTTTCTTGTCACGAGCTTTTGGTTTCTTAACTTTTTTTATTGGTTTCTCACCACTTGTTTTTTCTGTTTTTGCCGCGACTGCAAGCGAGTTTGTCTTCGTTTGTCATCTAGGTGTAACGACGTTACAATAACATTGGAGGCATGAATTTGAACCTTAACATTTCCACCTCGAACCTTCTCTCTCTGTATGCCTTCAATCGACAACGTGCCTCTCTCTGTATTTACCTTCTCGACTTTTCCTTCCACTCCAGCGTATTCTCCTCTCATCACTCTTATGCTATCCCCTTTAACTACCCTAATACTCCGTGTCCTGTACTGCTGACGGAGATTGTCTTTTAGTGATGAGCAAATGCTTGAATCTCTATCATTCCTGCTCAAATGTGTATGATTATAATTCATTATTGAATCCTCCTAATACTAATCATATCTAGATTATCATAGATGCCAAATTGGCTATCCTTGGCCATCTCTCAGCGGCTTCTGCTCCTACAGGACCTTTAACGTCAGTTCCTTTGATCTCTCCCTCTTGTGTTACCAAAACCGCGGCATTATCTTCAAAGATCACACGTGTTCCATTAAGTCTTCGTATTGGATATTTCTGTCTGATTATGACAGCTCCGTAGATTTGTTTTCGCAATTCGGCAGGTCCTTTTTTTACAGTTACCGTAACAAAATCTCCAACTGCCGCAGAGGGCAATCTTGAATGCCTTCCTTTGTATTTCGTAACTTGTACAATCTTCAGAACCTTAGCTCCAGTATTGTCAGCGCATACTAAGCTTGCTGTAACAGGAAGAGCTCTTGTAACGTAAGGGCGAAATTCTTCTACGCCTTTAGCAGAAACCGCCCTTGTCTTAGACGCCATTTCCAGACTTTACCTCAATTACAACGAATGAAACTGTTTTGGAAAGAGGCCTACACTCCGCAATTCTAACCTCGTCCCCCTCTTTTAGATCAATACATTCAGGAGCATACGCGTGCATCCGAGATCTGCTCCTCTCATACCTCTTATATTTTACCACAGGGCGAGAGTAACTCCTTTCAACAACTACCATGTTTTTGGCTTTGTAGCTTGCCACAAATCCAGTTAACAATTTTCCCCTTATTGAAAGGCTACCGTGGAAAGGACATAAATTATCTTCACATGATTTTCTTGGAGGTGTAACAGTAATACCGATATTTCTAACCATCAAAATCATCTCATTCGTAATATACGATCCTCTGGTCTTGCTATCAAACTACAACCACTTATAAAGCAAACGCCAGAAGGCAGTTCAACTTTCATGATTTGTACTGCCTTCTTCGGTATAGCTTTCATACCTCTGCCAGTATCCATGACAATCATTTTTTTTGTCTCATAGATTATTTTCCCGCAGGTATTCCTTATTGAAGTCATAGATGAGGCTTTTATCGTGACTCTCAGACCTATCAATTCGTGGTTCAGAAGATTATCGCTTGTTATCATTTTGACTCAGTCTTTTTTTCGTTTTGTAATGTCATTATTCTCGCGATATCTCGCCTAAGCCATTTGATATTTCCAGTTTGTTTCTTTAGAGTTCCCTTAGCACCTTCGGATCTCATTTTTGCTAATTCTGTATTCAATTCAAATAGCTTATCTGATAGATCATTATCGTTCATCTCTCTCAGTGTTTTCAGCTTAACCCTGGCCATTTGTCTTAACCTCTGTAGTTACGGTCTCCTCGGCTTTCCCTGTAATTGGTGTTGCAGGGGCAGGGGTGTTCAAATTAGCATCTTGAATGCTAGGCAAGGGTATAGATTCTTGCTTTTGCATTACTGACTCAAGAAACTCAAACTCCGGCGGAATTTCATCTTTTATAGCGATCTTAACTTGAATGCCCAAGAGACCCATCTTTGTCGAGACGTGTGAAATACTAGATTTTACTATCCTATCTGCAACATCTCCACTCTTTGGAACGACTCCAGAGGAATGCTTCTCAAAATGTGCGCGTTCACTTCTTAATTTGCCACCTATGGATACTTCTACTCCCAAAGCTCCAGCCCCATTTATCGTATTGATGGTCCACAGTGCCGCCCTTCTAAATGCTGTGCCCCGCTCGATCAGCTGTGCTATCCTGTTGCACATTATTTTAGGATTCAGTTCAGGAATAGAAACTTCCTGAACAGAAATCTGTGGATTAGTTAGTCCAAATTTCTCTTCAAGTTTGGAGGTTAACTCCTTTATACCACTGCCCTTCCTACCAATCACGAGTCCAGGTCTTGTTACATACAATGTAATCCTTGTTCCGATTGGTGTTCTTTGAATTTCAACATCACCGTATCCGGCGTCTTTAAGGCTAGTTGAGAGAAATTCATCCAGCTCTAAGTTTCGGAAATTATTTTTGACTACATTTCGAGCTGCACTCATTAACGTGGTCTTCCCTCCAAGGCGACTATTTCAAAATGAACTAAAGTATTAAACTTAGGGCTTGCCCTCCCCATCGCACGAGGAGTAAATCTTTCTATTTTTGTGCCCTTGTGAACGACTGCACTAACTATTGTTAAGGAATCAAGATCCATACCTTTGTATTCTGCATTTGATTCCAAATTGTCTAACAATTTAAGAACCTCTTTTGCGGTTTTCTGTGGATATCTGCCTGCACAAAAGCCATCCCTAATATTAGAACGGTGAGCTACTTCGTTTTTATACCGTCTGAACGGAACTGCGATCCTCCTGGCAATTACGTCCTCCAGGAAAACTCTTGCTCGTTCAATAGACATTCCCTTTACTGCAATCGCAATTTCACGCGCATGTTTGTGAGAAATCGATTTCTCTCGAAGCGCGGCTCTTACATGCTTCGACCTGTCAAAGCTCTCGAACGAGTATCGAAAATCGCCCATTTTAATCACTTGAGTGGGACATACAGGCTAGATCTAGATGAGCCTACTCCGGGCGCCCCGTGTTGAACACGTTTATTTGTAATAGAATATTCGCCTAAATAATGACCTATCATCTCAGGCCTGATCGTTATAAGAGAAAATTCCTTTCCATTATGTACATACATGCTGAGACCTACCATATCGGGTAGTATAATCATATCCCTAACATGAGTCTTCAACTGACCCTTCAGCTTTCCATCACGTAAGAGCTTTATTTCTTCTCGCAGCTTTCGCTTATCGTCACTCATATACTTTCCAACTCTCTTGTCAAGAGATCGCCTCTGTCTCGCATTTAATAGAGGTATTAGTGCCTCGATAGACAGAGATTGCAATTGTTGAGAAGCATATCCCTTGAATTTGAATTCTCGAACCAACTATGTCAATTACTCCAACCATATGCTACTTTTAAACCTAACCAAGAAGGATTTTATCATATATATTATACCAAGCCCAATGTTGTAGCAAGATCCCTGGCTCCTTCGGGTTGCTTAAATTTCAATAGTGCCTTTTTCCCATGAATCGTTCTGTACGTATTTACTTCATCTGCTTCGACTTCATACAATATCATCAGGGCGTTTATAATATCCAATTTCGAGGCGCGATCTGAGACAATAAAAGTCAACTTATTCTCTTTCTCAATTAGGTTAAATGTCTTCTCGGTGATGTATGGTTTTAATAGGATTGACTTGGCGTGGTTGATTGTCATCTCGTTCTTTTCTTCTACTTTTTTCATGTATTACTAGGCACCTCGATTTTATGATCTAACGGTAATTTTAGACCTCGTAATTTTTCTATAGCGTTAACCGAATAAATAGTCAGTCTTGCAGGTCTCGAACCGGGGGCCATGTCAAGCACGCTAATGTCAGTCACAGACGCAACATCTACTCCCCTTACTGAGCCCGAAAGATCAAGGATCTTCTTATTCTCATCAACAATGATTAAAACGCTTTTACCCGATCTGCTTTTCCGTCCCCTCAGTCTTCTAGTACCAGATGTGTTCTTGACAGAATTTTCGACTCTTTGCAAATCATCGCCGATACCCAGACTCACAAGCGCTTTCTTTAGGTCCTTAGTCTTCACCAAAGATTCTATATTGTTTGATACAACTAATGGTAGACTAATTATTTTCCCTAATTTGTGACCACGTCTTTCAACAAGATCTTTATTACAGGTAGTCTGCGATAGAAGAGCATAAGCCATATTTCTTCTCTTTTTTGTTTATTTTCTTGTATGTGTTCTTCCAAGATTCTGGAGGATGTGCCACTCTACCATGCCTTACACCTGCAACTCCAGCAGCCTGCCCGGCCCTAGGGAATCCCTCACCACGCGCTCTGGCAATTCTCGCAATTCCTTGACCAGTATTTCGAGATTCGGCACTAACAACCTCCCCTGCCATTGGATATCTACCCTGCCTCTGAAAATTGTGAGATAGCAAATTAACATATGACTTGTGAATAATATCCTCCCGTATCGGAGTGTTAAAAACTACAGGTAGCTCAATCTCACCAGTTTCTAACCCATCAATCTCGGATATTTTAGCCTTCATAATTATTGCGTCACTATCTCCAAGACTTTTGGTTCTACTATTCTTCGACGAGGATATCTCAATGGTTGTCTCAACTTCACCAATCTTTTCGCTACCCCAGGTATCGATCCCCTTACGATAATATAATCGGAAGTTACTATCCCAAAATGCTTGAAACCGCCCTGTGGGTTTATTCCCTTGACTTTGTCCTGTTCCGGATTCGAAATGAGCAATATACGTTTATTATACTCCGTTCTTTGGTGAAAACCTCTTTGACCTTGTCTAGGTACTGTATACATTACGACTGCTGGGGAAATCGGACCCAAAGTTCCCACCGCACGAACACTTTTTCTCGATTTATGTTGCTTTCTCTTCACACCGAATCTTGTAATAGGCCCTTCAACTCCCTTTCCTCTAGTAATTGCTGACACATCAATGTGCTGGCCGGGTTTAAACACATCAGAAACCCTAAATTCTTTACCAAGCTTCTCTTTCAAAAATTCATAATTCTTCCTAATATCTTGACCAGATACGGGAATTTCGAAGACAAACGGTTTCTTCTGAGAAATTCCAATTTCATGCGGAATGACCGATACCACGGCTACAACTTCTGTAGCCGAGTCAAGGATAGATTCCGCTTTCGTAAACTGATCTTCGCTAAATTTTATTTTCAATTTGCGGGAAAGGTGTTTTACTGTATCCTTGGTGAACAAATCAAATATCGCATGTTTTGCATCGTCACCTTGGGTGTAGCCACGAATACCGATAATCTTGATCGGGGGTACGGCAATAACAGTGGAAGGATTTAGGAGATGCTTTCCATAGTTGGGAGTCTTCTCGCGATCGTCAACTGTCAAAACCTCGATACCTCCCACTTTAAATCCAGCGAATCCAAGCAAAAAGATTCCCTCAGAGCGCTCAATTGGATAAGTCCTCAGCCTCGCCTCTAGGCTCTTTGCCCGGGCACGAGGCCTAAATGCAATGCTTCCTCTTCTAGGAGCGCTATATTTACGATGACCCATAATATTGACAAATGAACGGTCTTAGTTAGCCATTAATAAATTTATTACTTTGACCAAGGTAGCCAGAACGATGAGCGCCAAAAAACAAGGTACGATTCAATCCGGATCTAACTCAGAACATGGTTTACTATTGCAAGAGTACCCAGAATTGCTTCCTCAAGCCTTACAGTCCTCGTCCCTTGCATAGGAAACGAATTTACGACAAGTCCAAACGATCTAACGTCGCTACCCTCTCTTTTTAGAATCTCACGAAGTCCAGTTCTAGGTGCACCAAATATTATAAGCAAATTTTGCGTAGATTTTAGTCGTTCGATAAGTGTTCGTTCTATTTTTTTAAACGCGGCGCCAGTTCTTGATGTAAGAAGTAGTAATGCATCTGGTATTTTGGTAATTAGAGAAGTTAAATCAGAACTCTCCACTACTTTATAACCCCAATATTGATCCCCTATCTCATGTGAGGTCGCCTCCACCACATATTGATGAGGATAAGTGGCTAAAAATTTCAGATTTAGAACACTACCCTCCCTAGCACTTCCCTTAAACTTTACTCTTTCCCCCAAACCCACATCCGCATAAAGTGTGCCACCCGTCTGAACGATTAATCCAACTCGCACTTCGCCTTCAGGTATTTGTCGCAGCTCCTGAAGCGGTTTATGATGCGGGGCAATAATAGGATGAAGTATACCAGAAAATTGTAGCTGGTCCAAGAGCGGGTAGATTTTCTTTCGAAGGTAAGGCGGAGTGTTGAGATATGCCAAGATGATCTTGAGCAAATTTAGATCGACCTTCGTATATTTCGAGGTTTTATCATGGTAAATGTAAATCCTTCTAACTCGAAATATTGAACAGGCTCGTGCAATTTGAGAGATCATAATAGTCTTGTCACGTTTTGTACCTTGCTCGGAGAGCGCAGAGTCAGGAATTGCTACCCATAATTTGGTATCGAGAGGCATTTAACCTTTCAACAGTTGTTCAATCAATATGTCTAAGGATTCGGTGGATCCGAAGCTGATGTCCTGTACCAGGCCTTTCGTATCTATTAGAATACTTGAAGGGGTCCCACTTAATCCATACTCTTCAAAAGTCTTTGCGGTGTACATCTTGGTTCTAAGATAGTCTTTAACGTTTTTGATTATTCTATCCCTTTCTGTTTGTACATATGATCTAAAGTTTTCAACATTGGCTTCGATGAAATCCATAACCTTATTCTCAGTCATATTTGTATCAACTCTTTCCAAGTAGTCCATGGCAACTGGGAACGGAATCCGATATGTTAACTTGTTCAGATCCCTGAGTTTACCATACTGCATAAGGACTCTTTGTGTTTCTCCTATAACCTCTCCATTGTCCACGAGCTTCTTTAAATTATCCAGGTTGTTCTTGTCGTAATCCTCGAATGCAGTTGCCAGTCCTATTACCTTAAAATTATCCATGCCAAATAGATTATGTAATCTAATGCTCTCTGGGATTCCGTAAATAAAGCAACCCGGACAATTAACCTGGAATACCTCTATCAGGATCACGTTGTCCTTTTCTTTATCAATATTAGTCGACTTTCCCTGTATCCATTCCGATACCTTCAGATTTGGAGCCTTTTTACCAATCTTGCTGTTCATGAGACAAATTTGGTTAATCGATATAGTCGCGCAGGTAGGAGCTAGGACAAGTCAAGATCCACTTTCGGCTTGTCGATCCTTTGAAAACGCAGCGTACTTTTCTATCTCTTGTTCCTCAACCTTCCTCATTATTCTGTCTTCGTTGCTTATCATTGCCATTTTTATATGCCTAGCCCCAGTTTTCTCTTCACTTACCAGGTAGATAGATTCCATGGCTAGCGCTGCTCCTTCCTCCATAGAAAGATCGCTTTTGTAATTTTTCTCTAGAAATTCAGTCACTTGATCGCTACCAGCTCCGATAGCCACCGCATCATATCCGATATAAGTACCACTAGGATCTGTAAGATAAAGAGACGCACCATTGGCGTCCACGCCTGCCAGTATAAGCGCTACACCGAACGGTCGTACCCCTGCATACTGCGTGAATTGTTGCGCCATATCTGCAATATTCTTAGCCACCCCTTCCACGTCGACTGGTTCGTCATAAATCAATCTATTGCTCTGAGCAAAAAATCTGGCATGATCTATTTGAGTTCGAGCATCAGGGATATAACCAGCTGCTGCCACACCTATGTGGTCATCAACCTGAAAAATTTTCTGAGTCACGTTGGAGATTTGCAGTTTTCTAGCTTTTTCCTCTACTGCCAATATGACGCCACCCTTAGTTTTTATCCCAATAGCTAAAGTTCCTCTCCTAACGGTTTCAATTGCATATTCAACCTGATAAAGTCTACCATCCGGAGAAAATACAGTAATTGCCCTATCATATCCTGCTGCTGCTGGTAACAATACATTTTCTACTACTTTGTAGAGTTTAATTTAAATTTACCTTATTATTTTTATATCTCGTCTTATCATTGAGATTATATTTGTTATATGCCTGAGGATGAAATAATTTTCTATGGTCATCCTAATGTGAGATGTCTTCATAGGAGAACAATTGAAGTCACAACTGATTCTCATTTGAGTCTAAGAGGTGATTGCATCATAGGGGTGAACGCAACCAAGGCTTGCAAGGACCTAAATGATATCGTAAAAAGGAGAATTCAGGATGATAATCACAAGATCAAAATAGAATTTTTAGTGGGAAATATGGTGGTAGAGATAAATGGGAAAGGTGATAAGTCATTGTCTTTACTGAGCAGTACTGATATTGTAATGAGGAAATCGAATTTTGTATGTTCAAGAACCCTATGCATAAATTGTGACAAAGGGTCGGCAGATATTCCAGATGAGATGATTAGATTATTGCAAGACTCGTCTTCCAGAGGGATTCTAAAAATAACAACTGAATAATATCTAGCCTAGCGCATCTGAACAACCATTCTTACATTAGTGACGTTGTCCAGCTATCTTCTCAAATGCAAAAATATATCGTCTTGTTAGCTCGCCGGTGACTTCGGGTGGGATTTGAATAGACTCTTGGCTCAGCTTTTTATCACGAATTTGTTGTAATAACCCAGTTTCTGTTAACCAATCTCTAAGGAGCTGCTTGTCGAAGCTCTTCTGATCACTTCCTGGCGCATAACTAGACTTTAACCAGAGTCGAAATTCGTCAGGGCCGATGGAATCCGCCAAGAGTATCTTCCCGTCTGAATCCATTCCGAATTCGAATTTGACATCAGCTATAATGAACTTGGCCCTTTCTGCAGCGATACTCATCTTGTTGTATAGCGAAATTGACACCTGTTCTAAATATTCATAATCATGTGGAGACAAAATTCTGGATTCAAATATTTTTTCCTTAGTAATAGGAGCATCATGCAAATCTGATTTTGTTGTGGGGTCTAAAATAGGATACGGCAACCTGGCGGCTTTCAATGGCCTGAAAGAATCACCAAATGGATTTGCTGCCTTCTCGTTATTAGCAAATCGTTCAAACAAACTGCCATATAGATAACCTCTGACGACGAACTCTAACGGAATGATATTTAGCTTCTTCACTTCCATCATGTCACTTTTGGGAACTAAAATCATGTGGTTTGGAAAATCAAGGAAATCAAACCAAAATTTAGCGAAGCTACACAACACCTCTCCCTTCTGCGGGACAAGGGTAGCCAGTCTTATATCGAATGCAGAAACCCGATCGGAAAAATGAAACAGTAAGTGGCCATTGCTTAATTCATAGATATCTTTCACTTTGCCTCGGCGCACAAGTTTCATTCCTTTGCACAATACTCGGGTAAATACTTCATCATTTGAGTATTAAGTATTATTGTATTGTAATGATGAAGTCTTAGGTTTATTCAATAAAATCGTACTATTTATAACCATCAAATTGAGCGAATTTAGAGGTCATGGTGGGATTTGGACCCACGGCCTAAGGTTTACAAAACCTTCGCTCTAACCAGGCTGAGCTACATGACCAAGCTTTATGTGCTGATCGGGTTCATCTTATTTGACGTAATTAATACTTTGTCAGATTAAATTTCCTTTATTTATGACTCTGCTTAGTCATGATATATGAAAAATAAGTTTGTCAAAGAATCAAATTTTATGGTCCTTGTTAGTATAGAGAATAAGCCTTACGTCAGTGATCCCGAAGGAGAAACAATTCTTCGAGACCTTGTTTTAAAAAAGGGATATTCGACTGTCCAATGCATCCGAACTGCAAAAGCCTTAAAAATAACTGTGAAGGCAAGAAATTCAAAGCGTGCAGAAAAAATTGTTAGAGAACTCTGCGAAGAATTGAGAATATTCAATCCGGTCGTAAGCAACTGCACCGTAAAAGTTGAACGGCACCTTCCAACATGATTGCGAATACATATCAGTTTTTAACCGATAGGTGGAGGTAGATTTCAATTTATGTCAGAATTTTGAAGTGATGAATTTGAGTGATAATTCGTACCCGAGGGCGAGAATATTTGGTAATAAAGAGGGCAAGTCATATAATTTGGAGGCAACGGTAATTCATCGGGGTATAGAATCTACGACCCGGTGCAAGTGTTACATTAGGCTCAAGAGAAATTAATAAATCATGTTTTGCAATAACATTTTGCTGTGGTTCGTATTGGAATATTAGTCTTTCCAGGAAGCAATTGCGAAAGGGATGTTCATCGAGTCCTAGGACAGATGAATGGAATGGAACCAGAACTTGTATGGCATACTAAAAATGATTTGAAAGACTATGATGCATTCATTATTCCCGGCGGATTTTCTTACGGTGATAGCTTACGCGCAGGGGCTATTGCCGCGCATAGTCCAGTAATCAGGGAATTGAAAAAGATAGCCAAACACGATATTCCGATTTTGGGAATATGTAACGGTTTTCAAATCTTAGTTGAATCGAATTTGCTACCCGGTGCATTGGCGACTAACTCTTGTCTAAAATTTGTATGCAAGCCAACTAATCTTATAGTAGAAAATAACAGGACCCCTTTTACCGGCTTATTAAGGAGGGGCGAAATGATCACAATTCCAGTAGCTCACGGTCAGGGTCGATATTTAATCGATGGTCGTTCATACACTAAACTTGCAAAAAATAATCAGATCATACTTAGATACGCTGGGGAAAACATTAATGGATCGATGGAAAATATAGGCAGCTGTTTGCAACGAAGAAAGGAACGTGGTAGGTATGATGCCTCATCCAGAGAGGGCAACCGGATTTCGAAAAAGCCAAGATATAATACAGTCTAGGGGCTCCCTTATTTTCGAATCACTCCGTGCTAGTCTCTTACGGAAATAACTGCCAAGGTCATCTGTTATCATGTCTGTCATAAGTAAGAGTGAAGCTAAATACCTAAGAAAAAGCTTAGGACGTGAACCGAGTAGTTTTGAACTAGACGTGCTTAGCGCTGAATGGTCAGAACACTGCTCGTACAAATCATCTCGTAAATTCATCAGAATGCTTCCTAATCGGAGCAGGTACGTCATACCAGGCCAGGCATCTGATGCAGCCATGCTCGATATTGGTCAAGGATATGTCCTAGTTGTGCACATTGAAAGTCACAATCACCCCTCTGCAGTTGAGCCATATGGTGGCGCTGCCACAGGTGTGGGAGGCGTGATTAGAGATATCCTCTCACTGGGGGCTCGACCTATAGCTATCCTAAATGCGCTTCGATTCGGGCCAGTTGATGTTGATGCTGAAAAACAAACACAAAAATCTAGATGGTTAATGCGAAATGTCGTCAGAGGGATTGCTGACTATGGGAATTGCATTGGTGTTCCTACCGTTGGTGGAGAAGTGGAATTCGATAGTGGATTTAACAATTACTGCCTTGTTGACGTAGCTGCAGTTGGGATTGTCAAGCGTAATAAAGTTATACCGAACCGAGCTGATCGAGGAGACATAGTTCTCTTAGTGGGTGGGGCGACAGGAAGAGACGGCATCCATGGTTCGTCTTTTGCATCTAGGCAGTTAAATGTAGAAGATCGATCTGCTGTTCAAATTCCGGATCCCTTTGCAGAGAAGTTACTCATAGAAGGTGTATTAGAAGCCGTAGATAAGGGTTGCATAAAGGCCATGAAAGACCTAGGTGGTGGAGGCCTCTCATGTTGCCTGTCAGAGATCTCAGTAACGATAGCCAAAGGACTTGATGTTGACATTTCGAAGGTACACCTGAAGGAACGTGGAATGTTGCCATCTGAAATTATGATATCGGAATCTCAGGAGAGGATGTTAGTCATTACTGATCAAGTCAAGCTAGCAAGTCTAACAGCAGTTCTTGATAAGTATGGTACACGTTACTCAATTATAGGGACTGTAAAGGGGAATAGAAACCTAATCATCAGGGTCAAAGGAAAGATAATTATGAATATGACCTCCTCTTTTATCTGTCATGCCCCACAAATTAATAGAAAATCTTTAAAACCGAAAATTCAGAGGGACGTTACTATTCACGATTCCCACAAAAGTCCTATCGATCTCGCAAAGAGTATCCTTCATCTCCTGTCTAATCCCAGTATTGCAAGTAAAGAGTGGATCTACCAGCAGTATGACCATGAGGTTGGTATTAGAACGGTTTTGAAGCCAGGAAAGGCCGATTCGAGTGTTCTAAGTTTAGAGAACGGCAAATTCTTGGCAATAAATCTGGATGGTAATTCCAAACAATGTAATTTAGATTCATATCAAGGTACCTTAAATGTTCTGTCGGAAGCATGCAGAAATGTTGTATGCACAGGTGGTTATCCAATAGCAATCTTTGATCATCTTCAGTTCGGAAGCCCCGAAAAGCCAGACATCTTTTGGACCTTCAAACAGACCATCCAGGCAATTATTGATTTTTGTGATTTCATGGCTCTGCCAGTAATAGGTGGAAAGGTTAGCTTTTATAACGAGACTCCGGAAGGCCCCATCAAACCTTCACCAGTGATCGGCGCCATCGGTCTGATAGATCAGGCAGAATTGATAACGCAACCAGGTTTGCAATCTAATAATTCTCTCTTTATAATTGGGAACACAAAGGATGAACTGGGGGGCTCAGAATATTTTCAAACAATAAGGAATATGACTGGAGGAAGAGTACCTAAGGTAGATTTCGAGGTAGACAAGCGGAATACTAGAGCTGTTTCAAAACTAATCCGTCGTAATGTTGTGACATCCCTCCATGACTGTTCAAAAGGAGGGTTAGCTATAGCACTTTGCGAAATGGCTATAGCTGGAGAGACTGGCTTTGACGTCTCTTTGGACAAGATCCCTAATTCTTGCTCTAGCATAGAGAATCTACTGTTCTCAGAATCTGCTTCCAGATACATACTGGGAACCGACGATCCAGACAAGGTCCAAAAGCTACTCTCTGCAATTGACGGAATAGAATACTCCGAAATAGGCTCATCTACTGGTAAAGGAGCCGATGCCATACTGTACTCTCGAAAAATGACGGTACCTGTAACGCTATCTTATGAAAATCTAGTACGAAGATATGGGATATTGGAAGCTATTATGGAACAGAATTTTAAAGATTGACATCAAATTGCAGAAGGATTTGGATCTGCCGCAACCGTGATAGTGAAGTGAGAATTGCTGTGGTCTAGTCTGCACAGTCACTGAATTCGACACATTTTTTAGTGGATTCAGATAAATAAATGTACATTTGGAAACCAGTGGTTTACGAATTGATTTATTTATACGTACTGGTACTATTTTAGGCGTTTATTTAGGATTAAGCAATGTTACGTGGATGCGATAATGGTACGCGAGAATTCGGCGTATTTGGCGCGTTTTCAACAAACGGCAATAATGTGATACCCTTTGTCATAGATTGCCTTAGAGCTTTACAACACCGGGGTCAAGAGGCTTGGGGTATCGCTATTCCTCGTAGAATGCCGTTCAAGAGATTGGGTCTGGTCTCTGCATCAGGTCCTGAGTTTAAGAGTATTTCCAAAAAATATAGATCTGACGTTGCTATCGGCCATGTTAGATACTCTACCTTTGGTAAGAGTACCCTAAGTAATGCTCAACCTATTAAGGTGAAGGATCTCTGTATAGCTCATAATGGTACGATAGCAAATGTAGAAGAAATGTCTGGTATGGTTGGAGGATGTACCTTCACACCTCACACAATGAGCGACACCCTCGTTGCTGCGCAGAGACTCATAATGCACCTGGATAATAATCATAGTATGAAGGATTCCATTTCCATTTTAAAGAGCGAGATGGTGGGCTCATTTTGTTTTATGTTTCTGACTGACGATGGTTCAGTTTATGCCGCAAGGGATCCTAGAGGTTTCAGACCATTGGTCCTTGGAACTCATGTAGAAACGAACACATTCATGGTTGCTTCAGAGTCGTGTGCTTTTTCAGCAGTTGGAGCGAACTTAATAAGAGATGTTGAACCAGGAGAAATTATCAAGCTAGATAGATATGGGATTAAAAGTGAACACTTTGCGGATGAATCTCATTCACATTGCGCTTTCGAATTTACGTATTTTGCCCACCCGACCAGCATAATGGAAAGGGTCAACGTATATCTGGCTAGGAAACGGATTGGACACTTACTTGCAAAAAAATACCCGATTTTGGATGCAGATTTGGTAATCCCAGTACCTGATTCCGCTAGGCCAGCGGCTCTAGGATACTCAGAAGCACTTGGTTTACCAATCGAGGAGGGACTATTAAAAAACAGATATAGTAAGAAGGGCTCTATGCGTAGTTTCATAGAGCCTTACGGCGAAACAAGAGTAGAAATCAATAAAGGAATTATACCAATAAGAGAACTTATTCATGGGAATAAGATCGTAGTGATTGACGATAGCATAGTTAGAGGTACCAGCTCGCATTCGATTGTAAAAATGTTACGTGGGGCTGGTGCTAAAGAAATTAGCGTGATAGTCACCTATCCACCCATTCGTTTTCCCTGCTACGCGGGCATTGATTTTCCATCGCAGGAAGAGCTCATCGCGTATCAAGAAACCAAGAATGATAATACCATAGAAAAAATTGGATCAAATATATCGAAAATAATTGGCGCCGATTTTACAGGGTATAACGACACATCTAGCCTCGCACAGGCAATTGGAATTCCAGAAGATCAGCTTTGCTTTACTTGTTCTACCGGTGACTATTCTTCCCTAGGGATTAAGCCAATATTCCGAACTAGGAAGCAGATGAAAGGAGAAGAGTGAATCTTTTCGATTCTGATCATGGTGCTACGATCAAAATAGGGATTTCGAGCTCACCTGTGAAAAGGCCTAACCTGTCCAAGATATCCGAATTAAATCAAATCAATTTTTTCTTTCGACATCCCTAGCGCCTTGCAATACCTTATGCTCAGTATCTTCTCTATATTTGCGAAGCTTGGATGACAACTCTTCATCACTGATCGCCAAGATCTGGCAAGCCAATATGGCAGCGTTCTTGGAACCATTGATTGCTACCGTAGCCACAGGAACTCCAAATGGCATCTGAACGATTGAGAGTAAGGAATCTATGCCCTCAAGGGAAATCCTGATTGGCACTCCAATGACAGGTATAGTTGTTAATGAAGCTAGCATCCCTGGCAAATGAGCTGCACCGCCGGCTCCAGCGATGATGACCCTAATCCCGCGAGTCCCACAAGTCCGGCCATATTCAATCATCTTATCTACGGTCCTATGGGCAGAAACGATTTTAAGCTCATATCTTACATCAAAGAGCTTCAGGACTTCAGCGGCTCCAAGCATGACATTGAGATCAGATTCGCTTCCCATCAAAATACCTACAACATTTTCTGTCAACTCAATTCGCCTCTAATTTGCTTGAATTATCTTCAAAGATCTGTTAGCAAGCTCTGCTCTCCGCATAGATTGTATTAATGAGTTAGCCACGGCAGTGATATGTCCGAGCTTCCTCCGAGGTTTGGTTATCATCTTACCGTAGAGATGAAGTTTTACCCCCGGTATGGAGAGAAGTGTTGTCAGTCCTGTCAGAGCATATGACCCTTGAAATTCGTTTGGTCCTAATACATTGTACATAGTTGCGGGTGACAATAATTCTGGTTTGCAGAGAGGAAGGTCCAAGACCGCTCGCAAATGTTGTTCGAATTGTGATACCGAAGAGGCCTCGATAGTATAATGTCCTGAATTGTGCGGACGAGGTGCAATCTCGTTCAACATCACCTTTTCATCAGCCGTTACAAACATCTCTATACCAAAAATGCCTGTGGTTTTGAAAGCACGCATCACTTCACAGGCAATTTTTGTTGCCTTTCTCTTGATGTTGTTTGAAACCCTAGCAGGCACAATAGTCCGGTCCAATATTCCTTGCTTATGAAAGTTTTCCGCGACAGGAAAACTTTCTATCTGTCCACTTCCATTTCTAGCAACCATTATAGATATCTCCTTTTCAAACTCCACGAACCTTTCAAGCATACATTGTCTGCCGGCAAAATACTTGAATGCGTCATGAATTTGATCGAGAGAGTTTATGAAATAGTTTCCCTTTCCATCATATCCATCTTCGCACGCCTTCAGAATTACCGGTAACCCATACGTCCTTGATCCACGGATCAGATCCTCTTCTGAGTTAATAATGGTAAAATTTGCAACAGGAATTTTATTTTTCTTCATAAAACTCTTTTGTCTATACTTATTTTGTATAATATAGAGCGTCTCCGGTGAAGGATATATTTTGTAATTCCTGGATCTCAGATCCATCAACACAGCAGAATTAGTAAGCTCAATTTCATAAGTCAGCAGGTCGGATTTACTTGCCAATAATTTGATAGATTTGTCATTTTTGAAATCGGAAACTATTAGCTCATCGCAAACTTTTGAGGCTGGGCAATTTGGGTCTGGATCTAAGATTACTACTTTAAGTGACATTCGTTTTGCCTCCTGCGACAACATTTTTCCAAGCTGTCCTCCGCCTATTATTCCTACGGAAGGCGGATCTGCCAGACTGAATCCTCCCTTTACCAAATGCATCTAATTGATAATCGTCTGGCTAAATCAAATTAATAGTATTCGCATTATCGAACGACCTGCAACATGAATATATTACTAACATTAAATATTGATACATCTTTTATTTGCACATACATTGCGAGCATTCATAAAAATCCAAATATACCTCTCAATCAAAGAGACCTATTGAAAGACATCTTTCAGCGATTTTGCGACAAGATCATACAGCTGGATAAATCTATTCGATTTGCAGGGCTTGCCGACGATCAGGGCGTATTATTAGGCGTTGCAGAAAGAGAGGGTCTAAAACCACTTTTAACTCCTGAACAGAGAGCTCAGTATGCTATCACTGGCAGCGACCAGGCAATACACTAGACTAAGGTGGCAATACCATCTTGGAAAGATCCATTATGCAAGCTCTCACTACTCTAAACTTGCAAGAGCGACCATTCCTATAACCGACTCTAACAACACACTAAAGTATGTATTATTACTTTCATTCGACGCTAAAACTGAAAATATACACGAAATCATATCAGGTAAGATAATTCCAGAAGTGAAAAAGACTGGTAATGAGCTATCGTGAAATATTGCTCAATTCCTAGGAGATGCGACCCAACCTTGCATCTATAACTTTGTTTATAATGGTAAAGGCCAGAATTACTGTTTGGCGGAGATGCCCCCATCCACGGTAATGACTGTTCCGGTAATCCACTTGGCATCTTGAGAACAAAGATAGCTGACTGCCCCCGAGATGTCTTCTGGTTCCCCTATGCGTTGCAAAGGGAAAGATGACTCAAGCATCTGTCTTGCATTGTCGTCTTGGAGGTAAGGCTCGATTACAGGACTTTTAATTGTAGAGGGTGCAATGCAATTACATCTGATGCCATACTGACCATACTCAACTGCTATGCTCTTTGTCAACATAATCACCCCTGCTTTCGTTACACCATAGACGGATAGTGGAACATTCGGTATAGACCTAATCCCAAGTAGAGACGAGATATTTATAATATTGCCTGCCTTTTTTTCAATCATGATAGGTAAAACAGATTTTATGGGCCTGAAAGTCCCGATGAGATTTACGTCGATCAGCATGTTCCATTGATCATCGTTCATTAGATGAAATGGAGTAGGATCGTTAATTGCGCCTACACTATTTACCAAAATATCAATAGTGTCAAATTTCGATATAGTTTGATCAATAGCACTCAAGACCTCAGCTTCTTTTGTAATATCAGTACGTATGGCTAACACTTCTCTCTTGTTACCAAGGCCAGCGCTAATCTCGGCAAGCTTAGTCCTGTCTCTTCCAATCAACACAACTTTGCATCCCTCTGAAAGCAATCTCTTAGCGGTAACTCTACCAACCCCTCCCGTAGCTCCAGTAATGATAGCGACCTTCCCCCTTAGTTTCATACTTGGTACAACCTATTGCCTTTTTAAAGTACTTTTCGCATTCTGTCATACTCGACAATAAATAAATGATATTCTGACCAGTGAATCTAATACAGACATTAGCGTCTCGTCAGCACTACACTTGTAAGGATTTCATTTACTAATCAATCGCCAAAGAATAAAAATACCTGAAAAGGATCAGTCGGATTTGCTACAAGTTAGTAAAAGATACTTTAAGCTGTAAATCTAATTCAGGATTAGTTGGAATCCAAAAAGTTCGTGGTAGATACGAGCATAATCATAGATGGGGAAATAACAAGGATGCTCGAGCTTGAAAAGATCCGAACTGGCAGTGAAATAATCATACCCATAGCAGTTTTAGATGAGCTACAATCACAAGCGTCAGTCAATAAAGAACATGGCTTTGTGGGTCTAGAAGAAATTAGAAGAATTAGAGATCTTTGCTTTAAAAAGGAAATAATTCTCAATTTCATTGGCGAACGGCCTGGTTTAGAAGATATTAGATTAGCCAGACGTGGTAGAATTGATGCCATTATCAAAGATATCGCCTTAGCCGAAAATGCCACACTTGTAACTGCTGATCGAGTTCAATCGTTAGTTGCGGAAGCTCAGGGCGTGGATTCCATGTATATATCAAAGCCTCCTAAGGTATCAAATCTTTCGTTTGAAGATTACTTTGATGAAAATACGATGAGCGTCCACATAAAGGAGGGTGTTTGTCCGCTTGCCAAGAAGGGAATACCAGGCGAGTCCAAACTCATAAGGCTTAGGCAGGCTGCTACCTCACGGAAAGAAATTTCTGCTATTATAACTGAAATTAGTGAAGCTTCACGAGTGAGTGGCTTTGGAACAGTCGAGATCAGTAGGAGCGGTGCAACGGTCATACAGTATGGTAAGTATCGGATTTCAATTACTAGGCCACCATTCTCTGACGCTATCGAGGTAACAATAGTACAACCAATAGTCAAATTGTCCTTAAGTGATTATTCCATCTCAAAGAAGCTAACTGAGAAATTGTCAAATGGCGCCGAAGGTATCATTATATCTGGTCCTCCCGGATCAGGTAAGAGCACTTTTGCCAGTAGCTTGGCTAACTTTTACGTACTGAATGAGAAAATAGTTAAAACCTTTGAATCTCCACGAGATTTGCAGGTGCCGGCTGAGGTCACTCAATATGGACCGTTGGAAGGAAGTTTTGATAAAGCAATTGACATCCTCTTGCTTGTAAGACCAGATTACACTATATTTGATGAAGTTAGAAGGGCTCCAGACTTTAGGGTATTTTCAGACATGAGATTAGCAGGAGTTGGAATGGTAGGCGTTGTACACGCTAGCAGCCCACTTGACGCAATTCAGAGGTTTATAGGGAGGGTCGAATTAGGTATGATACCACATATCCTAGACACAATAATATTCATTAAAGGAGGAAAAATTCAAAAGGTATATGAAATAAAGCTGACCGTAAAGGTACCGAGCGGAATGGCTGAAGCGGATCTTGCAAGACCGCTGGTTGAAGTACGAGACTTCGAATCCGGGGAAGTTGAATATGAAATTTATACTTATGGTGAGGAAAATGTCGTAGTACCTGTAACTGAATCAAAGTCGACTATTTCAGATAATCCGATGTTTAGATTGGCTGAATCTCGAATTAAGGATATAATAAGAAGGTTTGATCCCGAAGCGACTGTAAGCATTATTTCCAACAATCGCGCGCAAATCTTAGTCAGTAAGAATGTTGTTCCACGGATTATTGGTAAGGGTGGATCTACCGTTTCTGAGCTAGAAAAAATTCTCGGGATAAAGCTTGATGTTGATGTAAGAGATACCTTCACAGAGCAAGAAATAGACTTCGAATTAGACGAAATTGGTTCGTCAATTACAATTTATTTGCCTGATTCATTGATTGGTAAGATGGTGGAAATTCATATTGATAATGAATACGCATTTAGTAGCCAGGTGGGAAAGAAGGCAAGAATCAAAATTGACAAAGGAACTGACAATGGAAAACGTCTGATCAACGCCTCTCGCGAAGCGCAAAAAATAAAGATATTTCGTTCAAAATAATGGTTGTTCATGTTTGAAATATTGATGCTTACTTTTTCCTTATTTGGCAATATCAGAAATGTTAATTCTCATGGAAGACAGGCTTGGTCTAGGGCCAATTATCTGGATCATATAGGTAACGTGAGTTAATGAAAATTGCATTAACAATTGCAGGGAGCGATACCTCGGCAGGAGCAGGAATTCAAGCAGATCTCAAGACCTTTTTATCATTGGGAGTATATGGATGCACAGCTATCACGACGATAACATCTCAAAATAGCACTGGCATTTCAGGAATATTAGAGATACCTCCAAATATGATTGAAAGGCAAATTTTGGGAATACTGGACGATATCAAACCTGACGCAATTAAAATAGGCATGATGTACGGCAAGAACGCGATCATTTCAGTCAGCAAGGTCTTGAAGGATTCTAAAATTCCTATGATATTGGATCCACTCATGATCGCAGGAACAGGAGAACGGCTTTTACATCCTGATGCAATCGCTGCACTGTGTTCTCATCTTTTACCGTTATCCACAGTAGTTACGCCTAATGTTTTCGAAGCACAAGTACTGTCAAATATAAATATTACGTCACTAAACTCTGTAATTTCGGCGGCTTTCAAGATTAAGAAGATGGGTGCTACAAACGTTGTTGTGAAAGGAGGGCATTTGTCAGGGAGATTCTCGACAGATATAATTTTGAACTCCCAAAATCAAGTATCTAAAATCTCTAATCCCAGATTAAAGTACGAGCGAATGCACGGAGGAGGATGCACGTTTTCAGCATCTTTAACTGCGTACATCGCCAAAAATTTTTCGTTTAGCGATGCTTGCAAATTAGCGAATCGATTTACTAACGAGACATTAAGGACTAAGCTTCTGATTGGTCAGAAGCTGATTGTCAATAACCAGATGTCAAAACTCTACGCGCTTGCTGATAGCTACGAAGTCTTTGTCCATCTGCAACGTGCTGTTGAGATGATTGAGTCGACCCCTCGTTTTGGGAGATTGATACCTGAAACTCAATCAAACATAGCATATTCTATTGCTAATCCCGATGGGACCGATGATATCATGGCCGTCAAAGGAAGAATAATCAAAGTGGGAGACATTGCGAAACCAGCATCGGGTTTGGCATTTGGTGCCTCAAAACATGTAGCGATGGCAATTCTAGAATATATGAATTTCATCCCCGATGTGAGATCTGCGATGAACATAAAGCATGATCCAAGAGTTATCTCACTCGGCCGAAAGATTTTTTCAATCGCAAGTTACGATCGTATGAAGGAACCTAAGCAATTGAAGAATAAAGAGGGACTCTCGATTTCTTGGGGGATTAAGCAAGCTCTACTAAAAAATCCCAGTGCCGAGCTTATATACCACAAGGGAGATTTTGCTAAGGAACCTATGACGATGGTATTTGCACCTACACCTGTGGAAGTGGTAAAGAAGATAAAACGTATTCTACGAGATTATTAAGATCATTTGGTGAAAGCTTTTTATAAATAGAAGATTTCGAACATCATTGAAGCTTAGCAAATGAAAGCAGCTATTCTTGCCGGAGGCCTTGGCACTAGATTGCAACCTTACACCTTTTTCATACCTAAGCCGATGTTGCCGCTTGGTAATAAGCCACTGTTAGAGCACATCATAGAATGGCTAAAGAGTAAGCGAGGTGGGAAGATCGATCATGTTGTACTATGCGTAAGCTACTTACATAGAGCAATAGAAGAGTATTTCGAGAACGGAGCTAGATTCGGTATCGAGATTGAATATGCAAGATCAGATCGTCCCCTTGCAACTGCTGGGCAGCTGAAGACTGCAGAAAAGCACCTTCAAGATGAAAGCTTTGTGTGTGTATATGGTGATTCCATCTATGAATTTAATCTCGATAGGATGATAATTGAGCACAATAATTCACATGCGTTCCTTTCAATGGCTTTGTTGTCATATAAGACAAAGCTAAAGTATGGTTTTATTGATATAGATTCAAGCAATTCCACGGATGGTCCTGATTGTAGGGTAACAAAATGGAGAGAAAAGCCTGAGATCACCGGCCTTATTAATATCGGTTGTTATGTAGTTGAACCAGAGTTCTTGAAGCTAATTCCAAAATCTAGTACCTTTGGAATGGATGATGCCGTCAGAAAAGCCCTTGATGACAACAAGATGATAAAAGGCTTCAAAACTAAGTCTGGATTTATTGATATAGGTGACAAAAGGTCTTATCTTCAAGCTTACAAAAAGTACGTAGAAAGATTAGGAAGAATATAGGTCCAGGTTAGTTTGTTTCATCAAGATTTTCCGTCGAATTTTTCATGAGATGGCAATTTTGAGTAGTAGTATCTGGTGCTCAAAGGGAGAGCCTATTCATTTAAGACTGATTCTATTTTTTCTTTTATCTCGAGCACTCAGGAACTGGTAGATTCCTATAAGTATTACTGCTATTCCTGCTATAAGAAATACATAGTTTAGTGGCTCAAAGTTCGATATCATCATTCTTTCAGGTATTTTGGTAACGACAGACTTTAATGAAACGATACCACTAATAAGTATTATACCTGCCGCTAAAAGAATGAGTCCGGCATTCTTATTACGAGAACCTTTTGTCATTGCAAAAACAATACCGCATAGTACCAAAGCTGGTGCACCCGATATTGATACGATTTGTACGATTATTGCAGTGGGATCAACAACGGTATTCGGACCATTACCATTTGGGCCTATTAAAAAATTATAGAATGACAATAGGAGAGCTACATACATAGCGCAGAGTCCTAAGCAGGCGAAACTAAGCCAGGTCTCAAGTTTCGCCATGCAATATCCTCATACTTACCATAATAAATAACATATCATCATGTGATGCCAACTAGACATGCCAGCTCTTTCCTACAGGCAGAACCTAAACGTTCAGCAGATTTCTCTGGAGTCACACCATTGACATAAACCCCGAAGCCCCGCTCCAATCCAGACCAGGTGTTCAGCTGTGGGTAAACCTCAATATGCCAGTGTATTTGTCGACTGTTCTTCTTTTCTGGTGATAGATGGAAAACTAGATTAAAAGGCGCATCATCCAATGCCTTAGACATTCCCCCTAATGTGGCGCGCAGCATGAGTGCTAAATCGCCTATTTCCTTTTGAGTTATCTTTGAAAACGCTGTGCTATGCCTCTTTGGATAAATCCAAAATTCGTAAGGGTAGGTAGGGGCCCAGGGTGAAAAAGTTAAAAAACTATCCGTCGCCAATATCTGTCTTGGTCCGCTCGACTCTACGCCTACAATATGGCATGCTGAACAGCTGCCATGATCGTTCATGTATTTATGATAGGCTTCTGCCTCCATCTCGATTGTTGGAGGAATTGCTGAAAACGTCACCATATTCAAATGTGGATGAGGTATGGAGGCTCCTGCGCGAGCTCCACTATTGACGAAAATTGAAACATAAGTCACACTCTTTTGTGAGTATAACCATCTCACTCTATCTTGCACGACAAGTAATACGTTTGCCCATTGATCTATAGATATTTGAGATAAACTCTGGGTATGGTCAGGAGAAGCAACTACAACATGATGATATCCATAGGCAGGTTCACTGTAATGCGGTTTGTCTGAAAATTCGGATAGAGATACCGTCGATACGGCGGGATTGCTGCTTTGGAACACCCTCACGCACCAATCGTCGACACAATTTTCCTCAGAATCAGATAGCCTTTGCAGCATACCGTCCTTGGCAACTAGAGCTATTAATGCAGGCTCGGTCATCGACTCATTTCCAGGACAATAGGGACACTGATTCTGTTGAATGTCCTTATGCTCTTTCTTAACATTAACTATTGGAAGAACTACGAATTTGTCTAAAACATAATCCTTTCTAAGATTGCTCAACTAATTTGTCATACCTCTAAACATCGTAGGATACCTTTTAATTAAAGGTTCTCTGCGAAAAAAGCTTTTAATTATTAATCTTAAGCACATGCATAAACTGTCAAAACGAATGTGACGAAGCTACTGAATCGCCATCAAGTTTAAAGTTGCATCACTAGCGCAAGAATCAAGATGGTAGACATACTATAATACCATGGTGTGAGTTCACTCTGCGCTGTACTAAAGAATATGGAATAAGAAATTTGATAGTTTCTGACCAGACGAGGTTAGCCACCCAACAGATCTACGTATAATGAGCACGATTTTGTCTTTGAATCCACAAGACTGACGAATATGACCTTTCTCCACAGGAATATCTATCTTGAATATGCGTAATCTTCCATTAAAAATAAATTTCCCGCGACTATCCTTGTTTTCTAATGAGTGCAAATGCGAGTAGCAGGAAATTTATTTACGTTCTTTTGGATGGCATAGGCGATCTTCCTCATCCTGCTTTTGGAAATATGACTCCGTTGGAAGCAGCAAGGACACCAAACTTGGATTTTCTAGCCAAGAAAGGAAGTATGGGGAATGTCTTGACTGTCGGTCGTGGAATTGCCCCTCAATCAGATATCGCAGTTTTCAATATGCTTGGATACAGCTTTCATGATGGCACCTATGTCGGAAGAGGTGTGATCGAATCCATCGGTTCAGGAATTGAGTTCAGGAATGGGGATCTAGCCCTGCGGGGAAATTTTGCAACGGTACGCGATGATCTTCGAATCATAGACAGGAGAGCTGGCAGAAATATAAGCGAACGCGAATCCCGCGAAATATGTCTTAGTCTTGATCAAAATGTCAAATTTAGCGACGTGAATGCCAACGTTCAAGTAGTCCCTACTATCGCGCACCGAGTTGTTATTAGATTTAGACATGCGAAATGTGCCCTCTCGGAAAATATTTCAAATACTGATCCCGCATATTCCAGAATCAATGGGATTGGAATTGCGACACCCTCAGCTGATAGCGAATCGATCTTGCTTAGTAAGGCACAGGATAATTCTGAAGCGTCCACTGCATCAGCAAAACTACTGAATGAGTTCACTATTCAGGTCGTTAAGTTACTAAAGGATCATCCAGTGAATCAAGCACGGTCTTCATTAGGTCTAAAGCCCATAAACGGAATTTTGGCCCGGGATCCCGGTACAAAATATCCACATCTCGAATTTATGAACAAAAAATATGGATTGAATATAGGATCTATTGTGGATATGCCGGTAGAGGTTGGGATTTCTAAGGTTCTTGGAATGAAGATGTTTAGAGCGGGAGGTGTTCAGGACTACGAAACTAAGGCTCTCGTCGCTGCCGACAAATTGAGTGATTTGGACGGTATATATGTTCATATCAAAGGGCCAGACGAATATGGACATGACGGGGATTGGCAGGGGAAGAAACGCAGCATAGAAGTTATCGACAATTCCTTTTTCGGCCCGCTGTTGCGAAAGTTAGATTTTCAAAAGACTCTATTTGTAATTTCAGGAGACCATTCCACCCCTTGCATAAAGAATAATCATAGTGATGATCCAGTTCCTCTATTGTTTTCCGGAGATAACATGGAAACAGATGGCAGCGAAAGATTTACGGAATCTTACGCTAAAAAGGGTAGTAAGGGTTTAATGATGGGCGAACAGATCATTGGTCAAATAATCAAAATATTAGGAAGGTAAGGGATCTTTCGAACAAACATAGTTTACTTTCCTAGATCTTGTTATTGCTTTAAGAGTACCTAACCGACTATAATGTCAGAATACGGCCAACTCAGCTTATGCTGCTGTTACCGATCATGCCTACTTTGCACTGCTCACACACCTGTTCATCAATGTTTGATTCAATGTCATGATGGACGTCACAAATAATCATTGTATACCGCATATAATTACAAAGCTGCAAAAACTTCGACATAGTAAATGGAGTATACGTATTATTTCCAGCCAAATCTTGAGCTATCTCATCTATCATTCTCATAACTTCTTGAAACGAAGAGAGTTTAGAAATTAAATCTGTGTCGCCTCTGGTTCCTCTAATGTAATTGCTTACTGCGGCTTGAGTAATGCCCAAGGCCCTTGCTGCTAACTCCTCCTTCATCTTGTATTCTCGGATCAACTTCACTGCGAGAATTGCTCTTATTGCCGGAATAAGAGATTTGGCTTCTATTTCTGCAGGCAAGAGCATATTAAAAAAAACCTTAGCTTATTATATAAATCTTCTTCATAACTTGGTCTAAATACGCTCCGCCTATATTCGAGAACCTTTCAAAGACAAAAATGTTAGCTCATATTTAAATAAGCGTTTCCTTTGAATCTACTAATTAATGAAATGCCATACACATTCATAGGAGTTTTCTGACATAATATGAAGCTTAAATTTGGATTTACACAAGGACTAAATGTTGCTCGGTTAGGATTAGATGAGACACAAATCCTTACTGCATGTCAGATAGCCGATCGATTGGATTATGATTCAGTATGGGTAATGGATCACTCCAATGTGCCTCAGTGGAAGAACGCCGTCGTCAATGATGCCTGGCTAATGTTGGCAGCCATTGGAGCTTCTACTACGAAAGTTGAACTGGGAACATGTGTTACCGATGCTATTCGGAGACACCCCTCGAGCATTGCCCTCTCTGCAATCACTCTTGATAGAATAACGAAGGGCCGCGCCATATTGGGAATTGGTGCAGGAGAGGCACAGAACGTCGTCGACTTTGGCATAGAATTCAATAAGCCTGTGTCTAAATTTAAAGAGCAACTCGAGGTTATAGAACGGCTCTTTGAATCTGATCCAGATAACCACGTGAATTACTCTGGGCAATACTATAAATTAATAAATGCCTGTCTCCAGGCGAAATCAATTCGAAAACCTAGGCCCCCAGTTTACATAGCGGCCGGAGCACCAAGAACACTTGAATTGTGCTCTATATATGGAGATGGCTGGATCCCAATTGGTTATACGCCAGAATTGTTTAGACATCATGCCAAATTTATTATAGAAAAGGCGCAAAAGTTAGGTAGAGATCTATCTGACTTTCAATTTGCTAACGATGTTGACATCTACTTTACTGATGATGGAGAAGAGGCATGGGATAAGATGAAAAATGCAGTGAAGGTCAGCCTCTATAAACCAGAACTCCTTATGGTTCATAATATTAAACAGGATTCGGAATTTGACTTCCGTAGGTACTTCACAGAATATGCTATGAATAAACCTGAGTTAATGGAACAAATGAAGAAGGCCGCATTGCAGATACCCGACTCTGTGGCAAGGACTGCGATTGGGGTTGGAAAACCTGACGATGTGATCCAAATGTTGGACAGATTCATAAAAGCAGGGACAAACCACTTTATTATTCGATTCTGGGGTTCTGGCTATTTCAAAAATATTGAATTATTTGGTAATAAAATAATTCCGTATTTTAGAGATCAGTACAAATAGTTTGCTCCTTACAAAAAAGGATCAAGCTTCGAATTCTTTACATGACTAGAACTCGATCGCTTTTGATTAGTAGCCTTCTGGAGAGCAAAAGCTTCGAAACCCATAGCGTTTAACGTAGTAGCAAATTCTACAGCGAATCCGTGAAATGTGTAGACCTTCTTTGGTTGGACCTTTTCTACTACAATTAATAACTCTCTGAAATCGCAATGATCACTCATTGGTAAAGCATAATCTAAGCCCATCATAAACTTGTATCTATTGTTGACTGCCCATCCGCTAAATCCTATTGTTATAGCATTGTATCTGTCCTTCAAGCTTCGAATAAATTTGTTCTTGTGATTCATTAAAGGCGCAATCAAGAGCCATGGCAATCCTTTCCTGATTTTGCCCTTTCTCTCAGCATCAAGAAAGGTTGAACTTTCTTTTAGCTTTACTCCAAGAGCCCTATAAAGACTATTAATTCTATGTACTGAATCATAAACATACATGGGTTCCCAATGCTCAAAAAGTTGAGTCAATAGCTGTGCTTTACCTAACTGATAACCCATTAGCACAACCGGAATTCCTCTATCATAGCATTCTGAGATGATCTTGTTTACTAACTGCACTAAAGATGATATCTCAGGAAAGACGTATTCAGGCCGCCCAAACGTTGATTCGATAATGAGTGTATCTGCATGTGGCAATATAGCTGGCCGCATGAAACTCCTACTCCTAGTTGAGAGATCTCCCGTGTAGTAGAGTTCATTATCGATCAATAGTCCTTTCGATCCTAAAATATGGCCGCTATGTAATAATTCAAAACCAGGATGTTCTTCCGCGATGTCACCTAGTGAATACCCCCTTTCGTTTGCAATTAAGAAGGTTTCTTTGGATGTTAATGTCACAGACCTGGTATCCTCATTGTTCGTCCTATGCAAATGATCGGTATGTGCGTGAGAAACAAAAACAAAATCTGAAATCGTCTTCCTGTTGGGATCCAGTAATATCTTCTTGTGGCCGTCCTGTGCTACCATATTTGTCTTGATGAAGTCTACAGTCCATTGCAATAGATAGTCGAGAAATTAAGATCACATCATTATTTTAATTTTAGGTATTAGGTTGTTAACTTAATCAGGTAGGGATCAAATAAATTCTCTCATTTAATTCAAAAGACATACATTCATTTAATTATGAATCTATTCGTAAAATCAGTTGTCAGCAGATTTAAGCCAAACCCACCTCGTGATATTAATATCTGGAAGAGGGTCTAATATGAACGCCATTCTTTCAGCAATCCGATCTGGGTCCATAAAGAATGTCATACCAGAGATCGTTATATCGAATCGAGGTGATGCAGCTGGTCTTGAAATAGCAAAAAAATTTGGTATACCTGCCGTCGTTTTTCAAAATAATGATTTAAAAGGATGGGCTTATGACGTGCAAATCGCGAATCTACTTGATTATCGCGGCTTACAAAAGCCGTCATTACTTATTTGTCTTGCAGGATATATGAGAATTTTGAGCCGACAATTCGTAGAAAAATACAAGATGCGAATTCTGAATATTCATCCATCACTTTTACCATCATTTCCCGGATTAAATGCACAGGGCCAGGCCATTAAATACGGAGTTAAGATATCAGGATGCACTGTTCACATTGTAGATGAAGGAGTCGATACAGGACGAATTCTTATTCAGAAGGCCGTTCCGGTTTTTAATTCCGATACGCCTGAAACACTCTCTGCTAGGATATTGATATGGGAACATATCATCTATCCTAAAGCTATAAGTATGATTGTGCAAGGCAAGATTAGGCTTGATAACAGAGAATAAGTATTCAATAATTTGAGGAGCCACTTAAAACGTCGATTGACGATACTATTTGTAACTCAAAGGTTTGAACTAGATTCTATCTGAAAGAAAACAAAATAAAATGGGTGGTTGCTTCCCGAATACGATGACTGCGCAGATAATCGATGGCCTACATGTTGCAAAATATATAAAATCAAGCATGATGAAAAAGATCCACTCTCTCAAGGCTCAAAACATGGAACCTTGCCTTGCTACAGTTCTGGTAGGAGATAATCCTGCTTCTGCCACATATGTTAAGAACAAACAAAGAGCCGCGATAGAATTGGGAATGAAGACTAAAGATCACAAATTAAGCTCAAATTGCGCGCAAACCGAGTCTGCTAGAATTATTAAGCGATTTGAATGAAGACGCGAGTGTTCACGGAATACTTGTCCAGCTTCCACTTCCTATACATCTGGATACGTCCATTATCACGAATGCTATTGAACCACAAAAAGATGTGGATGGCCTAACTATCGTCAATATGGGCCTGCTTATTAGTGGCAGAGGCATATTAAGACCCTGCACCCCTATCGGTATTTTAGAACTAATGGATCACTATAGGATTAACGTCTCTGGTTCTGACGTCGTTATAGTAAATAGAAGCCAGCTAGTAGGTAAACCACTCGCTTTTCTGCTCTTGGAGAGGGATGCTACTATTACAATCTGTCATTCTAAATCTAACGATATTCTTAAGAAGATCAAAGATGCAGACGTAGTCATAACCGGTGTTGGTAACAGGGAAAAGTTCACTTTGACAGGGGAAATGATCAAGAATGATTCAGTAGTCATTGATGTGGGTATCACGAGATATAAAGGTAAACTAGTTGGCGATGCAGACTATGCCTCTGTTGGGAAAAAGGCATCGTGGATCACTCCAGTGCCTGGAGGGGTAGGTCCGATGACTGTCTGCATGTTGTTGAATAATACGTTAATTGCGGCATCCTTGTCAAAGACCTGAAATTCACGAGTTCTAATGACGACCGGTAATGACAAGACACGCTTGCGTAGAGAATTTCTTGAGAGACGTAATTCTTTGACTGTACCGCAAATTCGTGCATGGAGCAGTATAATTCAGGATAAGGTTATTAATCGCTCAGAATATAAATCTGCATCAGCTATTGGAGTCTACTTCCCTTTTAACTCAGAAGTAATGACTCAAGCTATCATAGGGACGTCTCTAGGCAAGAAAAAAATTGGCTTACCTAGGATAGTAGGAAATCAAATCAAGTTTTATGAGATTGCTTCGTTTGACTGGCTAGACCAATTGAGTGTTAACAAGTACGGCATTAAAGAACCGATTATATCTAATGACATATCAGAATCTATCAGTTTATTAATTATTCCTGGAACTGTTTTTGACTCGGAGGGGTACAGACTTGGGTACGGCAAAGGCTATTACGATAGGTTCATCTCACATATGAAACAACTTGAGAAACCACCTTTTACTATAGGATTAGCATTTGACCTTCAAATATTTGACGGATCATTACCATATACGAAACTCGATGAAAGAATGAATATGATAGTCACAGAACGAAGAATAATAAGTGTAAATAGAACTAACCAGTAACTTGGGCAATATCCTTTCGATAGTACTGATCATTATCGCCCCATGAGATCTTTGAGACTGCATCGTAGGCATGTGCAGCTGCTGAATGAAGATTTGCACCGCGTGCTGCAACTCCTAAAACTCTTCCACCATTTGTTATTAATTGGCTATCGGATTTACGAGAGGTACCCGCATGAAATACAGTCACATCTTTCCCAAGATCTGAGTCTATTCCCCTAATTGCTAATCCGCTCTTATATCTTCCAGGGTAACCTCGCGATGCCATCACGACGCACACAGCAGATTCGTCACTCCACTCCATTGGATCCATATTGTCAAGGGCTCCGGACAAAGTTCCTCGAATGTATGGATAAAGATCTGACTTCATTCTCATCATTATTGCTTGACATTCCGGGTCTCCCATTCTGACGTTGAATTCCAACAAGTACGGTTTACTTGTAAACTCTTCCAGTAATAGACCAAAATATAGGAATCCTTTGAAAGGTTTAGGAAAAGTCCTGATAGCGTTCATCGTCGGTCTAACAATTTTTTTCAATGTGGTAGCATAAATATCATCGCTAAAGAATGGTACTGGTGAAAAGCTTCCCATTCCTCCTGTATTAAAACCTAGGTCATTGTCCAGAATTCTTTTATAGTCTTTTGCAGAAGCAAGCAATTCGAAATTCTTTCCGTCAGTTAGGACTATCAACGACACTTCTTTTCCTGTTAATTTTTCTTCAACTATTATTTTGTTGCCGGCTTCCCCGAATTCCTTTTTAACCATTGTTCTGTCAATCGCTAGAAGAGCGTCATCGGGATTACTTGATACAAATACGCCTTTGCCTGAAGCAAGCCCATCAACTTTTATAACTAGCCCCACGTTCCTACTCTTGACATAAGCAGTAGCTTTTTCACTGTCGGTAAAAACACGAAAATCAGCTGTTGGTATATTATTTTCCTTCATAAATTGTTTTGAAAAGGCTTTACTTGATTCCAGTAATGCGCCTTCCATCGAAGGTCCGAGGATAGAAAGATCTGCTGCAAGAAAGGAATCAACTAGACCTTTTGCGAGTGGGAGCTCCGGTCCAACAATAGTCAAACAGTCATATTTCTTTGCGAAACTGATAAGATCTGATACTTGGCTAGATTCGATTGCAATATTATTATGTGTTCCGCCATTGCCAGGTGCAAAATATATCTCGTTAACAAATTTGCTTTGACGCAGCTTCCAACCTAATGCATGTTCCCGACCTCCAGAACCGACTATTAAAATATTTCTTGATTCCTCATCAGATGAATTTATCATCTATACACTAATAATCTATGCCTCAAAATAAATCGAAGGGTCATAATCGTTGAAGACTAATGGATACCGCTCTCTTGGTTATGAAATATATACTCGTATTTATTGATGGAGTTTCAATTATTCGATCTTTCGAGCATTTGTAAGAATTGGATTAATAACAATAATAATAACGTAGTGAAAGCTTGATATTCTGAAAAGATTTTTATGTACAGTACATGGTTTTAGTCATGGTAATGACCAACTATGGAAAATTCTATAACTGGAGTTCATATGTAACAATCCGATATGTGTCATCAATACTGCAGTCAGACACTAATCATGATTAGTTAGATACTGAACAGTGATATCCTAGGGTATATATAAATCTCATGTGATATGAAGTCTGCGAAATATTGAGAAATATTTTTATCGTTATTATTCTTTTTGCGGCAATAGCCAGCTTTTTGTATGTTTACGATCACTTCTTTCATTTCATAAATTATTCATATTTTGGTACAGTACAACCACCTGCAATAGAAAATCGAATTGGTATTTCTGAACCTCTTCTGGACAAGAATTCACACGTTATAGGCGCCATTGCTTCGTCGCACAACAATGTCAGCCTTGACTTGCCTCGATTATTCAAACAATCACAAGATTCAGTTGTACAGATTGCCGGGATACATGGCATTGACGCTCAAGAGTCTGGTAGCAGACTAGGGTCAGGATTTGTTTATGATACTAATAGACACATCGTCACTAACGGTCATGTAGTAAGCGGAAACAACATGCTTGACGTTACATTTTCGGATGGCACGATTTATCGAGCTAGATTAATAGGATTAGACCCTTTTACGGATATAGCTGTCTTGTATGTTACAAAGGTTCCATCACAAAAACTGATACCACTGCCGTTAGGTAATTCAACAAACGTAAGGGTCGGAGAACAGGTAGCGGCTATTGGGAATCCCTTTGGTCTATCTGGGTCTCTGACAGAGGGGGTAATCAGTGGGCTTGGAAGGCTTCTTCCGTCGAACTCTAACTCCACATCACGTTATTCTATACCAGACGTGATCCAAACAGATGCCCCAATCAATCCAGGGAATTCAGGCGGGCCTCTTCTTAACATGAAGGGCGAAGTCATAGGAATGACTTCTGCAATATATTCAAGTACTGGGGAGTTTTCTGGAGTAGGGCTTGCAATTTCTTCAGACACTATGAAAAAGGCTATCCCGCTACTTATTACAAACGGCTCGTACGCTCATCCTTGGCTAGGGATTTCTGGAACGAATATGACTCCAGAGCTCGCGTCTGCCCTTGGGCTAAACGAGCCGAGGGGTTTCTTGGTAATTGGTGTAATACCCGGAAGCCCAGCTGCTAATGCTGGTTTACGTGGAGGAGACCAAGTTGTTAGCATAAATGGTCAGCAAGTCCCACTAGGAGGCGACGTCATACTAAGAATAGGCGATATGCCAGTAAGAAAAATAGATGATGTGCTTACATATTTAGAGCGATATAAAATGATTGGGGATTCTGTGGACTTCACAGTTTTGCGGAGTGGGGTGGAAAGGAATATGATTGTGAAATTAACTGCAAGGCCATCCACAATAATTCAATAAGCTAGCATGGAGGTGAATTCAATCTCCTAGAAGTTTCCTCATAACTAGAAATAAAATTAATATGTAGCCCAGGACCAAGCAATTTAATTGAAGGACTATGACCACTACATTCTTTGGCTAGATTATTTTAATAGAAGTCTTTCGAGGCGTAACGGACGCAAGCTTAAAAAAGACCTTGCTGTATTCGATCCAACGCTGGAAGATCTTATCGAAGCTGCCAAGTCTGTCGGATATCAACCTCCCCTGGAGGACACCAACGATCGTGCAAGATATCCCAGAAGACCTTTTGTAAGATCAGGTTACGTAATGCTACCCAAGCAGGAAAAAAAATCTGTATTAATTCAATCAATCGCAGAAAGACTAGTACAAATGAAGAACAAAAACAGGCCGTCAAATCGCTAAAAAGTACGAAGTCGATCAAAATTCGGCTTAGAGAAACTATGATAGGGCAATATTTTTAAATAGAGGACAACTTTTACGTGTTTCATTGACTTGTTGCTAATTGGTGAAGTGATACATCTAGCAAAAAGTGGAAGGTATGTAGTCAAGTTATTTGAATCTGGCTATAAAATACGCAGTGGCGAGATAATTTATGATGATTCTGGAAGGCGTACAGGAAAGGTGATTGAGACCATTGGACCTGTTTCTGCTCCATATGCTTCAGTACTACCTCTTCTGGATCGGCCAAAAAAAGCTGTGGGTGAAAGGGTGTTTTCTGCTAATAATAAACAAGTCAAAATAACTCGCAGAAGGAATTTCGGGAAAAAAAGCAAACTACCTAGGTAGAATCCATCATACTATCTCAGTGATGGTAACAGCGTTAAGGTCAGTCATTATTGAATTGATGATTTATCTGTTGCTAACTTTGACCCACATCTCCATATAAAGACTATTCTGTGATTTGTATTACCGGTTCTCAAAGATATTCAATTAATGAATTTAGTTTGATTGGAGTCTTCCCTTCTGAGCAACATATCTATCAATACTTGTGTGCCATCCCTACGATATCCGCAACAGTTTTGAAGCCCTTGATCTCCAAATAATGTTTTATACCCCTAGAAATTTGCCTAAAAATGCCAATACCAGTATATCCTACGGCACTACCAATTTGAACGGCAGAAGCACCTGCCAAGAGGAACTCTATCGCGTCTTGCCACGTGAATATTCCTCCACATCCGATCACTGGCATTCTTAGTTTTTTTGATATTTCATATACGCACCTTATCGCTACTGGCTTGATCGATCTGCCTGATAGTCCTCCAACCCTATTACTAAGTATAGGCATACCGGTTTGAACGTTAATTGTCATCGCCCTGATAGTATTTATAGCAGTAACTCCGCTTGCATTTTCATCCCTTGCAACTTCAGCGATTTTGAGAATATCGGTGTTACCGATTCCAACTTTTACAAATATTGGTTTGCTTGTATTATGTCTAACAGTACTAATTATGTCGCCTACCATTTCCAAATCGTCACCTACCTCCATTCCCATCTTTTCCACATGTGGACATGAAAGATTAATTTCATAGCCCAGAATATTCAAAGTGTCGAATCTTTTCACCATAGGGCCGAAATCCTTTTGATTAGAACCGACAAGGCTCAAAATCAAAGGGGTTTTATTCATTTCGATTTCCTTAGCAAAGGCTTTAAACCCAGGATTTGCAAGTCCTACTGCATTGATATAGCTCTTTTCATTAATGGCTACTACGGTCGGATTATGATAGCCTTCTCTGGGAAAAATGCTAATAGATTTTGAAACTAAACATCCAGCTCCTGCCTTGTAAATTCTATCAAAGATATCCTGAGATATCCCCAAGAAACCAGAAGCTAACATTGTCGGGTTTTGAAGCTTCAATCCACCGACTATTACGGCTAAGGATTCTGTCCTCAACGTATTATATTCCTCCACAACAAATCTCACATAAAAATAGCTGGTATTAATAATAAGTTGTATACTGGAGCGTCAGTACTAATGATTTATGCTCGGTCGCCTGTCATGAATTTGGACTAATATTTTGGGAATATACATTTACGACACCGGCAACACTAGTGACAGTATGAAATTAGCCTTCAGTTCAAATGCGTTCAAAGCACACACAATCGAAACTTGCATCAAAGAAGTCAGCAGTTTAGGCTATGAAGGAGTAGAAATTTTGTGTGATTATCCACATGCATATCCCCCCGCAATGACCCCGGATAAGATAAGATCATTACTAGCCTTAGTAATCAAAAGACACATTAGCATCTCCAACTTGAATGCTTTCTCCCTCTATGCTATAAACGATGTATATCATCCTTCTTGGATAGAGGCCAGCGAACCTCTACGAAAGCTACGGATGCAGCATACTGTTAACTGCATTAGACTTGCAAAGGCGCTGGGTGCTAGAACGCTGTCTACAGAGCCAGGCGGGATATGTGACAGGTCTAAGGATAACCTAATAGAGATTAGGAAAATGTTCATCAAAGGCATTTCTGAAGTTGCTCTTGAAGCTGAGAAAAATGATATCAAGATATTAGTAGAACCGGAACCAAATTTGTTACTCGAAACATCAAAGGATTTTTTAGATTTCATAAAAGAGGTAACGTCTCATGCAATAGGACTAAATTTTGATATAGGCCATTTCTTTTGTGTAGGAGAGGATCCTACTCAATTGGTATATAAGTTGGCAGACTACATAGGCCATATTCACTTGGCAGATATCGCAGCTAGTAGAATACACAACCATCTGATTCCTGGAGACGGAGCAATTGATTTGAGGGCAGTATTGAAAGCAATATCGGACATTGGTTATAACGGCTTCATAACGGTCGAGCTATATCCGTACCAAGACGACCCAGTTTATGCTGCTAGACAAGCATACGATTATCTTAACAGCATCATAAATTGATAGCAACCCCGTTTGAAGAATAGAATTGCACCGAAAAACCTTGAGAGAGGCTGTAGGATTATCAGACTGATAAAAATCTGATGTTCCCTCGCTAGGGATTGTTAAATTAAGTTGAATCAGACTTAGTTGTACACGTTCTTTAAATACTATTGTATTCATTCGAATCGAATTCCGTATAACTACGAGCCATTGGTTCAGACTACTAATGAGCAATGATCAAGGTTTAGAAATCCCATGTTTATTTTCTAGAAAGATAACGGTAGTCAGATAGATGCCTAGCCATGGCAAAAACATTATTTCCCCTGCAAAAGAGTGAAATGCTTCCCACTCCTTTACGTTAGAGGTTACCGTTATGGCGACCATAGACAATGAGATAATCCTCAAGATATTAACTGCTGCCGTCCCCAAAGCTCCTATCACAAAGTAAACCAATTTGTAACCAAGTGGAATTCTTAATCTAAGTAGAATGGATAGCATCACTAGAGAGTAGATAATTACGCTTTGAACGCCAGCCGATGGCCAAAAGACCTGTAAGAAGAAAGGGCCATGCAAACCTTTCAACACTAGTAAATTTCCGCTGGCCGTCGCTGGCGTTTCACTTCCCAAATAAACAACGTGATCTCCAATGAAGCGCAAAATCCATTGATCGAATTGCAAGTATGTTGGGACGATCATTTGAAGAGGTCCCAGAGAATCATATGGAAAAAATGAATCAAGTGACAAAATTACTGCACTTCCGGCAAGATACACAACCCCGGCGGGTGCTATCTTGTACCATTTCCTTCCAAGTAGCAATAATAGCGATGCTATCGTATAAAGCGTGACCACGAGGTACTCAGACATTAGGATCCAACTATCGACTATGGCTACATTGTATGTGTGCCCGATTAAGACAATCCGTTGGTTCAAACCTAAGGGCAAGGCTATAAAGTAACCTATGACCAGACCGGAGAGTAATGATATGAGTAGAACCTTCAAAGCAGAAATGCGAAAACTGATTCCGACGATTTCAGCTAAAATAAAGGCCGCAGCGAAGGCAAAACCAGCATGACCTATGTTCCAAGAGAGCAAGAAAGATTCCGGAAAAAGTACAAAACAAGCCAAGAATGGACTGACGACAATAATACAAATAGTTATGCGATAAAGATCCTGACCTTGAAAATGCACATTTTTGATCGCGCTGACGATGTACCTCTTGGCTCGATCTCCCTCCAACTTAAGAGCTTATTTTTGACTCAAAAATAAAAACGTATGAATATTAAAAAGTAGGGATCTAACCGAACAAACCCTATCAAATACATAGGTCATAAAGCGGTACTTACTAGTTGTAAGAGTAGATTTCAAATGATTTACTAATTGAACAAATCTAGGTACAAAGTTTCAAGAAAGACCATTAACATTCAACATCACTTCCAGTGCTTTCTCACAAAGTACTTTCCTGATTCTCGTGCAAGCAATTTTGCGAGTCTAATGGGTTCTGGAATAGAACCCTGGAGCGTGAACGAATTTAAAAGCGTTGTAACTAAGTCGTAGGATGACCCCCAATAGCGTATAAAGATTCTCTTACCTGTTCTAAGATCAACTGCTTCTCTGTTTCCAAGCATATTATATTTTCTCAATTTAGTAGCACTTTCTGAGCAAAAATGATGGCGTATTGAACCCTCAAGACCCACTGAATCCCTAAAGGTTATAGCGATTACTGGAAGACCAGTGACGTCAGATATATTCCTACCATCAATTATATTATACATGCTAACGATCAACCCATCTAAAAAAATACAACAAATATCGGTGCGGTCTAAATTCTTCCACATAGTTATTATATTCTCGGTAGCATCGTCTCCTTCGATCGTGGAGCTTCCAAACGATAGACCATCTACGACTAGATCACGTCGCATCACAATTCCTGCCCAGATTGATCTAGAGTCGGTTTTACTGAAACTTTCTGCTATTCCGAACACTCTAATACCCTTCTTATCAACGTGCAGTTGCTTCAGATTTATTTCGTCAACATATATCAGCAAATCTCAGAAGATTAATGTTTTGCCTTATTTCCCTCAACGATAAAATAACTGTGCTAGAACTTGTTATTTTTGATACAAATAATATCCTAATGACTAGAATTACCTAAAGTGAAGTCTATGCATTTTGAATAAAAATAGCATCCTTGATCTTTATTTTCTGTCTACCCTCCTGTCGCTAGTCGATGATTTAGAGGCTCTTGTTACTAAATAAAATGCGTGAGCTGAGATGAGAAACCCTGCAAGTGTCATCTTTGTTGCGAAAACGAGGTTCCATGGCGTATTGGGGTTTGGATAGGAAATGCTGATGCTGTCTAGGTCTAAATGACCAGTTGCCAAGTTATATGTTATGAGAGAACTCCAAACAAAAAAGTTGTAAACTAACTCGTACAGTGATATCACGCATGCGATAAGAATTATTAGTTGCAAGGCTGATTTGATAGGACTCGGTACAGTTGATAGCTTATCACCAACAAGTTTCATTGCAGAATACCACGAAATAACAGAGAAGACCATCAAGTATGTCACAAGCTTCGCCGCTCCGTGAATCGGAAATTCAGTGCTCACTATCACCTGGCCAATTATTACTGTCTTTGTTTTCGTGTATTGAGTAGCACTAGCATAGATACCGTAGGAACATATTGCAAGCATTGAAATGGCAGAGAAATAAAAGATGACTACGTAAATATTCAGTGTTGGAAAACGCTCCGATACACCCAAGCTACGCATGATAAATCCTGCTGATTAATCTAATATAAAAATAAGTGATTATGTTGCGAACTGAATTGCGGTAAATGACAATATTCAGGGCTGCGGTTTAACTATTTTTGAATTTTGGTAGTTTCACCAGGAATACATTTAATCTTTCTCATTATTCAAATAGCAAGGGAAGTTCTATTCAGGAATTGTGTCTGAGACTAACTTGTTATCGGATCACTTGGATTAATAAATAAATATTATTATCAACGTATGGGACAATATTAGATGTTATACGAATCCCACTACACGAATCCTGCATAGATCGAATAACACATCTATTTGATAACGATTTACAGCACGTTAACGCATAAGCACTTTCAGAATGGGCTTGATCTATTAATATCTCTTATCTTATCGTTGGGTGGTATATTAGCGAACGTAGATTACTTTACTAGATGCTTAGTACCTTCACAAGTCTAACAATAATCATTCGTTTGAATATTTCTAGCTTTTCTTACAACTGTTTATTCATACCTATACCTAGTATGCATGTATTAAGTTTCAATCCTATATTAGTCAAATTACAACCTCAACTACTTTTCGGATAGGTTCTAAGTAACATTCTCCATTTGCCATCGCTGTGCGTACTGCGTTTCTAAGCTTGCTAAAAGATAGGTTTATCCGTTTGAACGACAGCTGTACACAAACGCCTTAGAACTTATTCTTAGATCGAGGGAGTACGGCATCGTGCAAGGAGCAAAGGCAAGATATGGGTGATACCCTCTTAAGCAACCAAGCACCAAGTCTGTAGAGAAATCTCAAGATATCACACATTGGATCCTAACGTACTAGACTAGTTGATACCAACACCTTGCAGGTCACCTTTCATGTGATTCCAGCAGGTGATATCTTTATCTTTTGTGTTACGACTACGCTATTGTAATTCCTAGTCGGGAGCTGTCCGATTCAGCTTTAGTATATGTCTCATATGGATTCGTAATTCTTACCTCGATAACTCGATTGCTTCGACAAGTAATGCAATCTATCAACTGTTCGCAACCCTACCTGCCTCTCAATCGGTTGCTGGGTCATCAAGTTTAACAGCTTACTGATATAATTTTTTTAATGTCGTGGATTGAATTTATTATTCAGGCGGGCCCGTCGGGAATCGAACCCGAGACAGCCGGATCTCTTCCGATTGATAAAAGTCCGGTACTCTACCTGGCTGAGCTACGGGCCCCAGCTACATTTAGGCTCAGACGCAGCATAATTTAATTTTATAGATAGTAAGAATAAAGACTAGTTCCATTTTGATAACAATTCTTTTAGCTATTGAGATATCGTCTATTTCCGACATCGCATCTCATTTGATCAAAACATTTTAATTTGTTTCTAGAATCCGTCCTTATATGCCCGGGTAGTATAGAGCTGCTGGGTTTGTTCCCGGCTTCATACATTCCGGTCCAGTATGGGGGACTGTCACTCCTTCGACCCGGGTTCGAATCCCGGCCCGGGCGTACATTTGTTAACCTATTTGAAAACGTGGACTTCAGAAGTAATTCTTTCATAACACTGATCGTCTCTTACTGCAATGAAGGATAAGGTTGCGTTTTGAGTAAGATCAGAGTCTAGGACTTGGCCATTCATTGCATAAACTTTAGCACCTGCTTCCTTTACAATCAGATAGGCTGCTGCCATATCAGTTATTCTGATTTTATTTCTAAAATCTAAATATGCGTCCAAAAATCCTCTTGCAAGATAGCATAGTTCCAATGCGTTTGCTCCCAAATGACGCGCATGCTTGAACTTTGATAGAAGGTATGATAGACTACTCAAAACCTCATGTGAGATTCCAGATATATTCATACCAACGACCATAGTCTCCAAACTGGCCTCTGACTTCTGATCAACTTTAATCCTTTCGCCATTGATAAATGCTCCTTTGCCTTTCGAGGCACTGTAAAGATCTCCTCTTCCTAGGTCCATCACAACTGCATCTGTGATCGAACTCATTTTATAATCGGCAGCATATGCTAGAGAGCAGCAATAAAACGGGATACCACGCATGGCATTGGTTGTGCCATCAATCGCGTCCATCACGAGGTATCCGGAGTCTCCCTCAATAACTCCACATTCTTCTCCGATAACAGTAGGATTAAAGCCATTTTTTTCCAAGCTGTCGAATACTGCCCGCTCAGCAACAAGATCAAGGCCAGTTGAAATGTCTCCACCCGCACCTCTACCAAATTGAGCGCTCGCTTCTTTAGTTCCGGCGATCAATTTAGTCTGCTTCAGGACTTGATGCGCTGATTCCGCTAATATATCCACTATTGCCATATAGAATTATCTATCGAAAGGATACTACCTATAAACCAAAACTTTAGTTGAAGAATTATAGGCCTAAATTACACTTAGATAGAAATCTCTTTTTCGTCACTCTTTTTCTTGCCTTTTAATAATTGATAAAGCCAAACCTTCAACGCAAGATAAACGCTATAACCGCCGAATTTGGTTCTCATTAATTATCATGACAATACATACATTATAAACTTTTTCAGCGAACACGCGCTCCTTGGAGGCTGAATTAGTCAAGTATTAATATTTAGTTCTCAATTGCAATCTTCCCATGAAACTGTAAAGATAGACTAGTTTGCACATTTACGAGTAGGACCAGTTTTCGTCAAAGAACAATATGCCTCATCAGTGATCCAAATATGACGAAATTAGGCATTTAGGCATTTAGGCTTAAGATACGTTACTCTGTCAAACTAGAGATTAATTGGCACGAGTTAAACAAGCAATTCCGGAATATATTCTTCGCCCATACTAAGCACTCTTGTCCGGATCGTGATTCTGATTATTATTGTTGTTAACGTCTACGAGTCCTGGGAACCACCGATTGATGATTTTCTCCCAGTCTATCTTCAGTGATAGGTATATCAAAAGTCCGAGAGATGCGACACTAGCTACTGTTACTAGGATGAGTGTAATTGGGTCTATATTATTTGAAATGACCTTATCAATAAATGGTCTGCCTAAATAAACCGAACCCCATACAATTATCTCATTCAGTATAAATTTGCCCAGAAACGTAGATACAACAAACTTCCAAGGAGTAAATTTTACGAGCCCAAGCGGAATGTACACTAAATCATCTGGTATAGGGGTCAGGGCCGCGATAAATGCGGCTAGTGAACCGTATTTTGCCACCAACTTTTGAAGTGGATAAATACGCTTCTTGGTTTGTTTACTTAGGGACTTTCTGCCATAATAGCTTGCATAAAAGATTATTGTTTTTGCCAAGATAGCACCCAATGCACTTGACAAGGACACCAAATTTGGGTCTAGTTCCTTGTTAAGAGCAGCAGCTATTAGAACGGGAAAGTAAGGGATTGGAACAAATACAATAATGCTTCCAATAAAGCTAATTACAAACACACCAAGGTACCCCAGATTCTCAAAAAAAGCTAAGAACCCGGCTAAATCTAACAAATATTGTACTTCAACCTGTCCCTTATATCTACATTAGATTCTAAGTATTTTCTAATGATCGATTCCTGTTAGAATTCCGGCTGCACAATTACAAAATATATTGGATGTTCTTAGTCCATGCCTAATATGCCCTTGCGAAAAGTACGATAGTGCTTGGCTTTTGTCTACAAAAAATACATTCAATATCATCTTTAACTGGGCTGTCGTCTGAGGGTATGATCCTTATGTCGGCGCCAGTTTGTTCCTTTATTTGTGTCTCACACACATCTTCGCCGCACCAGCCGGCAGCAATGAATCCGCCCTTCCCTGAAAGTATTGCTTTAAAAGATTCGAAATCGGAAGCTGAAGTGGTATTACTTGAAAGAAACCCTTTTGCTCGTACGTATAGGTCATTTTGAATCTGGCTTAGTATCTCTTTTATTTCAGTTACCAATTCGGCGCGGGCTATGTTTATCTTTTTTCCAGTATCCCGTCTAGCAATTTCTAGGGTTCTATTCTCTATGTCTTTCGGCCCGATATTTATCCTGAGGGGGACACCCCGTATTTCCCAGTCATTGAACTTCCATCCAGCTGTGTATCCATCTCTCTCGTCAATATTAGCTCGAACATTTGCTTGTACCAGCTCTTGCAGAAGCTGGTTTGTATGCCCCTTTACAAGGCCTGCATCTGCTTTCTTATAGATCGGGATAATAATTACCTGTATTGGTGCTATTCGTGGAGGAATGATTAGTCCCCTGTTATCTCCATGAACCATTGCTAACGCTCCTATCAGACGCCACGAAGTACCCCATGAGGTCTGCCATGCGTAGTGTTCTAGGTTGTCCTTACCCAGGTACTTTATTTCGAAAGGTTTCGAGAAATTTTGCCCAAGATGGTGGGACGTAGCCATCTGTAAAGCTCTTCCATCCCCCATTAAACTTTCCAGTGAGGCCGTTGATACCGCTCCAACAAACTTTTCTTGACTGCTCTTGAGGCCTTGCCTGACAGGTATAGCCAAGTATTCCTCCATCAGTTTCTTATATACTTCTAGAATCAGATCTACTTCTTTTTGAGCTTCTTCACTGCTGTCATGCACGGTGTGCCCTTCTTGCCACAAAAATTCTGAATTCCGTATGAAAGGCTTCGTTGCTTTAATTTCTGCCCTAAGCGCAGTATTCCAGAAATTGATCTTGAGCGGTAAGTCTCTATAACTAGATATCCACTTTGCAAACGCCCAGTATGCTATTGTTTCAGAAGTAGGGCGAAGCGCAAGTTTTTCAGTCAAATCATTACTACCAGCTCTTGTTACCCAGAATACCTCAGAACTAAATCCTTCAAAGTGTTCTTCTTCTTTTTTTAATAAACTCTCTGGTATCAGAACTGGTAAGAAGCCATTCTGGTGACCTGTAATTTTTAGAGATCTGTCGAGGATTTCTCTAATCGATTCCCAGATAGAATAGCCGTACGGTCGCAAAATAAGAGTCCCCTTTGTCGATCCATAATCTGCAAGTCCACTCTTGAGGACAAGTTGACTATACCATTCACTAAAGTTATCTTCTTTTCTTACAGTTAGCCCGACTTCCTTTACGGAACTCAATAGTTACGTCGAATGGCCTTTTATTTATGAAGCTTTGGTCGTGGGTGTTAAAATGGCTCTCCTTTACAATAGACCTGTCCAGTTATTCTACTATGAAAATTCTTACAAACGTAGCACTGGATAAACCCCACCTCTTTCTCAAGAACAGGACAGTCTACTGCTTCTAACTTCATCCGTTTTAGCATTTTAGGACTGACACCCTTTAACTTCAACTTCCCTTTATCATCCATCATTCCAACACTATGTAATTCGGCCTTAGCCTGATCGGTGAGCTTCAGCGATTTTTCAACTTGCTTCACTGGAACCACGTATTTTGATTCCGATGTATCATCCATGGAGCAAAGAAATGCCGCGGTAGTATAATACTCTTATTAACTAGTCATGGATTCCTACCGCACACCAGAATAGTTACATAGAAAAATTAATGTAAATAATCTAATATTAGTCGGAACAACTGATTTGTGTGACAAGATTAATATATCTTAGGGAAGGTTTTGGCAATAAGCACGCTATATGCTGATTATCTTTGATGTAGAGGGCGTTTTGTTAAATGCAGAGTATCTCCCAGTGCTAGCACAAGTCTTTGGTCAGGAAAAGGAAAAAGAGATCTGGGATATCACGAAACAGGGAATACGAGGTGAGATAAATTGGGAGGAGGGATTAGAGAAGCGTGTGGCTGCGTTGCGAGGCGTAGAATTTGAAAAAGCAAAACAAATCGCCGAGAACCTTGAAATAATGCCTGGAGCCAAAACCTTATGTTCTGCGCTAAAAAGGGCAGGTTGGAAGCTAATTGCTGTGTCTGGTGGTTTTACGATAATTACTGACAGATTAAAGGCTGAGCTGGGATTAGATAGAATATTCTCGAACAAGCTCTTATTCAAGGATGGGAAGCTGCAGGGTGTAAGCCTTACTGTGACATCGGATAAGGCAGCAGCTGTAGTCCCAACAATTAGAGAATGGAATTATTCCAAGGAGGATATTGTTGTAGTAGTCGACGGCGCAAATGATCTAAAACTTTTCGATCTATCTGGCTATACCGTCGGATTCTGCCCAGTTGACAAGGTGAAAGAAAAAGCTGACGCCGTCATAGAGGTGAGGGATTTATCGATCTTATTGCACTTACTGGAAAAGAAGTTTGGCAAGGCAGTACTATTAGCTAAGTCCTCATAAAATAAAAATTTATACTAGTAAATCAAGTCTACATGCTTGGTCACAAGAATCGAAATTATTCCAATTAACGTTCATAAAGATGTATGTGTAGGTGACGATCTGGTAGGGCTAATTATCCAGGCTGTGGACGAAATAGGAGAATGCATTAAGGATGGCGATATCCTAGTTATTGCGCATAAGATCGTATCAAAATCTGAAAACAGGTTCGTCAACTTAAAAGACATTGAACCATCCGCAGAGTCGATGGCACTAGCAGCAAGAAGCTGTAAAGATCCCAGACTAATTGAACTGATTCGTAGAGAATCTAAAGAAATAGTCAAAATGTCAAGAGGAATTGTAATTGTAGAGACGAAATTAGGATTCATCTGTGCAAACGCTGGAATAGATCAAAGCAATGTTAGCACCGAAAGCGACATTGCTCTAATGTTGCCTGAGAACCCTGATAATTCAGCTAACATGATAAGAAAATGCATAAAGAATATAACTGGAAAGGAAGTAGCGGTCGTAGTTAGTGATACCTTTGGAAGGCCATTCAGACAAGGTCAGACGAATGTTGCCATCGGACTCGCTGGTATTGAACCAATTGAAAGTTACATTGGAAGGCCAGACATTTTCGGCAAGAAGTTGAAAGTAACTGAAATAGCCATCGCCGATGAAATTGCTTCAGCGGCTGAATTGGCTATGGGAAAGATTGACAAGATTCCAGCAGTCATAATAAGGGGCTATTCTTATTCAACATCCAATGATTCTAGTGTTTCAAGTCTGATTAGAAATAGAGAAATGGATCTTTTTAGATGAATTAGATGAAAAATCGTGACACAAATGTCATGTTTCTAAACCTTTAATATATTGAAATTGTTATTTATCTTGCTAAAGTGAAATGAACGAAGCCAATAGTGACCTTTTTAATAAGACTATCGATGTGCGTGGTCTCTTCTGTCCTGAACCCGTGTTTAGAACCAAAATGGAAATGGAAAAATTGCATATAGGAGATAGAATAAAAATAGTTGCAGATGACCCTGCCTCGGAGGAAGATATATCCAGATGGGTGAACAGGAATGGTCACGAATTGCTATCCTTGAAAAAAGCAGAGAATGATTTGGAATTCATAATAAAAAAGGCTAAATAAAAAATGACTGCTTTAACCAGTTCCAATCTAATTGAACGAATCGGCAATACGCCCGTTGTAGAATTAAAGTCATTTTCAACCAAGAACGTAAGATTTTATGCAAAGCTGGAATGGTACAATCCGTATGGTTCTGTGAAAGACAGGGCAGCATATTGGATGATCAAACGAGCAGAGAAGGAGGTTGTATTGAAGAAACATAAAAGCATTATTATTGAACCCTCTTCTGGAAATACTGGGATTGCACTCGCCGGGATTGCGAGTACCTTGGGATATAAAGTTGAGATCGTGATACCTGAAAAGGTGAGTACAGAAACAAAGAGCATTTTGAGAAAGCTAGGCGCCACAATACACGAGACATCAGATGACTTATGTCCTAGGGTAGGAGCAGGTACAGATCAAAGTATTGCTCTTGCAAAGGCGATTTCAAAACCAAGACCAGATATCTACTATATGCCTAATCAGTATGAGAACGATGCTAACTTCATGGCGCATTATGAAAGCACAGGGCCAGAAATTTGGAAACAGATGAATGGACATTTGACCCATTTCTTCACCGGATGTGGAACCGGGGGAACTGTGACAGGAACCGCAACATTTCTGAAGGAACAAGATCGTAATATTAAAATTGTTGCGGTGCAAGCCCAGAAAAATCATTTACTTCAAGGCCTTAGGAACTTTGAGGAATCTGCCATGCCAGAGCTGTTTAGACGACGACAACAGATTGTTGACGCATGGATAACCGCAAGGAATGATGACTCATTTCGTATGGTTAAAGAGTTGGCAACGAAGGAAAAGCTGCTTGTCGGGCCTTCTTCCGGAGCTGTTATGGCTTCCATGGTAAATGTCGCAAAGCAACTGGACAACGGAATTATGGTCGGCATATTTGCTGATGATGGCAGGAAATTCAAAAGCCTTTACGTTGAGCAAGATGTGTTTGACCAGACCGAATACGAGCAATTGTTGCGAGTTAATAAATTTCTTCCAGACACGGCTTGTCCTTATGCAGATGGCTAGGTTTTTTTCTCTGTAAGCAAGTTCATCTTAGATACATGTTTCTTTTCAGTCAGCCATTTTTCAATGTCCAGAGCAGCCATGCAACCAAAACCTCCGGCAGTTATAGCTTGTCTATATCTATAGTCGTGAACATCTCCGGCTGCAAAAACGCCATCTACACTTGTTAATGTGCGTTCCTTTAAAATTATATAACCTTTGTCGTCTAAATCGAGCTGTCCTTTGAAGATGTCTGTATTCGGCTCATGCCCAATTGCTACAAACAAGCCTCCAGCAGAAATGTTTTGTTCTCTTCCAGTCATAATGTCTCTAGCGACAATGCTCTTAATTTTCTTATCTCCAGAAATGTTGGCTACTACATGATTCCATAAGAAATCAATCTTGGGGTTTTCGAATGCCTTTTCCTGAAGAATCTTGCTCGCTCGCAGCGACTGTTTTCTATGTACAATCTTGACAGACTTGCCAAATTTTGTCAAGAAGGTTGCCTCCTCAATTGCCGTATCTCCTCCTCCGACTACGACTATATCTTCTCCCTTAAAGAATGGCCCGTCACACGTCGCGCAATACGATACGCCCCTTCCTGCAAATTGCTGTTCTGCTTCAATGCCTAGCTTCCGAGGCGAAGCACCAGTACACACAAGAACTGCTTCGGCCCGAAACGATTGCGAGTTGGTCTCTATCTTGAAGGGATTAATTTTAAAATCAACTTTTGTGACTTCATCATCTATAAAAGATGCCCCGAATCTTTCGGCTTGCTGCCGCATATTCATCATAAGTTCAGGTCCAAATATTCCATTTGGAAATCCTGGATAATTTTCGACCTCGCTAGTTGTCATTAATTGGCCACCAGGAAGTGAACCAGATATTATTAGCGTGCTGAGCTTAGCGCGAGCAGTGTATATTGCAGCTGTGTAGCCTGCTGGGCCCGAGCCAATGATTACAACATCGTAGAATTTCGTAGGCTCAGTATTGTTGGCTTCATGTTCTTCATTAACTCCATGCATAACGTTACGAAGAGTAAGGATGCATTAACCTGTTATTAATTTGTTCGGAATGAGCGAATCTGACTTTCAATATCGTGTAAACCTATTCGAAATAAATTAAAATTTGACTTCATGTTTCGTTATACTTAAAAATGATCGTTTAGGAATATGGAATTATGGTCCTCTAATTCATCTGAATCATTTTTGTCTGTATTTGAGAACTCTTTCTTAAAACAAAAGAGAATTAGCACCAAAACAAACCATACTTTTTAGAAAAAAAGGGCGAAGCTGTCCTCGAAGGCCCTACGGACTCGCCTTTAGTTCTGGTTTTGTATAAATCTCTTGGAGTTTGTCGATTGCTACTTGCGCGGCTTTCTTTCCAGAAAGCAGCATGGAACCAAACGTTGGTCCCATCCGAGGTAATCCATGAGTTTCAGTTACCGACATACCTGATGCGATTAGACCCGGAAAGACCTCTCCAGTTCGTTCTACTACTAGATCCTCGCCACCATTTACCCACATTGGTTCCATACCCTTCCATTTTATATAGCCACGATCCATCAAACGCTTAACCGCAACAGAATCATGTCCAGAGGCATCAATTACAATTTTGCTTTCTAAAGCTATCGGATCTACGCAAGTAACGTTTCTTGGCAAGGCGGAGACGGGCATCCAGTTGATGACCACTCCGGAAACTCGTCCGTTCTTCAAAACTAGGTCATCAAACTTCGATAATTGCAAGAATCTGACACCAGCATCGCACGCTCCGGCAATGAGCTTTGAACATGCATGCGGGCCCCATGTTGCAAATAATCCCTCAGTCACCCTCCTATAAGGAACTCCAAGTTCATCCCAGATCTTTTGAGCAGGAGCCCGCACAGTTACGGGATTCATCATGTACCCTCCTACCCAATAACCCCCGCCCAAATAATTATTCTGCTCAACTATGAGAGTTTTTACCCCAAACTTTGCCAATTCCATTCCTGCTGTTAGACCCGAGGGCCCAGCCCCGATAATGATAACATCTGAATCAGCATAATCTGCGATCGTCTCACCAAACATTTTTACAATAGTTCTGGTAATCTCCTTCTCCCCAATCTCACTAAATATTTTTGTCATGTGAAGAGTCAAATAGAAATATTATAAATACATTATTAAATTTACCTTTAGAATCGTTGTGATTATAGTCTACTATATTCCAGTTGAGTTTGCATAGACAAAGTTATTCGAAGGTGGCTCTTGCCGTTTAAGCTATGGAGTCACTCAAAATAATACTAAAGATCTTCAGCTTTGTTAGATACTGCACCATTTCTTACCTTTATATCCATTCTGTTTATTAGCTCTAGCAGATTTGTCTTGTGAGAATTCAAATATTCCTGTCCCTTATCTCTGAGGCGTATTAGAAATAGCCTAAGATCTCGGTGCTCCTCAAAGAATTGCTCCACGACTATATTACCGTGGATCGCAGGATTAATTAGCTGTTCTAAGCTCTCCATAGTTAGCTTGATGTCTCCTTTTTCTATCGCCTCTCTGGCTTTCGAAAGAATCATGCTGATATCATGCAACTGTTCGATCGGAGCTAGCATTTGCTGGTTTTTCCTCAAGAAGCCTACCTTTTTCGTATAGCCGACCTTTTCTGCTATTTCCTTAGTAAGCTCGTAATATTCCTCTTTACCTCTAAATGGGTAAGTCCTCTCCTTCCGAACAACCAATCCCTTTGTGAGAAGTCTAGTCATTGCATCTTGGATTTCCTCCCTGTCCATACTTGTCGTCCACACGATCTTGCCCACGTGATCATGGCCCTGACGTATTGACTCCAAAACCACAACCTCTATTATACGTCTGAAGCCATCTTCGTTCCTTGCATTCTGTAAGTCTCGATCGCTTACAGCTTTCTTTGCGTAGGTGATATCGATTTCTATCGAGCGTTTCAACGCCTCTACGCCGTCATCTACTCTTCCACTAAGTATCAAGAAACAAGCTTCGTTATACCAAGACATGCCATCGGTAGGATCAAAATCAATAGCTTTTTCGCATGCCTCGATGGCTTTTTCATAATTTTTCATTTTATAGTATGTAAGACCTTTAAGATTCCACGCTTCTGGATTAGTGAGGTCAACTTCCAGGGCTTTGTCGTAGGACTGAATTGAAGCGGGGTATTGTTCCAAGTGAAAATGAGCATAACCCTTCTTTATCCAAGCATCAACATATTTCGGATCTATTCGTAATGCTAATTCAAAATTACGTATAGCATCTTCTAACTTATCGTTTGCCATTTGGCTCACTCCTCTTTTAAACAGCTCATTTTTTTGAAATTCAGACTTTTCAGAATTAGAGGCAGGCTCATCGTGAGCTGAGGGCTGTAATGACGTATTTTTAGGCTTCCTGCGAAGGAACGGGCCCATCAATTAGGCTAATTCACATCGCAGATAAATAGATTTGGACTTGGTGATCGGCCAATGACTTGGCGAATACTTTTCTATATTCATCTGTTCCATTTATGAGCAACACTGCTTTTTAATTCATTTCATTGTGGTCATGTTTATTGACACTATGATCTAATTATCAGCATAATGTTATTTGAATTGGACTATCATGAGAGCTATCATCTATCTAAATTTTACATCATCATTGATTCGTCGTTAGAATCCACAAGCAATTACTTTAAGCAGAATGCCTTAGCCTTACTCAAAATTCGAGCATTAGATGTTTTTAGCAATTAAATCCTACTCAACTATCATACTATTGGGGGAAGTTGAAATGAGAATAAAAAGGTCGCATATTTACCAATATTGGAGCGTTGGAGGGAAAAGCGGCAAGAAACTTTGGATGAGGTATTGAAGTTAGATAGATTAACACTGCCGGAACCGATGCACAGACCAGAATCGTCAGAATGATCAACCAGACAGCTGTCATTTTTTCTACCATGAGCCAGATTTTCTTGATTACATATATAAGTTTTCAACGAGGACTACAGTTTAGAAATAGGATTATAAATGCCTGCGATAGAATCCTGCCCTACATGCGACTACTTGAACATCAAGGAAAGGAGCTATTTAGGCAATACGGGATTCAAGTTCCCCGATCTGCAGTAGCATTTTCCACCGACGAAGCATATCGCCTTGCTATGGATATAGGCTACCCCCTCATTCTAAAACCACAGCTAACCGTAGGTGGACGTGGAAAAGAAGGTGCTATTTTGAAATGTATGGCCAAGACAGATATTACGAACAAGTTTGAGTATCTTCTGAATAATAAGGTGAAAGGGGAGTTACCCAAGGGAATACTTTTGGAACAAGCAGTTGATATTAAAGGCGAACTATATATTTCGTTTTTTCTCAATAGAACCAAGAGATGCTACTCCCTAATCGCTTCTTCGGAAGGTGGGGTAGAGATTGAAAGCACAGAAAATAAGGTAGTGGTGGATATCCCCCTAAGCGGGATTTCATCGGAAATGGCTTATGATGTCGCAGTCAAACTTTCTATTCAACATGATCTAAGGGACGCCCTTAAAGACTCCATAATGAAGTTATCGAAGCTTGTAGTGGAAAAGGAAGCAGAATTAGCTGAAATTAATCCCATAGTCGTCGTCAAGGATGGATCCATCATTGCACTTGATTCTAAGGTGATAATAGATGATAACTCTCTCTTTAGACATCCTGAACTAAAAAAATATGAACACCTTTCGGAGCAGGAATCTCAGGCACGAAGAAATGGATTCTCGTTCGTGAAATTGGACGGAAACGTCGCAATCGTCGGTAACGGCGCCGGTTTGGTTATGTCGACTCTTGATATGGTATCAGATCGAGGCGGTAAGGCCGGCGCATTTCTCGACTTTGGCGGAAGCGCTACCCGAGAATCTATATATGAAGCGCTTAGGCTAATTAATGGACTAAACCAAATCGAGGTTATATTAATAAATCTATTTGGAGGCATAGTAAAAACTAGTCTCGTGGCAGAGGCTATTTTTGATGCATACAAAGAGGGGATTATTTCAGTACCTTTGTTCGCAAGGGTATCTGGATCAGAATCTGATAAAGCTAAGGAGATACTTAGCCAAGGAAGGGCCAGAATATACGATTCAGTTGAGGAATCTATAACTGCAGCGCTGGACGCCATTCGTCCTAAGGAGAGGAATATCCATGGATAATTTTGACATAATGAAAATACTGGTAGGGATTCCCGGAGAAGATGATTATATGAATAAACAAGTCATAATTCAGGGTATTACTGGCAGCTTCGGTTCGACACATACAAGATTAATGAAGGGATATGGGACCAATATATCTGCAGGAGTCACCCCGGGGAAAGGAGGTACTTTCTTTGATGGCATTCCTGTATTTGATTCTATGAAGGAGGCAGTGACGTTAACTGGTTCAAAGATTACTGGGATCTTCGTACCCGCTCCATCATTTCTTTCTGCAGGGAAAGAGGCCCTTGAATGCGGAATAAAGGCTAATAGTGGCTATCCCAGAACATGTCCCTGTTCGGGACTCTATAGAGCTATTTGAACTATCAAGAAAATACGACGCAAGGATAATCGGCCCAAATACACCAGGTATTATACTTCCAGAAGTAATGAAAGTTGGAATAATGCCGGGGCAACCGTTCAATAGAGGGAATACGGTCGTATTGTCAAGGAGTGGAACTCTTATGTATGAAGTATCATATAATCTCTCGAAAGCTGGTTATGGACAGCATCTATGTTTGGGCATAGGTGGTGATCCTATAAATGGGACTAATCTTATTGAAGCCTTGGAGATGGTTCGCCATAATGAAGATATAGACTCGGTGGTTATTGTGGGTGAAATAGGTGGCGATGCTGAAGAACAATTTGCCAAACATTTATTGGAAATTGGATTTAGCAAGCCAGTGATAGCGTATATCGCAGGCAGATCTGCTCCAAAAGAAAAGACAATGGGGCACGCTGGTGCAATTGTATATGGGAATTACGGGTCAGCCGAATCCAAATTTTCTAGCTTCCACGAGGCACATATTCCTGTAGCGAAGAGCCCTTCTGAGGTCCCAGTGTTACTTCGCGAAGAACTTGCGCGATAGTCCTTGAAATTGAATGCCCTTGACGTGCCCGACTCGACAGGAAGTCTGTACAAAACAGAGGATCGAACCTGGATCTCATACCTACGGTGAATGTTTAGACTTTTATAGTATCCTTTTGAGCGATGCATTCAGAACTACGATTCTGTGACAAGTGTTTGTCAAAAAGTATACATCAAATTTTTGAAGAAGATGATATTATTTATACATATAAACGCAGAAGGCTATACCGATGCGTTCAATGCGGAAATCGAACATTCAAAAGATCCTTAAGGCCATCCGCGGAATCAGTATATTAATTCTTAGTTGAAAATGATTTTACTGTACTTTGGCGAGCGCCGTGGTGCTGTTGAAATCATAGAGCTGGTTGTATAAGAATGCAGTATATTGCGATTTCGCAGTATAGATGGCCAAAGTTCCCGTCGTCTTGGCTCTGCAACTACGAGAAAAGACTTATCCCTATATCGATATATTTCAAATATGATCCAATGAAAAGATACATGGTCTATTTATTTAATGATAAGTTTAAACCGGAAGATGCGAGAGAGATATTGAAAAAGGCTAGGAATCTGGCTGTTGACTCCAATGTCATACTGCGAGATGTTAGAGTAGCAACTGATTTCTTAGAGATCGACGTCAGTATCCCCGATGATGCAGTATTACCGGAAATCTTGTCCTCACTTGGCCAAATTGGACGAGTCATAGAATATCAACAGATAGAGGACAAATATATGGAAAAAAAGGACTCTATCGATTATGCAAGAATTCTTTTTAACTCGCAAAAATATTGGAGAGCGCACGAGGTACTTGAAGCAATCTGGAAACGTTCAGAAGACGCTGAGAAACAAATCCTTAACGCCATTATCTTGATATCTGCAGCATTTGTGCACTATCAAAAAAATGAAAACAACGTATGTATCTCAATTTTGGAGAGGGCCTTGCAGAAGCTCGATAAAATTGATGGAATTTACTATGAAATAGATCTTGACAGAATTAAGGCTCACATATCCAAGAACATTAGAACAGGCATCGTAGAAAGAACAACTATTTAATTTAATTAGAATATTAAGGGTAAAAAAGACGAAAGGGCAATTTTGAATTTAGCATAAGAATAATTTTATTGTAATCAGGATCGAAAATTTATTCCAATTTGGAAGATCATTGCAAAGGTTCGTAATAAGCTAATTAGTCAACTTAAGTTCAATACGGAATAAATAAAGGGAGGCTGGTATCACGGTATAATAGGTATGAGTACCGAATTAAGGGTCCATCCTTCGTTTTTTAGAGAGTTTGCGACTAAGACTTGGGTTTCGCCAAACGAGATAGTCAAAGAGCTCATAGAAAATGCATTTGATGAAGATGCAACTAAGGTTTTGCTCACTATCTTGGCTAATGGATTTGTGGTCATAGAAGATGATGCAGGAATGGACGAGCTTGCTATGGAAAAATTCTTACTATTAGGTTCACCTCACAAAAGGGACGACCACATCTCTCCGAAGTTTAAGAGGATCAGGACAGGTAGATATGGGACTGGCAGATTATCATTTCTCACCTCATTTGAAAAGATGAAGATCAGGACAAAACATGAAGCCTTTGTGAAGTCGATAGTAATTGATGCTGGTACTCTTGATAAGCTATATAATGGAAATGTGGTACTGGATGAGGTCAGGGATGCCTCCTTGGGGAGGAATGGTACAGAATTACTCCTCAGCGATCCGAAAGTTACGATAGATAGCAGTAAACTGATAAAAGAAATCAGAAAGCTTGCTATACTTCGACAGCCTATGTTTGAGGTCTATTTTAAGGTATCCGAAAACTATCAAGAATGGAATTTTCAAGGAGCGTTCGTCGTTAAACCACCTGAAATTCAGGGCCATAGAATTCCAGTTGATCTGGATGACGCTAGGATATCGGGTGAAATAGTTATAGCAAGAAGGCCATTGTCTGAAGACGAGAGAGGCATTGCGATAATGGTTGGAAGCCATACCGTAACTAGAAGCAACTTCGGATTCGATACTAAGCTAAATAGAGTGTCTGGCTATGTAAGGTGTGATTCATTGACATCTCGATTTGCTGATAAATCAGCATTGATAGAGGATGCTGAATACTCTAGGTTTAATGACATAATGAAGTCATTTGTACACTCGACTGTTCTGCCAGGTTTAAGCCAATATGAAGACGTGCTAATTACTCGCGAAGAATCAAGAATCTACAAGGAAATTGATAAGGTACTGGGACAAGCCTTAGTTGAGAGTACTGAAACCCACGAAGAAATCCAAGAATTGAGCACCGTAGATGTTACGGGGGTAACCGAATCCAATAAGTCTGACATATATGAAGGTAACCCTACCGAACTAGATCAGTCAGATACAGAGCCTGTGATCCGTGATACTTCACGAACCGATTTCGAGCAATCAACAACTGATATAGCTCGTCATAACTTAACTGGGCAGTTAAATAGATCTGCTATGCGTGAGGAAGATGAAAATAATAATGCACTGCCATCGAACACTTCAGGAGGGGCCACCATTGTACCTAGTATTAGCAATCAAGCTGCGGTATACGGAATTGAATCATCAGATAATCGCGGAAGCGTTAATCTTGGAGAGGTCTCTGTCAAAACTAGGAAATTTCGCACACCTGTGGTCAAGAGAACCTTTGCTCTAAAGAAAGTGGGTTACAAGGTTATTCCATATGAAGATGGAAGTGATTCAAGGTATAGCTTTACTAGCGAGAACGTGGTATTCGTCAACAAAGCAAATTCTACATACAAAGCTGAGGCGAACAGAGGAGATGAATTTCTCCTAAGACACATTATCAATATGGTGGCTGAAGCTGTAGCTCAAGCAAAACATCCAGAAGGTAAGGAAGCATTGGAATTGCAAAACCACCTTATAGGAGAAGCCATTAGAATACATGATGGCTCGACGGTTAAAAAGTGAGAATCCTTTACACATTTTATCAATATTTCATTTTCTGTGTTAGAGATGAACAACTCGATACGGCAATGCGAACACAACTATGGGCTAAACCTATAACGAGTTTATGGTAAAGGTCTAATAGAAACGACTAAATCTAACTGGTATAAGATATATCATGAAAATAGATGGCATTTCAATTTATGCCTGGTGCGACTGCGGTCGGAATCACTTTTTCTGAAGGAGTTGTGTTAGCGGCAGAAAAGCGTGTTTCATATGGAAATTTTGTGATAAATAAGAATACAAAGAAAACGTTCCCGATAACAGACTATGTTGGAGCTGCATGCGCTGGAATGATTGCGGACATGCAAGTATTGGTCAGGCAGGTTGGAGCTTTAGCGAAGATAAGAAAGCTTGAGACGAGACGCAATGTGGCCCCAAATTCTATTGCCAAACTAATGTCTGTGATAATGTTTGAGCGTAGATTTTTTCCGCTTTTAACTCAGGTCATCGTTGGCGGAATCAATGACAAACCCCGAATTTATACACTGGATCCTGTTGGCTCTGTTCTCCCAGATGACTATGCGGCCGTTGGTACTGGAGCAGAAATGGCTCTGGGGGTACTAGACTCAGAATTCAAACAAAAAATGTCTCAGGATAAAGCCCGTGAATTAGCTGTCAAGGCGATCAAATCATCGATTCAAAGAGATTCGGCTAGCGGCGATGGGATAGACGTCCTTATCACGACTCACGATGGATATACCGAAGAAACTATGAGCTTCTAGACTTGTTACTCGACAAGGTGGAAAGTCTTTATAATACTCTACAAGCGAGACTGTGGATTAATTAGAAAAAATAAATATGCATCAACCGAACATGTTATTGTTGAGCTATGTCTGAACCCGTAAATGAAGAGGTAGAAGAAGAATTCGAAGATGACTTGGATGAAGATATCGACGAAGATATTGATGACGAAGGTACAGCCGTGGCCGATGGTAACTAGACATTCAATAACACATTCGTCGTTCTGAAGATAACAACAAATTGGTTGCAGATGAAGTACTCAATGCATCTTTTAATAGCCATACCTCACGATAAAAAGCAAAACAACGTCAATGTTTATAATCACTTAGTATATCCCTGTACCTCGGGTCTTTATATGCAATATATTTAACGTATTCACCGTACGTCATATATAGAGCGCAGCTTTCACATCGAACAAAAGAAAAGTCGTCCGATAGTTCCGCCACCTTCTTACAATCAGGACAGTGAACCTTCAATGCCAATGGTTATGCATTAAACAATAATAAAATTCTATCTGAATACATCTATTGTAAACCCATCATGGAGCCTGTTTGACATAAAAGTTGCGGCAGTATCTATAGAGCTTTAACCTGCTTTACTATAGGTTGACGCGATTTCCTAAAAACGCGAAAGCCACAGATACACTTAATTTCCGGTAATCTTGAGAGCTCTTCAACCGAAACTGACATGCCGCATCTCATACACTCATAGATTACGTCCCCAAGACTTTCAGCCATTGAATTAATTAATAAAATAAACTAGATTTAAAGATTATGAGTTTGAATTGTGAAGTGATTCGTAAATAACTGCATTTAGAAGTTATTTACTTTTATACGGTGTGCGAAAACGCCGTTGACCGACAAAGAATCAGCAGGAAATAAGCCAATGGTGATCCCCTTCTTGGTCGTGTCTGTATCTGCTCGCCTATAACCTCTAACACCAGGCAGAGTTTGGCAAGACATGGTATCCGGAAGCAGTTAATTAGGGATTAGCCGGAGTTCGAGGTTGCCTCTTCTTTCGCGCTGACACAATGGAAAGGATGTCTCTGTCCTTTAGATGATAAGTAGTTGGTAATCTCAGGCCGTCTCGAACGTCTATGGCATAGAGCAAGCCTTTAGCTAACTCTGTATGAATATCCTCAGCTAGATCCTTTATTGTTGAGCCAGTTTTCATCAAATATACATCCGGCAAAACATTACCGTACTTGTCAGACATCTTTGTTGGGTCTGCAACCGGATATATAGCGTTCATCCTCAATAGCTTGAACACCGCCACGTTTATTGCGAACTGAACGCCCGTCCTCATATATTCATTAAGTACATCTTTCCTTATGAAATTCAGAGCCCATTTTTGTTTGTCATTCAAACTTGATTGATCCGTCATTTCGAACCGTTCGTCACCTGGTAGATACTTTATCAATCCACGATTCTGAGCACGACGCAACGTCAACTCAGCATCTGCGCTAGTAGGTACTATTATCGAATCCTTATACTCTTCTCGCAACCTCCTAAAATTCTCAGTTGCTACTGGCAGGTCAACCTTGTTTGCTACTATGAGTGTAGGTTTTGAAATTTCCCTCAAGCTCCAACAAAAATTTCTCCGATTTTCTGGATTGAAATCGTCAAATTTTACATTCAGCAAATCGTTCGCATGAAGGGCATATTTGACATGATCCTCTCTAACACCAATCCCTCTAAAAATCTCCGTGATTGACGTGACCATATCATTGGATGAATTGATTGCCCTTGAAATCTTGTCATAATTTCCTTCGAGCAATTTCAGATACCACATTATTACTTCTTCTTCTATATCCGCAACATCGGCAACAGGGTCGCCTGTCCCAGGTTCAGCAATCTTGCCAGAGGCGTCAATGCTCCCTGATGCATCTACTATATGTAGGAGGGCATCCGACTGAGCAGCTACAGACAAAAATTGATTTCCAAGGCCTTTACCTTCCCATGCACCTTTTATTAGTCCGGGCAAATCGACCAATTCTATAGGGATAAATCTCCATCCGTCAACACACCTTGAATTTCGTGGTGAATCAAGAACTCCTAGCTCTTTGTGGACACATAGTGTAATGGCGTTCGCATTACCCACATTAGGTTGCTTGGTTACAAAGGGGTAATTAGATATCTCAGCCGATCCCAGTGTAGCCGCGTTAAAAAAAGTCGTCTTGCCTGTATTAGTTTTACCAATCAGACCTATCTTTATCATAAAACATTCGATTAACTAAAGTTTATAAATATATTCGTCAGGTTGCTATAGGTTATCAGGATGACAAGATCACTTTGCGGCTAAAGGAACTGTTATAGCTCCAATTGAAGCAGATTGGACCAAGGAAGCATACTTTGCGAGTGCCCCGAACTTATAACGTGGCCGTATTGGCTTCCACGATTTCCTTCTTTTGATAATCTCTGCCGAGGTTAACCGTGTACTCAATTTTCCCTTCAAAATGTCTATTTCAATTAGGTCACCGTTTCTTATAAGCGCAATAGGTCCACCGACAAAAGCTTCTGGGCTTACATGTCCTACCATAAAACCTCTCGTTGCTCCTGAAAATCTTCCATCTGTAATCATTGCTACTTTTTCTCCCAAGCCTTGTCCTACAACGGCAGCCGTCACAGCAAGCATCTCTCTCATACCAGGTCCTCCCTTGGGTCCTTCATACCTTATAACGATGACATCGCCTTCAATGACTTTGTTCTTCGTCAAGGCTTCAAATGCGTCTTCTTCAGAATTAAAGACTTTCGCCTTGCCGACGAATCTTGTTTTGTGAATGCCTGCAATCTTTATTACGGCTCCTTCTGGTGCAAGGGTTCCTTTCAGAATTTTCAGGGTTCCCTCTTTATGGATAGGATTTTCGATGGGTTTCACCACTCTCTGGGAATCTACACCATCAAATTGGATCATTTTAATATTTTCGCTGATACTTTTGCCGGTTACCGTAATAGCTTCCCCATGTATCAATCCCGCTTTCAAAAGACTATTAGTCACAATCGGGATACCACCAATATCATCCAAATCTCTCATGACATACATTCCTCCCGGCCTCAGATCCGCAATATGTGGAACTTTTCGGCGTATTCTCTCGAAATCATCTAGACGTAACTTGATGCCAACCTCCTTTGACAATGCCAGCAGATGCAACACTGAATTAGTTGATCCACCAATTGCATTCACGATTGCGATCGCATTCTCAAATGCTTCAAACGTCATGATATCCTTCGGTCTGAGGTTGTTCTCGATCAGGCGGTAAATTTGCTTACCTGCGTCATAACATAACCTTTGTTCTTAACTCACTTTCAGCAGGCGGAGACGAACTGCCTGGAAATGATATGCCTATTGCCTCGGCAACTGATGCCATTGTATTTGCAGTGTACATTCCTGCACATGAACCTGCGGAAGGACAGGCAACATTTTCCAAGCTGAGAAGTTCTTCCGCAGTCATCTTGCCAGAATCATACATTCCCACGGCTTCATATACATCCTGAATAGTTACTTGTTTTCCATTCCAAGATCCGGGCAAAATAGTGCCTCCGTAGACAAAAATTGAGGGCAAATTTAATCTTGCCATGGCCATCATGGTGCCAGGCAGACTCTTGTCACAGCCTGAAATGCCAACTAATGCATCATATTGATGTGCACGCATCATAACTTCTATAGAGTCAGCAATGATTTCCCTACTAACAAGAGATGCCCTCATACCTTCATGACCCATCGCTATCCCATCAGAAACCGCTATTGTAGTGAACTCTCTCGGGGTACACCCACCATCCTTTGCTCCCTGTTTTGCTACCTGTGCTAGTCGTCCTAAGTGGATGTTACATGGAGTAGCTTCATTGCAGGAAGAACAAATTGCGACCATGGGACGGGCCAGGTCCTCATCTACCAGGCCCATAGCCTTGTACATTGCCCTGTGAGGTGCTCGGGAGAGCCCTTGAAGAACCGTTCGACTGGGTAAATCCAATTCAGATTGTATTTCTCTTTTGTATATTTTAAGATTCGTTGCCGAATACCAATTTTACAAGGATCTTATTCAAGCGTAGCGGTAATTTTGATAGCATCAAGCCCTTCTAGCTTAAAAATAGTCTCGCACATTCCACATTCGGCATTCCCACTGGAGAGGTCGTTAGCTGAAATTTCTTCATTCTGGTAGTCGCATTTGGGGCATCGAAATGAAAAGGATATATCAAAATTATCAAGTTCTACTGTTTCGGTCATGGTATCTACTAGCATGAATATATTATATTTAAGATCTGCTGTGTGTTAATTCGCGACCTGGCCTCACTTAATCTCAATAAAATAACCATGGTACTAGTATCATGCTACCAAACTTCGTTAATCTTATCTATTACACATCCTGAAATAAATATATAATATATAATTAATTATCCGTAAATAGAATATTGCATAAAACACCGTCGTGCCTTTTTTGTTCTATAATTCAAGGGAAGGCACCAGTAGCACTAGTGTATACGGATAATGAGTTCGTGGCACTAATGGACAAATATCCAGTAAATCATGGACACACACTATTGATACCCAAGGTACATTATAATGATCTTCTGTCTATGCCGTTAAATCAAATCGGTAGAATGTACTGCGTTGCCGCAAACTTAGCCAAGGCAATAGTTTCCTCGGTTAGGGCTGACGGGTTCAACCTCGGTCAGAATAATGGGCGTGCAGCAAATCAAATTGTCCCTCATGTTCACGTCCACATTATTCCTCGATATAACTATGATAGTCCTAACGGAAATTGGCCGTCTAGAAAAGTCGCATCACTCGCAGACCTTACCAAGATCGCTGAATCAATCAGAAATTCCATAGCCAAGCCATTAGCTTCTGGTTATCTTCAGTAAGGATTAGTGAAGATCTTTTCGGCTCCCTAGCATGTTAATTCAATATTATGTGATTAAGCTTAGGCTTCCAGTCCATTCGATGTTCATTTGTTGTAAAAAAAAACCAAGTAGATTCCTTTTAAACTGTACTGTAAACATGTTTTATGGTGGATTCAGTCCAGATAAACAGGAGTTCCAAGTATAACACGGTTGAATTAGTTTATTCCATGATACAAAAGCACAGTGGAGAACTGACTTCGAAACTATTAGAAAAGGAAATTGGAAATAAATATGTAGTACATTACGCAATCACACGTTTGACAAAGGACGGTAGAATAAAAAGAGTGCGCGGATTCGGACCAAATCGAATAGAATTTTTTTACTTGGATATTGGATAAATCTGTAGTTTGATCATGCGAACTACAAATATAGCATGATTCTCCAATTTATTGATTGCAAGACACAGAAAAAAAGGACTTGAGTTAAGGCCTTTCGTCATCTAAGTCCTAAAAGTGCCCTCATGATGTCCAGTTCTAGAATATTTCCTCATCTTTTCTTAGACCACCCAGACCAGTCTTTACCTGAGCAGAACATTCGAGGCAAATGCTTTCGGAAAATGGGAAGGTCTTCAGGCAATGTTTGCAAACTGGTCTTTTGCAACTAGGGCAAACCAGCGTGTACTTTCTAAGGTTACAAAGGTAACAAAGACTCATCATCATAACTATATGGGGTAAATGGTGTAAAAGTTTATCGAATCGAATCAGAATACTAGCTGGCTAGTCGCTAATTAATAAATTACTCTACTCTTCAAAGACCCTCAAATCCTGATGCTTCTTAATTTTTTTTATGTAATGGTTCAGATAGCTTTTTGCTTCACGTTCTGTGTCGAACCGTGCTTCACCTCTAAATGATCCGTTTTCATCGATAAAGGATACTGCAGACCATATCCCATTTTTTCCCATTTTCTTTACAACGAACATCTCTTAGTTATTGTAATTATTGAATTAAAAGATACTCAATTCATTCCCACGTTTCAGTACATGGTGACGTCTTAGTTTGTCACCATTTCAGATTTGTATGGACAGGCCTAATAATTAATGTGGTTACGGGCAGTATATCGCTATGTCAAATAAGAATCTTAACGAATTATTCAGTTACCAAATTCTTAAGCTGGGACATCTGAATCGGTTTTATCAGGACTTTTATATTCTTATCAGAAAAAAAGGTATCATTTTTCATTTCTTGCCTGACTTTATCAAAAGCTGTTAAGATAATGATTTTCGCCTCAGAGTGGGCAGTGAGTATCACTTTTGCAGCTTGCAGCCCGTTTCTAATTCCAGGCAACTTGTAATCCATTATTAACAAATCGGGCTGATAAGAATTATAATCTACAAGGATTTCATCGGCGGTAGTCGAGGTGACCATGACTTCACATCCCTTTTTTTCGAGATAATCCTTGTAAAGGATCAGTAAATCTTGCTCATCCTCAACTATCATAACTTTTCTTGGATCCGGAACCTTTTTTAACTTCTTCATAATTTTATGGATGTAATTTAGTATAAAATCTTGTTCAGTTTACAGTACTCTTGGCCCTAAACCTAAGTATTGCACCTATCTTACCCAGGCTAGCCATTTGTGTTCCTTCCTCAGACCTACCAGATATAACTTCGATTTTGCTACCAGTCATTGTAGTCAGCTCTTCTAGATAATCAACAATATCTTGCTCACTTGTTTCGTAGTCTAAACCTTGACACGAGGGGCAGGGTGTAGAGATCAAATCCTGTTTTTCCGCAAAGACCTTACTTTTATCTATTATAATTTCCCTAGAATAGCCACATTTCTTGCATTTAGCTGATACACGTACAAGCGTGACGTCATCAGTAACGATTACCAAATCGACGGCTCCCTTTTGTAAGGCCTTTATAATATCATTTAGTCCGTAAATACCGAGGCCGCTTTCAGAATGAACTTCACTCATAAATTTCTTCACCAGCTTCTTTTCCTCCATGAGTCTATATTCTGACATTATTCCTTGGTCATTTATTTTGTCCACGATCTCTCTCACGCCCTCATCGCCCGAATACGATGTATCTAAAGTTGAAATCACGTTGTTTCGTAGGCGGTAATCCAGATATTCTTCCCTTAAAAAATTCTCCTTAGTAGGACCTGGCCCTCCTACGATGATCCCCTTAACTGCGTATTGGTCGATAAAGATGGTCTGTGCTCTATTTGCGACGCGATGATAGTACTCATTAAGTTCATTATCTCTCAGGCGTTCAAATCGTCTAGCAGACTGACCACCTTGTCTATGCTTTCCAGCAACCCCCGAAGTTAGCTCATCGACTGTTTCCCATCGATCACCTGTTAGGACACCCAGACCAGCTTCCTGTGTATCCAAAGCCAAGATAGCAATAACCCTATCGTCTCTTAACATGTCCTTTAGATGATCAATCCAAAAATGATCATCACATCTGTACAACTGAATTTGTACCGGCTTAGGAGGAATCACTGGAAAAATCTCTATTTTTTCAGTCCCCAGGCCCTTCCCAGTGGAAAGAGCGCCACAAAAAATGACTAATCCATTTTCTGGTGTAGTTTTGTATAGCTTTAGATACTCAATCGTTCTGCTCAATGCATCCTGCACGTGTGTCCTTGTCAGATCAGATTTGATATTTGACGCTGTACCAGATTCATCTCGGAGTTGGGATATAACTTCAAAGATAGGCCGACGTGGAGGTATATAGACAGTTACGAGCTCGGTACCATGACCACTAATCTTCGATAGCTCATTTAGCATTTTCTTTCAGCTTGTACCTCTTCACCGAGTCCCACTTTGTCTCTGCAGTCTCTTTACTCATTAATAATTGCGATAACAAAATTCTACACGTAAGCAATATAAGGCTATCAAGTAAGCAGAAACGCATTTTTGAATGCGCACTCAAGATTATAAGGTAATATATTGCATAAGCAAACATGAGATGATGCTTCCTAGACTAGAATACATCAAGCAACTGAGGACTAGACTGGGAATAACGCAGCGGAAGCTCGCCACTCACGCAGGTATTAGTGCATCGATGATTAATCAGATTGAAACCGGAAGATGCAAGCCTAGCTATGAGACCGCGAAAAAAATCTTTGAATTCCTAAATTCACTTGAGGGGCAGTCCTCTATGAAAGCCGCTGATATCTGCAGTAGGACATTAATATCCGTTCAGAAAAACGAATCGATCCACGCGGCGATTAGCAAGATGAGAGGTCATTCAATAAGCCAGCTTCCCGTCTTTGAGGATGGAATAGTGGTAGGAATATTGAGTGAAGATCGGCTTGCGAAGACTATTGCTGAAGGTAACAACAAGAACCTTAGTGATATGTCGATTGCCTCTGTTATGGAACCTCCACCGCCGATCGTTGATATATCCACTCCAGCAAAAGCCTTGATTCCTCTCGTCAGGTTTTCAAAATGCGTATTGGTAAGTGAGACCGGGAATGTAATCGGCGTAATCACCTTAACGGATACACTAAAAATGGTGGAGTAGTGTTATTCCTTTGCGTCCTCTAGTCCAATGCAACAGTCCGCACTCTTGATACATTCCGGACATAGGCTCACAGAACAATTCGGCACTAATGACAGACCGCATAGGGCACATCTCTTTTTAGCTGCAGTGTCGATCAAGTTGTTATACGCCACGAAAATATATGACGTCGACACTATATAATTCATAATTTTAAACACATATCATACTTGGAAATTCGAGGAAAAGCGATGCAATCTTCCGCAAAAAACTTCTTTAACTTAAAACCTATCCGAAAACTAGTTGAGTTTTATTGGGTTATAAGCAAACTGCATTTAATCAATAAAGCTAAGCTGTACTGCACTTTCTTCTGAGTTGTATTGATATCAGGTGCTACTGGAGTTGATTCATCGTACTCCATACCTGATATTGTATGGGACAGACAGAATCATTGCATTGCGCTGCTACCGTCACCATCATCAATACATTGGAATAGAAAAAAGACTGGTCGTCCAAGAATGAATGACAGGACGGCCATGAATGCTATTTTCTACGTCTTAAGAACTGGATGTCAATGGAAGGCTCTACCAAGAAGTCTTGGTGCTTCAAGTACAGTACATGATAGATAGATTCCAAGAGTGGAGGAAAGAAGGTGTATTCAAACGCATGTGGATCGATGGATTGTCAGTATATGATTAAAATAATAGAATAGATTGGAAATGGCAGGCTATGGATGGATGGTGTTATTACAAAAGCACCTCTTGGGGGAAAAAGTACAGGACCAAATCCCTACACACAGACAGACAGAAGTAAATCAGGTACAAAGCGTAGTATATTGGTGGTAGATGGTAAAGGAGTTCCTATTGGTGTATCCGTAGATGGTGCTAACAGACAGACATGATATGAAAATGAGTAAAACAACACTTCAGAGTATAGTAGTAATCTATAGACCTGAACCAACAATCAGATCAAAGCAGCACATGTGCCTTGACAAGGGTTATGACTTTCCTGAAGTATACGAATTACTAGAAGAAGAGTATGGTTATACAATTCACATCCGATTAAGAGGAGAAGAAAGTAGCAACATAAAAAGAGAAAAATTACCTAAATATAGAGCTAGACGATGGGTCGTTGAAAGGACTCATTCTTGGATGAACCGGTTTAGACGCTTGTTAATTAGATGGGAGAAAAAGGTAGAGAACCATACTGCGAAGTTACATTTTGCTTGTGCTTGGATCACTTACAGAAAAGCAGGAATTTTCGGATAGGTTCTTAGTCAAATTACAACGGTTCACCCTCCATATCTAACATTACTTCTTTCATGATGTTTCAATCCAGTATTAGTCAAATTATAACATTTTCTCGCATCTCATAGAGTTTAATGTTACTAATTGCGAATCCGGGAGCAACTAAGTTTCAATCCTATATTAGTCAAATTACAACCATCAAGGCGAGATGTGTGAACACCGCCTAGTCATTGTTTCAATCCTATATTAGTCAAATTACGACACAACAACATACACACCTACAATCTCAGATGAAGAGTGTTTCAAATCTATATTAGTCAAATTACAAGCTCAACTACTTTTCGGATAGGTTCTTAATGGGCTCGTCTGCTATCCTCACACAATTCTACTAAAACCCCGTTCATCGATTTAGGGTGAAAAAATGTGATTCTTCTATCATAAGAGCCCTTTCGGACATCTCCCAACATCCTAATCCCATTGCTGCATGCCCTGGAAACGTCCTCCTGTATATTATCGGCAGTAATTGCGAGGTGATGGAGTCCCTCTCCATTTCGGTCAAGGAATTTATTGATGGGACTATCTTTAGCAGTAGGTTCCATCAATTCTATTCTAGTATCTTCCAAATTCAGTATAGCAACTTTTACCTTCTCGTTCGGAACATCTTCTATGTGTATCTGATTTATTCTAAACAACTTTTCATAGTTCTTCAAAGCTAGCTCTATATTATTAACTGCTATGGCAACATGATCAATCCTCATGGTTTAGTATTAGATTGGCTCTACTTATTATTATTAACTTACTTTGAACGATTTCGGCTCTTATCGGTCACATAGGTGTCTAAAGATATTCTAATTTACCAATGAAGCGTATATAAGTTGCTATATCGAAACTAAATAAATGAAACAACCAACTCGCCGGACCTTTGCTTTCAGCTCTAAACGCAGTGGAAGCAAGAAGATTGCCAAGGCTGACAGACGACTTCGAAATAAGCCCTAGCCAGCCTTGGTCATTTCATACTACTGCTTTTTCTCATGACATCTCTACTTTTGTTTATTGATTCGATCATTTTGAAAGTATATGCTGATCGATTGATCTAAACGAGCTCCCAGAAAATCCTAAAATGATATCCTAGGCTGGTATGAACCGAATACCTGCTTGAACGAATTGTTTATCTCTCCTAAGGTTACGTGATATTTGATGGCGTTCACAATGTGCGGCATTACATTATCCTGCCCTTCAGCGACAGTTGTGAGTTTATTCAAGGCTGCATTGACTTTTGATCTATCACGCGAGTTCTTGAACTCTTTTAATCGCGTAACCTGTCTACCTTCAATGGTTGAATCTACGAGGTTTAGGTTGGGTTCAACGCTTGACGAGTCCTGAAATTTGTTCACTCCTACAATTATACGCTCATGCTTATCGATCTCTTGCTTCAGTTGGTATGCATTGGTTCGAATTTCATCTTGAAAGAACCCCTTCTCGACCGCAGCCAATGCTCCCCCCATCCTTTCAATTCTTTTCAGGTACTTCTCTACTCGGTCTTCAATTTCAGAAGTGAGGTTTTCCACAAAATATGAACCTCCTATAGGATCTACAGTCTTGGTAACACCTGTTTCAGCTGCTATTATTTGTTGAGTTCTTAGTGCTATCTTGACGGCATCCTCAGTAGGGAGAGCCAAAGCTTCATCCTTAGAATTTGTATGAAGAGATTGACAACCTCCGAGTATTGCGGCCATAGCTTGAGTGGCAACTCTAATGATGTTATTATCAACCTGCTGCGCAGTCAGAGATTCTCCGCTAGTCTGTACGTGAAACCTTAAGTGTAGAGACTTTTCATCCTCCGCATGAAATCGCTCCTTCATTATCCTGGAATATATTCGTCTCGCCGCTCTGAATTTGGCAATTTCTTCAAAGAATTCCATCGTGCAGCAAAAGAAAAACGAGAGCCTAGGGGCAAATTGATCAACTTTCAATCCCCTCTCAATGCAGGTATCAATGTATTCGATCGCGTTAGCAAATGTAAATGCTAGTTCTTGTACCGCATTTGCACCAGCTTCTCTCATGTGGTACCCGGAAATGCTAATTGGATACCAAAGTGGGACATGTTGAGAGCAATACTGTATCATGTCCCCAATTAATCTAATCGATGGCTTGGGCGGATATACATAGGTGTTTCTCGCGATGTATTCTTTGAGGATATCATTTTGTGTTGTTCCTCTCAATTGGCCAGGAGAAACGCCTTGAGATTCCCCAACGACTAAATATAATGAGAGCAGAGTAGATGCCGTAGAATTTATCGTCATTGAGGTACTTACCTTTTCTAGAGGTATAGAGTCAAAACAGGTCATCATATCATTAATTGAGCTTATGGCTACGCCCGTTCGACCAACCTCTCCCTCGGCAACAGTATCATCCGAATCGCGACCAGTCTGTGTTGGGAGATCAAATGCTAAGGAGAGTCCAGTTTGGCCATGATCTAACAAAAATTTGAATCTTTCATTTGTTTCCTCCGCACTACCAAAGCCACTATACTGACGCATCGTCCAGAGTCTTTCCCTATACATCTTGGGGTAAATCCCTCTAGCAAAATACAACACTCCAGGCTCATCATCCTCGATTTTGTCGGCAGGCAGATCTCCTTTCTTGTATACTTCCTTAACAGGTATTCCTGAATCAGTCTTAACTTTACTTGTTTTCATATAGTTTTCCATCACCCTAGTAGATTATCTGCTAATAGTTCAGCAGCACGGTATGGATCGATCCTTTTGTGAACAAGCTCGTCAACCAGACGATTATACATATCATTTTTGCTCGTTAACATCATATGAAATTTCTGAGTGAGTATATCTATGGCCATTTCTTTAAGTTCAGACTCCAGCATTATCTTTTCTTTTGCTTTGTAATTAATATTTTTTGAGTTTAGTAGATTTGAAATTGTAAGAGCAAGGTCTTTAATTCCCTTTCCCGATCTGACCGAAGTCTTTGTGATTATGGGCTTCCTGTCAATGTTACCAACTAAATCTAAGATAGAATTGAATAGAGTCATAGATCCTTCGAGATCTGCTTTATTTATAACGTACAAGTCTCCAATTTCGTTAAGTCCGGCTTTTACAGCTTGAATTTTGTCACCTGTCTGAGGACTCAAAACTACGACTGTTAGATTGACTACATTGGCTATGTCAACTTCTAATTGCCCAGCACCTACACTTTCTACTAAGATTAAACCATATCCTGCCGCATCCAAGACTCTTATAACGTTTCTCAGTGACTTTGAGATTCCTCCCGAAGCCCCCCGCGATGCCAAACTCCTCATGAAAACGCTGTCATCATCAGATATCCCTTGCATCCTAACCCTGTCCCCTAAGATAGCTCCACCAGTCACCGGACTAGACGGATCAACAGCTAGTACCGCAGTCTTGTGACCTAATTGCTGAAAATATGATATCAATTTTCCTATCAGTGAACTCTTTCCTGCCCCTGGAGCGCCGGTAAATCCCACAGTCTTTGCTCCTCCTGTCATACTAAAAATTTCCTTGATCAATTCGTGCGATTCTGGTTCATTATTGTCTATAATCGTTATGGCCTTAGCCAATGACCGTCGATCCGAATTAATAACCCCTTCTACCAAAGACAATATAGTTAATCCATCAATGAAGATTCTAAATACCTTTTTGCTATAACAATCGAGAGGAATGTACAAAAGAATTGAAGTCTGAAAAACAGCATGTTTAAACCTAATATATCTAGTATAACTAGTTCTTACGATGCTATCAGGACAACAGAGACAAAAGCCCATCAGAGTGCTTGTATCAAAGCTTGGACTGGACGGCCATGATAGAGGAGCACTTGTTATTTGTAGAGCACTTAGAGATGCTGGTATGGAAGTCATCTATTCAGGCTTATTTTGCACACCTAGCCAAGTGACAAAAATTGCAGTTGAAGAAGACGTTGATGCCATAGCAATGAGTTTGCTGAATGGGGCCCATTTAGTACTATTCTCGAAAGTGGCTCGTCTTCTCAAAGAAAGAGGTGTTAATGATGTACTGGTAGTGGGCGGAGGTATCATTCCCGAGAAGGATAAGAAATTGCTCGAGATGGAAGGAGTAATGGGGAATTTTGGTCCTGGGACCCCACTATCGGACATTATCAGCTACATATCAGATAATGTCGTAAGACGCAAGATTCGATAAGATAAGAACGGGTTAGTTAGTGTACATATTAATTGGCTTTCGATAACTCGATTAACTGGCACTAATCCAGGAATAATCTTAGAGAATATTTGTGAGGCCTCGCGAAATCGCAGCGCGATAAAATAAAGGTAGGTTGGTTCGTTTAGGGCGTGGCCCAGCATTGAGAAATTTCATTGCAATTGCCACCGGTTTATGATATTCAAAAAAACCGGGGATATAGGATTGACTTGAATGTCCAGTTTGTTACCTTACATTTGGGTATCTTTTTATTCTAACTGGATATTCTACCTTACTGAGTATCTGTATCCGCCTTATGCCATCCACTTTCTCAATTAGTAACGCAACGCTAGAAGGAACTAACTGATTCCATGGCCTCTCGCGCGCAATTAGGTTCCTAATATTCGTACCGTTGTAGGCTCGCTTTTTCACGAATGTCGGAGACTGAACTTGAACTTGAGTCCCAACTAAATATTTTACGAATTCATTCCCGGAATACAAAACATGAAATTCAGGAACTAGAGATCGGAGATGTGCATACCACGTTGAATTATTTTCATCATTGATGACTGGAATGATGTAGCATCGTTCAACGGGAATGCTTGACTGCAAAAGAGCGCTATGAATCATCAATATCCTCTCGCCCGCAGTGAATGGGTCGGTATACAGGTAATTGAATTGCGCGCTGCCCACAACTATTATTAGCTCTTGACAATCCTTGAAAACAGAATCCACGAGGTAGAGATGACCTTTATGAAACGGTTGAAATCTTCCCACTATTAATCCTCGTTTCAATCCTTCCCAAGATCACCTAAAGTGTCAATTTTTAGTCTATCGATTGTTTCTTTTTCAATTTTTTTGAACAGAGGTACTACGTTTCCTATGTTGTGGGCCGGTTCTATTGTCATTTCTGCAGATGAAGACCATCTTTGTTGGTGGACGCTACCTCCAATATTCAATTGCGCCCAAATTTTATCTGATGAAATTGGAATGAATGGTGCCAAAACAATTGCAAGAGTCCTAACGGCGTTTATAGAAATATACAAGGTTGTACCTGAAGAAGAGCTACTACTCCAAGGCTCGCTTACCCTGAAAATACTGGTTCAAACATGAACTGAATAACAAGATCTCTTTAATTGCTCTATTCATCTGGTTCGCGCTAATAAGAGTCCCTACTTCTGCACCTATATTTTTGATCCTTGTAATGGTTTCTATATCGGAAGTTTCTAGGCTTGAAAATTGAGGCACCGATTTTGCGAATGTATTTTTAATGAATGAAAGAGTTCTGTTTATGAAATTACCTACATTTGCGATAAGTTCGTTATTAATCTTTTCATAAAACACATCCCAATCAAAATTTACGTCATCTTGCGAGTATGGAGTTATAGATGCAAGATAAAATCTAAGGTAATCCGGATCAAAATTCTCAGTGAAGTCGTTAATACTGATATACCAGTTCCTACTTTTGGAAATCTTTTTATTTTTTAGCATTAGATGTCCTCTTGTCGGTAAATAATCAGGCAGCTTGTATTCTTCGTTAATTCCTAGCCGAATTGCTGGAAGAAAGAGGTAGTGATGATAAACTATATCCTTCCCAATAAAATGATATATCGTCGATTCATTCCAAAGCTTCTTTCCATCTCTATGTGACTCCCTAGCAAGTGCCAATAGTGAAGAAATGTAACAAATATGATTATCAAACCAGCCATAAAAAACTTTACCATTGGCATCATTAGTTGGTATCGGGATCCCCCATTCAATGTCTCGAGTAATATCCCAATCGACCAGCCCATGATCTATCCAATTAAGAACGTACTTTATTACATCATGTTGTAAGTTGGCATTAAGAGTCAACCATGATCTCAGCTTATCAGAGAATTCTGATAGTCTAAAGAAATAATGATTGCTAATTTTCTTTATTGGAGCAGCTCCGCAAATTCCACATCTAGGGTCAAGAATTTCTTCCGGAACCTTCCCACAATTTTCGCAGAGATCGGAATATTGGCCTTCTGCACCACAATTTGGACATTTTCCAACCACAAATCTGTCAGGCAAGAATTTATTATCAACTGGACAAAAGGGTTGAATGACCTCTTTTTCATAAATATGTCCGTTTTCCAATAATTTATTAAAAATGCTCTGCACCAGTGACTTATTATCTGGCGAACTTGTCTTTGAGAATAAATCAAAAGTTATACCGAGAGAATGAAAATCATTAACATCACGCTTGTTCCAGTACTCGACATATTCACTAGGTGATTTTTTTTCCTTTTCAGATCTTATAAGAATTGGAGTGCCATAGTCGTCAGACGCACATATATGAAATGTCGTCAAACCTGCAAGACGACTATATCTGGTAAAAATATCCGCTGGGAGGTAGGTAGAGGCAATATGACCCAAATGGATCTGTCCATTTGCGTACGGAAGGGCGCTTGTAACAATGATACTCTTTGAGTGAGTTTGATTTGGCATTCCTTGAGCTACTATAATAATAAAACGTCATAATTTATCTTTATTATCGAGTATTGATGATCGTTCTCCTTGTCACCGGCTTGAGCTACGAGATGATTTTACAAAAGTCATTCAAGTCGTTTATTAACACAAGTCTTGATCACAATGAAATCCCTGTGTAACGCCTGCTGCATGTTAGTCAATTTATCAATCTCTATGTTCATAGCTTTGAGGGCGTACTGAGCAACTAATTGATCTATTTCTTTAGGAACACAATGTATGCCAGGCTCCATAGCCTCGTAATTTCTAGCTATATGATTAATTGACAATAGCTGATTAGCAAAAGACAAGGCCATAATTTCAGGCGGACTTCCCTCTGATCCCACAAGATTCAAAACCCTCCCACCAGATACCAAGTAAACGATCTTACCATCGAAATGAAATTGTTCAACGTATGGTCTTACTTTTACTGGAGATCGATCTCTCGAAAATAGGTATCCGACATCGATCTCTACGTCAAAATGGCCTGCATTTGCAAGTACGACGCCATTTTTCATTTTTAAAAAGCTGTTTGTACCAATAACATGTTTCTGGCCTGTACAAGTTATAACAAAGTCCGCCTTGTCTACAGATGCGGAAAGCTTCGTTACATAAAAGCCATCCATGGATGCTTCTAATGCTCTTATAGGATCAACTTCGGTTATGCTAACAATCGCCCCCATACCCCTAGCCCTTGAGGCAATACCCTTTCCGACCCAGCCATAACCGCAAACTAGAATATGTTTACCCGCAAGGAATAATCCAGTTGCTCTCAAGAGACCGTCTATTGCACTTTGTCCTGTGCCGTATCTATTATCGAACAAATGTTTTGTGCTTGCGTTATTTACGGCAATTACTGGATATGTAAGCTCTTTTTTTGAATGAAGGATATTTAGTCTTGATACTCCAGAAGTAGTCTCTTCTGTTCCGCCCATAATAGGAGTTGGTCCTAATTGATGGATTGTATGATGCAAATCTCCCCCGTCATCTACCACTATATCTGGATGAAATCGTACTATTTCCCTAATACATTCATGGTACTCCCTATTTGACTCTCCTTGCCATGCATAAGTCAATATTTTTTGAGAAGAAAGAAAAGCAGCAATATCGTCTTGGACAGACAATGGGTTAGCAGAGCATATCGCGACTTCAGCACCCAACTTTTGCGCGCACATAACCAGTACTGATGTCTCCTTTGTAATATGTAAACACAAGCCCAGCTTTATTCCCAATAGTGGCCTAGATTTTCGACTTTTCTTTGATATGTAATCGAATATTGTCATATGAGCACGTGCCCATTCATACGACCTTTTTCCTAATGGTGCTAGCTTCGTATCAGCGATTTTTCCCAACATCCTTAATATTCTAGGCAGAATGCTGACTATAAAACCGCTCTACGAGCCGTCGCGGTAATTTGAAACAAGAATCTAAGACATTAATTAAATTCTCATAACAATTTATAGCCCTTATATATCATCAGAAGTGTAGTTCTGAAAAATGACATTGACACGCATAGCTGGGGTAAAAGAGATTTCAAATGGTTGTGGTAAAGAAGTTAATATAAAAGGCAATAGGATAGCAGTATTCTGTGCTAACTATAATTATTATGCGATTGAAGCTCTATGTCGTCATCAAGACGGATCTTTAGCGCCTGGAAGGGTTGATGGTGAGGTCGTAGAGTGTCCGCTTCATTCGTGGCATTATAACATAAGGACTGGAGAATTGCTAGATTTCCTACAGGACGTGAAATTAAATACGTATAAAGTCGAGGTTAAAGGTGAAGACATTTATATTGACATCTAAACGGACAACAACCTGGCCTATTTAGTAAGTCATTTGATGGGAGATATTATTTGTGAATATATACGATACACTCACGAAGGAATATCAGAGCTTACCATGCGATAGTAACGAAATAGGAATATATGTTTGTGGAGTTACCGTATACGATAGATCCCATATAGGACATGCAAGAACGATAGTCGTCTTTGATGTGCTTAATAGGTATCTAAAGTCAAAAGGTATTGCGACATATTTAGTAGAAAACTTTACAGATATAGATGACAAGATCATAAACCGATCTAGAATAGAAGGAGTCGAACCAAATGAATTGGCATCAAAATATATTCGGCTCTATTTCGAGGATTTCCATGCATTAAATGTTGCGGATGCGAACATGCACCCACGTGCTACTAATCATATTAACGAGATCATACAAATTATTTCAGGGTTACTTGCCAAAGGCTACGCGTATTTGTCTACAAATGGCGTATACTTTAGGGTGAGATCGTTTGCAAGATACGGTGAGTTGTCTAAAAAAAGTGTCAGCCAATTGGAAGCAGGTGCGCGAGTTGAAGTAGATAGGTCAAAGGAACATCCGCTTGACTTTGCACTCTGGAAATTTTACTCTGATCAACCTAGTTACAGAAGCCCGTGGGGCGATGGTCGGCCAGGATGGCATATAGAATGCAGTGCTATGGCACTAAAATATCTGGGCGAATCTATCGAAATTCATGGAGGGGGAAACGATCTTATTTTTCCCCATCATGAAAATGAAATTGCTCAGTCCGAGTCCTACACTGGCCGCAGGCTTGCAAAAATTTGGATGCATGTTGGAATGGTCACTATAAACACCGAAAAGATGTCAAAATCTCTGGGTAACATAATTTCAATAAGAGACGCCTTGCAAAAGTGGGGATCTAATACTATCAGATTGTTTTGTCTGTCAGTAAGATATACAAAACCATTAGATTATCAAGACTTGTTTCTGAAAGAAGCTGCTCAAAAATGGAAACAAATTGAGAGCTGTACCTGGGAATTAGAGAACTGGACAGAAGGTTCATCCAGCACTGCTGATATGATCGCGAATTTGTGCACTCAAACAAAACGGTCGTTTGATCAAGCTATGGATAACAATCTAGATACCCCATCTGCGATTAGAGTATTTATGAAATTTGTGAATGAAATCAGTAGAATGGCGTCCGTGGATGCTATTCATGAGGAGGTTGTGATAAGAGCAAAGCCAATAATTCATTACATGCTGAATATTCTAGGCTTGAGGATCGCCTCGATAACACCTGAAGAAAGGAAACAAATTGACAGCATGATCGAAATGAGGGAAAAATTACGAAAAATGCAAAAATATAAGGAAGCTGATTCTGTGAGAATTGAACTAGCAAACAAATATTCTGTCGAATTAACAGATCACAAGTACAAAACTACATGGCGAAAACGTGAGTTTAGCGATATTTAATAGAACCAGTACCGTGCACTGTATTGTGGTAAAGTCGATCAAAAAACCAACTAGGGAGCGATTATTTTTGATGAAAATGGAAGCCCATAAAACTATCGATGGACCTTGTATCATGTTTGCTGAACTCTTCGGAAAGCGACTTACCATTTAAGATATCGGCGGTGATCAACAGACAGAATCCGTAGTCTTGTCTAGAAAACCGTAGTGATAAACATCCTATCTGACTAAATTGAATAACCTATGATGCCAACAATTTCAGCTGTGAATTAATTTGATTATTTTACTACTTAGTCGCAGATCCAATTTTTTGACATTATCGACCGGATCTATTGTTCTGAAGTCTTGAGATACTTGATTTGATCTACATGTACGGTTAGTTAAAAATGAGTAAAGTTTGATCGTTCAATTTTCAGCCTTTTCGGGCCACATCATTTGTCTAATGTCTCGACCAACCCTTTCGACCTGATGATCTTCGATTTCATTCATATACTTGGAAAAAGATCTCTTGTTGTCTTTCTTATACGCGTCCTGCCACTCCTGTGCAAACATGCCAGACTTTATTTCTTCTAGTATTTTTTTCATCTTCACTTTCGAATCGGCGTCGATGATTTTTGAGCCACGAGTGAGTCCGCCGTACCGAGCAGTCTCACTAACCCGTTGATACATTCCAGTGATGCCGTATTTTTGGATAAGATCTACAATTAGCTTAAGCTCATGGAGGCATTCAAAATAAGCAACCTCAGGCTGATAGCCAGCCTCTACTAAAGTTTCGAAGGCACTTATAATTAATCTGGGACAGCCACCACATAGGTCAACCTGTTCTCCGAACCAATCAGTCTCAACCTCTTCTTTGAACGTGGTTTGGAATACGCCTGGTCGAGTACTTCCTATTGCTTTGGCAATTGCCAATACCCTCTCCCAAGCCTTTTGAGTATAATCCTGATAAACAGCTACTAAGGAAGGTGTGCCAAAGGATTGTTGGTAAAGCTCTCTGACCAGCTGACCTGGACCCTTTGGTGCGACCATGATGACATCCACGTCTTTAGGTGGGCTAATCCAGTTCCAATGTACCGCAGCACCGTGCGAGAAGCTTAACGCATTTCCTTTTTTCAAAAATGGGGCTATCTCCTTTCTGTATATTTCAGCCTGTTCCATATCAGGTATCAAAATATGAATTACATCTGATCTTTTGGTAGCTTCCGGTATGGTAACGACATTATGACCATCGTTTTCAGCAGATTTCCAGCTATTTCCATCCTTCCTAAGCCCAACCAATACGTTTAGCCCTGAATCTTTCATATTTTTTGCTTGGGCTGATCCTTGAATACCGTAACCGATTACGGAGAATGTCTGGCCCTTTACCCAATCCAAGTTAACGTCTTTATCTAACCATTTCTTCGCAGACAACAAAAGAACTTTGTACGCCATCTATATATGCTGTATGAATTTTTCGATCAGCCGTTACTTGCACAGCCTTAGACAAGTGCAGATCTGTTAGGACGGAAAAGCGACAAAGGACATAAAGATTAATTTCAGTCAATTTCAGTACCAGTACCATGCTATACAAAGCGTCCTATCGATGTTTAGAAACTTTGTATGCTTTTACAAGGTCAACAAAATAAAAAAGGTATGCTCGATCGGCTATTTTCAATATCCACGGGATAAAAGTTTCTGTCTTTTTAGTCTTTTCAAAAATCTCAAAACCTGAATCACACAAAAGAGTCCTAAATGCGCTACCATCTAATTGGATCTTTGGTTTAGGTTCCCGTTTGTAATCATAAGGATCGGCAAAGATAACGTCAGCATGCGGTTTGAGAAGCCAGTGTATCGAAGATAGTAGTTTATTGGGCTCTACCAACTCTAACAAATTTAGGACTAGAATCAGATCAAATTTCATGGCTCCAAATGGAGGATCAATTGAATCAGCGACGCAAAATTCTGAGTTTTTGATATTTGATAGCGCCATTCTCCTCCTTGCCTCCTTGACAGAAGAGAATGATAAGTCTATGCCTATGACGAAAGAGTACTTTTGGGAGAGTTCAAGAGTAGTATACCCCATTGAGCATCCTAAATCAAGTGCTATTCCTTCCGTTCTGATTGGCAACGGCCCTATGATTTTATCATATAGATCGGTGGGTTTAATATCTCGCTTCAGAAGTTTGAGAAAATAATCATCTGGAGTGTAATCGTATTGGGCCCATTTATACGGGGCAAACCAGTAACCATCTTCTTCGTAGCGATCATTAGAAACTAGATCAGGAATCAGTCTAGGTGCTATATTTTTGAGAAAGTCCTTCATTTCTGAGGTCCTACTTTGCAACAACCACCTTCCGTATGCATTCCCCCTATTGCTAGCATACTTCACAAAATCCTTAACTAATATAGGAACCCCTTCAAGTATAGGATATTGTGTATTGCATAACTCACACCTTAATAATCCTTCGATGCACTCATTTTCGCCTTCTACGCTAAGCGAACTTAGGACTAGCTTAATCTGCTTATCACGATGGTGCAGGCATTTTAGATGATTAATGAACCTTATATTCATAAGAATCTACTAGATTATATGATCGACAACGTTGGTACGTAAGAACGTTTGCAAATGTGTATGCGACAAAGATGAAAATGAGAAGTTCTACAAAGCAGGTAGAGATAATATTCTATCGTAGTACTGGAATTGGTCAAAAGAGATGCTGCCAGAAGCTTCGTTGGTTTTGAGATTAAGCTGCGATTTTGAGGAATTGGTCAAAATAACGGCCAAATCGAAGGATTATATTCATCATTTCCGTAACGAAGGCTCTGACATTTCGATTGCAGAGGCAATGAAGGTACGACTTGTGTAAATCGTACCACACGCAGAACGACACACACGGAATTAGATCCTCGGAAACATTGTTGGAAAGATTTGGGAACGCAGCGATCATCGTAAAATCTGCTCCATTGGTTTCTGAATCGAAAGGACGTTGCAGTGACTATGTTAGAAGATTCCCTGTCAAAAATTGTACGAAAACACCTAACAGAAATCCTGAGCGAAATGCCAAGGTCTACTTTGGAAACTCATGTCAAGGACACCCAAGGCTCGTCCGATCATTATTTCATAGAAGGGATAATGGAAACTATTGATAGTATTGATAAGCACACACAAATGGCTGAGTACCTGTTCAAGTAATTTCAAGATGAGATCACAACACATAGTTACATAGGCAGATTTTTTTATTACAGCAAGGGCATTTCTTACCAAAATGAATAAATGTACATCTCTTCCCGTGCAGTTCACATAGTAAAATCTTATAATGATCTACGTCTGCATCTGTATATTTATGCATTCGAACCGTACTAGCGGTGAATATTCATTAAGATAGCATGCGAACTACTTTGGAGAATCCAGCTAAAAAAGATGTACTAACCTAATATGTATTTTAATACTTCCGTTAGTAATTACTTTCTATATCTCTCTCGGGGTAATGCCCCGAATACGTCGTAGATTTTTGAATAAGATAAATCAAGGTCTACATTTCTGGCTAACGCTGCCTTTGTATCCTCAATCAATGACTTGATTTTTGGCTTGTCGCGATTAAAGATGTACTCAGCAAGGATCGCGGATTGTGAATTGTATCTTTTAACGAGATCAAATGCGAGTGGGTTTTCTACTAGTAGTGAGGTGATCAAACTGGACTCGTCAGACAACATACTTTCACTCAGTAACGATTGTATTGCAAAACTGGTACCTGATAACGCCTTTAGAGTGGCTATATCCTGACCAGCTAAAATCCCTGCAAATAGAATATTTATGTAGTACACCAATGACAGTAAGACAGACATATATTCATCGTGAATTTTCCAATCTTTAATAATAATGATTTTAATATCTGGAAAAAGACCGTACAGAATGTGAAGTTCTATTTTTTTATTCTTGACTGGTATCATTAATATTTTTCGTGTATTTCGCTTGACCGACCCTGGGCCAAACATCGGATGGATACAAAGCAAATTAATGCGTCGCTTTATTTGTTTGAGAGCTCTATATGTATTATATTTGACAGAAGAAATCTCTATCAAAGAAGCACCTATACGCATAATGGCGGCACACTTTCGTATCATGACAGAAGTCTCGTTAAGAGGAACGCAAATGATAACTACGTCTGCGTGCGCAACGCATTCGTTTAACGATTTACATACGATAACCCCAGAGTAACCATATGCACTGTTAGATCGTATGTCAAATACTAGTAGAGAATTTTGAGTCTTTGACAAATATCTAACAAACCAATGACCCATTTTCCCTAGGGCGCCGACGATTCCGATTGTTCTTGACGACGAAGCTATCGTGAAGACCAGATCCTCTCAAATTTTTCCAGCCCTTCAGAAAGCAAAGTCTCCGGCTGACAGGCGGATAGTCTTATGAAATTGTGGTAAAGACTTCCAAAACCGCTTCCAGGCGCAACTGCCACTCCTGACTGCAAGAGCTTTTCTACAAGGGATAAATCCTGATTTTCTGACCTTGCTGCAATCTTCGGAAAAACATAAAAAGAACCATCGGGTTTCATGCACGGTATAGATAATCGGCGAAAGCTATCCATAATCAAATCAATCCTTCGATCAATAAGCTGAGTATTGTCTTCGACTTTGCTTTTAAGAGCAGCTAAGGCGCAATATTGAATGGGTTCCGACACACTTGTTAATGCTAATGCTTGGACATTTGCGATCTTTCGTATGATATCTTTTGAAGCAACAACGTACCCGATCCTGAACCCAGTCATAGCAAAGCGTTTTGAAAAGCTAGAAATCATGATGTTTTTCTCGTATTGGTACTCCAGAATGCTTCTGAATTTTGTAAATATACAACCCGAGTAAACCTCATCACTAAGTAGATAGATACCATTCTCCTTTGCAATGCGATGTATCTTTTCGATTACTTTCTCTTCCAAAATTTTTCCAGTAGGGTTGTTAGGATAATTTATCACTATCATTCTTGTATTAACATTAATCATTGATTCAAGCTCATTAACACTTGGAGTCCACGCGTCTTCAAGAGTTGTTCTTAACGCTCTTAACCTTGCACCGATAAAATTTGTACAATCCCTGTAAGCAGGCCAGGCGGGTTCAACCGATATCACTTCCTCGTCAGGTCGTATTAATGCTACTATGGCTGCAAAGACCCCAAATCTTGCACCAGGTGTGACAACGACATTCTCATCGCTTACGCCATACCCTACGTCTTTGGCTATATTTTGTCGTAATTTAGGTATTCCAGCAGTCTCGGTATAATGATAATGTCCAGAATCATAAGCATCAACCAATGCGTTGCGTGTAGCTGATTGGAGCTTGAAAATCTGGTTCCCCAACTTCCATATGTATGATGCGTTTACCAGTCGCTTCCATTTGCCTGGCTTTATTAAATATGCTCAAATGTGTTTGTTTTCCGTCATTCTGCTGCGTTTCTTGGATCCTAACAGATCCTGCAAGTAATATATTGAGTAGTCGGCTAGCAAAAGTTGAATCTAATCCAATTTCTTTGCATAACGACATCACCGATCTCCTAATATCGTCTTCAGCATTCTGATCGATTATGTCTATAAAGAGATCTGACTTAATCGCACCTATCTCTTCGGAAATCTCCATCCTCTTTTGAACCTTGAGAAATATATCATTTGTTATGTCTCGCATTTGATTCCTCAATTTCTCCAGCTCCGTGTTGGTCAATGTTATGTCACCTCTTTAACACTGGAGGAACCTGTCCGCATCTAATTGCGTGATCCGCTAAGACCATGGAAACCATTGACTCAACTACTGGCGCTGCTCGAGGCACTACACAAGGGTCATGTCGTCCTGGAACGCTCAATTCTACCTCTTCGCCGGTGGACAGGTTGAGCGTTCGTTGGGGCTTTAAAATCGAGGCTGCTGGTTTAAATCCTATTCTAATAATAAGAGGCATACCATTTGACAAACCACCTAAAATGCCTCCAGAATTATTGGTCTTTGTTACTATTCTATTTCCGACCTTATAAAACGAATCATTATTTTCTGAACCATGAAGAGAACAACCTTTAAACCCTGAACCAAATTCAACTGCCTTTACAGCTGGTATGCTAAATAGAGCTCTACTAAGATCGGATTCTAAAGAGCCAAAGATTGGCTCTCCCAAACCAACTGGCAGTCCAATAGTCATGGATTCGACAATTCCTCCAAGAGAATCTCCTTCTCGTCTAGCTTTTAAAATTGCCTCCCTCATCTCTATCGCTATTTTGATATCCGGGCATCTAATATCATTTGCATATCTATTCTTCCGTGCGTCGTCGAGCTGTACGTCTTCCAAGGAGATGTTCCCTATTTGTTTTGTGTACGCTAAGGTCTCAACTCCAAGGGTATGATGCAATAGCTTCTGGGATACAGCACCTGCCATTACAAAGGTGGCCGTCAATCTACCAGAAAACCTTCCGCTTCCTCGATAGTCTGCGAATCCTCCATACTTGATGAGAGATGTATAGTCAGAATGTCCTGGTCTTGGGATCATTCTCATAGCATCATAAGTTCTAGAGTCAGAATCTTTGTTCCAAATTATCATGCATATCGGCGCTCCTGTCGTTATATTATTAAACAGACCTGAAAGGATCGTGACTTTATCTGCCTCCATCCTTTGGGTAGACACCACAGATTGTCCTGGCTTCCTCTTATCCAGTTCTTGCTGAATGTCAGATTCGGTCAGCGGTAAACCCGCAGGGCAGCCATCAATCACCGCACCTATGCAAATACCATGGCTTTCTCCAAAACTCATGGTTACAAATCGTTCACCAATCAAATTCCCCGGCATATTCCTATCCTCCTCAACCTTCTGTTATGTTATAGGATCTCCTTTGACTCAGCTCTGATATATATAGTCAATCTCGTATCGTGAGGCAATTAAGGTGGCCTCGAAAATATCCTTCTATCGGGTGTCTTTACGAGATAAAGGTGGTCCTATTCTATATCGGTATATCAGGCAAGGTTGTAATATCGGCTCCTAATCTTTTCGTTTCATTAATAAAGTGGGGATACGAAACGTCAACTGATTCGGCCCCACCTACTGTAGATTGGTTAGTAAGCATTGAAGCGATAGCAAAGGCCATAAATAATCGATGATCATTATGAGCGTCCAACGTCGCACTTTTTAAATTCTTGGGCGCACTTATTGTAAGTCTATCAGATTCTTCTTTTACGGAAACCCTCATTTTTGCAAGCTCTTGTGATATTATTGCTAACCGGTCTGTCTCCTTTAATCTGGTGTGTTCAATACCCTCGATGCAAACTGGTGAAGATGCCTTTAAGGCCAATATAGAAACTACTGGTAATAGGTCAGGACTGTCAGTAAGGTTAAAATGCCCTCCATCCAGCGTTTCACAACCATAGATCGTGGCCTCTCCTTTGTTGGTATCAATCATAATCCTACCTCCCATTTGTTTAATAATACTAATGATTTTTGAATCCCCTTGAGGTAATTGAAAATCCAGTCCTTCAATGGTGAGTTGGCTACCTACTAGAATACCGGCAGCCATTAGGAGAGCAGCAGATGAAAAATCAGACGGTACGTTGAACGTCGTTGCTTGATAAGTTCCAGGATTAGTGGTTATAGCAGTCTCCAAGCTTCCATTAACTTTGGCACCAAACCTGTCCATCGTAGTGATCGTTGCATCTATATATGGCCTTGATACTTGTCGCCCGTAAATCTCAATCGTAGTTGGCGAATCGGCTCGCACACTAGTAATGAGCAACGAAGATACAAACTGGCTTGAGATATTTCCTGGAACCTTTGCTGTTCCTCCTCTCATGCCTCCTCCCTTTGTAATCAGAGGGGGAGTACCATCCAGTTTTGACGAAAAACATTTAACTCCTAACTGCCGTAAGCCAAGAATAAGCGGATTCATAGGACGTCTTCTTAAACTGTCATCACCGGTCAATATTGTAAAACCTCCGCTTGTCAAAGATGATATCGCAGCGATTATTCTTATTGTCGTTCCCGAGTTCTCTGCGTCAATGACATTTTCCGGAACCTCTAAACGATCACGTCCTTTTATCGACAAGATATCATTTTCATAGTGAATCTCTACTCCCAAAGCCTTGCATGCATAGACAGTGGCCAAAGTATCCCGTGCTAATAATGGATTTCTGATTGTTGAGATGCCATCAGCAACTGAAGCTATAGCTATCGCTCTATGAGTATAACTCTTGCTTGCAGGACACCGAATCTTTCCACAAAGTTCTGATCTTTTAACAATAATACTAGTCAAGTACTTCCACGTTTGCTTTCTCATTGTTCAATTTGGAAGCAAGTACTCTCCCATCGTATCGCGCAAGCACATCCATTATATTGTTCCTGTTCTCTTCTGAAGTTACAGCTGCTATGGATGGGCCATTACCAGAGATCGATGCTGACAGTGCACCGGCTCTGAGCGCGTCCATCATAGGCCGGGAATCAATTCCTGAGACGCTCGACATTATTACTCCATTTAAATTCATGGCCTTCCAATAGTTTCCAGCCATCGCTAAATTAAATGAATCGAAAAAGAGATCAGACATAATCGGGAGGCGATGCATGAAATTTCCTCTTTTTTGATGTGATGGCAAGAATATCAAGGCGTAAAGATCTTCAGGGGCTCTCTCCAATTTGATTATTTCACGTAAATAGTTGTTAGTAATAACAAAACCTCCGTAATAACATGCGGCTGAATCATCAAACGCACCCGTGATAGTGACACCAGCTTTGACAGAAGCTGTTACTGCTGAATTCAATACAAATTTATCATCTATATTAGTCTGGACAAGTTTTAGACATGCCAGAGATAGTGCGCTGGTAACAGCACTTGAGCTTTTCAAACCATAGCCTGGAGGGATTTCAGATAATATACGAATTTCTACTTCATTCTGTGAAACGATATTTTCTGGCAGGATCGTTAAAGCCACATCTTCAAGTAACTCTTTACCTAATTCCGACTGAACTCTGATCCCGCTTCCGTTCGAGAGACCGACTTCTGCAACAACTCGTAGGGAAATTCCTACAGCAGAGCCAAATCCTGTAGCGATTGCGTTTACGATCGATATTGCTCCATGCACTGTCGCCCTCACTAGCCTCTTCAGATTTATTCACCGTAAGGGCCGAGCAAAGACTTCTTCATTATCTCCACAGGAGCTGGAATTCCGGTCCAAATTTCAAAAGATTTCGCACCTTGTTCCAGCAGCATCTCATATCCGTACACCGGGATTGCCCCGGCTTGTTTAGCATTCTTAAGAAGTTCAGTAACTACCGGCCGATAGACAACGTCATAGACTATACTACCTTTTGAGATATGTCGAAAATCGATGAGGGTCTTCTCGTTATGCATTCCCAATGGTAACGTATTGACTATCATATCAGCTCGACCCGAAAACAACTGCACATCACCCAGATTCAACGACTCGCAATTTGCTCCCATTGTATTTCCAATCCTTGCCAATTCTCTAGCTCTGTCTTCACTCCGATTCGCGATTGATATCTTCAGTTTCTCTGTTTTGCTTGACAGCGCAGTAACCACTGCACGAGCTGCTCCACCAGCTCCTAATAGCAAGACATTCAATCCGTTCAATCTAATCCCTCTCTTCAATAAAGGCTGGAGGAATCCGTCTACATCCGTATTATAGCCGTAGAGTATGCCGTCATGATTCAGAACCGTGTTTACTGCACCTGCTTTTCTCGCAACCTGATCCAAGACATCAATATATTTCAAAATATTTGTCTTGTGTGGAATAGTGACATTGAACCCAGCGACCTTTACCTCCTTCAACGAACCTATAGATGCTTTCAATTCCGAATACGCGACCTTGTAGGCAATATACGTGCATCTTAACTTCAGAAAATTGAAGGCAGCGTTCTGCATTACTGGGGATAAGGAATGCTCTATGGGATCACCAATTATGCAATACGTCTTAATGGATTTCTCCAATTCCATTCTTCGTAAACATTCCACAATATAACTTTCTCATCTGATATACTGACAACTGTCCTGGTGCAATTTCGGTTCCTAGTGAAGCATAGGTAAATGGCGTGGTCTTGTATAATCCGCACAATACTCTCGATAAAATTCCCTTTTCTCCCATTGCGAAGGCAATTAGTTTTGAATCATTTGCATCTTTATACAGATCCAATATGGAAATCGAGTCCTCGATACTTTTCGCCATCGTTACAATCTTGATAAATTTACTAAAATGCTTCATATTTGATAGAAGCCCCCTCAGCTCTTGCAGGTTGGGCGTGTATTCAGTGTTATGCCACGAGACAAGTAACGAAGAATTATTTTTCTCAAAATAGTGTAAAAGATTGTGATTAGTTTTTAAGGTATTGTATTCTATATCTAACAGCATAGGCCGCGCATCGGCAAGCCTACTTAACCAGAACACTCTTTCCTCAAAATCTCCGCGAAACTTTCCTGACTCCTTCTCATCTCGTAACGTGTATATAGATCTGCTCTTAACTGTGTTGGCTCGTCGAAGGGCTTGATCCAAGTCAGAGCTGCTCAAAAAGTCAAAGCGGATTTCTAAAAATTCAGCACCAGAGTCTAGCGCTTCTGACAGGTTCTTTTCAAGTTGCTCCAAGTTCTCGGCTGCTATTGAGACACATATCTTAGGCAACAGTATCTATTAACATGAAATTAGACTAATTAATTTATTTGCAAACTAGCATTTGATATAGATCTGTCAATCAATCGAATCTTATCATGCAACATGAAAATCATTGCGGTTTTCAAATTCGCGCCTACAGAACCAATATTATATACGGACTAATTAGTCCAACGAAAAGGCATTGCTTGAGCATATAAGAATTCGGCTCCTTAAAATAGACTGTGTGACTATTAATTGCAGATTTGCCCAAGCTAGTATGAGGAAATGTCTATCCAGTTCGTTCATATCTAAAACAATCAAGCCAGGATATAATCTGCAAACAAGAGATTGGGTATCATGGATTCATGGGAATTTATCACCGATGAATATAGTGAGAAGGAATCTTTCTCCAGTTTGCAATTAGAGCCTTTGGTCTAATATGAAGTTGTTCTTCCCTCAATCTTTCTCTAGCTAATTTGACATAATCCTCGACGATATCCATTCCAATGTACCTCCGTCGGAAATGTGAAGCAACCTTTGTAGTTTGGCCGCTCCCATTAAAGGGATCTAGGATGGTATCTCCTTTGTACGAATATAGCTTCATTAATCGATATGGGATCTCCTCAGGAAATGGACATGGATGATTAATGTAACCTGGTGGAACTGGGGCTATATGCCATACTGAATTTGCGATTTCTTTAGTCCATTCTTCGTGAGTGGCAGGCAGTGCATCCCTTCTTTGGTTTCGACCGGAGTTAACATTTCCTTTTCTGAGGACCAGAATGAATTCGTGCATTATATTGGCCCGATAGTACTTTGGATACGGGTTTATTACAAACGAGCCATATCTGTTAGTTCCACCGGTAACTTTGTGCCAAATGATTTCCTCATGGAGGTTCCATGTTCCATATGGTTCGACCAATTTAGAAAGGAGCATGTGAGGTAGAGGTAACAGAGTCCCATTAACTAATTCGTTACCAATGACTATACAACAATATCCACCTTCTTTAGTTACACGAAATATGCTTTCGTTAAATATTCGTACCATCTCATCTAGATATTCACTAGTCTCTTGTCTCAATCTGCCACGATAGTACCCTCCACTCTTCGAAGCATGCATGTCGTAGTCAATTGCATTTCTATAAGGGGGGGACGTAATGGTTAGCTGGATTGATTCAGGGGCAATCCTCTCCAACGTTGATCTGCAATGGCCCACAGTAATAGTGTTGAGAAGGCTTTCTTGAAGTAACATGAATATTAAGAAATGAGGGTATCAATATGAGGAATACTTTAAAATAATAAACATCCAGATAAAGAAATATTATTTCTGTATTTTGTCAAGTATCTCATTTCTCTATCAAATACTCATCGATTTCTATGCCAAAATGTCTGCCTGATCCTTGCCTTGCGGAGCCAAGGATCTTGTCACCGATTTTTAATTCTGTAACTGCTACCAGGGATCCATCTGGTTTTACAAGTCTTATTGTTTCAGCATTCTGTAAGATTATCGTGCCAACTTTACCGCCAGTCTCACCTTTTATAAGTCTAAGAGGACGAGTTTCAATTTTTGATCTCCCCACTGTAACTCGTCTGGAGGCGCCCTTATTATTAACAGCCAAAATTTCTGTACCCGCTTCAAGCTCGGATAGATACTTCGTCTTACCGTCGGGAGTAAGAGTATAACAATGCACCGCTCCGGCATTTACTCTGAAAGGCCAGCGGCGAGGTAAACGACGAACCGATCGATTCGTTGTGTATCAAGAACATGAAGTTCGACTTACTACCAATCAACATTCCTTCGCCTAAGGTGAGAATTGATGTTGTATCTACACAAACCCGCTCGCCAATGCCGACATCAATAACGTCTGTAACACTAATTTCGTGAATAGGTAGAGTCAGACTCTCCATATAACTCTTGGAATCACTTATTTCCTGCAAGTCATTAGTATCAAGTATAACACCATCGACCCCTAGCTCGAGGACTCCGAACATTGTTCGCACTTCCTCGGAATCTTTGGCTGTTGTGTAGATCTTGGTCTTTGATCGGCGTACTTTTGCTATTATGTTTTCGAGTGGAATAATTTTCCAATCTACAGATTTAACGATAACAAAGTCTGCGCCCATCTCAGATGCTACTAACAAATCATTAATATCGTCATCACTTTTTACCTCTTTAAATATTCCATGAGGTTTTCCAGATTGTGTCGATTTGCCTAACTCCGCAGACGATTTGCAAATGACCATATCTGCGTCCTCTGATTCGTACATACTCTTAAACTTAGTTCCACGTAATGTTTTGGGGTTAGCATAAAGCACGTCAATATCAACTAATTTCGTAATAAAGCTCGCAAGTTCAGATTCGGAGACCTTTGGATTGATAACCAGAGTTTTGTTATTAATGTTGCTTGTCAAACTCCTTCATAGCCTCCTCCGGAGTTTTACCTCTCATTATTATTTCATATAGAGCTCGTACCATCGATGGTGGGCAAGAATGTTGAAATATATTTCTGCCAAATGTTACACCTTTAGCTCCTGCTTGCATTGCATCGTGACACATATCTAGAATTTCTCTGTCAGAATCAGCCTTGGGCCCTCCTGCAATAACAAGTGGTACCGGACAGCCTCTCACAACTTTCTTAAATGAGGAGATATCGCCTGTATAGACAACTTTGATCAAATCAGCGCCTGCCTCTGCTCCAATTCTCGCCGCGTGAGCCACCACATCGGGGTCATTTGGATCCTTCACATTTTCTCCTCTGGCGTACATCATAGCTACAAGTGGCATGCTCCATTCATCGCACTTGTCTGATATTGTCCCCAGTTTATGCAACATTTCCGGTTCCTCTTTAGCACCAACGTTTATGTGAACCGAAACAGCATCGGCACCAAGTCGTATAGCCTCTTCAACACTTCCCATGAGCATTTTTCGATTAGGTGCAAGCCCAAGAGTTGTACTCCCTGAAAGGTGAATTATTATGCCAATTGAAGTAGGTCTGGGCATTGACTTTACTATCCCTTTATTAACAAGTACGCAAGTAAGCCCAGCGTCTTCGCATGAATATATAAGATCATGTGCATTTTCTAACCCTTGAATTGGTCCCAAAGTGATGCCGTGGTCCATCGGTATGCAGAGCATTTTCCCCTGATTTGTTATTCGGTGTAATCTTATATCTCTGCCAAATACCATTCTAATTACATGACTTTCATTCCTCCATAAAAGTCATCTGGCATCATGTCGCTCGAAGTCATACGCTATTAGCAGACGTTATTGCAGTTTCGTCGCATCATTACTTTAATATACAAATTTGTAGAGATAATACTTGTAGTTGATTGATGCAAGAAATATAGGCCTTAGGAACATAGAGGTCGCTGATACTAAGATCTGTTCGATTGATGGTGATAATGGCAAGCTCATTTACCGAGGCTATGATATTCTGGATTTGGTTAATCATTCCACTTTTGAAGAAACTGCATATCTGTTGCTATTTGGTGATTTACCCAATTCTGAGGAGTTGGAAGACTTCAAACATCGTTTGACAGAAGCAAGATCCTTACCTGGTCCAGTGCTGAAAAATCTCTACAATCGACCAAAGCGTGCTGACCCTATGGACGTTATTCAATCCGCTATAACTGAGCTTCCAGATTACGATCTCAATATGGAGGAGGATTCAAAGACCGCAAATATAAGAAGGGCAATTATTCTGATAGGCAAGATTCCTACGATTATAGCCGCATGGGATAGGATTAGACATTCGCAAGATGTGGTTGAGCCCTCAGAGGAAGGAAGTCATGCCGAAAATTTTCTCCGTTTACTTCGCGGGGACCAACCTACCAAAGAAGAAGCAAAGATGTTCGATATTTCGCTTATACTGCATGCTGAGCATAGCTTTTAATGCTTCGACATTTGCTGCAAGAGAAATTGCATCAACCAGAGCTCATATGTACGCCTCCATTGCCGGTGCGGTGGGTGCTCTGTCAGGAGAACTTCATGGAGGAGCCAATGTCCAGGTCATGAAAATGCTTCTGGAAATAGGAGAGGCCGGAAATGCAAGAAACTGGGTGCGAAAAAGATTGAATGAGGGCGGCAGGATTATGGGTATGGGTCATGCTGTGTATAGGACTACGGACCCAAGAGCCGAGATCCTCCGTACATTATCACGCATAATTTCTAAGGAACGAAATACGAAATGGTTTGAAATTACCGAAAATGTTGAAAAATCAACTCAAGACTTTATGATTGAGAATAAAAGGCAAGCGATTTATGCAAACGTGGATCTTTATAGTGCATCACTTTATTACAGTTTGAACATTCCCTTAGATCTAAATACCCCAATTTTTTCAATTGCTAGATCAGCAGGTTGGACAGCTCACGTTATAGAGGAAAAATTCGCCGAGGCAGCACCAAAACCAGCACTGTACAGGCCCAAAGCCTCCTATGTTGGCAAGTATTGCGGTCCAATGGGGTGCGAATATATACCGATAACTAACAGATTAAGTGAGCATCCTAATGAAAATGAGAATGATGGAAATGTGTAATGTAGAAAACCATATGTATTCTGAAGAAAATAATATCGAGTTAGCACAAACTTGAGGGTAAGCGTTCTTTCCAAGACAGATACTTCCAGGTTAATTGAGTTAATGCATATAAACTGGCCTTCTGATAGCATTCCAAAAATAAAGACCCTAAAGGTATATGAAGCTGATCAAAACAAGTTTTTATTAAAATCTGACGATTTTGTTGCCAAGGGTTGGTGATGATATTGTTCCATTTCTGGGGAAGGAGGAGCTTCTTCGACACTTTCCATTTGTAACTGTTGACATGAGAGCAGTCAGGTTTGTGTGCAATGGAGCTAATATTATGAGACCAGGAATAACAGCCTTCCAATCCTTTAAAAAAGGATCCGTTGTAGTGGTTAAGGATGAGAGTCATCTCAAGTCATTGTCTGTTGGAATAGCAGTAGAGAATAGCGATGATGCAGCTTCTAAAGACAGAGGTTGCGTAATCAATAATATTCATTACGTGAGCGACAGGCTCTGGGAAGCATATAAGGAAATAAAAAACTAGATAAATAGATGTATGGAGATACTCCATTCTAATTAGTTAAACGCATATTCCTCTCGTATCGAGGGTGTACACATATCTACAAGTATTTTGAACTGTAAATTGGAGCTGACCTCATTTTGATGCTAGATTGGGCTGCCGCCAGGATAGCTATTGGGATCCTCCGCGGGGATGTACTGATATAATCTAGCCCAATTTCGCTAAAAAAATTGATCGAGATCGGATCGCCTCCGTGTTCTCCGCAGATTCCTATCTTAACTTTCTTATTAGCCTGTCTAGTTTGGATCGTAGCAATTTTCATTAGCTTCCCAACTCCGTCTTCATCAAGTGTTTGGAATGGATTTATAGAAATTATTTTCTGATCAATATACGTTGCAAGAAACCTACTTTCTGCATCTTCCCTACTAAAGCTAAAGGTAGCTTGAGTTAGATCATTGGTACCAAAACTCATAAAGTCAACACAAGATGATATCTTATCAGCTATAAGACAGGACCTTACGACTTCAATCATACATCCAAATTCGATATTTAAGGGGAATTTGTACTTCACTTCTACATTTGTTTTTACAGTTTCAAAAATCTTTCTAATGCTTTTTAATTCTTGTATCATACTTACTTGAGGTACCATGATCTGAGGTCGAACCGCAATACCATTCTGCTTCAATTCTGCGGTTGCTTCACAGATCGCATTTATCTGTGATTCATATATTTCTGGATAGGAAATCCCGATTCTAACACCACGATGTCCCAGCATCGGGTTAGACTCTTTAAGTTCGCGCACTCGTCTTAGAATTTGTTGCTTTTCTTGAGTCAAGCGAGTATCTTGATCGGATTTAGTCCTGGTCTCTTGCATTTCAAATATCAGATCCTCTTCCTTAGGAAGAAACTCATGAAGGGGGCCATCAAGTAATCTAAATGTTACTGGAAGACCTTGCATCTGTTTTAGAATACTTTGAAGTGCTGGCCTCTGGTGGAGATTTAACTCTAGTAACATGGCCTTTCTTTCGTTGATATCATCGGTCAGAATCATTCTTCTAAACGTGTTTGCAATTTCCTGTTCATTGAACATTGTTTCGGTTCTACACAGGCCGATGCCTTCTGCACCGTATCTTCTAGCAAGAGCCGCATCATCGGGAGTGTCTGCATTCCCTCGAATGGCAATATTTTTCTCAGCACCTGCCCATTCAAGCAATTCCTTTAACTCATTCGTTATATTACTTGAGGTACTCTTGATTTCTCCCAGGTACACTTTGCCTGTCGAACCATCAATCGTAATCTTTTGTCCCTCAATTAAGACAAATTGGCTTTTGAATGGCTGATATTGTCTTTCGATGCCCCTAATAATTTGCGAACAACCAACCACACATGGCTTTCCCATACCTCTTGCTACTACAATAGCATGAGATGTTTTACCACCCTTAAGAGTTAAGATGCCGGCGGAGTATGCAAATGCATGAACATCTTCAGGTCTTACTTCCTCTCTTACTAGAATTATCTGGTCTCCATCCGAGCTCAGTTTTTGCGCCGTCACCAAATCAAATACCACAATTCCACATGTTGAGCCTGGTGATGCACCTATGCCTAAGGCTATGGGCTTTTCACGCGTTTCATTTTCGATACTAGGATACATCATCTGTTCTAAAGCGGCAGGATCGATTCTAGATAGGGCACAGGTCCTGTCTATTAAGCCTTCATGACATAAATCGACAGATACCTTTACATTTGCTACTGCACTCATCTCAGCAGCTCTAGTTTGCAATAAATACAAGTTGTTCTTTTCTACAGTAAACTCTATCTGTTGTGGCTCTTTAAATTCCGTTTCCAGAGCTCTGGAAACATCTCTTAGCTGTGTCTCTATCTCTGGAAATTGCCATGTTAAACTTTCGACTTGATTTGGGATAGATCCCCCTGAAAACAATTCATCTCCTTGTGCGTTGATAAAATACTCGCCGTAAAGCTTTTTTTCTCCAGATTCCGGATTTCTTGTGAAAGCGATACCAGTCATACTTGTTCCCCCCAAATTTCCGAACACCATTCTCATTATTATTATGGCAGTTCCGTTTGCCAACTCAGATGGAATACCCTTAAACTTTCTATACTCCGTAGCTCTTTTGCTTGACCATGATTTTAAGACTGAGATTATCGACAGCTCAAGTTGTTTATATGGATCTTCTGAAAAGCCCCTTCCTGTCTTTTCAATCCACAACTCGTTAAAGGATTGTACAATTTTTTGAAGGCTTTTTACATCTTGATCATTGTATTCAGCTAATATCTTCAATAAGATTTTTTCATCAATATCTAAGACACTCTGGGTTAACATTTGAATGAACCTGCGATAACAATCCCAAGCAATTACTTCTGATTTCTTCTGGGATGCTAATCCCATTACAATCTTCTCGTTCAAACCTACATTGAGAATCGTAGCCATGGCTCCAGGCATTGATACTGAGGAGCCAGATCGGACTGAAACCAAAAGCGGATTATTGGGGTCGCCATACTTAAGGCCAACCTTCAGTTCAAGCTCCTTGATGGCCCCCCTAACCTCGTTCATAAGGCCGTCAGGCAATCGCATGCCTGCCTCGAAGAATTTTTCACAGATCTCTGTAGTAATTATAAATCCTTGCGGAACTGGCAATTTCATTGCTGTCATGCGGGATAAACCAGTCCCCTTGAGCCCCAATAATTTTGAGCCTTCGTTGACGCCTTTCTCAAAAGAATATATTGGCATATGTGAACGTTGCTCATACATATTTTATGATAACATCTGCCCCAACTTAAGTCCTCTGAATGTTTCGACCTAGCCGGAATTCCACTCAGATGCGTAAAAGTTTGTTTTGACTGGTTCTATCTTAATGAATGAATAGCATTTAATTTGACTCCCACTATTCATCCTACTCATCATAACAAATTATTTCGACTTGTTGATATCAATCTTCTGAAATAGTAAATTATTTTTATAAAAGGTCACCCAATTGTCACTACTAAGCAGGTATGGAGCCATCTATTGAATCTAACATAACAATTAGGTCGAAATGGCACTTATAATAATTGGAAGTATTTCTATATTACCACAACTAGTATGGGAGACCGACAAATCTGGATGAAATATAAAGGTAATTAGTACTAAGGATTGTAGAAAGTTGCATTCCTCACTTAAAATAACTGATAGACATAAAGGGACTTTCCCAATCAGAGATAACATAGCGAATAAGAATTATTTTCCCAACTTAAACTAGGCAATAGATGGGACATCGTTATTCACAACGTGACCTAGATTTTTTCTTACGAATTTTAAAGCGGCGCCATCGATAGATCCGTATCTAGCTAATAATAGTTCTACATCTCGTCTTGTGTCCATATCGATCGTTGTCCTATCAGACAATACAACAATGACCGTGGCCTTAACAGCCAATGCCTCTTCAATGTGTCTAGTATAACTATCATCATCATAATGAGTTCTTATCAGGTTGATTGGCTTTCTGAGTAGAATGTTTGATCCATCGTGTCGAAGCGAGGGAGAGATTACCAGGCATTTCTCATAATTTTTAGTCGATCTGCATATCATATCAACTTGTGCTGGTAGAAGGAGAGGCAAATCATGTGGTATTACAATGGTAGCATCCGCACCATTTTTGTTACTGAAATCATCTCCTGCACTTACTGCCTGATCTACTCCATTGTCGATATCCTGCCTTAGGAATGTTACACCCATCCGATCACTTACTGAACGTGCACGATCGTCCCCAGAAACGATAACTATAGTATCTAATGTGCTAGATTTCATAAGAATAGATATGGTATCAACAAGAAGCAATTCTGCAAGTCTAATTCTAACTTGTTTAGATAACAATAATCTTAATCTAGATTTGCTATTCTCAAATCTCTTGACTGGGACCACAGCGAATATCTTATTCAATGCTTCGCACAGTGCTTTAGAATATAATTGGCCAGCATATTTTCTTGATATCTGTTTTTCATAATAATATTTGTCCGATAAACACTAAGATCTAAATTTGATATCTCGGGAGATATTGCACTGTCTAATTCAGAAATAACGAATTTACTCAAGAATTTCCTATAATACTTTGCTACTCCTACCGGCGAGACATGCATACCAGCAGATTTCATATATTTAGCAGCTGGCCCAGAGATTACACTGTTACCAATTATGGGAGACACAGCAACAACTCTTTCCTTTAAGGATATAAGTTCGGCTCTAAATTCTTTTAATGACAGCATTGGCCCAATGCTTGTAATTGGATTCGCAGGAGCTATGATAATTGTTCTAGACCGCCTCACGGCTTCCACTGCTAGAGGATTTACTATAGCTGTAGTACTTCCTTTATAGTAAACGGATCGAATTTTGGGCTTTGCTTTTTCTCTGACCCAAAATTCTTGAATATGTAAGTCTCCTATATCAGTTCTAAATCTGGTTTCGATATGATCATTCGAAACAGGAAGAATTCTAGGCAACACTTTAAGTTTTCGCCTCAAATAATCCGTGACTTGTGAAAGGTCCTTACCCTCCCCCAGCATTTTAGTTCTTAATGCATGAGTTGCTAAATCCTTATCACCTAACTTGAACCAAGTATCTTCACCAAGCATTCTCATTTGATTAAGAAAGTAATATGAGTCGTGTTGTATTCCCCATCCATTACTTAGATCTAGAATATTACTGAGGCCATAGAGTGTGGTGTCTATGTCTGGACAAACGTACATCCCATTCAGCCAGATATTGTCAGCCACGTTCGAGATTATGACGAGATCTTTAACAGCTTTAGCCAAGCCACGAATCAGCTTTATGGAGCCTGTTCCCCCTCCTATGACAGCGATCAAATTTAGATAGCTAAGGCGAATGTATAATGTATAACTTTCGAAGTGCTGTGGTAGGAATCTCAGAATAAAATAGGCAATTCCTATAAGATCTCTAGTGGATCATCACGCCCTCCTTTCATATACTCAAACGTAGTAAACTTGCGGCGCAGATGAATTAAATTATGCAAATCTTTATTGGCGACCCAGACAATCGAAAGAATTATTAAGGCTAGATGAAATAAGGTCGCAACAAAGATTATAAACAGGGCTCATGAGAGTTTTCATGTGAAGGCTGCGACATTCTCTTTATATGCGTTTATCATAGCTATTTTGTTGGGGGGTGGTGTGTCCTGTGTGAATGGCGTCCAGATGACAACTTTATTGATCCCCTCTCAGAACTCGGCACAAGGAGATCTAGTTGGAGTCAGATTCATTGAACTTAAATATGATCCAAGTAGTACAATCAGCTAAACAACTCGCTGGTAAAACAGAAAACGTTAGGTTTACGCTTAATTCTTCCGATCCTGCTATGGCTAAAATTGTTTCTATTATCAACAGCGATATTGCTTCGCAGAAAAAAAGTCCTGTCAGGTTCACTAACGCAACTTTAGTGTACACAGGCCAGATAAGAGGAGATCCTAACAGCGCTACACTATCTTATAAAGTGGATATCAAACCCACCATCAGCAACTTTGTGCTTGACAAGAATAGTCAGGGAGCTGTTGTTGACCTAGACTGGCGAGGATTCGTTATTGACGAACCCTTACTTGTTAATGTGCCAAAGTATGGAAATATGAGTATTAATTATCCAATAGGCCTTTTGCAAGCTACGCATTCGGATTTGGCAAAAAAATTCCTTGCATCAGCCTCCTCATCCGTCATGAAAGATCCATTGCTGGATTTTCATGATGTCGCAAAATCTATGGATACCTGGCATTTCTTGTTTGACCCGACAGGAAGTCAGGCAGGAGCTGCAGGATTTAAGGAAATCGGTGGTGCTCGTGCAATTTCTATTTATTCACTGGGTGAGAGGCAGCTTTAGAGAAGGCACTATGACCGAAACAGTATCTGACAGCACAGCTAATATTGACGGTTCTCCAGTAGGAGTTCACTCCAGTACTCCTCCTCCAAGTGCCCAAATCCAGATTAGCGGATTTTCTAACATTCGAAAGTCAGGAAACAGCGAACTGGCCTTTGTTTCAGATAAGGCTCCTGAAGGAACAGTTACAGCTACCGGAGGATTTCCCATTCAGGTACTTCTCGTCTTGGGAGGAATGATGGGGGCTGTAGCCGTGTTTGTTCTTCTCAAGGCAAGGAAATGAATGATGTAGGTATGATTAAAATTGAAGACTTCAAGTGTTAAAGGAGAGAGATTGCATTATCCATCCCCTTGAAGCCTCAGATAATATCCAATATCTAGCAATGTGTAAACTGTGATTGACCCCTCGTTGAATATTTGTGCTGCAGGAACCCTAGCCCTGCCCACGGCGACAGTTTCCCTCTTATCGTTTAGGATCACTAGAAACTGACTTGCTAGAATGTCTGGGCTCGCATCGGTAATCGATTGTCCGAACAGATCTCTTCCGTATAGGACCAATCTCTCTCCGATCTCATTAACAACCACGAAAGGAAGCTTTCTACCGACTCTATAAAAGATGTCTGCTCCTTGCAAGGATGGAATAAATTGCTTCCCTAGATGACCAATCATTAGACCTACATAAGTGGGAGAAACCGAAAGCGCTACTGCCCCAGCGCTGTCTGACGCTAAATAGACCTTCCTTTCTTTAGTCTTCAAGTGTTCCTTTATCAATATAGATTTGTCTTTGAAGAAGTCAAAGCATCCCAATTTATCATAGGTCCTCTTAAGAATTGTTAATTCTCTTCGAGTGGGCTTTCTGTACACATTCATTCACTTTTTTTGATACGAATCTTTGCTATGTAGAAGCCAGATGTATTATGTAAATGAGGATAAAACCGACGCGTATTAACTAAACTTTCATCCATTGTTAAATCGCCGTACTTGACCAATCCAGGTTCGCCATATTTTTGTGGTTCAAGACTAATATTGCTCCGTAGGCTTAACAATTTGTTGATCACTAGTTCGTTTTCTTCCGGAGCAAAGGTACAAGTTGAATAAACTATGAGGCCTCCCCTCTTGACAAGCTCAACTGCGCGGAGTAGCAGTTCGATTTGTCTTTGCATGCACTCCTCTATCTTTTGAGGCTCCAAACTGGTCTTTATAGTAGGATCCTTTGCAATTATACCTTCACAACTGCACGGCGCGTCGAGAAGAACCCTATCGAACTTAAGCCCCAGTCTTTGTGCATAATGAGCATCTAACCCGTAAATACATGCATTTATTATTCCACATCGCGACAAATTGAATTTCAAAGATTTGATCCTTCTTGGATTTGGCTCCAAAGCTACAATACAACCAGAATTTTTCATTTTTTGTGAAATGTAGGTTGTTTTGCCTCCTGGTGCGGAGGCCATATCTAAATTTAATTGATAAGGCAGGACGTCCAATTCATCTACTGCAATACAAGAGGTCAAATCTTGAATATAATAATAGCCCAGAAGATATTCTGTCGTTGCCCCTATAGGATAACGAGATCTCTTCACAAGTAGGACTTCATTCAAAATTGTATCTTCGTACCCTACACCTTTATCTATTAGCCTCTGTATAAGATCATTTTTAGTTATTTTTAATGTATTGATCCTAATATACTTTGGTAAACCTCTCTCCATAGATATCAAACAGGCCCTTAGATTTGGAATAAACTGCAAAAACCTGCATACCATCCATTCACTATAGCCAAATTCTTGTGAAAGCTCTTTTGAAACGGACGATTCAGGAAAAACTTTAACATCCAATTTATCGTCGAGTATATCAATCATTTGATATTTTATTGTATGTAAATCCCAATATTCTGAATCTATACAACACTTAAATTCGTACATTCATTCAAACTAATTAATAATTCTCTACAAATTATTCAGGTTGGATACTACTGCAAGGTTTAAACTTATGGGATAAGGGTGTGCTAGCAATAACCCTCCTTTTGTTTTAAGCGAGATTTCGCTGAGCGGCCAACCTGAGGTATTGCAGGAATAATCGCCCTCTATTTGGCCTTGCTCCACCCGGGTCGGCAGTTTCATTCTAGCGCACACCCTTCAGATTACTCACCATCATTAGGATACAGGAGTGTCTAGATTTCTTTTCTATTCCGTAGCCAGCTGTCTCCAGCTAAATATCACTATATCGAGTGCCTGCGATGAGGGAGGAGTTTCCTCTCTTTCGAGTAACTCGCCCACTAGCTCACCAAATCATCTGTTTTCATACAAAGGTAATTTTAATATTCTTATTGGAAGTAGTCTCTTTCAATCTGCATAATTTTTTCTTGATCCATAGCACAAGAATATTCTTCTAATGGCTCGGCATTAAGTTCAAGGAACGTATGACCCCATTTGAACTTGTTCATGAGACTGATCGATAATCTTCTGTTTCCAAGTATATATACACATCCAGCCAGCGCCTCGGCTGTAGTTAATTTTCCTACTTTAGAATAATTCGTTGGATTACCAGCGAGCAGACATGGAAGTCGTCGATTATTCAAATATGTAAAAATGGTTTGACTTTCTATTATATTACGAATGTTTTCCCACGAGCAGTCCACAGCGCAAATGGATCTTGAGGAGAATCTATCACCTGCTGATAGTAATATCTTTGAAAAAGGGTTAAGGACAAGGCTTTGTTTACTGATTGTTCGGACTCTTTTCGCAAGCCCGAATTTCACTAATTTTAATGCAGTGCACTTTATTGGATCATCTTGTTTAAGCAGAACTACCTCTAGCTTCACAATCTATTATCGTTACATCGAGTCTGATATAAGGTTAACAATATTGATGCCGTTCAGCTCCATGAATTTCCCAAAAAATAAGAGGGATGACAAAATCTACAGATCCTATTTAAGTTACATATCGTTAGCGTGGATATACCAAATTGGTGTATCGATTATCCAAAACGATTCTTTATAATTTCCTGTATCGTTGCTTTATCGATTGGAAGATCCTTACCGATTGACGAATTCATATCACCTATTTGATTGGGTTGTAATTCTGGAGTATTATTTGAGGTTGATTGTGGAGTAGTATTTGAGGTTGATTGTGGAGTAGTATTTGAGGTTGATTGTGGGGTAGTATTTGAGGTTGATTGAGAACCCGGCATATCACCTATTTGATTGGGTTGTGATTGTGGAGTAGTATTTGAGGTTGATTGTGGGGTAGTATTTGAGGTTGATTGTGGGGTAGTATTTGAGGTTGATTGTGGGGTAGTATTTGAGGTTGATTGTGGGGTAGTATTTGAGGTTGATTGTGGGGTAGTATTTGAGGTTGATTGTGGGGTAGTATTTGAGGTTGATTGAGAACCCGGAAATGAATCATTGTAACAACTGTCTAGCTCAGTCTGGGTAAGATCGCCATCCTTTGCCGCTTTAGATTGACAACTGGACAATTGCTTTAGGTCTTTCTTGGATACACCAGCGCCTGAATTGGAATCACCTGTCTGCGTTTTATCCTGTGCAAATGCGTACCGACCTAATGCTGGGCTTGTTACCACCAATATTAAGAGGCCAATTCCTATTGAGAGGAGACTGGCCTTTCTAGCCGTATTCATAACAGTGACTCGACCATATAGATAATATGGACTCTGTTAAACAATTTCATAAGTATGAACTTGCTGAATATAGGTCCAATTTCTTCTTGTGAATGTATTAGTAATATTCTCACCTGACTCAAACGAGAATGTGAGTGTATAAAAAGAAAAAAGACAACTAACTTGATCGAATATCAATCAACCATCTTCTGGAATATGCGCTTATTTTGAAACGTTGAGATCTGTTCTAATCAGTTCCCACAATACCAGATCTAAAACTAGCAAGTGACATAAGAGGGGCTATCATTCTAAAATATGAATCAATATCAGTCTCGATAACTTTCCCTTCGTCTATATTGATGACATAAATCATATGTAGCCTCGCGTTTAGAATTTCATCCATGTCCAGTTGAGGGGATTTGTAATACTTGTCACATAATGCTTTGACCTGCTTTACATCCCCCACTCCTCTCACTCTTGGAGGCATGGAAAAGATAACCGGAATCGGTAAAAGGTTTACCCCCGGAGTTGCCAAAATAAATTCGCTTGCATGTTTACTGTATCGAGAAATTTTGCTGGCAATTCTAGAGATATAGTAAGAAACAGGATCTAACGCATGTTCGGGAGGCATGAATCCAGTTTCAATTTCTATTATGACCTGACCATCACCCTTGGTTGCGAAGACATCGCACACAAGCGAGTCAGTCAATTGCTTCTCAACATCGACAAAGTATCCATATTGAATAAGATGCTTTGCACAGATTAATTCCATAACAGAATGATTGATCTTTACAATATTTCTCTTATACAATCCAATTAATCTATCCTTAACGAAATTTAGTCTTTGGATATCATCCTCTTGACAACCGGACATTAATCGTTCCGATAGGTTCGTTACGTCTGCAGTAAACCGCTCAACATCCAATATGTTTGTAATTACTCAGCGTGACTTTAAGTGTACCCCTTCAAAAAAAGAGTAAAATTAAGGTGTGGTCAAACAGTATTTGATTAAATGTCTAGCATTAAGAAAATAACAATCATTGGGTCTGGCACCATGGGTCACGGCATTGCTCAAGTCTCTGCCATGGCAGGCTACAATATATCACTGCGAGACGTCGACCAAAAATTCTTGGATTCAGCTATCGGAAAAATAAGATGGTCTCTTGAAAAACTTATCGAGAAACAAAAAATAACCAGATTAGACATGCAAAAGATACTCGATCGCGTTCAATTAACGACAGACCTAAAAGAAGCGCTACGAGATTCAGATCTCATAATAGAAGCTGTGCCTGAAGATTTGGTTGTAAAGAAAAAAGTGTACGATGAGATGGATCAACTTGTGGAAGACAAGACACTTTACGCATCAAACACAAGCACATTGCCGATTACAGAAATCGCATCACTCACCACAAGACCTGAGAGATTCATAGGACTGCACTTCTTTAACCCCCCACAATTGATGAAATTAGTCGAGGTGATTCCTGGAAAGGAGACTAAAGCAGACATTGTTGATAGAGCTATGAACTTCATAAACTCGTTGGGAAAGCGAGCCCATTCTATGCCGCAAGGACGTTCCGGGATTCATAGTAAATCGGATCTTTATACCGTTAGTTCATGAAGCGGCATACTGCTTGGAGAGAGACAAGACAGACATAGAAGCTATAGATTCAGCAGTCAAAAACAAGATGAAATTTCCCATGGGAATTTTTGAGCTTGCAGACTATACGGGTCTAGATGTAATACATAAGGCAACTATGGAGATGTATTCCAGAGACAAGCTTGTTATAAACCCTCATCCAATGATAAAGGAATTATTTGAGCAGGGAAAGTACGGTCAAAAGTCCGGACAAGGATTCTACGAATACAAAAATGAAAAATATGAGCGCGTTAATATTTCCCCTAACGAGATTCGTCAATATGATCCTATAAGGTTAGTAGCCTTTGCGACCAATAATGCAAGTTGGTTGATTTCCAATGGAGCCTGTGACAGAATACATCTTGAGGAGGCATTAAAGCTTGGCATGGGGCTGAAAGCTGAACTATTCGAAACTGTCAAAAGCTATGGCGTTGAATCTATAGTCGATACCCTGAAACAGATGGCCCAAAATTATGGTCCTGTATATGAACCAAATAAGTATTTAATGGACAATCTCAAAGACTAAAATACCGATCATAATAGGTTTATATTCTAGATTGGATGGGAGCAAAGGCCGTATCTTATGCCGATTGTTGTCTCAATCAAATGTATTCTCTGCAGTTAGTAGTGTTACTATGAGCCTAAATCTACAATTTGGGACATGATTGTTAAAATGTATTTTTAGTACTACTCATCTATTCGGTATCTGATATAAATAACAAACTATTTTTGAAATTAGTTCATTCATACAATGATTAAATAAAATAATATATGGGTAGGTTAAGCCTCAATCACAGAATGGCTCATTATCGAATTAAGAATCAATCTCTTGCCCAACTAGGAAAAAGGAAAATTGACTGGGCAGAAGAGCATATGCCTGTATTAGCTTCACTTGGCGATAAATACCGCCTGGAAAAACCCCTTGAAGGCATACGTATTTGTGGTTGTTTACACGTGACGAAAGAGACTGGAGTATTGATAAGAACTTTGAGATCCTCCGGTGCAGAATTGTCATGGTGTGGCTGTAATCCGTTGAGGTACCTCAGGATGACGTTGCCGCCTCAATTGCAATTGACGAAGGAATTTCAATTTATGCTAGTAAAGGGGTCACCACAGATCAATACTATGAAGATATACACAGCACAATGGAAATTAAGCCTAATATCACAATAGACGATGGAGCCGATTTGACGGTTGAGGTCCACAGATTTATTGACGATTTTAAGCCTGGATTGTATGGAGGGACGGAAGAGACAACTACCGGTGTTGTTAGATTGAGAGCTCTCCAAAAATTGGGCAAGCTAATGTATCCTATATTCGCAGTAAATGATGCAGAGACAAAACAAGACTTTGACAATTTTTATGGAACAGGACAATCTGCTCTCGATGGCATTATCCGCGCTACAAATATACTATTGTCAGGAAAGAATGTTGTTGTTGCAGGTTATGGACACGTAGGGAAAGGTATTGCGAAGAAGGCAGCAGGCCTCGGAGCAAATGTCACCATTACAGAAATCGATCCCATCTCTGCATTAAAAGCTAAGTTAGATGGATTTACTGTTTCGACCATGAAGCGTGCATCCTTATTTGGAGATGTTTTTATTACAACTACCGGTTGCAAAGATGTTATTGGCAGTGAAGCTATTAAGGAACTAAAGGACGGAGCAATCTTGGCAAATGCCGGCCATTTCAATGTTGAAATATCAGTTCCAGAATTAGAGCGACAATCGGTAAACAAAAGCCAGGTTAACGATAATATAGTACGGTACAACTTGAATCATAAAAAGGTATATCTAATAGGAGAAGGCCGGTTGGTGAATTTAGTGGCAGCTGATGGTCATCCCTCCGAGGTTATGGACATGAGTTTTGCCAATCAATTCTTATCAGTGCTAAAGTTAGCGGAGTCCAAGGGTTCGCTTCAGCCTCTGGTTTACAGTATTTCCAGAGAGCAAGACCAAGAAATCGCTTTGGCCAAGCTAAAATCCATGAATGTAGAAATTGATACTCTGACTGCGGACCAAAAAACATACATTGGCGGATTTAGTCAAGGAACTTGAAACTTCGAAAGCATAAGTGGTTTCTCTGGAAAATTCAAAACCAGAAGTTAACAAACATCAATCTACATTAAATATGCATGGTTATAATGCTTAGATATTTATTTCGTATCGAGTTTGCATTATTTTCGGTCCTATTACCGGATGGGTGGTCCAGCTTGGTTAAGATACCTGTCTCACACACAGGTGATCGAGAGTTCAAATCTCTCCCCATCCATCTCTTTTTTTCTATCAAATCATGACAGGAGCAACATAACCACATATATAACGCCTGTTATTAATACAAAAAATTTGGTGAGTTGCATAGATTTATTCAGTGCCGTCGCATACTCGTCAAATTGTCTTTTCCCCATCACTTTAACGCATGTTCTTGTCGATAACAACTCAAACGTGGAAGAGCTAACATTTTCAATGGATTTTTTTGACAGAGAATAAAAGACTTCTGATACGACTTGGGCATCTGTAATACTGCCAAATGCAAAGTACCCCTGTCTAGTCCGCTTGCCTGAGGTAGAGTGGGTATCAGAGGTACAGATCTCTAGCATTTCAATCCCCTTCTTAGACATATAAGAAACTACGTGTCCTCTCAGGGCATTATCCATATTATTTGAATCTGCCCAGCCGATCACATAATAGCGAGCATTAACATTAAGAACGACAGTCGCTAAGCCGGATCCTCCAAGATCATGCTTCAAGGAATCCTCTTTGTAGGAGATATCGCCGAGATTTGCAAAACCGATTCCAAAAGGATACTCTTGGGATTGATTTAGCTCTTTCAAACATTGTCTTCCTGCGATTAATAGGGATTCGCCATTCGCTTTACTCAACGGTGGACCCATAGCGTTGTGGCAGTCTATAACAAGAGTATTCTTGAACCCAAGCGAACGTGAATACTCTTCCAATGATTTCAGCATCTCTTCCGAGAGGTCATCCATCCCTTCTGGGGCGCTAGAAAGGAGTATTACTGCTGTATTTCCAAATTTGAGTCCGGTCGCAGTAAAGCCAAAAATACGTACTTGGCAGGGTAACGAACACATATTATGCTCGTAGCTGAGGTCATGTTTATCGAGTGACCTGACATACTTATCTAGCTCAGATTTGGAAGGAATATTCAGAGAGTGGTCGGATAGGCTATGGAGAACGATTGCCCTTCTTGAAAATGCTGTAAACAACACCTGAGGAAGGTTGCTTCCCCCGACAGGGTTAAACGGACCAGGATGAATATCTGGAAGAATTACATTGACAGCACCACCTCTGTCATCCTTGAACCTTGCGATCAATGTCTTAACTGTTTTTGGTTCAGATCTCGATTCAGTAAACATTTCCATCCTCCCCGCATCATTATCAGTCCATGCGACTAGAAATGCTTGCAACAAATCAAAGGTGCTTGCAACACTCGGTCGTCCGGCCCTGTCTGCTAATAGCGTCCACAAGATGCTAATTCCGACAAACGTCATACCAAACAATGGAGAAAGATCTAATTGGTATTTGACAGTGTAACTGGAGAATGGAACAATAATTACAACAGCAGCCAATATTATTGGCTGAATTATTCCGACAAAGATTGATCTGGGAAGTCGAGCCCCGAATACAGACCTAAATATCGCAACTCTCAAACCGATTGCAAGAAACATTCCTTCGATCACATACGAAAGTTGAGAGTCTGTTCTTGCTGACAAGATATGCAAAGCCAAACCCAACATTACTGTGCCGGACCAGAATAGACTTGAAAAAGCAGATACATGAAAAACTTTCGACAATTTATTAAGAGGAGTCTTGCGTAGAGCCCAAAAATCCAGAAGCGTTAACCCGCACATAGCAGGCAGCCCAACCACAAGGGTAGGCAATAAATCGTCAGGTTGTTTGAAAATCCAAACTTTAACTGTGAATATTAAAACCGCGGTACTAATAATTGAGATCAGTAATGATGTTCTAGTAGAAGATGGATTAAGACGCGTGAAAGACCATCGCTTATGTATACTAGAAACACTTTCCATGACCCGATAATGATATTATAAGGCCGATTAGACTGGGAAAAGAATTCTAATTAACAGAGATATCCCGATCAATCCTCCAGTAACCCCCAGAACGACTTCTGGCTTTATTTTGATACCTTTAGTTTCGTCTTCGAAAAACCTCAACAATCCTGCACTAGATGCTGGGAGGGGTGCATTTTTCTTCTTACTGCTCATTAGCAATCAACTGAAAGGGTCGGAGCTTTAAATACATTGCGATTCTGCTAATCGACAAGCATGTAGCATACTCTGATACTTGAGTCTTATTGCGATGGCGGTAGTGGACAGGCAAGTTTTAATAGTAAGAATATGGATGATTAAAATACCAAAAGATGGTGGTTATATGCAAGAAATGTGGCCTGCCTGACGATCTTTGTGCATGTGGTGAACTGGATAAGGAAGATACGCGAATTATAGTTCGCCTCGAAACCAGACGCTTCAAGAAAACAACTACTATGATTGAAGGCATCGATCCTAAACTTGGCGATCTACAAAGGATAGTAAAAGAACTGAAAAGCAAGTTCGCCTGCGGCGGAACGGCCAAAGATGGATACATTATGCTCCAAGGTGATCATAGAGAACATGTCAAAGGTTATCTTGTAAGTTTGGCCTTTAACGAGGCTGCCATCGAGGTTCAGTAAGACCTTCTTTTCTAAAATTAAATCGATTGTTACAACGAAATTATCTTCTGATATTTTCGCGCCGTTTTTGTATGATCCTTCTGATTCCTCAGTAATCTAAACCTCTCTGAATAAGTATGGTTCAATTACAAAGCTCAATCTTGAAACGAAAGCATTTATGTCAGTATCTTAGAATCACATTATTGTTTAAGGAGAAGAAGCCGACCAAGAAAAGGGAACGTGTTTCGAGTTTAGATGACACATTCAGGATTGCTTCGATTCTTCAGAAAAGTGTCAGTACTGGCCGTTCAAGCTATGTAGAAATGTCGAAGGTGAATCAAATAATTTCATTTAATATGAAGTCACACATAGATTCTATCAAAAGAGAAATTATGCCTGATGCTTACAAAGAAGCGATCGACCTATTTAGCCAACTATCTTATTATTATGAGAGGACCATTACCCCAAACGGCTCAATTAGAATAAAAGAATTAAACAAACTCCTGGCTTTTGATTCAGAAATTGCCCTTCAACTGCATAATCTCAAAAGTTCAAAACGTAGCTCAACTAACATTGATGATTACGAATATATCGAAAATCTTAAAGGTTTGATCAAGGAAAGAAAAGATTTCATAGATTCTATTAAAGCTTAAGATGCAGCTTTAGGCCCTTGTACCTATTCCTAATGGTTACTTCCGTAACACCTGCTGCCTTCTGCAACATCCTTCTGCGTCTTGTTTTCACCGTTCATTACACAAGCCACATATAACGCAGCCGCAGCGAGTCCCATAGGATCCTTTCCGGCAGAGATCTTTCCTTCTTCCGCCTTTTTTAGAATTTCCAGAGCCTTTCTCTTGGTCTTTTCAGACAAACCAGCCTTGCTTGCGATTCTTGCTACACACTTTACGGGATCCACAACAGGCATCTTAAGATCTAGTTCTCGTATAAGTAGTCTATAGCACCTTGCGACATCCTTCTTTTTAATGTTGCTTGCGTTAGCGATATCTTTTAGGGTTCTTGGAGTCTCAGTGTCTCTACACGCTCCATATAGCGCAACCGCCACCAGTGCAGAAATTGATCTCCCTCTCACAAGCCCTCTCTCCAGTGCTTTTCTATAGACATATGCTGCCTTCTCGATTACTGCATCTCCCACAGCTAATTTGTCCTTCAATCTATCCAATTCACTAAAAGCTTGTCTAAAATTCCTGTCAACAGGCTCATGAACCTGACTCCGGCTATCCCATGTTCTCAGTCTTTCAATGGTACTTTTCATTGATGCCGACAAAGGTTTTCCTGAGGCATCTTTATCTATAGGACCAATTATAGTAGCCAGGCCCATGTCATGCATAGCCAACGAGGTCGGTATTCCTGCTCTGCTCCTGTCTTCATGCTCTTCCTTGGAAAATGCCCTCCACTCAGGCCCTGTTTCCTCAATTCTTTCAGTAACCACGAAGCCACAGTTGCCACAAAACATTTCCCCACTTGAATTATCGGTGACCATGGGACCTTTTCCACAACGTGGACATCTATCACTAAATAACGAAATATCCTTTACCAGGTCTTTTCACCATAAAAATGCCAAAATTTGCCATCTTATATAAATGTTTTATTCTTTTATTTAAACTTTGTCCTTAGTCACCGATCACATGTCTAATATTTGTAGGTTTTTTCCATTGCCTTACATATTTACACGAAACAGCCGTACTTATTTGAATATATTTTAATTCGCTTGAATCTTCAGAATGCTAAACGTGTGCTATTTGATTAACCAAGATCCGCATAGATATGGCGTTAATTCACTTGGAACACAAATTGCAGTAGAATTAAAGGTAAGGAAAATGAATTAACGATTACTGCAAGGTATAAGCCTATTCAGTAAGTCACGTACCTAAAATATGCGTCCATAATCTTAATTAAAGGATAGACCATCCACTCATCTATGAAAGAGATAAGGCAGATACCACGATGGGCTGTTGAGAATGACCCTTCATGGGAACAGCAATTTGATACAGTACAAAATCTGTTGAAATGGAGAAAGAGGGGAAGTAATATCTTTGCTATCGGTACTCCATCGAGTATGACCTGCGATTTATTCGACAATCCTCCTGAAGGCTCTTTTTCGGATCTTCCCTACATTGGAACTCATTACGTTCTAAATGCTAAGGCCTGCCCAGACGATCCGGCTAATATCACGAGATACCTTTCGAGTCGATACCTAAACCCAACCTACGACTCACACAATTTCCGAGGTAGGAAACTACGTATGCTTGGGCTTGAAACCCCCGACCTAGATGTGCCGTAGAATCTCCAGAATTTAATGACTAAAAAGAAAAACAACACACATGAATAAACTTTACCAATGCTTATTAAATTTCTGAGATCGGGATTACTAGTCTGCATAGTCCTAGTTTTTTCTTTAATTCTCAGTCATAGCTCAACGGGTTTATTCGTGGCATATGGCGTCGCATCTACTAAGAAAGGCGCCTTTATAGATAGTGCAAGGTTTATTCAATATCTTGATGAAAATACTGCACTGCAAGAAATGAAAAGTGGAAGACTAGATACTTACTACTTTCGAGTACCTCTTGAGGTTGTGTCTGACCTGAAGCGAGATCCGGCACTGATGGAGTACCGACAGAATGGCTGGATCGTTCGGACTTTTGTTAAATCCTGCTCCACCAAAAAATAATGATACGTTAAATCCCTTCTATTTTAGACCGGTAAGATATGCAGTAAATTATCTTATTGATCGAGAATTTGTGGTCGATGAAATTCTAAAGGGCTACGGAACGCCCATGGTTGATCCCTTTGGAATTTATTCTCCGGAATATACGAATATAATCAGTACTGTAGAATCGCTAGGTCTCAAATATAATCCAGTGTTGGCTGATAAGATTATTACAAGTACACTTTCCTCTGCAGGAGCCTTCAAGCAGGCCGGAAAATGGATATACAAAGGTAATCCGATAGTCATAAAAGTCCTCATTAGAGGTGATGACGCTGAAAGAAGGTCGATGGGTGAACTCATCTCCTCTGAATTTCAAAAGATAGGGTTTACAGTTCTGAAGGATTACGGTGACTTGAACAAGGCCAATAGCCTTGTCTATGGATCAGATCCCCAAGAATTTCAGTGGAATCTCTACACAGAGGCTTACGCCGGCACATCAGCCTTTGTTAAATACAATCCGACCGTAACGTCTCAAATGTACGCATCTTACGCGGGGAACATGCCAGGTGGTCAGAATCCGACTTTTTGGCATTATCAAAATTCAACCATTGACAAGCTGGCTCAACATATCGCCTTCTTTAATTTTACGTCAGCCAACGAAAGGAACAACTTGGTCCGAAATGCAACGCTAGAAGGTATGAAAGAATCTGTTCGGATATTTGTTGCACAGCTAATCGAACCTTATGTTGCCAGGTCATCACTTTTAGGCCTAATAAATGATTTTGGTGCTGGAATAACTAGCAAGTATTCCTTAGTAAACGTTAGAACTCCAAAGGATACGAATTCACTTGATATTGGTGTTAAGCAAATTTACCAGGGAGCATGGAATAATATTGGAGGGTGCAAAGATGCTTATTGCTCTGAAATTTTTACGCAACTTACAGATAGTGCGACCTTCAGAAACCCCTACACTGGTGACGTGATTCCAATGAGAGAGGTTTGGACAAACGTAACAACATTGGGACCCCACAATAGATTACATGTCCCAGCTGATGTTCGCATATGGAATCCGATCGCGCAAAAATGGACTGGCTTAGGTAAGAATGACTCGGCAATGAGCAAAGTCACATTTAGGATGTTACTCTCCAAATGGCACAATGGAATCATGATGGACAAAGCTGATATCTTGTACCCTCTCTACTTTACCTTCGAATGGGGAACCAATACTGGAAATGGTGACAGGACTTATGACCCTGAATACAGTACTGCTGCCCAGGTTGCAATTCCTCTTATAAAGGGCATAAAGTTTGACAATAATAACACGTTCGAATCTTATATGGACCAGTGGCACTACGATAAAAAAGAGATAGCAGATTCAGGCAGCAATCTGGCCTTCTGAGCCATGGGAAATCACTGCTGCTACGGAACGACTTGTCACGGCTGGAAAATTCGCATTTTCTAAAGGAGAATCGGCAGCTGAAGAACATTGATTGGCTGTCATTGATCATATCTTCCCACGCAAATGCAATCAAGTCTGAGTTACAGAAGATGAAAACAGAGATGTACGTTCCAAGCCCTTTAAGGGGCATCGTAACTGTGGCTGAGGCTCAAAGAAGGTATGATGCGAGCATAAAATGGATTGAAACACATCGAAATGCCGTGATTGGCAATGGACCATTTTATCTTGACTCTTATAATCCCGAGGGTGGCATTATAACGATTAAAGCTTTTAGAGATTCCTCCTACCCTTTTGAAGTAGGCCATTGGTCGATCTATGAACATCCAAAACTTGCTACTTTAGGAAAGATATATGTTCCCCAGTTCGCAGTGATAGGAAAGCCGTTGAAACTTTTATTTAATGTCTCTGAAGGAGGAAAGCCTACCAACGATGCGATAGTAAATTATTTCATTTCAAATTGGGAGGGCAAAGTGATCCTAAGCGGAATAGCAGATGCGCAGTCATCAATTGGATCTCAAGATAAGAATATGAGTCATCTAGCAGGGTCTTATGAGATAAATCTAGACAGAAATGCAACGGCTAAATTTCAATTTGGACCGAATATACTCAAAATATTCGCAACCGAAAAAGATGCGTTTAGGCCTGACATATACACTAAAACCATATTGGCAGTAAAAGATACAGCTTGATTAACCGTATTGCATTTAGCTTGGGATTCTTGATAGGTCAACCTTAATAGATAAGCAATATTAGAGTTATCTAGCAAATCTAAGGGGTACAGAGGGGGAAGTTGAATTATGGGATTTCGACATTTTCTGATTAAAAGATCGATAAACATGATTCTTGTTGTATTTTTTACACTCGTTATCACGATCGCAATCCTTGGCTCAACTATTGACAAGATTCTAATTGACTCTGTCAGATACGACGCAGTTAATGCAATAAGCCAATCCAAATTTCATTTTCAATCTCTCAAAGAAAGACAATCGTATGTCACCACACAAATTGCATTAAATATAAAGTCTCTTGGGCTGGATGAACCCTGGTACTCACCGAAGCGATTTTTTAACACATTATTAAGGATTGTCACCCTTGATTTGGGCAGATCCAATTTTTTTACTACTGACTCGGGTTCTTCTAGCGTGAGGGACATTATATTGGAAAGATTACCAAAAACAATTCTACTCTTTAGTACTTCAACCTTAATTGTTAGCGTTTTAGGAATTTATCTCGGTGCATTCATAGCAGATAGATCAGGATCGCTTATTGACAAGAGTAACTCATTATTGGCGATTCTTAGCAATAGCTTCCCTTCTTGGTGGATAGGAATGCTCATGATATTTATGTTCGCTTTTGTCTATCAAATATTTCCTGCTCGTTCTACTCCTATGAGTTCGCCATCTGATCCGTTTTACATCTTCGATCTGTTATATCACATGCTGCTGCCGCTGATCACATTGGTGTTGGTGAGTTTTACTGCCTGGGCATATATTGTGCGCTACTACTTAATCAGAATTAGACATGAGGATTTCATCTTCTCCAAAAAAGCAATAGGGATATCTAAAAGGCGGATTCTGTACTCTCATATGCTAAAAAATGCTGCGCCCCCCATAATAACGTCTGTGGCGCTAAGCTTGGCGGCTTCGTTTGGTGGAGCAATCATAATCGAGTCGGTCTTTGACTGGCCTGGTATGGGCAAGTTATACTATGATGCTATTGCCGTAAACGATGTGCCGATCATACTTGGTAACACATACATTTTTTCAATAATCTTTGTTGTAACAATTTTTATTACGGATATCGCATACGGATTCTTTGATCCAAGGGTGAAAGTCGGATAGCATATCTCCCGGATGGACTTGCAGCATATTGACCATTCGATCAGACAGTATGTCTTACCTTAAATCAAAACTAGCCAAAGCTTTGTTTTCCTCAAGACTTCACTTTCTACGCGAAATGTTAAGTTCCAAGGCGAGCCATCCTAGGGATCTCTATATTATTGGTACTCCTCAGCTATGACCCTATATGCAGTTATCGCGATCCCACTAGAATCATTTAGGCAATGGAATAACCCAAATTATTGGATCAACTATCCAAAGTCAGCTGCTCCAGCCTGGACTAACCTAGGACTCTTTGGTCCTAAAGAATCAGAGCAGATAATTCTAGGTACTGATGCAGCGGAAGTTACCTCTAGGTTTGAACACGGAATCCATATCGTTACACATTCTTTTGCGGTGAATTTCAAGTACGATTCTTTTCCTACTGACTTCATGATACCTTACTCAGTCAAATACGGGTTAGTACCGCCAGCTATCGCGGTAAATGTGTTGCGCCCCGATGGCCAAACTTTTAGGATCTACGACACAGCGTTACCCCCAGGAGTAACGCAGGAATCTCCTGATACTAAATACCATACTGGTATGCAGACTGAATATTCTAACCGAATTTTTTCAACCGATCAGTCCATAAGTAAAAATATGCACAACTACCTTGATCTATTTAAATATCCGCAAGATGAATCGAATCCCCAAGTAATGATCTTTTCTGATCTCAACTCGAAACAAGTGCTTAAAGGTGTCTATAAATTTGAAGAGATTTTTTATTTTTTTAATAGTGCAGACAATGTAGCGGAATCCGGATTGGTTCTTGGAGGGAATGTTTACGGATTAATGGGTACAGATGAATTGAGAAGGGATCTCAGTATTGGAATATTTTGGGGGACACCTGTTGCGCTGTTTATTGGCCTTACTGTTTCCTTGTCATCGGTATTTATCGGACTTATATATGGAGTTATTGCTGGCTATAAAGGTAGGAGAACTGACGAAGCTCTTATGCGTGTTAATGATTTAATTGTGTTTTTACCCGCCCTTCCGATTCTTATCCTTCTGACAGCGACGTTAGGGAGAAGCATATTCATAATTACTGTATTGTTAGTAATATTTGGTTGGGCTGGAGCCACCAGAGTTTCAAGAAGTTTGGCGCTTCAGATAAAAAATCTTCAATACGTAGAAGCAGCTAAATTAATGGGTGCATCTGATATGCGGATCATATTCAAACACATCATACCTCAATTGCTGCCATTAACGTTTGCCAGCATTGCAATTGCTGTACCGGGTGCTATATTAGCCGAGGCTGCACTGAGCTTCTTGGGCTTGGGAGATCCAACCATTCCGACATGGGGTCAAATCTTGCACGAAGCCAACTCAGCTGATGCTGCGGCAAGAGGCCTTTGGTGGTGGATAATTCCACCTGGTTTAATGATTGCTTTAACGGGATTATCTTTTGCCCTGATTGGCAAAGCAATTGAGACTCTGACAGATCCTCTTCGCAAAGCATAGGATCTTTGATCTAGGATCTACTCAAAATCGAATTCACAAAACCTCTCTTTCCTCTCAACCAGGCTATTCTGATATCTTCTTGATGAAATTGATACCAAGATGAAGATTATTCTCATTATATCCATTTTTGTCGCCTCATTATCATACCTCTTTGGACTCAACTTTGAGAAATTATTATCTTTAGAAAGCAAGTATTTAGAATTTTTTATCAATCAAGTTAATCAACCGGATCATCCGTCATGAACAAATACTGTGGCTGAGCATTATCTAGATTGCATATAGCAACATTAGAATTATTTGGTTCTAAATTGGATGGGTTACTTAATTATCACACTAGCCTAGCCTTACACTTTCACTTATGGTTTCCAGGTCATCTGGAGACCAACAAAAGCAAACGTCGAGACGAGCAAGAACACGCTACAGCTATGCCGATATCTGGAGGCTAGAGGTATTTCCTAGACATTATTTCTAATATTCATTAATAATCTTTATCGGTAGAATATTCTTAAGATGAAGCGTTCGCCGTTCCTATCAAAAGCAGCGATAGTACTATCATCATATGGATAGTTTATAATAATAGAAACGAGGCCGAAGTAATTATTAAGATCTTCGAGTGAAGGATGGTTCGAATTTCCAGGATGCGAGTGTGCAGTACCAATGTATGACAAATCAAAAGGAAGATCATATACTGGAAAACCGGAATAATATGGTCCATGAGATGAAAAGGGCGGGACGACAAGCCCATCTATTATTATTTCTCTTTTCTTACTTTTACCTCTTAGAATCAGTATACCTTCGTAGGGATGCCATGTTTTTGCATAGGTTATAATTCCATCTGCGCTCTTCCTCATCAAAACTACTTCCTTTCGTGGCCTTTCACTGTTGACATCCCTCTTACGAAAAAAGACCAAAGTAAGTGATAAGATGCATCTTTCAATTATTTTAGTATTGCTGATATCGAAGTGTATTTTGATGGATTTCGACATTTTTGTGATATTTCGACTGCACTTTAATTAATCATAATGAATAATAACTAGTGGATATACGTATGTGTATAATAATTGAATGTTAAATAAAAATAAGCTGCATTCGAGAGACGAGATACTTGTACGTCGGGGAATAGTATCAAATGATCTGGACGGTACTCCGTTGTTCATTAATGACAAGTGCGAGGGTTATAGAGTCAATGATACTGCAGTTTCATTGTGGAATATGTGTAACGGCATAACCTTTGAAGAATTGAAAGAAGAGGTTCTTCGTATCTCGAATGACAATGAGGAGAATATCATATCGGCGCTAGGTGAGATGATCGAACAGATGAGAAGTGTGTCAGTATTGGACACCAAAAGGGTCAAACGCGATCCCTTTATTATTCGTTAATTAGATTAATAATGATCTGCTATCTGCTTTTGAAGTCCGTAACGGCTACCTTTTTTAGTATCTGCATAGCTGAAGTAGATTGAATGGCAATCATTGGTTCTGCTTACTTACTCTTATCTGAACTGGGCCTTGCTGCATTTGGCGAAAATGAAGAGCCTATTTCATCTCTAAAGTTTAATGATCCCGTTAAATCTTACCAATTAATTAGAAGCCTCAAGCCGCCTGAAGAACTCTTAGAATTTATTAAAAGATTAGATGGATATCGTAATCTTCTAGTAAACGACTCGGCCATACAGTCAATTCTCGAGAGACTAGGGTTGCACAGCGACATGATGACAAGCGATCAGATATTTAGATTTCAAGCCAACAGACCAGATCTGCTCGTAAAGGCTAAGTTAGCAACCAGTCAACATGATGCTCTCACAAAACTGAGGGAATTTGCTATCTTGCTCTCTTCAATAAGAGTCAAAGAGACGTCCCAACGCCTAGACCTACATGTAATTCAATCTATTAATGCACTCGACGAATTTGACAAACTCATTAATGTAGTCGGATCAAGACTCCGCGAGTGGTACGGATTGCATTTTCCTGAATTGGACAACCTGGTCCAAAGTTTAGGCGCATACGCTCAAATAGTACGTCTAGCCGGTCAGCGGGCAAATATATCTCGACAAATTTTGGAGGATGCTGGAATGCAAGAGAAGAAGATCGATATTATTCTAGATGCAAAGAACCGGAGTAAAGGAGGGGATCTGGCTGAAAATAATCTTGATATCATAACGAGACTCGCCGATGAGGTGATCACTGAATCTAATTTGCGTAAGATGCTGGCTGATCATGTTGAAAGCGTGATGACAGATTTAGCTCCAAATACAAAGGAACTATTGACTGCGACAGTTGGCGCAAGAATGATAGCGAAAGCCGGAAGTTTCACTAAGTTTGCACAATTTCCTTCAAGCACCATTCAGATCCTCGGAGCAGAGAAGGCATTGTTCAGATCTTTAAAAACCGGTGCTAGACCCCCTAAACACGGCCTTTTATTCCAACACCCATTAATTCATTCCGCGCCTCGATGGCAACGCGGAAAAATTGCCAGGACCATAGCCTCAAAGGCAGCTATACTAGCAAGAATAGACCTTTATCGTCCCGGTGAAAGAGACTATAAGATTCTTGAAAAAATGAATTTGAGGATAGCCGCGATTCAAGAAAAATATAAGAACCCTCCGTCAAATGAGAATGATTTTGAAAAGTATACCGAACGGGGAAAAAGGTGGTTTCGAGATCGCCGGCCAGGTATTCCTGTTGGCAGGATGAAAAGAAAGGATAACAAATCAAAAAGGAAAGACAGCCGACCGCATGGTAGAAAGAAGAAAAGGTTTTAGGAATGACACATCAATTTGCATAAAGTTATCAGCTACTCAGCTTTGACTATGAGCAAAACTCTTGATAACCTGGAGTTCCGGTAATGAGTATTTGGATTAGAGTTGAAGGCAAGAAGCAACTTGCAACACCTAACCTCGTTGCAGGCGTCAGCACGTATGGTGAGAAAATAATAAAATACAACGGCGAAGAATATCGAGTGTGGGATCCATTTAGGAGTAAATTGGCAGCGGCTCTAAAGAATGGCTTGAACGGAGATGCAATTTGTGCAGGAACTCGGATTCTCTATCTAGGAGCATCTACGGGAACAACTGTTAGTCATGTTTCTGATATTGTCGGATCGCAAGGTTTAGTTTTCGCAGTTGAATCAGCAAGCAGAGTGTGCAGAGAACTAATCGAAAATGTCGCAAAAAAAAGAACCAACGTAGTTCCGATTTTGGAAGATGCAAGGAGGCCACAATCATACTTCTCAATCTTTGGGAAAGTCGAAGTTCTGTACTGCGACATAGCCCAGCAGGATCAGACAGAGATAGCAATTCAAAACAGTCGCATTTTCCTTAAACCAGGAGGTTCTATATTCTTAATAGTGAAGACCCGAAGTATAGACGTTGTAGCAAATCCTAAGGTTGTAATACAGGATCAGGTGGAAAAACTACAAAGAAACGAATTTTCTGTAAAACAAGTTATTAATTTGGAACCCTTTGACAAGGATCATGCGCTTATTAGGGCCATATACAATCCTAATTAAAACATGTCTGATTGGCCCTTCGACCCTCGACTCATGTTCTTGAGGATCAGCCGGACCGGTCTCCAGGATTTTCTCACGAAATTGGGGGGCTCACCAAATCTCGAAACCCAATCTTTGATAAATTTCATTGTTAACCTATCTGACGGGTAACCACTACCAATATCTTTATATGACTTGCGTATCTCATAAATTTCAGTATCTCTTATAACCTTCGCAACGATTGATGCGGCAGAAACGACAACATTTATGCTATCTGCATGGTGAAGGGAGTATAATCTGTACTTCCTGCTGAAAGCGATATATGTTTCCAATAGCAACTTGTATCTTAGTGGGTTCACGTCGCAGCAGTCGACATAGACGTTGTCGGGTTGAATATCATTGATAACTGCAGCCATCGCCTCGGCCTCTAATTTATTCAGTCCCCTTAGCCCCACGCTTTCGTCAATTTCGTTTGTGGTTAGTATACATACGCAGACGTAATCCGCGATACCAATGATTCGAGTAAACAAGCTACTGCGAGATTTTCTGGATAAAGTCTTAGAATCTCTCAAACACAATTTCCGGAATACCGACAGCTTGGATTCCTTTATACCAATACCTGCAACAACTAGGGGGCCGATAACCGAGCCGCGGCCAGCCTCGTCAACTCCAGCAATCACCTTGCTTTGTCCAGATCTATTCATATGAACGAATGATTTTATGAGCTTACGGGTGAAACTTATATCTTTATGTAATCATATCAGACGCATGTGCCCTTTGGAACTGTATATAAGACCTTATTCTTACGAACCCATCCTAGAATGTCCCCATCTTGAGCATACTGAGTCATAATAATACATGAGATTGAATGGTTACTCAAGAAAACGATCAAAGATTCATCCAGATATACGAAGGGAGAACGAAGATATTAGTTCCTGCAAAATCTATCGTTAGTGTCGTTCCCTCAAAGACCCCCGCTTTTTTTAATAGATTGGCAAAGCTTAATCGCGACATTTCAATTCTAGCCTACAGAGTTTATGCTTTAGGACTTCAAGATTCCATGCGCCGTCGACATCGACAGGATAATTCTGTTTTCGGGACCGGTTGTGATACCGAAACGATAACGTTTGCTGATGCATTTAGTGGTACTGGTGCACGTGCACTACGAGTAGCAGTGGAAGCTCCGGAGATTCAAGAAATATATGGTAATGATATTAATGGGCTAGCAATAGAGAACGCGAGATTATCCGCAGAGCTTAATTCAGTCGGTTACAAATGCTTCTTCCGTTCTGATGATGTTCATAAATTTTTAACAGAACATAAAACGAATGATGGTAAAAGGTTTGTAATTGCAGACCTAGATCCCTTTGGTAGCCCTTCTCCTTATATTGATTCGTTATTGCGATCGGTGAGAAATGGCGGCCTGATCTCTGTAACGGCAACAGATACTGCTGTGCTCTGCGGAGTATATCCAAAGATATGCTTTCGAAAGTACTATGGAAGACCTATAAATAATAGCTTTTCAAACGAAACTGCAATTCGCTTACTTTTATCACTTATTTCGTTAGTCGCTGCAAGATTTGAACTCATTATCGAGCCAGTTTTCGTTCATGCAAATTTTCACTATCTTCGAGTCTACCTCACAATTAAAACGAGTAGTAGCAAGGCAAATATGATGCATGAGAAGCTTGGATTTATTCAATATTGTTTCAAGTGCGGCAATAGAAAATATTCACCCTTGAATCCATTGACTTCACAGTTCGGCGTATCACGTGAACTGTGTAATCAGTGCGGAGATAGCCTTTATACAGTAGGCGGACCGATGTGGTCAGGTCAGCTCTTCGATAAACAATTCGTGAGAAAAATGAATGATCTAAATTCATCCACTTCAAGAAATGATCGTTCTAATGTCGTTTCTTGTGACAGGCCTGATGTCCAACGAAAGGACGGCGAACCTCGATTACGAAAGCCAAATAATCTCGGGTTATTCAAGGGATCGCACAAGAAAGGCGGCGTCGATCCTATAAGCAAGATTTTAGAAGTCGCGATTACAGAGTTGGACTCTATCCCATATTATTTTCGATCCGATGAGATATCTTCGATGTTGAGAAAAAATCCGTTGCCACTTGGCACGATAATAGAAAGACTTGTCTCAAATGGATTCAATGCATCTAGGACTAGCCTTAACCCAGGCAGCGTTCAAAACTGATGCTCGTTTGTCAGAAATAATAGGAATACTGAAGTAGACAGGCAGACATGATCAAGAACCATACCGGCTTATACATTATACACGTCGTCATCTCTGCAAATTATGAGTAAATGGTCGGATACAGGAAAACTGGACAGGCAGCTTCGCTGCTAGACTCATATTCTTCATATTAACACTCTTTTGAGGCGGTTTTCAGAGATTTAGTTACGTAGTTGGATTCAGATTTTCTTTTAAAAATATTAACACCGTTCGACCATTTGTTTCGCTGTAACCTCCTCTAAACCTGAATCCAGCATTACGAATCATATTGCCTGCAAGACTGGAGAGGATCTGCTGGGGCTTCACTATTAAAAGCGTTCCATATTGGGTGGTCTGAATGTCTGCGTGGTAACCTTCGATAAGAATTCTTCCTAGTAAGTCCATTGGTCTCATAGCATTTTGAATCAAAATGAATTTATCTCTGATTCATTACCCTTCGTTATAAAAAACCGTTTAGTTTATCTGGATTTGCTATTCAGTCTAAATAGCTTTTCTTACCATTAAATTAGTATCCCTCTTCGATAGAGGATGCCAACTCAAAACTGCTTCCCAGTCAATTATTTGTAGGGGTTGCCGAGAGACCAGGAATAATCGACTGGTGAATTAGCCCAGAGTTAAATGGAGCGTATCTAAGAATTGAAATCGTTCTTTCTTACTCTGCGTTTTTTGCATCTAAGCAATGGATTTACGTCTTAGTTGCTTAGAATTCACTTCTATTACTTTGATGTTATTCGATTTCTCCTATCGTACCAATAGCAATGTTGGTCTTCAGCGAAACTAACAACATCACTGCTAATAGATCCTGGGGAAGTTATAATAGTATTTTTTCGTGTTTTTTCGTTTACTATCAAGTATCTCAATCATGCCATCACATTGTTATCTACGGCATACGAATAAATTCTACCCGATAATACAAAACTCTTGAATCCAATAGGTCTTGTCAAAACTTCAAGTAATAAATGTAAGTAAACAATTTCTAGACGAGAAAAAAGGGGTTCAAATAAGAGCGATTGAAAATGTTAACCTTTCAATTGAGGAGGGACAATTCGTTTGTTTTGTTGGCCCGTCTGGCTGCGGAAAATCGACGCTCCTAAATATATTGGCCGGGTTGGACAGACCATCTGATGGAGAGGTCGTACTTAACGGACAAGTAGTAAAAGGAACTGGACCAGACAGAGTTATGGTCTTTCAAGAAAATGCACTATTTCCTTGGCTTAAGGTTCTTGACAACGTAGAATTTGGACTCAAGATGGCAGGAATTGAGAAGAAAAGAAGATTTGAGATATCAATGCGATATCTTGAACTGATGCAGCTAACACGATTTGCCGACTCATACACGTATCAATTATCTGGGGGCATGAAGCAGAGGGTAGCAATAGCTCGTGCGCTTGTGACAGACCCCGAAGTTTTGTTGATGGATGAACCATTCGCTGCGCTAGATTCTCAGACGAGAGACCTTTTGTTAGTAGAATTACAGCTACTATGGGCAAAGACTCGAAAAACTATCGTATTTGTAACTCACAATATTTTAGAATCTGTTTGCTTAGGTGATAAGGTAGTTGTCTTCACCAGTCGTCCCGGAAAAATTAAGGCCGAGATTGCAGTTGGCTACAGAAGACCAAGGCTATCTGAAGATAGCAACCTTCAGAAATATCAACAGAGAATCCTCGAAGAGCTGAAACAGGAAATAATCAGTGCAAGAAAGATGGATGACCCGTGGTTTTAGGACTGATTTTATGATTGTATGGATTTAGATTTGGATTAAAATCGTTAAATCCTACCACTTTTCTTGTTCTCTCGTAGGTTTGAATATTTGAAATGCGATAACAATAAATTTTAACTTTCTACTTTTTTAGCTGTTCAAGCAATTGTAGTCCGGCGTTAAAATTGTTAGGTGACGTCAATAGAACCTCATCCGCCAGCGTGCCAGCCTCCTTTACGAATTCAATTGGATTATCTTTATACTGTGTCCAGTTCAGACCTATTATTCTTGCGGATGGTTCATTTTTTTTGCACGGTATCATGACGCACGCTATAACTCTTATTTTATTTTCGTGCGCAATGTCAACAATCCCAGCCAAAGCCTCTAAGGATTCGATGGATTGAGTGACAAATGCATTTGGTCTTGCGTCAATTTTTCCTTGAATCGACGAAAGTTGCTTTATGTGGTTCGGAATTGCTAACTCTATTTCTATTTCCTCATCGTACTTCATGGTATGTAACATCTTCACTATTTTACTGGGCATAGTCACAGAGTACGTTGCTTTATGCTTGGGATCATCCCCAGCAACGATCAAAACACCACGTATTCCTACTAGTATAGCATCGGCCACATATTGACATATCGACAAGAAGCTTCTATCCTGCGTCCTTAAGCTACAACTAAGACCTGTCGAATCCAATTTTCCGTTACTTCTTAAATAACTTGCGGTTGCAATCCCAGAAATCCTCGGGACACCTAATACGGAGTCGGTAAGATGTATGTTCTCTACCAATCCGTCCAAGAGCTCAGCCCGACTTCGGAACCTATACAGATCTTCCCTAAGTGATAGAAAGCTAAACGTACCATCTTTCGCTATCTTAGGAGGATTTAATTCATAATTTAACTTCATACCTTAGATGCTTGTGGGTTGATTATCTGTCAGCCGTACTATTAAATGCGACGCACAAGTTCTCTTCGATCACGTACCAAAAACCTCAGCTAAACTAGTGAGGCGGTACATCATCTTCCCTAAAGGAAATGAGGATCTTAATGTGTACATCAATTTATTATTCAGCAGGACGAAGGATTGCGTGCTAATGCTGAGTCAAAATAGTATTAATTCTTATGGATGAAAACAGTAATTGCTAACAACAGAATATCTAATGCAGTGTATTCACTCAGTGTAGTCTGACAATATATTGATTATAAATAAGCGCTGTTGCATATCTGATAATGTTGTCTACTAAGGACGAAATATTACAAAAGATTTGGCCTCTTCTAAATTTTGATGCTTACGGTGTCGCGGGACTCGAGACTCTTGGCTTGACACGTGCATCAGTTTTAATAATAATTCATTACCGCCATACCATACCTTACATTATTCTTACCAAGCGAAGTGGCAGTATTCGATTGCATTCTAGTGAGATCTGTTTTCCAGGTGGTCGGTATGATCCTGTCGAAGATCGAAATTTGCTTGACACAGCAATTAGAGAGACGACTGAAGAATTGGGCCTTGCGCTGACTGAAAGAGACATCATTGGTAGTCTTAGGCCAGTCAGGACCCTGACCTCCAACTTTATAATACATCCTTTTGTCACAATCCAAGGAATGATCGCTCGGCCAAAATCCGTATCAAAAGAAGTAGAAAGAATAATAGATGCTCCACTCTACAAAGTATTAAAAAGTATTGCTCCAGACCACCGTCATTCTGAAATTACACAGAATCGCGACCTATACAAATTTAAGTATAAAGATGATATAATCTGGGGTGCGACATCTCAGATTTTAAAGCAGTTACATGATCATCTTTACGAAAAGGCTTATGATAATTGAATTTACGCAACAAAAATCTGATATTTTGGTAATTTATTGCCTTTCCGCCAATTTCTGGAATCAATTCCTTTTTGGAGCTAAGCAATGTATATCCTATAGACTAACAATCGATCTATGAATACAACTAATCTCTAAATACTTAAAGCAAAGGACATACTAAAGATAACAAATGTTATGCAGATCGTGTGGAAATGAGATGAATCCATTCGAATTTTGTTCATCGTGTAATGAGGCGGTACAATGGAAATGCAGTAATTGTGACAGGGAAAACGACAAATCGATTCATACCCATTACGAGAATGTTACAACAGAGTCTTTTAGGCTATCTATTGTGATTCAGACCGCAGTTACAGCGAGCTTGCCTATCCGGACTAGCGTGGTTAGCAAATATCTGTTAATTCACTGTTAATCTCACTATTTTCTATAAGATTCAGGATTCAGTATTATTCCTTAATCGCCATCCATGATTAGCTCCGACTAATCAGTGTCGAATTCTATTATGACCTTGGATATTTGTGACTGACGATTAAAGATGGGTTCAGATTTCGCCCCGATAACGGTACCCTTATGTAACGTAAATTGAGTGATAAACTTCATGCTGCTTGAGAGTCTTGAAGAGTTTGTAGAAGCCCTTGAAAGAGCAGATGAGCTTAAGCGTATACGAACAAGGGTTAGTACTAATTTGGAGATAGACTGAGGTAATGCGCAGGTTGATGTACGATCGCGTCCATCATCAGCCGGCAGTGCTATTTGAGAATATTGAGGGACATTCCATTCCAATATTAGGAAATGCTTTCGGATCAATCAGAAGGCTTCAAATTGCATTAGATCTTAGCGATTTCAGTGAGATAGGCAATCGAATTGTAGATCTAACTAAGATGAAGATGCCGGCAGGAGTACTAAATAAAATTAAGATGTTGCCTAAGCTATCAGAATTGGCAGATTACGGACCAAGAGTTGTAGAGACGGGTCCTGTTACTGAGGTCATAAAGGATGAAAATCGATCATCTCTAAACTCTTTGCCCATCCTAAAGTCATTTGCGGGAGACGCTGGGAAATTCATAACGTTTGGATTGACTGTATCTAAACATCCCGAGACTCAAGTTAGAAACATTGGAGTTTATAGGATTCAGATCCTAAACCATAAAAAAGGTTTGATGCATTGGCAGATCCATAAGCGTGGTGCACAACACTTTGAGATATCCAAGGAACAGAAAAAGAAAATAGAAGTTGCAATTGTCATCGGAGCGGATCCAGCCACAATTTTCTCTGCTATTGCACCAGTTCCAGAGGGGATGGACAAATTCCTTTTTGCAGGGATTACAAGAAAAAAGGGATTAAGAATGGTGAAATGCAGAAGCGTTGACCTAGAAGTACCTGCCAATGCAGAGATCGTGCTTGAGGGTTATGTCAACCCCGATGAGACAGAAATGGAAGGTCCTTTTGCCGATCATACTGGTTATTATACGCCTCCTGAGCCATTTCCAGTTTTTACTCTTACGGGCATTATGCAAAAGAAAAACCCTATCTACTTGACTACAGTGGTTGGTAAGCCTATTTTAGAAGATGCATACATAGGAAAAGTAATTGAGCGTTCCTTTCTACCACTTATTAAAATGTTTCAGCCTGAGGTTATTGATTTTTCTATGCCGCCAGCGGGATGGTTCCAAGGACTTGCTATTATATCAATCAAGAAGCGTTATCCAGGCCAAGCAAAAAAAGTGATGATGGGTTTGTGGGGACTGGGACAGCTCGCCCTCACGAAAGTATTTATCGTCGTCGACTATGATATAAATGTCCACAGTTTGGACGATGTTATATGGGCAGTTACCACTCGAGCAGATCCACACCGGGATACTATGATAATTGACTTTACACCGACTGATACTCTGGACCCGGCGTCACCACTTGTAAATCTTGGGTCAAAAATGGGGATCGATGCAACAACGAAATGGAAGGAGGAGGGATTTTCTAGAGATATCCAAGAATTGGCAATAGTCGACCAAAATACTAAGGAATATGTTGACCGCAGATGGACGGAATATGGATTAGACTAGAACATGAATTCTGCGGTATTTTTCGAGTTTCATATGAAGCATCATTAGCACATGAGTGTGCTAGCCGCCTACTTCGAAGACCTAAGAGTAATGGGTAGTATACCACTATCGCACATTCGTCATCCGCTCTTCATTAATGTGCTAGTGAGTTTCAGTACGACCGGAACCTTGAAGATCATGGCTAATCAAAATTACATATTAGAAATAAGTAATTGCAAATCACAATATTTGTAGAGAACAAACGAGCCTCTGCCTCAGTGAGAAACGTAGTTGCATGGTAAACTATATGGTGCTTAACTAGTATTACTTCAAATTGCTACAGAATCCAAATAAAGGTCGAACACTGACTATGAGAATTTAGCTTGTAGTGATGATGCCTATCACCTAATTCTTAATTGGTCCTTTGTTCCTTGAAACCCTTTTATATCGTAAACGAAGTGATATTCGATATGGCAAGTGAGGTTAAGGGAAAAGTTCCAAAAATCGTAGCGTTAGAAGTTCTGGAAAAGAATGGCGTTAATGTGGAAAGATTAAAGGAGTTAATTACAAAGGGAGTTGGTGCCGAATTTACCACGTACTATTACTACACAATCCTAAGGATGCACTGCACGGGTTTAGAAGGGGAAGGTATAAAGGAGATCGTGGAAGACGCACGCATTGAGGACCGGAACCACTTTGAGGCCATGGTGCCCAGACTTTATGAATTAGGAGGCGGCCTTCCGAGAGACATTAGAAAATTCGCTGATCAAGCCGGCTGTCCAGATGCGTATTTACCGGATAATTGGGAAGATATAAATTCGATATTGAAGGTGTTACTCGAAGCAGAGCAGTGTGCAATCAGGTCTTGGGGAGAGGTCTGCGATATGACTGCTGGGAAGGATCCGAGAACATATGACATTGCACAGAGGATTATGCAAGAGGAAGTTGAGCATGAAGCTTGGTTCATTGAGCTCTTGTCAAAGAGACCTTCGGGCCACTATAGAAGGAAATTTGTAGGCCAGTCTCCCCATACTGGCAGCCAAGGAAGCTTGATTCATCTATAAGGAGAGATCATCTGGATAAATTTTCCAAATACATTACGTAATTTGCCTCTTTATTTTCTTCGCTCTTTAAGTGGTGAACACCGAACGGCTCTTAAAGATATGCAAAATTTCTCCTCTCAAGAGAGCAAGAGAGCAAAAAGCCCGATGGCTCATAGAAGTCGTCACTTTATCCGTATTGGAAGCCAATGCCAAACAACGAGCCTCGGTCCATTGAGTACCTTTTATACTAGTTTTATACTGAGCAGTAATGGCTCGTGGGCTTAACAAGCTAGTGTCAGGAAATTCTTTATATGAGGATATTCGTAGGTACGGGTGAGCAATTAAATTGACTAAATGTATTGCCTTTCATTCCTATAAAGGTGGTACTGGGAAGACAACAATCGGAGCTAATTTTCCGGCGTCCCTGACTAAGAAGGGTTATAAAGTTTCCTTAATTGATCTTGATGTTTATGCTCCTAGCCTTCAATCATATTTTGATGTGGAGCCAAAAAAGTCTATTAATGATTATCTATATTCAAATGCCGAGGTAGAGGACGTTATGGTTGACATGACCGCTCTAATCAGCGGTTCGTTCACAAACCTCGGAGAGGCATCACATGAAGCCAGGTCCCAGACAAACGATCGTTCAAAAAATTCAAGAACTGGAACTGAAACTAACTCCCGCTCATCTGATTCCAGATCTAATTCCAGATCTACCGTTAAAGAAGATGCAAAGGATCTGTCAAACTCTCTGAAGGACGACAAATCTAAAAAATCTGGTAAGCTCTGGGTAGGATTTTGTAGTACACGAAAGGAAGACATATTCAAGTTAGAAGGGGGGGTAAACGAGAATATGAGACGGCAATTCCTGAAAAGATTCATTCTACTGCGAGAGCAGTTGATTTCCAGCTACGACTCTGATTATATAGTTATTGATACAAGTCCAGGTATTCGGTATTGGTCTATAAATGCATTGGCAGTAGCTGATATATTGTTTTTGACCCTGAAAATGGGCGATCTGGACATAGAAGGTACTAAAAAAATTGTAGATGAGATTTATACATCATTTACTAAATTCGGGACAAGATCTTATCTATTGCTCAATAGAGTTTCTGGTTATTGTGTGCCACATAACCAATCACAAGACAGCGCTAGATCTCCTTCCGATATTGTTGATCCGTTTTCCGATAAGTCGACCCCTAACCTTTATTCGTCCTTTGAGACTTTGCCTTACGCCAATAACGCCAAAAGTGTTGGGCTAGAAAGTGGAGGAAATTATGCTGGGTCAATTAATCGTCCAGGTCCCATAGTGTCTATTCCAGAACGCATGCGAGGTATCCATTCTGATCTATCAAGAATGCTCTCTAGTGAATTGAGAATGAATGTAATTTCCTCTGTTCCTTGTTACTGCGACATCCAATTTGTAAGAAAGGAATTCTTGACAGCTTTACAATTTCCAGATCACCCGTTTGCTCTCAAAATAGAAGAACTTATTAATAACATGGAGCATTTTTCCCAGAAATAAGTCAAGAATATGGTCATATTTGAGCTTCGACAGTGATATTATCTCTCTTGGCTTAGCCTATGGACTTTCCAATAACGCATCCTGCTTTACGATAATCGTTGACGATAATCATGTTAAAGAATATTATTACTATTGATTCGCAAGTTCTAGGTTTATTCGTCTTACAAGATCACTCATCTCTATGGGCTTTTTTAAAAAACAGGCTTGATCTGATGATGTGAAGATTTCTCGCAGAGCATGGTAGTTTATCTCGTAGGCTGTGATAAAACAAACCTTTGCATCAGGGTCTATCTTATGCAACTGTTCAAAGAGTTCAAAGCCATCAATCGAGGGCATCCTGACGTCTATGATCAAAAGGTCATATAGTTTTGGCTTGAAATTTAAGACGGCAGCATTAGGATCAGTATATGAATCTACATCGAAACCCGCATTCTCTAGAGAAACCTTGAATGATGCGACTACGTCAGGTTCATCATCAACAACTAAGATTCTTCTTTTGACTGTGGCTATAAGCGATTACCTCCCAATAATGAAATGTTCATTCTTGATTATTGACGCGAGTGAATGTATACAATAGTATAATTTAGGGAATATTAATCTTAATATACATAACTCACATTTCACTACAAGTTTGAATGATCGGCTTTCAACGCAAATTTTGGACATTAGCCTTTGCTATCTCTACATCTGAATTCTCAGAACACATATATTTATGATTTATATTATACTAATAGTAGAAAATAAAAGGAATCCGACAAAACAGGGCAGTAATGCTGGTAATTGGTGAACTGCACGTCATAATACGGCCACATTTGGTTCGAATCGCAAAAATGAAGAACGTTAGGATCTTGGAATTTATTAGTTGGAGCAAAAGACTAGATTTTTAGTGACAATGACAATGACCTATGGGGTAAAATTCGATTTATTAATCTAAATATCTCGGACATTGGTTTGGCCATCTACTCGATCGTCGTTCAGTATCTCTTCTACTTTTCTACAAAAATATTCCCTCTCTACAGGCTTAGTCAAAATGTCCTCCTCTCTCAATTCTGGTAGCAAACTCGATAACTCAGTAATTACATCGAAAGATGTAAGCATCAAGACCTTAGTGTGAATATGAATTTGCTTAATTTTCACATAGAGCTGAAGCCCATTAAGGCCAGGCATCTTTATGTCAAGTATTACTAATCTGTAGTACGACTCCTCTCCTTCAGAGAGATGTGCTAAAGCTTTATAGGGATTCGAAAACGTGGTAACGTTGTACATTTTCGTATCCAAAAATGTCTTGTACGTAAAAGCAATATCTGGTTGATCGTCTATAATCATGACATTATATTTTTCAGTGACTGATACTCCATTATTTTTAGGTAAATGGTTAGAGTTCAAATGTAGCATCTCTTGAAGGCGACATTCTGGATCATCCTGCGGTAGTTCAAATGAGGATATACTTTGGGCTTTAATAGGTACTACGTCATAGACCAGAGGATACGCTAAGTATCTAGCTTCCCACAACTCTTTGCTACTTCCCATCTCAATATTTGATCGATTAGATGCATAGTCAGGCGCCATCTTAGACAATCTCACATGATGAACTCGATAATACTGATTCACATCACAGGAATAACCTCCGCATTGTTCGAATTGAATCAAATAATTTTCCCCTGAAATGGTTAACCGATGACAATTCATATCATCCTTAACAAGTCTATACAGATCATCTCCTATGACGAAAGAATTTGGTACAGATATCTTCTTCAGATTTGAACATCGCGTGATAAAGGGCCCAAATAATTCATCTATTGAGGACGAGGTCGATTTTGCCATTTCGACGGCCCCGTAATCAGCAATAACTCTGTAGTTGATAGAAGGTAATTTTTCGTTTGTCATATGGCGTGATAATGTAGCTCTATATGAAATGATGTACAATCCAAATTCTATCACGGCTTCATATGCTGATTTATTTCTGGTCAGATCATACAGACCAGGGAACAAACAGATGACGCTGTCACCCTCATTCCTGATGATTTTTGCGCCAAATTTCCTAGCTATCGTGGATATACTATTAATAAATATGGAATAGTATCTTCTAATTTTTTCAGAAGAGGAGATTGATGAAATAAGTTTTGTGGATTGCACTATATCTATGATACATGTACAAAAGTACCCTTGGGAAGTATCGGCAAAGAACGTTCCGTATCGATGATTTTTAGGATCCAAAAAATTCCCTCCTCGAAATGGTACGAATGAATTAGAGTCGCCTTCCAATGACATACTTAATGACCTACTTTTTCAATCCCATGGAATTTTCATTGTAAGGTAGACGTAAAATGCATAATAACGTTCGTCATAACCTTCTATTAGTAATAATAACCGAATCATCGCCACGTATCAAGGATCAATTCGAATGTTTAATGATTCATTTGATCCAATTTGATTTGATTCAGGCATCTGTCGTAATCTCGCCATATGACTTCTTAACTAAGCACCATTATTCTATCATGATAGGAATTGTAGCGTCATGGGATTTGGAACACTATTTGCTCAGATTCTAAGAAATCTCCCGATCCGGCCTTTCGACCGACGAGAAAAATAATTAAACATTTATACTCCAAATGTACGTAGATATTAATCTCATTCTATGAAACATCAAAGACGCATAGGAGAAGCAATAATGATTCTATCAGGCATCGCGATATCTGTCGGCGCGAATGCAATTGGGGTTATACCTGTAGTATATGGTGGATTGGCGATAATGGGTCTCGGAGTGATTTCTGTGTTCTGGAGATAATCGATACTACTATGTATCAAAGTAAGTGATTCCGTGGATTTTCCGTAGTAGCTGATTGACCGATCATACCTTAAGGATCCTAATGGAATCAGACATCGATGTTCGCGCCAGACTAGTAGCTGTGACATCTTCACCGATTCTATACCATTCATCTTTTCCTAATCTCGAGAGTTTCTCTTGCGCTCAGGAGCTGCCCAAGTGAATCTATTCAAAAAGTAATTTTGTACTGCTGTCCGGTAACACTTGATAGCTCTCTCTGAGATCTTGAGATAAGTGTCGTTAAATTACCTTGCATTTCTAGGAGTTCAGACTCTAGTAATTCGAGCCTTGCCCTTTGCTCACTAATACTCATCTTGTTCAGTTTTATGTTGTCCCCTAACATAGTCATTTTTCGCAAGGAATGCAAACTATCCTTCCGTTCCTTCAGAAAAGTCAATCTACTCCGGATGCTGCTTAGCCTAGAATTAAAGTTAGGTAAAGATTCGATAATCTGATCTAGATAATACATTACCTTTTCAGAATCTTTCAGCTCTATAGTCCCCTTCCTAAGGGCGGATTGGATTTCACGAAGAATTGAAAGGTATTGGAGGATATCGGTGGGTTGCTCGCCCTTGTCTTGTTCAGTTAAAGTGGCGTAATCCGCAGATCCCATTTGTCCTTGATTTGCATTCTTCTTTGACAGATCGGTGTGATAAAAAATCTGCCATGGCTCATTTGCCATGGTTTGAAGCTTCATGAAAAGATCCGTTTTAGTAGAAAGTCCGTAAGAGTACTTCGTAATAGCTCTGTTAACGTGCCCAAACAAATCTATCGTCTCTTGGCGAATTTCCTGCTCTTCCTTTTCTAACTGTTCTGATTCTTTGTCAATTAATGAGATTTCTAAATATTCCTGTGTTCCCTCGAAATCATGTAATTCGTTGTCCTGAGCCTCAAATTTCTCCTGCAAGCGCTTAATTTCTGATCTAATATTGTCGATGGTATCACGAGTATTCTTGACCGAATTGGATTGGTCCCATAAGGAATTTAATAATCTTTCAGTGCCCGTAACTGATTCCCTAAATTTTTCGTGTTCAGTCATCTTCGATTTACATTTTCTGGACAACTCAGAAACCGTGTTCGATTCATTCTGTAGTTTTGAGGCGTATTTTCTTACAAATGCGTTGAGGACTCTACTATGGGAGCCGCTCAAGGCGCTGAATCTGTTAACTATGGATTCCAGTCTGGCCTCAAACTTCATTGCATCCTCCAATGTTGCTATAGAGGTGATTTCAGTAGAAGCCTCTTTTCTTAATGACAAAACTATAGTTTTTCTTGAATTTTCGACTATAGACTCAAAACGCGGCTCCTCAACCTTGATTTTTTCTTTTTCAAGATCATCCGCAACTTTTTCAGTACTCTTTAATAGTTTCTCAACAGACGATTTTATAGGTGACAAATCCCTTGCCAATTCTTTAACCTTGATCTCCTCATGTGAACGTAACAACAATAATGCATCCGCAATCGAAATTGGCTTGGGATCCGATTTTGAACTAGACCTTGCCGTGTCGGGCGTATCAGGATCTAGTGTAAAGCCAGGAATATTTGGTTCATTTGCTAGCTTCGAACTGCTACCTTTATCGTTTTTAACATAGGATGAAATATCAGGTTCAACCTTACTTTTCTTCTTGAAAATGTCAAAAAATGGAACCAAGATCATCAAATCTTTATTAATACAGTAACAAAACTGTTTCTGAAAGGTTTTAAAAGTGAGGTATCTAAATAGGATGCAAAAATTACCATTACCATATTTCTTACGTATACAAATCTCGGGTTATGAATACAGTGGAAAATAAGTATTAATCCAAGTAAACTGGTCGGTGCATTCGAGTTCAAGAAAGGAATTCAACTAATAATAGTCATAATAAGTCGAATTTACAATTTTATTTTGTCAGATATATATATATTTGGCTCCAGCGTGCCTACTTTCTAGGTTATTAGTTACGGCCCAGATATTGAAAGCAGAGCTTCACTGCCATAATATATATTCTAATTTTAGAAACAATTCGGATAGAATCCCTTTCGATTGTGGCGTTAGTATTCAGGAACAATTCGAGACAGCTCTGGTCAGAGGAATAAATGTTCTATTTATTACAAATCATAACACTCTTGATGGATATAATCAAATGTTAGAATATCAAAGTGATCACCGGAAGTTTAGTGAAATTAAAGTCTATCCTGCACAAGAAATAACGATAAATAATCTGGGGCATATTTTGGCGTATGGTATCAACATGGAAATAAAAAGCGGAATGTCTCTAGAAGAGACGCTGGATGAAATTAAAAAACAAGACGCAATTTCGTGTGCCGCTCACCCTTTTGCAGTCTCAAACGGTATCCGTGACAGAGCGCTGATGTGCGATTTAATAGAGTCCTTTAACAGCAATAATATTGACATTTTCTCCAATCTAGTGGCGGAAAAATTCTCGCAGGATAACAATATGATATCAATATCAGGCAGTGATTCTCATGTTGCATCGACTATCGGCAGATGCATTAACATGCTCGAGTCAGATAATAATATAGATTCCGTTTTAACCGGCATGCGTAAAGGACGTTTTAAGGTTGCTAATGCTAGATATGCAACTAAAGGCGAGCTGTACGAACACGCTCGATATGTATTGGCTAGCTCCAAGGAATCTTTACTGAATTATTCCTTGACCCACTATCCGAGGGCTCACAAGGCAGTGAGCTGGGCACTTAACTCCTTTATTTCAGCTCGCCATGACAGATTTTGGCGCTCCATAGCTTCGTTTTCACTTTACTTAACAAAGCGGGCTTCCATGAAGGTGAACATGAAGGGACATGACCCAGAAGTCTTTGAAAATAGATCATGGAAAAGATTGATATCCATGAGCTTGGTCCCATGAGAAGGAACAACTAGGCTTGGCTTTTTGTGCCTCAGACACACTGGACACGAAGACAAAACATGTATTCTAGCTACCTGTATTTATCCGACTATCCTGGCTGAACTTGGTGATTCCTAAACGATCGCTTCCTGATTCGTATGTCCGTGATAAGCCATTTTGTAACTAGAAATAGTCCGAGAATAGGAAACACTCCTATGAATAGATATGGAAAAATTGCTAGAAGTATCGAAGGTTCAAATATTTCCAGATCTTAGTTCACTCCACCCGAGCCAGGTCCATTTCCCTTAACCCAAGAATAAAATAAAAATGTTATTGATTGTAAATCGACAAATGTCTAAAAATGCGTAAGGTCCAGCAAGCATTTCTGAAGTATCTACCAATAGCTTACTTTTATCTTCTCTATTGCGCTTTCGTGTTCTGGGCCCAATTTTCTCGCAAACCTTTCCATAGCGGTCAGAGGAACGCCACCAAGGCTTCTGGCAAGACCCGCAAAGAACATGTTCTTGATAGGGTTCTCGCGTCCTATTTTACGCATAAATCTTTGAATTCCATATTTGAAGTTGTGCTGCCAGGTTTTGTACATAACCCCAAGCTTTCCGGGATCCATTGTGTTCCCTATATCAAAGAATTCGGACTTTTCAAGTAGGCCTATGGGCACAAAAGTCAGTGGGGTGACTGTAAATTTTGAATCTGGCTGTTCAATTTCAAGATCGTGAATGAGGCGTATAGTCTCCCAACTGTCCTCTGAATTCTCGTCGTTATCGAGTCCCATAATAAGTGTAAACGCAGGCACCCAATAATTCTCATTAAACGTCTTGATTCCAGTCTTGACCACCCAGTGCCACTCTTCCGGACGAAAAGGAGCGAGTTTTCTGTCTGCATATTTCCCAATTAATCTAATGCTTCCAGTCTCTAAACCACATTGAATTCCGATATGGTTTTCTGGTCCAGCTTTTATAATCTTAGAAATATTTGGAATCAACCTTTCGTCGGCAATGGCACCAGCCAATGTACCATGTGTTGGATTGGTGTGTTCTATACCAGTTTCCATAATACCTCTGAAGAGGTCCTCTATCGCCTCTCTATTAGGCTGCATATTCTTCGTCGTTCGGGGATTTAATCCGTAAACGAATATGTCGTCGCTTTGAATCCAAGCACTCTTAACGCCTCCATATTTCATATTTATTTCAATTTCCTTTTGAACCTTCTCGACTGGGTAATATCTTAATGGCCTCAGAGTTACATCACAAAATTTGCATCCTCTCCCACAGCCTCTCATAACTTCAACCATTCCATGCATACTTGGATTTACAATAGTCGGTATTTCGTCCATCTTAGGTTCGTTACTGTAGTGGATAAACCTGCCATAATGCTTGGTTTCGTCACTTTTTGAAAATTCTTTAATCTCTACCTTAAATTCTGATTTCTTAAACGGGTTGGAACTTTCTAGCTCACCGTTAATAACCGCATCGAAAAATCTAGCTCCAGCACCGTCGATTTCAGGTCCTATTCCACCCATGTCCCCTTCTACGATTCCGTATATACCATATTCCTCTATTTTTGCCGGATCATAATTATACTGCCATGTCCCTGATGCACCCGCAATCACTTTCGCCTTGCTGCCAGTTTTCTCCTTGGCTGCCTTTATCCTCAGGTGTAATTCCCTACAGTAGAATTCATCATATGACATATGCTTTCTACCGTACGTAAACGTCATAGTAACTGGCCCCATGCCCAGTGGGTCCATTTCATACGTTCCAACAACCTCTGTTCCTGGACCTATAAACTTCTCGATATGCTCAGGGTGCGCAACTACTACGTCTTCTGGCCTGTATCCATCCCTGAGGAGTGCGGACTCCACCTTCCTCAATCCATAGGGAGCGTAAGCAGCGATTCCATTATTGTGTTGAATAGGATTACAAATAAAATCGAAAAGCAATCTTGGGGTGACTTGCTGACCTAAGACTTTATACCAGAATGTTCCATGATCTCGGTTAATATCTATAGCAGGAGCACAACCGAAGAATGATGCTAATGATATTCCTCTGTAGGGGGACATTAACGTTCGGTCTGCTGTAAGAACTATTTTTGGGTACTTCATTATTAAAACTCTAGACGCTCTAACCATATGCTTTCATAACGGAAGGATATTAAGTTTTTCAATTTGGCTGAGGTTTCAACGTTCAACACAGTTCCAGGTATATCTACCTCACTCGACTATGGATTAGTTGGTTTGAAAACTAACGTTGCTCCATTACTTCAGACCTTTGTATTGAAGTTGAGCCCAATCGATGGGCGCCGGTCCAATAGATAGAGTTAAGACCCAAAATTCACTTTTTAGCGCCCAATGATCTATTCTTCAACCTTAAATGTGTCCCGCGGCACTTTCTACATCTCGCTGCTGAAATTGGATTCCTTCCTCCGCATTTGAAGCATATCTTAAAGAACAGCCGACGTTGTTGCGCAATTTGTTTCTTTATAGGATCAGTGATTGGCATGATCTCGCATAAGTTATCTTCGTGGCAAGATTTCTACCTTTCTATCCCTTTCCACAGCATTCACCAACTAACTGCGAAATATGAGGGCTAGAGAATTCTGGAAAGCCATGTCAGCTCACTTCAGTGTCTGGATAATGTGAATTTAATCTATTTAATATGCACTCATTGGATAAGGGCTCGTTTAATCTGTAAAAGAATTTAAACCTGAGGACGGTCCTTTATCACAGGTAAATAGTAAAAAATTTTAATAAAACCACCATTAGCTTTCCTGAATCATAAAATAATTCCTACTTAAGCTCGTTTACCGGACATTTTTTATAAGGTAGTTAATAAGAGGTCGAAGCTCAGGCTCCATATTTATATCTGAACGTTCAAGGTATTGTTTCCTATTACTGTCTTCTACTTCAATTTTGTAAGTAAAGTAGTCCGCAGCTCCTGTATTTTTAGAAAGCGGTGTTATCCTAGGCGGAAAATTGTCTAAATTTATCCTTCTAATCAATCCTTCCAGTTCAATGGCCTTTGTAGGATCCAGATCTTTCGTGTCAATAGTCTTTGAAGTTACGAATCCTGCAAAGCCGCCGCTCTTCTTAAAATTAATTATCATTGATCTTCATTGGTATCCTTCGACTTAACCAAGGGATAGAACATAATTCTAAATTATATTCAGAATGAACCAAAAAAGAGATCAAAAGCGATAATCATCGTCCAACCTTGAAGCTCAAATCCTAATGCACGACGTTTCCAATGAGTTGATCGTTATGAGCCATGAGGTGATGTACATGGTTTATCCTTTTGATTTCGGTACTATTCCAGTGCCCTTCCATCCACTCGCAACAGCCTTCTGCTCCTTACTATCCTTTCCAAATAGCGTCCCTGCAACATCAAGTGTAAGGTTAGCAGTATCCTGAAAAGTTGCGTTTTCTGAAAGTCTATCTCTAAGTGTGATGTACCAAATCTTGCCTGCTTTTTCCCAGGCTTTGCCTCCGATTTCAATTGCAGTAAGATAAAAGGCGTGATTTGGAATACCTGAGTTTGTATGTACTCCCCCATTATCATTAGACGTATTAACGTAGTCTTTCATATGGCCGGGTTGTGGATCCTTGCCAATGGTAGGATCGTCGAAGGCTGTCCCTGGGGCCTTCATGGAACGCAAAGCAACGCCTTTTATTTTACGCGTAAATAGGCCTGCTCCTATCAACCAATCCGCCTCATCGGCTGTTTGTTTTAACGTATATTGTTTTACTAACGAGCCAAATATGTCAGAAAAGCTTTCATTAAGTGCACCGGATTGATCTTGATATTGCAGAGCGGCCTCGTACTGGGTAACTCCATGGGTCAGCTCGTGTCCAATCACATCAAGTGACGACGTGAAGCGGTTAAATATCTGACCGTCACCATCACCATAAACCATTTGTGTCCCGTTCCAAAACGCATTATTATACTCTTCGCCAAAGTGCACAGTTGAATCCAGTTTCATTCCATTACTGTCAACAGAGTTTCGGTCAAATACCACTTTGTAGAAATTATAGGTATCTCCTGAGTAATCATATGCCTCAGTAACAGGGCGTCCCCCCGTAGGTCTCCCTCCTTCACCTCTGACAAGTTTTCCCGGAAGAGATTCGGAATTATGGGCATCAAAGATAGTTCTATGCAATCTATCTGACCTAACGAATAATGATGCCATGGAGCCAGCAATACTCCGGCGTCCCCTCAGTTGTTCTGTGATTATTAGATTTTGCCAGGCTTTATGTTTCTGGTCTTCAGATCCTCGCTCTGAGATTCTTCTATTTATATATTCCGGAACTATAAAACATGCTTTGGTTGCTTGTACCTGCAGATTTTTTTTTGGGGATCTTCTCAATGCAGAGTTTGTATCATTCACATATGCTAATTGTTAACTTACAATTTATGGATTCTTCTTTATTATTATCCCATTTAATGGCAAATATTTTTTGGTAGGCTCGGGATTTGGAGGAATCATATTTCAATAGAATTCCCGTAGACGCTCTGTAAGCGCTCGTAGATGTCTGCACAGTCAAGAGAATCAAATTCAAGGGATTTGCCGTTGATTTTCCTCTTGAATATTTCCCCCAAATCTAAAATATTCTTGCCACACATTCTACAAGAAACCGTTTGTTCAGGCATATGTACAGACCCTGACCGTTTTACTGACATTGGGAATTGTCATAAATAATGATACTCAAACTTACATGATTAATTTATTATTAATGGATACGAAGGATTCTTCCAGCCATTTCATACTAAATTGCCAACGGAGATGACTTTTCAACGCAAATTAGTGGTATCGCATGTAAGCCAAGACGCGTCTGTACAAGTTTCGAAGTTTCAATAATTATGGAGAGAAATGATCTGGAATTCAACTTGATCGGTTCGGAATTATGAGCATCAAAGATAATAGGAAAAGATGGCCGTCCGGTGCTACATTTTTGTTGTGGTCTTGCAACGAGCCAAGAAAAGATAAATATTCTGGAATCATGAAAATTTCATGTGGTTTAGAAATGATCATTAAATTTCTGCATTTTGATATTCTCCTGCGAACACGATTTGCATCTTTTGATAATGCTATTGTTGGTGCACTACAAGCACAAATTTGGTTTGCATCCCAAACTGAAGGATTGAGGTCTGGTGGGAGAAATATACCTGATTAAGCAGATCGTATCACTCAAACATGTATTTGCTTTCACGCCTATGACCAGAGCTATTTATCTCATCTAACATGTCAACAATAATGAATTGATCCTAAGAACGATATTTATGTCCGGGCGTACCATGTCAGTGAATACTTTCATTCTGCTAGTATTAAAATTACATCTAACGCTTCGACGAATGCTTAAGAAGCATTGTTATATCATTAGTAATTACTTTGTAAAGTGAATATGATTATTATGACAAACTAATTTTATGACTACAGCTTTAGCTAAGCAGTTTATTCATTGTATTATGAGAGATACGTACCTCAAGGATATATCATTGAAGGAAAGAAACGACCTTCATTGGTTGCTTGACCACGATGGAGAATCTGCGTATAGAGTGACAAGATAATCCTGCTTAAACATGAGGGATATAACGTACCTGAGATCCGAAGAATAACGAATCATCATGACAATAACATACGTAAATGGATACACAGATTTAATGACTACGGCTTAGATGGTATTATATCTAGGAAACATACACATACTCCTCAAAAGATTACGGATGATATAGAGCAACAGATTGTTGACATCGCTTGTACATATCGAAAAAGGTATAATCTAAAATTCTCTACCTGGTCATTACGTGTTCTTGCAGGCTTTATTATGAATGAAATGAAACTAATAGATACGATAAGCCATACAGAGATTAGAAGTATACTTTTGAAACATGGTATAGAATGGAGGCATTCAAAGACTGTTCTGATAGGTAAGAGTAGAGATCCAGAGTATGATTTAAAAAAAGTGTATAGATGAACTACGAAATAACACTCCTATAGATTCAGTGTTATTATTTCAGGATGAAAAAGGACCGATTGCTGCCAAGACGTATGGCGGTACTTCTTGGTGTTCTACGCAAGCAAAGATAGAACGTGCGCAAAAGATTAAAGGAATTCTGAACGTGTTTGGTGTTTATGATCACACAAATGATAGAATGATTACACATTGTTATAAGAACAAGAAAAGTAAACAATTCATGGATTTTATAGAAAGAGTAGAATTACTCTTCTACCATGACTCTAATATTAAAAATATATTCATAGGTACTTGATAACGCATCTATACATAGATCAAAGAAGGTAATAGATAGACTCAAAAGCTATCATCCAAGAATATCATTAGTGTTTCTACCGGTCAGATCTCCTGAGCTTAATCTGATAGAAGTAAGATGGATGTGGATGCAGAGACAGGCAATTAACAATTCTACATTTACAAAAGAATCAGACATCGGAAAAGCCGTGAATGATTGGACAGATAATTACAACCAAACTCATAACAAAATGACCAGAAATACTTTACATAATGAACTTATTGCGTTATTTACATAACTCTTAAGGCAATTTGTGTGTGTGATTTCCAACAGGAATGGCTTGCGCTTCTTGACCGGATGTGAGAGTAGCTTCAGGCGCAGATGCAATTGTTTGTCCTGAACGATTTTGTACCGGGTTCTGAAAGAATGGCAGTCCGCTACCACCTAGAGAATATGGCATCTGCCCGTTCCATTTGTTAATAGCCTGCCATTGTAAATACTGCGGGCTTTGTCGTAGCTGCTGTGTGATAATCTTGATTGCTTGCGATTCTCCGCCTGCTTTGGCTACATTTGCCCTAGCTTGTGCCTGAGCCTGTACAACTGTCTGATTTGCAATGACAGTTATACCTTTGAGGTTATTCTGCTCAGTTAGGTATTTCTGGAATGCGACTACCTTCGACTCGATTTGATTAGCGAATGCTTCTGAAAACTGGAAGTCAGTGATAAAAACCGTTTCAACTATTAAGTTCCTCGCAGATAGGGTATTCCTGATTGCGTCAGCAATTACTCCTTTAGCAATTTCCCGTTTTGTAATGAGTTCTTCGGCATCAAATTTTGCAACACTAGCCTTAACTGCTTCCTGAATTGTTGGAGCTATTATCCTGTCTGCATAGTCCGACCCTAATTGTTGATATATAACATTTGCATCGCTTGGATTGACGTGATAATTTAATGCTATGACCGTTTGTACCTGTTGTAAATCATTCGATGCTGCTGATGCTTCTGCTTGGTATTTCAACGTACGTACTTCTAATTGTACCACCTGTTCAGCAAAGGGAACTATAAAGTGAATGCCTTCACCTAAGACTCTTTTCTCTACTGCACCTAAATTAAGAACAATGCCCCTATGCCCAGCCTGAACGATGACTACAGATTCGCTCAGAATAATCACGACAAGGATTAACGTGACTACGGCTCGCTAGAATTTTAAGTTTGTTCTGTGCTATCTGGTGTAATCCGGTTGAGCGAACAAAATTTGTAGAACTGTAGGGTGATTCTCGAGTCGGAATCCTCATCCTTCTGCGCTGGTATATTGTGCGCAATACAACTGCACAAATAATCAGTACGATAATAGCAAAAATTGCTGTAGAAGGTTCAATAACTGCCAAATTATGCTGACTCTGTACATGTTGTATAAATGACGATTTAAACTCTTGTTTTTAGTCGAAGATCAATTTTCTTGATGTTGTACAGGAATACTACGGTGTTCACGACCAATCCATTGCATTAAAATATCCATTGACAGGCATAATTCGCTTCAGCATCAATTATTTTCGCTGTTATTTGAACATTCGGATATTCTTACTCAAGTCTGAGATTACGAATTCGGTAGATAAATTTACAAAGACGAAGCCGTAGTAGACCTTGCATGCAGAAAGGAATCGTGATCACTCATAGATTTCAGAGCAAGATCCTTAAATCCAATCCGCTGGGTGATCCATTTGAACGGGATATTATTGTGTACGTTCCGCCTGGATATAAACGAAGCAATTCAAAAGGCTATATTGCTGCATTTGGGTTGGCAGGATTTGGAGGACAGGGCAGGACGTTACTAAATGTCGATCCACTAAGCGAGAACATAGAAAACAAGATGAATCGCCTTATTTCATCCAACAAATGCGGTCCGCTCTTGTTGGTGTTGGTGGATTGCTTTACGAAACTTGGCGGAAATCAATATATCAACTCAACAGCAACTGGTAGATACGAAGACTATATCACTAAAGAGATAGTTCCATTTATTGATAACGAATATAATATATCATCACGTGCGGTTTGGGGAAAATCGTCTGGTGGGTACGGATCAATTGTACTTGCTATGCGGAATCCAACGGTATTTTCTGGATTAGCTGACCACTCTGGTGATGCAGCTTTTGAATATTGTTATCTTCCAGATTTTCCAAAAGCTCTAGATTCATTTAGAAAAGCAGGTAGCCCTAAAGAGTGGCTGGAAAAATTTTGGAGAAAACAAAATAAACGCCAGCAAGCCGATGGTCCTGCATTGAATGTCTTCGCAATGGCAGCCCATTACTCTCCCGATACCAAATCAAAAGATTTTGGAATCGAACTCCCATTTAATTACCACACGGGAGAGATATCCGAAAAGGTTTGGGATCGCTGGCTCTCATGGGATCCAGTCAGGCTAATTGACAAATATAGTGTAAACTTAAAAAAACTCAAATGCATCTATATAGATTGTGGACGAGATGATGAGTTTAATTTGCTCTGGGGTGCAAGAATATTGCATTCGAAACTCGAAAAGATGAAAATTAATCACTATTATGAAGAATTTGATGATGGTCATATGAATACTAGTTACAGGTATGATATCTCGTTCCCGAAAATCTACCAGGCATTATGTCAATGAATGAGAATTAGCGTGAACTAACTGAACATGCTCGTGCAACGAATCGTTGCAATGGATTATTCTTACAATAACCAAAACATAGTAATAATATAATTTTTATAAGTTCGGTAAAGTATGACTGAGATCCATAATAAGCCTAGGATTAATAAACGTGGTTCGGCTGTTAATTTCACTGAAACGGAAGTAAACTTTCTGTTAAGCAATGAGGCTTGTAGAGTAGCGACATCTAGGAATGATACGCCTCATGTCACGCCGGTTTCCTACGTTTATGAAGACGGAAAATTAGTTTTTGCCACAGATTATAACACTAGGAAGTACAGAAGTATTCGCAAAAATAAGAAAGTAGCACTTGTAGTGGATGTTTACGATTCATCAACAAGTAATAGAGCTGTCGTCATAGAAGGAATCGCAATCATAGTGGAGAGAGGATACGAATTCGTTAGATGGTACAATAAATTTTATCAAAAATTTGAGTGGGTAAGGCGGGAACCATGGAGGGAAGGCGAGGCGCCATTTGTGATAGTAACACCCACACACAAGGTAAGCTGGGGAATATAGGAAGCTCAAAATAATTGGAATTCTAGCTAAATTTGGATAGTTTGGTGTAACATCTGTGTTGAGTAGTAATACGTTCTGTTTACTAAGCTACTAAAAGGACTCCCAACCATTCTAACTCATGGATAGAACATCCAAGTCTTATATCCTTTCGCAACTTTACCGGTTTGGTCATACCGTGATGGACATCCCATCATGCCGTGCATTAGCTCAATATCGATCCATATCACCTGAGAATCATGACAAAACTAATGTGAAAATTCCATTAGTACGACAGCAGACTTCTGCTTTATCATTTGGAACAGAAATAAGAGGTGAGTATGAAAATCAAAAAAAATGAAGATTGAGGATACCAATTCTCCTAAACGACAGAATATTATGATTGTGGACGACGAAGATGATATTAACCTCTTATTTGCGATGGTGTTGTGCAGTGAGGGATACAATGTTGATGCATTCACCGATCCAGTTGCTGCCATAATGAAATTTGAAAGGGGTAGCTACGACTTACTAATTATTGATATATTATTACCAAAAATGGATGGCTTTGAACTGTATGAAAGGATCAAACGCTTAGATAAGAACGTGAAAGTATGCTTTCTAACAGCGGGAGAAATCAATTACGATCAGTTTAAAAAAGCTGCATCATTCCCGGAGATAATAACAGAAGATTGCTTCATAAAGATCCCTGTTGAGAATAAAACTCTTGTGCGAAAGGTAAAGAATATCCTCTCTTTTAATCTAAATTAAGTAGAAACATATAGTTACGTCGAAGCAGGGTCTAAATCTGTAATCCTTTGCTGCTTCTTATATATTCTCTATTCGTACCTGTTCTGTATGGCTCTTTGATTCATAAACAAGCCCGACAAACTCACAGGCGGTTAACCTAGTCGAGTTCCGAAATTATTTTTTCAATCAGATCATTTGCTCCAACGGGTTTTCTTATGAAGCATCCGAGACTAATCTTTGGGTATATTTCTCGTACAGCATCTTGGTTCATCTCGCCACCAGACATGAAGCAGACTCTAACGTTCGCATCCAATTCTATTAGTTTCTCACACAACTGAAATCCATTCATCAATGGCATATTGATATCGATCAATGCCAAGTCATAAAATTGCGCCTTAAAGGTTGAAAGAGCTTCGATAGGATCGGCGTACGAAAATACTTCGAATCTGGTGTAATATCCTTCTAGTATTGATTTAAGTGTAAAAACGATATCTCGGTCGTCGTCTACGATAAGGATTCTCTTTAACAATTCTGATCCTGATTGCAGACTAGACAAGTCGGATTTAGTAAAACTTTTGACTTCCATAGCATGATCAGAATTAGATTTAGTTGTTCCCCTGTCAAGAAGCGATTCGTAAGAGTCATTTAATTTATAATCCGAATAATCCTTTTTGGTTCGACTGGTCCCAGACATGACTCTGGAATAACCAATAAACTCGTCTAGCAAACCAGTACGGTTAGCGCACAGGGTGACCAAACCATCTGTTTTGATAATTTCTGAATTCTTAGGCGTAGGCAAAGTTTGAATTAGCCCAGGCTGGGCACATGTTAATGCCATCGCATGCCATCCTAGGATAGGTGGCAGAGATACGATGTCAATTAGCAAGAGATTTCCCAGCCATTACGATCAATAATGATACACCCTTGATGATATTTAATCATTAATATATTTAGCAGCTTAGTAATATGTAATAAAATTACAACTAAAGACCACATTTTAAATCTAATGGTCGTCGAGCATAAAACAAATCTTCATTCACGATCATATGGATTCAACCATGGCCATAATCATGCTCGAGTTAAATTTGCCGAGCAGGTCACCTTCTTCATAGTTTACAATTCCTCTCCAGCCGGCCTAGTATCATAATATCCTTTCCCGTTAAAGCTGCCAAATTTGCTTCACTCTTCAAGCTCCTCCGCCAGGAGGATTTTTAGATTCCTTTAAATTTTCCTCGCTTCGTAGTTTTAGTAGGATCAAGCCAATAAACTAACAGAAATACGACTTTCTAATCAGAGTAGACCATCTTCATGTAATTTGTTTAGTAATGGAACCAGGGATTCCACCACTTCCTTTTCTCCCAAAATCACCTCATTTTTGATACCCAAGAGTATAGAAAGCATATTTCTATCCTCTCTTGCGGTATATACTAAACTACCCACGATTCCTAAAGCATTGCTATTCTGCAGTAGCCAATTCTTCCAGTTGCCTGCAGCTCTGATATTTGTGTCCAACGAATCAACAACATCATCTATCGCCATCCCATCCTGGTTGTCAAGTAGGTTAAGCTTGAGCATAGGAAGCATCAGGTTCCCACCTTGAACCTTACGATGTCTTTTATTCATCAATTCAATAGCCCTATTTTCATCTAATTCTTCTTCCAGATGCATATTGTCCTCGTTTCCATTTTCGTAATACCGGTCCAGCTTCCCATAGTTAGGAAAGAAATAGCCAGCAAGACGCTTAGCCGAGTCATAGACCTTGTAAACAGAGTCTTCATATTCTAGACTCCAATCAAGCTTTTTACCCCGACGGAACAATACATCGATGTTAGGTTATTATAAGTATTTTAGCCTACTGACAAGTTATTTTCCAAATGAATCGATATTCTAAGACTCTTCGTACTCTGAAATCCCAAAGAGAAACTGTTTGTCAGGGAGATACGAAAATAGCTGAAATGATTATTCTCCCTTGAAACGTTCTGACTCCGAGAGCCCTCCAAGTCTATCTCCCTATCCCCCAGCACACATATCTCTAGCGTTTTTTGATATGACTGACCGTCGAACCAAAATTTGACCAAACAAACATCACCCGAATAAGATTTAAGTGGCCAGATCTTAATATGACGCGAATTGAAGTGTCCCATAGTTAGGACCAATACAATATTCATTAGACTTCTATTGAGCTCGAACTCTGCATCCATTTGAAATCTTAATAGCATCTCTATCTAATTCAATGCCTCTAAATTTGCTCCTACGCTAGAGCACTTGAAAGTTTGATATCAGTATTTGATATTGGTTGCTATAATACAATACTGCGCGAAGAGCGAAGCTTAAAGAAATTAATGTGCGAGAAGTTGTTATTTTTCAGACTGATGTTCTAAGGTAGTGGAATTTGCATCATCTCTTAATCCACTTTCGTAAGTCTCTCCTAGTGATGTACTGCATGCTTTGTTAGTCTCGCACACGGTTTTCTGGCATGGCTGATTGTTTGCACAGTTTATACTAACTGTTTTTGATTTCACTTGATAGTCATGCATGACGTAAGGAATCAATGCTAATGCGAAAGCCATTGACAATCCAACGAAAGCTATTATCCTATTGCGCTCTTGCATCTTTTTGTTCGTCTACAAGTCAAAAACATAGTTTATTAGATTTAAGTAACTCCTTACCATAGGTTAAGCAAAGATGATAGTTAAACGCAAATCCAATTGAGGAATCTTAGTTAGCTTTTTTTAAAATGAAACGGAGAATTCTGGAATTTCATATTCTACTAAGCTCGATAAGTCATCTTCGACTTATGTTAATAGGTTATAACAGATAGCATAGGTTTGGATCTGAATATTTAGGATGGTTTGACATACTCAATCTATAATTCCACCTTAATATTGTGAATCGCAACATTCAGTCTTGATAAGGGAACTTCGGTCTTGATAGACTTAGTATTCTTTTGTATCAACTGATTTATTTTAGGACCGTACCCGTGTGGTTAAGTCAAGCCTGACTAAGATTGATATGATGTTATCAAAAATATATCTACAGGAAATGATTTAGTCACCAGTGAGAGACTGGAACAATGTTATCCATAAGAATGTACGAACCAAGGACATGAAACCTGTCGGTAATATAACGGCAGTAGATGATAGATATCTAATTATTAACACTCAAGGATGTCTCGACAATAACTTGCTACCTAAAACAAATGTTCAGGAATACAATGGTGGCGAGGTCATCCTAGGTTTCGTTTGTGCGGAATTGCCGATTTATAGATATACCAGTCATGGATGACATACCAGCTGGACTATATTCTTACACAAGAATCTAGTCAAATAATGATTTGCAACCATCTCCCTATTGATATAGATTGAACTTCGTGTTAAATACTAAACTATTAGTATCCACAGCGACTCTTCTCCAGATATTGAGGTAAATAGCATTGCAAACGAAAGGCCTAATTTACAAAGTCAAATATTTAAATCAAAGATTTAATCCCAAATGAGAGCAAAATCATTACTAGTACTTGCGAGAAATAAACTGATGAAGAGTACAACAGAGATAAGCATAGAGTATATTAATTGGGAGAAAGTAATTCGTTACCATAGTTTGGTAGACTGCGTTATCTAACTGAAACTGATATTTGTTGGGATCTCAATCCGCTGCAAAAAGACCTAAGGAAAAGAGTAAGTGGATTTCAGTGGTGAACTCGTCTTAATACTGCAATTCATCGTTCTTTCATATCCAACTGAGAGTGAAAACTAATTCGATTATGCTTATCTTGACTAGGTGATAAGTGATTTGATGGAATCTCCGCTATCTTGTTCGTCGAGCTGAGCCTGCATGTTGTATTAGATATCATATAAATTCAGTATCTCTAGATTTTCATTTATCATTAGCGGAAGTAACCATCCTTCAGATGCCAGGTAATATCTGGTCTAGGGGCGTACATATGTATCCTATTTGTGACATTAGGATAGCCATTCAAATGTGTTAACTATTTTTCAGTTTATACAATAGGTAGATGAATAGCAGCTTCCGATCGTGTTCTCATCGAGTAGGAAATCATTACGGTTCTAATAAGATCCTCTTCCAAATTCAAATAGAGATCCTTTGAATTCCAATGAGTCCTTCAAAGCGACCTGCGTTTTGACAAGAAATGCATAATTTGTATATCTATAGAGCACGGGTCATATAAGAATAATGTCATAGTGCGTCTCATATATCTACTAGATATGTCAAGCAGTAATTTAGTCAATTTTTGAAGGTTTGCAAAACTGGCAATAAATTACAGGAACAGGTTAACTGTATATGGCTGCACCTGGGTTTGATTTGAGCGATTCGCTGTATTATTAGTGAATGCCTGTGACATAGGCTGCGCTGGTGACGTTGAGCCGACTATTCCCTTTTGGCAAGAAAAAGTATCTCCCAGATTGTCAGAGTGGACCACAATCTTTATGCATGCTGTGTACTCATCCCCAGGATGTACAACGCCTTGTGGAAAAGTGACTGGTACATGAATAATGCCGTCACCGTCATCCTGCGGATCAAGCAGAGCTATCGGATCGATGTTGTAAGCCACAGTTTGATTCTTTACTGTGACCCATACCTGAGCCATCTTGTCGGAATAATCTATTCCTCGTATTCTCAAATTTATGGTAAATGTGTTTTGATCGCCTGGGCTAGCCATGGTTGTGGCCTGACGTGATGATTCAGCCAGAGGTGTAGATGGTGCGACCTGTGTTATTGCTCTTGAAATGTCTCGTTTTTCAACAACCGCATGTGCAAACTGATCTTGATTGGACCGTACTTGATTTGTGTTGAGAACTAGTACGCCGGCCAATAGTATCGTCACCATAGATAATGCCATTACACAAGTCTTTTTTGCTATTTTTTCTACATCCACATTCCTGTACGTCAAGGATAGCTCTTCGTCATGCTCGTCATATTTATGTAGATCGACAGAATCTTCGAGATAAATGTAATTATAGTTTAGAGAATCTAACATCGAAGAATGGTTTACCGCAGCAAAAAATCAAACATAGTTTAAATTCGCGGTCGGTTCTCATTAATAGAAGACGCGCCTTTGCTTAATATCGTGTTGGAATACTTACAAGAACGGGCTTGATCTCATATATCAGTTAAAACCCATGCTAGGCGTATTTATCCCTTGGACTAAATAGTCATGTCAGAAAGCACCTACAACTGAGGTTGTACTACGTTCCTACCTTTCTGCATTTGAACTAGAAGGCTTAAAAGCGGTATACGTTCATGCTTGACATAATAATGAGAACTTATTGCATTATACCAAATAATTCTATAGTCTACATGTGGAAAGCTATCATATTTCGCTTGTCCATTCTTAGCAAATCGAGATATCTGAATTCGATAGTACTGATTGGTATACTCATTGCCTTCACTGTCAGCACACATTTTTCAATAGAGTTATCTGTGTATGCGCAGTCACCTACAACGACATTACCTGGGGGGACATCATGGGTAACCGGCAAGGCAAATCCAGTTCCTAAGATGGAGTCTGCTTATACTGCCGTAGGAGACAAGATCTATATAATCGCTGGATATGGAGAAACTGGAAAAAGAAATAAGAACACTGTAGAAGTATATGATACGAAGACTGATACATGGTCAAACGCCTCTCCACTGCCAGTAAATCTTAATCATGCTGCAGCAGATGCTTACAACAATAAAATCTACGTAGTCGGGGGATTTCTAGATAACAAGATACCGTCAAACAAATTGTTTGTTTACGACCCTTCACAAGATAAGTGGCTTGAGGGTAAAGCTATGCCTACAGCTAGGGCGAGCGTTAACTGCTCAATTCATTGATGGTATTCTTTATGCCGTAGGAGGAACCTCTGGCAAGCCCTTGAGCACAAATGAAGCTTATGATCCCATAAATGATATTTGGACAGAAAAGGCTCCGATGCCTACTGCAAGGCAACATCTTGCTTCGTCGTTAGTAGACGGGAAATTGTATGCTATCGGAGGCAGACCTACAGGCAAATCTTCAAATTTAAACAACAATGAAGTATATGATCCCAAGACGAATTCTTGGGCTGAATTGGCTGCCATGTCGACAAAACGTGGGGGCATAGCCGCTTCAACAGTTAATGGGAATATCTATGTTTTTGGTGGTGAAGGCCCAGATAGCACGTTTAACAACAATGAGAAGTACAATCCACAGGCAAACAAATGGACTGAAGAACCTCCAATGCCTACGGCACGTCATGGCCTAGCAGCTGTCGCTATGGGAAACAACATCTACGTTATTGGAGGCGGCCCGACACCGGATATATCATTCGCAGATGTAAATGAGATATTTCATGTGAATGCAAACGGATCATAATCGACATCGGACCAGGAATTTGTTATCCACTCTTTTTTTGACTGGCTCCAAGAGAATGACTATTTATTAGGCATAATAAGGTACGAGGCGCCCACTTGTGTATCTTTATCTAGTGATAGTAGTCAATCGGCATTCTGGGCGGGATTTTCGATTCTCTTTACTAGTACATCCTATTACCAGTCCATTTCTCATATATTATCACAAAAGTATTTTTTCGAGGCCTAAAAATAGTCATATATATTAGATCTCTTGGGTAATTAGCAGTTATGATCTTTTTAGGAATCTTGCCTAATCCTTTCTAGTATTTTTTCTTTTAACTCCTCATCAGTAATACTCACGTTTTTATCCATGCCTAGCTTTGAAGCCATTTCTTCCAGCTTTTCTCTAGTTAAACTACATTTATTATCAATATTTTGATCTGACGGCGTCAGGGTTCGTTGAATCCTGGTAAGTTCATTCTTGGATTCTATTTTTGCTTTTTCATATTCAACTTGCGCTCTTCCTAGCGACTTGAATAGTTCAGGTAGCTTCCTAGAGCCAAACAGAATAAGTCCTACAGCCACCAAAACGAGTATGACATTTTCGTATGCCATTTAATTTATGACCGGTATCTACAGTAGACCAACCTCCATATATTTACTTACGCATATGAATTGCAGGAAACGATACTAAAGAACTGCGTCCCCCGCTTAATGGTTTAATATCAAGAGAATTCAAGCATTAACATAAGACTAGCATGTTCACAAGTCGTTGCTTCTCCAGAGATCAATATTGAACCCAACATGAGGTTCGATTCATTTAGGTCCTGTGGATCAGTTAATTTGTTCTCAACCTTCCGAGGGTAATATTTTCATACAATTTGAAGTTCATGTATTAAAAATAGTATCATCTGAACCCTTTAAATGCTTAAGAGAGTCTGGATAGGCTATATTAATTGAACAACAGAATTGAAACGAACTACGTTCAGCAATCTTTATTAATGCTACGAATAGTCGTATCAAAATTAGCATGTTGTTTTCCAAGATCATGAAATGGAATGTGGTCTGCGTTAGCAGTCTAGTAATCTTATTGGTAGTAACGATGACCCTGCCTTTATTCTATACATTAGCTCTATTTTCACACTATGCGCACGCCTTAAGCGCACCGACACGGAAAGCAACCACATTACATGTTGCTAAGCTATATGATGTCTCAGGTACAGCTCTCACTAAAACAGATAAAAATACAGGTATTGTACCAACAGCGAGGTCTGTTTTTGATACAGGAAGCATGTCGATTCCTTCTTCTGCAAGTGGTTTTATTATCTACATACCTGATGAAGCGCACCATTCGATTTCTGAGCAGAAAACAATGAGTTTGAAGAATGCTCACTTTATACCCAGTAATCTAACAATTCCCTCCGGAACATCCATCGCATACGTACATGGTGATCCTAATCACGTCCATGTGGAGATAGTAAAGGATGCGAAATCAGGTAAGATTATGTGGCAAACTGTACCCGTAAAACATCCAGGCAGCTCAGATATCAGGGTCCTACCGATAGGAGATTATAGGGTGACTGATCCGAAATATGGTAACATGACTGGAACCATAACTGTGACAAACACACCAAAGGCTAGTACAAATAATCTGGTTATTGGCGGCATATTTGTTCCGACACCTCTGCTAGGCAAATACGAGGCAGATTTGACTGCTGGGAAATTTCGTGTTCTCTCAACATATGATTTCGTGAGTAAAACAGTTCAAAAAGATATCAACGGTCCAACAGCTTTGGTCATTTATTCTACAAACTCTCCTATGCAAGATGCACTAAATGTTCTCAAGCCTCTTATAATGTCATTACCATATCGCTAGTTGGCATCACATTTTCGTAAACTTGTTGAAACTTGGACAACCGTTTTCTAAAATCTTAATCTGAGACGAATTCGCATAAATCTATTCCATAGCCATTCATATTGCAAATCTAGAATTCCAATAAAAGGCATTACCAATAATAAAGTGGAAAGTTAGAGTCATTTCGTCTTTAGATTCGCATATACAAGATTAAGATAAACATATACTTATGGAAATGGTAAAGTAAGAGGCGTATCAGTAGTCTTCTTATCCCTAGTTTGGTGATTCTGGTTGCCATATGCGTTTGAGTCTTGATAGTTAGCTGATATGAATGATATATCCATATGCATGCCATTGCCTACATCATTGATTCCTGAATGTGCTACTGCAAAATTGGCACCATTTGTGCCAAAAAAGGTCTGACCTTGAGAATAATTGCATGAAAAATCACCATTAGTCCCTACATTCGCGCTGTTAATTCCGTTAATACTAACCATATGAGTGTTGCAGGGCTCCGCGTTTGCATCTTCAGTTATATATTGCATTGATAGCAAGAAGATCAGCAAGACGACGAAAACAGAAAGGAACATGCTTAAAAGTACATCACTAATAATACTCTTCCTAAAAGATTGGGAATGATTATATCGAATCGTACTAGTTCATTTTCTATTATGAGTATTAGTTATATTTGATTTAAGGAAGTAAATGCTATAATCTTTTTCCTGTTTTTTCTTATGTATAAAGGATCTCTGGAAAACCGCATTGACCGATTCTTTTATCGTATACTCGTATCTATGCTTCGACTCGATGGGGCCAGGATATCTAGGCATTGTAATTTGTCTACCTGCGTTCAGTGTCTTTAAAAGCGAGGTTGGTTAGGTAAAACTGACCGTAGACTAACGGGGCTTGCATTCATAAGATACCAAATTATCGTAATGTGGAGAACAGCGACAAGTAGGAATATTTGTGAATGAGTTTGTCATGCCAACGCGAGTCGGTCTTCAGAGAAGACCATTAGCATTTTTTGATATTCTTGGTGCATTTAATTCAATTTGTGATCCTCTCACTGGTTAATCCATAGGTCCTGACATTCACTAACCGAAATACGAAGATAAGATTAGTATTGAGGAAATGCGATTTGAACCTATGGTTGCTATTCCTGGATATGTAGCAGGTTGGCCGCACCGAGTGCTAGTCGGGACAAATATGCACCCCGGTACGAACATTTCTCAAATGGTGAAGAATCCTCCTCCTACCTACACTGAACAAGTACAATGGAGAGACGCCGCCACAGGTAACTTACTTGCAGCCTCAGACTACTTAGTGGTATGTCTCCCGGCTCTCCCCCAGCTCAAGGCTCAAGTGCCGATGCCAGAAGACCTATACTATGTCATCCTGTAAGAGATATTCCGATCGGCAAAAATGGCACTGTGGATACCAACTACTTTATAATGCCCAAGACAAATGAAACAGTGTACACCTCTGGCCAAGTCGACTTCGACGGCATATGGGTTGGTACACAAATTGACCGCTTTGAGACATATAAGAACCTACTATCAGGTGTCTATAGCGACGTGATTGCTGGATTATGGTGGCTAAAACACGAAAAGCCGATGGTAAACACCCCAGCTATGAGTAAATGCATAACCAGACATGATTAGTGGTTAAGTCCAGCCGTGGATTCAAGCCTACTGATGCAAAGATGTTTACTATGGAGCGGGTCGTGTACACAGAATTACATCATAAGAGTCCGGTCAATGTAGGACAGGCATGGAATTATTCGATAGGCTTCGACGCTGGGCGGCTCTTAGGAATAAAACCGAAATACATAACGTTTACTGATGGATGGTTAGCAGGATATCGCGCATCTGTGCATGGATTACCGAGAATGATTCAGGGACATCATACGACAAGTTACACCAGGGGATTTTATACGGGATATGATGCACCAGCGGGCGCGAAGGTCCCGTAATGATAGATTGAACCGTGGAGTTGTGGGATTCCTTCAAGGTCATGCAATGCGTAAGGCTATCTCAATAATAAACGCTCATGGCGGCATATTTCAGTGGAGAGTACAGATCTATACTATGCGATGAAAAGGACTTCATCGAGGCAAGTTTAAAACATGCGACTAGGTGGTATTGTCATGAGACTATCGTTAACCGTTTACGTGGTTGCTGTTGCTGTCCTACTCGTTTCGAGCTTGCTCCTGTCATGGTTAATAGGTTTGACTGCGTTCGTCGACGCAAAGAAATACAAGTATAGGGGCTCTGGGTTGTTGGCTGGTTACATGATGGTATCCCACGTAAGACCTGATTTAGCTCAAGTTTCGCTCTTTGAGACCGTTGGAAATACAATAACTGCGTGTTCGGACACTAACACGACAAACTCAGACGCAGAAAGCAACATAAGGGGAATGTCTACTGAAGTATATAGAACGTTTTGCAACGACTTCATGACATTTTCAATTAACTATTGTAATAGTACTGATCCTAATACCAGTCCGATAAATAAGGATGAAAGAACAGTTGAGGGGAGTATCTGCCTAGATCCACTCTTGACAAGAAGCATGAGCCACTATGCCACAGTAAACCATATTAGCGTAAAATAAAAGGCTCTTACCCATTTTTTAGCCTGCTTAGTTGGTTCTAGTGGTAGCGTTGGTCTCTTACTGGTAACGTTAGGCTATGTGTGAATCGATAGCGATAAGGATGCAATATTACATCCTTTTAACTGGTATTGTTTATCCTCCCCTTTATGCACTGCTAAAATGATATCTTTTCACGGTTACGAAACAAGCGCGATTTTCTATAACAAGTTTTAGACCTTCAATCGACTTTTTAAACTTAACAGAGCATAATGGTTAAATTCCACACATTTTTACAGTAAAGTCGATGGTAAGAATTTTTTTGATCTCTATTATAAGTAGCATCTTTTTAATTGGTTTAGTTGGAGTTACTCCTTTTAGAGCTATCTCAAAACGTATGTGCTATACAACCAGGGAACTGCCCCAGGCCTGAATTATCTGTGGGCACATACGTATGGTCATGATATACACGGTGATCCTACAAAGAATAGGTTTGTAGAACATACACCTCAATGTGTTGTTCTTGACTGGAAAATGAAGGCTGCTATAATTCCTAAAGATTATGATGAAGATGGAGATGTACATTTCAACGTTATACCCGATCCCAAACTTCAGGACCTTTTAAATCTACAGAGTGGTGATGAAATGGTTGTAGAAGTTATCTGCTGGAATAAACCGAGTACTGAGCTATAATCAACAATGGGGTAACTATTGCAATGGGGTAGAATCAAGATCACATTTTCCTACTCTTCTTACTCTCAAGGCAGGTGACCATGTACGTATTACCGGTAAATGGGTTCAGGATATAGGATATCCAAAGCCAGACCATGCCCAATGGAATGAACTTCATCCAGCGGAGAAAATAGAGAAGATCCCATAGAACCCTAATTTCTTTAACTCTCTTGAACACCCCGGACAATGTTTGAATGGTTCAAGACTCGCTATACGGGCGTTATACTCTGCTGACCTTATATTCCAGCCATTTTTGACTATAGAGCGCAATGGTACCTCTTCAACCCGATACTTGAATAAGCAGATAATTTTGATATGTGTCAACCTACTGCGGATTTTAAGGTTACGTTCATTGTATTCAGCAATCATTAATTCGCAGAGCAGTCCTGCATTCCGTGGATTGGCCTTTGCGATCTTCTTAAGAATCGAATTAAAATATCCTAATGCACCAGCAGTTATAGAATCAATTGTCAGTTCGAAGGTAGATGATGCGATCACGGTATCGACCTTCATAGTTCTAGTGGCGGTTGTCCTAGCCGTAGTGGGTCCAACGGTAAGTATCATTACCCCTTGAAGTTATGGCCATTCGAGGAAACGCCTGCTTCATTGAATATATTATGTATAAACCCATGAACAGCATGGAGGGAATGGGATTTGAACCCATGATCACCTGCGTGTAAAGCAGGTATCCTAACCAATCTAGACCACCCCTCCGAAATAAATCTCATGACAAGTTGAGTAAATGCATATAAAAGTCATTTGATAGGTTAAGAAGGTCACTCAATAAGGGAAAAGATAAACCTGCTGGACTAGGCAAGCCTTAGATTTCAATGATGGCTGATCCCCTCCGAACCTACACTTACCTCACGCAAAATCTGATTCATAACACCATTAATTCGAGTGTTTGGGTTCTTCAAATTCAAGTGGTCCAGAGTTCTGGCATAATTTCTCAATTTTCGTTGAAAGTCATGACGATGTTGTCAAATTGTAAGTACTTTTAACGATTAGAAATTATCTGCATATTTGTAAATATCTTACTAATTGTAAAGACACACCAAGTCCATAAATATATTGTGCAGAGGTCAATTTCAATGAATATAGAAATACGGAAATCGACCTGGATTGCAGTTTTGGGCGTACTTGCGTTAATTACATTAGTTCACTCAATTGCTGTCCCGACGCTTGCACTCAAGAACTATTTTAACTGCACAACAAAAGCGGCCAACAAAAGTGGGAAATTTTCCGTGGAGGACGTAAATACTTGCTATTACAAGGTTTTTGTAGGGGCTAGGAAATATTACGTAAATGAAACTCGATCAGTGTTGTCTAATTAAATATTGCACGAGCGACCAGCTAGATTATCGTGGATTTTAAATTCATCATTAGTCCGCAAACACAGTTTGAGGATTATGCCAACAGGCCATAAGATATATCTCTCATTCTTCTTAATTTGCATACAGCGTCTAATCAGTACTGTATCATGATCTATTAATTGTCATAAGTCTGTATAGTAACAAATTATTAATTTTTTTAGATCGGCCGCTGCGTCGCGCAGCGATGCGCTACCCATGTGCAATAGGGACCTCATTCTACGGATCTTTAAGCCTAACAATAAGATATGGCTAATTCGACATATCTGCCGACTTGTGTCCATTAATGACCAGATAGCGGTATCATTATACCAGTTTCAAGAGATTAATGTCTCCTCAGCTTTGAGTTAATCAGTTTCATGGATCATTTTAAAAGGGAGAATTAATTATTCGAGAAATATTTGTAGTTGACATGAAACTACCACATATGCGATATATATTCACGGAAAATTATCGATCCTAACGCTAAGGTATACGGAAAACTAAGCAGTACTCACAGCAAAGTGTAGTAGTTCAAACTTTTATTAAGCCGATCGAATCAACTTATTGTATAGTGGTATCAGGTGATCAGGAGCAAGAAGATATTGGGCATCGAGCCGACAAATTGAAAAAGATGATTGGCGAGACACAAGAGCACTATGAGGCACTAATTGACTCCGCTCAAATTTATAAGAAGGGTAAGATGAACGAAAAGGAATTTCTATTTAAGTTGGGCGAATACTTAAAAACTATGTCATCCATCAATTTTCTCTCAACCCAGATAATTTTGGAGTTAAAATCAGTTTTTGAACAAAATAAGCGCTCCCTATCTGGCTCATCCCCAGTCGCAGAATCCTACTCGAATGTTGGTCCCAAGAAGCAGTCTTTCTCAAGTGTAAGTTCGAACACTTTGAATGGCAATGCTACGTATCAAGAAACCGCACCTACATTCAAGCCGGTTACTATCACGTTGGAGAAGCCCGTTCAAGATAGGAATAATAGAGAGCAAGCATCAATGCGAAAATGTCCCAAGTGTGGCCACGTATTATCTTTCCGAGCGAAATTTTGTAACAAATGCGGAAGCTCGCAATAATTAGCGAAACCTGTTATAATCTGTAGAATTTTAAAGATCCTGAGAAATATGAGACAAACGAACTACTACATGATTTTCCTAGTAACCATTTATTTAAAATCATCTTAATAATATGCTTCAGAATGTTCGATATTACCTAAGTGAGGATATAGAAGACGTCATTGAATATATAATGAATAAATGAGATGCATGTAAGAATATTTAAAGAGTTGGAATACAGAATACAGTAAGTTAGAGGGAATTGGCATACTTTATAATCGTTATTGAAATTAGAAGAGGAATGTGTTGTCCTTAACCTGAGGAGAAGACACCGACTTTTCAAACTATATCTCTATCCAGCAGTCGACGTACGTGGTATCGAACAGTCTCATTATTAATAACGTTCTTAAACAGGGTACTATCATTATTCCAGTAATAACATAGATTGGCCAGACAGGTTGCTACAAGTTAGAAGATCCGCTACGAGGTGTCACTAGACCTGCAATACGTTTTCAATGTAATACATATTTGAATGATAAAGAAGTGAATGTTACACATGAATCAAAATGAGAAATTTTAATGGCAATAGAATCGGAATCTTTCTTGATTCTTCCAGATTGTTTACCGGTTGTCTGAGTTATCCACGCAAGAATGGTAGATAGATATTACACGACGAAACTGCGACGGATAATCTTGAATAGATAGATGAATCGATATATGACACCGATGAAGCAGTGAAGAATATATCATTGCCACCCCTAAGAAGATTGATAAGTAGTTTGTAGATTTGATGGAACCACGAAGCGAAAAATTTGTGGATTATTTATCATACTCCTGAAGTGCAACTATTAATATTATAACCTTGTATAAAGATACGTAATGAAAGTCTTTAATGGGCGGTCTGCCACTGATGAGTACATGTCTACCCATTCGCTCACATTTTCAACCCCTGAGATGACTCTTAAAAAATTTGCCTTGTGGCTAGGTGATCAAGTTACGAGCCCTAGTGATTCAAAAAAGAGCCCCAGGCTAATGTCATATATCGAAGACATTAGTGATAGTGACGATGAAAAACTTACTGAAATTATTCCCGACGTTGATGATTCTTTTAAGCCCAGTGGGGCAGTTACAGATATGTATGGAAGCCAGCCGACTTCAAAGATAACACAGGAACAGCAACCAAGTCATTCAGTCAGCACGAGCTCTAACGACAATTTAAGTCGTGGGAATTTAGAAAAAACCTCCGATCGTTCGGAGCTGAAATATTGTATCGAATGTGGAACCTCCCTGGGGATCAACGCCAAGTTCTGCATCCGATGTGGGAATAAGCAGAGTTAATCATGAATCGTCCTTCATAATTCAGGTACGCGTGCCATAAAGATTAGTTAGATCACTTCGTAGCAGACTCGACGCACTGCCGATAAGTAGACTTGAAAATATTAATTTCCGGATCTGAATCAATAGGTTAGTTAGACAGCATCGATCAATCTAGAGTATCGTAACAGAGTAAGGAAATAAATATTAATATATTGAAACAAAACACATCCATCACATAGTATCTGATCTATTTTTTTCCTTAAAATCTGAGGTCTCCTGTGGTACAACCTTGTCAATACCCTTGGTCATTCTAGTATCTCTATGTGTCATTTTAGCATCAAGCCCTGCTACCCCGATTTCCTTGATTAAAAAATAACAATCATTACATACGGCTACTGAGAAAATGAAATTTAAGGAGAAGAATTTTGTCCGTTTGCAAATCTTACAGACCTTCATATGATGTAATTAATGAATTAGCTAAAAAGCATTTTCATTTCAGTCTCAGCTGGACGCGATATTACGTTATACTGGAGTTCTGTCCAACACAATTGAAGACGACTAACTGTCCATACGAACGTGGAATGATCTCTAGAGACGCCGTCGTTCAAAGTATCAAGGCCGGAGAGACTTACTATATTAAATCAAAAAGAAGATAAGCATTGGAAGTGATTTCAGCATATAATGCTTTTAAAAGATAATGGTATAGCCGGTATTACATTAAGTGGCGACGTTCAATAACAACTAACTGCGCAGCAAGACACGTTTCTAACGAATTAATGAATCGTTATCGGTTGAATATCCAGCACCGATACCGATGAAACTGTCAACGGGACTTTCCCATTCATATTATGTGAAATTCGAGCAAAATTCCAATTACCGTCTTTCTTCAAAATAAATGCGCTTTAAACGGAAATCATGAAGGTGGCTGATAAGGATTAACTCGCTCGAGCGAAAGGGCATGATTATCATCTAGTGCTCCAACACCTAGGCTCAGTCCTCTAATCGTAATATTTAGCCCGGCAGACTTCTATAGGTGTCAATGAAAACTCTCTCGTAAGAGCAGTTCGTATTTGTTTGTCAGGGTTCATAGTCTCATTAACCCGAATCGGTATTGCCATGCTAAGAACCTTTGATATCACATCAGAAGGAATTTTTTTAGATTGATTACTGATTGAATATTCAATTAGTTGAAGTATGATCTCTCTGTTAGCGACTTTTAAGGCATTAACTGTGTATATCGCGTCTACACTTAGAACGCTAGTCGCCTCGGAGCCTGAAATTACGCCTGCAATCCCACCCTTGCTAGAGGAGATTGCGGAGCGTATTGATGGGTCCAAATCAACGCTTATTGTTAATACTCCTTCGAAATATCTCTCGGACGAAACATTTGCAAGTTGGGGAATTGAGGCAAGAATCTGTTTACAATCTATACTCGTTGACCTAGATGAGTCGAGATTTTGAATTCTGTAATTGTGATCGCGAGTATCACCATTCAATGTCGCTTTCCAGAAAAACGATATCGGAAAATTTTGCCTATTAAAAATATTTATGTCTGAATTATAGCGACCAGGTCTCAAGGGCCCATCTTCGGCCGTTATAGTTCCACAAATGAATCTAGCCGTATATTCTAGAGTATTCGAGCTTCCGGCTCCGGGTCCAGGGATAGCCTGAACTCTGGTTGTAGATTCGTTATCGATAGTCACTACCGTACCAAGGCATCGTTTCCATAATATACCGAAGGTATGAGCATGTGACCAGCATACCAGCTTGAAAGATCCTTCTGACTAAACTCATTCAAATCAACACCTGCCCCGTTAGAGTAGTATATAAGATGCACAGGTAGCCTTTCAGAAGCCAAAGCATTTTGGTAGATCGAAACGAATGTGTTAGACGGCCATATCATTTGAAACAAGGCAAGTACGGTAATGAACAGGCAGATGAGCTTCAAATTTATAACTCGATAAAATTATGAAAAATTTAAGTCTTTATGATCAATCGGATAATTATGGGCTGACGAGCGGTTGAATCATTGAGCCGAGTTTAGCAGGTAGACTCGGTCAGGCTAAGTCGGGAATAGCAGTAACTTTATCTCTAAGCGTATGATATTCCAGTGCAATGGCTGATGAAATGTTTATGTTCGGTGTGGTTACAGGTGTGTTTGCTGTGCTGGCTGGACTTTTGTTTGCATCCAGAGCAAAGCGGAAATCCGTGGACTTGGAAGTTGAACGTAGAGCCGGTGCTCCTATATGATTACAAACAACACAGGTCTCAAGAGTAGTGCGACCTAACCAGCACTACTACTGTACCACGACAATAGTGACAGATGCCATATGCCTACGTCAGATAATAATAATAACTTGATGAGGCAACTCAGACCATCGTAATGCGTATAATCATAACTGTAATCAAGTGAGGCGGTGTTCGCGGAGCCATGATAATACCGCGAGCACTAAATGAGCATTTCATCGTTTTTCGACACTTGCTGTATTAGTTGAGACCTCTTTTATTATTTCATATTTAGACCTATATCCTCTTGGGTTAATCATCATGTTGTTATAGTGAAAGGTCGAAGAATTTCCCACTATTACAGTAGTAATCATACCAAGCATTTCCTGGTGTTCTAACATTTTGTTCAAGGTAGTGAGAACTACAGCCTGGCTCTCGCGATATGCTCCTTTAACTATGGCAACAGGAGTATCAGGTTTTCGATACTTCAGGAAGATATCCCTAGTGTCTCTCAATTGATGAACTCTCTTTTTGCTCGCTGGATTGTAGATTACTGTGACGTAATCCCCTAAAGCTCCGGCCTCAACCCTCTTTACAATTATATCCCAAGGAACGAGAAGATCACTCATACTCACAACTGCAAAATCCGTCATTAATGGGGATCCTACCAGTGCTGCGCATGAATTTAAGGAGGAAACACCGGGTACGCACTCCAGATATATCCCTTCTCCACTCTTCCATCCCTTTTCAGCCAATATCTCGTAGATTAGTCCAACCATTCCATAGATACCCGGGTCGCCGGAGGATACAAGCGAAACGACCTTGCCTTTTTCAGCGAACTGAATTGCCTGATTTGCTCTGTCTACTTCCTGAGTCATTGCATACCGATAGACTTCCTTTCCTACAATTAGATTGTCTATCAGAGAAACGTAAGTATCGTACCCAATAATAATATCACTTTCCTCTATCACTTGGTTTGCTCTAAATGTCATGTGATCATGATGGCCCGGGCCTAAACCTACGATATATAATTTTCCTGCATTCAATCTAGCCATTTTCATCCATGGAATAGCATTTATCTTTTTCTTGGATGAATACAAGACGAACGCTTCGTAGCCGTCAATTCCATATGCAAAAGCTTTGATAGATTTAAATGCCTAGTCTGTTACGAGAGTTCAAATTCCCTATGTAAGGCTTTGACCGCGTCTTCACAATCCTTGTTATTTACAACTAACGCGAGATTTAGCTCTGAGTATCCCTGCGTTATCATTATTACATTTATATCTCTTTTTGCAATCGCACCAAATACCTTTGCAGCAACTCCCTTTATACCACGCATTCCTGATCCGACTACTGCTATAACCGCAACGTCATCGTTTACATTTACTTTTTTAATAACCTTGCCCAATAGATTAAGTTCCAATATATTTACCGCCCTGTCCAAAACATTTTTTCTTACAACCATAGATATACTTGATTCTGATGGACTTTGAGATATCATCATGATATTTACCCTGTTCTTTGCAAGTGTATCAAAGATTTTAGCAGCTGTTCCAGGTGCTCCAACCATGCCGCCTCCCGCCGACGTCAATTAATGCTGTGTTTCTGATCGTATTAATCGATTTCACAATTTTTTGAGACTGGTTACTTGGGTCAGCGGTGATAAGCGTCCCAACGTTCTGCGGATTGAAAGCGTTACGAATCCTGACCGGTATCTTTGCCTCTATAGCGGGCTCGAGGGCTCTGGGATGTATATACTTCGCACCAAACAACGCCATTTCCATGGCCTCAGTAAATGAAACCTCGTTTAAGACCCTGGCGTCCTCAACTATTTTTGGATCCGCCGTCATGAGACCATCTACATCGCTCCAGAGCCAGACCTCATCTGCTTTAATGCTCGATCCGATTATTGTCGCACTATAATCTGAACCCCCACGTCCTAGGGTAGTGAAGCTTCCATTCTGATCCGTACCTATGAAACCAGTCACAACAGGAATAACATCATCCTTTAGTAGAACCTCCAGCCTGTGAGATACTCGAAGTCTTGTTGTATCCATCAATGGAGTAGCTTCTCCAAAACTTGAATTTGTTAAAATTCCTATATCCTTTGCTGTTAAAAATTGTGATTTTAATCCACGGTCTAGCAACGCAAAATGGACAATCGGAGTAGACAATCTTTCCCCAAAAGATAGAAGATAATCCATGGATTTTAGGGTAACTTCGGTCAATAAGACTAATCCCTCAAGAACAGCCTTAAGCTCGTCGAGGATTGGAAGAACCGTTGCTCGTGCCTGATTTTTCAGGTCATCTCTATTAATCCCATTCTCGATTAGTCCTAAGTGAGCAACTCGTGTCCGCTGAATAAAATCATAGGTCGGCTGCTTGAGCCCTTTTTTAATATTCTCACAAACAGATAAAATATTATCGGTCATACCCCTTAAAGCGGAAATAACTACCACTATGTCATTATCATGGTTTGATCTGTCCGAAAGATCATTGCAGAATTTATATTTTCTTATTAATTCAGCGACATTATTAATCTTGTTGGCGGAGTCGATAGCAGATCCCCCAAACTTCATTACGACTCGCATATGATACTTGGCTAAACCGTAGGTACTTGATGTCAAATAAAACACTTTCCTAAATAATGCCTGTGTACTACTAATATTCTTGAATTTAATTGCACGAACGTCGAAAGATAGTTCCTTCGGCCAATAACAAGAGCTTAGTAATTTGGAGAATACAGGAGAGGCTTCAGGCTGCAAGAATTTATAAATCTTACTTGGAAGTCCAATACATAATCGTCCGTATCTCATTAGAATTCATTGTTCTTATTGTTTTACGCGAAGACAATCACAGCCTTATTATGACAGATATCAACTAACTAATTGTGTTCTGATTCCGTTGGTGTATAGAAAAAAGTTTTACCAAATGGATAGAGATGAAAGATTGCTTTTTCTTAAGAATGCGGCCAACCTTTCAGAAAGTCAAACCGAATTGCTCGTTAATCCTTATTCGAACTTTAGCTTTTGAGAAAGTTAACGGGATGATAGAAAATGCTATCGGAATCATACCAGTGCCACTTGGAATTGCGACCGATTTCTTGGTTAATGGTAAAGAATACATTGTACCGATGGCCACCGAGGAACCTTCGGTTATAGCTGCGAGTAGTAAGGCAGCTAAAATTGCGAGAAATACAGGAGGCTTCAATGCAAGTGCGGATGAATCGACGATGATTGGTCAGATACAACTTGTGTCTGTTTCCTTCCCCGAATCAGGAATGAAGGTGTTGTCAAATAAGGCAAGGCTTCTCTCCATTGCAAATAGCACAAGCAAATCAGTTAAGGCAATTGATGTAAATGTGAAATGGCTAGAGGACTTGACAAATAGCGGTGCCGGCAAGATGCTTATAGTAGAGATCGTTGTGAACACTGGCAATGCTATGGGCGCAAATGCAATAAACACAATGTGTGAAGCGGTGTCTCCAGAATTAGAGCAGATAACACAGGGGAAGGCAGTTGTAAGGGTTCTTTCTAACTACGCAACACGACGACTTGTAAAGTGTAAAGCCACCTTTTGCAAGGAAGACCTAAGTGGTGAAAACATCGTTGATCGAATTCTTTATTCATACAGTTTTGCTTATTCTGACGTATATCGTGCGGTTACTCATAACAAAGGCATAATGAATGGAATTGATGCCCTTGCAATAGCAACAGGACAAGACTTTAGAGCCATAGAAGCTGCGGCTCATGCTTATGCTTGCAGAGATGGAACCTATCGATCAATGACTAAGTGGGAGAAGACAAGTAACGGCGATTTACGCGGAGAATTGGAATTGCCAATTGCAGTAGGAATCGTTGGAGGAATTACTAATGTTCACCCAATAGCCAAACTAGCACTAGAACTTTTGGGCGTAGAATCTAGTCAGACCCTTGCCATGGTTTTCTCAGCTGTAGGTCTGGCGCAGAACCTTTCGGCAATCTTGGCCTTGGCATCGGATGGCATTCAGAAGGGCCATATGAAGCTTCATGCAAAGAATTTAGCTATTTCTGCGGGTGCACGAGGCGATCAAATCGACATCATAGCAAACAAAATGACTCAAGAAGGCAGAATAAATGCATCGAGAGCGAAGGAAATTCTATTGTCGATTATCGAGCAGAGGTAATATAACCTCATGTGTGGTTCACCCAATTGAGGGCATAAATCAAAAAATTAATAAGTAAATATATACATTACCTCGATGACTTTACCTATTTATCTAACAAAATGGCGACAATAAAGTTTGCTATTCCAAAAGGTAGCATCGAAGAGGCAACATACAAGATATTAGAACAGGCCTGGCAAACTATCACCGGCAGGGGCAGGACTTATCGCTTGAAGTTGAGTGATCCCGAAATAGAGGTTAAGATATTAAGACCGCAGGAAATACCAACCTACGTACAGGAAGGATTTTATGATGTAGGGATCACTGGAAGGGATTGGATAAATGAAGCAAAGGCAGACGTAAGAATTCTTCTTGACTTGGAATACGGCCGTGTGAACCAGGTTCTCGCCATTCCAGAAAGTTTTCACGCTCAAAGCCTTTCGGAATTGATTAGTCATTTTGTGAGTCAAAATAAACCCCTTAGAATATCCTCTGAATATCTTACCACGACGTCGTTCTACATAAAATCAAATTCAACTTATCAACAACACTTTGGCGATTTGGATCCGATGATAATAACACCGTGGTTACGAGTCGGACAGAATAAACAGGTGGAAATCTTCCTTTCGTTCGGCGCAACTGAAGCGAAACCCCCAGAAGATGTGGATGCAATCTTTGATATAACTGAGACCGGTACGACGTTAGGACGTAATAATCTGAAGATTATTGACACAGTGATGGAATCTACAGCAGTACTTGTTGCGAATAAGAATGCTCTCAAAGTTCCGCATAAGAGAGAGAAAATAGCAGATATGTGTGCTCTGCTTAAAGGCGTCGTAGAAGCACGTAAGAAATTGCACATTTTTGTTAATGTGAGAGAGGATAACATCAATCAGCTACTTGAGCGCCTTCCTGCTCTGAAAAAACCTACCATAAGCAAGTTAAGTGAAGATGGATGGTACAGCGTGAATACCATCATAGAAAAAAACGAGTTTATCAAAATCGTCCCTAACTTGAGAGAATTAGCTCAAGGCTTGGTAGTTTTAGAACCGAGGCAGATTCTGTCTTTGGATCAGATAAATCTAGATAATTATGATCAAGAAAATTAGTGTTACTGATGTCAGTTCTGACGTTGCAAAGTTGCGAAACGCTGCCTACAATTTACGTGGCGATACCAATCAGACGATAGACACCATCTTCAATGATGTCATTATTAACGGTGATACAGCCTTAATTAATTATACTGAAAAGTTTGATAATACGAAAGTAAAGTCTTTAAGAATTTCAGAAGAAGACATCAGACAGGCGTATAGGAACGTCAGCAAGAAGCAAATTCAAGCATTAACGCTAATGAAAAAAAGAGTTGCCCAAACTGAAAGAATGTTGCTCAAGCGTTTAACGGGCAAGAGAATGCAGATATTGAATGATGGAATTTTTCTTCAAAAAATAATACGACCGCTTAGTAGTGTTGGATGCTACGTACCGGGCGGAAATGCCAGATATCCCAGCACATTAGTAATGTGTGCGGTCCCCGCCAGAATCGCTGGAGTTGAAAGAATAGTCGCCATATCTCCACCAATGAGGGATGGGAATGTGGACCCACTGACTCTCGTGGCTGCTGATATATGTAATGTGGACGAGATTTATCGAGTAGGAGGAGTGCAGGGGATAGCTCGCTTTGGCATTCGGAACAAACACAATTAAGAAGGTTAACAAAATTGTAGGTCCAGGGGGAATGTTCGTTACCCTTGCTAAAATTGGCAGCATCAAGACATGTGTCGATAGATATGATCGCCGGTCCTACAGAATTAGTAGTTTATTCTGATGAACATGGTAATTCAAAGTATATTGCTCGTGACCTGATATCACAGGCTGAACACAGTGTTGACACGTTATGCGGGTTGGTAACGACTTCTAAAACCCTGGCTGATGATGTGGAATCCGAACTTGTTTCAATTATTAACAGCAATCATGAACCGCTATCTAGGGCTGAAATAGTTAGAAAAAGTATAGGAGACAGAGGTTTTATTGCAATATGTAAAAACGAAGCTTTAGCAATCGAGTTCATTAACGAACTTGCACCAGAACATCTACAAATACAAGGCAGGAATGAAAGAAGCCTAGCAAAGAGAATGACCTCAGCTGGGTTAATATTGATAGGAGAATATACTCCTTCTTCTGCTAGCGATTATTTACTAGGTTCCGACCATGTGTTACCAACTTCTGGATTCGCTAAATCAAGAGGATCTCTATCAGTATTGGACTTTATAAAAATCATCAATAAAGTAGAGTTATCAAGAAAAGGATTAGAAAAGGTAGGGCCTTTGTTGAAAGAGATCACATCCGCTGAAGGCTTGCTAAATCACTATGAGGCAGTTAAGGAAAGAACCAGCAGATGACAAGCTGGTTTTCGAATAGGCTAGCTGAAATTTCCAAGCTCGAGGCTTATGTAAAGCCAAAAGTTACACCTGGATCATTGAAATTAGATGCTAATGAAAATTTAGTCATCGACAAGACTTTTCTAGACAGGATTGCATCTCAAGCATTAAAGAACGTAGATTTCCGTGAATATCCTATAGATCAGTTCGACGAACTTTATGATGGGCTTGGAAAATATCTTGGTATTGACAAGAAATATGTTGCTGTAGGTAATGGATCAGATCAAATAATTGAGGCTCTGATATCCACATTAGCTAGAGGAAGAAGAGCTACCGTGTTTGCTCCTACGTTTTCCTATTTCACGAACAGATGTGATTTACATAAAGTAAGTGTGACTACCGTACCGCTTAACAAAGTAGATAATTCCCTTAACAAATCAGACTTTGTAAGGAGTGCAAGAGAGTCCGATATAGTTTACATTTGTTCTCCTAATAATCCAACCGGTAACCAATTTGAAGTCAATCTAGTACTAGATATTGTAAATTCATTAGAGGATAAATTGTTCTTGTTAGATGAAGCCTATGTGGAATTCGCAAACTATTCCTTAATTTCCCATGTACGTAAACATAACAATCTAATAATATTGCGCACCCTTTCAAAAGCATTTGGACTAGCAGGAGCAAGGTTTGGTTATCTTGTTTCGAATGAAGAGATCTCAGAGATATTCCGATCGTATATTCAGTCACCTTATCCAATAAATAGTTTCTCCATAAAGATGGCAAGTCTTATGTTATCAAACGGTATATATATTTCGGATACAATTCAATTTATAAAAACTGAAAGGGATAGGGTATTCAACGAACTTTGCAAGCTGCAAGGTTTAAACGTTTACAGATCCGATGCAAATTTTATCTTTTTCGAATCGTACGGTAAGTATAACGAGATCCTTGAAGAATTAGCAAAGCGTGAAATACAAGTAAAAATGTTCGGAAATATTGGCAAATATGAGGGCTGTATCAGAGTTACGATAGGAACTCGCGAAATGAACGATATGTTTTTGGAATCAATCAGATCCACGTTAGAGAGAAATGACTGAGAAGTATCCGCATGTAGAAATACCCTTCTTTGTTTGGTGAGTGGTTGTGTTGCCGGATTGCATCATTTTTGATGTCGATGGGGTCTTGATAGACGTAAGGAAATCATATAACTTGGCTATCAAGAGTACTGTTGGATTTATCATTAATGAGATTAGTCCTAAATTGCACCTTACAAATTTTGTCACTGATAAAATAATTGCAGAGCTCAGACAAACCGGGGGCTTCAATAATGATGTCGATACGTGTTACGCCATTCTTCTGTCGGTACTTTCAAAGGAACATCGTAATATCGATGATGCTAGAGAGTTTGTATCTCTAATGACAAAAAATCTTAATGGACTAGGCATAAAATATGTCGAAAAATACCTATCATCACATATATCGGCCCACAGAGTTAGGGAGTACAAACATCTCTTAAACTATCCCTCATCAGTTGGCAAAAGCCAATTGACAACAGTATTTGACGAAATCTTCTATGGTCCCAGGTTATTTTTGAAACAACATAAGATTAAACCAAAGTATTATTTTGGTGCACCACTGATTGATAACGATATTACAATAATATCGGAGAAGACTGTGAGAAAGCTCTCAAAAATGTTTGACGGAAAGATCTCGATCGTGTCAGGGCGTAGCAAGCTGGCAGCGGAATATTCACTTAGTTCAATATCTGAATTCTTTAGTAAGAATGCTTGTGTTTATTTAGATGACGAATTAAGAAAACATGCCAAGCCTAACCCATACGCTATTTATAGGGCGAGCGAAGGCAATGTCTGCAAGAAGCGTCATATATGTCGGAGATTCGTTAGAAGACATATTAATGACCAGAAGGGCCAAAAATAGATATAATCTTGAAATGACCTTTATTGGAGCATACGCGTATGGTTTTGATCCTATGAGTACTATCCATCAGCTTATGAATAATGGTGCCGATGCCATAATAAAGACTGTGAATCAGTTACCGAATATGTTAAATAAAGTAATTACAGAAGTTTGACACATTTGACAGACTTGTCTTCCGATGCACGTAGAATTGCACGTCTAGTGCGAAATACCAATGAAACATCACTGCTCGTTGAAACAGATATTGACGGCAACGGACAAGCTGCGGTCAAAACAGATCTCAATTTCCTTGATCATCTTGTTACGACAATAGTGAGGCATAGTATGATAAACCTCAACCTCACCGCGAAATCTAACGATCAGATTATTCACCATGTTATTGAAGATACAGCTATTGCTCTTTCGCAAACCCTTGACAAAGCGCTTTCAGATCGAAGGAATATTAAACGATTTGGATACGCGTCTATTGCGATGGATGATTCTCTTGCATTTGTCAGTATTGACCTTGTTAGGCGACAATTCCATAAGATTGAATTACATTTAATGAATAACATGACAGAAGGAATTCAAAAGGAAGATCTGGAACACTTTGTGAGATCGTTAGTACAGAATTTGAATGCCTGCACTCACATTGAAGTTAGATATGGAGATAATGATCACCACAAAATAGAGGCGGCTTTAAAGGCGTTTGCCGTTGCTTTTCGGATGGCGGCTTCTATCGATCACCGGGCTACAGGCGTACCTAGTACCAAGGGTGAAATGTAAAATGCTTAGGATAGCAATATTTGACTACGGTGCAGGGAATTTGTACAGTCTAAAAGCAGCTGTCGAAAGAGTTGCCGGTACTCAAGTATCAATAATAAATAATATGAAGAATATTCATAGGTACAACGGACTAATTCTACCGGGTGTCGGAAATTTTGATCCTGCGATCGTTTCAATTGGAGATGATAAGGAGTCGTTTACCAAAGCAGTAAGTGACAAGATCCCAATCCTTGGAATATGTCTCGGTATGGAAATGTTATTTAATAGGAGCGAAGAGGGAAAACTTGACGGGTTGGGCATACTAGATGGTGAAGTTCTTATGCTGAATAGAGAGCTCACGAAGATCCCTCATATGGGATGGAATAACCTAAGTCTAGTAAGAAACGGAGGTAAGCTTTTGAAAGGTATTCCAGATGGCTCATGGGTCTATTTTGTTCATTCTTACCGTGTATCGCCGCACAATATGGACTTGGTAATCGCCAGTTCCGAATATGGAATCACTATACCTGCTGCAATAGAAATTGAAAATTTGTTTGGCACCCAATTTCACCCCGAAAAATCCGGAAAGACTGGGGGTACGATAATTAAGAATTTCTTGAGTATATGCAGTGAAAATTTATGAGAATAATTGCATCTATTGATCTTCTAGGAGGCAATGTTGTTAGGCTCATTAGAGGTAAAATAGAGGAAAGAATAATTTACAGCGATGACCCTGTCAGAATCGCAAAAAAATGGGAAGAACAAGGTGCAGATTCGTTGCATATTGTGGACCTTGATTCAGCGTTACATACAGGTAATAACAACATCGACCTGATTTCAAATGTAGTTGATATCGTGCAAATTCCTGTTCAAATTGGTGGAGGTATCAGGTCTATAGATTCGATCAACGATATGCTAGCCAAAGGTGTTTCTAAAGTAGTCCTAGGTACAATCGCATTCAAGGATCCTAGTTCTTTAAAACGTCTGGCTAAAACACTATCCTCTAGGATCATCATCTCAATAGATCAGTTTAATGGAATGATCATGATAGACGGTTGGAGAGAGACATCTGGCTATGATATCTCTCAAGGTATCAATTTGTTTATGAATATGGGATTAAATGAATTTCTATTAACTAGCATCGATCGCGATGGAACGTTGGCTGGGCCAGATGTTGAAACCTTATCATCAGCTGCTGCCATAAAAGGAACTAATATTATCGCAAGTGGGGGCATATCTTCAATTGTAGATCTGATTAAAATCAGAAATACGGGGTGTTCATCGGCAATTCTAGGACGTGCCATCTACGAAGAAAAATTTAACGTTTCTCAGGCAAAGGCGTTAGCATAAGAATGCCGCTATCTAAACGAATTATTCCATGTTTAGATGTCGACAATGGTCTTGTGGTCAAAGGTGTACAGTTTTCAGACGTGAAAAGAGCGGGCGATCCCGTAAAATTGGCCGAAAAATATACAGAGCAAGGAGCAGATGAACTAGTATTTCTGGATATCACGGCATCTCAACAAGAAAGAGACATAATGAAGGCAGTAGTCAGAAATGTAGCTAGCGTAGTGAATATTCCATTTACGGTAGGAGGTGGGATACGAAACCTCCAGGATGGCAGAGATATCCTACGTAGCGGCGCAGATAAGGTTTCTATCAACACTGCCGCTGTAAAGAACCCATCTCTAGTAACAGAACTGATGGAGATCTTTGGAAAACAATGTGTAGTCGTTGCAATAGATGCAAAACTGAGGGACGGAAAGCATGAAATGAAGAGTGAGTTAGGAACGTTCGCATCTGATACACAACAGATGGATCGCAGATACGAAGTAATGATCTACGGAGGGAAACAGGAAACGCATATTGATGCTATCGAGTGGGCTAAGGAAGTAGAACGTCTAGGAGCTGGAGAAATTCTATTAACAAGCGTTGATGCTGACGGTACTGAAAATGGTTATAGTATTGAATTGACAGGATTGATTTCAAATGCAGTTCGTATCCCAGTAATAGCTTCTGGAGGGTGTGGTAGCCCAGAACATATCCTTAAGCTATTCAAAGAAACTGACGCTGATGCAGCGTTGGCTGCATTGATTTTTCATTACGAGAAATACTCCGTAGATAAGGTGAAGTCATTCTTACGTGCAAACGGAATTACTGTCAGAATTTGACAGTCTAGTCCGTATGATAACGTAGTTACCGAGCAAATAGGTGATTTGTTTTACTCGTGAAAACCCATAAGAGGCCTAATTTGATTGAGTATGCAATATTTTATGTCGCACAGTAATCATGTTTCATCATTGATTACTATGATTATTTTTTTGGTAGATTACCTGTTTTTCATACTCTGGTTTTCTGTTAATGGCTCTTGAATAAGATGAGTCTATCAAATCGATCGATCCGTAGACATGCTATAACTCAATTCTAGAATATTGTATTATATTGTGTTCCGCAAATTTAATCATATCAGGAATAATGATAAACTCAGGATTCAATAGAATCCTTCACTGCGTTACATTTTCCTTTGAATTATCGGTACATACTGAACACCAATATAAGTAGTCAAGGCTAGGAGTTAGAACCATACAGGGGAGCGGATCACATCCAAGACTAAAGCCGACATAACACGATCATCAGCCTGCATAGCAAAGCTCCTAGAGGCGGCCAATTAATGTCTGGAATATTTTAAAAGCTAATATTCTCTTTTTTTCGTGTTATTGCTGAAACCAACGTTCACTTAAAAGCCGATTAGTCTCCTACTAAGTTAGAAAGATGTTATACCGAATCATCGTTCGTTGTCTTATCAAGAGTTAAATTACCTGCAGAATACATGAGTTGAATATAAACGGTGCTATAAAAATTGAGCGAAACAATTGAAGAAGTAGAACTGGATCAATGGAGAAGAACCCATTTATCGTCTGATATTCGATTCTGTTCTGAGAATGATGATGTGATAATAATGGGTTGGATTTCAAGTATTCGCGATCACGGCAATTTGCATTTTATTATGGTAAGAGACAGAATCGGTGAGACTCAAGTTGTTGCTAAAAAAGGAGAATGTCCAGATTTAGTTTTCAGCCAGATACGGTATTTAAAAGAACATACATCTTTGGCAATTAAGGGAAGGATAAAGTATCAATCAAAATCTCCAAGTGGAGTGGAGGTAGTACCTCTTGAAATAAGGGTTTTTTCACTCGTAACAACTGCTGCTCCTTTTATGATCCAAGGAAACAGAAGTTCGATAGGCATCGACACGCGATTAGATCTGAGGGCTGTAGACCTACGCCGTAAAATTCTACAGAGTATCTTCCGCATTCGTTATACTTCGTTAAATTCGGTAAGAGAATTTCTCGCAAAAGAAGGATTTTTGGAAGTAAACACCCCTAAAATGATCGCGACCGCAACTGAGGGTGGTGCTGCGTCTCTTCCCGATTTTCTACTACGACAGAGAAGCCTTTTTGGCCCAGAGCCCTCAATTGTACAAAGAACAGCTTACAATGTCCTTCGAAAACGTATATGAAATTGGTCCAATCTTTAGAGCAGAGCCTTCACGAACAAACCGACACCTTTCAGAGGCGATTTCAATTGATGTTGAGATGGCATTTTCAGACTATCATGATGCTATGCAGTTACTTGAAAAAATGATATCTCACATCGTTAATGCAATTAAAACTAAGAATAAAGATGAAATAGAATCGTCCGACCTTGTGCTACCAGATATTGACGTCCCTTTACCAAAATATTCATATGATGAAATCCTAGAATCTCTAAATGTCAATGATGGTAAGATCAGATGGGGCGACGACCTTTCGCCCCAAGCACTAAAATCTGTAGCATCAAGATTGGATCTGAACAATTACTATTTCATTACCGACTGGCCTGCATCTATAAAACCATTTTATGTCAAGCCGGATTCAAAAAATGAAGCAAAATCCGAATCTTTTGATCTTATGTTTGGACCTCTGGAAGATCTCCTCAGGTAGCACAAGAATAAATAGGAAGACCGAATTGGTAAATAGAATGCGAAGACAAGGTCTGAATATTCAAAAATTTGACTATCATTTAAAAGCGTTTGACTACGGCGTTCCTCCTCACTCAGGCTTTGGAGTTGGATTAGAGCGTTTCCTCATGTCTATAACAAAATTGGAGAATATACGTGATGCTTCTCTGTATCCGCGCGACATAGACAGGCTGACACCTTAGCAGATTTGGATTATTAATTGATAAGATATGGTAACTGTTGAACACGTGAGACATCTTGCATGGCTTTCTAGACTAAACCTGACCGATAATGAGCTAGAAAAATATTATCACGAAATTGAGAAAATAATAGAATATTTGGATAAACTCGATGGTATCTCCCTAACTGAAATCGAACCAAGGTATAATGAAAAAAGTGTATCAGAATTTAGAAATGATATCGTCTACGATACCCAAACAGAATTATCAAAGCTCACCAAGAACCTAAAGGATGGATATGTGAAGGGTCCTAGGATGAGATAATATGAACAAGTTATGTACTCTATCTGCAGAAGAGATTACCTGCGGGATAAGAAATCAAGATTTTACAATAGAGGATTACATAATTCAACTTCTCGAACGAATAAAAGACATTGATGATGTAATAAGGTCATATATTACCATAAATGATAAAGATGCCCTCAGGACTGCGCAGAAGTTAGATAGAAAGGTAAAAAACCAAGAAAGTCTGGGGCCCCTAGCTGGAATAGCTATTGGAGTCAAGGACAACATATGTACTAAGGGTATCAGGACGACATGTGCATCTAAATTGCTACAGGACTACAGTCCGCCTTACGACGCTACGGTCATTCATCGGCTGAAGCAATGCGATGCAATTATCATAGGAAAAGTAAACTTGGATGAATTTGCTATGGGTTCTACGACCGAATTTGGGAGCTGATGGACCTACGTATAATCCTTGGAATAGGGATTGTGTGGTAGGTGGATCTTCAGGAGGTAGTGGAGCTAGCGTTGCAGCATCAGAGTGCACAGTTTCACTGGGCTCAGATACTGGCGGTTCTATTAGGTGCCCTGCAAGCTTTTGTTCTGTAGTAGGATTTAAACCGACTTATGGTCTAGTTAGCAGGTTTGGTCTTATTTCTTACGCGAACAGCTTGGAACAGATAGGACCACTCGGCAGAACCGTTTCTGATGTAGTAATGGTTATGAACGCCATAGCGGGCTTCGATGAAAATGATAATACGACAGTCTCTGAAAATCGAGCTAGATTTGAACTCGCCTCTCATGTCAAAAGGCCGGTTCGTATAGGACTAATAAAAGAATTAGTAAATGGAGTGGATCCAGCTATTTCTAAACTTGTGTATTCTTCTGTGGACCAATTGTCTGCAGCAGATTGTATCTGTGAGGAAGTTTCTTTGAAATCTGTGGATTATGCGCTTGCTTCATATTACACAATTGCGATGGCTGAGGCGAGCAGCAATTTAGCTAGATATGATAACTTAAGATATGGATTTGATTCCAATCCTGAAGGTTATGAATGGAACTCCTATTTTTCGAAAATTCGAAATAATTTCGGAGAAGAGGTAAAGAGAAGAATAATGATCGGATCTCATGTCCTACTCTCAGGCTATTCTGCAAGATATTATCTTAAAGCACAAAAAGTCAGGTCCATTTTAAGGCGGGAAATTAAGGAATTATATAAACATGTCGACGTCTTGATCTCTCCTACGATGCCTGTACTGCCATTTAAGATCGGAGAAACTATAGATGACCCGATTAAAAGATATCTTATGGACGTAAATACGGTCATTGCGAATCTCGCCGGGACCCCTGCAATATCCTTGCCGGCCGGATTTAGTGATGGCCTCCCTATAGGTTTGCAATTGATGACCGATGAAATGCAAGAACAATTGCTCTTTGATGTTTCAAAGTTGTACGAAGGCATTGCAGGTATTAGCAGGAGGCCTGATATATGATGGCTAAACAAGTACGAATAGGTATTGAAATACACTGTCAATTAACTGGACTTAACACCAAGCTGTTTTGCAAATGCAAAGGTGACTATCGCAACGATCCTCCAAATAGAAACATTTGTCCGATCTGCTCTGGGCAACCTGGAAGCCTACCACTCTTAAACAGTAAAGCAGTAGATTATGCATGTATGATAGCATTTGCTTTGAGTTGTATAATCCCTCCTAGAATGGCATTCTATCGTAAGAACTATTTTTACCCTGATCTTCCTAAAAACTATCAAATTACACAGTATGACTCCGGCGGAGTGGGTAGTCTAGGTTCGAAGGGGAAGCTTGAATATGGAAAAAATACCGCAAGAGTTCGCAGGATTCAGTTAGAGGAGGATCCCGGTAGGTTAGTATATGAGGGGAATGACATGGACACGAGCTCATATACCCTGATAGACTATAATCGGGCAGGAACTGCACTTGTGGAGATCGTCACCGAACCCGATTTTAAAAGCGCGGCTGAAGTCAGGGCCTTCTTGAATAAGTTGACGTCGATTTTGGAGCATTTAGGAGTCTGCAACACTAAATTGGAGGGATCAGTAAGATGTGATGCGAATATTTCCATATCAGATGGGAAAAGAGTAGAAATCAAGAATGTGGGATCGTTCAGAGAAGTTGAGAAAGCATTAAACTTCGAGATTACAAGACAAGAGTCACTTTCGTCACACAATATAGAAATAAAGTCAGAAACGCGACATTGGGATAGCGAAAGAAAGGTAACTAAGCAATCAAGAACTAAGGAAGAGGAGCAAGATTACAGATATTTTCTCGAACCAGACATACCGATAGTTCTCCTATCTGAAAAATATTTGTCATCAATACAACAAAAAATGCCGGAATTGCCAGACAGTAGAAAAAGCCGATTTATTATAGACTTTCACCTTTCTGATCATGTTTCCCAAGTATTGATTAATAACAAAGAGATGGCAGACTTCTTTGAAGCCGCCACGAAGATATATTCATCTCCCAAGGAAATTGCGAATTGGTTGGTGTCTGACTTGATGGGTTTCATTGGAAATTCAAAGACTGATGAAGCTATTTCTGGAGGATTCAAAATCGAACCAAAACATATTGCTGATTTAGCAAGACTCGTTGATGAGAATGCAATTAGTAGACATACTGCAAAATCGATGTTGAGTCGAATCATGGTAACAGGTGAGATGCCTTCTACGATAGCACACCAGGCAGATTTCTCAAAGATAGACAATAAGGAGATACTGTTAAGGGCCGTAGAAGCTACATTCGAATCAGAAAAAGCTGCGGTTACTGACGCTAATGTCAACCCCAGTGTGGTTAACTTTCTGCTTGGAAAAGTTTTAGGACTTACCAAAGGAAGGGCCGATCCACAGCTGAGCTTTGGCCTTAATTAAAAGCAAGCTAACGGATAGAAAGTAGTAGGTTAGCATTATTCGTATTTGGTTTCAGATAACTAACCCTCGTCTACGCAAGCTAGGGACAAATGAATGAAACGTTTACTTAATTCACTCTTAAAGTATGTTCTCTGTAACTCATTGAATATTTATTGGTGTCCGGACTTAGGTATCAGACTTTAAATACGGATAATCAATGCCGCAGACAGAAAGTCTATTCTGGGTCATGGGAAGCAAACAATCTCCGTGTCCCTAGATAGTCTGCAGTCACACGCCTATGACAGCTTTTACATACAGTCCTTAGGTTGTCATGGCTGTGCAAGAACTCAAGCACGGCTCGAACCCTATTTTCAAACGTATCATAAGTATAGCCATACTTGGTACCCAAAGACCTTGGCACTATATGATCGCATTCCAATCTCCTCGATCGAACGAATCTTCTATATCTATATTGATATTTATGTTTACATATCTGACACGTGTAGTCGTCGCGCCTAAATATATCAGATCTCACACGATCCCAATAAAATTTATGATAGTACCAACTTTTGAATTTCGTGCTGCATTTTTTTGAACAATATTTTCTATAAGGAGGCTTTGGATAGTTTAAACATGATGTATTTCGGCACAGCATCTTACCATCAAAATCGTATCTATCAAATTCTCCGATGTAGACTATGATCTTAGAATTTTTATTGGCTACGGTAGTCATATAACAGTATTACGATAGGTCATGTAATACAAATATAGATACTTACCTCCGAAAATGCTCGTGGCTCCACAGAGATAAGTTAGATTATGACAACTATAATAAAAGATGAGTTCCTCTTACTAAACGAGGGCGGTTCAACCGTAAATAGTTTAGTGCAAATCAAAAATGTTATTGGTTCCAGGAATTTTAAAAAGGATTTGTGATTAATTGCTACTAATATTCCTACGGGCCCACCTTAACCAGTCACCATTTTATTACAGATATTATATTATATGTCATGATCACGATTTCAAGATCCTCAAATCCGCAACTTGAGTGAATCCAGATCCAAATTATCTTTAGTGACCGCTATCCGTTCCAAAGATTGTCTTATTGATTCGTCATCTATTTAGTGAAGAAATCATCCCCACAGCATTCAATCTTTACAACTTTCTCACATGTGTAGTAGATTAATAGAAGATGCAAGATAATATTCCCCGTATTCCCAAAACTACTGAAATATGCCGTCATTTATTTAAATTGTTTTATGCATTAATCAACGCCGCTAAAATAGACCTTCCTCACGAGCGACAAACTACGGTTTGAGAAGCTTAGAAGAAATCGTGAAAAAATAAGGCAATGAGAAGATTTGTCTCGCAGTGGCCTATGGTGCTGAGTTCTATATTGAACGAAATTAGGTTCGATACTTTGATTTGATTTTAGAAGCGGCTTCCTTCAAGGTTTCGGTTGTATTTGGAGCGGAATCACTTGCTTGCCTAGCAACATCTCTTACAACATCAACGGTTTCCCGAGCGGCATTGGTTGTCTCTTCTATTGCACTAGCAGTCCTTACTATAATACCGTTTTCCTTCAATTCCTTGGTAGCAGTATTAACCTCTCTTGTTACCTCTCTCGCAGCTATCGTTGCTTCATGTACTGCTTGGGTTAATTCATTAATAGCGCCACTCTGACGAAGGATTCGCACTGTATCTCGTATTCTACTAGATGCGTCCTTGATATTTTTAGCAATATTCTTTATGGATTCAATTGTTCTTTGAGTGTCGGGGTCGATCACTGAATCCTTTGAATCCATGGATGGAGGCTTGTCAGCCGTCTCAATATCTCTAGTTGATGGCATTGCATATTATATAACATAATAGTATAAAAGCAATAAAAATGTCTTATTGGAAGATTGCGGGAGGTGTGCTCATTAGTTGTTAATTTGCTTGAAATTATGCCAAACTTCTTATGATTTACAGGGCTGAGTATACTTGACAGATTTATTTGAGTTCGAAGTAAAAATTATTCAAATCGTGGCGAGCGAGCATATAACAACCAGTCTTTTATATCTCACATCTGTTCCAACTATCCAAATTGTAATATCCAAATGGATCTAATCTATAATATTGAATGTGACTATTCATCTGGTCTAGCATTCCGTATGGCAACATTGTGTTTAAAGAGATCGGCTGTACTGCTCAAGTATTGCACAAAATAAACAGTAATAACATAAAATCTCGTTTCCATCCATTTTTTCAGCCTCTGGCATCTCAATTGCCATCAGCGATATATTTGATTGAAGCCGACGGACGGGATAGAGCGCGTGACCTGGCACTAGGACCGAATTCGCCAGTTCGACGATGTTAGATTAATCTTGAAACTCACGAGACGCAGCTAGGACAACAAAAAGAAATTGTGCATATTGCGGGGGAAGTTTATATAATATCTGGACGTAAACCTGGTTTCATATGCAGGGGTTCAACAGTGTCTTTTCATGGCTACAACGCCATGATACCGCATAATTTATAGATGCAAATAGGCCGAAATAAAATTCTCTCGCACTAACATTCTCATCATATCTATTAGTTCATTGCATATTGCTAAATCGCTACTTGAAAACGCGGTTTTGTGACAATCAAAGTAGCAGCTACCCAAGTATTTGATGTAATCCCCATAGCACTTGTTGATGCTAACGATTTATTATAGCGTTTTTATTTTACCATAGGTTCAACGCATTTGTTCGAACCAAGAGCGATTTAAGACCAAAAAGAGCAAGGGCAATCGAGATGTGATATCAAAAATATTTGGATTAACTACGTAGATCGAACATTATTTCTTATGTCATGTACGATCCTCTTAAGATCGTGAACTTCTTTCAAGATAGAGTCGAATTCATCCCTTGTGGGAAGGTTCAACATTTTAAGATTTCTTTCTACCAATGTATCTTGCATTAGTTTGACTAACTCGGATTGATTAATGAATAGTCTATTCCAGAGGAGAGCGAATTCTTTAGATTCGAAAAGCCGAGTAAAGCATTCCTCAAATGCATCAATAACTACCTTTCTAAATTCTTCAAAATCTTCCTTATTCTTATACTGCCTCTTAGGCGATCTATCGTAGACTAGACTGATAGCATCTAAACTAGCTTTGTTTGTTTGCATGAGGTATTCGTTGACGTCTCCCTGTAATATGGTGCTTATTTCCGCTATCTTCAGAATATCCTCGAATCCCAAATAGAAACCTTGAGTGAACGCATGAAATGGACCAACGGCTGGAGTTTTTAAAATTTCCAACCATCCTTGATATGCCTTTGTTAAAGTTTGGTTTTCAGTCTCAATTTGATTTCTATCTTTGTCGTTCACTTCGTCAAGATTCATAATAAGGTCCTCTCGTACAACCCCACTTTTATTTTCAACGTCCTCTTGACCATTTAGATCGGACCTGCTAACATTCATAGCATTCTTGATGGCTTATCTATTAAATGTGTTTCAGTAGGCCGGCTGCTACCTGCTATCGACATTCACAATTCAAGATTATTGGTCCGACTTCGTAAGATGATTTATACGCTAAAGCCAGATAATGTTTCAAAGCAGTGCAAGATTGAAAATCGACCATATTGATGATATACCTACAGATAGTATAATGTTGGCGATTACACCTGTAAACCCTAAGGAATTATCGTGAGAGTTTTTTAAAAAAATGGAGTCATCTCAAATTTACCTCTTGGTATTCGACGTCGATATTTTCATCTTTACCAACGGATAGAAGATGTGATTTTTGGTTCAAAATTGGTTAATGAACAGGCACCAGGATCTGAAGTTAATTAGTCTCAAATTGTAACGCTTAAGGAAATCAAGCCCCAGAGTAGCCCAGAGGCAGCCAGAGTAACTTAGAGTGACTCTTTTAACCGATCCCTCTTGCAAATTGCACTCAAGTAAAAAATCATTCAACAAAATTGTTTCAGAAGAAGCGAGTTGCCATAATACGGATGGAGCATTGCCAATGAATTCATAGGCACCTCAAGAAAATTGAACCAGGATGAATCTATCCCGGCCAACCCACGTGGTGGTAGATTCTACGCTCAGATTCAAATTGGTGGAGAAATATAACTTATGGCGAAGCCTAAGATAACTACTACATATTTGAAATCAAAGTGAGGAGAGAAATGGAAAAAATACTGGATTTAGCCAGATAATTGCATGAGATCCACCAAGATAAAGCAGTACTACAAGATAGCTAATGGAATAATGTACGTTTTTAATCTGACACCACCTCAGTCTATCAAATTCAAAACAGGTTTAGCCAAATTCAGATGGTCAGCCAACAAATGAGTTCTGTGAAATAAGTTGATAGGAAATTTTTGTAGAGCCGATGCTTCACGGCTTGCGCCCCGCAGCCCACCGACTGATTCATTTTCAATTCACTTATGAAAATTGCTCTTAGATTCGCTCTTATACAAAATATATATGTCAGACTGATGGATAAATAGAGGATTGTGTCGCCTATTCTCATTGCCATTATTGCAGTAGGTATAAATATACCTCTAATAGTGCTCCTTATTCAGCTACTTTTACTCAGAACTTGGCATCTGGGAGACCAGCCGTATTCTAATTTACTAATGTTCTTGGGACTCATACCATTATCTTTTGGAATAGGACTGATGACCGTGGCTTTCGAGGTGCGTAAACAGAATCAAAAGAAAAATAGCAAGTCAGCTTAGAGCCACGAAGATTTCGCACTTCGCAGTCCTGTTAGCTGAATTTCGATATCAGATCCCTTGCTCGCTCCCGATATCGTAAATGTTCGGTTTTTGATCGTTGAAAATATGAAATTCTGGATCTTTATAATTATCCGTAACCTGAATACCTATATCTCAAATTATCCCGCAATTGCAGCGCCAGTTTCTTAGAAATTTGTTTCTGTGCTTCATCAATATCAACAGGGTTATTGCCGGCAAATACAATTGGGCCGTATACGTAATTTTTCCCACTTACCGGCTTTACAGTCTCGAGAGAACTAAGTATCGAATTAACTGCGGTACTATTTGTAATCATATCATTAACTGAATGGTGGTCCTGAGTTAGCTTGTCCAATAAGTTCATAATAATCGGTGGATCAAACGTTCTATAGCCGAATGGTATAGTCGAATAACCTATCCGTTTATCGAATTTTGCAGAATCAACGTCAACTTTGGTTCCAAGCACGGTTGGAAGTGGCTTGTAAATTGAATCAATCTTGAGTTGCCAAACTTCATCTCGATTCGACACCGTAGCATCAAAGAACCCATCGTCAAATGATGATTTTGATATTATGAATTTCCAATCCTTAGGGTTCGACGCGTATCTTTCAAAGAGGTATTTTGCGAGGACTTTATCTTTAAGAATTTCCATGCTACGACAGTCGAATAGAGACAGAATGATAATATGAATTTTTGGAGATGCTCCATAAAGTATTTCTACGCGGACAGAAAAAAGGGTTTATGAAATATGATGCCTTTGACTAAGGTGGAACTATCATTTTTTGAATGATACGAAACGTTTACCATTTCTAATTATCTATATCGAGACATGACTTACCTGCGACTTCAAGAATCCCCACACTGACGATTCTCCAAATCAATATTGCTTTGAAAGATTTAATTGATATCTCTTAAAATCAAGATTGCAATGTACTTGCTGACTAGCAAGCACCAAAGAGGTTAACATCAATACTAGTGTAAGACGTATTATTGTGATTCTATGATTTGTACAATTAGAAGGCCTGATCCACATACACATGGATAAACACGGTAAAAAATTTTCCAATAGCATTCTTTCGAGATCTCCCTTGACGCTAAGATTTCTATTTCAAAATGTGAAAGAGGAATAATTGGGACACGACCTCTTCAATGTAGCATTAACATAACCCGTATGATCATACAATTGCAAAGGCGGCGGATCTAACAATGAACTGATTGTGAGAAAATTTATTAGGTAAATGAACCAAAATCTGGTTCCATGTTATCAACCAAAAACAGGAATAAACCTGAATTCAAACCTGACCGGATTTGGATCTAATACTAGGTGATTAGCCGATTTATCGTGCACTTTTGGAAGGTAGAATAGAATCTAGTTTTGAGATAATTTGCATACAATTATTTGTTTGTAATGGTTGCCGTGCCTACACTAACACATTAGAAGTAGATGAAGAGCCGTTTACTTCGTTCTAGCCATATGTACTTCGACGTCAGGTTCTACATTAACTACTGTCGGGTCACCTCTTATTTCTGCAATAGTGCGATTGGCCGATACTTCGGGGAGAGTCACCGAGAACCCTTTTATCGCATGTTTGTATATTTGAAGCACGTGACCGCCTTTCTCCTCCACAAATTTTATCATATGTTCAATGTCAGATGCAGTTGCATTCTCTTTCATAGTAACAATGTACTGATTGGATAGCTGCAGACTCTTCTTGCTCATTATAGTGGAGTTTCCGAAAGACGCTCCTGTATTATTGAGTTGTGATTCGGCAGAAGCAAAGTTCGAATATAGGCTAATGACCGGGTAAGAAATTATAATGATAATTATTATAATAGTCGTTCTTTTCATTAATCTGTTTACATGTTTTGTGTATTATATATCATTTGCCCAGGTAATGAAACTATGTTCAAACTAAAAGACCTTCACCTAATATTTTTTAGCTTTTTGCCAGGATCGTATTCATAGTTAATAAACTTGAATTAAGGCTTCGAATCAAAATGCACTTGACGGTTCATCTTAAATCCAAGGCAAGAGTCCACACAATCTTAACTGCATCAATCAAACCCTCAGATATATCGAGTGTTATCGTCAGCGATGAATTATATACAATTCAGAGTACATGACTATGGGTATGATAATTGCACTGCCGTTCCCTGATCTAATGCTAGATAACCATCTGGGGGAATCGTTCTAATGTTGAAAATGAGAATAAACGGCTCACTTTCTCAGCGAAGTAAGGTAATTTCACGTTAGGTGTTGCTGGAATGAACTTTTCGTGGCTCAAAAGGAAAAGGAACAAGAGCAGAGATGACTCTGACATCATATTTACTCTTTCAGGAGCACGTATTACTCTGGAGACTAGATTAGGGGTCAAGACTACTGGTAGATGTGGGATAAGTTTCAAAAGTACAACTGGAATGCAGTTTAATGAATTGCAGAACGAGATAAAGAACTTCTTAGATCAGAGCATAACTGAATTTAATATATCTTACGAAACAACGACGGATTCTTTTGGTTACCTGTGGATAATACTCAACGCTAGAGATATGGAAGATGAGCTAGCAGCCTTAACTGCTGTTCGTGATACAGTTGAAGACTCTGGTTATTTATCCCAGCTACTTGCTTCTGTGTTTCAGTTTAACGATATAGAAAGGCCAGAGGTTATAGTTTATTTGATCTATAACCACAAGAGAAAAAATTTTTACCCTTTCGTACCTAAAGCTACGCAAGAAAGAAACACTGAGTACGAATTAAAAATTATGGCAATATTATCAGAGGAAATACCCATTGAAAGTAATATGTCTTTATGGTATCCGATGTGGGATATCCCAGTTTGAATCTGAACGACAAATTATGGTAATAAACTTGTATCGAATTGTGCAAATGGAAAATTAGCCATGTACTTTTGAATATCTATTATCCTCTGTTCGACACAAGAATTAAAGTTTCTATTGAGACTAGACTAAAGCCAGATTCGCATGAGATCAGGTCTTGACACTCATTCAAAATTGCTGACGCTGAATCGCTTATTTCTAACGTATTCCAACAACCATATGACTCATTTATCAATCCAATAGGAACGTTACTCCCGGGATGAGACTCGTGACACCACAGTCATTTCTAGGTGCTTCGAATGGTGAGCAAACCTTAGAGTAACTTAAATCTTGTGAGCATCAGTAGTTATACCTACGCCGATCATGTTCGTCTGGAGGACCGTAGTCTTCCTTCTTTTTGAAATATCCCCACCATATCAAGATCGAACCCCCTATTATCATTGCTATCACAAATTTTTCATTTGTAATTTCGGGATTTGTATATCGTGCTAACGCAGATTCAACCGAAATGTTAGTGGTGATGAAATAGAAGTTCCTAAGAGCTATAACAGCTGCCATCAGTATAAACAATACACCCATAGCTGTCATCCAGTTCTTACGCTGATGTACATCCCTATCACCCCGATCGAATCTCATTGGCTATTCCACCAATTTCAATCCGGGGTTTTTTAACTTATTTTTCTTAGCTGCATTAAGTAACATAGGTGTCAGGATTTCGGCTTGGTAGGTCATAGATAATGGTCCCAAATAGATTAGTCTCAAACCATTAATTTCCGATACTAACCTACTTAGAATTGCCACGCTTTTATCATCATCTCCACAAACGAATGTATCTGCATCCAGACTCATTCCAATTTTCTTCAATTTAACTTCAGAGATTGTGTGAAATGCTGAAAGCACTCTACCTCTGGGAGGAAGATTATCTGCTACTAATTCAGCTGCGGGTTTTAAATTTTGTTCTATAGGAATATATATGAATCCCGAGTCTGTTCTAGTCATCGGTACGATAGGCGATACGACTATACAATTGTCATTTATAGTATCCTTCAGCTTCCCGCATGTTTCGACGATTGAATCGTAAGGAATTGAGAGCAATAGAATATCTGAACGCTTTGACAGTGAAATATTGTCATCCCCACTGATAGAGCCTTTAAAATTGTTACCGTATTTGGTATTGGCAATGTCTGTGTAAGTCTTAGCCGATTCAGAAGCCCTGGCGGCATCTCTCGAGCCTATAATGATATTATGCGTCGGGCACCATCTGAGAGCAAATCCTTCCCCCATTCCGCCGGTTCCGCCTATTATACCGATCCTCATATAGTGATCCAGCTGGCGAAGAAATCGTTATTAAGCTTTTTGAGGGACAACCCAGGACATTACTATCTCATCCAAATTAATTAAAGCGAGGCCTAAATTTTTTTAGGAAGCCACGCGCGAGTCTACCTAGTAATAACATACATCAAATGGACTTTTGTTAACAATACTTAAAACGCCGAGTGTTATGGATTCGAGACAGGTCTGCAAAAGGAAAGTTTCTGCCTCGTCTTGTCAACTATTATGAGCCTTGCATAATCAGTCCTGTCTTGTGGGTATTACCTTCATGAGCTCTTTATTCTAGCTTGGAAAAAATTGCAGAAATATTCTTTGGTTTATTGATTTACTCAACGGCTTTTGGTTGACTGACGTATCGCTAACGAATTGGTATTAGCTGAATTGTCATGAAATCTGAATCGAATGAATCAAAGTATTAGCACAACTGAAATATCTGCGACCTTGGTATCAATCCGATCATATCAGAAGTTAATAATAATGATAACTTTGAATTTCAGACGATACCTCAAATAAGTAAGTACGAATTACCGCCAAGATTACTACCAAGATTACTAACCATACCACGGTAGATCTTTCCAACGACTCAAGAACATCATACTAAGGGGTTGGAATTTACGATTTCATCTAGACATTTAACAATGTCTTGTTTAGTCACAGCTATAGGATTATTATCCAGATGTCCTTTATCTGGCATAATTACGTCAGCAGCTTCATCAAGATTCAATTTTAGCTTGAGTGGATCGAACTGAAGCTTCTGACAGATTTTCTTGAATCGCTCATAATATATGGACTTGTCAAATTTGTGAGCTACTGTCGTACATGCTGAAAGTGCATAACCATGTGGAGTGCCTTCGTTTGAGAATACATAGGACAAGGCGTGTCCAAGTGTAGTGGATGAGTTACCAAATCCAATTCCAGATAACATAGCCCCGTAGGGAAGCAGATTATGTTTGTCATGAAGAATTGCATCTTCGAGAACATCAAACGCTTCTTTGCAAAATAATTTGGTGAATGGATTACTGAGCTTGCTATCGTATGCTTCGGACGCCTGAGCTGCGGCATCGCATGCAGAATTTCTCATGATAGGGTATGGAGTCCCAGGCAAAAAATAAGGATCAACGATCGCAGCGTCTGCGAGAAATGCTTCATCTTGGAGCAGCTTCTTTTTATGGTCAAAACTGACTACAGCGTATGTGGTCATCTCTGCTCCTGTACCAAACGTTGTTGGTATAAGGATTTTAGGAATTGATGTCAATTTTCCAAGATATTTACATACGTCCATGGAGTCTGCCCCCGCCCAATCCAATGTAAGCAGAAATATCTCTTCCTTCAAACTCCTTTCGTACCTTTTCTATGACTTCAATTGACGGATCGGGGGTTACTTTATCATATACTTCATAGTTTTTGATTCCCATGTAGCCGATCCATTTGTTGTAGATATCTGGTGTAGTAGTAGTGATAATTAGAGATTTATCGGGGTATTCAAAGTGTTGAGCTGCATTTTCACCAAAAACAATTTTTCGTGGTGTCAAAACTTTCCACATAGAGAACTGAGATATTACACGACAGTATATATTTTGCGGACATAATTAGACCTATCCTCAAACTTTAGCTGGATATGCTTCAATATGTAAATTGGGAACGGTTAAATCTGTAAGCTAACTAATCTCATTGTCAAAGCAATAACGGATTCAAAGAAGATTTGTCAGATTCTTACAAATCCAATAATTAGAAATATTTGTGATTTGACAGGTCAAGGACGAGTCGATGCAATCAAGCCTTACCGAATCTTCCATGATTAGATGAGTTATCTCTTGAATTGAGAATTTTACCTGTACGACTCGGTGAGGTGGATGAATTTATGACGGTGTCCGACCCAATCACCCCGTATGCGTATAACACAGTCATCAACGTCATTGAAAAAAGTGCTAGACCTACTCCCAGGTGAACGGTTACTAATATAGCATGCAATTTCTCTACGATTACAATTCCACCTAGGCTTACCTGGGCTAAGGCCAAGATTGTTGCAATAACTGATGATAGTTGTATAGATCTAGGTAAAGCGCTGCGATACTTCATTATAGATATCATGGTTAAGAATATAAGCACAGAAGTAGTTATGGCGACAGTTCGGTGAAAGTATTCTATAATAAATTCCTTCATAGGGATCAATCCCTTGGGACATAGTGGCCATTTAGGGCAGGTTAATCCGACACCAGATGCACTTACGTACCCACCAATAAACATTAGAGTGAACAGGGATACTATGCTAGATAAAGAAAGAATCTTTACGAGCAAAGAAATTCAGACCATGTTAGATCACGTGGCTTTTAATATTCCAGTCATGTAAGGATGTACAGTACAGTGAAATGGATATTGTTGTCCAGATGATAACTTTGACGTATCGACTTTGGCTGATTCACCTGCGTTAATTATACTTGTATCAAATAACTTGCCAGAGTTTGGATCATCAGGTCCCTTCCCATTTGTAACAGTATGAGGTACAGAATCTTTATTTACTACTTGTACAACATTGCCCTTTTTGACACTAATTGGATCGGGGCTATAGGCTGGGTTTCCTTGTATTGAAGCGCCTTGAAGAATGGATAGTGAGGGTCCAGAAACAGCAACAGTTTTTCCAGCTGCTCCGCCTGCTCCAGACGCAGGAGTTACAGTAAGTTCAGCAGTCATGTACGGATGGATCATGACAATAGTAGGGAATTATATCGCCAACCTTAGCTCCTTTAAGAGTTTGTGGCGTTGAACTTTCACCATTATTAATAATCTTCGTGTCAAAGATTTTTCCTGAATTTGGATCTGAGGGGCCTTTACCCGAAGTAGCAGTATGTGGTACGTTGTCCTTATTTTGCCATACTATTTTTGCGTCGATTGGTACTTTCGTGTTTACTGGGCTAAAGGCAGGATTACCTTGTGTAGAAGCGCCCTGCAATATCGTGATAGTTGTGGCTCCAGCGACCGGAGCAGAAGGTGCTGGTTTGGATTGTTGTGGAGCATTAGTTAGCAGAGGATTATTAATTGATGTAACTGTGCCTGTACCCTCGAGGTTGCCCGACTTCTGTTGTATGGATGATGCGGCAGGTGGGTTTTTAGCCATATTATGCCAATTTGGAATAGCTATAGCTGCGCCAATTGCCATAACAATCACTACTATGGCAATACCTTGCGCCATGCGTTTGCCAGTGGTTCTAATGATGTGGTTCTCGTCTTCTGTAGTCATAGTATTCTTCACCTATTGCAAATGGATCCTTCATGTCCGCATGCTTACCACTAGGCAGCGCTTTTCACCAGATTAACTATCATTATTATGTACGAGGGTCCGACAAGAAATGCTCCAATTGTTGCAAGCTGATTCATTATGATGTATTGAGGTATAGGCAGATAGTCAAATACCCTCCTTGGCATGCCATACAGTCCTAATAGATGTTGCACCATAAAAACCAAAATGATGCCTACGAAAGCCAATATGAAGTGTATCTGCGCCCACTTTTCATTGTACATTCTACCTGTAATGAGCGGGAATAGATAGTAGATAAAACCAGTGAAGGTAAGTGAAACAGTGCCCATTAGCAGCAAATGAAAATGACCAACCACAAAATAGCTGTCATGTGTTATAAAATCAAGCGGCATAGCAGTGTTTACCACGCCACCTGCTCCAGAGGCAAAAAATAACATAATTCCACCCACTCCAAAAAGCATAGGCGCAGCAAACTTGATTCTTCCTCCCCACATTGTAGCAATCCAATTAAAAACGTGCATTGATGATGCAGGGACGGCAGCAAGGGTTCCGACCATGAAAACTGTCTTCTCAGTAAAACTCATTCCTGTCGCAAACATGTGATGAGCCCAAGATGCGAAGCCTATCGTACCTAGCAATACGAAAGCTACCACTGCTGATTGATAGCTGAATATCGGCTTTCTTGAGAATTTCGGGATAAATTCATAAAGCATCCCCACAGCTGGAATCAGGAATATGTACACTTCTGGGTGGAACGTGAACCAGAACATATGTTGATAAGCAATTGGATCTCCCCCTAAAGCCGGATTAAAGAAGCCAGATATTCCTAGTCTATCAGTATACATCATGATAAGTGCAGCAGCCACTGTTGGCATAGATACTATTATCATAAATGAAGTAACCAAAATGGCCCAGACGAACAGCGACACCTTCATAAGCGGAAGGTCTGGATGTTTCATCTTCAAAATGGTGACTATAAAGTTTATCGAGCCCAATATTGATGAAATGCCCAATATCTTAGCTCCAAAGATCCACATATCTGCAGCTGGTCCGGGAGCACGAATCACCGAATAAGGTGCATATGCAGTCCATCCAGTGTCGGAAAAACCTAGCCATATTAGGGCAGCTGCTACAGGTATCATCCAAAAAGCCACAGCATTGAGCTTAGGCCATGCCATATCTTTGTACCTCACCATTACTGGGATGAGGTAGTTCCCAACACCTGCAGCAAATGGAATAACCCAAAGCAAAAGCATATTTGTTCCATGAACTGTGAAGAATCTTTCGAAATCACTAGCATTTGGGAAAATTTGTGCTCCGGGTAGCCACAATTCTGCCCTTATAACAAGGGCTAGAGCCCCACCCATCATTAGAAACGCAATGGATGAAATTATGTAGAGTAACCCAATATCAGTATGGTGAGTCGAGAACAGGATTTCCCACATTGGTCTTGGTTTCCTAACTTCTAATACCAACTCAACAATCCACCTATTTTATTATACATTGAAAACATATCAATAAAAGGATTTTGGTTTATAATTATGAGATTTTCAATTGATGAGCAAATTATGATTCCGCAAAATTAGTTCCTTTATATATCGTGTCACTCAGTCCATCTTACAACGTAGCAAAAAAATGGTTTTACGTGGCTTTTAATATTCCAGTCATGTAAGGATGTACAGTACAGTGAAATGGATATTGTTGTCCAGATGATAGCTTTGACGTATCGACTTTGGCTGATTCACCTGCGTTAATTATACTTGTATCAAATAACTTGCCAGCGTTTGCATCATCAGGTCCCTTCCCATTTGTAACAGTATGAGGTACAGAATCTTTATTTACTACTTGCACAACATTGCCCTTTTTGACACTAATTGGATCGGGGTTATAGGCTGGGTTTCCTTGTATTGAAGCACCTTGCATAACAGTAAGGGTTGCACCAACAGGTCCACTAACGTTAGTAGTGGATACATTACCGGCTGCTCCACCACTTGCTGGTGAAGCTCCTTCCGAAGATGCTGATTTCGCTTGTCCAGCAGTCGCACTGGCCGCGTTAGGAGGCTCTACAAAAAGTTTTGCACGCATATTATAATGCAACAAGCCACAATATTCCCTACACTGTATAAGGTACTGCCCAGGCACGTCAAACATGTTCCATACTGTATTTACTCTACCAGGAACGGCATCCATTAATACAGTAAAATCTGGAATATTAAAGCTGTGAATCACATCCTTTGAAACTACTTCAAACCTGTAAGGAATGCCTTGTTTCACATGCAACTCGCCGATCTCTTTCGTTCCGTCGGCATGTTCAAATGTCCAAAACCATTGTTGTCCTGTAACCTTAATTATTTGAGAATTAGGCGGTATTGCCTCTATTTGGTGTTCAATGTTCCAGGCATCTGCACCAACCCAAACCAATAGAGCAACGACGGCGCCGATGTACACCCATTCATATATTGCATGACTCATCTAGCGATGAGCACCCTCCATAGATGTTCTAGGTTGATTCTTCTTGTTAGATTCTCTAAACCTCCAAGCGACGTAAACAATAGCTCCTTGGACCAAAGCACCTACAACGAATGCTGCTACCATACCTCGATAGAACAAAGCCCAGATCTCTACCCTCCTATCAATGATGAAACTCGATGGTGATTGTTGGGCAAAGGCGTGACCAACTGTTATGCTGAGGAGTAATGCGACTAAGGGAAACATTATTAGTACTATGAGCCATAGATGAGCATTTGATTTTGATATCATTATCTAATCCTCTTTGTCTTGCCTCATAAAGCTTTGTAAATGATATTTAAGGTTTTTCATAAGATGGATCTGTAGAAACCATCTTTTGAATACGGTTAGAGATTTGTAGAAGCATAATCCAATATGGATGTTGAAAGAATCAAGATATGTTAGGCTGGCTGGCAAATACTATGTAGCGTATTTTAAGAAATTCAAGGATATCGTTCTTTCTTCGCAGGAAGAGCAACCATGTCTTCACGATGTGGAAGCATCCAGTATTGCCCACAATAAGACAGTACGAAGGTAAGAAAGAGGTATAGTATGTTTATCAAATGGCTGGTTAGTTGAAGCGCATTACCTAAGATTATTTCTACGATTATCACGTATTGCCCACTTTACAACATTTCAGAAGTTTACAGACAGAATTAACTATTCATTACTCGAAAAGATAATTTCGTCATTTATTGTAATTAGCGGTACCAAGCGTATCTTTGTAGGAATAGATAGACTCGACAGGATTCAAGAAAGAATGATAACTCATGCTTCGCTGCACTATTATTCTGCGCGAACAGGAAGGAGAAGAAAATATGCGAAATTATCTAATGGAGCTGACGTATTACAGCAAATTATATGTAACATAAGGATAAGAAGAGCTCCAACAAGACATGATAATAATATAGATTTTAAACCAATTGTAAAGAGGATTGCAAATACCCTTCCATTATCTATGGTTACAGGTGACGAGAGTTACGATAGGAGTGAAGACAATCATCTTTTGGTAAGAGATGACTTATGCATTCCGTATAATCCCAGCTCGATATGAACATGTACCAATATGGAGAACACATGGTAAATATATATAGGAAACAGATGAAGCGCGGCTATTCCAAATTATTGTAGAATCAACGAAACAAGAAGGATGAAACCATAATGTCAGTTATAAAACGACTGTCTGGAGATCATCTTATGTTTAGATTGACTAGAACACAGAACAGGGGATTTTCATTAAGATGCATAACCTACAACATGCATAGACTGACTAATCTTATAAAATTGATGATGTTTTCTACAAAGCCCATAGAATATGAACTTCGCCAAAATGAAGTGATGACGACTCAGAGATTTGTAGAGGTAGACATCTATTTAGTAGAACAAGAGATTGATTGAATGGATAGGTAGTAGTAAGGTTGCATGGCACTACTACTTGTTCGAGATCGATCGACAATGACTTCCTGAACAACTCAAGTAACATGGACTAAATGTGCCTGTAATTGCTTTTTCTCCCACCTCATAAGATATATAATTCCTACAACCAGGCACGCTTCTAATACCTTATCCAAGATTCCACCCAGGTCAATGTCTTCAGGGGAATTATTTGGTGACAAGGGAGGTGGTAATACGATTGAATAAATATATAGGCCAAGTAAGACACCCGTACCGAGTAATCCAAAAAGGTTCAAGACTAAGGTCTTCCTGTAATATGCCACGGCGAAATGAACGCTAGTGATGCCTAAGCTGCCGACTGCTGACAGTAAGAAGAGTGTACAACATACCATATGCAAATTGACAGCCACCTGCAACGAGTAGAAAAATACTGTACTCTATCCTCAACGATCCATGATCCGCGTAGACAGCCAAATGGACAAAGCCTGCTGCTATAGCTAGCAGCATGATAATGTATTTTAATACATATTTATTCTCAGGCTCGCCTAGGGTACCCGTTTTACTCTTTCGGTTCCTGTAGGCTAAACCCAAAATGATCCCGAAGACAACTATGATACCTACTACTCCCACGGAGACCGCCCCGACAAAAATATCTCCGAATGTATTCGTCACCGAAATATTGAATACGCCTCTATCGCAATTGCAACCTTGATTACTACTCAGGATATCTCTCGGAGGACTAGTTGTTCCGATCTGAGGTTCAGTCTTATCTTGATTGTCGGAAATACTCAAGACTAATTGGTAATTGCCTACCTGTCTAAATGTATGATAAAGGTCAAAGTCACCAGACGTCCTCATGGTCCAAGGATAAGCTGCAATCCTCTCACCAGTCCTCTCGGAATATATTTCAACCATTGTCAAAATACGATGCCTTACGTCATTCCCATTATAATCTTGAATGCTAAAGCTCATCCTAGCAGGTTGATTAGTAGGCGTATATTCGGGATCAATTGCCTGGTACACGTAATAATTCCCTATCCCCAAACCGCTGCCATTGTAATGCGGGAGGTGCGCGAAGTGAGCAAAGGCGGTTTTAATTAGCGGCGTCGGCAACAAGAAACATATGAGCATGATCGAGAGTGATAAACTTAGAAGGAATTTATTGCCAAAAATATATGATATTCTGGCCATTACGAATGTAATCCTTCCACCTAATATAATTTGTAATGGGATAAATGTAGGGTTACACTCCATCACATTAAACTTGAACTCTAATACTTTGGCTTATTAAAGAAACGTGACAATTTGAACGACCAAGGCTCAGTGGGCGTTGCTTATTTATCAAAATTGAACTAGTCTTTGATGTACCGATCCATGTTCATCACATTCACTCCGAATAAAGAGTAGAGATTACCTTCGTTTTTTAATATCGTGAGAGAAGCATTCCTGATATGCCATCGATATAGTACTTCAGGGGTTAGATCAAGTAACGTTGATATCGCTGCCTTAATGGGATCCAAATGAGTGACCATTAAAATATTCTCATCTGTATAATTCACCCTGATCTCGTTTAAAAGACTGTTCACGCGTTCCTTTACCGATGTAAAAGTCTCAACGCCACACTTAACCAAAAATGGATCCTGTTCCGCATAAAATTTAAGAAACAAGTTTCCATATTTATTAATAATCTCTTCGTAATTCATCCCCACCAATATTCCAAGGTCTATTTCATACAAACGTTCGTCGATTTCATAAGAAGTCCCAAGGATTTTAGAGACGATCTCCGCAGTTTCTATTGTTCGAATGACTGGGCTAGCATATATTTTTTCGATTGGAACATCTTGAAAAAATCTAGCCGCTTCGGCAACCTGTTGTCTGCCGTAAGAAGTCAAGTGGGATTCTAAGTGTCTGCCCACCAGTACTCTATTAACATTGTTTTCAGCTTCTCCATGTCGCATAAGTATCGCCAAAGCCAAGCCGTATTCTCTGTTAAATAAATATCTATGAGTATTAATATCCTATGTAAATTCTCGTGATCTACCTTCTACCGAACAATCTCTTGCCTATGAGCGAGCCATAAATTCGACAAAATATCATTGTCATTACAGTGTAAGAGATTAGTTGCATGTTAAAGTGTCATTTTAGCCCCAGGCAGATAAATCCAAATCCTCCCGCGGAATATTAAACCCCTACCAACTAAAGATGATGAGCGGATGAACAATATTTAGTAACCCAATTTGACCTTATTGAGCCTCCACATAATGCTAATGTCGTTGAATTACCACTAGACTGCATTACGACCAACGCCTAAGCTTCACGGTCTTTGATTACTCTCCCCGACCATGCCATCTTGGTCCAGACCCTAGTATCAAGTTACAAATCTTCTGATTCTAATTTTTCATTCCATTCCATTATCATTGATGACAATCTGTCTTGTTTACTGAATCGAGACCCGCCAGGAAAGGTAGCAGGAAATTATAACAAGAAGCATAAAACTATTAATTCAATCTTTGGGTATATTGGGTATGTTATTTCAAACCCATTCAAATAGAAGATAGTGTGTCCCGAGTTTACATTATGGCTTATTTGAGGCGATACATTGTTATCATCCTTGACCGTGTTAGTAATACTAAAATAGGATAGCTTCTGTAATCCTATCAATTAGAAGCCGCCAAATGGGTTTGGATTCGATTGACTATCACTTTCACCTCTTTCGCTGTGTGCTTTCCTTTCGTGTCTTTTTAATCTATCCTTTCCCTCAAATTTCATATTGCAGTATTTGCATTTGATTAGCGCGTTCATATCCTTATCATTTCGTTTGAATAGAATCATACTAATCCTTATGAAATACCATGGCACATTAAAGTTACGGACAGCTTCGCCATCCAAATAACCATTCGTGTGTTTAAGAAATCAACTGTCAAGATGAAAAAGGCTCATACTTTAGTCCATTACAATCATCGTCAAAGTCGATTTAACGCCATTCAGTTTTCTCAACTTCCAAGTAATTGTCTCCTTTACCCTTTCCATGGTATTCGATTCTACTTGAGCTACTATATCATAAACCCCGTAAACCTGATATACTTGCGTTACACCTTCGATTTTTTTAAGCTCGTTCACAATCGAGTCTTCGCTTCCTAACTCAGCATTCATCAATACGAACGCTTGTGGCATAAACCTAATGGTATAAGTACAATCGTGTATAAAAACATGCGGAAGCCTCGCGTAGTTGCCTATCAAAGGTTCATACAATTCAATGTATTCTCAATAATGCCTAACATCGCATTCTTGGCTCAGGATAAGATCTAGACTGGGATCATGAAGATCGATCTGCATTAGAACAAACTATCATTAAAGAACAGCTAGCACAAACTTGAGGATTTTAACCTTTTGAATTCGTTGTTTTGTAATGAATTTTTTGTTTCAATTGGAAACAGACATCAATCTAATACGTCGTTTGTAGAACGTACCATTTAGCAAAGTGTGTAGGTTGATAATCTCGAATTGTATCAGATAGTAATTATATATCTATGCACTTTAGCAGCCATCGAATTTGCTAGTTCTTATACTCCATTAAATATTAAATTGGTTACGTGGGAACGAGCAGAATTTTATAAAACATCTGCTATTTACGGCACTTGACTGGACTTCAAAACTGCTCCATAGAAGATTTTTACCAGGTTAGGTAAAGACTTTATAAAATCAATAACCTAAATAAGGCAACCAGTCATCAAACCCCATGGTAAAATTTGATGGAATCAAGGGACAGGAACTATTGGACGTTGAAGAAATTGGTGGTGAGCTAACCCTGATCTTCAAGGATAACAGATACCTCTTTGTCAAAGTGATCGACTGCAAATTGGTATGTGATTCTGTTCCCGAATAAGTATACATATCCATCTGCTCTAACGCCCTCTACTGACAACGTAAGATTAAAGGTTTTTACTTCATTGGTTATCTACGTCTATCCAGTATGCCATGTGCTCATCCAAGCAAGTGGCATAGGTTATTTGTGCTTCATACAAAATCCAACCTATGAAATCTGCTCGCGTAAGATTTGTATTTCATTAGATTTTGCATGTAGCTTACTTGGCTCGGAAAAGTAGTGTTTCCCCCAAGACACGTTGATATCTGCTTGGAAAATATTTTTTCCTGGTTTAAGATCACTACCGTTAATTTCAATAATCTTGTCAACGTCGAAAAGTAGGGCCTTTGCTTCGTCCACTGTTGTTGGATAGAACGAATTGTCATCCTTAACTATCATTATCCAGATCCTATAAGGAATCTTGGGACTCCTAGTCCAGAATAATACTCCCTTTCTGACGAACCTTATGGACGACAATACATTTCGGTTTGACACTAGTGCCACTTTTGTAGTCAGTCTGAATATATTGTCGTTCCTGTCATATGCTCTCTCCCAATTACGTTGTTCAAAGACCTCCCTTATCTTACCCTGGATTCTAAATGATAGGCTCAGAGTAAGAAGTTCATTCGTTCTTACCCTGTCATGGGATTTGCTTAAAGTAATATTCATGATAGAACTTGTTTTTTCCAACTATGCCACCAATAAGAGATTCAGCAGGATATGATTTATATCCTCAATAAGTAGTTGTCTGTTTAATGCTTGCAGAGATCACGCAGCTTAAGGAAAATGAATTGGAGTTAAAGATTGAAGAGGAGGATATATCCGTCATGTATATCATTCAATTTGAGCTATTGAAGCAAAAGGCTGTAGAATTTGCAGGCGTGATGCTAAAGCATCCACTAATAAGGGACTATGTGATGAGAGTTTTAACTAAGGAAATGGATCCTGTTCAAGCACTTAATGAAGCAACTACTTGTGCTTCAGATTACGTTGAAGCCCTGGGGAATACGTTCATTGAAGCATTGAAGAATAAAGATTAAGAGAGGGGAATGTGGTTAGGTGAAGTTTTGCCCTAAATGCGAAACGAGGATGAAATCTAGGATTGATGAAGGAATTGTATTCTGCCCGAAGTGTGGTACAAAGTTTGATAATAAGATTGACTTAACCGATAGGACCTTTTCGGCAGTCAACAGGAAAGGAGGATCGATGTACTCTGAACAGGATTCAACCAGTTCTTTAAAAGTAATTGAAACTGACAAGGGCCCAAGCGCATTGCCTACAACAACTATAGATTGTACCAAGTGTGGAAATGACACGGCTTACTGGTGGATGCTCCAGACACGATCCGCTGACGAGGCAACGACCCAGTTTTATAGATGTACTAAGTGCAGTCATACGTGGAGAAACTATTCCTAGGACTGTTTAGATTTATTTTCTCTCAAGTACTAATAGCGATGATTCGAAACAGGGTTAAAGCTTACAGCTCTTAGTCAAGTATCAAGCGCTCAAACTGACTAAATGACTGCCAATACCAAAGCTCCTAGGTGCGGACGGACATGATTACAGAACTTTTTTAAGTGGATAGCTCAATTCTTTGATAACGTGAGACACGGGTTCCGTAAGATAAGAACCTATTGCGATATCGTAGTTATCAGGCCTCACAAAATCCTGAATTTAGTGTTGAGTATCCTAACGAAGGAAAAAAGTGTTGTTATAAGGAACGCATAACAATACATTAAAATCGGTAAATCATCGCCAATCTATTGACGCTACTTGGTATTCATAGCAAAGACGAGATCTACGGAAGAATGGAAGGCTGTAACTTCGGCAATCTCGACCTTGGTCGACGAGGCAACATTTGAAGCTAACGTTGAAGGTATTTCTTTTAGAGGGATGGATCCATCACATGTTGCGCTGATAGACATCCATTGGCCAAATTCAACCTTTGAAAGCTTTGAGTGTGACTCCTCTGTAAAATTTGGTGTTCGTATTGACGAGCTTTTAAAAGTGATTAGAAGAGGAGACAAGAAAGACTCGGTAGAAGTTAGACTCGGAGACGATAGCACCTTAGTAATAAAAATGTATAATGGATATCTTAGAGAGTATAAAATGAGGCTTATAGAGAGCTCTGCTAGCGCCACACCTCTCCCAAAATTAAGTTTCAATACTAAAGTAGTGTTAGTAGCCGGATCTTTCGACCGGATACTTTCAGACATAAATATTGTTTCAGAATACTTATCCATTGGATCTGAGTCATCGGTCGTTCGTTTCTCTGGAAAAGGAGATTCTGGCGAGGCGGAGATAATTCTTGAACCAAAGAGCGAGGGGTTAGAAGAACTGAGCGTAAAAGAACCGAGTACAGCTACCTACAGCATAGATTATCTTTCTAAGATTACAAAGGCGATAAGCACCGTTGGCGGATCTATAGCTGCTGAATTCTCAAGCAAAATGCCTATTCGATTAGAATTTAGAGTCATAAATATGGGCCGCATTCATTTCTATCTTGCCCCGAGAGTTCAAGATTAAGTTGTTCTACATAAGTGTCTCATCGATAGGCTCTTGTAAAGCGATCCCTGCGATTATTCAGTTAAACAAATCGAGTACACTGTCACTATTTGCTTTCAACAGCTTTCAACATGAACTGAAACTAAAGCATGCCGAGTTATCAGTTCAGTTAATGCATGAAAAAAGAATCTCGATATTCGAAATATTTTCGTAATTGTGTTTATCTAGAAGAATCGATCTTGACCAAACCTCTGGACTCTTTTCTTAGATCAAATGTCGATTCCTTTTCTAATGCTGATATTGTCCTATTGAGCGTAGCTGATGAATCAAAATCTCTCTCTAGACGCAAAGGGGCGAGCAAGGGCCCACATTCTATTCGTATTGCGTCGAATGAATCAGATTTTTTTTTCAGAGATGGAAAATTAATTCCAATTATGCCGATGCGTGGCAACCTGAATGACAAGAAGATTTATGATCTAGGTTACGTGAGGAGGGAAGAATTATACACTTCCATATATGATATTGTCACAAAGAAGAAAATTCCTTTCTTGATAGGAGGAGATCATTCGTTAACGACTATCGCACTGAAAGCAGTCGGGGACGCTTTTGGAAAAGTTAGTCTTATCTACTTTGACGCGCATCCAGATTTCGTATCGTCGATGTCAGATTATTACGGCTCCGTTTTGAGCGATTCATCTGACTATCTTGATTTTGAGAATAGCATCCTCATTGGGACCAGGGCCGCCGAGAGAGAGGAACTAGAAAATATAAAGAGAGTAGGACTAGAAATTGTTACTCCGCTAGATATAGCAGAACTTGGAATTTCAGAAATAGCAAAGAAACTAGATTCTAACTCAACGAGTAAGAAATACATCTCAGTCGATTTAGATTGTGTCGATCCTTGTTTTGCACCTGGCGTTTCAGTTCCGAGTGCAGGAGGGCTATCAGCCATAGAACTAATTTACCTCATAAAACAAGCCGTTGCAACAGGAATGGTGGGAATGGACTTAAGTGAACTATGTCCGGATTTTGATATTAATAACATAACTTCTAATCTGGCCGCTCGGATCATTTCTGAATCAATTGCTTCAATTAGGATCTAGATAATTCTACAGACGTTTTGAAATGTAGTGATCTGATGGAATTAAATCTATTCGATCGATGCTGTGTCTTTTTTTGTAACAACTAGCATTTTGAATGATTAATGTCATGTATTAATACAAGCAGTCCCTATGCTTGAAGGAAAGATCGGATGATTATATTTTTGATTGATTTGACAACTTTTGTCCACCCCGATCCTAATCTTATTTACAACCAATATCAGAAAGCTAGAGTGTATGGAAATTTACGAGATACACAAATACGAGGAAGGTATTTTTAAGTATGTTGTCGCGAGAACCAATAGATATCCCGAAGATAAGGTGAGGGAAGATGTTGAAAAAATGAATCAAATGCTAACTGAAGATCTAAAGTCCCGAGGGACACGCTACGAATTTATGGTGGGATCAACTTCCGATGAGACAAGTCATCGTTCTAACAGATGACATTACACAGCTCTATGTAATTTATTCAGCATAACATGTACTTAGGCTACTTCATTTGTATCCTGAGGTGGCCACCTCTAAATTAGCTGAGGCCCACGCTATGCGGTATCAATAAATGAAAAGATGTGCTGCATAATACTATGAAACTCTTGATGTCTATTGAGAAGCTTAATTCAATCCTGTCATGCAGTGTTGACCGGAAGATAAGAAACATTCTGATTGTCGATACCAGACCGTTCAGTGATTATCTTAAGGGCCACATTCCTGGATCAATTAATGTAGATTTGATGCAATTTCATTGGATAGACACTTCCGCTGATGGAATCAGAGAATTTATTCGACAATCAAGATATCTTCTTTCAAATGTCGGAGTAAGGGAGAAAGATCTAGTTATCTTTTATGACGATACGACTGGGCCTAGTGCTGCGCGGGGTCTATGGCTTTTGCTTTATTTCTCCCACAAGAGAGTCGCAATACTGAATGGAGGATTTAACAAATGGAAAGAAAAAGGACATGACATTCAGAAGTCGACTAATCAATTTAGGTATTCTAGATTTTACGGGAAGGTAAACCCCGAACTCCTAGCAACCGCAAAAGACATTCTTTCTGGCTTGGGATCTCGAAAATCGTTAAGGGCCAACGTTATTGACTCTAGATCGAAACCAGAATTCGACGGTACAATCGTGCGTGGAGGAAGAAGAGGTCATATCCCGACCGCCGTCCACATAGATTGGAAGATGAACTTGACAGGTGGATTTTTTAAGACGTGTAAGGAATTGGCCAAGCTCTATTGCACTTTACCAAAGGATAAACAAATAATAACGTATTGTCAAGGAGGATATAGAGCGGCAAACACTTTTTTAGCGTTAAGGCTATTAGGATATGACAAAGTAAAAGTTTATCTAGGCTCATGGGGAGAATGGAGTAGTCGTCATGATTTGCCAGTAGAATATCGAAAGTGAATTTATTCTCTAGTATCTTATTTTAGGTAATTAGGTGATGAACACTTTCTAGCTGGAGGGCAAGGCTTTTTCATGCACTAATGTCGATTTGCAACTAGGAATGGTAGCATGCTGATTGGCCTTGATCTTATAAAGGCAGTCATCGGTTTGTATATTGCAATAACCAAACGTTCAACCGGGCATTATTCGTCTACGTGACAATCGAGACCTTGAATGCACGTTTGGTTTATTGTCACTAGTCTGCGTAATAAGTTCAAATCTGCACATAATAGTTCTAACAAAGTCGGAAGGGTATTTCGAATAAGAAATGCTACGAATAATTTCAACGTTAATTTTATCGAAAACCGATCGGTTTCTACGTTCTGGAATTTATTATAAATTATAGTCGAATGAATTTTTGAGTGGACTCAATAATTTCACTTTCATTTGTATGTGCGACACGGAAAGTATAAGAATCCGGGTTAGCAGATAAATACATTGGTCCTTTATGAAGGGATTTTTTCTCGAACTGTGTAATAAAATATTATCATTAGATCCTGCAATTAGATTTATAGGGATAGCTGATGAACATGGTACGCTATTAGCAACAGCGGAGCGCGATGGTCTTGTTCCTTTATTGAATAGGGAGGAAACCATACAATACGCGATAACTGCCGCGACTAGACAATATACAAGGATTAGATGGCAGGCAATATTGGGTAAGATCGATTATACTTGTTCTCACTACGACAAGCTCTTGCGTGTGACTATCCCATTAACAGACCGATCTAACAGATTATCATTCGTTCTAATATTTACATTCGAAGTGAACACCAATAACTTCCACCAAATAATAATGGATAGAGTAATCCCGATTGTACGTAAACATACGACGCGTCTATTGCGAGAAAAATCTAAGGGTCAGCTTGCTTAGCGTCGGACTTTAAGGTGAAATATATAATGTGAGAACCCCATCTTAATGCTATTCCTTCAAAGATAGGACAGAAATATTTACAACTAGCGCCATTGCGGAGAGTACCGCTTAACTTATTTACTTTATTGAATGAGCTATTTTGTTTATACATAGTCCCACATTGAATAGACCAAATTTTCGACTCATGTAAGAGTAATAAAAGATAAATGAGGTTAATTCAGACCTTGTGAGGTCCAAAAGTTTATAGATATGTACCAATTAGGTTCTTTTATGACGCAGCAACCCCCTCCTAATTCCGGGGGCAAGGTTTCAAGGCGTGATTTTCTAAAGCTTCTTGCAGCTGCAGGAACAGTAATGACATTTGTACCTTTTGTTGACTGGGGAAAATTTCTACCAAATCCCGCAGGCAAGGTCTCTGCAAAGGCTAAAGTTGAACTGCCCGATGGTTCTCAGGCCAATGTAAAAACGTTTCCGATAAATTCCTCACAGGTTGTACTTTATCCTAAAACTAAAGATCCAACCCTGAACAAAGAAGCTTTTAGAACATGGCAATTCATAAGATTACCAGAAGAACTAGGTGGCAAGCAAAATACTGCATCTGCATTTAGGGCATACAGTGCAGTATGTCTTCATCTTTGGTGTCTGTGGAAATACTGGCCGGATCCAGGGAGGAAAAGGGGAGAATGTCCCTGTCATGGGAGTATGTACGATCCGTTGACTGGAAAGGCATTTGCTGGCCCTGCATCATTACAATCACCTCCGTCAAATGTTCTTGCAAGATTAGATCTCGAAGTAGATACCGATGGAAATATATGGATAAAGCCTCCTAACTGGAGTCCAGAGGGTAATGGAGTAGTGGGATTTGGTCGTTTCCTTAAAGAATGAAAACAGCCTAGTTGGATTCATCAGGTGGATATATGCTGGCTTAGATAGGACCATTTTCATGGGAATGAAGTTTACAGTCCCATCTAGGTTCGTAAGTCCCTTGGGATTTTTGGGTATGCTCACATTTGTTATATTTATCATTTTAGGAGTTACAGGAGCTTTCTTGATGCTTTGGTACGAACCGATCTTGGATAGAGCATGGGACAGTGTTAAAAACATAAACGACACAATTCCCTATGGATTTCATATCCGAAATATCCATTACCATGCGTCTAACGCCATGGTTATGGTAGCACTCCTTCATATGTATTACCAATACTTTAGTGGCAGGTACAAGATCAAAAATGAAATTCTTTGGGTTACTGGGATTATAATAGGAGTGCTTACAATTTTAGAAGCATTTACGGGATATGATATCATTTTTAGTGAGCGTGCCGAATTGGCTATATCGATCGCTCGCTTCGTTGACGAATTCAATTCCAGTTATGGGTCCTCAGATGAGGGAGGCGTTCTTTGGAGGTGGCTTCCATGACTTTGTACTGCGGTTCTACGCTTTTCACGTATTTTTCCTGCCCATATTTCTATTAGGATTAATGGTTGTTCATTTCCCGCGATTTATGGTTTTTGACATTCCTATGGTGATGGCCATTAGCGGAGCAATAATGATAACTGGAGGAGTATTTCCAGTAGATATGGGTACAAAGTTTGATCCCAACATACCCCCTGGGATCACAGTCCCGGAATGGTATTTGACTGGTCTCTATGCTTTCTTGAGAACGATGTATGATAAGTTCGTGACAGGAGTAGCATGGCCTGGGCTGTTTATATTTGCCCTACTGGTAGTGCCTTTTATAGACAGATACAAGAAATTTTCCTGGAAAGATAGACCGCTTATAACGGCAATAGGAATCACTAGTTTGGCTCAAATTATAGTTACGACTTATTGGGGGTTCTATATAGACCCAGACATTAAGAAAGCACTACTAGAAAGGCTTGTCATTGATCCTATATTTTTCTATCTGGTCATGCTTCTGTTGATCCCGCTATCCTTTGGATTCAGCTATATGATGATAAAATTGGCAAAGAATGCAGAAGCTAATGCTAAGCTAAAGCCCAAGAAGGCAAGTACAAAGACTTCAATTAGTCTTCCTCTAAGATGGATTTACATATTGATCATTGCGCTGCTTGCATTCCAAATTTATCTTAACATAGGCAGCATATTATGCAGTCATGAGTGGAATGAAGAATTTCTCGTTATTCGTTGTAGGCATAATAATGTTGGTATTTGCTGGGATGTTCCACCTTTACAGGTATGGCAGATCGATATCTAGAGCACCGCCGATTATTCCCAAACCAGCTATCCCTCCAAAACCATTTCCTTCTCCAAAAGCTGCACCTTCAATTTCCACCCCAGCAGATACTACTGCTAGGCAATTAGCCCCTCCTCCAGAAGTACAAAAATCTGCAAGTAGCCCACATTCTCAAGGAGCTTCATCTCCTCACTCAGAACGAGCAACAAATGCTGATATATCTAAAGTTGGCAAAAATGCAACGCAATCATCTCCCACACCATCTCGAGACATAGTCGAACCTGCCGCTACCAAAACTGATACCTCTGAAGGACACACGATGTAATCTGCGGGACACACCCCTAAAATTTATATGTGAACAAATACGTGCATTATACACTGAACAAGGTCTATGGAAAATCAAGCCGCTGGTATCAGTATCTTAGCTTTTATCGTGGCTGTTGGGGTAAGCGCAGGGTATTATCAATTTGTGTATCTTCCTCAAGCTAATGCAAAGCCAATTCTACCAGCAGAGATTCTGAATCCGCCTCAGATCACAAAAATCACTATTATACCCGGATCCTCTCAGCCGTCGCAGACTAAGAATTTTGTTCCTAAAGAGGGAGAGGCAACTTTGGGTTCTACCAATAAAGTCGTTTGGACTAATACCGACACGGTTCCCCATTCGGTAACTTCGGATAATGGATACAAGGATCTGATAAATGGACAATTTAATTCCATCGCAACAATTGGACTTGTCTTGCCACAAAAGACATACCAGTTCACGTTTACTACAGACGGGCAGTATGCATACCATTGCGAACCACATCCTTGGATGACCGGTAAAATAGTAGTGGGAAAAGGCAAATTCTAAAAAATCATTTTGAATAATTTCTATGAGTCAATTTTGTCGGGATTATTTTAGAATCTTCAAGTATTTAACACTAGAAGCAATTTCTTTATGCTCCTGAATTATGGAAGCTCGAAATTTTACGTTAGATGATCCCTCTTTTGGAACATGATTTGCTTTTGCTACGAATTCTATGACCTTAGAATCTCCAATATCGCTCCTTAGCATAGACAGTCTGGGATATGGATGATTTATACGCTTTTTGTTTATAATTTCAATACTAGCGGTATCATTAGAGTTTTCAATAAGCGAGTTAATTACTAGGGAGTCGAATCTGTCGTTGTAATTTAAAAGAATATTGCCATGAATTTCCTGTCCACTACTGATTTCTTTATCTCTAAGTGTTATTATTATATCATCATCAGACATTTTCGTGATAGTTCAGGTTGGCATTACTGGATATAAAGATATTTAAAGAACATAGATTATTTCACAATTCGCAGATGAGGATTTGTCGCATCAATTTTATATGAACTATCAAACAGAGAACTCTCAGTAAGTTTGATGAATAACATATTAAATCGGGCAATAATACTATCTTCTTGTAGCATCGGTGTCGGATAACCACTTACCTATGAAGATAACTCATTTCAGGGAATACATAGTACGATATCTCGATTACGATAACCACCAAGATCACTCAGATAGTAGAGATATTCTTGTACTGCTGCATGGACTTGGAGCTTCGGCTGAGAGATGGATGAGAGTAGTGCCGACACTATCCAAGTACTATAGACTAGTCATACCAGACATAATTGGCTCAGGCTATAGTGACAAACCTACTGTTGAATACACAATTGAGTTTTTTCTCGACTTTATGCAGGATTTCTTAGAGGATCTAGACATTCAGCGAATGAATTTAGTTGGATCTTCATTCGGTGGTTATCTAGCGGCTGAATTTGCGATTCGTTTCACGGATCGGGTTAAAAAACTGATTCTCGCTGCGCCAGCTGGAATAATGCGTTCCTCAACAAGAGTTCTCGATCAATATATAATGGCTGCACTATACCCAACTCACGATAACGCTCTTCGAGCATTCAAAGAAATGGCCTGGGATCCAAATATAGTTTCTGTCGACATCGTTAAAGACTTTGTTAACAGAATGCGTCTGCCAAATTCCAAATACGCATTTATGTCTACTCTGCTTGGAATAAGGGATTCGCAAAACTTTCTGCCTAGACTTCATAGAATTGATGCTCCCACGCTCATCATATGGGGTGATAGTGACAAAATGATACCTCCTCAATATGCTAAAGAACTTGAGGATACAATACCAAACAACGAGCTGGTGTTAATGGAAAACTGCGGACATGCCCCATATGTCGAAAAACCTAGAGAATTCAATGAGATCGTTTTGAAATTCCTCTCTTCTAAGAAATGACTTGCTTAGGGTGAGTAATGTTAAATACAGTGATAGATAATCGTCTAATTAAATGGAAGATCCCAATGACCCAGTTTCCACATTTAAGAAGGCTGTAGACAAGGGCAGAGAGGCACAAAAAGAATTCCTAAAGCAATTTTCTTCAATTCAACAAGACGCAATGCAGAACTTCTTCTCTACCCTCGGAGGTTTGGTTTACTATAATGCAATGTTCAAAACCACAGTTCAAAGCGGTGGCAGAATTTCTATACCTGAAGCAGAGAGAGAGGCGTTAGACATCGATGATGGGGACCTGGTCCAGGTTATTATAATACCCATAGAGAGAAGGAGGACAAAGGATAGTCCGCGTAAACAAACATGATATTATTTGTATTAATCATTTTTGACATACAGCATTTCCACCTAATTACGGAATATAGTGCGTTTATCGTGCTAACAATTTAACCTTGTAGTAACGTATTCAAATCGTTGGCGACCAATAATCCAGAACTGTTATTATTTATTGCGAGCGAGTTCTAAACCACTGGCCAACCTTTGGCAGGACATTATTTTGAGAGTAGCTACTTGCAATGAGACCGACATGCCCAGTATGAAATCTCATCAATCTCTTGTCAGGTACTAGAAACCGAGTCATTTAGGGCTGCGCTACATTCTGGCGAAACTAAATGATCTTCCTCAGCAACAATATTCAGGAAGGGAATTGTTATCTTTGAAAGATCGATAATATGATCGCCCACTTTCATCTCATTCTTATAAAGCAAATTCTTCTGATAGATATCTAAAATCCATTGTCGGAATGTCTCACCTGCGATATCAGGAGTATCATAAAGCCATTTTTCCACTCGCAAAAAGTTTTGTACGAAGCTGTCGTTGTCTATATTCTCAACCAGGTTTAGATACTTGTTGACACCTTGCTTAAATGGCTTCAGTGCAGAATAACATGAATATAGCTCGCTCCTTCGGCATATTTCCGATTGTTGAGAACATCCTATTGGCGTCAAGATGTTTCGAGAAATTTGCTAGTACCTGTGGTATCCCGACTCGAATCGACTACGGGCGCAATAGTCGCCAGATTTTTCACTTTTTCTTGATGCAAAGTACAATACATTGCTGACATGGTAGCCCCCATACAATAACCGTGTAGCGTCACTTGGTCGATTGTCTTTTTTGCTCTGATGAATTCTACACAATCGTCTAGATAGACATTAACGTAGTCGTCGAAGGATGTATATTTATCATATTGAGTTGGGGGCTTCCAATCAATTAGATAGACGTCAAAGCCTTGACTAACCAGGCTATGGATCCAGCTTTTATCTGGCTGCAAGTCTAGGATGTACGATCTATTTATGAGAGCATAAACTATCAAGATGGGAGTCCTCGCGGTCTTGCTGAGCATTGGTCTGAAATGGGTTAACTTATACGCATTTGTTTCTTGGACTATTTCGTGCGGTGTTGTTCCTACCTTGATACTACCCGAAGCATGAAGTACGGATCGGGTCTTTTGTATCTTGCGTAATAATTCCTCTGATTCTTTGGCAATTGAAAAATGAAGACTTGTCTGAGAGTTTTCGCTATTCCCAGACACCTTTCCAGGGACATTTGGCATCAATGCTTCCCGAGTCATCTAATCCGACGCCTGACCCTGCATGCTATTCGAATCACTTAAGTCTCTACATATGTTAATAGTTCTTTGTAACTGAGTGCTATCGAAGATTGAGAACAATAGATTGACCCCGTAATGCATTATCAACAATTTATAAAGATGGCCAAGAAGAATGAGTGGCTTGTATGGACTATTAAACTGAATGGCCAAACACAGGCTCCGCACTCCAGAATCTGGCTTGAAAAACTCCGCCCTCGCTGTAATGACAGATCTCATTTCATCAGAAACCGATTCAATCGTCTTCACCATATAAATTCTTAATGTTAGGGGACGTATATAAAACGATTCCATTCTATTTATTCTTCCGTCAGCACAATACCTTTCCTTGCCAATTGCACATATCATTCAATTCTTTTGTTGGCTAACACCTCGGTTAAACTCTTTATAAAGGACTAAACCTCCATTTTCAAAATGCATAAAGTTTAAAGTAGAAGTAGACTAGAATCGCATATAACCCGGGCTCGTAGCTCAGTATGGATAGAGCGCCTGCCTTCTAAGTTTTATCGAAGAAAGCCGGAAGTCGTGGGATCGAAGCCCACCGGGCCCGCTCGTTCCAAATTTGCCTACAAGTGATGACAGCTGAATTTTTGACTTTTCTAAAAGATTTTAAGTAGCTTTCTACGCATTGACTCCACATATGATAACGGACAGCGAGCTTGGGGAGCTTGTAAAACGTGCACGTGAAGGTGCAACTGAAAGGAATTTCGATCAATCGGTGGAATTAACTTTGGTATTAAAGGATATAGATGTAAAGCGGGGATTCAGTATTAATGACGTCATCGAGCTACCAAATAAGCCCTCGGATCCGCCTAAGATATGCGTGGTAGGATCTGGAGATCTTAGTACACGGGCAAAGAAAGCCGGAGTGGATAGAATAATAGAACCAGATGAGTTGGACAGGCTTAGCACAAACAAAAGAGAAGCAAGAAAGGTAGTACGATCTCACGACTTCTTTCTTGCAGATAGTTCTTTAATGCCTAACGTAGGTAGATCCCTGGGTCAATTTCTGGGACCTAAAGGAAAGATGCCAGCTCCGTTATCGTATGGAGCACCGATTGAAACCATTTCAGCCAAGTTCAAAAACTCTGTCCGTGTTAGGACGAAGAATCAATTGAACCTGTCGGCAAAGATTGGTGACGAGAAAATGGAGGACTCGATGTTAATTGCGAACGCTGAAGCTGTCATTAACGAATTGGAAAAGAAACTCCCACAAGGTAATAAAAATATTCAAAATGCGGTAGTAAAATTCACTATGGGAAAAACGGCAAAACTTAGTTCGTTGAAGAAGGATAAGGGTGCCTAAAGTGATCTCCCAAGAAACTCACTCCGAGCAGATTAAGACATATCCTAAGAAAAAAAGGATGATGTTTGAAGAGCTCCAGAAATTACCGAGGGATTACAACGTTCTCGCGTTATCAAAAATAACTAAGGTCAGAGCGGCTCAACTTATGATGCTCAGAAAAAAATTTCAAGGCGTCATCAAGATTAGAGTAATTAAGAATAAAGTTGCTCAAAAAGCGTTTCAAAAAGTACCTGACATCCCAAATCTTCAGGAGTTATCTAAACTTCTCGAAGGTCAGTGTGCATTGATGTTTTCCAACATAAACCCGTTCCGACTGAACCTCATTTTCGATAGGAACAAGATACTTTTACCTGCTAAAGAAGGTGATATTGCATCTAGCGAGATCATTATTAATGCCGGAAACACAGGAATCAATCCGGGCCCGGTGTTGTCGGAGTTCAAGGAAGCAAATGTACCAACTAAAATAGACCAAGGTACGATTTGGGTAGTTAAAGATACCCTTGTTGCGCGACCTGGCGAGAGATTGTCAAGTAAACTCGCATCCCTCATGAGCAAGCTTGGAATAAAGCCTATTGAGGCAGGCATATCCGTCAATTTTGCAGTTACAGAAGGTCTGCTTCTTCACGACAACGAGCTTCGAATTAATTTGATAGACTATACAAATGGCATTACAAAATGTTTACATGAATCCTTTGCTTTAGCGGCAGAGGCTGGTTATGTTACTGCTGAAAATATCAAATCGTTACTCACCAGAGCACAACAGAATTCCATAGCATTGGCTGTTGAATCAGGTTATTTGACAGATAGTACAATTGCCATTTCATTATCCAAATGTACAGTTAACGCCCTGGCCCTTGAAGCTGAATTGATAAAAAAGGGGTATAAACCTCAGTAACGAGCAGTGTATAGAAAAAAGGTTCTATCCGAAGAGTGCTGAAAGTCCCTCTAATGCCTCTTCTTCCTTCTTCTCTTCCTTCTTCTCTTCCTTCTCTGTCGGAATTGCGGATGCAGACGGGGCAGCGCTGGCGCTCATTTGCACTTGTTGTACAGGCATTGATGCATTCTTCAAGGCTTCGTCAATATTTACCTCACCTATGGCCGCGACAAGTGCCTTGATTCTAATCTCATCTGGTGTTGCGCCAGTTGCCTTAACAACATTCTTTACATTTTCTTCAGTTATATCTTGTTTTAACTTATGCAATAACAACGCGGCATATAGATATTCCATAATTGTGGATGTTTCACAACTCCTTAATATAAAACTTTCAAGCCTCATAACACTCTTGTGCTTCTTGCCACTGCATACAAATGTTCTTTAAGATCCTTCTCGTAGATAGAGTTCATTTTTTCAAGTAGCATTGCCCTAGCTTCTAATCTTTCATCTCCGGAAGCGGCCAAAACAGAAGCAAAAATATCCGGAAGATTTTCCTTAAGCCAACCGTCAAGGACAAAATACCGCCTTTCGTTTATCCAAATGATTTTGGAAGAATTTTGATTCACCTCTTGACTGAATATTTGTGTCTCCACCCGATCGATTAACATAAAGATACAATTATTAGGGTCTGGGTTTTCCAGAACTTCTTTAGGCCTGCCTATCGCTCGACCCGCCTTAACCCGCTCTAACAAACCTACTGGTTTAATTACTGTCCCGTTAACCCTTATCCTATCACCATCAACAGACTGAACCTTGCCAATAATGATGGTATTCGTTAGCTGATCTTTCTGAACTACAAAGACGTGGTCTCCAGCCTTGATCTTTCCTCTACCGAACATCCTCTCATGATCCCCCACATTAAGAATATAATTTTTACTACTAATTTTATAAAATAACGAAATGCATATAACCCATATATATTTGGTAATTTCGAATGTCAATAATATGCCTAAATATTCAAAAAATTACATTTATTAATCAATACTACGATTCATGACATGACAAAAATTTGCAAAGATTTGACGAATTAGATATGAAGATATTATCTGAACTGACTGTGGACGCCAGTATTTCTGTCCCGCAACTAAGCAAAAAGCTCAATGTCAACGCTTCTGTTCTTTACAGTAGAATCAAGCGTTTGTCCAAGCGCAATCTGATTGAGCGTTACACAGTTACTGTGAACGAAAGCATGTTGGGCATCAATGTCAAAGCAATCGTAGGAATCAACAGGGATCCAAAGTTAAAAGAGAAAATACGCTCAGAGCTTTTGAGAATTTCTGAGGTTCGATCCGTATCAGAGGTCACAGGTAGATTTGATATGGTAGTCTCAGTGAATTCTCGTACCCTTGAAGAACTGCATAATGTTGTGATAGAGCAAATCGGAAAAATCGAGGGGATACAGAATACCGAAACCTTCGTGGAAATGCAAAGGACTGAGAAAGAGCCTATCTATGCAGTTAGATTACCCTAATATACGTGCACGAGACCTTAGCTGACGCTTCTCATATACGCAAACGTTACCTTCAAATATGACATGGAATTAAGATAAGTAGATTTTCATTGTCAGTGGTACAGAGAAAGGTAGTAGAGATTATTCAAACCATGAAACTGGCAAAGAAGACTAGCAAAGATGATTACATGACTCACCTGAGGCTTGTTTTGCTCGGAATGGGTGTTGTCGGTGCAATTGGCTTTGTGATAAAATTGATCGCAGAATTTGTAACCTTTGGCGGGAAAAGATAAAATTACCTCAATCTAACACATGAAATCTCGTTATTTTCTGAGTAGCTAATACAGATGATCCCAATTTTACCCACAGGCTTATATGACCACGTCTATTTAGAAAGTCTTTCATCTATTCGGCTTAAGGAATCCAACCAAAGGTTTACACTAGCATTATTCTAATATTGCGGGGAAGATTAGTGGTACTTGTATTGTCTTGTTTTGATTCATTTCATACGATAATTTTTCGCATTATTACGAACGGATTATAACTGGCTAGCATGTTATAGCCAAGGAATCGTCACACTTTCTACCTCCTCCTAATGTTCAGTAATGATCTTATTACTCGTATAATTCTTACACGATCATTTCATACAGATATGATTAGATTCATCGACATGATATAATATTCGGATATAGATAACATCCAGAAAGTCACAACTTACACAGATCAAAATTTACTTTAAGTAGTTATGATCTCAAATGTACGACCCTGTATATCGAGAACTCTATTCCTCGGTGCACCCATATATATGGAAGGTACAATTACCGTTCGTAACATGGCAAGTCGAAATCATACTATTGCAACATTAGGTTCACACTGCGCATTGGCAGCTACTAAAGGGAGCAAAGGATGAGGGTTTAAGGACTCTTCTGGTATGTGAAAAAAAAAGGATCGATCTCTATAAGCGATTTAGATTCATTGATGATATTTTTATCATCGAAGACACAAACGAAATAACTAGTAAAAGATGTATTGACTACTTACAAAAGACAAATTCTATCCTAATACCTCATGGAACATTAATCGCCTATATGGATTCAGACCAAATCGAACGAATCGACATTCCAATTTTTGGGAATAAATGGATCCTAAGATGGGAAGCAGATAGAGAATTAAAACAAAAGTTAATGGAAAGATCCAATTTACTAGTCTCTAGATCTGTAAGGTCAAAAAATGATATTCAGGGGCTATGCATAGTAAAACTACACGGTGCGGCTGGCGGCAGAGGATATTTCATAGCATGGAACAGACAAAGCTTCGAACGACATGCGACGAGATTGATCGGAGAGAAGATGATAGGAAGCGAGCAAGATCTATTTATCCAGGAATATGTTTTTGGCGTTCCCGCGTTCTTGCATTATTTTTATTCCCCTATTACTGGTGAAATAGAACTAATGGGAGTAGATAGAAGATACGAGTCTAATGTTGACGGAATTGGGAGAATTCCTGCTAGAGAGTAGCTTTGTGCTGATATAGAGATGTCCTATAATGTAGTGGGTAACATCCCAATCGTTCTACGTGAATCGCTCCTTCTTAAGGCCTATCAAATGGGAGAATCCTTTGTTAACACATCCAAGACTTTAGTGCCCCCCGGCATGAACGGACCATTCTGTCTTGAAGGGGTCTATGATAAAGACGGAAATTTTGTGTCTTTCGAATTTTCGGCAAGGATTGTGGCAGGCACTAATCTCTATCCTAGCGGCTCACCTTATTCGGATTTAATTTATGCTCAACCAATGAGCATGGGAAGGAGGATTGCTCGTGAGATAAAGCTAGCTAACGAAAAGGACATGATCGATAAGGTAACCACATGACTCGGAATTATAACATTGTTCTAATTTGATTTGGCAACTGGGTTTCACAACTAGGTCTCGAACCATTTCATTTTAAGCTCATTAATAGCTCTAGGATCGCAATGGAAAAGTTCGTTATTAAATAGGGACTTTCAAGAAACAAGCTGACTATCTCACCCCTTCGACAGAGATTGAGGGTTCAGATAAAAAAATTACCCTGTGGGAATAAGTTAAACTTCGTGGGATTCGATCTTCAACCGAATACTAATATCCCATTTTCTGCCGACTAATATTCTCTGCATGTTTCTGAGAATACTTTTCAACCAAGGCTAGTGGATCTAGCTTGAGTTCGATGGATAATTGAATAACAAAATGCCATATATCGATGAGTTCTTCCTGGCAATTTTCCAAAGATACTTTGGATTCGCGTCTCCACCATTTCCAATTCGTTTCCCTTTGCAATTCTACCACTTCATGAATTAGAGCTGATGATAACATGAAAATACGGTAGCCCCGAAATATTTCCGGCTTCTGATAAATAGAACTCATCTTGTTTTCCGTGTTTCGCATTCGCTTTGTTAACTTTAGTTGTTTCTCAAATAGAAGCTCTAATTTGTCTTCTTTCAATAATCGAGATTTTTCAGCCATTCTCCCATCTTGAAACGATTGAACGGTGATTAATGAGTTACGATAATACTGAGATCCTATCAATTTGAATTTAGACTTTGCAGATTAGGCAGATGTTCAGTCGGCATAATCCAGATTTGGATTGTTCGAGGATTGATTTAATTTGGGTAAATATCAATCCTATTTTGCAGGATGAAGACTCCCGTATGAACCTAAAATTATAGTATTAGACGAACTTGATTAAAGACCGTATTTGATCCTAGGTATATCCAAATTTCGAACTTATAATTTTGTAAGACTAAAATTACCAGATCAATTAGTCAGCAATTGTTGAAAAGAGATCTGGAAACGGCGTTAGCAAGAAGGGCGTTTGGTGTTCTTTTTATTGCTATATCCGTGGCCTTATTATCTGGTACAATATTAATTGAACTGTTTACACCTGGTGGACCTTCACTAATCTTCAACCTTCTTATCTGGATTGCATGTTTTGGGATTACATTTGGTATAATATTTGCTAAATTTCGTTCTTCGTTGTTGCTCATAAGAAAAAGAATGAAGCGAAGCGTGGAATGGCCCATGATTGCAAAAGTCATAAACGGCTTGTGTTGGACAGGGCCGTTCCTTGCCATAGGTCTAATTCCGTCAGCGTACCAGTATTTCATCTTGCTTGGGATAGGAATGGGGAATATTTCCACGTTTATATTAATGAAAACAATCAACAAGCTTGATAATAAAGAGCAGTTGATAGTTGGTTCGATTTCATTAATATCTATACCGTTGGCTGCAGGATTGGATACATCTCTGTTTTCTTCAAGAAGCGATCTGGCCGTCTTATTTTCAAGAGCATTAATTGCGGTAGCCTACGGAGTCGCCGGAATCTATGCCTATTTTTCTGGTTAATGGAAAGCTTAGTCCTTATTAAATTGGAACATGCATTTTATTAGTGCCCAAATACCATGAGTTTTTTGGAATGACCCAAGGTTTGTCTTCAGATGCAATGGCTAAGAGCAATGATAAAAAAGCCATTTGCATAGTCAGCGGTGGGCTGGATTCAATATGCGCCGGCAGCGTATGTCAGTCGTATAAAGAAGTATAATATTTACATGATTAACTTTTCGTATGGGCAAAGAGCTAAAATGGAATTGTCCATAGCAAGAGACTTTGCAATTGCATTAAAGGCGAAACGTTATCATTCCGTCGACATTAGCTTCATGAAGAATTTTTATGGGCAAACAAATGCGTTGACTGACGATGCAATAAAGATGCCGTTAAGGTTTCAACACAATATTGTCGTCCCTATAAGGAATGCTATATTCATAACAATAGCGACGGCTTGGGCTCTGAGTATTAAAGCTCAAATCGTATGTTATGGAGCGCACACCGGGGACAACCACTACCCTGATTGCCGCCCTTCCTTTGTCAGATCCATAACTAGGACTCTAACCTTAGCAGATTTAGATAGTATCAAGGCAAAGTCGAGAAATAAGGTCAAAATCTGGTGTCCTGCGTCCTCAGGAATTGATAAGTCTAGTCTATTGAAAATCGGTTACCGGCTCTTAGGCAATGAAATTTTCAAAACGTGGAGTTGTTATTCGAATGGTGTAGACCGGAAAAATGCTACTAATAGTGTACAATGTGGAATTTGTGAATCATGTGTTAATAGGAAAAATGCGTTTAGAAAAGCAGGAATCGAAGACTTGACTGGGTACGATAGATAGAGGTCCGTGATAACGGGCTCTAACGCATGAAAAGGATTTCGTTCTACCACGTGATTAATTTAGTTCTGGATAGTTTAAGCAGTTTGCCATATTAACGTTGAGAAAATCACCTATCAACTAATCCTTTTTTGGATAGAAAATAAATGTTGACTCTTTGAGACAATAGAGTTATAATAGAGGCATTAGTCTTAATTAATGAGCCAATAGTGAAGCGGCTTTTAATATATTACTATGACATTTACTGCTTAGTGTTTGTCCTACCTTGTACACAAAGAAAGCTAGAGGAGCTCGAGGAGCTCGAGGATTAGACATTGTATCAGAACTTTGAAAACGAAAACTCGAAGCCATCGAAGAATCCTGTCAATAAAAGGAAGATAGAAAAGTTACTAAGGGAGCTTTTGATCGAATTAGGTGAGAATCCCGACCGGGAAGGTTTACTTGACACCCCTCGACGAATCGCAGACATGTACGAAGAGATTTTTGGTGGATATAGAATTGATGCAGGATTGGATGTAAGTTTTAGTGAGGAAACAGACGCAATAATTGCTAAGGATATTCAGTTCTATAGTATGTGCGAACATCATATGCTTCCATTTTATGGCAAAATCCATATTGCATATATTCCTAATGGGAAGGTATTTGGCATCTCTAAATTAGTTCGACTGGTAGAAAAGTATTCTAGAAGAATGCAAATCCAAGAAAGATTAACAAAGGAAATCGCAACTGAGATAATGGAAATGGGAGTAAAGGGGGTGTTAGTTATCACGGAAGGGGAACATCTGTGTATGAAAATGAGAGGCGTTCGTAATGATAGTGTAATCCTAACCTTAGCACATCGTGGAATAATGGAGAATAAAGAGATTCGTGAAAGTGCTCTCGTACTTTTATATAACACTAAAGCTAAATTGCGAGCTATATGAGACGTGGCACGTCTATTTGTGACGAGAACATATAAAGTGGCAGACAATTTGCAACAATCTGCAGACATTAACTGAGATCTTTCACTACGGCGAACAAACCTGTCATTTTTGATAATAATCATAAAGCCTTTACGGTCTACTACACCAATCACCATCTTTCTTTGCAAAATAATTTCTCATGGGCGTCTTCAAGTCGCAGATCGAGGGGAAAATACAACGGGTTATTTAGGTCTGATAAAGACCTCTAAAAATGCCTAAAAATCCTCCTCAAATTCATTATCACCCTCTTCTTCTTCAATCTCGTCGAAATCCTCCTCAAACTCTTCTCGTTCTTCGGCGCTCTTATATGGAAGATCGGCCTCTCCGGGTGCTCCACATACTGGACATTTGAACTCAATAGTTTGGCCCTCTAGATCAAGTGGGAATTCTTTTGAAAAAACTTCATCACATTTGGAACAAACAAGGGTAGTCTGAATGTTATCTTGGCTAAATTTATGCGACTGGACTCTAAAGATTGTACTTGCCATTCTTCTTACCTATAGGAAATATTCTTTTTTATAAGCCTTCTCTTCTATTCCTATAAGTAAATTGTACTGGAAATTAAAGATCCTAATAGGATCTCGACTTTTCAAATAAATGTCTAACAAGTCAGGCTGACAGGCCTATATGGTTGCTAGGCGGATTTTGATGAAACGCTTGGTTTGGGATGCTTTCGAATGTTAAACTCTGCTGCTCTCAATACCAATAGCATACATGATTTGATATTGTTGGATTTTCCACTCCAGTGTACCTCACGCGGAACATTTCGTGTTGCATGATAGAGCTGGGAAATCAAATAAATATGCACGTGACTGCTTCAATGTGTTATCCATGAATGACGACCGAATGTCTATGGCCGCTAAATGCTATGCGCAGTTGGAACAATCTGGTATCAAGGTAGGCAAAGTGCATCATAATCTGCCACCTGCATCATTGATTGAGGTTGCCATTCGTAAGAGGGAGGGAATGCTATCTCTTACTGGAGCTCTGACAGTGAACACCGGAAAGTACACAGGCCGATCACCAGATGATAGATTTATAGTAGACGATGAAATTACGCACAGCACCGTAGACTGGGGAAAAGTGAATCATCCTCTATCTCAAGAAAAATACAGTCTAATCTTCAACAGGTTAAGGGATCAGCTTGACCAGAAGGAATACTTTGTTTTTGATGGGTTTGTAGGAGCTGACAAAAAGGTAAGACTTCCAATAAGAGTGCTTACAGACAAAGCATGGCAATGCCTGTTTGCAAACCAGATATTTCTTAGGCCTCATGCTATAGAGCTTCAGACATTCCAGCCTGAATTTAGTTTGATTTCCGTCAATGATTTCAAGGCCATTCCCGAGATAGATGGAACAAAGAGTGAGACATTTATAATAATAAATTTCTCCAAGAGAATGATAATTATTGGATCTACTTCCTACGCTGGCGAAATTAAGAAAGCAATGTTCTCAATTATGAGCTATCTTCTTCCACTTAGGGGTATTTTTCCTATGCACTGCTCTGCTAATATCGGGCCTGAAGGAGACACTGCATTATTTTTTGGGCTATCTGGTACCGGAAAAACCACCCTTTCAGCTGACAGGGAACGGCATCTCGTCGGAGATGATGAACATGGATGGACTGAAGATGGGATATTCAATTTTGAGGGTGGCTCGCTATGCTAAATGTATACATTTAAAAAAAGAACGCGAACCGCAGATATGGAATGCCATTAGGTTCGGAGCTGTGATGGAAAATGTAGTTGTAAGCAAAAAGACAAGAGTACCTGACTTTGATGATGGGGCACTCACAGAAAACACTAGAGTCGTATATCCGCTTGAATTCATACCCGGTTCTGTCATTCCAAGCTTGGCTACCCATCCTAAGGTGATAATCTTTTTAACTGCCGACGCATTCGGGGTGATGCCTCCAATTTCCAAACTAAGTCGAGAAGGTGGGATGTATCACTTCATGTCTGGTTATACAAGCAAACTAGCTGGGACAGAGAGAGGCATTACCGAGCCGCAGGAGACGTTTTCTCAATGTTTTGGAGCTCCATTCATGATGCTTCCGGCCAGTCGCTATGCTCAAATGCTAGGGGAAAAAATACTTGCCCATAATACTAAAGTATACTTGATAAATACTGGTTGGTATGGAGGGCCATACGGTGTCGGAAAAAGAATAAATCTTGATTATACAAGATCAATGGTAAGAGCCGTCATTAGAGGATTACTTGATAATCAGTCATATGAACATCACCCTATTTTTAATCTGGATATTCCGACGGCTTGTCCAGATGTACCTCCTGAGATCTTAAATCCAGTTAATACTTGGCCTGACAAGGAGAAATATAATACGGCTGCTCGCAGATTAGCTTCATTATTTGTCAAGAATTTTGAAAAGTTCAATGACATACCCCAAGAAGTAAGGGATGCAGGTCCGATTTTATAAAGGAGTAGCCCGGAGCAGATTCGAACTGCTGTCTCCAGGTTTCTTTTCTCTTTAGAGATCCAGAGCCTGAAATCCCTAGCCCTACCATGGAGATTGGCCACTAGATTCGGCACCCGCTTGCTCTACTGTGCAGGTTCGACCGGGCTTCTACCAAGCTACACCAAACTGAAAACACTACCAATATTTGACTTTAGCGTTTTGTATTAATTTCCCTTATAAGCAGGCCGTAACTCTAGGATCACCTTCTTCCGCATGTAAGGAATTAATCGATAATGAATTGAATATATATCATTTTCTCGGGTCAATATCCCTTTGACTAGTAATGACACAAATCCTCCTGCTACTCTCGATGGAGGCATCCGATGAATCTGACAAAATTCATCTCTTCTTGTGTGGTATTCTTTTAACGTAAAATATGACCTGTTTAGGTCCAATATCAATGGCCAGACTACTTTTTCCCAAACCATTCGACGATTTTCGGTAGATGTGGCATGTTTCCCTTTACCTTTATTCCCATAGTGTGAGTCGAGATCCACATTTATCATTTTATTACGGCGAGGTCCTTTCAATAGTTCGAACCGAGGAACATTTAAACGCCTTGTTTAAGTAGATTAAAACAGATTTATTATCAGGTGCGACATTCTCCTTGTTTTTAAATGCTATGTATATGATGTTTGCATCAACAATCAAAACAAGCATAGCACATGCAATCTTTTCTTCACAGATTACAGTCCAGTAAATCTAACGCAGGAGTAGCACAAATAAAAAACCCAGGTTCCTCAGAACAGTTCCATACCTAAATCATATTTTAACTGATAATCATCTTACTCTATCTTAGTAAGTGCTGTATTCGCTTCCTCTACATTCAAGACCTATCCCTTGACCCTCTATTTTACCGATTTATTACCCATTGATATGCAAGTAGTGTCGAACCGAAACGGTTCTATAGGGTCATTAATTGCAGCCGAGATTTTTCATCCCCTATTCGAATTAATGTATAATTCAGTATCGTTTTCCTGGGGCGAGTCTTTACAACTCAATTTCCGAAATTCCCTTTATCTGCTCTCGCCCAACTCGGCTCTGATCCTACGTCTTCTCTTGTACAAAATGAGAGTTAAAACTAATGCCATTGAGGCAGATATCAATATAATCGACAACTGAAAAAGAGATGATGTTCCAGCAGGGGGAAATATAGAGCAAGGAAATTCATTGTACATACATCCTAACGCAAAAAATATCCCATTCCATAATGAGTGAGCGAGTATCGCAAACCAACCCTTTCCGCTGACCCATGTCCTTAAACTATAAAAAAAAGAAGGCATTACGAAGAGCCAGTTTGTATATGAAAGACTTGCAGCATCGATGGATTTTGTATTAAAGATGTGTAGTATAACCCATGTGATGCCAGATATGACTACAATGAACTGATTTCCGGTAGCGTAAAACGGGATGCCAAAGAAAACTGATTCTTCAATTGGCCCTGCTGCCACTACTGGAGCCAAGTATCGTGGAATTCTGGGTTCAGCATATCCAGTCATCGAATACTGAAGTACTACTGACCCGACAAGTAATAGTAAAACACCTATTAAATGGTAGAACATTAGCATTACAACAAGATGTATAATCGATGTATTACGATACTTAGAAAGCCACCGTTTTGGATTAACATCTAATTTAATATCCAACAGTTCTTTATGCAACGAAGACACCATCTATCTACTATGAATAAATTATAGCCTTTAATATAGCAATAGAGGTGTCGCTAGAAAGCTTTTTTTATCCACAACAGGCATTATTACAATCAAAGAAACTACGAGATCGGCGTGAGCCACATTGCACTGTATTTATTATCACTTCCTTCAAGTATGTATTGAAATCTAGAAATCAGCCGCATCGTGAGATCGCCCACTTTCCCGTCGCCAACAACTCTCTGGTCAATTTCAGTTACCGGTTTTATTCCAGCTGCAGTTCCGGTCAAAAAAATCTCATCGGCCAAATAAAGATCTTCTCTCCCGAAGTCTGAAACCGTGCAGGTGACTCCAAGCTCTTTTCCCAGAGTGAGAATGCTATCCCTAGTAATGCCACGTAGTGCGCCTGCAGTGAGTGGCGGTGTTATCATGCAGCCATTTTTTACTATGAAGACATTTTCTGCCGTGGCCTCTGCGACGTTGCCATTTGAATTTAGCATTATAGCTTCGTCATAACCCAAGTTTATGGCTTCAATTCTTGCCAAAACAGAATTTGCATAGTTAGCCGTCGCCTTAGCCAAAACAGGAAGCGACCTGCTGTCGAACCGAATCCATGAGGAGACTACAACTCGAATTCCAATCTCTGAATTGCTATAAACGTTTTCATCCCATATCCATGCGGCTACCGCCATGCAAACCTTATTTGGGAGCGGATTCACACCCATCTTTCCGTGGCCATAGTATACGATCGGGCGAACGTAATAGCCGTCATTACCATTTGCCTTGACAGTTTCGAATATAGCACTCTTTATTTGGTCCGCCGAGTAGCGTAGGTCCATATAGTAGATCTTACAGCTATCTATCAGCCTCTGAACATGATCATCCAACCTAAAAATTGCCAAGCCCTCTGTAGTTTTGTAGGCAGCGAATACCTTCAAAGACTGCAGTTCCGTAGTGCAAACTGTGAGTCAGGATGTGGATGCTTGCATTATCCCAATCTACAATTGTGCCATCCATCCAAATCTTTCCTGTGGTCATAGCCTACCTCCAGTAAGTATTTGTTTGCGTCGAGCATGGATGGCCCTCACTGTATCTCCTACGATTGTATCCTTGTCCTCAACTATGATTAATATCCTTGAAGTCTCCTCTTGCGCGTCTAAATTCAATATATTAATGGAATGATCTCCGACGGTACTACTAACTGCCGACACGATTCCAGGGATCCTCCACATCATGTCCCCGATTAGAGTGACTGCCCCTCTTCTATAAACGATCTTCGTACCGGCATCATACGCTCTGATATGACGCTCATGTCTCCTAAGATAATCTGCATCTAGGAATAATAACCGAGTGATCTCAATATCATTCTGTACATATGGAGATAACTTTATGAAATCATGATATGACTTTTCTTTTTCGAGAGACGCTATAAGATGAGAAGCCGCATTACTCTCCATCCTCACGATTGCGCAATTTCTCTTGCCAGTGATGATTTTTACAAAATTCTCACCATCAGTAACAGGGACATCTTTTAGAATAGTCGTTTTTTTGGCCGGATCCTTCATACTGGTCACTACGATTGGAATATCAAGGTTGTTATCGTTGATCTCTTTTATAGCAACTGGATCTAGGATTTTCATTCCAAACATGCCTGCTAATCGCGCCTCATTATAAGAAAGATAGTCTACAAACTCAAGGTTATTAAAGACGATTTTGGGATCCGCACTTAATACCGCGCTATCTTTCCCGAAATCCATACTCACATCATAACGACCGTGTAACAGTATTGCAATATCTGCGGCTGTTCTGTCTGAACCACCGCGTTCGTATGTAGTTTCCAATCCATCAATGGTTTTTCCGATGAAACCTCCCATAGAAACAACATCATTCTGTTCAATCAAATTTATGAGATGGCTAATATGTTGCTTTGATTCTTCAAGTATGAAATTAGCCGCCTCGAAGTTGTCATCGGTTATTATTGGCCAGCTATCAATATCCACATGATCAGATTTGATATCATTAGATCGTAAAATAAAATCCATTAAGTATGACATAGTTATTTCGCCTCCATAGGCAAGCGTCCTCGATCGAACCACGTCGACAAATCGTCTATTTTCCGCAGCCTGCTTTAATGAGACGATTATTCTTTGAGTAAATTTGTCTAGATAGTTCAGGAAATCGTTATAATAGCTATTTTTAAGATAATTTTTAGCAATCTTCTCATAAATTTGCATCAGAGTATCAATTTCTAAAGGGGCAGAAGAGGCATAGCTCCGACCTATATTTAACGCTACATCAGTCATGGAACTAATCCTATTTGCATAAATGGTTAGTGGAGCCGAGAAGACGGCCACTACTTTAGATCCTTTCTTAAGCTGCTTTATTCTATCGATCGTTTGATTTATAGATTCACCATCCACTCCGAGAGCACTGCCACCGAATTTTGCAACTGTGACTGGAACCAACGAAATAGATCGCCTTGGGAGGTAGTATAAATGCCATATATTAGCTATACTGGCATTGCATGCCAACAGGAACAATTGCACTTCCCTCTTCCCTTTAATGATCGACTATGATGAGACTATCAATTCGTCCAAGCGAAGGACGTCAAAATATCCCTAATATAGATCAGAAGTTAACGAATGAATTTACACCGAAACAAAGTGAAGTTCATGCGATATCCTGTGAACACATAAAATCTTAGTCATTACCTATTCTTTAGCAACAAGCTAATCGGTTCTTACTAGATCCTATTTTTTGCTAGCCGTCCACTTGTGTAACTGAAAACGTAGGCGTAAGAACTTCATTCTGAATTAGTTAGAATATTTGAGTATGGAGGTATTAGTGTGTGGTACCGAGAGATCTAGTCGAAAAATAATTTGTATTGTAATAACTACATAATAATATCGATATGATATTATCGATTAGTAAATACTTCATCTGAATACATCGGGAATAGATATTTAATCTTGATAGTAGAAGGCATTGTACTCTATGAAGACCCTAAAAGATTTAATTAAAGGAAATGTTGTTGGATGCGGATCCGATTACATTGTTGTAGAGAAAGCAAAGAAAAGATTCTTTGTACATGTTCCTAACTTTAAAATCCATGAATTAAAAAATTCAGTTACCCCCTATTGGTCGGAATTCTAGACTTAGAAAGCTATTTTTAACCTATAAAAAGTTAAATTAAGTTGGAGAAATATAAACGTCGTTTGAAACAGCCTTCAAGGATTGAAATTACTACTCAGATTAGAGGCCCTCCCACAGCAAATCTCATACCTCGTAATGGTAAAGTGCGTTACGATAGGAAAGCAGAATCAGAATTTTTCGTTGATAACTCTGCTCTGGCTGGGTTTACTGGCGAACGCATACTGTACATGGCAGTCAGGGAACTTATTGAAAATTCTCTTGACTCTTGTGAGGTCAATCATATTTTGCCAAATATTTCCCTTTCTTTAAGGATTCATGATTCATTAAACGACATGTGGGTTATTACATGCGAAGATAATGGTGTAGGAATACCCACAGACAAAGTACCGGTCGCAGTATGCTCTTTTTTGACCTCTGGTAAATATGTGGAACGACAGCAGCGTGGTCTGTTTGGTGTCGGTCTTAAAATGATCGCCGCTTTTTCTACAAAGGATACGGATCATCCACTTAGAGTATGGACAAAAACACTTGATGAAATTGGTGAAGCTTATTTTGAGCTCAGAACTGATATTGGTACTAACAAGCCGATTGTCTTATCGAGGAAGGTGATCAACAAGGAATATTCGATCAGATCAAAATCTGGTTTTAAGATTGAGGCAATGTTGCGAGCAAGATTGTCTCCCATAACAAAAAATAAGATCTATGATTACATTAGTCAAACTAGTATAGTCAATCCATACGCTGTGATAACCTTTTCCACCGATGAAGGCAGGGTGGTTTTTGATAGGCGGACAAAGAATATGCCTGAGCCTTCGAGAGAAGTATTGCCGCATCCTTCAGATATGGATCTTAAAACTCTAAAGAGGGCGATCCTTAACTTTACTAATCAGAAGACGACGTTACATGGAATATTATCTGGTTCGTTTCAGAAAATGTCCGGAGAAAAAGCTAAGGAAATCCTAACGAGGGCGGCAGTGGATCTAAAAGTAGCAAGCAAGTATGATGAACACGAATTGATAAAAATAGTAAATGCATGCAGACAAACGAAATTCCAATCGCCAAATACTGATCATCTGAGTCCAGTCGGTGAGCATATTTTGACTGCAGGGATGATGGAAGAATATTCTATTGTTACTAAAAAGGAGAGCAATAGCCCAGGTGATCAATCGAATTCTCAATTGTCTGTCAAGGTTTTAAAACCGGCGCTTACGGCTTATTCGTCAAGGACTTGCATAATAAATAACCGAGCAACAATAGTTGAGTGTGGCGTAGCATACGGCGGGAATATAAATTCATTCAGACTTTACAGATTCGCCAACAAGATTCCACTACTGTATGACGAGGGTTCAGATGTAGCCCGAGAGGTGGTAGCCGAAGTTGAAATTAATAAAATGGGTATAACTAAAAAGGATGTGAAAGAACAATTCTTCAATCCAGAGGCAAAATCCGACCGTGCTATAGAACTACTTCCAATTCACATATTCTTCCATATATGCTCTACCAGGATTCCATACAAAACCGCAGGTAAGGAAAGTATCGCATCTGAAGGAAGCCTCAAGAAGTACATGAGATTCTGTTTGACTGATCTATATCGAAGGGTAAGCGCCCAAATTCGTAAAGAAATTAGGATCAAAGAGGCTGAAAACAGGCTACGACTCTATAAGCACTACATACCGTTAATCGTTAGCGCCATTTCCGAATCGATTGATATTGACGCAAATAAACTCTCTGATGGGTTTACAAGCCTAGTAGAAAGGCATGCTAGCGAGACACACGTGATTCCGGCTCATACGATACACAATGCGAGAGACTATAAAGTCAGGGATGGTGAGGAGGAAGATTCCAAATTAAACTATGATTCGATGAATCGTCTTAGGTTAACTGATACCAGAAAAATGAACACGCGAAGAAAGCAGATAGGAAGAGTGAAGAAATATTAGCAAAATCGAATTAAATAGAATTAATTTGACATTGAATCGTATCGAGTCTTATGCCAAGAGGAGTCTTCATAGTTAGATATGCCTGCAAGAGACAAACGACATCAGGAAGTTATTAAGAAGATTAAGTTAATGATGACAGACATAAGTCGAGACGTCTTACTCGAAAAGATCTTGCCTGTCCTGGACATTATTAAAGTTGGCTACGATAATACGGTGTGGTCAGATGAGAAAAGGATGCTTACTATTGGTACTAAAACTGTTCAAATTAGTCCTGAGAATACCAAAAAAATTCCTACTTTCTCTCAGTACATAGTAATGGCAAATGCTGTCAGGAAGCTGTTGGATGAAGAAATGGAGAGCACAATCCGGGGAATGTATTATGCCACTCTTAGCACGATTGGCGATGAAAAGAATAAGCAAAAGTTCTGGAACACACAAGATAATTCCGATGATGCAATTAAAGCCATAGAATTACTCACGGGAGTTCCGAGAGAAGAATTCGCTGTTACTTCCAAACCGAAAGGTATGATTTCTGGGCCGATTACTTTGCGAGTCGGTGGGGATTTAATCGACTGCAACCTAGGAAGTAGAGCAACCTCTCAGTTAGTCCCAACTAATATTCGTGATCTAGAAATAGTTAATGTGAAGGCAGACTTTGTAATGGTGGTAGAGAAAGATACCGTCCTTAACAATATCCGCAAATCGGGGTTCATACAGAAATATAACGCGATATTGATGACTGGTTCGGGTGAACCGGATCGAGCAACTAGGATGATGGTAAAGACTCTCAATAAAGAATGGAAGAAACCTGTCGTGATCTTTGCCGATGCTGACCCTTGGGGGCTGGGGATCGCGTTAAGGTATAAAATCGGAAGTGAGTCATTGAGTTACGATAGTGAAAGACTGGTAACTCCTGATGCCATGGTGTTGGGGATGATGTTTTCAGATATTTATGACTACAATATTCCCGAGGTAGCAAGGTTGACAGCTTCTGAAGAAGACCTGAATAGAGCAAATGATATGAAAAGAAAACCATGGCTTAAGGATAAGAAATGGCAAAAGGAACTGACTTTATTTATGCAGCGGAAAGAAAAATGTGAATTGGATGCATTCTTTAAACATGGATTCCGCTATTTGGCGGAAACTTATTTACCTCAGAAACTTCGTGAATCCGGTGTGATATAATGCAAAGATACGGTTTATGGTGTGCTTGACTCCATTTTCCTTCTCTCGACGATTGTATTGGACTTGCTTGAGATTAGATGACTTGAAAATTCGGACAAATCCATGACCAATCCGTAGTAGCCTCTTACATTATCTAGCGTTGATTCATAATGTTTTTCGTTACTAGAAGCGGTTGCATCGGATATGAGAACTATATCATAACCAATATTAAATGCATCCCTAAGTGACGTTTCCACGCAAATTGATGTATCGATTCCACAAAAGATAATTGTATTGACACTTAGACTCCTTAGCCAGACAGCGATTTCCGTGTCATGGAATGCAGAATCCCTTCTTTTTAGTACAATATGATCTGCTTGTGTTGGTTTTATGTCGTCTACGATGTCTGCGTCCCAACTCCCCCTGACGCAAATTGGCCTTTTCTTTATTCGTTCTTCCCTAGACTTTGGTAAGATCTTGTGGGTTTTTGTAAGAAGATCGATCCCAGATGACTCTCGAACAGCTTGGGTATAAAATATAGGAAGGCCAAACTCTCTGCATATCTGAATAAGTTGGCGAATTTTGGCAATAACAGCCCTATAGTTTGTTGTATCCATACCTAGCAGATCATAGGAACCACCCTTACTAACAAAGCCGTTTTGAACATCAATCACGATTAAGGCTGGGTTTACCCTATACTCTCTCAATTTCATAGACCAGCATAATATCGATACCTTCATTTATACTGTATAGGGCCAGTGGGAAGTCGATTGCGAATACTAATGCAGAATTTATACGTAAACACTGTTAACTCAGTTGGATAAGGATCGCGACGGCAAGTCATTATTTTCATCGAGCAGCCAGATTCCACTTGCGAATCACATGAACTTATTCAACATTATGTCCTACTCCATTTTATGGAGTCAGGCTTGCGGTTGCTTTCAGTGGGCGTTTTGGTTTATGATGAATAAAAAAGGCGTGTCTTAAATTGGTCAGGTACGGTTAACAGATTCGGAGGGCTTAATATTGACACTGTCACATTCATCATCCTAGTGATCCTGAGAAATGGACTACTCGATATACATAGATGAAATAAGCAAATGTAATACAGAAAGACTGACAGAAAAGGAAAGAGTCGTACTTGCGAAAATAATTAAATCAGCTTATTCCAGCGGAGGAATATCTCATTATTTAAAACTCAAGCGTCATCGCGTGGATTTCGCTGAAGGACCATACCTCAACAACCTCATAAAGAAGGGCTTCGTTGAGACACGACGTGGAAATTTCCTACTGGAAGGAACTTCATATGACTTAACTGCATGCTGCTTATTTTATATATTTCTAAATATGCGGAATTATCCGAATCAGCTCTTACTAAAATATCAAGACAATATCATTTTAAAAACGTTGGTATATCCATATTTCACGCCTAACAGCATAAAGGTCTTCTATCCTTTATTATCTCGATCCATAACTCACTACCTTAGACTTTGCTGTCGCACTACCTTGAACCTGCTAAAAACTATGGGAAAATCTAGTAATTCATCCCATCGTGAAAAGTTGAGATTGATTTTAGAATATGAATTGGAATGGCATTCCAGAACCCTGGTTATAGGAGCCGCAATGTTAGCCGATTCTATACCTCAAGAAGAAAAACAGACTAACAGAGTGGTCTCGTCTCAATTGGTTAAAGATAATCCCATAAAGACTCTGCTTATGAATGATGATCGATTTCTAAGCCTTTTCAGAAGGGTTAAAAATGAATTTACTGATGGGTATAAAGAGCTATCAGATCTACGCCGAAACTATTCAAGACCAGCAGGGTAATATTTGTAATAGCAGTGATTATTAGACAATGAACTCAGCTTGGATAGAAATTATGTGATCACAAATCGCAGTCCAATAACGAATAATATCAAGGTCTGCTATTTACGGATAGATAAGAATGAAGTGGAACATTAACGATTTCACAAAGGTCGGATTTTCGACCTTGCTCAAACCTTATGAAAATTCTATTAATGATTTGACAAAAATAACTCGGGCTTTCAGTTTAGCGATGAAGGCTCATGCCGGCCAATATCGAAATAGTGGAAAGATTGAACCGCATATTAATCATTCATTGAGAGTTGCACTTATTTTGACAGAAGAGATTAAACTTTTCGATGTGGATTTGATTTGTGCTGCTCTCCTGCATGACATTCTAGAAAAAAAATTGAGCAGACAGGCGGACTGCAATGATATACTGAAGTCAGACTTTGGGGATAATGTCTATAACATAATATCTACTGTTACCAGGCCAATCCTACTCGACTCACAAAAGACTAAAGTTGATATTCTTGGTAAGGTACTATCAAGGTATTGCAAACGGATCCAAATTCATAAGATACATTAAACTTGCGGACCGACTTGATAATATCAGGTCGCTTAAGAGCACTTTCCACAAATATCAAATGAATAAATATAAAGAAGAGACACTGAAGTATCTGATGCCTATAGCAGAAAACACGGATGAAAAAATGGTATTAAAATTATCGGTAGCGCTGTATGAGCTAAAGTGAATTAACCCGCTTTATTGTCGCTAGGCGGATGGGGATTTAATGAATCTCAAAGTATAAAACTTGTAATATATTTCAAATATTAGAGTCAATTACGATTGAGCTTGGTTAAAATCTAGCTAATATTGTAAGATCAGCCAAGCTTATTCGAAATCGAAACTTGAGCAGAGTGGTTGTGCACTACATTCATTACATGAATAGCATATAAAATCTAGAAAGTACATTGCGGAGTTTTTGACAGGACTGAAAGTAAATGAGACAAGAATCAATAAAATGTGACTCATTATTTTTTTAAATTAAGCACAGCTATCCATTGAGATAAATATGCACTTCAACTTAAATTATTTGAAGACATTTTTCGTATTTCAAGCAGTATCTCTTATGATTCTACCCCATATCTCGTTTGGTGGTACTGCGCAGGCCCAGCTAAGTGGCATTCCAGATAGTTCTGCTGGAGAAACAAACAACAAGTTAAGTCAATCAACCCTGGATTCATTCGTTTCTCCAAAATCGTTAATGGCATCAGTATTTGGCGAAATTAAGAATAATACAGCAAGGAATACAAATTCAAACAACCTCCAAGATGCAAAGAATCTTGTCGGAGAGTCGACCACTATCATCCTTTCAAATCAAGTAGTACCTGCTAAGGACTATATTCATATTTATGACAGTTTGCCATATAAAATAGACAACGGCCATCTAACAGCTAAGCTTTCGTGCGACATGGATTCTAAACCAGCTCTTAGAATATTTATTGGAAAGATTCCAGTCCTTAAGCCATCTCCATTGCAGGTAGTAAAGGAGTTGTCCAAGCCCGGATACATGTGTTTGTATTATCTCGATATCCCACCACGATTAGATAAAGATAGTACTCAGGCTAAAAATTCAACTGATACAATCACTGATATCGTATTGTATAACCCTACGAGTGTGAAGCAGGTGCTCTTGAATACGAGTAGTATTGTGATAGGAATTAATCAGATTGATCTCGTAGACACCTTCTTACCAAGGAACACAACAATGAAATCGTAAAATTATATACTGTAACAGACTCAGGTCTCGGTTATTATTGTGCCGTTAATATAAGTTACTGAGCTTGCAAACGACTGGCATTTCTCCTTTGTGTTTATTTTTTTCGATTAGTACTTGAACTCTTCTAACGGCATCAGCTTCGTATAGATTACTATTCACATTCTTATTTTCTGATTCTCTTAAGATATTATCCACAACCATGTAGGGAAGGCCAATCTCACCTTCGGCCGTGTGCTCTTCCCACAAGCCGGGCCTACTATCCTTTTTAATAATTCTTTCAGGTACATCTAAATAGTAAGATAATTCCCTCACTTGAGTTTTATACAAATCGGCGATGGGCAAAATATCAGCCGATCCGTCACCATATTTTGTGTAGTATCCAAGCTTTAGTTCGCTTTTGTCTGTCGTTCCTGCTACTAACATACCCTTATATGAAGCGAAGAAATACAGAATGCACATTCTTATTCTCGCTGCCAGGTTACCCTGAGCTAGGGGATCAGATGGAAGATCTTTCATAATCTCCTGTTTCTTCTTACTTATTTCTATAATTCTGTATGATATTGCTAATTTCTTGGCAAGATCTAAAGCATCATCGAAATCTTCTCTTGGTGTAATTCCCTGTTCTGGTAGTAGAAGACCCAACACTGATGAGGATTTAAGAGCTTTGACAGCTAGGGCGGCAACAACAGATGAATCTAATCCTCCGCTTATTCCAATGACTACACCTTTTGCTTTTCTTTCTCGTACTTGGTTAATCAAAAATTCTTTTATAAAATCACATATTTTTTGCAATGCCAGATAATAGTGGCAACACATAATATACATTTATTATTGAGATCATTCTAATATTTTGGTCGCTATAATTCATGTTACAGATCAAAGACCAGTCGAATACAAAGTAAAATATCATTATTCTTTATATATTTCTAATTTTATTCAATGCTAAGATGAGTATAACTGCATTGTATAATAACAAAAGGTTTGAGGTTTAGATAGATTTCTTGACCCTTACTCTGCAAAGGCATTTTATTTTCCCCCAAAATTTAGACGATAGCAGAATCTTACGATGGCTTGTACGCTCTTGATAGACAATCGTATTGAGCAATTCCATCAAGTTAATTCCTATTCGAGAATGACCAAATAAAGACGAAAATCTTGAACAAGGTGACGATAGGATAGTCTTAAGGAGATTAATTTATCCATATTCGATTAAAATCAATTAAATAATAAGCCATGGCTGAGAATAACCTTATTAGTTCTCGTCCTAGTTATGTATTAGCTGGGATGAATGCAGCGAGATGCTGGCGATAGATGAATGCGAGGAGTGGATATGGCATATTTTAGATTGTACCAAAGATTGTGGTTTTGAGTATATTTGTGATACAACAAGAGAGTTTCTTATCTTTAATACAAATGACTTCTTTGCCGACATGAAGGCATTACAGAAAATAAAGAAAATTACGGGCATGATACTGGTGCAGATGAGTACTCACAATTGTCACACACAGCTCTGGTTCGCCAGGGGCCGCGGTCGAACCTAATTTGATTAGGCTCAGATTTTTCTGGCTCAACAAGAAAGGTATGCTTAAGGTGATAGGTCTTGATAACGTAGCCGATAATATGGTTCGGTATAACTAATATAAAAATACCTTAGTGCCAAATATTAATTTTTTCTTTCTGAAGACTAAAATGTTTTTCTACTTCATTTAGTCTTTCTAGAAATCCGTCAACCTCTCTTATATCCGAATACGATGCATGACTTCGCAGCTTATTTAAGAGAGATAGTACTTGCTCATGAGTAACCCCGTGTTTCATATCATAATCAATCTGACGGCAACAATTTGCCACGGTACCGTACCGCTTATGTTGCCTCTTCTCCCATAAAGATGCATTTGCCGACAAACCTCGAACAAACTTTACAACTGTCTTTTCCATATGTAAAACGTGCCATTCCTTCATGGGAAAGCTATTCTGAACCAAAAAGATCATTATAAAATCTGCATACTGACATATAAGCCAACCTGATGAGGTGGAAAATAGCGCAATGAATTTCAATATTGATGGAGAGCGATTGTGCAACTATTAGATTAATTTGAAATCCTTATAATAACATGAATTAGCTTTTTAAGCAATAAGCTAACCCCGTAATATCTGGAGAATGTGAACCGTCTGCTGGACTATGTAACACAATAAGGTGAAGACCAAAGCTTCACAACCTAAGGTATGTACATCTGGGCGCTGATTCTGGGCTGCCAAAATGGTGTTTGATACTCTCCTAAAGAACAAGAGTATCTACAATTGTTTTTCAGGTGTACTGGGTTCTATCTCTTTTCTTTGCTGAGGCAGCATGATATAAACACATGCAGACCCACACATTGTGCAAGGAACGTTATTTCCTTCGTGCTGCCCTTGTCTCGTGTGGATTCTCTCAGCCTCTTCAGGATTGATAGACAAGGATATCTGCTTTTCCCAATTTAGTGTACGTCTTGCCTCAGTGATTGCTCTATCCCATTTGATTGCTTTTTCTCTCATCTTTACCAGGTCCCCAGCATGCCCGGCAATGCGATAAGCAATTAAACCTTGCTTGACCTCCTCCGCGGTTGGTAATGCTAGATGCTCAGATGGTGTCAAGTAGCAAAGCAGATCAACGCCCTCAGCAGCAGAAATGGCTGCACCTATTGCACTGGCGATGTGGTCGTACCCTGCAGCTATGTCTGTTACTAAGGGACCTAACACATAGTAGGGGACATTACCAAGTAAAGATTTTGCAAGCCTCACATTTGCAGCAACTTCATTTAACGGTACGTGGCCGGGACCTTCGATCATAACCTGAACATCTTTTTCATGCGCCCTCTTCGCTAACCTTGCTACATTTATCATTTCGGCAATCTGCAACTCATCATGAGCATCTAGTATGGAGCCAGGCCTAAGAGCGTCGCCCAGGCTGAAAGTAACATCATTTTGCCTTGCAATTTCACACATGTAATCGAAGTGTTCAAAATATGGGTTCTCCTTATCGTATTTTAGCATCCAAGCTGCTGTTATAGTTCCACCCTTTGAAACAATACCCCCATACCTTCTTACCTTAAGAACACGCTGAGCTAGCTCTTTCGTTATACCAGAATGAATGGTTGTATAATCCACTCCGTCCTTTACATGTTTCTCAAACGACCGTAAGAAGTCTTCTGAACTTATGTTAAGTGGATTTTTATATTTTTCTACTCCATGGGCGTACGCCTGGTATACTGGAACGGTTCCGAAGGTAATAGGTGCCGCTTCGAGTAATTTTTCTCTAATGAAGTCAAGGTTTCCTCCGTCTGACAAATCCATTATCGTGTCTCCGCCATATTTTACTGCCACTATTGCTTTAGAGACTTCTTCATCCAAATTTTGGTACAAGGTCGATGTGCCGATATTAACATTAATTTTCGTTCGCAAACCATGACCTATTCCAGCGTACTTAACGTCTTTTTGTTTTCTATTGGTATTATTTGGAATAATAATTGATCCATTAGCCACACAATCTTTGATAAAATTTAAGCTAACATCTTCGTATTTAGCAAGTTGGATCATTTCTGGAGTCACGACTCCTCTCCTGGCAGACGTAACTTGAGTAGCCATATTTCAGTAAATGCAATATGAAAGATGAGTATAAAAAAGTACGTCTTGACTTTATGTTGGGTATTATAATCGAACCGAGTATGAAAGAATTAACCATTACTTCAGCTGAAGCAGTAATAACATCATGGCTTTTTCGAATCTAGCAATCAAATATGCTATCAAATGATTATCTGAATCGAGTCTTTTACTATTTTAACATTCTTATCACAACGAGCTGGGCATTACACAAAATTACATTTAATCAGCTCCATCAGACCATCCGGAAACTCCACCAGTCCATCAGCTGTTTAACTTAGCCGTTTACCTTAGATCACTTGGCTCGATCGCACTTTAGTTATGTACGACTTTAGGATATAATCTAACAGTTAGCGTCAGAATAAAGTGTTTGTTCTACGTCATTCTTCTATATACATTGCATAATTATTCGAGTAGGTATATTTCAGCCATCTGTTGACCATGATAAGCTCTGCCAGATGAGACCTTAAGTAGCTGGCACGCTTAGCTTCCAAATATTTTTCATACATTGCAACGACTTGTTCTTGCGTCTCCGACTGAATTGAGCCCGGTCGAAGTTGTCGTATTTTCTTGATTGCCTGATATGAAGTCAAACTAGGATTTTCTCTGAGAAGATACGATGCCAAGATAGTGCCTGTTCTGCCTCTACCCGCTGCACAATGTACCATTACCGATTTTCCAGACTTAATCTGGCCATGAATATAATCCTCAGTTGAATCTAATTCATCTAACGTAGGAGCACCGTAGTCTTTCACCTTCAAATGCAAATAATTAACCGAATTGGTTTTGAGATACTCTAACCATTTCGACGGCAAAGGCACCTCCCTGACTGTGACTATCACATTTATCCCATTCTCTACGACCCATTGTAGCTGGGATTTGCTCATTGGGATCCCGCTCCCGGCTAATTTTGAATCTATTATCCAACTAAAGTTGGTTGGTCTAGTAGCGAATTTACCATGAAACCATCTGTAAGTATTACCAATTACGGTCATATTAACACGCCCAAGTATAAATATGAAATGACTCGATATAATAGTAGTGGGCGCTAGCATTCCTCTCAATTTAATCGAAATAAAGGATGTAACGTACGGGCATTAACTTTGAGGCATAATCAGTTCCTGTTATATAAGAGGTGGCAGTACTGGATAGAATTGATGGTTGGTCGAAAGTGTCATCGTTGATTCAAGGTATTGGATGTTGCACTACAGTAACATTCTCAATTTGATCTAAGTAATGACGGCAATAAAATACTTTTAGCATAACGAGATACGTCGTAGGCCTAACCTTTAATTCTAATAGTTCGAACAGCTCTTAAAACTCGTTCTAAATTGGGAATTACCATTTGATGATCAATATAAAGACTACCCAAGTTCTATGTTCAAGCAGCCTGATAACATTCGGAATGCTCATGACGGTATAATCACTTTTTCGAATTAGATATACCCAATTAGATTCTTTTCTAATTTGTAAACCTGAATAACCGTAAAGACTTTAGCAACTATAACAATTCACTATAAGATAACGAATGAGAAAGGAATCGAATCATATAAAATCCTACCCTACCAAAGTATTTGCAAATTGCCACGGCCCGTAATTATTACTCGAGATAATATGACACATAGAATAAGTTCTATCATCAATAGCAGACAAAATGGGCTTTGTTATTTTTGTGGGGTAAAAATTAATGGCACAGACGTTATTGTGAGCACAGGGATTCCTCGAAGCTATTATCATATTGAATGCGCCAAGCGGCTTCACATTATTTAACTTAATGAATTCATAAATTCTAGCTGAATCAAATATACTTAATCTAGATTTATACTAGAAAAGTTGATTTATAAGCTGAAGGTGTTTTCTAGTGATTTTACTACCGTAGTCTTTTGCTGGAATGGGAATATTAGCTTCCTGATGCATCAATTCAAATTAATGCCTAAAGATGTTCATTATAGAAATTATAGACAGTTTTGAGGTTGATTCCTCATATCTTTTCCTGTATCCTTTATCCCTCATTGTTAATTTGTATATTGGGTGTAGAATTATAGTAAAGGAATAAAAAGTCAGATCTTATAACATCTTTTCAAAGAATATGCTCAAGTTGTTACTACTTAAGGTTACGTTAATCATTTTCATGTTATAAGTGATAATAGGAAGTGGGATCACATTTGCCAGAGTTCCAGTAGGAGTTCTTACTTTTATAATTATATCTCCCCCACTGACACGTTTGATATCAAAATCTTTTTGCTCTGTGAATGGGACTTTTACTACCAAATGTAACTTGCTTTGACCTTCCTGTACTATGGAAAATGGTTTGCCCTGATACATTATATCCATAGCATTCTCTTCTTCTCCAAATAGCAGGTTAGCATTAAAACGAAGCGAATTTATTCCAGCTAACTCTGTGGAGTGAAGCGGGACTTCTTTGACCGGAAGAGGATAGAAATTTACTCGCGCTTCCTCTACCTTACTCCGATGAAAATATGACCACTTTGAATAATAGTTCTCAGGGTCATCATCGTGTCCTACTGATGGCATGGGCCAAATCTTATTTACTATGGCTAGATCAACATTGATGCCGTATAAGCTCGCAGACATTAAGGCTCTTTTTGCATTTTCTATACTGAAGGAATCTGGATTTGCTACTAATCTAATACTTGTTACATTATTGTCTGTAATTATATTCGCTAAACTACTTAGCCTACGAAAAAAATCCTCTTCGAATTGCAAGATATTACTTGGAATAGAAATGCCAGAAAAGAGGTGGAACATTTTTGAAAATCCAGAAAACAAACCAAAAACACCAGTTAGTTTTTTACCAACGGTGCCGACAAGTTTAGGAAAATACAGATATCTTAATGCCTCGCCTGACGCAGGCATATCAAGAATAACTGCATCAAATGAATCAGCGCGTGCAATTTCTTCAACCTTTAATAAAGAAAATAGCTGAGTCATACCGGGCATCATGGCTATTTCATATGAAATACTTTCATCAATCCCTTTTTGGGTAAATACTGATGCCATGTAGGCAAGTAAGTTATTGTATTTCGTGTTAATTTCGTTTATTGGGTCAACCTGCAACAAACGGAGATTAGGAATAATTTCTTCCGTATCATACTTTTCTGCATTCTCATCAGACAGCATAAACGCATCGCCTAATGTATGTGCCGGATCAGAGGAAATTAACAAGGTTTTGTGATTTCTGTCAGCAAGGCTAATAGCGGTCGAAGCCGATGTAACAGTTTTGCCTGTTCCGCCTTTTCCGGTGTATATGATTACCCTCATTTTCGTTTACGACTTACCGATATAAGATTTGAGATCAACACTACGATAAGTTCGAGGTCACAAAATTGATAAGTCCATAGCTGTGTCGTAGCGTCCTTCTGATTGCCATATTATATCCATATATTGTCACTGCATATTCCTCGAGTATTGGAATCATTTGATCCAATGAGTCGCTCAAGTAGAATCCAGGACAATCACCTGTAAACTGAAATGTGGCATGAATTGCAGGTAATTCATTCTCAATATTTATCCATGAAGCGAATGGATAAAGCCAGCAAACTCCTGGCTTTTCTGGTTGTAGTCTGCAATTACCTTCATTGCTCAAGAATCTACATCTCACAGGGGTACCATCCTCGTTGTCTTTCTCGTCTGTTTTACGCTTCAACGAAAGCATAGTAAATGAAGTACTTATATTTCCTCGTTCATCCTTTTCGTCCCAACTTGATATCCGTGTTTCATTCTTCAGAAATTCTGACTCCAACTTGTATCCCATTTTGCGTGTAATTATATGGACATCATCAATTGTCAATGGCAACCTACCTTGCCGGTTGCAGCAGTTATGACAATCGGGCCATAAACATTTCCACAAGACATACAATTTGTCATTCGCAAGAGTTGGAATATGAAATGTCACCTTTCCTATTCTCAAAGTAGTATCAATTACGTCAGTTCGGCCACCAACCTGTAGATCATATACCTGTGGTTCAATGGGCCAATCCTTCGCGAGGAGATCTAACGACTCCTTTACTGAAGACGATGAAGTTGCCAAATATGACCTAAATAATGATGTATGCACCTTTAAATGTGCCTAAAATGTGTGCTTCCTCCTACTTAGACTATGTCCTAGACCCTGATTTATGCTAATTCCTAATAAAATCTATACTTTTTCTATATTGGTTTATTCGCTTTGTCCATCAGTATTTGAAAAAATAACAAAATAGTTCAGTGTCATGATGGAAATTCAAAAAAAATGAAATGTGGGGGGGCTCCCATACGCATTACCAAACTATTCAGGATTACGCATCAACCTTGACATCTAATTCATCCATTCTAGAATAACTGCCAAGTGAAGAGTTTCTTTTACCTCGCAAAACATTAGGCAGATCGAAATCCAATCTTCTTTCAGATTATGCAGATTTAAAGACAAAACAGAGATCCATTCCAAAGCTACAGGTATCTCGAAAGCAAATATGGTAGGTATCAAACAGCGTCTACTGTAACAATAGACAATAGGAGAAGCAGCCGGGTTGTGTTTTGGTTGGATTCCCGATTCTATTGGTGCGCAGATGGCGAGACATTGAGGGCGGATTGCGGGCTTTGAGGCAAAACTTGAACACCAACTATCTTATCTGCAGTTTTTTTGTTTCCATATGCATCGTTATACGTTATGTGAATTGTTAATACCTCTAGCGGTACCTGCAACAGCAATACTGGGAAAGATGGCTGTATCCACTTTTTTGAGCTGATTTGCCTGGACAGATCCGATGTTAAATGTACTGCTTCCTAAAATTATGAGAGGGATTATATTATTTTGTTGTACGACGTTAGTTGATACTGATAGATTCCGAACTGATGGAGTAACGATGTTGTTAGCAGTGGCAGCTTGGATTCTTGCCAAGACGTCAGCTATTACACCATTGGCTGTCGCAGAACCCTCGTTTCTAATTATTAGAGCTACTCTAGTTGCGGAGCCTGGATTTGCAGACAACACACTTAACTGACTTGCCGATACCAATGATGATTGGATTCTATTCCCAGTTAATACTTGTGATTCTGGGAGGGCGATTGCATCCAATATAACTTTGCCGCTTATCCTGAATGGAATATCAATCGTTCTAGAAGTAGACTCAAATGGCGTGATTCGATTTGTGATCTGACGGTTTGATTTGTCCCTTGCATCTAGTTTATCCAGTGATTTTAATATCTGAATCGATGCGGAGGCATTTATTCGCCGGGAGAGATCAAATGCCTTTGCTTTATCTGCTGTGTTAAACTCTGATTTTATTTTCCTCTCCTGTTCAAGTGTAAAGAAATGTAGTTTTAGTGAGCCGTGATATAACTTTCCAACCTGAGCAGAAGGACCGACATAAACTGGAAAATATAATACGAAAGTCTGTCCAGCCTTTACTAGTCCGTTATAACTTGCTATCGCGGTATCGCTATCATTATTATTGCTTATACTATTGCTGCTATTGCCTGTCAAACTCGAATTAAGTATACTTGAATTAGCAGCAGGAATGATGGGTGATGCATTGGTGGGCGCGACGGTTGAATTATTCGCAGGATCACTGGTATCGGGTGAAACGATTGCTTGAAATCCGGCTGGCAATTGTAAAGACCCACGAATACTTGTTACATCTACAAAACCTCTATTTATTAACACCACTGCAAGTATTGAATTTCCTTCTCCTGGACCAACCTCTTGCCTAAGTACTGGTGGTAACGCCTGTGCCGGAGTTCTATCAGATGACGATCCGGCATCAATACCACCTGGGGCTGTATTATCAGTCCAATACGAATTTACAAATTGAAATCTGACCGGACCTTCAGTTATGTTCTTAATAGTAGCACTAGATGTAGATTTACTTTTATTTATTGAAAGGTTTTTACTTATCTGTAAAAATCTTGAAGTTGGGGTAAATGAGGAATTAGAGGTTGGCTTTCCAAATTGTATGTTATTACCACATACAAAAGTATTGTTTTGCTGGGTTTGTGCAGGTGCAATCTGTACGTTACCACACATAATACTCGAATTGTGTGGAGATTGTGATAATGCGTTAGAGAAATTGGAAGAAAAAAAGACTGACGGTGAGCTCGATGTCGAAATAGCCTGAGCCCTTGGTAACATCTTAGCAATAATATCCAACTTGGCTAATTGCATTGCAATAGTGATCGTACTTGATAATAAAAGTAAGATGAAAGTAAATGCGACTAAATAATAAGGTCGAATATAATAATAAATTTTGATGCGTCCTCTATCCTTTGTTTCACTACTAGTATCCTTTTTATGATTTCGTAGACGCATAGTCCTTAGGTATTTTGCGAGCTTCAGATTTATGGATGATGGAGATTTTATTTTAATCTGTACCTGTATGAACTTTATCCGAACATTCTATAGATGGAATGTAAAAAGTTCCAACATGGTACATTCGACGAATGTATCGAATGATTTTTATAACTATAACAAGTAGATATTTTGATAGCGTAATATATCTAGTAATAGTATCGTTTGGGAAAGGTTAAAGTGATTATGAATGCCAATTACAGGCGGGGGTATGAGGTAGAGACACTGAAGGTTGAAAATCTCACTAAGATTTACAATTCCTCGATGGGTAAGGTCGTACCGTTAAAAAATGTGTCCTTTTCAGTAAACAAGGGTGAATTTGTATCAATAGTAGGTCCTTCAGGAAGCGGTAAATCAACCCTAATGAATATGCTAGGAGCATTGGACAGGCCAACTTCTGGAAAAGTCTTTATTAACGGGATTGACATCTTTACATTGAACGACTCACAGCTTTCGACTCTAAGAAATAATACAATAGGCTTTATCTTTCAATCTTATAATTTAATCAACAGGACGACGGTTTTAAAAAATGTAGAATTTCCGGGCATTACAGGTGGAATGAGCGACAAAGATAGAAGGCGTCGTGCAGAAAAGATTCTAGGGTTCCTCGGTATTCGCGATAAGGCCAAGTTTAAGCCGACGAATTTAAGCGGAGGTCAACAACAACGAGTTGCAATCGCAAGAGCATTAATGAATAATCCAAAAATAATTCTGGCTGACGAACCGACAGGCAATCTGGATACGAAGACCGGAGAAGATGTATTTGCACTGCTTACTATGCTCTCTAATAAATTTTTAAGAACCATAATCATGGTTACTCACAATCCTGATCTTGCTGCCAGAACTGATAGAGCAATCCACATTCGAGATGGCGCGATAGAAAGAGAAGTTGTTAATATTGAAAATTAGAATTGTTAATCTTCCGATGTTGAAGAGCTTCGTAACAATAACGTGCTTGGTACTACTCCTTTTAGGTGGGTCTATCTCGAATTTAAGTGAGCTATCTTTAGCATTACCATCAAATGTGTCTGCTCCCGCATTGCATTCAGTACCGTTAAAGGGAACGCAAGATCAGTCGTTCATCCATATCACCGCAGGAAAGGTTCAAGATTTTAACTTTAGTATTAGTGGAAGCTCTAACACTCCTAAGACTAGTATAAACCCACTCCTAACCTCACAAGAACAACCATTGCCAAGGATATCCGATTTGTCAGTCTCGTTGGCTTCACAATCTGGCTCGGTAAGAATTCTGGGCAACACCCATTGGAATTTGCAGAGTATCCAACCGGGCTCCAACGTTGTGCTTTCTACACAAGTTTACGCTTCATCTGCATTAATAGGATCCCCAGTCTTTTTTACAGTAGCAATACAATATATTCAAAATGGCCAGCAGGTAAAAACAGAGTCATTTGATATAGGAGCGATTGTAGTTGGTGACATTAAATTACAAATAAATAATATTGGTATTAGATATATAGGTAGCACTCCGAATCTTGTTGGCAATTTACTAAACGAAGGTAATACTCCTGCACTTTTTACTAACGTCGAAATGCTTCAACAGAAACAACAGTCTAAAGTCAATAATTCGCTCGGATCTCAAACGTCAGATAAAGGTATTGTAATCTTACCGTTATCCTCAGATTATCTAGGCAGTATTCCTGCTAATACACCTGTGCCTTTTAATATCCCATTAAAAATAACTCAACAGCCCATCAGGATAAATGAACAGCAAAACAATATCAATGCTCGGATTAACCAGATAGGAGCTGAGTCTACTTCCGAGAATGTTGTTCAGGATTCAAGTGTAATTCCTAAGAAATTACCAGATCCGAATCTGCAATCCGAGAATCGACCAATTTTATACCCTGTTGCATTAAATATCACTTATAGTGATGATCTAAAAAATGACCATCAACTTATCGTAAACAAAACCTTAGGCTATAATTTCGAGTTAGGACAAGTGCAAAATGCTCAGAACAAATTGGAATACAGTACTTCAGATCAAAACCAAAACTTCCCGAGTCAGGGTGGTAGTTTTTTTACTAATGGCTTCATAGACGCGTATTGGGCGACTAATACATCAGTTTGTTCAGCAAACAGCAATTCATCTACACTATCTGTATGTTCATCCACGTCTTCAGCGCTTCCTGTTCCCCCTCAACAAGAAGTTGGTCCAGGAGAAGGGCAATCTATATTTGCAGTTGTATTGAGTAACACAGAATTTACAGATATTAATGGTATTATTGGTTACCTAACCTTACCCCCAGGTTTTACTTCGGCGACGAGTGCTGGAGCTGGCCTGATCAATAATAATGGACTTAATGAAAAAAATGCTAACCCCCCAAATGTAGCACAAAGCAAAATTTCCGGTATACTATCACCTAGTTTGCAGCAACCACAAACAGCAATTGCTAGCTTCACGAATTTAGTCAAATCGGGCCAGACATATACACTCTATTTCAAAGTAAATATTGGCAAGGGAGTAAAGGTCGGAGATTATTTGGCCTCCCTTAGGATATTCTACTTTAAAGTGCCGGCACTGGAACCAGGGCTATATAATTCTCAGTCTTTCAGGATACCCTTTTTCCTTCCTGGCAAGGTTATTTTAGATGCGAGTTCGAAAACAACTACTCTGAAACCTGGATTATCCAATACCGCAAGTATAGAAATTAGGAATAAAGGGACTGCAAATGCGAACAGTGTTCTTGTCTCTATTACAGGGATAAGCGGTAACACCATTGCGAATAATGTTGTCATTAATCAACCCGGCACGATAAGCAGTAGTAATACTACAACTAGTCCCTCAAATCCTAGCGGTCAGATAACGACTACATCTCCTACATCAAGTATTCCTACTGTAAATTTAGGGGCTAGGACCTTCAATATTGGGACAATTCCCGTTAATGGAACAGCAGAAATCAATCCGATCATATATCCATCAGAATCAGCTGGCGGAACATTGCAGAACTTGAATCTTCAAATTTCGTACACAGCTGCAAATGGCAATGCAAAAAGCTCAAACTTCTCAGTAGGACTGCTTGTTTTACCGACTCCTCCTGAGGCTGGTATAAGTGTCGGATCATCGATAACCCCCTCTATCAACAGTAGTAGGATCTCAAATAACAATCAAAATAATAACACGAATAGGATTACTTCTTCAGGTATAACTGCAAGTGCATCCTCGTTTGAATTAAACAACCAAGAAAAGCAAGGAATTACAATCACACCCTATTAAATACTACAGTGCTGATGCTCACGATCCCAAATACTTTACAGATTTTAAAAACAGCACCAATAAAGATTACACTCAAGTTCCGCACTTAAACAATATAGCCTACCGTGATCCCGGGAATAATGCTAATGCAAATGTTATGGGAATTACCCCCTTCCATGGCAATTTGAATAGTTCTTCGCTGATCCTGACGGCTGGCAAAGTGCAAGATATGAAATTCACTATTGCCAATAACAATGATTTTCCCATTACGAATGCGGTTGCATCCATAGCATCTGAATCTAACGATCTAGAGATTGTTGGAAATTCACTCTGGAGTATTCCAAGTTTTGCACCACACTCCAAGCATGTGTTCACAACTAAAATCTACGCTTCTACATCTTTAATAGCTGCACCTGTATCATTTTTAGTAACGCTTCAATATATTTCCGGTGGGCAGTCAAAAATTGGATCCTTTGTTTTGGGCGGAAATGTCGTTGGTGATATAAGAGCCACCGTTACAGACTTGGCTGTAAATTATGTGGCCGGTACGCCAAACCTAGTAGGGAATCTTTTAAACCAAGGAAATACAATAGGCCTCTACACTACTGTGCAATTAGTAAACCAGCCATTTTCAAGCGGCTCAGAGTCTCAGATAGGTAATAACCAGCCCCATCCTCAAAAAGGGGCTCAGGATCAGGCCAGAGAAAGCAAACCCCAGTCGATAGGATCCTCTGCCGCATCATATTTTCTTCCTCCTGCTCAATACCTAGGCGATCTTCAACCTGACTCTCCATTGCCTTTTAGTATTCCACTGACAAATGTCGATAACTCTACCCTTTTAGGCGAGCCACCCAGTTTCTCTTAAGATAACTTACAGTGACGATCTAAAAAATAGTCATGATGTAACAATAAACCAAACTCTACTAGTCAAACCGCAGATATCGCACAACCGAGGAGATCGTCACGGACAAAATACCATATTTGGTATCCCTTTTCCAATTGTAATAATAGCAATTATTGCCATCATCGCTCTCATACTGATAAGAATTATTAGAAAAAGAAGGAAAGCTAGAGCAGAAGCGCTTCTTAGTTCTGATATCAACCAACAAGGAATCGATGAGGACGATATCGAAAAATTGCTCGACTCTTCCGAATCTCCAGATAACGGCAGTCATAGTATTGAGGACCGGAAATCCAGCATTAGAAAAAAATGAAATTGTTACAGATCATACCGCGTGCCGAGACTCGGAAGGGATTGGAGTTGGATTTGGCGTGCAATTGTATTACTAATACCCTTCAGCCGTAAGAAACGATAGTACGGCTTATATGTTATCAGGGCTATTATCGCGTGCTGACCGTCCCAAGAAAAGGCATGCATAGGATAAATGCATTATAGAGCCTTAACGGGCCAGGCCAGCCGCAGCACTCCCATTAATCGGGGAAACGACACGACTGCGGGCACTGAGTCCATCGTGGATTCCGGAAGAGCAAAAATAGCAGCTTTTCCACGGCAGCAACCAGCCCAGGGGACATAACCAGCCATATTTTTAACTGCTTGCTTTACTTGCTTGCTAGGTGATGGAGATTAGCAAGGGGGGTGGTTTGGGTTAATTACCAGTCATTATTAAGTAATGGCGGACCTTTTCGATAATATTGGGCAATTGCTCAAACAGCATTAAAGTCTCAAATAGACATCCTAAAGGATATCGTTATTCAACTTTCAGATGTCAAAAATAATGAAAAGATCGAAAGTAGTTTAGATGGTATGTTCAAACAATATGATTCCTCGTTCTAGATAATTCCCCGGTGACTATATTTCCCGGTTCGTCGTGGTGCGGAAAAGATAGATTTAGCACAAACTATGAGATTGAAGCCATGTATGCATGTCTTCGGCTAAGTCAAAAGGATTTTACGAGATCGGAGTTGGATTCACTTCAGGCTCGTTATGTTTTTTGGTAATTCTACAGCAGTATGGTTAGTAATTATTGATTGGTATGTAATTTTGACTGTAGTCAATGAGTCCATTTTATATCCTCATTAGATAACATGTAAGACAACATTTGTTGATGTAAATTCAGTACTTTGTGGTAACATGATACGTGCTGTCTTGATAATTAGAATTGATGTGATTATCTTTATGCCTTTCCAATAGTTTACACTCCTGCTACCACTGTTACCATTACAATACCATTTCCATTACGAGAAGGAAAAGGATTAACCTATCAAGTCTCAGATAGCTTATCAATCGATTCGTCTAGATTCAATCTTCTCTAATCTCTCTTTCGATGATCTCACATTCATATGGATGCTGCATTTTCGAATAAACCGGCCTTAAATTCGTTGCATTCTCTTATTACTTTTAATGCAAACAGCATGTCTCTTGGTGATAAGTTACTATATTTTGTTATCGTGATTATTGAACATTGCACATCTTCAGGACTGAAGTGGAAAATTAGCAAACGGCATGATCGCTATATGAAATGCTGATCTTCTTTGTTTGCTTTTTCCCTTACGTGAACATCTGCTGATGGCACAACTTCTGAATCCGGATATGTCTCTGTTGATGGTTGCAATAATTTTGGTGAATCTGTATTGTCATTAATCATGCTATCAAGAAACGCTTCTGTTAAATCTTCTACTCTCTGACTGAACAGTTGTTCTGCCTTGTCTAGTAAAAAATTCTCGTATACATAGTCATTGTTAGTGTAATTGCAACGCGACTGTTCGTCTGAATATAACCCATTAGTATATGAACCGCTTTCTCTTGATGGTAATGAAGGTAATTCTGTTGTTTTAGTGACAATTGGCAAGTTATGGTACAGAATATTAAATTTGCTGGGATCACTTCTACAAGAATCTATAACGGATATAAAAGCTGTTCTCAACAGACCTCGATAATTCATGAGCGTGTCCTGAACTCTCTGTTTAACTTTCTCCCTAACCTTCAGATAGTCTTCATTATTATTCCGAAATTGCTTAACAATAGACTCTCGTCTTACTTTCTCTATTCGCAATCTAGTCAGAGCAAGATGCTCCTCTGTACATAAATCACGATAATGGTTCAATAATCTGTGTTCCTCAGATATGTCATTACCCAGCTGTTCAAAGGTTTTAGATGCGTGTAAGTTATTGGCCGTTAGCAATGCCTCTTCTCTTCTAAGATCTTCACATGTTCTTTCAATTGATGATCGCCTTCTTCTCCTCTCTGGCGAATCCTATAAGAGAACTATATCGTTGCGGGTTCGGTGGTTCTCGCACTAATGGCAGTTCTAAAAAGAAACTCAATAATACTAACATAAACCTAGCTATTAAGTTTTCTGTCGAACGAATAGAGTTGCCTTACTAAGGACAACCTGTGATAGGGTCATAACAGGATTTACAAATGTAGAGCCAGGCTTTAGAACGAATCTATACCTTCAAATTATAATATCCGAAAAATATAAAGCTAAATTAGTCGAAATACTATTAACAAGAAATGGGTAATTCATTCATGCCACCTGCTACACCAAAAGTTATTGGGACTAATAATATCAAAGAAGATCACGAAGAAGTTATTTCAATAACTGAAAAAATAAATCTTACCAAGAAGCAATATCAAGTCTTGAATATTATTTGTAATACATATGAGGAATCTATTTCGCAATATCTAGAAGAGGCACTAGTCGAAGCAATGAGATTTGATATAGAAGAAGGTAACTTCTGTGATGCTTTGCTGGAAAAGATAGGCGAAGATAACAGTAAAAAGGATACCTCTACTTCACCCTCTACCACTCTTGCTGCCAACCTGATAAACAGTGATTTAAATTTGCTTAAGAAGCTGCAGACATAGATACCGTAGTTACATAAGATTCTATAAAAATGGCACCAAATCTTATGTAACTGGACATATACACAGTTTTGAATTAGCAAGCTCTTACTGTCTGCTAACAATATTACCATTCTGCAGCATATACACTTACCTACAATATCTGATTGTTATTATTGCAATCGTTATTCAATTCTTCATTATTTGGCATATGATCGCCAATGTATTTTTTCTTCAACTTCTTGCTTTCAGGATCTTTCCAGTATGCGTAGTAGTAAGGCCCATGCTTTTGTTCACACATCTCTTTTCCGCACTTGATGTATTCCTTTCTTATTGTTGCATTCTCAGGTATTGATTTGACTCTATTAGCACAAGCAAGCTGTTTTGATTTCATTTTATTTATGAACTTATTTGATTTCTCAATTGTCTTGTTAGCGTTTTCAAGTACTTTTTGCAATGAGGCGTGCCTATTTCCAAAAAGAGGTTTACTCCAATCAAATGATAGCTTCCTGCTGTTGTATTTATACAGAGATCCTAATTCGTTGAAATGTGACTGCGATCTAGAGTTGTTATCATTACTGTTGTTGCTGGGGACATTATGATATCTGCCTAAGCGTTTTGTATTAGTCAAATGATCTTATTATTATCATATAATATTTTCCTAATACTAAATTTTTTCTTGTATTTTAGAGCGAGTATGCATAGCGCACGATATTCTTTATTATTATAGGTAAATAAAAACATGTTCCAGAGTTTTCAATCACATCATGCTTACTATCCTTACGATCCTTACTTATAGATAGATGTTAATTCGTGATAAAATATCCGGTGAGTTTGATATTTAGTAATGATGGTAAGGGTGATAAGCATCATATAGTGCAAAGTTTCTGGATTCATTAGGTAATTATCCGTTATCATGATAATTCGTCATATTAAAGAGTAAAATGATACTGTAATTCCTTTATTTACTACCGCTGTCTATTTCATTTTATTATCAGTACAGGAGATGTAGCATAGTGATTACTGTGGAAGCAACTTGCTTTTTTGACCGTTCCTTAGTAGGAAATACAATTAGATGGTTAAAACAGGTGTGCCTTGCAGTTTTTCAAATAGCTATTTTGTTGTTATTTTGTCTGCAACGATAGAACAAATCAACAAAATTACAATGTAATGAATTGTACCCTTTGTAAATAAATAGCAGAGTTGACCCGTGTTTAAAAATGGATCAAATTAATTCTGGAGAAAGGGTGAGAGGGAAATGACGAGTACCAGCAAGAAACAGAATGGGACAATTACAGGAGAGACGACGGGCCAGTCATCAATGGAGTCGCTTGGCGGAGCCAAGAAACTTGACAAAAACGACCCCAAATTTCAAGTTGGTATGCTAGCAATGAAAACCGAAGCAGGCAGGACAACAAATCACGCCGCTTCATCAACGTAGAAAGAGAAGACAGTATGTTCTACAGTAACGGTAACTACGAAGCATTCATTCGTCCCCGCAAGCCGCAGGGCGTGGACGAGAAGTCTGCCTATCTCATCGGCGGTGGCATCGCCTCGCTCGCGGCGGCGGGCTTTTTGATCCGCGACGGGCAGATGGATGGCAAACGCATCACCATCTACGAGGCGAGCAATATCGCCGGCGGCTGCCTGGACGGCATCAAGGACCCAAAGGAGGGCTACCTCTTCCGCGGCGAGCGCGAGATGGAGGACCACTACGAGTGCCTGTGGGATCTGATGCGCTCGATCCCGTCGCTCGATGTCGAGGACGCCTCGGTCCTTGAAGACTTTTACCAGGTCAACAAGGACCACCCCAACTACTCCCTGTGCCGGACCACTCACAAGCGCGGGCAGCCCTTCCCGACCGACGGCAAGATGCTCCTGACCCCCAAGGCGCAGGGCGAGCTGATGAAGCTCTTCTACACCCGCAGAAGAGAGCTATTCGACAGGCGGTTCGAGGAATTCGTGAGCGAGGAGTTCTTCACCAGCAACTTCTGGGTGTATTGGCTGTCGATGTTCGCTATCGGGCCCTGGCACGGCGCCCTGGAGATGAAGCTCTACATGAACCGCTTCGTCCAGCACTTCGGTGGGATGACGGATCTCAGCACTATCAAGTTCACTCGCCTCAACCAGTTCGACTCGCTGGTCCTCCCGCTAGTCAAGTGGCTCGAGCAGCAAGGCGTCACGATTGTGTACGACACGAAGGTCACCAACGTCGTGTTCGACATCACCCCGGAACGCAAGGTCGCTCGCCGGATCGAGTGGATTCAAGGCGGAAAGCGCGGAGGACGCGACGTCACTAAGAACGACCTCGTCCTCATTACCAACGGCTCTGCGGTCGAAAACACCTCGTGGGGGGACCACCACACCCCGGCCAAGTGGATCAGGGACATCCAGGAGGGCAGCATCTGGGCGATGTGGCGCAACATCGCCGCCCAGGACGCCGCCTTCGGTCAGCCCGACAAGTTCTGTACCCACACCGACAAGAGCAGCTATGAGTCGGCATGCATCATCACCCTCGACGACAAGATTCCGCCCTACATCGAGCGGATCTGCCAGCGCGACCCGTACAGTTTCGACTCGAGCCCCATCACCGGTGGCTTGGTGACCGTGCGCGATTCCAATTGGATCCTGTCGTGGAACGTCGAGCGCAACCCGCACTTCAGGAACGCGCCGAAGGACCAGCTGATGATCCACGCCTACGGCACGTACAGCCTCGACCGGCCCGGCAACTACGTCACGAAGGCGATGCGTGAGTGCACCGGCGAGGAGATCGCCCGGGAATGGCTCTACCACCTGGGGGTGCCGGACGATCAGATCAACCAGCTGGCGGCCAAGTCGGTGAACGTGCATCCGTGCATGATGCCCTACATCACGGCCTTCTTCTTGCCCCGGCGTGACGGCGACCGTCCCAAGGTGGTGCCCGAGGGAGCGGTCAACTTCGGGTTCCTGGGGCAGCTCGCCGAGAGCCACCCGCGGGACGTCATCTTCACCGTCGAATACTCGGTGCGGACGGCGATGGAGGCGGTCTACACCCTGCTGGACATCGAGCGGGGCGTGCCGGAGCCGTGGGGCTCGCAGTACGACATTCGTGCGCTGCTCAACTCGGCGATCGTGCTGCGGGATGGCGAGAAGCTAAAGCTGCCCCCCATGCTCGAGGCTACGTGTTGAACACCGAAATCGGCGAGCTGTTGAGGGACTACGGGTTAATCGGCGAACTCGGCGACAACGAGCTCACGGTCGCGATACACAAGAACCCTCCGCGGGTGACTCGCACGGTCCTTTAGAGACTAGTGGAGAGACGGAATGGACAGGGAACTTCTATGTTTACAAGATCGGGCTGGTTCGGCTCTTAGCGGAGGACCGGGAGCGGGTTTACGCGCGTGCTCCAGTCCTCCTTTGCCTTCAGCGGACGGCGCACCTTGGAAAGAGTTCGAGTCCAATTGGTCGCCTCCCCAACGCCAAAGTTCCGTTTCTCTTCTGACGAAGTATCGCCCGCAATCGTTCGAGACTAGCCCGGATCGATGGGATGTGAAAAGAGCGGATATCGGAACGCTGGGCTATAGCGTTTTCGAGCGAAGTGGGTACCCGGTTCCCGTGACGAGATAGAGAACGCGTCAAAGCAAATGCATAGAGCCTCGGCTCTAGGGAAAACGGAGGAATGCGATTGAACGAGAGGTTGACAAAGTGGGCGGCAGCCGCTGTGCTGTCGATTGTCGCCGCTGCGCCGGCGCTTGGCGGCTCCGTCACGCGTCAGGGTGACACAGCTGGCCTTGCGGTGGGAATGCCGCTCCCTCCAGGCTTCTATTTGCAGAATCAACTGACCGAGGATTACGTGGTCACAAGCCCGCATGACACGTCTGTCCTAGACGATGTCCCCGTCTTGGTTTGGTCGACCCCCTGGACGATTTAGCTGAGCGAGCGCGCTTTGCACTAGCAAAATATGCATTAGATACTAAGCCCTCTTTGTCTACCCAGTCTCCTACTACATAGAATTGTCTGTCCCCCCTGACCCCCCCCACAGGTTTTAATATTAAATATTTTCGTATATATTATGAAAGCCGGAATATTCTTACCGCAATCTGGAGACTCTGCGACAAGAGATAACGTTCTCTATATTGCAAATGAGGCTGAAAGGGAAGGCTTTAAATCTGTTTGGGTAATGGAGCGACTTTTGTGGCCAATGAAGCCCCAGTCACCATATCCTGGAACACCTGATGGTTCTCTTCCGGTTGAATACCAAAATGTACTTGACCCACTGGAGACGCTTACCTACTTGGCAGGCAATACCAATCAAATTTCTTTAGGAACTTGTATAATTGATATGCTGTTTCATAATCCATTAGTATTAGCAAGGCGATTTGCAACACTCGACATCCTGTCGCAGGGAAGGGCTATTGCAGGTCTAGGAATCGGATGGTCAAAAGATGAGTATGAAGCTTCAGGTATACCTTACAAATACAGAGGAGAAAGGGCAAATGAATATTTGCAAGTGCTAAAACGAATTTGGACCGATGAGGTAGTCGAATTTAAAGGTCACTTCTACTCGATACCAGCTTCAAAAATTGGGCCTAAGCCTGTGCAGAAGCCTCATCCCCCAATACTGCTAGGTGGATTCAGTCCAAAGACATTCTTACGAATAGTAAACTATGCGGATGGTTGGATATCTGTTGCCGGATTTGGACCATTGAAACAGCTTGAACAGGCTATAAACGGCTTAAGAGAAGGCGCAAGAAAAGCCGACAAAGACCCTTCAAAGATTCGTGTAGTTATGTTGACGTATCCGAATGTGCTAGACTCCTCCTCCTCAAATTCCTCCTCAGAGCCACAGAGATTGCCCATGACTGGTACCATTGACCAAATTGGAACTGACATTGATCAAATCAAAGCGATGGGCGTAGAGCATATAATATTCGGCCATTTCTTATCTCCAACAGGCAAGGATATGAAGAAGATGATCGAGATAACGAAACAGCTTGCTAAATTTGCTAAATAAAAATGGAGGCTACTATAGTAAATTTATGAGAGGCTCTCGTGATTGCTACGTCATCGGTTTTTGTGAAACTATATCTGTTTTTTGAGATCTCCATTTTCCAATGTTATCGTATTTATCGTATTGCATTTCTCACACTTGGCACAAGAGTCAGTTATATTCCAAAAAGCGTAGGGAGTAAGAGAATTTAATTCACCGTATTTCTTACACGAATTATACTACTTCCAATGCAATTCTCTGAGTACAAAATTTCCACTCTCTTCTTTCTCACCCTTATATATACCCAGCATATTATTCAAAAAAGATAGTTTCCCAGTAGAATTTATGCTATATGCTGATGCCCCTTGATAGTCTGTAAAATTTCTTACATCTATGGAACTATAGTTTGCCGTCTCACTCCCATCCTTGGTCGTTATTACTCCATCCTTGGTCGTGCTTAGATGGAGCATGCCATTTGGTTTTGTTATCTACCTGTCTCCAGTATTCAAGTATTCTGTGATCCATATTGTAGTAATAGTTGGTAGCTGCCGATAGGTCCTCGTGTGAATCTGAAACTATTCTTGTTTTTTAAGTTCTCCGTTCTTGAGGGCTATCGTAGTTGTCCGGTCTTATAGCATGTAGTTATTTCTAATATATGAGTGCTTAAGAATATTCGACCACATTATATAGATATGAAAACAATCGCATGGGCACGATTCTGTATATCTATACAGATTCAAAACATAACAATCCTCTCTGTAGGGTGACACCTATAGAGAACCTAGAATCTCTTCCCCAATACGATAAGGGAAAATATAAAGAAATGATACTTGATGCTACTACAACAGTTTACAATTTTTTTGGCTTTGATAGGACCATTTATAGCAATTTCAAGAGAACAAAATTACAATGTAATGAATTGTACCCTTTGTAAATAAATAGCAGAGTTGACCCGTGTTCAAAAATGAATCAAATTAATTCTGGAGAAAGGGTGAGAGGGAAATGACGAGTTCCAGTAACGTTACCAAAAAGTCAGGTAAGGGCAACAACCACGGCTTTGTCTCGGAGGTGAGCGCATACATGACCGTCAAGCCGGGTCACGAGGAGGAGGCGCGAGCGGCTTGTCGCCGCTTCGGCGACATGCTGCGTAACTCCGACCCGAAGGCTGTACAGAAGACTGGTCTGCGCGACGCGCGGTTGGTGGTCTTCGATGACGGTCGACGACTTATGTTCGCCTCTGGCTTCGAGACCGAATGGGACCCATACGTCGACGATGCCATTCTGATCGTTGGCATCGAACACTTTCTGGACTGGATGCAGCATACCGTAGAGGCAGAAGAACTTGTGGCATCGGTGAAGTCGCTTAACCTTGACAAAAACGACCCCGATTTGGATGAGAAAGTGAAGCCGGCCGGCGCCAAACTCAAGGCGGTCATCCAGTCGATTCAGACCCCAGCGACCGCCTACTTCAATGCACTGAGCGATCTTACGGTGCCACAGATAAAGAAGGCCCAGCGCCTCCAACAGGCCTTCCAGCAGGTGCTCGACGACCCAGCCGCCCAGGATGCACTCAAACACCCGGCCCTGAAGCCGCTGCTAGAGCAGGCGGCCGACTGACCTGGGTACCCGTAGGTAGTAAGATAGAACCATGTCAGACCATTTCTCTGGACCCCGGGCGATAGCGGGTCCGGCCGGCGACATCACTGATCTCTATGTGTTCCCCAGCCCTGAGCGCCCGGGCCATCTTGTGCTCGTGCTGGACGTGCAGCCAGACGCCCCCCATGACTCGTACTTTTCAGATGCGATCGTCTATCGCTTCCGGCTGCGGCCACTCACCATTTCGGGCGTAGGGGCAGCCGCAGCCTTTCCCTTCGCCGGCGAGGACAAAGAGATAGTCTTCAGCTGCCACTTCGAGGCTCCGCGGCAAGGCGGAGCTGGAGTGGCGCCTGTGCAGGAAGGTTGGTGTGAGACGCCGTCGGGTGAGACGACACGCTTCCGCGTTCACGAGGAGAGGGGCGCGAGCAGCGATGGCCTGCGCGTCTTTGCCGGCCTCAGAGCGGAACCATTCTTCTTCGATGTGCAGGCCCTCATAGAGTCGCAAAAGACTGGGCGGCTTGCCTTCAAGGAGGTCGGGACCAATGCCGCGATCGGCTTCAACGTTCTGAGCATCGTCGTCGAGGCTGACTGTCGGCCGTGGCTGCGCAGCGGCAGCGGGCCACTGCTAGCGGTGGTCGGCGAGACGGTGGTCGCCGGCAAGCTCCCGATCCGGATCGAGCGAATAGGCCGCCCAGAGATCAAGAACGTGATCTTGCAGTTGAAGCAGTTTGACCAGGTCAATCGCGACATGGAGCTGCGCGATCTCTACAACCTCGAAGACGCCTTCCACATGAGCAAGGACTATGGTGGCGCCTACCGTGCCGGTTGAACGCCAACCTGGCCTTCAACGATCGCCTTGACGGTAAGACGGACTGGCAGCTCGGCCCGGATGGCGCCCACCCCCTGACCGAGCTGCTACTCGCCGACTATCTAGTCGTCGACGTCTCACGGCCGTACGCCGCCGACAGCTTCTTTGAGATCGAGCAGGCGACTCTCGATGGGCACGCCCACCAAACGTGTGGTGGCCGGTCGCTGAACGACGACGTGATGGACAAGCTGCTCACACTGCTCGTTAACGGCGGCAAAGGACCGCGCGTGAGTGACGGCGTGGACCGGCCGGCAACCCCGGTCTCGGACGTCTTCCCCTACCTAGGCGCCGCCAACTCATCAGCCGCGGGCCAAGCAAGGACTGGGCCTTGCAATCGGCCAAGCAAGCAAGTAAGGAGACTATGACCGCTAAGTCGACCGTCGCGCTGGAGCTTGACGACATCCAGGCCGGCGCCCTAGAGCCGCGGCCGGTTCCTTACGCGGGTATATACCAGATCCTGCGTCTTGACGACCGGCATGCAGGGCGTGAGCTGCTGCGGCGGCTAATCCCGTATCTCGACTCGGTTGCCTCCTTCGATCCCAAAACGCCGGTGTCGCTCGCCGTGGCACTCAGCTTCCAGGGTCTCAAAGCCCTCGGGGTACCGGAGGAGTCACTTGCCAGCTTCCCACCCGAGTTCCAGCAGGGAATGGCCGCACGAGCGGCCGAGCTTGGGGACGTGGGGGAGAACGCTCCCGAGCACTGGGAGAAACCGCTGGGTTCGCAGGACGGCCATCTCGTGGTGGTCGGGCTCGCGCCCGACACTGCCCGCCTGGAGGCCGCTTTCCGCTACGCCCGCGACGCCCTACGCGATCTGTCCGGCGTCGTGCCCATCTGGCAACAGGACGTACACGCCGCGGCTGACCTGCGCAACATGTTCGGTTTCGCGGACGGCATCGCCCATCCGGCCGTCGAGGGTACTGGCATTCCCGGCACCAATCCGTACGAAGTGCCGCTCAAGGCGGGCGAGTTCGTCCTGGGGTACGAGGATGAGACCCACAACCTCCCCCCCGTACCGCAGCCCGAGGTGCTGGGCCGCAACGGCACCTACGCGGTCTTCCGCAAGCTGCACACGCGCGTAGCCGCCTTCCGCCAGTACCTGCGCCAGCACGCCAAGGACCGCGCCGAGGAGGAGTGGCTGGCCGCCAAGATCGTCGGGCGCTGGCCGCAGCGGCGCGCCGCTGGCACTGACTCCGGACAAGGACGATCCCGAACTTGGGGCCGACCCGAAACGCAACAACGCCTTCATGTTCGGCGACGACCCGCATGGCCTCAAGTCCCCGATCGGCGCGCATGTCCGACGGATGAACCCCCGCGACTCGGTCGTCATTGGCGAAGTGCGCTTGCACCGCATGATCAGGCGCGGCACCAACTATGGCCCGCCGCTGCCCCCGGACGTCCTGGAGGACGACGGCGCCGACCGCGGCCTCATATTCGCCTTTGTCGGGGCGCACCTTGACCGGCAGTTCGAGTTCATCCAGAGGGAGTGGGTAAACGACGGCAAGTTCATCGGCGCACCGGCCGAAAAGGACCCGCTGGTGGGCAGTAACGATGGCCGTGAATTCACCATCCCGAAGCAGCCAATCCGCCGCCACCTCAAGGGACTGCCCGCTTTCGTCGTCAATCGCGGCGGCGAATACTGCTTCATGCCCGGCCTGCGGGCGCTGCGCTGGCTCGCCGATCTCGACACTTGAGCCAGGGCGCAGGAGGAATGGCACCTGATATGACAGCCGAGCTATGCGTCTGGGAATCTTAATTTTAGGAATCTTAGAAATGTTGGGATAACAGTGTAGTTCTTTCTCACGAGCAATATAGCGGATCCCGCTTCGGCTTCGGTCGCCAAGAAGGGTAAAAGCGTTTCTAGTTTTATTTTTGTGGTTATTCCTGCAAGCCTTGCAACTTTATATTCTCACGAGAAGGTAAGAGGTAGGGATACTAGGCGACTTGATAGAACCAGCAGAAGCCGAGGATGTCTTTGGAACCTTAAGCCAGTAAACCTGAAAATTCATAGCTCGATCTAGAGATTATGAAATGTTTTTGATATCGAATCCCAGAATGCTAGTTGGGATACATTGCAAAAGAAACTTTACTATCCAAAAAACTGTGGCAAGACTAGAAAAGATGATGATAGAAAACAATATTTTGCAATTTACTATTTTTACAGACCCATCTTCTACGAATTAACAGGGTTTATCAAATTCGGAGTGTATTAAGTTGATGCACTTTATCATCAAAATATAGTTCAGAGAATATAGAATGAAATGCAAGAATATATACTGCATCCAGTTGATGATGTAGAATAATACCAAATCAACTGTTTAATTGTCTATCCAAAGGAACTTGTTATTGCATCTTTCTGTTGTGCAAACATATCTACAGTCAACTTAATATTGAGAAGACTAGAATCATATGAAGGGGTTAACAAAAGTCGAATCAATAACAGTAACTAGCGAAACCAGAATTTATCGGGACTGGTTAAGGAGTGATATTGACAGAAGGTTAACATCTAGTCAAAAGCATTTATGATCGTTAATATCATTAATATCCTGAGCACCGCTGTCTTTTCGAAGAGTTAGTTTACTTGTTACCTGACTCAGTAGGCTGACTAGCCATGCGAAAAGCCATTATTGCCTACATTAGCAGGCAACATTAACAGGGTTTATCGAACTGACTGCAGAGCTCAAAACTACCACTTGGCTTAAGATATATACTATATTGTCTTTTTTGGACTACTGTTTTTTAACTCAACGCATTAAAAATCGGACAGATACTACAAAAAGTATACCAAAATTACTGGTTGACTTGCACCAAGCCTAAATCAATACTGGAGTATTGATATATGGACTATTCGTATATGGCATTACTTAACCATAGCAGGTATTCACTACCAAAGTCACTCAATTGGCTGAGGGCAGTACAAATAGGCTTTGGAGCTTTAACTATTGTTACATCTATATTCGCTCTAGCGTTTCCAGGCTCCACCTACATTTCGGTAGTTTGGGTACTTGCTCTAGTACTGTTCTTCGTTGGAATAGAAGAAATCATCGTCGGAATTTTTTCACGTAGAGAGCCAGTCAGAGGAAGATATGCAGAAACTCCTGGCCTCTGATCTTCAATATTCCGTAATTGGTGCAATCTTTGCTAATGAATCACAAAGAAAATAAACATGAACCAAGCAAACAACCATCCGAGGATTATCATGCTGGAGACAATTGTCATTTACACAATGAGGTGATATATTGCAAATAAAACCAGCACAAGGAGTGTGTAAAAGTGAAAGTGCTACTTTTAGATTTGACTTCTGAAACTATGAAAAGTTTACGACAGGAAGCCAAGCAAAAAGATATCAGCACTAATACCTTGTTAAACCAAATAGTAAAAGAACATTTAAGATGGCATGCTAACGCATCTAATGCCGGTTTTATCGCAGTCAATAGACTCTTTATTACAAGCTTGATAAGTCATTTATCAGAGCAAGATATTATTTCTATAACAGAACATGTAGCCAAGAACACAACCAAAGACACAATATTGCTTTTAGAAAATGAATATACAATGAAATCAGCGCTAGACTTTATAGAAAACTGGATAAAAATATCTGGTTATAAATATAAACATCATGAAATTAATGATGGCCAAAATAGGCATATGTATGTAATACAACATGACATGGGAATTAAATGGTCTATTTATTTGGCTAATATATACCAATTCTTATTTGATGAGGTAAAGGAAGACAATAAAAGAAGAGCAAAATTTGAAAAAACCGAAAATACATTAGCATTTACAGTTGATGTCGACTAATACGTTAGAGTAGTGTAAGTTTCGACACTAGTCCATCATCGTTTTGTGTTGTAGCCATAATTATTAGCCTAAATTTAGTATTTAGAGTCTAGTCATTTAGGAAAGTCGGGGCAACAATCTTCAAATGCATAGACAAAAAGAATATTGTAGATATAGGCCAACACTGATTCATTCTGGAGGATCCGTGCATGATTATATTCACATTAGAATTGTTCTTATCGAATTACTTCTGCACAAGGGACACCTAGAACACATTTTATTATTAATCAGATGTAGACCTGGAGCAAGATAACGAGAAAGCACACCCGAAGTACGCTCACATATTTAAAAATGCTTTTGTTTGTTATGGATATTTTCGTAGCTATAGATATTAAAACAAATAAAAAAATCATGTAGCGGGGATAATTTTCGCAAAATTATCCGAAAAGTATATGACGACCGCAAATATTACTAATATTTATTGCAACAAGCGATAGTAGATGATATTGATTTACAAATTATAAGGTTACTTGTTAGTGACTGTAGAACAGGTTACACTGATATTGCTTCTGCAGTTGGAATATCTACAAATGCTGCAAAAGTAAGGACTAACAAAATGATTTCAAATGGCGTGATACAAGGTTTTAGAGTACTTGTAAATCCAGCAACATTTGGATATGAGAAATTATTATTTTTAATAGCTAATAATATTGATAAAACAATTAAAGAACAAGACCTATTCAAAAAGATACGTCTTTTAGGGGAGGTTTTTGCATATGCCAGGCACTTTGAAAGCGCTAGTATTTTTGTACTATTTGCTAAGGATATATCGCAGGACAAAATAGATATATTGGGTGATTTACTAAAGCCAGCAACAGTAGAGTCTATCTTTGGCAACTATAGACCACCAACCATGACTGTTAATGATTCTGATTTGGAGATTATGAAATGTTTATTGTCAGATCCTAGAATGTCGGGTAAAGATCTAGCCCAGCAAACTTCACTTTCACATAAGACGGTAGCAAGAAGATTAGAAAAGATGAGAGAAAACAATGTTTTACAATTCTTTACAATTAAAGCAAACCTGGCTTCTCTTAGATTAGTAGGTTACATTGAATTTCCAGCATTAATTTATGTCAGGGAGCCAAGTTACCAAAGCATAGTTGAAAGAATATACCAGGAATTACAAGAATATTTATTCTTGCTATCTAGTACCTCGATATTGGGATCAAAAGAGATTCATTTTTGCAGTATTCTTTGCTTCGAACATTTCCATCGTCAACTTGGTATTAGGAAGGTTGCGATCCTATGAAGGAATTACCAAAGTTGAATCATTTATAACAACTAATGTGTCATATCATCTAGACTGGTTAAGGATCGAGATGGACAAAAGGTTAGCAGCTGGTAAGAAGTATTTATTATCATCAACATATGCTGCAGCTAAAGATTCGTGATTATTCGTTCCAATTCAATAGCACATCAAGGCCTATGTCATTTATCGTATATCCTTGATTTTGCCCAATTTAAGAAATTAGTCAATTAAATAAAACAAATATTTCTTTTAGTAGGTCAGGCGACGATAAAGGCATTACTCGCATTATATCATCAAGTATAGATCTTCTAGTACATAATAACAAAACTATTGCTACTGTCTTCATTGCTACTTTGTGAACTAGAACAAGCATTGAATAGGATATGACAAACAAAAAAAGTTGGCACAGTATGCGAGAAGACGGATAGAAAACTATGATAAACTATTAAGAGAAGAAGAAGTTGATTCACAAAATAACTGCCAAAGTGTTTTGAGAATCTACTACTCTCCAATTCTTCTTTCCAACAACCTTATGTATTTGCTCTGTGCTATAATTACTTTAAACAATACGTCACCTGACTGTTTAATCCATCGATCAGTTTCTATTTGGTTAAGAGCCACATTAACAATGTTTTCGTTACTTGATCTTTCCTTTATTTGGCGTGACCAAGCTTCCAACTCTGGAAACTGTGTCATCAAAAATTCTACCTTATGTCTTTTCTTATCTAATTCCTCGTCTGAACGCAGCCAGCGTGTCGAGGCTAAGATAACGAGAGAATGATCCTACAGCAGTAGTTGCGGTTGAGACATGGAGTCAACTGCACTTTGTTCTATAATAATAGAATGATGTGGCACATTAATCTTCACCAATGAAGTAAATAGAGCTACATGGCTGATGGTATTTCGACGGGATTTATTTGAACGAAAGCTGATAGTATAGATTTTCCGTAGGAAGAGATCTATGATATACGACTAGAACTATCAAGGCAAAGCATGCAAATTGATAAGTGGACGTTGTAAACCAGGTCGGAACTACCTGACCTTCCTGCATATAAGAAGCCATATCTGAAGGTACGTCATTGTGGAGTTTGATGAAATTCCACAGGATCTCATTTCTGTTCAGATTCAAAGGTTTGGAGACTGCCGCCGGTGGCGGCCAAACGTTTGAAGCCATCAAATGCAGCATATTTGTAGGCCATAGTATAGGTAGGTGTAGCAACTGTCAGGTTGTTAAACACGTCAATCGCGTCTGAATTGTAAAGCGTGGCCTGTCCAAGGGCGATGAGTTCTGACGCAATGTCGCCGAGGATATGGATTCCGAGTAAGCGGCGGTCTTGACGGCGGAATACCAGTTTCAGGATGCCATCCGTATCCCCAGAGATGAGTCCGCGGGGGATTTCTCCAAAACTGCAACGCCCGACTTCGTAATCGATCCCTTGCTCTTTGGCTTTATCTTCAGTTAATCCGACTCCCGCCAATTCCGGAACTGAATAAACTGCTGAGACAGATAATGGGTCTAACTTCACCTTGAATCCAAGGCCCAAGGCATGACAAGCCGCTACCCGGCCTTGCTCCGTCGAAACTGAGGCTAGCGAAGGACCAATTACATCGCCAGCAGCGTAAATCCCCTCAATACTAGTTTGAAAATGGTTGTCCACTTCAACCACTCCTCGAGGATTCAATTTTACCCCAGCTGCGTCAAAACATAGGCCTTCAGTGTCAACCAAGCGGCCGGTCGCAAACAGCGCCATGTCCGGTCCCAGCACTTCGCCGGTTTTCAAAGTGACCTGTAGCTCGCCATTGATCCGGCCGGCGGTGTGCACTCCTGTACCGAGCACAATCCTCATCCCCTGTTTCTCAAAGGCCCTACGCAACAAATCCGACAGCTCACTATCCATGGTGCCTAACAGATGTTCTCCAGAGTGGACCACAGTCACGGGAATCCCATAGGCATTAAAAATTGAAGCAAACTCACATCCTATCGCCCCACCGCCAACGACCAGGGCGCTCTTAGGAACACGCTTAATCTTTGGCAGCTCTTCTGAATCGAAAATGTCGGGATCATCAAACGGGATGTTTGCTGGATGAAATGGGCGCGACCCTGTCGCAATCAGAATTTTTTCTGCCGTAAAGACGCGTTCCGTTTCTGAAACCTCGCGGGGGGTGACTATAACGGTGCGATTTGGGCCCAAACGCGCTGACCCATAGACGACATCTACTCCTAACTTGTCTACAAAAAAAGAGTGAGTAAAGTTCTGCATCGCAGAAGAAACTTCTTCTGTTCTTGCGCGCGAGCGCTTTACTGCCATAACTATATCAGGTTGCTCAGTAATTCCATAAAGGGCCCGATAACGAAAACCAGTAAGATGTAAGGTCTGCCTCACGGAGCGTCTTGGTTGGCCCTCCGCCCGTTGTGACCACAAGGCCGCCAAGGACTTCGCGCTCGATAACCAATGTGCGTCGCCCGGCGAATGCGGCAAACTCAGCCGCACCTTGTCCCGCTGGGCCACCACCAATGATAATTAGGTCGTAGTGCTGGATGCCTGTCATGGTTTCGTCTCTGTCACCAACTGCTTCTTGCACCATTTAGCATAAGGAATAGTCGCGAGATTAGTTATAATAAGATAAATCACAATCACATCCGACACCACCTTGTACAGGTACTTTGATAGCCGCTCTAAGGATATGGTTCAGTCAGAGCCTCACTCTTGATTGAGTATGTTCACTTTGAACCTAGCCAACATGCAGAATATGCTAGTGCTAGAAGATTTTCATATCGTCAGGGCCATAGAATGTATCGGATTATTTTATAGTTGTGATATTAGCTTGACCTTGACCTGTACTACTTTTTATTATATACTTCTTTGATGATGTAGACTACCACGTATAGAACTACAGTCTTTGGGGGAATAGTCATTAACCTGTATGACATAAGCGATCAAGTTAGGGAATATGGACTAGAGGCTATAGAAGGTATCAAGCGACAAAGTTAGCCTAGTTATTCTCTCTGCAGCGATAGAACAAATCAACAAAATTACAATGTAATGAATTGTACCCTTTGTAAATAAATAGCAGAGTTGACGTGTGTTTAAAAATGAATCAAATTAATTCTAAAGAAAGAGTGAGAGGGAAATGACGAGTACCAGCAAGAAACAGAATGGGACAATTACAGGACAGAAACTATGAGAAACTATTACTGTGTCAACACCCTGCCGCCTGCGGGTATCGACAAGAAGAACGCCCACATCGTGGGTGGCGGGATCGCCGGCCTGGCCGTGGCGGTCTTCCTGGTCGACGATGCACACATGCCCGGGGACAGGATCACCGTCTACGAGCAGCTCCCCGTCACCGGTGGAGCGTTAGACGGCGCCGGTGACCATCAAACCGGCTACACCGCCCGGGGAGATCGTGAGCAACATGAATCGATGGACTGCCTGTGGTATTTGTGCGCCAAGATTCCCTCGGTAGCGAGCCCCGGCATGACGATCCTCGACGAGACCTACGAGTCGAACGTGCAAGAGCCCATCAACGCCAAGTTCAGATTGATGGCAAACCGGGGTCAGCAGTATTCCGCGGGCGAAGAGCTTATGTCGGATGAGGACCGACGCAGGATGATCAAGTTGTGGCTCACGCCAGAGGAGAAGCTGGAGAACCAAACCCTGGCCGACTGGTTTACCCCTGAGTTCTTCAGCAAATCTGCATTTTGGCACTACTGGTCTAGCATGTACGCGTTTTGGCCGGATCACGCGCTGATCGAGGGCCGGCGCTACCTGCTGCGCTACTCCGAGATCAACCCTGCGAACCTACACGGGATCCTGCACTACAAATACAATCAGTACGACTCGGTGGCCAAGCCGATACACGTCTGGCTGGAGCGCCATGGCGTGCGATTCCGCACCGGGACGACCGTCACCGACATCGAGACCGCAGACAAGGACGGAGAGACCCTCGCCACGGGTCTGAAGTTCCGCGACGCCGACGGCGAGCACCATCTCAGACTCGCCCGTGATGATCTGGTGTTCTTCACCAACGGTTCCTTGGTGCAGAACTCCACTCACGGCGACACCAAGACCGTGACCAAGTTTGACCGCAACACCGCCGACCGGGGCTGCTTCACAGTGTGGGAGAAAATGGCGGCGCGCAATCCGAAGTTCGGCAAACCCGACGTGTTCCTCTCCAACGTGGATAGAAGCGGGTGGATTTCGTACTACGTGACGATCAAGGGCGACGCCACGTTCTTCGACTACATGGAGGCCAAGACCGGCAACGCACCCAACACTGGTGGTCTGACCGCGATCGTCGACTCCTCGTGGAGGCTGAACTTCGCCCTTTTCAGCAAGACCTTCCTCGATCAACCCGACGCCGTGCAAACGCTTCAGGGCTACGCCCAGATCATGACCAAACCCGGATCCTACATCAAAAAGCTGATGCCGGAATGCACCGGCGCGGAGATCTTCGCTGAGTTGCTCTACCACTGCGGGCTAAAGGATGATCAGATCAAAAGCATCGTGTCGCACAGCATCGTGCATACCTTTGCCATGCCGTATATCGTCGCCGAGTTCATGCCCCGGCGGGTCAGCGACCGTCCCAAGGTGATTCCGGACGGGTGCGTGAACCTGGCGTTCCTCGGCCAGTTCGCCGAAGTGCCCGGCGAGGTTGTGTTCACCACCGAATGCTCGGTGCGCAGCGCGATGATGGCGGTGTACGGTCTGACCGGCCTGAAGAAACCAATGATCCCGTTGCCCGAGCCCTACTTCGACGTCCGGGTGTTGGCCTTAAATCTCAAGATCATGGGCGGCAAGGAAAAGCTCACCCCTGAAGACCTGAGGGCCCTGCCGTTTACCGATGAAATCGTCTCGTTGATCAGCCAGGTCTTGAATTCCGCCGAGTTGCCCTAGGTGCAGTTGTCGCTACACCAAGCTCCTTAATCGCTCCGACAGTCAGGCCAACCAAACACGCTAGACTCACTGACTTTTTGAATTCTTGAATTAAAATATAATATAACACTTAGTATTGTGGCATATATACATATGACAATATCAATTGATAAATCAATTGAGCAAGAAAAGGGGGATACTACAACAATAAGACAATCACCATACAAGATAAACCCGCTAATTCTACTAATGATTCCAAGGTCTATGACAGGTTGGATGCTGCCTGTAATATTTGGTAATGTTGGTAAGGATCATAAGCATGGTGTAGTGCAAGGTTTCTGGATTCATTAGGCAATTCTCGATATATCTCAATCATACTATTGGTAGAGATATCGCCAAACTATTTCAAAAGCCAGATGTACTCTGGCTAGTTTAAGCCAGCTGTGCTTCTGGATAGACCGATAGTATTATTTAGCAAAGATAATGCTTTGCTATGAGTAGTGTTGAATAGCATTATTCCATAAAAAAACCCAGTGATTATCGATAACTCTTCCTAGGTCGGAAGATATCCAAGTGATTTTTTGGCCATCGTTAGTCCCAAACGTTCCGTTTCCTCTCGCAAGGAGCAGTTTATCAGACAAGTGAGCAACTAAACAGATTAGAGAGAAGTTGCAGATATATGATGAACTGGAAGATTTACAGGAAAGAAGTGGAGGCGTTAACGCAGTAATCCTGATAGCATTGGGTACGTTGATTTGGTTAATTTCATAGTTTTGATTTTTGGACTGTACAAGATAGCGAGAGGTACTCATGATTCCTTTATTTGGAAGAATATAGGCAAATACGTACCTAATATAAGAACTCAATAATAGTTTGGCAACCGGACCATATAGGTGTAGGTGTGTTAAATATTATAATAGCTACATTTGTACTGGTATCGCCCTTATTTCGAGTGATTCTTGGAGCGATTCTGATAGGAATGGCGTTGCTAATAGTGGGAATACAGATGATTACATCAGGCGTAATGGGAAGGCGACAACAGATTAATTCAAAAACAACTTTTGGACCATAGTTCCAAAACATGGTAATTAGATTGTGGAAATTATTTGGAATCGGTCATTCTTTCTGAACAAGCTTTTTCCCGGATGCCTGGATTATCCTTTTAGCACGGTGGTATCTCCTCACATCTTTAAGAAAGTTTCAGTGCTAGGAATATGTGTGGATTGATCTAGTCTTTGACCAGTCTGTCGTTGCAGTTTTGGCATTTATCATCGAAAAACTAAGACACATTCGCGAATGTAACATACAATGAAGCTTGTTCAGATGTATTTGATTTAGAATACGTAATAATTTTAAATTAAATATAAGAAAATTAACCAAGTGTATATAAGCTAAAAATGAATTGAGGATACAAAGACTTTTAAAATAGATATTTTCCAATAAAAGATGGAAAAATGCACCATCGTTACATTTTGGCATTTAGTATACTGATGCTAGCTCTCATTATACTAACTACAAATCAGGTCAAAGCTCAACAAGGTCAGAACTCGCATGGACTAACTCCAGAACAAGTAAAGCAATTCTGTAGACCAGACAATCCTAGGCTCAGCTTCGTCAATAGTACTGAATCTGAAATTTGTGGATTACCAAAAAGCACTCCGTCAACCCCTGCATTAAACTCTTCTGGATCATCATCAGGGACGTCATCCCCCTCATCCCCGTTATTCCCGTCATCCCCGTCATCCTCGTCATCAGGGCCATCATCCTCGTCATCAGGGCCGTCATCAGGATCAATAACGCCACAAGCTCCCTAATACTAAAATTAAATCCTATTATTTTCGGTTACTATTCTATCAATTGCATCTAATACTGATTTATCATTATCAACATCTAATTGAATAGTCTCATTTCAAGTATCTTTGCATAAATTTACTTCCTAATGCACGGCAATTCGTTACCAGACCAGAACTAACAACTTCTATAGTAACCACTACTCAGATATAATAGATGAGAATAGGTTAATAATTATTTGAGGCTTGGACAGGATGTGATATCGATAGCGGAGGAATTGGCTTAGGCTAGTGGTATTGCTCGTGGGTAAATATGGCGGCAAAGGTGGATTCGCAGTAGGCGGCTCTGGATTTGGTAACGGATAATTAGCAAGTATCCTTGCCTTGATTATACAGGCATTCATCTGTATCAACTTCGTAGACGGTTGGTCTTTCGTACTGTGACATGGACGGCACAATAGCTGCATATTTCTGACTATTGAATTGCCTGATAATGCCCGCGGGACAATGTGATCTACACTTAGTTCGCTATCAAGAAAGTATTAATGACAATAAGCACATCGAGGACATGCATCTCGGTTAATTGCTTGCGTTCATTGTAGAACCTGCGTCCTCCCAACTTATGTCTTACTTGGTAAGTGAAAATATAATACCTTTACCACTATAGTGTATATAGTTCACCTGGTCATCATTGTTCTCCGGGATGATCTAGAGTACTTATAACAGGAGTACCTACTCTTGAATTTTTTTGTGGCTCTTTGAGTTTTTATATTAATTGATTCTTTAGCTTGTTGCATAAATCATTTTATTCCTTCGTACATTATCTATACCTCTCTACATCATGGTAGCAAACATGTTATACAATGACGCTTTTAGGATCAATTCCTTGGCCATATTCTGAAACTTTCTTGCAGTTACATACTCGCCAAACGTTCTTTTGATAGACGAGAATACCGTTTCTGCCATCCACCTTTGTCCATAGCTCACGCTATGTTTCCATCTTTTGAGATTTGTTTGTTGTCTCATTACAGACCTATTCCTTGCTTGACAGTTGCCTGTCTTGACCTTGGAATTACTTCTTGTCTTTATACCAGGTTTAATATGGTTCTTGGATAGATATCTAAAATTCTTATTACTGTCATACATACCATCTGCTAACGCACCCTTTACATTGTTATTTGCAGAAGCATTATCAATCAACTTCTTTAGCATCTTGCCATCGTGTACTTCTTCACTAGTAACCTCCAAAGAAATAATCTTCTTATTCTTGATGTTTACTGCTACATGTATTTTCAGATAACCTCTTCTTACGTGCCATTTATGTCGTATCCATTCACCTCTATTAGCAACTTTGATTCCTGTACTATCTAATGCTATAATGATGTCCTCATCATCATTACCTACTTCATGCCGTTCGCTGATTCTGATATCCTGGTTATTAATACGTCTGTTAATTGTACTGTAGTTTGGAATAGATGGTATCTTCTTATTACCAGCATGAGCTATGACTATGCCTTCTGCTTGCCGGTATGGCAGATGAAAATATACCCTCATGTAACCTAGTAATTGGATAAACGAATCAGGATAGTGGTACTGTGCACCCCTCTTTCCATCATTCATTAAGTCCAACTCACTATACCAACTATCTATGACATCAAAATCTAGAATAACTTCACCTCGCCTAACTAGCGATTTGTTATAAAAAGACCAGTTAATCATGTCCAACAATAATCTCATTACATGTTAGCTAAATCTCAATTGGTCAACAAACTCATAGCGATATGATAATGATTTGTGCAACAAAGCAGATTCTTTCATATCATCATCAGAGGATATATCTAAAAATTCGCTATCTAGTACTCTAGTCATAGTTACGCATCCATTTTTGTTGAATAGTAATTTCACCCATCTTACCAGTTTGATAATCTTCTACTGCTTCATGAATCTCTTCTTTAGTATTCATAACAAATGGACCATACCTTGCTACTGGTTCATTTAACGGAACTCCACCTATTAGAAGAAAATCTAGAGCGGATTTATTAGTAGTAGTGATAGTGCTGTAAGTACGGATTATCGTACTCCTTTGAAAGGAATTAGTTTACCAGGAAGTGGTAGATAGATAATTTCGGTAGATAATTTGAAATCGCCTAACCATGCAAACCTAAAAGGAATGGTATAAAATAGAGCGTAATAAATCAAAATCATGTGGTCATGGGCTCTAACCTGGGGTTGCATACCAGAACTATCTAGAAATTGCTTGGATATGACCAACTCATCTAGTACTTATCTAGGAATCATTGCTAGTGCAATAATTGGTGGAATAGTTAGTTGGTGGATTTTCAATAGACAAAAGAAGACTTCTCATAAGCAGGATTACACACTAAGTCGTATTGAACAATTAGAAAATTATAATGAAAAACTACTGGAGAAAATCAAGGTAGTCGAAGAAAATAATGAAAAACTACTGGAGAAAATTTTCGACTTGAACAAAAAAATTGATTCTTTACTTGAAGGTCATTAAAAAAGCACTCGCAATAAAAATATATGAAATCTAGAAAATTTGTGTATTAATAATCATGACTATGTATTTCTTGATAAATGTAACAGCCGATTAAACATCTGATGGAGCCTGCTGATGAATTTCTATGCATATTATTTAAGAATTGTCGCAGGATTTGTCCTGGGGAATTAGGCCTAATTGCTGCGAGCTCAGTCTGGTTTGGAAACATAGGTTTGTAGAGATGTTATAAGACTCCGTGCTTTATGTACTCGTCTTCGTAGTTTGTGCTAAAGCCATTGCAATAATAGGAGCTTTTCCACGATAGGCGAAGCGCCCGCGTGGAGTGTTTAATCACGGACACCGCAAGCGTGACGCCTGAATGAAAAAGTTAGGCGTATCAGGTTATAATCGGATCATAATGACAAATTTTATCGAATAAAACATGTTCTCCATTGCATCCGTGCCACCATGAGAAAATAGCTCTCTTCCGATTTCTTCTGCTCGTTTTCGTTTGTTTTCAATATCAGGAACTTTGGGATTTTGGGTACAATAGATAAGCGTATCATACAGTTCTTCTTCGAGATAAGCATCCAAGCTAGAGATCCCTCTCCGCACCAATATTCTTTCTTCTAATATATAAGAATCTCAGCAGTTTTCCTGTTCAGGAGGAACCGACAAGATGGGTTGTTAACAATCTGTATTTTAACTCAGAACCTGCGCAACTGCTCTCTGGTGGGTTGCGGTTGCAATTAACTTAGAGCTCCTTATAGATGAAGGAAATATATGTATTCTAGGTCCTGATCTGTCATTTGACGCATTTGACAAGACTATTTGACGGCGTATTTGGCCTATTTGACTGCTTATCTGACTAGTCAAAAAGACATCTTATATATTGTTAGTGTATTTTCTCATGTAGCAGACATTAATTAGACCAGCAGCTATTCCCGAAATAATAAAATCGAAAGTAGTAAGTCAATGGCTTCAAGGCCTTAAAAGAGACGTCATAGCACAGGAGAATAACATTAGTAAAGGAGCAGTTAGCAACATAACTAACGATTGGAGTATTGCTATTGGAAAACCTGAAGCGGATGCATTCCGGGAGTTAGCAAAAGTACTCAATATTGCTGGTCTTACTCCAGCTCAGTGTGCAATTGGCTTTCGAACTATGAAATTGTTAAGCGAGCAGAACATAGATGCAGAGGCGGCCACACAATTTATCGGAGATACGTACAAGAAATGTAAAGAATTTGAAGTTACACCAAATAAATTCGCTACGTGTGTAAAAGATCTTATCAAGGTTTCAGAGGATAACCACATTCAACTACATAAAATTGAAGAGTACGTAGACGAAAGGCTGGCAAAAAAGAAGGAATTGGAGAATGAACTTGATGATTTAAAGAATGAGATACCGACTCTGAAGAATCAAAAGTCAGAGATAGGAAAGCTGAGGGATTTGGCTTTGCAGCAAAAGAAAATGGCAGATTTAGAGATCGAGTCATATTCTAATGCAAAGCAAGTATTGGACAGACACAAGATATCTATCAGTGAGGATCTCCCAAAATTTGCCAATACTTTTAATCGCATTGAAGAATATGGATACGATCCCATCAGAACTTAATGCTATCCAGTATTTAGAAGGCAAAAAACAAGCATTTGAGATAGCTGCAAAAGAATTGGAAGAGCGTATTGCCAACCTTAGTCAGCAAGAGTCTTTTTTGCAAGACAAAATCTATTTACATTCGGAAAATCTACCTGTCTATAATGAACTTGCAAATAACGGATTTGGTTCAAGCGAGCTGAGAACGTTGCTTGCTAAGATCATAGATATTGCAATCTCAAATGGCATAAACCATTGCCTGGCAGTAAGAAAATTCATTGAAGACGTGGGGACTCGGTATAATGCTAAACTAGGATTTGAACTCCAGATAGAAGATCTTAAATCGGAAGTTCAGACACTTAATGACGAACGAGGAAAGGGATTACAGAGACTAAAAGTCCAGCCCTATGTAGGACCAGTCATCACTGGACTATTACAACGAGGTTTAACTGTCATAATGATTTATCAAATAGAACCTTTTATTCAGAGGTTCTGAAAAAAGGAATCATAAATACCCTACAGAATATCATAATGGCTTCTATGGTTAATGCAAGTCTGGCTGTGCGTAGTAAAAAAACAGCTAGTAATGATAAGTTAACTGAGACTCAGCAAGATATAGCATCATTGTGAGAATTGGATGGACTGGCTAAATAAAGTTGTTTAAGTATTATTATTACTAATAGTATCTATTATTACTAATAGTATCAAAATATAACTTCCCACAGTCAATCTTCTATCAACTTTGCAACAAAGATGTAGCAGAGTCGAACACATAGAATGACCGCAGGATAAATTTTGAAATGAGAGAACTATATTCTAGACAAGAAAAAGTGAAATTCTGGACTAAGAGGTGGATATTGACATTTAGGAAATGTGTAGTATGTCAGATTTTTTAATATCAGCTATAAAATTTTCGAAAAAAAGTCCAACTAGTAAACTTGGTTTTATATCACACGTTACATAAAGGTATAACAGTATGTTTGTTATATGAGAACCATACATCATATGTTATGGCACCGATAGATGCAGCTGAAGGCTCATTCAATCTCCCTAACCTACCTCCAAGATAGAAATTATTTCGTACCAAAAATTTGGATTTAAATAGGAATCTTGTCGCTGAAAATATATTTATTGAGAAATAGTCTGCCCCTGGTATGATTAATATTGGCAATCACCTTATTTTCTTCAATGGTTGAAAATCGAAATCCTTCCGAATTTCAATCAAGCAAAGCCAGAATACATATCGTCGCAGATCAAGCTCAATCGGAGTATTTTATTAAGTGAGTAAGCTGATAGTACATGGTGACTCCTAATAAGAAACTGGCTGATACTTTTGGCAGAGTTGCTAAAAAGTTACGCATCTCGATCACGGACCGATGCAACATGCGATGTATATACTGTATGCCTGCTAATAACATGGAGTGGTTTGAACAAAATAATATTCTGAGTTATGATGAGATTATTAGAATTGTGACTATTTTGGGCGATCTAGGCGTTGAGAGAATTAGAATCACCGGTGGCGAACCTCTTGTTAGACCTAAAATAATAGTCCTAATTAAGCAACTATCTACGATAGATGGAATCAAGTCAATCAGTATGACAACTAATGGCCTTATGCTGCATTCCATGGCAGCTGATCTTAAGGATGCTGGACTTGTAAGCACTAATGTCAGTTTGGATACATTTAAGGAGAGTCGATTCAAAGCAATTAGCGGCGTACATGGGCTTGAAACCGTCCTAGCTGGTATACAAGCAGCTGCGGCTGCTGGACTTAAAGTAAAAGTAAATGCAGTGATTATTAGAGGATGGAACGATGATGAAATTGTAGATTTTGCAGAATTTGCTAGAAAGACAGGACATACCGTTCGGTTCATAGAATTTATGCCGTTAGATGGAACGAGTCTATGGGAACAGGATCTAGTAGTTAGCAAAGGTGAAATAATCCAGAAATTAGCCAGTGGAGTTAATGAGCTCGTACCATTACACAATAACATTTCTGAACCAGCAAAACTATTTTCCTTCATCGATGGCAAAGGTATATTAGGATTTATTCCCTCAATAACCGAGCCATTTTGCAGCAATTGTGACAGGCTGAGATTAACTTCTGACGGTAGATTGCTTACCTGTCTTTATGAAAATCCAGGATACGATCTGAAGATTTTGTTAAGAAGCGGAAAGTCTAACGATGATATCGAAAAGTATATTTTAGAGTGCATAATGCGGAAGCCAGAGGGTATAATAAGTTTGATTCGTAGTAAGTCATTGCGGCCAACGATGAACCTTATGTACAGAATCGGCGGTTAGTAGTAAAGATTTACGAAGGCATCATAAAAGGCTAACGAAGCAGGATTATTTTGTTCCTTTAGGTGTTAATTTTTTCGCCATCACCAATTTAACGAATGGATGAATTTTTAATAATCTTGCAATTTATCCAGGACATTCATAAAACTGTTAGTAGCATCAGAAATGAAAATTAAATAATTCCTAATTGTTCCTGCTTTAATCTGCTAGTCGCAGATCAGATTTCGGAGGCATTTCTTATTTAGAGACTAACACATTAATTCTCGCGTCTCTGTTGGGATGTTTGCATCCCAGTCATGATGAGTGACGCGATGAATATTAATGGGGTAAGAGCAGGTTAATGAATGATGGAACCTTGAGACATGTAAGGTGGATCTCAGTCTCACTCCAACCGGTCCCTCCTAGGGATATTGTGTTGTTACCTTCAGGTTTGATAGTTCGAACCCGGCTCAGTGAGTATATGCTAATTTAACGTTCCTATCATAGGGGATGATTTTCCGACCTATCTTTTCAGTAAGCATTTTAGTAGGAGGCTAGGATAACTATTAGCTTTGGATGATGCTTTTGAACGATATGAATTTTACAGTCTTTTGACATATCTAATCGCAAAAAAACTGTTCAGATACTCCGAATCCGAATAACGTGGATTGACTCATGTTAATAACCACTCTTAAAGGGCGCTTCATCGTACATCTCACGCAGATGAGTATGAATATTGGCACTTACGAATGTATAGTGAGCAAGCTTGACATTAGACAGTTCAAGGATCAGGAGGTTTCAAACGAGATCCGGCTGAAGATCCTTGAAGCAGGCAGACAAAGTGGGACTGGTCTTAACACGCAGCATTTGCGGTTTGTGTTAGTAGATCATAAAGATGTCCTTAAGTTATTGGCAGAAGATAGTACGAGTGGAAGTTGGGTATCGGGAGCCAATTTTGCAATAATTGTTCTTACAAGTCCGAACTTTCGTTTTAGTATGATTGATGCCGGTAGAGCTTTACAAAATATGCAATTAGCTGCTTGGAGTGAAGGTATCGGGTCCGGTTTATTTACCGGAGTCAGAGAGGAAAAGATGCGAAAGGATTTTAATATTCCCGAGAATCTGAATATTGCTGTTATCGTGGGGTTTGGATATCCTTCACGAAGGCTAATCGGAAGAGTGAAGAATCGGATGCCACTCGACAAAGTCGTATACTATCAAAGATATGGTAATCCTCAGATCTCTGAATAGATTTTTCCTTGAAATCACTTCTTTTCCACCATGAGTTGAATAATTTTTCGTTATCATATTATCAAGTCCGTTTAATTCTGAATCTTTTATTACAGTATTGTGTCATATCATGCATTTGCCAACTAGTGCCTTTCATAGATTATGAATGATAATATCAGTTCCGCCATTTAATTGCCGAAAGTTCTGCTCTAAGTCGTAAAGTGGTCATTCATCGCCCTAAGCTGTTCATTACCTTTGAAATAATGGTCAACTTGCTACGATGTCCGCCAGGGATGATGGCATTCGTGGTAGGTAAACTAGCTTCGTCCAATTCATTCCATACGAGTATCGGAGATATTTTATGAGAATTTGTGGTTATGGTCAAGTACTTCATCAAGGGGTTATTTTCAAAAGTTCATTCTCGTCATCTCTCCACTAAAACTCGTTCTGATTAACCTCAACTGAATTACCTGCCGAAAATCAATTTCACATTATCCCTAGATCTGGGTTGATACTTAACCATGTCTTGTAGCCATATCCCAAGCAGGATTTTTAGTATTGCAATTTCAAATCATTGGGTTTGCACCTCTACAATAAAAAATTATGTCAAATCGTGTAGGGTCCTAATTCAAGAGGATCTATTCTTCGACCTGTATCAGTTTTTGTCCGACTAGAGGGAGTATGTGATAATGTTTATGTAAACACTCGTGGATACAAGATTTATGTACTTATTCGGTTCGCCGGGGTCACCATTGCTCACGGACTAACTTAGTTGTGAATTCTGAAAACTGCCCTCAATCTTAGCTCTAGTGCCTCATTTTGATTAAACTTGAAACATCGCTATGACTTCTATGACTTTTAAATTCTCCTAACATAGCATCGTCATGTGATTTAATAGCCAGAATCGTATGCATTCTCTTGGAAACAATGTGTCTTAAGACCCCAAAGATTTAAATACACTAGATAGTCTACTATTTATTAGTAGCTTATGCAATTTTATGATTTTGAGAATAGTATCGGAGTCATTATAAATACCGTAGCAAAGGCATTTGTGAAAGCACTAGATTCTGAATTACGTGAGAACGTAGGTGTAACTATAGGCCAATGGAAAGTTATGGTTATGCTTGTAAGACAAAATGGCCTTACTCAAAAGGAGATTGCTGACAGGTTGAGTCTTGAAGGCCCCACTCTCATACCAGTTATCGACAAGATGGAGAAGGACGGATTGGTTATCAGGAAGGTAGATTTGGCTGACAGACGAAATAATAGAATTTACCGTACAGAAAAAGCAGACGCATTATGGGATGAGATGTTCAAGCGTGCAATGAGAGTAAGACAATCTTCTGTAAAAAACATCACAGAGAATGAAATTCAAATTACGAAAAGCGCTTTGGAAAAAATGTTACAAAACCTTAGACTTGAGTATGATGTTGAGTATAATCACTCATGCGCTGATGTCGTGGGAGCTTCAACTAAAACAGGGTCGGTACCCAAGGTGACCATGGCTACCGACACAAGAAGCTCAGCTGGAAAGAACCAAAATAGTTAGGAGCCGTTTCCCAAATTGGAACCATCATCTTACGATGATAGCAACAAGCATGAAAACGAGAGCAGAAATGATAGCAGATTTGCTGCCACTGGCACCCCTACTGCTCCCTATTCAACCAATTCTGTAAAAATATCAGCATATGCATGGAAAGTTGTAATCATACTCAGTTGTATTGCTACGATGATAATGTATGCCGAAACAATGTTGATACCAGCTATACCAGATCTTATTGAAGACTTTCATGTTTCTTATAGTATGTCATCATGGATTCTTACAGCTTATTTGGTTTCTGGTGCGGTGATGACTCCGATTGCTGGCAAGTTATCAGATATCTATGGGAGGAAGAAGATCCTATTGATCATAATGATAGTGTACACTATAGGAGTCTCATTAGCAGGTTTTGCATCAAATATATCATTTTTGCTAATTGCTCGAGCAATCCAAGGAGTAGGGATGTCAATGTTTCCCATTGCATTTGGTATTGTAAGAGACCAATTTCCGAGGGAAAAGATGTCGATAGGTCAGGGTATCATAACTTCTATGTTTGCTTCTGGCGCAGTAGTCGGCTTAACTGTAGGCGGAATCATAGTTCAGAATTATGGATGGAGAACGACATTCATAACAATAATTCCAATTGCCATTGGACTGTTGTTGATTATTCGATTTTTTATCAACGTAAATGACAAGAAGGACTGGGATGAGAAACCTATGGACCATGAGGAGGCGAAGCAAGGACAATCGAAACCCAAATCTCATTACGGACGTAAGGAGAGTTTGAAACCTAAGTCTGCAGCTTCAGGATCTTCTAATCAGGTCGACATAAAGGGAGCAATTGCACTAGCTGTCACCATTATATCTTTTTTATTAGTTTTGACATTCCTAGAAACATCAGGAAGCAGTGTTGGGACAACTACTGGAAATTATTCAACTACTCAGAATCAGAATAGTATTCCATCCAGCGTAAGTTATTCTTCTATTCAGGTATTGCCTTTCCTCTTACTAGGAATAGTTTCATTGGGTACGTTTATAGTCATTGAAAAACGTTCAGAGTTCCCATTGGTAGATTTTAAACTCATGCTCAACAGAGCAATACTTCCTGCAAATTTGATAATAGTTTTAGTTGGATTTTCAATGTTTATGGTTTTTCAAACGATACCGATATTAGTAAGAAATCCCGAACCCGTAGGATTCGGTGAAGATGCAATTAGTACCGGCAAAGTTCAACTTCCATTTGCAATAATTCTACTAATATTTGGACCAACTTCTGGATTTATTGTTTCAAAGCTAGGTTCCCTAAAGCCTATCATACTTGGGACTATTATTACCACAGCAAGCTTTATTGGATTACTTATTTTTCATTCAACAGAGTTGTGGGTGTCAGTGAACCTAGCAATCTTATCAACCGGCTTATCACTAACAAGCGTCGGGGCAATGAATGTAATTATATTAGCTACGCCGAGACAATTTAGTGGCATATCCCTGGGGATGACCACGCTTTTGAGAATAATTGGTAGTTCAATTGGTCCTGCTCTTGCGGGGATGTACATGCAAACTCACCAAACCCTAATAAACGTAAATGATACTTTGCGTTATTTTCCATCATCATCGTCATTCAACATGATATTCCTAACAGCTGTAATAGTATCAATTATCTCAGTAGGATTAGCAATAGTTCTAAGGCGAAAAGTGATGAAAATGACAATACCCAATCTGATGTAACTATAATTCAACCTTTCATTTTCCACTAGAAGTACTTTCAACTCGGCCTTGATGGTTGTGAGGAATGAGTTACAAGACGATTGGCATCTAGGGTTTCACGTGCGTGCTCTGATTCTCAGTTTGTGCTAGAACGGTATATAATAGTCTTTACGGATGCTACGCCGCTATTGGGCTTCTTTGTTCAAATATTGTAGGTCTTCCGATGAAGCCGAGGGAGTATGCTCTTGCAGTTACTGCAGTAACTGCGAAGTTACTGCAAGAACGACGTTGCTAACTTTAATGCGATCGTATTCTGATGATGTCTACCCGCGTGATCGATATTAAGAAGTATTGATTCTGGTACTATTAGTTTAGACCATATTTGCTGTTAGTCTGACGAATGACAGTTTCGGTACCGGCTTCATCAAGTGTCACCTATGATTTCTACATTCTCAAGTCACGTTGATTGAATAATGTTCTTCTGCCAATATTATTGGCAAACATGCGACTTGAGTATGGCTTGATCTACAACCTAAGGAAACAAGAATGCCAGTGATTTCTGCTTAATGATGTTCTGCATACCCCTGTTGTTGCAGTAATGTTATTGGTTAAGCCTCATCTGGATAGTTTGATATTGTCTCTATTTATCTTTGTTTTATGAGCGTTTCATTCAGTTACATCTCCCGTAAAGAGACGCTAGTGGAGTCCTAATATTTTTGAAGAACAAATCTTAATTAAAAATATGCCGCTGAATTCTATTGCAGTGTCTAAACCCGATAAGCCATTTCTTACATCTGTCGAATTTTCGTAGCCATGGTTTATGGAGTGGTAAATGAATAGCTATTTGTAAGGCTGTCTTTACATTCTAAAGAACCATCGTTAAGGATGATGCAGTTTTCAGGTATCGCTTTTATATTTGTAGCACCACCCTTCATGAACCCCATCGCCTGGGACTGGTTCATAGTGCCCATGTTCTTCATTCCCATCACCGAAAGCTGCATCTGTGCCAAATTCATTTGTTCTAATGCATTGCTAAAGTTTCCAGTTGACAACGCTTTATCCGCGGTCTTTAAATGCATCCTGACCGACTCCATCATGACTGATGACATACTGCCATTCTTTATAGCCGTCATATTTTGCTGTGCTAATACAGGTATCGCGAGAATAGTCATCGTGGTAGCTCCAACAATGAGAAGTGTTGCGACAGCACAAACTGTTGCTTGAGAATATTTTGTTCCCATATTCAGTTACCAAAATTATTATATATAAGATTTTTAGCAAGGAGATGAAGCAAAACGAACTTGTGTAACATCGGACGCATCGTGTTCTATTGATACGCATAAATTGTACTGACCACAATTCCTTTGGAATAAATCCACTTAACTGCTGAGTCTGACAAGATAAGGCTATGTCTGGATATACGTTGCTTAAATATGAATAATCACCCCTGACTACTAATTTGTCTTGACACATCACAATCCCTATTATGATACATTACGCCCTGCCCGTTCTACAACAAGCATGCCACATAAATAGAGTGAGAGCATAGGACCAGCTACTAACCACATTGTAATCCCACTGCCATCTGGAGTCACTAGGGCGCCAAATATAGCAAGAACGATGATAACATATCGCAAGTTATTCCTCCAAAAATTTGGACGAATAAATCCAGAAATCGTTAGTCCCCACATTAATAAGGGAAGTTGAAAAGAAATGCCAAACGCAAGAAGGAATTGGAGAACGAACGGCACAAACTGGGATATATCAAGAAAAGTAGTGATGCCGATGAACGCTCCGTACTTGTATAAGAATTCAAGCACAATTGGTATTACAACAAGATACGAAAAGGTGCAACCTACGCCGAAGAGTCCTATGGCGACTACGGTTATCTTTTTTACAAATGTACTTTCGTGTCGATAAAGGCCTGGTCCTACAAAGGAAATTGTTTCTATAATTATAATAGGGATTGTCAGGATGAGTGCCAGGAGTGATGCAACGTAAATCTGTGCGAAAAAAGCCTGTCCTGGAGATGTTTGAATTAGCGTAACATTATCTGGAAGAAGGCTTTGTCGCATTAACGTCATTGTTTGAATTGCGATGTTGTCAAATAGATCTGGGTACAAGATTGGAATTCTGTAGCCATCGTAATCGAACGTCTTAAAACTCAGTGTTGTATTAAGGATCGTTAGTACCGCAAGTACTATTGCAATCCTGATTACTCTTTTCCTAAGGTCTTGTAGGTATTGTATGGTATGGCCACTTGTTATACAGGTGATACCACCAAAAGACTAACTCGAAGCATCTATATTATGTACGTGATTTTCATATGCAAGAAATCTGTCTCGAGTCTTTATCTGAAGACCCCCAACAATTATCTCGCCATGTTAATCTCTTATTTCAAGGCATCAACGAAGATAAAAGAATTAATGCTACTGATCCGTTAGTGAAAATATACTGCAACTCGTTTCCGCACATATAACTACTTGCAGAGTCAATTACTTTGATATACCAGCCAGAGAACATTTATTATTATTTGCAAGAACAACTTTGGCCTCACGGAGTTTAATACTATTGGCGGTGCCACAACCGTTGAATTGGTGACAATTATTGACATGACTTGTGGCCATCGTGACACTTCCTAGGTTTATAATGCTCAAATTTGCAAAGCGCCGAATACTTTCAATGCGAATTTCCTTCTCGGACAACCTGCGGGGATGATGCCTTGAATATAGCATATACCATATCGCCATCTTCGATCCCAAGCTCTGATCTGGCCTCGTCGGTAATTTTGGCAACAAGTCGTAACTTTTCTTCTAACAACATATGGACTCTAATCATTCCTGTGGCCCCGATCGGTTTAGTCACGTTTACGATCTTTATTCGTAAAAAGTTTCGGGCACTAGTTTTTACTAAATCCTTTGATATAATTATATCTTCTGGTCTAATCAAAATACCGACATTTGATCCGAGTGGATAATCTCCAAGAATCTGAAGCGTCTGCGTGTGATATTTGAATATTGTGACCCCACCACTAGAATATGTAACAACTCCTTCAATGTAATTGCCCTCTGCGCTAAAAATCTCAGGTCGAAATGGAAAGGAGTTCGGGTCTTGAAATGTAAGAGCTGCGTTGAGAGTGTTATCGTAGAGCACGTTTCCGTTGTACAAGATAGATATCCTATCGGCAAGTGCATAAACATCCTGTTCAAAATGTGTCACATAAATTGTCGGTAGGTTTCTCTCTTTTAGCACCTGTCGTAAATCCAATCTCAATTTTTTTTTTGATTGATCGTCTAGATTCGCTAGTGGCTCGTCCATAAGTATGATTTTTGGCTTAGTAACTAGCATTCTAGCCAAAGAAGCCTTTTGCATCTCGCCACCGCTTAAACCTTGTATCCTTCTGTCAGACAGATGCCCGATGCCTAGATCATCAAGTAACTTTCTAATTTCAGTAACGCTGAAAGAGTCATATTTTTTTCGACCGAATATAATATTATCATATACGCTTAAATGAGGAAACAAAAGGGGCTTTTGGAATATATATCCAATCTCTCTACATTCGATTGGATGATTCGTTATGTCATTGCCGTCTAAGATAATAGATCCACAATCCGGCTTAATCAAACCAGAAATGAGATTAAGAATGGTAGTTTTACCGCTGCCTGTAGGACCTATTATGACTCTTATCTCATTTCCTACCTTCAAACTGACAGGACCAATGGTGAATCCAGGGAATTGTTTGATCAGGTTGAGAAGTTCCAAGCCAGCCATGTCCCATATCTCTTAATTGAGCTTCAAAAGGCCTCTGTTTTTAGATCTAGCAGAATATAAGTAGAATGCAGCTAGAGCTATGACCGAGAGTATTATGCTAAAGAAGATATCTGGAATGGCCCTAGACAAACCCCCAATTGCGTTGTCTTCAAATATCTGAATTGAAATTGTATGTGGGTTATACGCCATCATCATAGTCGCTCCCAGCTCCCCTACAGCCCTCACCCATGACATGATAAATCCAATAATTATCCCAGTCTTGGCTAATGGAACGGACACTTGTATGAAGGTCTCAAATCGCGTTTTGCCCAGTACGCGTGACATCAACTCATACGACTCGTCAAATGACTCAAATGCCATTTCTGATGCAAGGATCATAAACGGGGAAGCAACATAAAATTGCGCAATTATTATCCCAGCGACCGACTGTGTAAAATCCAGAGTTGGGAACATCTTCATTATTGGCGAAAGCGGACCAAATGCTCCCAAGAGCGAGCGCTCCACTTGCCAAAGGGGGCAAAACCAAAGGAGCAAAAACAATAATCCTAAGTACTGACCTTCCGGGAAGATTGTGAAATCTAGCTAGCACATACCCTACAGGTATTCCAAATATGGCGAGGATTACCGTAGAAATTGTTGCCGTGGCCGCGCTAAGTACAAATGCATTGATCACTTCAGGGCGATCTATAGTATCTGAGATGGCAGAGGGATCAACGAAAATCAAGACCGTGATAAATGGATAGGCTAGATACACAATGGTTATTAGACACAAACCCAACATGACAAGACTAAATGTCTGATCTTTTGCGATCATCTGAAATGTAGATGCTCTTTAGTCTGAGTTCAAGTTATCTTTATCTATTGAAATTCGCCTTCACTTGACGATAGATTCCTGATAGCCATCTGGATAACATAGGATCATGTGTTCGTCGAGTACGTAAATACGAAACTCAGCGTTTACTATACCCCTTTCAGAATTGTTAAATCACCGATGCTCCTAGGGATCTGAAATCTTTCGAGCATTTAGCTTGAAAATGGTATGACTTGATGATTCTCTCTATATGCTATGATTTAACCGAGGAAGTAGGTAAATAAATAAGGAACATAATCAAAACTGCTACCAATTAGGTAACTAGTTCCTACAACCGTTGAACAACCCTTGAATCAGAGTGAGAGGTAGCCTCGTGTCCCGCTTTTTTGTACGCTACTCATGTAGGTGCTAGCTACGCTTGGCCGAGCTGCATCTATTCCTAATTCTTTTCGATCGGTCTCAAAAAGACGGGCGTTATAATCAGCTATGTAGATAATATATAGTACCCAGTTGCTCCACTTGGAAAGGGATCTGTAATCTGTGCTGTCTGAATTCTACCCGTCTTATCGGTAGCTCTGACGTATATATTGTAATTCGATTTGCTTCCTAGCAAATCCAATCGAGTGGCCCATAGTACCCAAGTATATTGTGATAGTGGATCTTTTAACTGAGTATTTTTCCAAGTTTTGCCACCATCTATACTGACCTCTACTTTTAATATGCCTCGATCTCCAGCGAAAGCCATTCCACCGAATGGAACTCCTCCTTCCGAGCCCTGGAACGTAGTCTCGGACGATTGCAGATCTTTGAATCTTTTCCGAACTGCTGCAACTCCCGGAATTACAATGAAAGAATGTGTATTGTATCTTGCAGAGTTTGTCCAACCCTTCCTCTGCCAATAACCCTCATAGACTTTATCCATAAGTTCTATTTCAGTTATCCATTTAGGGTTCATCATTCCATACAGTCCAGGTATAATGGCTCTAATAGGGAAGCCGTGTTCAGCTGTTAGAGAAGCGCCATTCATATCGTATGCCAAAATGCTGCCATCTAACAACCCACGATCGATCGGTATGCCAACGTCATATCCGTCTGCGCACCTGAATACCAGAAATTTGACTTCAGGCTTTACACCCGCCTCCCGAAGTATATCTTTCAGATGGACACCCTTCCATGCGGTGTACTAATGAGATCACCCCCAATCTTGTTACTTACGCATTCGAGGGTAGCGAATTGCTCGACCGGAGGCATAGATCTGATCTCCCGATAATTCAGAATGAGAGGCTTATCTACCAAACCTTTCACATTCAAAGTCCACGTCTGCGCATTCACTTCGGGTACCAAGGCATTTTTATCTATTCTGTAAAACATGTCGGTCGGCGTTACTTCTGAATCCAAGAGCGGAGCCAATTTTGCATCTTCAAAGCCCTTTGGTTTGATATTCTTCAGCGTCTGCTGAAATTGAGATAGCAATAACGACGTTGTCCTCTGAACTGCTCGCTGAGGTGAAAGGAGGGTTTCCAGCCCCAGGTATATAATAGGTACAGCAACTGCGGCAGAAATCCCTGCGCGAAGCATTTGTCTCTTACGCTGATCTATTCCCTCTGGGGGACGAGATTTAGGTATCAGAATACTTTCTCTAGTATCCTGGGTGAGAGGCTTAAGCCTCCGATTGTAGAAAACAGCATAGAGCGTGAAACCGAATCCAAGCTGAGGGAATATTAAATATGTCACTAGCGACACGATTCCTATGGATTGACCGTGCCCTTCCGTCAACGCCAAGAGGATCATTGCTAAGGACAGGAAAATAAAAAAGGAGACCAATGCACAAAATAATGAATTAAGCAGATAGCGCTTTGGGCTATTATTAGACCTCTGAGCAAAAAAAATTGCCAGTAAGCCATAAACTACTAAATTGGCAACAATTGCGCCAATGAATGCGGAGTATTTGGCGATTGGACCCAAAGTCCCTACCGCCTGAGACTCTACTGATCCTGGAGTAAGTGAGAACAAGGTCTGAGAGGCAATTTCCGGGATAAATGGAGCACTTAATGCTAATCTTAAGACTAAGGCTATGGCTATAGCAACACTCCCCGCACACAGTCCCCCTATTAATGATAATTTAATGGAAATATGTTTTATTACACAACCACTGAACTACCTTAACCAAGCAAGATTTAAGTTTTTTCCAGGTTCTAGACCTAGTAGATCGGAAAAGGAAAAATAGCTATGAAACCGTACAGTATCCATGTCGTTATGGACTCGTCAGGCTATCCTGGCTGGTACGACGATTACCTTAATTTCTAGTATTTTTTCTTTTCTTGTCGTTGCACCTGCTATAGGCTTTTCTTACAGTGGATTCATACAATTGCAAGTGGCGCATAGTATAGTTGGGTACTATAATGATGTAGCGATACGCCCGATCGACATAGATGTACGGGTCAACAATAATTCTTCATCTCTCCAATCATCAAAAGGCGTGGATATGGGAATATTAGTAGTTACAGTAAATGTAGCGAATAAAACCGGTCATTTGGTACCATCCGACTTTAAAGTTTTTGTCCATGGTAACGATCCTATGCCTAGTTCATTTAATGGTAACAAATCTGGTACATTAGTCAAACTTCATATGGGAATGTATAGTGTCACGACTCTTGGGCCAGCTGGCTATGCACCAGCATTTTCTGGAGACTGTTCTGGCGGAATGATGTCGATTGAAATCAAGAAATGCATGATTACTAACGACATACCAGCTCGCATAACAGGTAAATGATAAACTGTATTTTATCTCTCCATTGCCAGTACGATTTATACTTCAAAGCATCTGCTCTATTGGTCTATTGCGCAATACGTATATCACATCGTGCCAATGCTGTTCTATTAGACTCGACCATACAAAAACAAAGGCAATTTTGAAAATAAGAGACGAAGAAATATACGAATTTATAGTTCAAGTGTCTTCTTCTGGTCACTTCATTGTCGTCGCACCAGGTGAACCTATAGAAGAGATTAATGCAAAGTTTTTATCATTAACAATCCAACAGCGTATTCCTAGTTTCATATTTGATTTGATATCAAATGTTTTAGCAGGTTCTTCAGATTTCCATATCTTGTCACAAGATCAAAGGTTTATGCGAGCTATTAAAAGATATAAGAATGAAATTTGATAAACAATTTAAGATGGTCGTAAAGGAGCAAAGAACTACCCCTTCTACTCTTTTATGAATGATTTTTATTCTTTAATTCCTGTACTTCTGCCATGAGTTTCATAACTTGGTCTGATAAATTAGTCAATGCGTCATCCTTCTCCAGTAGCTTTGCTCTAAGAAGATAATCGTTATCTTTCGTTTTTTCCGCTAATTCTTGTATCTGCTTTTGAAGCACAAGGTTTTCACCATTAATTGTAAGTAATGGGATTGCTTTCAAATAGTCTTCTAAAACCTCTCGTTCTGTCGGTTTGTAATAGGAAGCCGAGATTCCAATATCATGACCCATTGTAATTTCTACATTAATGGGTTTCATAACTTGCTCTGATCATGATATTTCCAGATGATGATATTCCTTTATCTGCTAGTGCATTCTCAACTTCGTTAGTACCTCTTTCTTTATTGTTGATATATTCTTCACTATTATTCTCGAATTCTCTTGCTTATTCTTTCAGTTCTAGTCTTTCTTGATGCAGAGTGTCTAGTAGAGCTGATTCTTCTCTGTATGATGTACGATATTGAACCAAAGTGGTATGTAAACCAAATATTTCTTTCTCTAGACTCTCCTTCTTAGATTGTAAGAATCTACTTCTCTTCGTAATCCTTCATACTTAGCCTGTACACTAGGCAAATCATTATTGGCAATTTCAAGGAGTCTTTTGACATGCTTTAGGTCCATACCTGCAGCTTTGATCAATCTGTAGAGTTCTACGAAGGTCCAAATATCCTCTTTAACATGTTCATGAACCTGGTAAAGACCATATAGTTGTTGTAGTTTCCAATATTGTTTATAGAATTCATGCACTTCGGGCTCCTTTAGACCTAATTTAATAGCGACTTGTATTGGAGTTTTACCTTCTAAAAAAAGTTTGTAGGCCTGAGATGAATCAGACAATGATTGCACTGATCCAGATTTTTTCAGAATTGGTCCAATATCACGTAGAGATATTCGTACTTCCTTGGCTATTTCAGCGTAAGTCTTTCCTTGGTTATAATAAAGCTCTAAAACTAGATCTTCTTTTTCTTCTCTCGTCAAACCCATCATGTTTCTTATATTTAATATATGTAAGAGTGAATCTTAAAGGTTCTAAGACCTATTACCGTCATATCATCATTATTATCACCTACTTACCTCTATTTTCTCTATTACCTCAGTTATTTTAGAATGCTCCGCAAGCAAGCTCTGAATATTTCTGATGCTGATGCATTAAATGGAGATTCCCGACCTTGGTATTGTGTTGGTTATTAGAGTTGACACTGGTCATTGGTCGTTCCACGTGAGAAACAAAGTACGATTTAGACGAACCTGGTTCATAGGATGCTACATTAGCGGCTAATACACTTCAAGTTGTTTGTCAGAGACTATGGAACGATCTGTAAGATACTCAACAGATGAATTCAGTATAAAATATTTGCATTCGCCTAAGTTCAGATGTAGATAAAGCATTAGAGGACTTTTATGAACAAGTATCTCGAGGCATAAAACAGACTGGACGTATCAGAGAATACTATTCGAAATTGGATTGAAGACAGATCTAATCACCACTATCGGGACACGACGTATCGTATCAGGATGCCCGGAGACTGAAATTCTAAAAAGGTATTAGATATTTTAGAGAACAAGTATCGTATCAGAAAATTATTCCGGTCAGGTGTTCTATGGTTGAATTCACATGATAGACTTAAACCGATTAAAGATTCTATTAGGGAATGGCATTACCGTGAGAAAAAAGCCAATAGAAAGCCATTTTATAAACATCTGCTTTTTAAGTCTAATTAAGATACTTGTTTTCCATTCCAGTCAACTTTGCTAATCAAGTAGTTTTGATAAATGGAGCACCTGGAGTCGGCAAGAACTTCAATATCGCATGTAGTCGTAATCTTTACTGATATTGAAGCACCATTCGAGATTCCCTACATTCTCAGGTTCGTGTAAAACTATCGAGAAGGGCTAGAATCACCTCTCTGGTTAGTGATGTCTGCAATTCATAACATCTACGGTTTCAGTGAATTAAACGAACTTCTACTAGAAACAGCGGAAGCGTTCCGAACAATCCTGTTTAGTCTTGGCGATCCAACAAGGCTTGTCTTGAAACAAGGCTGTATATAATGTTTGTTTCATATGTCGAGAATAATATTTACATTCGATATGTGGAGGTCTGCCGAAATAAAATATACAATTAAGCCATTTGGGATAGCATGTTCACCATACTGTATCAGACATATTTTAAAAATGCCCAGGGTACTCATTTCCTCTTTAATGTGTTCGTTCATGGGAAACTCCGACTCTGCCCTACTATTTGCATCTTCGTTGCGGTTTGTTTCAACCATTAAACTAAATCCTCCTAAATTTTGAACCGTTATGGAAAAGCTGTCTCTTATTGAAACAGTCCCTAAAACCAAGACCGCTTCTTTGCCCATCTATTTTAGACTTGTTCTGGTTTTCTGAATTCACTGATATTCCCTCTAGCTGATAGAGCATCTAACCTTGTCTTTTTCTATGCCTACGAATCTTCTTTTTAGCTTTAGTGCGGCTATTCCATTTGTGCCTACACCCATCATAGGGTCAAGAACAGCCTGATTTTCAACAGTTACACGTGAGATGATTTTTTCAGCTTCGATAAGACTTTGTTGCCATTTATGTAATATTTTGACAGGAGTTTCCGACTTTATGAGATCCTCTATAAGCTCTATTGTATTTTCTCTTTGTGGCCCTTTATAATACCACAACATGGGTTTCTGCTTTCTAACTATGCCCTTTTCATAATCTCTAGCAAATTTACTCTGTAGTTTGATATGTAAAGTGCAATTTTCTATTAATCCTGCATCACCCTCTAGATACTCTACAAACTTACGGCGCAATACGTATTGCAGTCATACTTGCACTACCGGCATTTAGTACATTGTGCCAATATTGGTAATTCTGCTCAACGAAGATCACATTCTGTATACGTTTGAATTTTCGCTTTCGCTTGAACAGTCTGCGAAATTGTCAATATCTCATCAACTATGTGCCGCTACGTTAATCCAATAAAGACAGGTCAATCTCGAAGCCAAATCTGCAAATTGTTCACGATTGATCTACTTTTCGTTTACAGACAGATAACCTAAGCTGTTCGCCAGGGGTAGCAAGTCCTGGCTCCGCCCATTTTTTCGTGATATCTTTGATGGTACTCTTCAGCCTTATAGAAATTAGATGCTGGAAGAACTTCTGTAAATACAATTCTCCCATCTCCTTTAAGAGATTCTTGCACTTTCTCTTTAGATTGTATAGCAAGAATTTTTTGTTCTGGAGAATGATACCAGATTGCAGAGCGATATTGTGATCCTATGTCTGGACCTTGTCTATTCTTGGTAGTAGGATCGTGGATTGTCCAGAATTTACCAAGTAGGTCCTGGTAAGAGATTTCATTTGAATCAAACTGAATCTCAACGGCCTCAGCATGACCAGTCTTATCAGTACAGACCTGCTTGTAGGTTGGTTTTTCTAGCCAGCCCCCGGTATAGCCGACCTGTGTGAACTTTACACCTCGAAGTTCCCTAAATGCCTCTTCAACACCCCAAAAGCATCCTGCTGCAAAAGTAGCCTTCTGTAATCTCACATTCGTAGAAGATGCTTTATCGATTTGTTCGCTCATAATATATTATTTGATTTCGATTCCGCTAATATGCTTTTTTCCAAATCTCACCTAGATTGCCCTCTAATTAACGTTACAAATGGCTATGATAAATTGTTCTAGTACAGGCGGAGGGTCATAATATTTGCATAGAATAATTGCGATAGAATCTGCATGTATATATATTGCAGAGGTTGACTGCTAGATTTAAGACAATTTCGATTAACTGCACATATATTTCAAAAAATCGACTTGCTGAATACGAACATCTTAATCGTCGTAGAAAATTATCTAACATAATTATTTTTTGCGGATGACATTCAACGTTAATTATTTTCTGCAACACTTTCCGAGCGGAATGTCTAAGCCGTGCGGACACCTTCTTGGATGATTCAAGAGGGTGCACAGAGCATCAGTAAAGATTTTTTTCATATGATGTTCTATACCACATACCATTTCTTCATCAATCTCTATCTTGAGAGCATCTCTCATCATAACCTCAAGCAATCTCGTATTTCGAATCATTTGCTTTCCAATCCTTTCACCTTTCGGTGTCATCCCCACCAAGTTTCCCTTATTGTAACTGACAAGATGCGTGTTATCCAATCTATGCAACATCTGAACAACTGACGGTTGAGTTACATTAAGAAGCTTCGCGACGGAACTAACCTTTACTTTTTCTCCCTTTTCACGGATATACCAAATAGCCTTCAGGTACATTTCTATGTGCTCAGATTCAGCCGTTCCGATATACAGTTCTTCAGCCTCATCCTTATTTTCGTCTGTTTTGCTAGGAGTTGTCATAACCTGTTTGTGTTATGGTGAGTTACGAATGATGTATTATTAACTTTATTATATTCTCTAGTAATTTATAACATCGTTATATTAACTAGTTGTTGTACTTACTGACATAGGTGACATTATAGCTTACAGACATGGGTTACACTTCTGTCGGGAAGTGAATCCATATAGAAATCAGAATAAGGTTTAATCTAATACACGAAAAAGAATGGACTGGTGATACCATATGTAATATTTGTAAGAGATATGGTGTATCCAGAAAGACTTACTACAAGTGGAATAATAGATACAAGCAGAAAGGGATAGAAGGCCTATCAGATAACTCCAGAAGGCCTCATAAAATCAACTACAGGAAGGTAACACCAGAAGTAGAAGAGACTATACTTGATCTACGATTAACTAAGAGATTTGGATGTAATAGGATCAAATTTCGACTAAAAAGAATCATTGGAATCTCATTAAGCACCCGAACTATATACAAGATACTAAAGACACATTGTCTTAATATCCTCATGTGTAAGGCCAAAGCAAGAACTTACAAACGGTTTGTCATGAAGCATCCAAATGATATGGTGCAAGTGGATATCCTTGGCCCTTTCTATCTGAGTAATTCCAGTCAAAGGAATTACATCATTAGTTGCTTAGATGATTGTTCTAGGAAGGTAGCTAGCAAGTGGTCCGAAAGAAAGAGGTCAGTGGATGTTCTTAATGTATTAGAGGACTGGATAATGATTAATGGTAAGCCTAAGATGATGATGCATGATAACGGTAAACAGTTTACATCCAGAATATTCAGACATTTCCTTATACATAATCAGATAAAAGATAAGCAAATACCAAAATCATACCCGCAGTTACAGGGAAAAGTAGAAGCATATAACAAGATTGTAAAGAGTGAATTCATAGCATTAGAAGATATACCAAACATAGACGATGGTAAACAAAGATACGACATGTTTGTTAAAGCATATAACGAAACCAGAGAACATGGAGGCATAAATGGTCTTACTCCATCGGAGATGTTCCTACAAAGGTTAATTACATCCAGTACACATACGAGAACTAAACAGAAAAGTGTAACCCATGTAGGTAATTGAGGCTTGGGCATATTCCAGATCCATATTTTATGTCTATAATGAATTAGAATAAAGCTATCCTTTGAGTGTCTGAATTTGTGATGAAACATAATCAAACATTCCCAAAGGATAGCATATGATGGTAGTAAATGTGAATCTATTCTTTTTAGTATTCTGTACTTGATAGGTTCGATACCGTGGTCAGAATCGCAAAAGGGAAGAAGGGGCAGACCATATGTCTATTCTCCTACTGTAATTCTGAGATGTTTCATAGTTAGGCTATGGTTTAGACTGGATTCTAACAATGCATTACATGAATTCCTAGAATTGGATTATCCTTACAATAAGAAGAAGATAATGAAAAGATGTGGTCTTACCCAAATACCAGACAGGCGAACATTTGACAGACGACTTAAGACCATATCCATAGACATCAAAAAAAGGATTACTATCATGACCTGCATGTTTGTATGCGAAAAGATGATAGATCCATACATTGTTGCAATAGATAGTACTTTACTGAAAGCCAAAGGACATGTTTGGCACAAATCATCTATGAACAAAGGTATAGTACCACGTTCTGGCATAGATACTGACGCAAGATGGGGATTCAGCCATGCTAAAGGATGGATATTTGGTTACAAACTACATATGATATCAAGTACTGGTTCCATCATAGTCCCATTAGGAGCAGATTTTACAACTGCTAATGTACAAGATAATCAAATGTACAATCCGATGATATCAACATCATCATCATCTCTGTCTCCAGAAACATGTTTCATGATAGGCGATTCTGGGTATGACGACCATAAACTATATGACTTGAGTACTAAAAGAGGATTTGAACTGGTATGTCCAGTACAAAGATATGAACATACCCCTACTGACAGACTTGAGCTGATACAATTCTATGAATCTGAGTTAGGACAGGCTATTTACTCTTGGAGAAGTAAATCGATAGAACCACTAATAGAACATATTAAATCTGTTTTTAGAATAGACCCATTACCAGTAAGAGGCTACCAGAAGGCTGCTGGAACAGGACTTCTGTCAGTACTACTACTATATCAGATCCTTGTCTACTACAATTATAAAACCAGACGTAGTCAACGACCAAAATCAATCAAACACATGTTATGTAGTTAATATGTTACTAAATAATATATGAAAAATATAGAATTCAATTATGTCCAAGCCTCAGGTAATTAGAAATGTAACCTATCCGTGCAGGTACAACAACTAGTAATGTAGTTCTCAGACTGTCATAGGAGTACTATAATCCCTGAGGCCCTGTTTTTAGACCTTATAGAATCCTGCAAGTATCAGTTCTGGTCTAGTACGAAGAAATAACATATCATAAGTGAATTGTGATATTCAATGTCAATAAGACGAATGGATTAGGACCTTCGGACGGCGATCTAAGGAACTCACAAGACAACTGATTGATAACTGTGATTATTTCAATACTCAGGAATCTGAGCTAATTCTTATTCTTCCCGCTAAATTAAGAAAATCCTGGTATGCTACGAACTTGAGCATAAAATAATTCAATTCCATCATACATGTTGGTGGATCATGCGAAATGCTTAACTTTAATTGTTTACAAATCATTCATTCTTCATAGGTCATTGTCCCAACATTGAGCTAACTCGACCTACTTAGGAACAATGAAGTTCTGACTAGCTTGCTTATAACAAGTTTTAGTGACAGGTATCGAATTTTTCTCAATCTTTTTCAAATATCATTGTTTGAGATTGTATCACTTTTAATAGTTCCAACTCTTTCAGGTAACAAACTAACATTTATGGTAGGGTTAGTACTACGCACTAGAATCATCTCACATTAGGTTTGAGTGATGACTATACCATGGATGCGCCTTATGACCAGCCCAATGTATTGATATTAATCCTCTTCCGTTTGAACAGATTGTGTTAAAAGTAATATGTATCTAGTCACAATAATATTGAGATTTGAGAAGAGACAAGATAACTTACAAAAGTACTGGTATTGACATTAATAAGATACACAGAGTTCAAAACTCCATCGGAAAAATAGTATCATTATCTCATTCATTCCTAACTTACGGCAAAGTAATATCAGGATTTGGGCATTATGCTGGACTAATAGAATTTGATAATAAGATCTTTGCCCTGCATACTGATGGGGTAGGAACAAAAATAATTGTTTCTCAAATGATGGATCGTTTTGACACCGTTGGGATAGATTGTATCGCAATGAATGTAAATGATATTATTTGCGTTGGCGCGGTACCTGGTGGATTTGTTGACTATATTGCTGTAAGAATTCCAGACTCCACACTTCTCAGAAACATTACTATCGGTCTTGTAAAGGGCGCGAAGGAAGCTAATGTGCCAATCATCGGTGGAGAAACAGCAGTTGTTCCCGATCTTTTAGCAGACAACAATAACGCAAAAACATTTGATTTAGTTGGTATGGCGTTTGGAGTTGTTCAAAATAAAAATGAGTTGATATTGGGCAATAAAATTAGGAAAGGAGATGCTATCTTGGGTATAGAAAGCAGCGGGCTTCATTCAAATGGGTATACGCTCGCACGAAAGGTTCTCCTATCAAGACACTCTATCAATCACTTCATGAACGACATGAATCAGACGATCGGGGATATGATGCTTACACCTACGAGGATATATGTTCGTGCAATAATTGAATTAATCAAAAAAAATAAAACGCCTGTTCACGGTCTATTACACGTAACCGGAGGATCATTTACGAAGTTCTCCAGGCTCAATAAGGCCGTGGATTATAAGCTCGACAACTTACCTGCACCGGCTGGCATATTCGATCTAATTCAGAGAGAGGGACATATTCAAACTAAGGAAATGTACAGAACCTTTAACATGGGAATCGGATATTGCATCGTACTTCCGCAATCTCATGTTGATAATGCCATTGACATAATTGAAAAGCATGGAATGTGGTGCAGTCGTATTGGACACGTAGAGGGGCAAGGTACTGGCCAAGTTCAGGTTAGAGTGTTGGACAGAAATTTCACTCTATAGCGTTATGAAATTCGTATCAAGCGCACTGATGAATGACTCTAAACATTAGATGAATAGCTGATTATCTAGTTCGCAAACTATTGTAGAATGCTCCAGATACGGCAGCGCAGTACATTACCTGAATATTAGATGCAATTGAGTCCATTTTAGCATCTCTGATAGCTGCAGTTGGTCGCTATCTCATTCTGTCGGCTCCGAAGTAATTCACAAATGGCCACTATCGTATTAGATGGCATGGAAGGAAAAATGAACGGTAATCAACTGGACATAGTCAGTTATCTGCTAATTCGAGCGCTCGAATGAACAGATCTAGATCAAAAGATTGATCTACGATTAATTCGACAAACAAAAATTAATATTAATTGTGCCAACCAATTCTGCATAATTGGAAACTAAAACGCAATCAAAAAACTCTTCAGATCCCAAGCCAGGTCAGTCAATGGCATATGTCCTGGCTTGTAACGAGATTGCCATGAAGATGGTCAAGAAGCCAAACATGACAATGCCTGAAATATTAAAGATATTAAGAGAAACATCATCTTCATATCATTTAAATTCATTACCAAAATATGAAAATATAATTCAATTCCTACCGTATGACAGCAAGTATCGAAAAACTCTCATGGTCAGACCCATTAAAAGTGCGTCTGGAGTTGCCGTCATTGCGGTGATGCCAAAACCATATGAATGCCCGCATGGACGCTGTATCTACTGTCCTGGTGGTGTCGAGTATAATACACCACTCAGTTACACTGGCTCTGAACCCTCTACTAGAATCGCGCAGAGGTCAAATTATGACTCATTCGATCAGGTAGTGCATAAGTCTACATCAGTTAAAATCCCGAGGACATAGTATAAGCAAAATAGAGTTGGTCCTAGTTGGAGGAACGTTTCCGTTTTTGCCTGATGAATACCAACGCGAGTTTGTCAAAGGATGTTTTGATGCTCTGAATTCCTTTGAAAATAATTGTGATCCTTCAGGTGCTTCAAGTGGACTTGACGAAGCAATGAAATCGAACGAAACAAGCGGATCGAGATGTGTAGGACTGACCGTTGAAACAAAGCCGGATTATTGTAAGCATAGGCAGGTCGAATTACTTCTCGAACTTGGTGTTACTAGAGTAGAGATCGGGGTTCAGTCGCTGCGAGACAATGTTTACCGTAAGGTTAATCGCGGACACACATTAAAGGATGTAATAGAGTCCTTCCAAATTGCAAGAGATGCTGGGTTCAAGATTGTGGCTCATATGATGCCAGGACTACCTTATTCTACTCCAGAAAATGACATTGCTGATTTCAAGACTCTGTTTTATGATCCCGCATTTAGGCCTGATATGGTCAAGGTTTATCCTACGCTTGTTTTGGAAGGTACTGGGCTATTCAATCTATATCAGTCTGGTAAATATAAGGCATATACTGACGAGGATATGTTAAAAATTTTGATTCAAGTAAAGAAGATAGTCCCTCCGTGGGTCAGGATTATGCGAATTCAACGAGAAATTGAGTCGAAAGACATACGAGGTGGGCCTAAAAGTGGAAACCTAAGACAAATTGCATCACAAGAATTAAAGAAGATTGGCTTAAAATGTAAATGCATCCGGTGTAGAGAGGTTGGACTTCAAGACGGAAATCGATATTTGTCTAGAGACGAAGCGATTCTCAACAGACTTGATTATTCTGCATCTAATGGTCAAGAGGTTTTTCTGTCATTTGAAAATCAAGATAGGTCAATCATTCTAGGTTTTTTGCGTTTGCGGCATACTCGTAATCCTCACGTAAAAGCATTGCACACAAATAACGATAATGGCGCAGCTGTCGTTAGAGAAATACATGTTTACGGACAGGCCATTGATGTGGGGCAAAAGACTGACTCTGATAAATACCAACATAAAGGGTTTGGACTCGGTCTGCTATGCGAAGCTGAGAGAATAGCCATGGATGAATTTGGCACCAAGAGATTGTCAGTCATAAGTGCGGTTGGTACAAGGGAATATTATCGGAAATTTGGTTATATCCAAAATGGTCCGTACATGACTAAGGTGCTAAGCTGAGAACATGAATGATGACGTAAAGATCCTCGGCAAAGGAACATGGATTGATAAAATTGCATACAATCTTATCTCCAGGGAGAATAAATTAGGAAGGAATACTGATATCATACGGGTTGAAAGCGGATTAGGTGCATCTGGCATTCCACATATAGGTAGTATGGGAGATGCCGTTCGGGCTTACGGTGTGACGCTTGCCCTTCAAAACCTCGGATACAAGAGTGAGCTTATCGCATATTCTGATGATATGGATGGATTAAGGAAGATACCGAGCGGCTTTCCACACTCATTGCATAAAGAAATTACTAAGCCTGTCTCGGCGATCGCAGATCCATTTGGAGGCTGTCATTCCTCATATGGTGCCCACATGAGTGGCCTGCTTCTTGAAGGACTTGACAAAGTTGGGATAAAGTACAAGTTTCAAAGTGGCACCATGGCTTACAAGAATAACATGTTGACAAAACAAATCGATACCATATTGCAAAACAGTAATCGTCTTGGCATTGGAATACAACAAAGGATTGGACAGGACAAATATAACGAGGCCCTCCCTTATTTCCCTGTTTGTGAAAATTGCCATAGGCTGTACGTAGCAAGGGCTGAGAAATACTTCCCTCAAGATAAGAAAGTTTCATATTCATGTATGGAAACCCGAATAGGAAATGAAATAATTAAAGGGTGTGGATACTCGGGCGAATCAAGCATAAGTGGCGGAAATGGGAAGCTTGCTTGGAAAGTAGAATTTGCAGCTAGATGGCAGGCATTTGATATCCGATTTGAAGCTTACGGAAAAGACATTATGGATTCTGTAAAGATCAATGATTGGGTATCCAATGATATACTCGGATATTCTCACCCCATGCATCTGAGATATGAGATGTTCCTTGACAAGGTTGGAAAAAAAATAAGTAAATCTAAAGGGAACGTTCTCACACCTCAAATGTGGCTAAAATATGGAACTCCAGAATCCCTTTTGCTTTTGTTATATAAGCGAGTAACAGGAACCAGAAACGTTTCAGTGGATGATATACCTTCACTTATGGATGAGTATGATTTCTATGAGGATTTATATTTTGGCATTGCTAAAGAGGAAAATCTAATAAAACTTGCAAAAATCAAGGGCATCTATGATTATGTGAATCACTTAAAGCCTCCCTCTAACCCCTCAAAACATGTACCCTATAGGCTTTTGGTGCAGCAGGCATCATTGTTCTCCGCCGATGACGAGAGAATAGAAAAGGTTTATGGAAGGTTAGCAAAGTATGGTATTGCAGGTGAAAAAAATGATGTCTTGACAAAGAAGATACAGCTGACATCAAACTGGGCCGACGACAAAGGTCTACAGAATAACATCAAATCAGAAATATATTTGACTGAGAGGGAAAAAAACGCCTTGAGAGAATTAGTTCAAACATTGAGAGGATTTGCTGGAAAGGAATATGAGCCTGATTCTGCTAAAAATTTGCAATCGAGAATTTTTGATATTTCAAGAAGCAACGGAATCGGTACAAAGGAATTTTTTACGATACTTTATAGGATTCTAGTTGGCGCAGATAAAGGACCCAGGATTGGAAATTATGCCCTTGACTTGGGAATAGAGAGAACGTGCAGTTTAATTCAAACTTACTTGTGAGTGGAAAGTGGTGTTGTTTATGAAGATATGGGTTGCTGACTTTAAATACAATGAAATACGTAGTATGGAGTAGGAGATTGAATAGAAAATTCGCTGAAAAAACACCAGCAATTGTAGTCTCTGGCTCGTGCCTAAATTTCGATAAGGAAAGGGAGAAAATAATGGAATTTATAGGAGAATTGGAATGGGGCATACATGCAAGAAGCGAATGCGAATGCTCGTCGACTGGAAAAGCGATGGGGTGGGATTTCTTCCAGTTGTACTTTGATCCTTTTTTTGTAGAGAGCCTGCTTGAGGTCCATCCAGAAATAGAGAAAGAAGAAGGAAGCATGCTAGAGCAGCAATTTGTGTTGTGGTTTGGTAAGCAACTGAAAAGGCGGAAGCTTGAGTATCATCTGAAATTGAATGACATTCCATATGAATCGACTTCTGGCTTTAGACTAAATCCTGAATACTATCGTGATGAAAAAGAGCTTGAGGACCTGAGATAAAACCTCTCATCGTTCTCTGCCTGGATCGTCTTAATCTAAACCAATCGGAATGTAATGAGAATTCAATATAATATATACTATATCTGGATCTCAAACGCCATGTATCTAGAGAGCAAGGGATGGAAAATACCAAAGAATCTTATTTGAGTGTACTTGAATGAATTCACTATGATCTGTTGAACAACCATTTCTATCGTTACTAATAGTTAGTACGTTTGTCGTCTGGAATGTGCTTAATTAACATCTTTAATGATAATTCTTGCAGTTAGCAGCTAAATGTGATGGCACAATTTTGCTTCTCGACATTTACATCTTTACGATCTTCAATAGATCATCTAAAAGAGCATTTTTGATTGATCAGTAATCTGATGATATGTGAATCTTAGGTAATTGAACATGAGGGGTATTTTGAAAAACATGGGCGGATAGTCGCGATTATCGCAATTCTTATACTTGAGATGTAGTCATATGTTAGAGGCGAAGTGGAATACAAATTTTAGACTGTAGAAGCACGTGAACACATATCCAAATGCTTATCAATTCTCGATGAGGGTGGAGTAATCGTCTTTCCAACTGATACTGTATATGGTCTAGGCTGTAATCCTTATTACAATGAATCAGTTGAAAGAATTTTCTGCATTAAAGGCCGCTGCGAGGATAAGCCATTACCAGTTATGGGATCCAATCTTAATGATATCGAAAAGATCGTAGATATGAGTTATCTGGCGCGATCCCTGGCCCAACGTTTTTGGCCTGGTGCGCTAACTATCATCTCTCCTTGTAAAGACTACAACCTATCAAAAAAAGTCATGGCTGGAGGAAGTAGCCTGGCCGTCAGAATTCCCGCTAATATATGCGCACAGACTTTGCTGAGGTCATGTAAGTACTTGATAGGAACAAGTGCTAATGTTTCGGGAGCAAACCGTGTACTAGCCCTTTTGATATTCTATCTTCAGGCTTATCAGGCTTTGATATCCTTTTAGATGGTGGCACATTAGAAAGAGGAATAGAGTCCACGGTTGTGGAAGTCACCGGCTCGAAAGCAAGGATTCTTAGAGAAGGCGCGATTGAGTTTGATAAGGTTTACAAGGCCATTTCTGAGATCCTGAATGTAAGACCGGAGTTAAGCCATGAACGTTAATCTTATTGCTTCCACTTTTCGCCACGCAGAGGAAGATGCTCGGGATGAACTTGACCAGACTCTAAAAGATTTTGGAGATCATGCCCCTGAATGCGTACTAAGTAGGATATCAGGCATCGTTTTTGCTTATTCACATATCGATCCATTTGAGGTAATAGGTAAACTCAAACAACTCGTCAAATATGAACCATGGAAGGTTCATTACCTTCTAAGGATTCTTCCTATAGAGATGATTTTGCCCACAAGCATAGAGAACATTGTCGCTGCTTCGAGCAATTTGGGAAAAAAAATACAAGGCGACGAATCATTCAGGATAATGATTGAGAAAAGGCATACATCTCTATCAACCCCTGCTGTGATTGCAGAAGTCGCAAAATTATATAGTAACAAAGTTTCACTGAAGGAGCCTGATTGGATTATATTAATAGAAATAGTTGGTAATTTCACTGGAATATCGGTTCTAAGGCCGGATCAAGTATTTAGTTCAATTATAGAGAAACGTAAAAATGCTATCTAACGATGAGTGCCCCTCGTTCTACAAGATATTTCATAAAAGAAATGTCATCAAAAAGCATGTGGTCTATACCTAACCTGGCAGAAATTGTTATTTTCTTCGTCTTATTAGGTTCTAAATACGTGCTATCACCTCTACCATAAAGTCTTTCTATCCTTTTTTTCGCCGTTATCAAGTCTATCCTTGCTACCAGAATAAAGGATTAAGCAAGCATTGCCGCTATTTGTAAATCCGGCGAAGGCAATTGCATCTGAAACTTGCCTAGTATAGGATAATCTTAGCAAGAGGTCTATTTCCTCATCTCGTACAAAGACCGTACCCCTCCTTTTAGATTCAAAAGTGACCATCAATGTACGTAGCAAATGCTCAGCGCCAAAGACTATATTCGCGTTTATTATTTGGATCGAGACTTTAGGGCTGAAGACATTTCTGAGCTCGTTTAATACACTTCCAACCTTTGATAATTTAAGCGATGGAATAGTAATTATTGAGACAAATTTGCCAGAGATCTTTATGAAACTACTGTTAGATCTGTCAATTGACAAGTGAATCCTTGAAGTGCTATTCCATGCCACCATGGACAATTGTGACTATCTTAACTGTATCGCCGGTTCTCACGACGGTATCAACGCCTTCTAGGACTGAAGTATCCATTCCGTTGACTACAACTAAGATGTTGCTGCTTTCAATAATTCTTTTTTCTGTCGCATTCGTGTTAAGAAATGCTAGAATCTCTCTAACTGATACCTCAGGACTATCAATAGAAATTTCCGATTTACCAAGCGCTTTTTTAGCACCTCCTAGAAGGTTTATTGTTATCAATATGTAATATATTTATTCTCGTCCTTCAGCAAGTTGTAGATCCTCTTCAGATATTGGTACTTCCTTCTCAGAAATCCTATGTAAGTAAGATGTGATGTAACCTGCAATTTTATTTCTTAATACCTTTGATCTAATTGTTGCCAGCTCTTGTACAGTTTTCTTATTCTCGCTAAAATCAGTTGTGAATTTATCGGGAAATCGCTGTAGTATATCACTTGAGATTCGCCTAACTCGATCCATATTATCTAATGAGACTAGTTTATTGCAGGGTATTTTATCTTTATTATTTTTAAACAAGGCAGCCCTCAAATATTCTAGGCGAGTCCATTGAAGCGAGAGGGGATAACTCTGATGAAAAATCAGACTACGATCTTTTTAATGATATTACTTTATTAACATCGCTGTTAAACTGTGCTGTCTTTACGTATTTGATATCAGTATTTATAGATGTATCAACATATTGTGTTAGCACGCGCGCCAATTCTGATCTCTCGTCAAGTACATATGTTCTCGAATTTCCTACCTTATAAGCTTCTTTAATGAGCCTACACTTTACCAAATGAGGTAGTGACCTTTGAATGCTTCTAAGTGGAATATCCGTAATAGTGCTTATCTCTGACGCGGAATAATCTAATCCCTGATTTAAAATAAAGAAGTCCAGTACTCGAGCGTTACAATTACCGAATACTTTTTCTAGCGGTCTATTCTTATCGAAAACAAGCTCGCCGTCAGAACATCTTTCAACCATTCAGTTAATTATTATATGTACGTATATAAAAACATGCGCCATTTTTGGCGCAGTATATCGAACCTTGTCATTGTTAGCTGCAGACTTAAATATGCGTCGATGAGCATACATTAATCGATAGTTGAAGTCTGTTGGGGAATGGCGGAGATGGACTTTGAGGCAGCTGATCGGAAGTGGCGTGCATAATGTTTTGTCCGAAAATCAAATTCATCTCGAAGCAGGTCGACATTATGATGCAAACCTTGAACACGCCATTCGATCCCTGATGGACAAAGGAATAATCATGTCCTTAGAATCAAACCAAGAACGAAGATACGTTGTTAATTTTGACAAACTAGATCAAGCTCAGTTCATTATTAACTCGAGAAGCGATCAGCAAACCGAAGTAATTCAACCTTTCATGGCTGAACCTGAAGGATACCTATATTGGTTCGACAATGCAGAAAACGAGCGAAATTTTAGAGGGCAGAATACATACAGATTCTATGTCAAGAAGACAGACAATCTCAATTTCGCAGTTCAACTTGTAGCTAAATCTATGGGAAATGCTAAAACTATCGTGATGGGTTCACTAAATGATTCCGACTCATATATCTCAAGATTATGGACGGCAACTGTTAACGTATCAAATGAAGCAGAAGATGGTAGCTTCATATTGCAGAATCTTCAAGATAAGGACAGGATTGCATGTGGGAATAATAGGCAGCGTGGCAAAATTGCGCTGGACATATTTCGAAAGCTCGGTTATATTCAGAAGATCGGAAGTAAAGGCAACTCTACAAGGTTTAAACTGACAGGAAAAAAACCATTTGCCATGACCTTGGATGAAATCTTTACTCGGTCTAGGTAGCATACTACACATTCTGTTCCGTTTCTGTCAAATTCTTCTACCTAGGAAGCTCTCAGAATTAGATCTGAGTTGTTCTGCCATCACACAATATGGGGTTTTTAATAAATAGGCAGCTGAATTTATTACGCTTAATAAGAATGAAGAAGACATCGAGGTGAGATTATTAAAGCACCTGAAGTACCTAACCGGTCCATCAGTTTCTACAAGAACCCTCTCTTTGTCTGCTTTCAAGAATGACCCCTTCATTGCCTTTGAATAGACGAGAGATGGTCCATACGAAACGTAGAGACCCATGTCCATAGCACGTTTTAATTGTTCGTCACTTCCTAAAAACCAATGAAGCAATACACCCTTTCAGCTGATAGGTTTTTATAATTTCTAAAACGTAGTCTACTGAATTCCGACTATGAATTGATACCGGCTTACCAATTTTCTCAGCGAAGCTCAACATGGAATTAAAAACAAATTTTTGTCTCTCAAGTGATACACCGTTTCTTGATTGATACGTGGGGTCAACGCCGATTTCGCCTATGCCATCCAAGGTTGACAAATTCTGCTTCAACAGGTCTTCAAATAATGCAACATCCTCATTCGCAAATTCTGGATGTATCCCTATGAAATGTGTAACAATATCTCTGTTTGCATTTCCGAATAGGTTAATGGCCCGTATGCAAGTTTCAATATTTACAGTTACCGAGCACGAGTTGATCCTTAGACACCTTAAAGTATTAAGCAAATAATGTAGATACGATGAATATTCATTATCTGTAAGATGAATGTGCGCATCAAATAGAAGGTTCTGTGCCATCAAACACTAGCTGATGTAAACAGCGCCTATTATTTTGATCTATCAAATCTTGAAGGGAAAATGGCATTGATATTATATGTTGGAACACAAACATTTATTGGATTGTAAATAGCGAATGAGAAAAGTTTTTTTCAGTATTGGTAAAGACTGAGGACGACAAAAAGATACGAGGATACAATGTCCAACAATTGAATGTCTGATGCGGTAGATGAATTCGAAGTACATTAGAAAATGAGTACTCAGCAAAAGCGCTTTACATTCTTAGAGTTTAAGTATGTTTTTAGCTGCTAATCTTATGTCATCAGATTTTATGGTTTTGCGGCCAGCATGAACCGAAAGATCGAGTGCTTGAGTTGCGATTTTTTGTGCAATCTCTTCCAATATCTTTCTCAACTCATCTGCAGCTTCATCGCTAACCCTTTCGGCACCAGATTTCTTAATTACTCTGTACATACTAGCAAGGCCAAGTTCGGAATTAGAAGACATGGTATAGATATAATAAAAGATTTCATCCAAGTTAAAAGCTTTCGAAGCTTGTAGGGCTGATTGAATACAACCTATTCTCAGTTTGAAAGTATTGAATTTAGAACTGACGAATTTATCTAAAATAGATACATAATGTTTGAAAGAGCTATCGGTCTGTAATACCTTGTAGTTACTGGTTGACATGAATTTAGCCTTCTGTGTTCGGTTGACCTGGAGGATTAGTATATCCTACTAAAATTGTGATGTGAACTGGTTTTATGTGACTAATCCTACTTACTCAATCCCTAAATAGCTTTGGTGATTCGGTGTGAACGTTTGGTTGACAACTGGACGCGGACCGTGAAGAACATTCCAGCTACAATTCTGCCCCTCATTAGAGAAGATTCTATATTGCTCTTTCATTCTGAACAAAAGCTAAGCATGATCTGAAAGTCTTTCCGTTCTCTCAATCTCATTCGATAACGTGCCCATATCGGTCTTCAGGATTTCTAAGAGACTTTTATTGTAAATAACTGCAGCCGGATGAATTGTTACAAGGTACTTCACTCCATCTTTTTTCAGTACTCGCCCACGGTTTGCTCTAAATCCGTTTCCGCCGATGAGAGAAGAATACGCCGTTTTACCCAACACGCCAATCAAGTTGGGCTTCAAAAGAGATATTTGTCTTTCCAGATACATTTTGCATGCTATCTTCTCATCCTCGGCTGGGATCCTATTCCCAGGCGGCCTGCACTTTACTATGTTGGTTATAAAGATCTGGGATCTGCTTATTCCGGCCTCTTCCAAAACTTTGTCCAAAATCTTGCCGGCTGCTCCCACGAACGGGCGGCCAAGTTCATCTTCTCTTCTTCCTGGCGCTTCGCCAATGAGGACTACCTTAAGACGCGATGACCCTTCTCCAGGCACGGCTTTTGTTCTGGTGCGAAATAACCTGCAAAGTCTGCATACTGAGACTTCTGATGTAATCTTATCTAGAGAATCATCAATAGTACCATCCACTAATTTATTACTATAATAATGTTAGTATACGTGAGGACTACGCCATTCAACTACCGAGTATCCCTTACCAAGAATCTGACAATATGCCATTTTCCCAAACAATTATTGTCAATTGAGCATAGTTTATGCTATAAATGGCACCAGTATTTTTCTTAATTTCTGCTTGTTAGATCAAATCATACGATGTTGCTAGTTTTTCGTAGAAAACTAGTCTGAGGCTCTTTAACAATTGGCAAGAGGAATGAGACAAGTTCTAAACTATTGGCGTGTATATTTCTACTAGAGAAAGAAATTTTAGGGAATTTAGAACGAAACTTCTATGTTTTTAAACTATAATTTGCTTTTGGATTCTAAATATAATCGGATTGAGTACCATAAGAGAACAACTTGGCTGCATCCTCTTTATTAATAATTATCGTGGTTATAGCAATCGGTAGCCTGTTCTATTCATTCTATCACGCAGTAGATAATGTGGTAGCGGCACCAATAAAGGGACCAATATCGGCCTCTTCAGATCCGCAGACTAATTCTTCAGATCCACATAGTAATGCTCCTTTTCCGAAGAAGCTGCTCTACCACATGGAATGACCCTCAAGATAGTCTCGCCGGCGAAGGGCCAGCGACTTCAAGTTGGTAGTAACCTTACAGTTACAGGGACATCTTCAGACAACTCTACAAGCAACTGTCAAGTCTCTCTAATGTTAAATGACTTGAAGCCATATCAAAAGACAACACCAACTGGAAATGGAAGCCACGCCGGGAATGATTATTCAACCTGGAGGTATGTCATGAATAATAGCAAGTATGGTTCTGTTAAGGAGGGAATAAATAAAATCACATCCAAGTTAACCTGTGCTGACGTTAATCATTCCGGTGCCACTAATAGCGCATTAACGAAATGGTACAGCGTAAACATAACTGGAATTGCAGCGAAATCAGTCGAACCCGGCCGCCCTCTCTTGTCAAAATTACCAGTCAATTACGCCTTAAATCGTACGAGCTCTAGCCCAACGTCACCTACTAATTCGAGCAAGGCAAGTTCATTACAATCCGTTGCATCAGTATACAAACCCATCGAACCTACAACTATAGCAACAAAAACCAATACGACATTACGTACAATGGCAGTCTGGTTAAATGTTGGGAAAGATCCGATTACCACCGGGCAGAGACAAACTATTAAAGTTACAGTTACTGATGGTTTAACAGCTTCCAATATTGCTGGAGCAAAGGTGATAACAAGTATTCAACCATTATCATCATCTTCTATGGAACGGCAATTTTTCGGATTTACCGGTCCTGATGGCAAGCTATCTAGATCATGGAAGATGGCAGATGAAGGAAAATTTGACACTACCCACAATATCTACGCTACAGTAACAGCAGCTGGTTATGAGAACAAATCGATAAGTGGAACCTTTAAAGAAATTTCCCCACAAAATACCTTCCAAAGTGTTAACAGTAAGGTTGATGACTTATCCAATAAGATCTTTGACGAAGTAAAGAAAGGATTTGATCAGAATGGACTCATTCCAAAGCTTCCTATACCCTTTAATTGAGAACACTTTGGTGGGCCACCAGTGTGGAAGGCTAAAGAATGGAACAACTAGAATATCACTAATATATTGAGATCGCTTGTGAATACGTATCCTGTTCATAAAAGATCAGGAAAGAGCTTTTTTGTGTTATGATAATTCAGCATTTTCGTAACATACGTTGCTATATTCTCCCGCTTTCTACCTCAGAGATTATGTAAGCCATACGATCTTGTAGCTTTAATTCTTACGCCTACCGAGCACATAATGCCCTTGATCGGGTGAACCTAAAAACGCATCGAATGGAACCTAGTCAGGTAAAACTTTGTTCCAATATCACAAGTCATGTCCTTAATAAACGCTCGAACGTGTGGAGTGGAAACTTTGATATCAGTCAGACAAGCATGCGAAGCGTTTATTTTTAATCATGCAAACAGTTCTAATTTAATGAACAAGAAGCTAGTGATAGTGATTATTGCAATAATAGTAATAGTTGGGTTAAGTGCTGCGGTGATTGCAGTGAATCCCTCAAATACCATCTTACCAATTCCACCACCGATAGAATTGCATAATAAGATTGGGAACAGTTCAAGTCTACGCGAAAAGACCCCTCAATAGTACTTTAAATCCATCTTTGTTCATTTTATCAATACATCACACATCTGCACGTTACATGACATACCGTTGGAGCAACAATGACACATCTTCTAACTATTTTGGAAGACGATTGGATACACTCCAAGATACCACTGGATCGATCCCCACGCAAAATCCGTAGCTATTTTGACTTTCTAACGAGAATATGAAACAAGTTTTGCTCTCGTCTGATTTCAGAGTACTGGTTGCGAGTGTTGTTCTGACCATCTCATCATTTCTAGATCCGCGGTAACATCATCTGAGACTATATGAATGACGTCGCCGATATCCACTTGCTTTAGTAAGTCATCCAACTTTGCGAGGGTAGATGAACACTCGACTCCTACTTCAAACAATTCGTGGTCAGGAAATGCTACAAAGCATCTGATACGTAATCGTTCTATCTGAGAGCGCACAATATCATGACAATTCTTAATTGTATTAAGATGCTGGATATCAGACACTAATTTATCGCTCTTAATAATTGAAAACCACCCAAGAGCGTATGGAGAGTCATTTACAAGTCTTGAATTGCAGGCCAATAATTCGTTGATCTCTACGATCTTACCTGTCACAGGCGATCTAACAACACCAAAATATTTGCCGGTTTCTATAGTGCCCAGACTTCGTCCTCTTTTGATATCAGTATTTATCCCTTTCAGGTTTACCTTAGTTAGTTTGCCTGCTAGCGAGGGTAGAATAGAATTGATTCCAACTCTCACCAGGTATTCACTCTCGACCTTGGCCCATACAAAGTTATCCGGATCGTAGAGCAGATCATCTGGAAATGAACAATGGTCAACTTCCATGTATTATGAAAAACCTCATGCGACGAACCATTACAGGGATATGCAAAGTTAATATAAATATTCCTTAGCGCAGAGGAATCAAAAGTAAGTCGCAATACTGAAACTTGTTTTAACGACGAAAAACACAGTTATTCCTTAATGCCGCATCTAGATTTCGCTCAGACGTCCATTCTCGTTTGTACGTTTCGTCCTTGAGTTTGAGCCCCTTAAACATTTGAAAGTAAACCTGTTTGATTTTATTTTGTTTTTCGAATTCTGATTGGATCCATAGACTTTCAAACATAGAGACGTTAAACGACAACGTGGAGTCATCATTGGAACAACTTGCTCCAGCTATCGCTGGTACATGTTCTTTATTGTTTACCTCGCGTCTCAATTTAAGCGAAAAAGAGATTGCTTGATCGATTATGATAGTTATGTCCTGAGAATCCAAGCTTTTATAAAGGAAGTTCATGTTTTTGTCCAAATCCTTTTCCTTCAGTAAGAGTTGTGGGGCTGCGGCCTCTTTATCACTTTCAGAGAAGTCGGTTGCGACATGTATTAGTATTTTTACTTCCAGTCCATTTTGACGCGCATTTCTCAGCAAGTCTAAAATGCCTCTATCTCCAATCGATCGAGTGGCCCCCACTGTAGGTAGTATGACAAGTATTTCGTAAATTGCCGCGTTTAGATAGTTTATACAATATCTAAATATTTGCTCCGGTTCGGTTGTTAGATTAATAATAGTTGCCATTCGATCCCGCTCTATTTGCACAATTCTCTCTTTTGCCGGAACAGCATTATTCCAAAGGTTGTCAAAAAGGAATTGTTGCATTTCTACAAAGGATCTGTTATTGCTATAAAGTAGTAATTGATGCTCAGTAATCGGCGTTACCAGTACTTTATTCTGCATCGGATCCTTTACCATTGTTGCAAAGCCCCAATATTGTTCACCGTCGCATAGCGAAAAGCTGACCCTTAGACAGTCTACGTGACGGACATCACTATTTTTAATAAATTCCTTCCAATAAGTCAGTGTTTCAGGGGTAATCTCTGTTACAAATCTGCAGTTTACCCCTTTGTGTAGCAGATGCTTACTCACTTCACAGAGTGTTGAGGACAAATTATTACCAATCGAAGATTTGGATTGAGACGAACGACTCATAGGTACAAAGCAACAATCAAAATAGCGAGCTGCATTTGAAAGTGTACCAGATAGAAATTTTAAGTAATTGTCTGGACGGATTATAAAACCGGCATTTTGAGAAATTGAGCTCTCGTTTATGGAGGAACTCATGATATATTTACGACAGTTATTTTAACGTTCCATATAATAAAGGCATATAGTATAAAGATATGATAATTTCACTTGGGCTATGAGTTTTGTGAAAACTGTAATAAGTTAGGTCAGTCTATATAATGAGCTATCGTGCTTAGATTATAATATGCCAGTGTACCTCGATGTCCATAAAGTTACCTTTTAAAGAAAATCAGCTGAGAGAGTTAGTGAAGGATCCCGCGGACGAGTTTGGCGTCAGGCATGTTAACCTTTTCTACAACAGGGAAGCCAGCGTATGTTTCTGCCTTCTCGATGCCCCCAATAGAGAAGCTGTTGTCAAGCATCACGATAAGGTAGACATTCAATGTGAATGGATTACAGAGGTGACGATGGCCAGTGGAGAACAGTTCTCCCCCAAGTGATAACCCAGTAACTACAGAATGCATAGTCTTTGCTCTATAGCGAATCAACGATCCCGGGAATGGAAAAGATTCAATATAACGTTGTTACCCCCTATAAAAAAAGTGCGTCCCTCGCCTACTTTATGATAAGACGCAGGTATTAGGCTCGGAGTCAATTATCTTGCTTTCCTAGACCGCTTGAGTTTAAATATCCCGGATCATAACACATATCATCTTTGTACCTTATGGTGTCCCATTCTATAAAATCGTGAACGTCAAACTCGAGAGTCTTGAAATTATTTAATTGCACGGTTACAGTATGCCTCTGGTAGTTATACAAAAATTTTGAAGCTTTGGCCAATCCCCGGTCCAGGTGACAGAATTCTAAATATCTGGAGAAAATTTTGTGAAGGTGTTCCTCGCCTGTTTTGCACTTGCATAAGAGAGACATGATTGTTTACGTTTATTCAGACTCATTTCTTACATAAAAAGACAAGTCATAACCAATTATTACAAATAACAATCTCACAGAATGCATTAAAGGTCAATTTATGATCATGACGTTGTGAAGCTGAGATCAGCATATAAGGAAATGCTTTTTACATGATTCAAGTATCATACATACTGGTACCTATTCATTAATTCGCAACACCTCCTATAACCATTTGACTTCTAGTGTCTGTGACAGACAACAAATTGGAGATATATGAAAAGCGCCCTTTGAATACCAGTAAAAGACTATTTTCTGAAGAGTTTGAGCACCTTAATCATTATATTGATTGAAGCTGCTGACAATATCCATGACATCATAGTGCTAGCTACAGCTGCTTGATAGGGAGCTAAAAAGGCCATTTGAAGCATCTGGTAGCCAATCAAAACCTTTGATGAGGAGTATATTACTTCAGATACGGAGAAAGTTGCTAGTAATTTTTTTACATCACTTTTAATCCTATCAACTTTTCTCTTTCCTGTAGTTGGATCTAAATATCGAAATTTGTTATCACGATAATAAAGCAATGCGAATAGAGGGAAGAAAACTGAATATTCAGTAGCTAACGATAAAACAGAAGTTGTAAAATTGTTGGTATATCCATAATGTAGAGCGTAGACTTGGGTTAATATACTACCCACAATTAGCGATGCTATGCCAGACAATACTATATTCTTATTGAAGAATATTACATCTCTATATCTATGGTAAAGACACTGAAGTTTGGTCCTGCCGTTGATTTCACTTTCCATTTGCTAAATTACGCACTCTCTCAAGTTTGTAGGTACGATAATGTTATTCATCAAAAACATCGCCACTAACATCTCATATCGCAATGTCATATTTTAACATTATTCGAATGGCACAATATATATCTTTGAGAACTTCTTGTGTTTTTGCTCCAAAAATGGGAGCTCTACTATGGAATATGTTCGATGCATTTCTATGTATTTCGTGAAGGAGGATATTCACAGATTGGGTCTAATGTATCTTTCAAATGCCGCCGGTTACTGTTAATTGAATTGAATGAAGACCGAATTTGTGATATAATATGATGATGAAGTAATACTTCTACGATAGTAATACAACCAAACAAGCTTGAATTGGGATAGACACTATCAATGGGATTCCAGTCAACACTCAAGAAAGAGATAACTCGACGAGCTTATTATGAGATTTTAAGTCAGGCATAAGTGGAGGTAGTGTCGTAAGCAAATTTATTGGGGCATAATCTATTGGTTGAAGTCGAAAGCAAGGCTTCAATCCTTCTATAAATCGCTGTTTTGATCTTACTTTGATACGAAAAATAATCTAGATTTTGACTTGTAAGATAGATAGTGTGGAATATATATGAGATTGTATCTTAAATTTAATACATTATTGGAAGACGGGAATAGTAACAAAAATGTAAATAATACAAAACGCAGGACTACAAAGAAAGGAATTATACTGACTGGCATAATAGTTGCGGGGATTATTCTCGCGAGCTTTTTGGTGTATCTAGTACCATAGACCGAGCATCAGATACTGGCTGTATTTAGGACGTTTACAGTGTGACTTTCAGTCTACGTCAAATTGTTGTGTGCGAATATAGTGTGACAATAGTGTGAAATTTCTTCATTCAGATAATAATAGACAAAATAAATAATACACAAATACATCGTCCATATCTTGTATTATAAATTGGCTGGAGCCAATAATTTTGCCATCGAGAAGTCCAAGTCTGAGCGGTGCGTAGAATGGATGAACGCTTACTCCAAGAAGCAAAATAAGAAATTTGAGGCAACCCTTAGCGGAGACCATTTGACAACAAAAAATTTTGGAGATTTCGAAATGATATCTTGGAAGGGCGAGTGGTCATTTGCTCGACAGATCGTCGTTAGAGCGAGCAGCAAGGTAGGAGCAAAGGTTATCGAAGCAGGATACCATAAGAAGGGCAATCTCATCCAGGGATTTTTTGGGCTAAACCAGGAATTTGCAAAAGTCTATAGCAATGGGACATTTATTGGGAATATTATATTGGGGACGAAATCCGGAAAATGGATCGCCAAGTTTGAAAAGCTGGGATAAGACCCCCATCGTTTCACTGCAAGCCTTGTTTGCATTCTACCCACTACTCTAAATCACTAATTAAACAAGAAAGGTATATAGCGACACGAATTTTCGACATTCTCCCATTACCCTTTCTATAGTTTTGTCCGAGCCTTAAAAAGCAGAAGGTAATTAGTGTGGTTATAATTTCTTTGTTCTTAAAATATATGCTTAATCTAATCTACTCTGCCTTTTTGAGTAGGAGACCATGCCTCTCATCAAAACCTGTAACCCTGACTTTTGAGCCTATTGGCAAATCGTTTGAAGTTGAAATATTACTTAAGAAACCGGATGCTTTTATGGGTTCGTCTTTCAATTTAAATACGACCCAGGCGTACGACCCAGCGTCTTCAAAGCCCTCTGGTGCAACAGCCAGTATTGTATAAGTGACTACAGTTCCTACTCCATCCAACTCTACAAACTTGAAAGAATTTTTGCCGCATTTCTCGCAAAAATATACGGTTTCAAGCATATAATGACCATCATATGTACACTGGTTAGCGAGTATCTTTCCATTTATAGCAGATTTGATAAATTTATCGCGGACACTATAATTGTCATTCTTTCCCTGTTTCATATCAGACATACTCAGTGCTGAACCTTCCTAAAAATATGAACCGCGAGCACTGGCACCAGTGGCTCCAAAGTTATGCGTTAATGCTATCTCGGCATCCTTTATCGTTCTTTGTCCAGCTTTGCCAGTAAATTGCTCGAAGACTTCTACCACTTGTCCTATACCTGTCGCACCTATCGGATGACCCTTAGCCTTTAAACCTCCAGATGGATTTATGGGAATCTTTCCAGTCAATCTTGTATCACCATTCTTTACCCGTGCGGCAGCTGTACCCTTCTCAAAAAATCCGAGATCCTCGGTGTCGATTATCTCGGCAATTGTAAAACAATCATGGACTTCAGCAAAGTCTATATCACGCGGGGTAATGCCGGCCATCTTATATGCTTGCTTTGCTGCATTGACTGTACTTGGTATGGTCGTAATATCCTCTCTACCTTGTATAGCTGCAGGGGAAGCACCTCTTCCCGAACCAATTATTTCGATATAAGGCCTACCTGTAGACTTTGCAAATTTTTCATTGCACAGTATAAGAGCAGATGCCCCATCTGAAAATGGACAGCAATCATAGAGCTTCAATGGAGACGCTACAACAGGAGATTTCATTACATCATCAATTGTTATCTTTCTTCTAACATGCGCTTTTGGATTGAGCATTCCATTATCATGGTTTTTCACAGCAACGTAGGCAAGATCCTCCTCGCTGGCTTTGTATGTGGAAAGATAGGCTCGAGCAATTGAAGCGAACAGACCTGGAAAAGAAGCGCCATTACCACCTTCGTAAAAAAAATCAGAACAATATGAAAAGAGGGTGGTACTTTGGGTGGTTCCAGTATGTGTTATTTTTTCGACTCCTACCGCAAGAAGACAGTCATAAAATCCCGCATAAACATTAGCAAATGCTTCTCTAAGCATCACGGATCCCGACCCACAGGCCGACTCGATTGTTAGGCCAGGAACATAGGGGATTCCCAAATTACTCATGATTACCGGCGCGATATGGACTTGCTTGTCAGCCGCGCCAAAAACATTAGAAATATAGCCTGCCTCAATATCCTTTGGCGTGATACCGGCTGAAATTATCGCTTCCCTAGACGCATTCAAAGCTAACTCTATAATGCTTTCGTTTAGCTTTCCGTATCTAGTACTACCTGCCCCTAGAACGCAGACCTTATTTGTCATATCCGAAAAAATACATTTTTGGATATAAAAACGTTAGAGGCAACTTGCAAGTTAGAGTTTATTAAAGTCGTTCAGTAACCTATTTGGCTTGATCGGAATGGTAAAATCTACCTTCATGAGATTTTTCCAAAGTATTTATCTCCGCGGCGAGATTAAAAGAAGCAAACAGCTATAGTAGGCTATTAACAAACACATTATAAGAGACCTATCATCATAGTCGCGTATCAATTTCATCGCCTGCTTACTCAAAGCCGAGAATGAAAATATGAAATTAGCGTACAAGACCAACCAAGATGAAGGCGACAGAGAGGCAACATTTCTGTGGTGTGCATAAAGATAACGCATAGCCATCATCGGATTATTGCGATAGACCTAACTGAGAATTCGATGATGTCCATTTAACCAAGCCGGTCTAGCTAAAAATATCTAAATCATTTCTATACACATCCGTACGGCGATTTTCAAGCAACGGAAGTGAAGCTCTGACTTCTTTAATTCTTGATATGTCAATTTCAATAATTTCCATACCTTCTCTGTTTCCCATATCCAACAGAACTACGCCAAAGGGATCTATAATCATACTTCTTCCAGAATATATATTCCCGACCTGGTCTGGCGCTATTACAAAAGATCCATTTTCAATCGCTCTAGCTTTAAGCATCGTCTGCCAATGTTCTTCTTTCATTATTCCGTGAACCCATGCTGATGGAACAATAAACACGTTAGCGCCATTTCCTGCCAATATCCTTGACATTTCAGGGAATCTGATATCATAGCAGATCATAATGCCTATCGAAGCAGATCCCAATCTAGTAGGTCGATTGATTTTGTCACCAGCGATGAATTTGGCCGACTCTTTGAAACCTAGAGCATCGTATAGGTGGAGCTTTCTGTATATCGAGGAGATTTTTCCTCTCCGATCTATGATTACAGCGGTGTCATGTACTCGATGCTCAGCAATGTTGTCAGGTTTCTCATATATCGTTGCGATTACGTGAATATTGTTAATTCGCGCTGCGTGGCGAAGCTCCGAGATAAATTTTCCTCCCTTGACCGTTTCTGCTGTCTTAGCCAAGGTCTCCACGTCTTGTTCTACCGGCGAAAAGCTCATTAGAAATTCTGGAAAACAGATAGCAGTAGCTTTACCAGCCGCTGCGCGACTTATGTACTCTATAGATGCGCTTAAATTTTCGACCTTCAGCTCTGATGATTTCATCTGCACGACTGCGACTTTACAAATCTTCACCAAAATTCTTGGATCGATAGCATTGGCTAAACTAAAAAGCATTTCTCCTGATTCTCGATTTGTTACAATCGAGAAGCATCATAGGTGCAAATACCGCTTACGACCGAAACACTAGTCAATTCTGAGATGACGTTTAAAAAAATTGTCGTCAAGGAATTGACTATCTTGATCATGGACTGTGAAATACAAAGATAAAAAAACTAGAAATCGCTGCTCCGATGAACGACCCGAGGATATTAACCACATTATTATCAATAAATCGTAATCCTGCATGCTGAATTGTGCTGACATTACAGTGGACAATCTTTCTCTCAGAGTATTTATTACATATTGTACATCTATACTTACATTGTAAGGTCTCTCCCAGGGCGCTATCAACGTTAGTAGACAAGACACCTGACGTTATGCATGCGACAACGATTACTGCAAACTGACTCATTTCCCTGGAAAATAGCGCACCGCAAACTGTCCCGATTATTAGCGAACCTACAATCGCAGCGATCTCGCCTCGCAACGTAACTCCACCTGAATGTCCTCTGAGGATCGTCCTTCCAGTTAAGATAGATCTCGGAGTGGATTTACTTAACAGTCCAACCTCAGTTGCGAGTGTGTCGCCCAGTGCGAAAGCTAGGGAACCCGCGAAGCAGAATAAATACACATTATTATTTCCTGAAACATAATAAATTATTGCAAACAATGCAGATGGTCCTCCATTAGCTAAGACGCTAGGCCAGCCCCTTGCTCCTCTATTCCTTTCTGAAAAACCGCCCTCTTCCTTTTGCTTATATTTGTGTTTAGTAAAGTATGACGCAGTAAGGAAGAAGGAAAGTAATGCTAAAAACCATGCGACACCGCCGAACAATAGGGTGACGAATCCAATCGGTACTGCGAGCAAAGGCACCATAAGCATCAATCGCATTGATCCTGTAAGCAAAAATCGTCAGAGCAACCATCAGCAAAAGCCAACCTGCTGACTGGTCCAATGGCAGCATACAGTTACTGTTATTCCCTCCTATACATATGCTTCAATTTTGAGACCGAACACCTACCGAACCCTAGTGCTCGTCAAAGATTGTAGTTGATACCTTCCCTCATTCGTGCCATAATGCTCTTTATCCTTACATCGGTTGAATTAGTGTTTGATTAGAATGCAAATTGTCTAATTCTGACAGATCGCTGTTTCAAATGTAAAACGCCATCGAATCTAAGATTTCGAATCTGAAGCCTGGTTTCAAGAAAATTCATAGAAAATACTAAATGTGTTTTCATTGTACTCTTTTTGGATATTTTTGGAGATTCTAGACAACATTTCCTTATTTGACCTGAACAAACGAGTGATCGCTTGTAATTTGTGCCCTCGTCTTATGCAATACTCTGTCTACATTGGAAGAAAAAAGACCAAACGTTTTGTAAATGAGCAATATTGGTCAAGACCTGTCCCAAGCTTCGGAGATCCAAAAGCCAAAGTACTTATAATTGGCTTAGCACCCGCCGCTCATGGCGGGAATAGAACCGGGCGAATGTTTACTGGAGATAGCTCGGGAGATTGGCTGGTAAGGGCATTATTCGAGTCGAAGTTTGCAAATATGCAAACTAGCAATCACAGGGATGACGGACTTGTACTGAATGACATTTATGTCACTTCGGTCATAAGATGCGCACCTCCCAAAAATAGGCCTCTTGGATCTGAAATAGAAAGCTGTTCAAGATATCTTTTGAACGAATTGGAAATCTTGAAATCGGTCCAGATCATTTTAACCCTAGGCCGAACCGCTTTTCATACCTATTGTAGGGTTTGCCACTTGAAGTCGCTCACATTTAGTCACGGCAAGTCATATTCTATTGACAAGAACAAAACCCTTGTTGCGTCGTACCATCCTAGCAGGCAAAATACCAATACCAGGCGGCTTAGCTGGAAGATGTGGATAGATGTATTCCACACACTAAGGTCGTTATTGAGGTCTGATGGCAAATAAGTTCGTATCAGAATTAAAAATTAATGGATTGTCAATTCATTTATCAAAAGACGATTAGGACAAATTCTGCCCTTCGAAGCTGAATTCCAATGATTGACGATCTTGGAATCAGTGATATACAGAAATATCCGATCACGCTTAATCGATAATTTAAGAATTTATAATATGTTAATATCTCAAAACAATTGAGGGAATGTTAGGCTCGAAACTCATTGCAAGTAATATTTCTAGTAAATTAGGCTAGGTAATTTGGTTTTGGCAGCATTCCGGTTTCAAAGTCCTTTCGCTCCTCATTCCTTATCACAATTTCTTCAAAATACCTAATAATAGTAACTTCGGAGATCTTAGGTATCACAATTTCTTTGTCTTCAATGAGATCTAGTAACAGCGAGGGAAAATTTACTCCCGCCAGTGTTGCAAAAATTGTTCCTCCTCCCATTCTAGGATTGACTTCGACGAGCTTCAGAGTTCCTTCTGAAGATTCTTTCATCTGAATACAGCATGGTCCTCTTATCCTTATACAGCGGGCAATCTCCAAACAATTCTCCTCAAGTTCTATGTCGCGCACAATTTTACCTTTAGTTGAAATTCCTGCCTTCGTTTGGATCCTGATCCTAGGAACGGCTATCAAGGGTTTTTCATTCAGATCGCTTAATACGTCTATGGTATATTCTGTTCCTGGAAGAAACTCTTGATATATCAAATCATTCATTTTCGATGAAATGTATTTTAGTTCAGATTCATCGTCTATTTTCATAATGCCACGACTTCCTTTACCAAACCTAGGCTTTGCGATAATTGGAAATTGCTCGACATGGCCAGGTTCGTCAGTAGTTTTAGGGACCGAAAAATCATGACGCAAATATTGATAGGTTTGCATTTTGTCACGGCATATTTCAAGGCTCTTTCTATCGCTAACTATAGCATGAACGCCCATTTCCAGGAGCCGTTCTCGATTTTCGCTGTATGGATATATGTCGAATCCCGATGTGGGCATAAGAACCTGAACTTTATGCCTTTTAATTATTTCTAATAGCCTCTCCACGAATAAACGATCATCAGCTTCAGGAATCACCTCGTTAAAATCTGACATGAAAAAGCCTGCTGAAAGATAGCTTGAATCGGTGGCTACGATTTTGCCCTTGTATTCAGCCATTCTTAATGACTTAATTGCATTAATGCCCGCGGGTGCGGCTGCGCCAGGAATGAGTACGACGGATATTTCTGGGCTAGCCAACGGACATTACCAAGAAGTACTCTGTGTTTAACGATATAATAAATATTTATATAAAGAGTTATTGGACCATGTTAACTGGAATAGTGGGTAGATATCGCTAGCAATCTCATGCTTAGATTAGGAGCAATCTTTTCATTAGATTCCTTAAGTTGAACAGCACCGTTATTTGCTGGCTTTTTAGAAAGCATGCTTTTGATAGATTCCTTCAAGGCTTTTTAGAAGTAAAACTCAGGGATATTGAAGGAATCCGAGTATGTTAGATTAGCATATACATTATATTGCGTTCTGAGAAATTCCAAGGTACCACCGTTTTTTCATCGAAAGAGCAACCATGTGTTTAATGCATAGCAGCATCTGGTCTCGCTGACTGTACGACGGTACGCGGGTAAGAGGTATAGAATGTTTGTAAAAGTGTTGATAGAAGCATATTATCGAGACAGTTCTTCAGATATCCCATATTTCACACTTTGCTTCTCTTCAGAGCCTTGCCCAAGAATAAGTGTGGTACACTAGATATACATATTTGCAGGGATAGGTAGACTCGACTGAATTCAAGGTTATACAGGCATCACCACAATTCTATACTGAGAGAACTGAACTGAGAAGAAAAATGAGATATGAAAATTAATTAACGATAGGTGCTGAGTTGGTCCAACAGATAATCTGTAGGTTTAAAGATAAGACCAGCTTCGACAAGATACGATAACATTGATTTCTGGTCAAGTATAACAAGGACATCAAATATCCTTCCATTATCTGTTGTTACGGGTGACAATGGAGTTGAGGGTAGTGAAGATAATCATCTTTTGATAAGATAAGCTTCGGATGTATTAAATGTAATCACAGATCGATTTGAAGATCTGCTGATATGAAAGACGCATGGTAAGTATAGGAAACAAATGAAGCGCGGCCAAATTGTTGTACAATTAACGAAACAAGGATGAAACCATAATATCAGTCATAAAAAGTTGTCTGGAGAACATATAACACCGAAGATAGTAAGAACACAAAACAGGGAATTATCATTCGAATGCATAGCCTCCAAAACCCAGAGATTAACTAAGTTTTCTATAATTACATGGTTTCTACAAGACCTTATTTGGTGTTACATTTAAGACTCGCTAAAGCTGTGATGGGTTGGGGAATAAAATGGTTGTAGACACTTCAGCAGATTATCATATTCATTCAAACTACAACGATCACTCCGATTCTGATCTCACCATCAATAATGTTATACACTTCGCAGAAAAAAATGGTTTAAAAAAAATCGCGTTTACTGAACACGTTAGAAGAAGTTCTGATTGGATTCCAAAATATTTAAACGAGATTCAGATATGTGCCAGAAATTCGCCTCTAGAAATCATACCTGGGTTCGAGGCAAAAATTCTATTGAATGGAAATATCGACTGTCCAGATGAATATCGGAGCAAATACTTTCTGGTTGCCAGTTTTCACACAGTTTTTGGAGACAAAGAGCGTTGGATCACTGCTCTCAAATCAGCCATTAGAGATCCCAGTGTAGATGTAATCGGCCATCTGGCTCCCGAACCCAGTTTCAAGATTATTGAGGGTGAGATATATTCTATAGCAGAAGAAATAGTGCAAAATCGTAAGATCGTTGAGCTAAATGCCAAATACCGTAGACCGCCTTTAGACTGGATAATATCCTTTAAGAACAGTGGAGTCAAATTCCATTTGGGCAGTGACGCTCATAGTCTCACGTCCATAGGACGCTTTGATCAGATAGCTAATCTCATCGCTGCGGTTGATGAGTAGCGATATAGTGGGAATATTATAAAGTCTGTGCAAAATATGTCTTTTAGCCGCTTACTTTACATAGATAATTTGTAAAATTTAGTTGGATATTCTACTATCGCTTTGTTATGGGTAGTTTCTCAGTGATAATCGTAGAAGATTTTCTACTCTTACAAACATTAAAATTGCTTAAATTAGTGGCGATTGAAAATCGTATTGTAAGTGATTACTTGACAAAGTACAAATGTTTGAACGGAAATTTATATAGCAGTTGGGATTTCTTATGTTAGTCAATAGTTACATGACGACATCGGAAATAGGGCAAAGGCACAGTGTGAGATCTCTATTTTCGAAATTTGAAACGGTCAGGAATCAAGTTATTTCTGATTACATCTCCTCTTTTCCTGAAACACTTTCTGAAGCAGCCGAAAAGTTACTAGCACCAAATCGTCAGTTTCCTGTGATGAATGAACTGGTTATGTCAAACAGGGTAAGAATCGGAAGGTTTATCGAGAAATTCCACAATGAGGCAGGGACAACCAGCTCTGATGTGAAGTATTCCCTAAATGCTCTGAACAGTCCTTCAGTTGAAATACTTGTGTCAATTCATCAACCAAACCTCTTTGCATTTGCTGGAGTTTATAAAAAAATCATCCTTCTGCAGTGTTTGAAATCCATTGCTGAGCAGAAGGGTATCGGTAGGAAATTCATAAACATGTTCCTCATAGTCGACCATGATTTCATGGATGAGTTTTGGATACGCCATGCCCAACTCCCTAGCCTACGTCATTCTAATGGTATATTAGAGCTTAGGTTACCAATAAGGGTTCGTGATAGATGGCGGTTAATGTGCAATATGCAAGCACCAAGAAAATCTTTAATAGACTCTTGGAGAAAGCAAGTGACTTCATGGATAAAAAATGCGGATTCGCCATTATATCCAACTAAGTCAGAAAAATTTCAACTCCTGAAAAATTTGGACGAAATGTGGTATCAAGTTGAAGAATCCTATTCCAGATGCAAATCCTATGCTGATTTTAATTCATTTATTATTTCTCGCTTGGTAAATACAATTTGGGGTTACGATACCCTATTTGTCAGGCTTTCCGATATACCTGAAGTATTCGAAGATGGGTTCAAGTTTCTTATATCTAATTATGAAAAATATGCCCTAGCCCTGAACCAGAGCGAAGAAATGTTTGCAAGCCAAGGAATAAATACCGGCGTTAGTTCGAGCTCATACCTTAATGCTCCAGTCTGGCTTCACTGTAAATGCGGGAGCAAGGCTTCGGCAAAGATAGTTGAAAGCGGATTGGAGAGGCTATATCTAGTTGGCAAATGCATAGCATGTAAGAGTGATCTGCAAATAGAGGTGGGATCGCGGGATAACCTTGACTTGTCTGGAGACACATTGCATTCCATATCCCCTAGAGCAATACCTATCCTATTACTATTAGCTAGGGATCTGGGTATAGCGTGTTACGCTTCAGGGACAGGAGGAAGCCTAGGCTATATGTTAGTGGGGAGAATGGCCTTCACGCATCTAGCAGTTAATATGCCTCTAACTACAGTTTGGCCAGCTGCAGATATCTACAATGGAATAGGGCAATCAGAGGCGCTATCACATATGAGAGTAAATAATGATATAGAACTGAGAGTCCTACTTGGAGAAACTGAGATCCATGAATGCTGAATATGCAGAAAGGATAACGCCCTTAATAGATGAGCGTAATAAAGGAATCAAAGCTGGCCAACCAATAAAGAACATACTATCAGATATGTTTGCATTAAAGGAATCTCAAAGGAGGGTGCGTCACATGATTAAAACTGCAACGAAAGCTGAGAGCCGCAATAGACTTAAAACCATGTATAATCGATCACGTTGTGAACTATGGTATCAGGAGGATCGAATCCCAGTGGAAAGAGAACCTTATGGCAAATGATGATCTAGCAGCGCCAATTTTCTTGGTTAAAGAGTAGTAACTAGTGAATTATATTTTTATGCAACGTGTGACTAAATAATGGGTCACCGAAACCAGCTCAATGTACTCGTTACTGCATCTGGGGGCATCATAGGAGAAGGGATAATTAAGTGCCTGAATTGGGCCAATTCATCGTCAAAAGACGATACAGTCTATTATAGAATATTTGCCACTGATATGGATGCTAAGGCGGCCGGATTGTATAGGTGCAATGGGACCGGATTCCTAGTTCCACGGTCCTCTTCTCCAGATTACATAGATGCCATTATTTCTATTGCCAGAAAAAATGATATAGATGCCATATTTGTTGGATCGGACAAAGAGCTAATAATACTCGGCCGATTGCAGAACAAAATAGAAGCTGAAACTAATGCAAAAATTATTTCCAATCCTCTGAATATATTGGAGCTGGCCAGAGATAAATGGAAAACCTATGAATTCTTGGAATCTAATAATTTTTCAAGGGCCGAATCTTGTTTGCCGAAAGACAAGGATGCTTTCATTTCACGCTATGGTTTCCCTTTGGTAGTAAAACCTAGGGAAGGATATGGTTCGATGTATTTTACAGTAGTAAATGATGAAAGCGAATTAAAATATGGCATATCAAAAATTGAGGAAGTAGGTTGGCGACCGATACTTCAAGAATACTTGAAAGGCAACAATACTGAGTTTACGACTGGAGTGACCGTTGATAAACGAGGAGATCGAATAATGTCATCGATATCGATCCAGAAAACAATAAAACACGGACAAACGTATAAAGCCATAATCGATAGCTTCAACGAAATTCGTCGTCCATCTGAAGAAATTGCAATGAAGCTGGGTGTACGCGGTCCTGTTAATATTCAGGCTATGCTTGTTGAAAACGAAGTAAAGGTTTTCGAAATAAATCCTCGATTTTCAGCAACTTGTCCAATGCGTGCGGTTGCAGGTGTGAATGAACCAGATATTATACTCAGAAATATTTTCATGAATGAAGATTTTACTGCAACAGAGTACAAAAAATTATTATGTATGAGGTACTGGCAAGAAGTTTATATAGAGTATTCCACCTATGAGCAGACTTCACATCAAAGAATGGTTAGTGAAAGCAATTCACTCGTACCTTGTTACTTTTGACTTAAATCTCTAACGGAATAATTGCTATGTTACCTTCTACCATTTCGATACCCTAACTACCTCAAAGGCTTCGGCATACTCTGTATTCATCTGATACCCTCTGTATCGGCATCTACCTATTATCGCGTCAATCCAATATTGTCCACATCGGATTTTTTGTGAATCGAAGCAGTTCAAAGCATTCTTCTTAATTTCTATAGTATTTGCAATATCCACATAAAGTTGCGGTCTAAAGGCAGACTCCGTAATACCGCCAGGTATCGTGGTCTCGTACATGAATAGATTATTCAAGTCACGACAGGCAGCAATTACAGCTCTGGTTAAGGCTTGATGATCTTGATGCGAATCCCCTATCCACTGAGTAAAAACTGCATCCGGTTGGTGTTCTCGCACAATTTTGTCTATTATCCCAACAAACTTCCTGTTAAACACTACCTCATCGGGGGACAAGTCAAGGAGCTCCGGGTTACCGCAACCCATTAGCTTCGCCGAATTCGTCGCTTCAGACTGCCGTCCCTCCTTAGTATCGAACTTTACAAAATTTGGTAACGTAGCTATAACAAGGTGAACGTTGTAATTGTCATTCTGTGAAAGCTTGGCTACGGTTCCACCCATGCCTATCTCTATATCATCTGGATGTGCACCGAATATGAGTATAGATTCTTTTCTATTCATATAATGACCCTACAGCAAATATAATTTAAAAGATTCTAAATTACTTTACAACCGTCTGAATTACTCTCCTTAAATGATCGTTTTGGTTCGGCATTCACAATTATGCTCCTAGTTTGTCTATACCTTTTGTAATCCTCATCTACTTCCATCGCTGCTGCCAACATCTTACTTCTTATTGACTTGGAAGATTGCAAGAACATCTTAGTATCTTTTGGTAGACAATGGCCGCCTATTCCATCCCTTGGCTCAAGTATATCCACATTCCATTTTGTGTTTAAAGCATCACGTAATTCTGCAAAATTTATGTTGTTTGCTTGACAGTAAAGATAAAGATCTTCGGCAAATGCTATTTGTAGATATCTGTGTGCATTTTCAGCAATCTTTGTAATTTCAGCAATTTCTACTTGAGGTACTGGATGCATACGAATCCCCAAGCTCTTGGGAGTATTCACTGTATCATGATCTTTGATATTATTGTTATTCGTATTTTCGTTATATTTCTGTCCTGATCCTAGTGCTACTGCTACTGGTACTCCTGCTTCTGTCCGGCCTTCTCCTCCTCCTCCTTCTCCTCGTCGTCCTCCTAGTACTCTACCATCATAAAATTGCATGGCTACATTTAGACAGCACTCACAAACTCCACCCAATACTCGCAACTGATTGACACCATGCTCTTCTTGTTCTAATGCATACCAGCGATGTGGAGCATGAGCTACATGTAGTCTATGATTAAGCATTTCAAATACCTTCTTTGATGTACCTTTTGGAATAGTACTTTCTATTGATACTAGTGCTCCATTCTTTGCTTCTTTTGAAATCTTTTCAACTATAGATAATAGACCATCTATTTGTGGAGAAAACATGTCATCTGGTTTGTGAGTAGAAACGCATATGATAAAGACATCGAATTCACTAAAATCGATAGCGTTATTGTTATTACTGCTGCTAGTACTACTGCTACTACTACTACCACCATCACTACCGTCATTACCACCAATCTTTTTTATTCCAGCTAATTTCTGTGCACGATCTATTGCTTTTGTACTTATATCATAGCCATACGTATCAAATCCTCCTTGTTCCTTGACATATTTTGCTACAGGTAAACCGAGTTGGCCCAAACCTATCACAAGAACTTTTAAGCGAGAATCAGCAGAGTGTTGTCCTTCTATTGTCGACAAGTCTTCAAAACTGATCGAGAGCTATTATTATTAAAGAATTAAGGAACAAAAAAACATAAATTGTTAGCTATCATAACTTTGATTTTTTATAAGGTAAACTCAATCTAGGGCGGTATATTTTTTAGGAACACCCACATCCTTTATACAAAATCTTTATCATTACAACTCAAATGTTATAGAAAATAATCTTAAAATTGGCAATGATATGATGAGAACTGATGCTCAATAAACTTAGAAAACGGCTTGATCCATTTCTCACCAGGCTCGCCCTTGCATTCGTTTCCAGGGGTTTTTCCCCCAATAGCCTGAGTCTTATAGGTTTTTTTGTTTCGATTGCGGCTGGAATAATGTATGCTCTATCATCACATGTATCACTAAGTAATTACTATTTCAACACTCTAATTGGTGGAATACTTCTACTAATTGCTGGTCTATTCGACATTCTAGATGGGGCAGTCGCCAGGGTCACCAACCAAATCTCTAATCGTGGAGCCTTCCTTGATTCATTGCTAGATAAGGTGGCCGAGGTAGTTGTGTTCATATCTATATTTTTAGGCAATCTTTCAACACCTATCTGGTGCTTGATTGCTATTAGTTTATCACTCCTTGTTAGCTATACTAGGGCACGTGCAGATTCTTTGCATATCCCACTAATCGGCATTGGGATTGGAGAACGTGCCGAGAGATTACTAATAATTGCCCTGGTTGGCATGATTCCTCTCTATGGTGCGATGCAAGTAGCAGTTATAATGGTATCATTTGTGGCTGGGGCGACGATTGTTCAAAGAATAAATACTGCAAATAAGAAGCTATAACAATATAAAAGTATATTACCTCAATCTTCCTGTGTTTCTTCTATCTGATTCAGATCGCACTTTGACTACACCTCGATGAACAGCACATGATACGCAATAGAATTTTACATCTGTCGAAGGTGCAATATATGCCCCTTGTGCCTTCAGCTCTTTTGCTAATGTCGGTTCGACAAGCGTTACTCTACCCGTGACTTTCTTTGCTTTATCTCTTGGAACCATCGCACCACACTGGCTACAATGAACAGTACCCTGAACTCCCTTTTCCTCCCTTGGTCCGTCCTCTACTTGTTCGCTTCTTTGGCATGAATTGCTTTTCCTCGATCTATGCTTTAAATCTTATGATGTTCCACTGCCTATTCAAGTGAATTCCTCAGTCCATCGGTGCGAACATAAGACCAATTATGACAACGCAGATCGAGAGCAAGAAACGTTTCTACTAAAATATTATCAAATTCGTACCTTCATGCAATGCGAGTTAAAGCAACAATATAAGACCAACGTTTAACCCTTCACGATTCTGGTTTATCTCGCACTTGTCTTTAAATTGAGCTGTAAATTATTAGTAACTGCAGGATCAAACCATGAAGATAGCCATTTCTGGAACAGATTCGAGAGATTATCGTTCGATTATACAAATAAAGAAGCTGCTAGATTCATTAGGATACGCTCCGAAAGTAATGAAATCCGGAGATTATGAGGTCGCAAAAGAGGTAGATCTGGTTCTGATTCCAGGGGGAGACAGAGGGATCTTGGATTACTTTCATAGGGTCGTGACAGATTCTGCCCCCGTTATTGGGATTTATGAGTCAGATTCTACTGGATTTCTGGCACAACTCAGTTTAAGGGATCTAGAATTGAAATCATCTAAATTAACCAGAGGTGACTATGAAATAGATCAGGTAGTGCGCCTAGCTGTAAACGTCGATGGAAATGAAGTCCAACCAGTACTGAACGATGTAGCAGTATTTCCCAGCAAAAGCGCGATGTTGATGGAACATGTGCTTAGAACAGATTCTAAAGACGTGTGGCATGACAATAGCGATGGTGTCATTATATCGACTCCAACGGGCTCGACGGCTTATTCAATGTCAGCTGGTGGACCAATGGTGATCCAGAGATCCAAGGTTTTTGTAGTAGTCTCAGTGAACTCTGTTGATAACACCCGGCGACCATTGATTGTTCCCGACGATACGAAGTTAGAAATCGTTAATCTTATGAGTAGATATCATTGCGAAGTTATCCTCGATGGCGGTTCCAGGTTGCGAATTAAAAGGATACTTGAATGCCAAAGGCACGAGTTTCCTGCTAGATTTATCCGTCTTTCTACCGATTCCTCAGCCATTTCACTCATTGCAAAGAAAGTTAAGATAGCAGAAGACCTATTGAGCATGCCAGCAAGCGCTAAACTAATTCTAAAGACTTTAGAATATGAAGGGGCATTGAGTCAGAGGGACCTTAGAAGGAGGACAATGTTACCTGAAAGGACAGTACGATTATCTTTGAGTCATTTGTTAAAGGGAGACTACGTACGAAAGAAAACATCTCTTCGCGACGCCAGACAACATATATTTGAACTCAAGATTTAAGAGATGCAGCACGAACAAACCCGACAAATGCCTCTTCGGGTTTACCAGGTCTACTACTAAATTCGGAGTGGTATTGGGAGGCGAAGTAAAAACGATGTTTTGGAATTTCGATAATTTCTAGCCTTTTGCCGTTGTCGGAAAATGCAGACAAGGCTAGACCATTTTCTAGCAATAGCTTCCTGTAATATTGATTAAATTCATAGCGATGTCTATGTCTTCTATATATCTTGACGCTCTTATAGATATCTACAGCTACGGTCATTGGGACTAAATTTATTTCGTGACTTCCAAGCCTCATAGATCCTCCAAGTTCCGTAGTTGCCCTCTGTTCAGGCATATACTCTATTACAGGATCCTCTGTGTCAGGATCAAGTTCGGTAGAATTTGCATTCTCTATCGAGCAAAGATTACGCAAAATTGCTACGATTGCAAGCTGAAAACCGAAACAGATTCCTAGATATGGAATATTCTCTAGCCTAGCAAAGTTGGCTGCGTTTATGATGCCTTCGCTTCCCCTTTTTCCAAACCCACCAGGGACCAAAATACCATTGTAACTCCTAAGATGATCTAAGCCTCTTGCACCATTGTGGTCCTCAAGCTTTTCCGATTCGATCCAGTCAACTTCGACCTTTTTTCCGATACTGGCTCCCGCGTGTGATAGGGCATGGTAGACACTTACATAGCTATCAGGAAGAGAAACATACTTTCCCACAATTGCGATTTTTATTGAACCTTCGTATGTATGGAACGACTTTGTGACAGATCTCCAATTAAGCCACCTAGGCGTACAATTGTTTAAGTGTAGTTTTTCAGCAATCACCCCTAGCATTCCCTGACTCTCCAACAATTCAGGAACCTTGTATATTGACGGCGCATCGTGGCAAGATATAACGGAATTTTCTTCTATGCTTGCAAATAAGGATATCTTTCGTCTTGCTTCAGACGTAATCTTTGTTTTACATCTGACAGCGAGGATATCTGGTTGAATTCCTATTCTTCTTAATTCTTGCACGCTATGCTGGGTAGGCTTAGTTTTTTGTTCACCTACTACATCAAGGATCGGCGCAAGAGTCACATGTATGAAGAGAGTATTCGCGCGTCCGACTTCGAGTTCTAGCTCCCTGAGAGCTTCAAGGAAGGGTAGGCTTTCTATGTCTCCTACCGTTCCACCACATTCAACCACGACGATGTCTAAACACTCTCTACTAGCGATTTTTCGTAACTGATTCTTGATAGCGTCCGTAATATGCGGTATTATCTGAACGCATTGGCCTAGATATTTTCCTTGTCTTTCTGCACGAATTACGTCTAAATAGACTCTTCCAGTAGTCAGGTTATGATCCTTAGATAGCGCTATATCGAGAAATCGTTCGTAATTACCCAAGTCCATGTCACATTCTCCACCATCATCGGTCACAAAGACCTCACCGTGTGCAATTGGGTTCATGGTCCCCGCGTCACAATTTACATATGGGTCGATCTTTATGCATGAAACTTTGAAGCCGGATAGCTGTAACAATTTGGCTGTCGACGAGGTTATCACGCCCTTACCAATGCCAGACATGACACCTCCAGTCACGAAAATAAATTTTGGTCCATCGACCTGCTTCTTAATCGACTGCACATCACGTTTTAGCTGATGGCCCTTTTATTCCTTTTTTATTTTATTTTTATCACTGAGATTCGTCGTACATACGAATACTTTCGATTGACCATGTTTATGCGGATACTTGGGAGCTTCCTGCGCAGCCGTCAGAAAAGTTACAATATCGGTTGAATCAGAGAGTTACTTCTATCGTTAAAAAGTCATGGTTCAGTTGATTTCACAAGCGAGAAGGACTATTGAAATATACTAGAATCCAAGACAAATTTGTGATCGAAAATTTTACCAAAAATACGGAGATCTGATTAGGTCCTTTATATTCACGGACTATGCCAATACTTACAATTAGTCAATGTAGCCCACATTTCTAAAGAAAGATACAATTTGGATTACATACTCGTTCTGTAAATCTAAAGCGTACATTTTGTTTGCCATTCTGGTCTCCTTTACCCATCCTATCTCCATCAAGTCGTTAAGATTACGCTTAATATCCTCTCTTTTTAGCCGAGTTTTGTTATGTAACACGTAAATGGTTAGCATTCTCCCATTTTCTGCTAGCGATTTTAGGATTTTTATCTTTCCTAGTGTACCAAGGCCTTGCTCTATTATTTCTTTACTAGTTCGTCTACTATTCAATCTCACAACTTGTTCTCTGCATAATGCTTGATTTTGTGAAGGAGCATCGGTTCGAGATCTCTGAATGATGCTCCCACTATCCCGATTTCCTTCAATGACCTTATGTCTATAACTTTCTTGGAGCACAAATTATCTAGATGATCTTCAATCTCTAATTTCTTCAACTTGAATTCCTCGGCGACATCTAAAGCACTGAGACGGATTTCCTTGAGTTCGACATAAGGCTTTCTCTTTGCTCTGATCGTCCTGATTACTGCCATTAGGGTATAAACCTGAGATGGTGGTAATGCATCTAGATTAACGGTTGCGGCCGCAGGATGAATCTGTGAGTAAACTTGTCTAACCTGGTCTATGGTTATTCGACCAGTTCCTTGAGTTTCTGCCAGCTTACCTGAATAGGCAAGTAGATCTAGTGCAAATCTTATGTCGCCGTGAATCATAGATGAGGTAGTAATCTTTGCAACTTCGTCTATAATATCGGAGCCAATGGCCTTCGGTTTAAAAGCTTCGGAACATCTTCTATCTAGTATATCACTGACCTGTTTAAGTGTATATTGAGGAAATTCCATCGGTATTCTTCCAAGAGAGCTGAGCTCTGCATGATCCAGTTTGCCGTAAAATTCCTTACTCCTTGCGATAAAAATAACCATTTTTATGTTACACGGAGAGCCAGGTTCAAATTCATTAAGACGAGTGAGATCATAAATTACTCCAGTGTCCTTCGTATTTTTTATTAGATAGTCAATTTCATCAAGTATTATCAAGGCGTATTTTTTACTTTCGCGTAGGTAACGCAGCAAGTACCTCAACATCTCTTCTGCGCTAACCCCCTGTGATGGAATATCTGGTCCTAGTTTTTCTAGGAGATACCTATATATTGCAAATTTATTGCCGCCTTGCAGTTTCAGATTCACGTAAACCGTTACTAGTGGCAGCCTGTTCCTATCGAAATGTTGTTCAAGCACCTTTGAACACTTTAGGACTGTGGATGTCTTTCCTATGCCAGCTGATCCTAAAATCTGCAATACAGTCAACGGACAATCGTCTGGAGATGAAGGCCCTATGAAAACATGGCAAATTTCTTCAATTTGTTTTTCACGATGCGGAAGTTCATTAGGAATGTACCTAGCAGATAATTTTGTTTGGTCCAAGAATATGGCACTTTCCATGGTTTCCACAGAATAGATTACCGCATATGTAATATTAATTATCCTCGCGAGCATGACTTACCCATTCGAGTCAGAAATATTCTGTAATCTTGTTGTTCATCGACTCCCTAATCAAATCTCTTACCTCTTTTTTTTCAGACCTAGTTCGATAATCTGAAAGTTTCGCTATGAATTCGAGTTCCTCTGGGGACAAATCTAATTCCCCATTAAACATCTCGTTAAAGATTATTTTCTGGTTAATTTTTTGAACTATCGAAATGACCTTATGCATTTTACCGACCTTATTCCCTAGCCCATTTTCAAATAAGACCCTTGCGATTTGTCTCCTTGGCATATCAAAGAAAGTGTTTGCTACAAATCTATCATAGGAGTAGAGCATTTCAAAGCAATCGTCCTTGCCTGTATAGCCCACAATAGTGCTTGGGAATAGACTTAGCATACGATCATGCACGACCCTTTTGGAATGATTCTCATCTAAAACAAGTATAGATCTGCCGAAAGTCAATATTGCATTAAGTATTTGATTAGGAAGACGCTCATCTAACACATCATCATCAGATTTTAGCTCAACTGGATAGAAATGGATATGGTCTATCCTGGACCTTTCAATTCTAGCAAACTGGCTTAGTAGTTTTCTTCTAACTAAGATATCATTAAAACTTTCGCATTCTTGCATTGAAAGACAAGAGGACGCTAGATTTTCGCCTTTTAAGATTCTCACTACAACGAGATCAAAACTTCTGAAATAGTATTCATTTTTTACAAGTATTTTCTCATTTACAAAGTCGTAATTTCTTCTTAGATCAAAAATATTGCCTTGGATATGACCGGAGTTTATTGCGTTGACAAACAGATCTTTTAACTCTCTTTCTTTCACAGTATCATCATCAACTAAGATAGTACATTCATCACCAGTGTCAGGTATGCGCTTTTCGTGGAAGGAAAAATATCAGCTTCCTTTATGCGAATGCGGCTAGACCTAATATTCCATCGTAAAAACTTAATCATTCCTAGTTATCGATCAGCAATTATACACAGATCCAAAATCAACCATCAATTTTCTATCTGAATATATTAATAGACGCTTAAAGCCGATTCTTTTTGAAGAGATATTTCTGCTTAGAATTTCTTGCCTTAGCATAGTTCATTATTATATCCATGTCCTTGTCTCCGCGCCCTGAAAGAGTAACCACAACATATGAAGTGCTATTTAATTTCTTTGCGATTTTAATCGCATATGACAGCGCATGCGAGGACTCTAATGCAGGGATAATACCTTCGTACTTGCATAAGAATAAAAAGGCATTAATCGCATCGTCATCATTACAAGTCACATATTTAACCCGATTGACGTCTTTCAGATAAGCGTGTTCAGGACCAACGGCTGGATAATCCAATCCAGCTGAAATGCTATGAGTGGCAAGTACTTGTCCGTATTGATCCTGCAACAGATAGCTTTTCATGCCGTGTAATATCCCCTCAGAACCAGCACAAAGGGACGCCGAGTGCTCTCCGGACCTGATTCCCTTTCCACCAGCTTCAACCCCATACAGCAAAACATCTGATTCGTTAATAAACTGATGAAAACTTCCTATCGCATTGCTTCCACCGCCGACACATGCAACAACTGCATCTGGAAGTTGCTGGTACGCTTTAATCATTTGATCCTTTATTTCGCTTCCAATAACACTTTGAAAATCCCGAACGATTGTCGGATACGGATGTGGACCCACTGCCGAGCCTATGAGATAGTACGTATTCCTCACATTTGTGATCCAGTCGCGTAATGCATCGTTAATAGCATCTTTTAGAGTCTGTGTTCCTGAGGTAACCGGATGAACTTTTGCTCCCAATAACTCCATTCTAAAAACGTTCATTTTTTGTCTGCTCATGTCTTTTGAACCCATATAGATTTCTGCGTCCAGGCCCAAGACTGCGCAAGCAATTGCAGTCGCTACGCCATGTTGACCGGCTCCGGTTTCTGCAATGACCCTCCTTTTATTCATATTTCTTGCGAGCAGAGCCTGGCCCAGCGTATTGTTAATTTTGTGAGCACCACCATGCAATAGGTCCTCTCGTTTCAGTAAGATCTTCGCCCCTCCAACATATTTGGTGAGATTTCTGGCATAATATAGTGGTGTAGGTCGTCCTGCATAATTCCTCAAATACTGACTTAGTTCTTCACAAAATTCAGGTTGACTATGATATTTTTCATATGCGGATTCAAGCTCCTCTATTGCAGGAACAAGTGTTTCGGGAATGAATTTACCGCCATACCTTCCAAATTTTCCCCTTATTTGAGAATCAGATAGCAGTCTGGACATCTATCTTATCTCTAACACATGATATTTTGAAGGTTGCGGTGGTCATAGTGACAAATAAAGCTCGCGCAGTTTAGCTCCAACATTATCTGCTGCCATTATGCTGGTGCCAATTAAAAAAGCGTCAGCACCTACATTTCTCAAACGCCTTATATCACTAGCTTCGACTATGCCACTTTCGCTAACAACTATATTTTCTCCCTTAGCATACTTTGTAAGTAACGCTTCGGTATTATGAATATCAACTTCGAGGCTCTCTAAGTTACGATTGTTGATTCCTATAATTGCATGTATATTCTTGTTAACTGTCAAGATTTCTTCAAATTCTATCCCTGTGTGTACTTCGAAAATTATCCGGACGTCCTTCTTCATTGCATATTCGGCAAATCTCTCTATGCTACCCTCAGCCAAATGCTGATCAAATATGGCCTTTATTAGCAAGATATAATCAGCGCCAAGTGCTTTTGCAGCGTCAATTTGTACTTCACTGACTGTGATGTCTTTCATAACTAATGGGAGAGCTGACACCTTTCTCACAATAGACAAGGTTTCTATCGAGCCGTTGAAGAGAAAGGGTTGAGTTAGAACAGAGAGCCCTATGGCTCCAGCAGATATCATTGTGGCCGCAATTTGTTTAGCATCGCCTACGTCAACTGACCCGATTAGGCCGATTGAAGGCGAGGCAAACTTGATTTCAGCAATTATAGGTGCATGTGAACACGAAATGATGGGGGCATGCAAACTTAAAGATTGATGAGTTTTGGACGTATATTTTTCGGTTTCATAGGCTCCGTTATCAATAGATCTATAGGAATTATTTGCAAGTTTTCTTAGCATCGAAGAGCTTTGAAATTTACTCATTTGTCAACTTGTTATCTACCAAAATATAAAATGATAATAATCGTGGCATATAGGCTATGGAAGAACTATCCCTGACATATCCCGGGCAAAAAGTATATTATTTAATGTAACCTGAAATTTAGTGCCGTTACGTTCCACAATAATCTCGATATCATCAAGAGAGTCAGATGCAGCAGTACTTTCCATTTTTCCAATTACTACGTGTATAGATTCGTGGGAAATCAGCGCTTCCATGAACGGTTCTATTTCGCCAAAATCATTAAGTTCTGCTTTAGCATTTTCCTGAGATATAATTATAAGCATAGTTTCCTTATCGTAAGTAAAGTAAGCAGGAGATTTGTCTAAGGCGCAAGCAATAACGAAATCATTTATAGTCATTGTACTTCAATCAAAAATATATAAGCAAATAAAGAATCAAGAACCATATAGCGCCGCAGCCGGTTACCATCGACACTTGAAACGAGCATATTCCGTGAGAGTAGATGGTAAATCAAGTTGTATCAAAAAGCGTAATTACAGTTTATGATTGTTACTCTTTGATACATAGTTAATATTTACTAGAATTATACCAATACTCTAAATCAGCTTTCGAAATTACACATTAATTCATGTGCGGTTAGTAATGATTCGAAATTAGTATGCGCTCCTCTTTTGATTGGCTTTAAAGGAAAACATAAACAAATCCGTCTTATCTACAACAAGTATCTAACACCATCTATTCTTCGAAAACCCGTAGAATTGCAGTCAATCCGACTGGGAAGAGGCCTATTTAACTCCTCGCCAAAGGAAATAGTCGAAAATTTCTAGAGTGTGAAATACTCGGCTTTTGGATGGTGGACGACGATAGCGGCAGTTGATTGATCAGGAATTATTTGTCCAGCTTCAGTTAAACTCATACCGGATTTTGTGGCATCCAAAATTTTCCAAACCAAATGATGCTGAGAAATGTCAGGACAACTAGGATAACCCCAACTATACCTCAGGCCACGTCTAGGTCCAATGCCTAATTCGTCTTTGATTCTAGAGTTTACCCATTCGGCCAATGCTTCAGCAGTCTCTACAGCAAGTCCATGTAAGTAGAACGCATCAGTATATCTATCCTCGCTGTTCCATTCATCAATCACATTTTGTACCCTTGATCCCACGGTTACCGCCTGAAACGCTACCAAGTCATTCTCTCCAAAATAATCTGTCAAACAGAGGTGCTTTTCTCTTGAAGAACGTGGGAAGTCGAATATGACCTGTCCATCACCATTAGGCAGATCAACTGCAAGCTTATCCTTGATGTTGTGACATCTAGAATAACAGTAGACAGCCCTAGGTTCAAAAAGTGATTCCTCTATTACCCTCTTCTTCCATTCATCTAGCAGTTGCTCTGCCTCTTTCTGCAAACCACCAGCAGATCTACCACGTATCCCCCATGAGAGAACGAAAAGTGATTTCTTATTAATGAATTTCCACACATCATCCAAAAGTAATTGGTTTGGCTCTAACCTAATCCGCCGATTAATATGTGGTGGTTTTGGAGGCTGTACAGGAACTATTTCACTTCTGTAATCCGAAACAGGCAATTCTAACCTGCTCCTCTTTTCATCCCAATGAATTAGTTTTTCCCTCCATTCCAAAATATAACTTTCTCTCTCACTAGACATCAAATTGTTCATGACCTTTAGGCCATCAAACGCAGTTTTGCAATAAAACACACCCGGTTGGTAGATTCCCCCTTCCTTCGCAATTCTATTAATATAAGTACTGTTTATTGCGGCTCCTCCACAAAGAATTGGAATCGTAATGTTGTTTTGTCTCAAGTGTTCGACAAGATACTGCATCTGTTTTGAGGTTGAAACTAGGAGGGCGGATAGACCAACGGCATCTGCATGTATTTCATTTATCCCTTCAACAATTCTCGGAATTGGAACTTGCTTCCCGAGGTCATAAACAGTGTATCCATTGTTAGAGAGTATAGTCTTTACCAGGTTCTTGCCTATGTCGTGAACATCACCATAGACGGTACATAACACCAATTTGCCCTTACTAACTCCTTCCTTTCTGATTAAATATTTCTCAAGTTCTGCAACTGCGGCTTTCATACATTCGGCGGATTTCAATACAAATGGAAGAATTAGTTCGCCCGAACCAAATTTGTCCCCAACCTCTTTCATTGCTGGTAGTAATACTTCATTTAATGTCCTGACCGCGGCATCATGAACCGCTTGTTTCGAGCCATCAATTATTAGCTCGTTCTTATCATTATCAAAGGTAGCATCGCCTTTTATAGGTCTAATAACCCCATCGATATGATCGCGAATCGCCTTGACTACATCTTTTTCTATTCCATCACCCAACCTGTTGACGATCCTGAAATAGCAACGTTTGCTTGCATCCCAATTTGGGTCTACTTCAATTTTATTCCTAATTACAGATGACCTTGATAGAGATTTACCCTCCTGAAAATAGGAGATTAGTTCAGATAAGGCATTTTGATGGATATTGAAAACCAAGTTCTCAGCTAACGTTCTTTCATTTAATGTAATGTCTGAATAAGGAATGATATCCTTGGCGTTTATGATGACTGCATCCAAACCACTCTTTATGGCATGATACAAAAATACAGAATTTACTATCTTCCTAGCAAGAACTGGTAAACCAAAACTAACATTACTCAAACCCAGCACTGTAAAGGAATCCGGCAAGTTTTCCTTGACTAGTCGTATGCCATCTAAGGTAGATTTGGCGGAATCTTGAAATTCTGTTTCCCCAGTAGCTAGGGTGAATGTTAAAACATCAAAAATGAATTGCCACGGCTTAAGATCGTATCTCTTACCAGTATCAATAAGAAGTCTTGCGGTATTTAACTTCTCTTCGGCAGTCTTAGCCATACCATTTGGACCTATACACATTGCAATCGCTGGAACCCCATACTTTTCCATGAGTGGTGCTAAGAGATGAAATCTACTCCCGTCCCCTTCGAGATTGATCGAATTGATTATGGGCTTACCAGGAGTTAGCTTCAGAACGGCTTCAATCACTTTAGGATCAGTTGAATCTATTACTAGGGGGGCATCGATCTCATTACTGACTCTCTTTACAAGCTTTGACATAAATTCAAGTTCATCTGAGCGCTCAGTTGTAGCAACACAGACATCTAAGCAATGTGCGCCATCTTCAACTTGTGTAGCAGCAAGACGAACTAATCCGTCAAAGTCTCCTTTCAAAACCATTTCCTTAGCCTTTCTAGAACCCTGCGAGTTAAGTCGTTCACCTATGATCAGAGGAGGCGGTTCTTGCCTCAAATCCACTGCCTTAAAGGCAGAACTTATGCGGGGGATTTTGGTCATTTATTTTTAGTGTAGACAATCATTGAGATGCCTAATCTAAAACTTTAGATCATACTGAGACCTAATTTCTCATTCATTTCGGTCTATTATATGTCTGAGCTCTAAGATATGGGCAGGAGTTGTACCACAACAACCTCCAATTATTCGAACAAATTTATAGTTTGTTATAAATTCCTTCATTTTTTGTCCCATCTCTCCTGAACTCATCTTATAAATTGCTTTACCGTTCACATTTTCTGGCATTCCTGCATTCGGAACAACCAGGATGGACAGATCCTCTTGCTCGTTTAACCATCTAATGCTAGGTGTCATTTCTACAGGACCAGTTGAGCAGTTCAGTCCGAATACAGTGATACCCATATCACAAATGGTCGTATATGCTGCCTGGACGGTCGTCCCCAACAACATTTTGCCATATTGATCTAAGGTAACATTACCTATGACAGGGACTGTCCTACCCATGTGCTGCATAGCTAGGTGACATGCTTCGATAGCCAGTTTAACCTCGAGAATATCTTGACTTGTTTCAATAAGCAGTGCATCGACTTCGCCCTTAAGCAAACCCTCGCACTGCGGTACGAATGCCTCTTTGATTTCGTCAGGAGATTTCTGTCCCAGATCTGGATCATTAGAGCTCGGAAGAAAGCCCGTAGGACCTAATGAACCGATTACGTACTTGTCTGCGGGTGAGAATTCGTTACACACTTCCCTAGCAAGCTCTGCTGATTTCTTATTAATCTCGAAGGTTCGTTCTTTGCATCCATATTCAGACAATTTAATTTTATTGCCACCAAATGTATTTGTCTCGATGCAGTCTGCACCCGCTACAAGATAGCTTCTGTGTATTCTTTTGATTAACTCAGGATTGGTAAGAACAAGTCCATCATTAAATCCCTCCATCATATTTGGAAAGTCTTGTCGGCCTAGATTTGAACTCTGGATTTGAGTTCCCATCGCCCCATCGAACAATACGACGTGATCGTGAATAGCCTTGAGAAACGGTATAGCCAAGTAGACCACAATTTATCACTCATTACTTTAATAAGCTTGCGAGAATCTATCTAGTCATATTCATAAGCATATCAGTCACTGTGGCGTCTAATTATCTCCGAAATAGAAGGTATTTATACCATGGAATTACGGCTAGTAACATAAATCTCTTGACCTGGTTGGGCTCATAGTTCAGTTTGGATAGAATGGTCTGCCTGCGGAGCAGTTGGTCGAGGGTTCAAATCCCTCTGGGCCCGTTACGATATTAGTGCTTTTTAGTGGGTTTTCCCAAAAATAAGGTGAAAGAGAAGAAAATTGGAAAACTCGGAAAAATCTGCTATTGAAGCAGAGGCTCTGGACCCATGGTCATTGTATATTTATGCTATGAAAGCACCGATGACTAGGGATAGATACAAAACCAGATTAGCCAGGTTCTTTGACTTTATAGGTCTGGAGCTAAGTCCAAATGAACTTGACTATAGGGCAAGAATATTTGCTCAGAAAGGAAGAGAAAATAGCAGTTGGGTTCTAAACAATATACTCAAGTTTGTTCAGTATCAAAAAGATAGAGTAGATAGAAAAGAGATAACTGCTGCTACTATCAGAAATTACATCAAAAGTATCAAATTGTTTTGTGAGATGGCAGACATATCAATTCCATGGAAGAAAATAACTAGGGGACTTCCAAAAGGCAGGAAATATGCAGACGATAGAATTCCTACACTAGAAGAAATAAGAAAGTTAATAGAATACCCTGATAGAAGGATCAAAGCTATAGTTTATGCAATGACTTCTTCTGGAATCCGTCTAGGAGCATGGGACTACCTTCAGTGGGGACATATAAGACCTATTGAGAAAGACGGTGAAACAGTCGCTGCAAAAATGATTGTTTATGCTGGAGAAGATGATGAATATTTTACTTTTATATCTCCTGAATCTTTGAGAGCGTTAAAGGACTGGATGAATTATAGAGAAATATCCGGAGAGCAAATAAACAACGATAGCTGGATAATGCGTGACCTGTGGGATACAAGGGTGGCACAGGGTAGAGGACTAGTCACCAAACCAAAAAAACTATCATCTCTTGGTATAAAGAGACTCATGGAAAGAGCAATTTGGGCACAAGGTTTAAGAAAAAAATTAGAACCAGGAAAAAAGCGGCATCCATATCAGGCCAATCATTCTTTACGTAAGTGGTTTAAAACACGCTGTGAAATCTCAGGCATGAAGCCTATCAATATTGAAACTCTTCTTTCACATAATATAGGAATAAGCAATTCATACTATCGTCCAACTGAAAATGAGCTTTTAGAGGATTATCTCAAAAGTGTCGATAGCTTAACAATCAATGGCAACAAACTGGCCTTACAAAAGCAGCTAGCAGATTTAACAGAAAAGAGCAAACAGGAAAATTATATTATAAAAGGAAAATTGTCAGATAAAGAAACAGAGATAGAAATACTAAAACAGCGTGATTCTATGAATACAGATGCAATTGGAAGCCTAACTGACAAGTTTATGCAACTGACGCAAGAAGTTGAGGAGCTAAAGAAGAAAAATAAATAGCTTAATTTGATTAAAATCTTACAGAGTTGGCAGATTTATCAAGTAGGAAGGAAGATGAGTATACAAACGCAGGAAAGTAATCTTTCACTCGTTTCGTAGATTTGTAAAGAGAAAAATAACTAATCAAACTAGGAATGATACTTTTGGTGAATGGTTTTTGGGCACTCGAAATCTCCTTACTATACAACTAAGAATGAAGAACTAAAGCGCACATATAGAGATGATTTCATGAAATATTTGACATTTCTGGACTATCCTACACTTGACTCAACAGCTATGAGCTTTGAAGCTAAATTAAATCCAGTAGTAGAACAAAAGCATCAAGAAATTGCAGCGTTAACTTAAGCAGCTAAGACAAGAAAATGAAAAAATGAGGCAAAGGTTAAGTGAACTGGAAAAGAAACAAAAATAAGAATTCTATTTGTTATTTTCACTAGCACGTCTAACTACTGGATTGCTCAATTTGTCTAATACCTTCACAAATTCAGAAATCTCAGGCATATCACAATGAATATGACGATATTTGTTGCGATACGTGATGCTCTTATCATTATAAGTTAAGTTTTCGATTTTTCTAGCTTTGACTTCTTGTTCAATTTTTTCGCTGTTTGGGACTAATTGAGTTCTTTTTACTAACGTCCCTTTTTTACTTTCCACTTTAATTTGTTTTATTTTTAAATATTTTTTACAACGGTCACTGTAAATAATTGATTGAAAGGTCGAATCTGGAATAAACATTATTTCTTGTTTACCTAATGCTTCGCCTAATGCTCGTATAGCTTCATTGCACTTCACTTTTAGTTGGTTAAATCCTACAGGTACATGACGAGTTTTATAATAATAGAAGCAGACTATTAGAACTATTAACCAGCGCTCGTGATACACAAGTTGCGTCCAATCTAGGCCGTCAAACTGTTCCAAATATTCTTCTTCTAAAAAATTTTTTGGGCGTTTCGTGGACAGTAAGTACGACCCCTTCCATATAGACATTGTGAATTCAAAACTAGTTACAAAAATTTGGACATCAGGCCATAGCTCTGCTTGTCTGGTGATTCCGAAAAAAGTTGCACTCGAACACGGGCTTACGGATGATGCGCACGTCGTGGTGGAAAGTACTGAAAATGGCATTTTAATTCGTAGACTGGAAATTTAGGAGGAAAAAAGAAGATGAAGATTGTTGTTACTACTGGTAAGGCTAGTCCCGGCTATAAACATTTAAAAGGACAAACTAGTCTGGCAGACTTGGGATTCATTGCCAGTCGCCCGTTTGACAGAGTAAAAGTCTCCCGACAAACGAAAATTAGCGAATTTTTCCAAAGGAGGAAAGTGAATAATGCCCTCGCCTCCCATTGAGGAAATCGAAATCAATGATGCACTAAGAGAATTGAAAATAACAAAGTTCCAAAAGTTAGATTCCATCTTTCAAGTCTTTCTAGGTGAGAATCGCCTAATTACTATAGATATTGCTAAAGAAGCTTTAAAGACTCTTAAGAACTTACAAAATGCGGCAGAGGAAAGCGGTCTTGATAAAGATAAAATTGATAGTCTAAAAATTATTGTAGCAAAAGATTATCCCGAACTTCTCAAGTTAGTTGAAGTAAAGCAAGAAACTGATACTAAAAGTGATAAGGAAAGGGAGAAATCCTCTGCAGGTGTGGCAATTCGGTTAGTGAAGAAATTCTGTGAGGAATTTTTTCTTGATAACTTAAGTCAGCCTTTTGCAGCAATTAAAGTGGATGAACATGTAGAAGTCATTCCTATTAAAAATAAGAGATTCAAAAATTGGGTATCAAAGTTATACTATGATGCTACTAAACAAGAAAACAAGTCAGACAATTCAATAGGAGATATTTTAAGCAGTGAGGCATTGAATAGCGCTTTACGTGTAATAGAGGGTGAAGCAATATTTAGTAAGAAAGAACCTAAGCAACTTTACTTGCGTGTGGCCAAAACTGAAGATGAAACAATTTACTATGATTTGGTAAATAAAGATTGGCAAGCAGTAAAAGTTACGCCTGAAGGTTGGAATATAATTTATGCGCCTCCAATATTCAAAAGACTCAGCCATCAAAGAGCTCAAGTTTTTCCAGATAGAAACTACCCGAGCGACATTTTTGATAAGTTCATTAATCTAATGCGTCTTTCTGAAAATCCAGATAACAAGCTATTATTTCAGTGCTATATCATTTCCCTGTTTTATTACGGCATAGTTCATGGCAGCTTTGATGTTACACGGAGAGGGTGGTACTGCAAAGACTACACGTCAAAAGCTAATAGGATGGATTGTTGACCCTAGCGCAACTTTAGTTGTAACTTTACCATCTAATACGAAAGAGGCCGCGCATGTAATAGTAGGTCATTATCTTTGTTACTTTGATAATATCTCAAAAATCTCTGATGCGATGTCGGATTTACTTTGGACCGCTATAACTGGGGCCGGAATTGTTAAAAGGGAATTATATACAGACGACGACGACATTATCAATGAGGCCCGACACTGCTTAGGGTTAACGGGTATTAATTTAGTTGCAACTAAGAGTGATTTAATTGATAGGGGATTAATAATTGAACACAAAGTAATTTCAGAGCGCGAGAAAAAACGAGAGGAGGTATTATATAGTAGCTTTCATGAAATGCGTCCTGGGCTATTAGGGTATATTATAGACAACTTGGTAAAGATTCTCAAGTGGAAAAAAGAACATCCACAAGGGTTGCAACGGAATCCCCAGCTTCTCGAGGTCTTCATCGGTTAGCTCGGGCAACAGATCCAAATCGATCTCTTGCTCGGAGAACAGCTCGACGTACTTGTCGAGGCCAAGTGCCCTGAGCCAATCCGCTGTGGACCGCATGTTCCCTTGGTCTGTCGGCATGTGTGCGACTCTCGCGCCCGGCGCAAAGAAGACACCGGAAGAGCGACCAAGTGACGTAGGTATGTGAGAGTGTACGGTAGTTCCTAGCCAAGTGCCCAGGGTATGGGGCCTCACCTCCTGTGTGCGGCTTAGCGTCCGAGATGGCGCGTTCCACCAACGCTCTGCGAGTGCGCCGCGTTGCTCGCCATGTAGCGAACAGCGCGGCGTGGAGTTGGCTGGTGAAAGAAACCTACTGCCCGTGTGCCGCCCGCGCCTTCTCGATCTGAGCTTTCACGGCCTCGAGGTTGAAGCTCGCGCCCGGCTGCATCGGCGGGAACTCGATCGCCGTCTGCGCGACCTTCGCCACTTCCTTCTGCACGAACTGGAAGCGCCAGAACTCGTAAAGGAACCAGTTGTAGTACGCGATCGACCCGTTGGCCCCGCTCGGCATGCCGGTGCGCTCGTACGGGTCGAGGCGAAGGTTGGTCAGGATCGGCCAGTCGACTTTGATCGTTCCGCCCAGCCAGCCTTGCGGCTGATCGGTGAACCGGTATTTGAAGTCGTTGATCCGCACCGCCGAAAGCGTGCCCTCGGTGAAGTAGAAGATCTCGTGGCGTGCCGATGGGCCCTTGCCGGTGATCAGATCCATCTGGTTGTAGCCGTCCAGGTGCACCTTGTACGTGCGATCACCGAGTTGCTTGCCCTTCAGCAGCTCATCGGTGATGTTGGGGTTGCCGGCTGCCGCGACGAGCGTCGGGAACCAGTCCAGGCCGGACATGATCGCGTTCTGGACCTTGCCCGCCGGCACCTTGCCCGGCCAGCGCAGGATCATCGGCACACGGAAGCCACCCTCGAGGGCCGTGCCCTTGCCACCGGCGAACGGCGTCTGGCCGCCGTCTGGCCAGGTGAAGTTCTCGGCGCCGTTGTCGGTCGTGAAGCCGACGATGGTGTCGCCTTCGAGGCCGGCGTCCTTCACATATTTCATCACCGAGCCGACGATATCGTCGATCTGCGCCATCCCGGCTTCTTGTATGGACCAGTTGTTCTCGGAGTTACGCATCCCTTCATACTTAGGTGACAGATGCGTGACAACGTGCATGCGCGTGGGGTTGAGCCAGAGGAAGAACGGCTTGCCGTCCTTGCGCGCCTTGTCGACGAACTTGAGGGCGTGGTCGAGGATCTCGTCGTCCACGGTCTCCATCCGCTTGGGACAAAGCTCGCCGGCGTCCTCGATCTTCTGCTTGCCGATCTTACCCCAGCGCGGTTGCACGGTCGGGTCATCGACATTGGTCGCCCACGAATGGACCATGTTGCGCGGGCCTACCGTCTCCCTGCAGCGCCTGCGGGTAGTTCGGGTGGCAGTGGTCCTCCATCGCATCCAGGTGATAGAGGTAGCCATAGAATTCATCGAAGCCGTGCATGGTCGGCAGGAACTGGTTGAGATCGCCCAGGTGATTCTTGCCGAACTGGCCGGTGGCGTAGCCCATCGATTTCAATGCCGTCGCGATCGTCGGCGCCTGCGCCGGCATCCCGATCGGCGACCCGGCCTGCCCCACCGTCGTCAGGCCGGTGCGGATCGGCAGCTCGCCAGTGATGAAGTTGGCGCGTCCGGCCGTGCAGCTCGCCTCAGCGTAGTAGTCGGTGAAACGCATTCCCTCGGACGCCAACCTGTCGAGGTTGGGCGTTCTCATTGCCATGATCCCCTGGTTGTAGGCGCCGATGTTGGCCCAGCCGATGTCATCGCCCATGATCATGATGATGTTGGGTTGCTTTGCCGTCTGGGCCTGCGCGAGCGCCGGGCACGCCATCGCGAACAACGCGATGAGCGGCGCCCAGAGCACCCGCAGACTTCTCGTTGCGTTCATGCACTACCTCGTTCGTTGGTTGGAGAGAAAGAAACGGTGGGTTGGGACAGAATTGGCGTTGAGGCGGGCTCGTCCCGCCGCGAGGGTGGGGCAAGCAACACCTCCTGTCAATGAGACCAAGGTCCCGGAGCGGCTCGGCCGGTTGCGTCCGAACCCGCCTGTGGCGTCGCGCTCGACCATCCCGACGCAAGATGTCACGCGGACATTCCGTCGCCGGACGAATTCGCCGTCCGCGGCATGACGAACGAAGATGAAGTCCGCCGATGGTACACTCGCACAGGTCTCGTGCACGAGAAATCAGGGCCCCAAGGCAGTGCTCGGCCTTGTCGCCGCCGCGAAGAATGTCGGCGGACAGCGACCGCAGGAGCGGTCGCCCCGATGATAGGCGCTCAGACTGGAGTCTGTTGCATCACCTCAGCGTCTGCGCCGTTCGAGCCGCAGCTGAGTCGGAACCCGGCTCGGCATGCTGCGGAGCCCTCGTGAATCATGCAGGCAGCCGACGCGCGCCGGATGCAAGTCGGCCCGGATCCGTAAGCGATTTGTAAGGGCCGATAGGTTAGGCTATGCGTTTCATGACCGGCGCGGTAGTTCCCATCACTCTTGCGTTTGAATTTCCCACGGTCCGATCCCTGAAGAGGAGTTCACCATGCCCGCACCGAAATGCTGCTTCGACCGCATCCTCCCGCGTGATCTGCTGCGCCCCCGTGAAACGACACGAGGCCCCGGCGGCCGGGTGCGTGCCCTTGCACCCAAGGGGAAGAGCTGGATCAACGGCTCCACGCTGCGAGTGCGGTTCATGGGTGGCACGGCGGCCGAGCAGGCTACCGCGCGCGAGCAAGCGGCGTGGTGGTCGGCCGTAGCCAACCTCAAGTTCGATTTCGGCAACGCTCCGGACGCCGAAATTCGCATTACATTCGACCAGAACGACGGGGCCTGGTCGAACATCGGCACCGACGCGCGCACCGTGCCGTCCAATCAGGCCACGATGAACCTGGGTTTTCTCGACGGCGGTACGGCTGCGCACGAGTTCGGCCACGCCATCGGCCTGGCGCACGAGCACTCCAGCCCCGCCGGCGGGATTCAATGGAACGAGCCCGTCGTGCTGAAAGCGCTGGCCGGCCCGCCCAACTTCTGGGACCCGGCGACCACGCGGCACAACGTGTTCTTCAAGTACTCGATGGACAGCGTCAATGGCACCGAGTTCGACCCCGACTCGATCATGCTCTATGCCTTTCCGGCGCAATGGACGCTCAACAACGTCGCGACACACGCCAACGATGTGCTCTCGCGCATGGACAAGGAGTTCATCGCCGGCGCCAAGATGTACCCGAAGAGCCAGCCCGGCCTGCCTGGCGCTGTGGCGCTGACTGTCGGTGCACCGCGCCTCGAGGCTGCGATCGGCAAGCCCGGCGAGGAGGACCTGTATCGCTTCCGTGCGGACAAGGACGGTGTGTACGTGATCGACACAGTCGGCCAGACCGACGTCTACATGAAGCTGTTCGGGCCCAACAGCCCCACCGCCCTGATCGAGGAAGACGACGACAGCGGCCTTGGCCTCAACCCGCGCATCTCCGCTTCGCTGATGGCCGGAGACTACTTCGTCCAGGTGCGGCACTACGACAAGAGCTCGGGTACCGGCAAGTACTCGATCGCCGTAAAGAAGCGCTGATCGTGCGAGCCGGCTGCCGGCTTTCCGGGCAGCCGGTGCTCTATTCGGCGCTGGGGCTCGAGCTCAGGCAGCGGCTCCCGTGCAATCGCCTTCGACCGTGAGCACTGGCGCAGCTCGCCGGTAGATCAACAGACGTCCCTTGTACGCGGCGGCTGCGGCCGAGGCCGGCCTGTTGAGCCGTTCTTCGCGCATCAGGAAGCCCAGGGCCGCCATGTGCCGATTGAAGGCCGGCCGATTGCCGCGGTCGGGGTCGACGATCCACACTTCTCCCGCCGGCGACGAGTGGCGCGCGATGAATCCCGCGAGAGCCGCGCTTGCATCCCGCTCGTATAGAAGGTCGCTGCCGATGACCAGATCGTATTCGCCTTGCACGACGCAACGCGCCGAGGCGGCTTGCCGTCCCGGCGTCGGCGCCTCCAGGCCGCCCCAGTGACCGTGCCGGTACTTCATCGGTCCCAGACGATTCAGACGCAGGTTCTCCTCCAGAAAGCGCTCGGCCAGAGGGTGGCAATCGCTCGCGGTCACATCGGCACCTCGGCGATGGCCGACGAGGCTTGCCAGGGCGAGCCCGCAACCGATCTCCAGGATCCGCTCACCGAAGCACACACGCCTGAGCGCCAGGCGCGCCGCCAGGTGCTCGGCGGACGGCCAGAGCAGACCGAACAATGGCCACCCCGCCGAGGAGATGCCCATACGATCGGCTTCCCCGAGCGGATCGAAGAACTGCCCGCGATCGAGCAGCGAGCGGATGACCAGATCGTCAACGCCCGCGATGGCGACACGCTCTCGCTTAGTCTGGTAGCCGGGCATCGATCTGGATAGGGAGCCGCATGAAGCGCTTCGAAGCAAGGAGGGGTCCAGGAGCACGGGGGGCGCCCGGATCCGCTTTCGCCCGGCGGCGCCGCCGACCGGCCCCGGCCAAGCCCCGCCGGTCGGGGATGGCAACGCGCACTACCGGCGATACTGGTTCCAATGTCTGGTTTTCAGCTATGCGCTGACGGGATGGCTTGCCAGCTCCATCTTGCCGATCTGGTTGCGATGCACCTCGTCGGGCCCGTCCGCCAGCCGTAGCGCGCGAGCCGCACGCGTACGCGCCGGCGAGAAACGGATCTGCGACACCGCCGCCGCCATATGCCTGAATCGCCCAGTCGATGACCCGCGTCGCCATGTTCGGCACGGCAACCTTGATCATGGCGATCTGCTTGGCGGCGACCTTGTTTCCCTCGCTGTCCATCGTGCGTGCGGTTTGCAGCACCAGCAGCCGCGCCTGATCGATGAGGATACGCGCTTCGGCGATGCGCTCCAAAGTCACCGTTTGCTCCGCGATCGGCTTGCCGAAGGTCACGCGCACGCGTGTGCGGCGGCACATCATCTCCAGCGCACGCTCCGCCAGCCCGATCAACCGCATGCAGTGATGGACCCGGCCGGGTCCGAGCCGGCCTTGCGCGATCTCGAAGCCGCGTCCCTCGCCCAGCAGCAGGTTGGCGACAGGCACGCGCACCTGCTCGAAGATGATCTCGGCGTGACCGTGCGGCGCGTGGTCGAAGCCGAACACCGGCAGGTGACGCACGACCTTGACGCCTGGCGCATCGATCGGCACCAGGATCATCGACTGCTGGGCGTGGCGCGGCGCGTCCGGGTCGGTCTTGCCCATGAAGATGAGGAGCTTGCAGCGGCGATCGATGGCGCCGGTCGCCCACCACTTGTGGCCGTTCAGGACATAGTGGGCGCCGTCGCGCCGGATCGAGGCTGGCGATGTTGGTCGCGTCCGACGATGCGACGTCCGGCTCGGTCATCGCGAAAGCGGAGCGGATCTCTCCCGCGAGCAGCGGGCTCGAGCCATGCCCGCTTCTGCTCTTCGGTTCCATAGCGCAGCAGCACTTCCATGTTGCCGGTGTCCGGCGCGGAGCAATTGAACGCCTCCGACGCCCATTCGACGCGTCCCATGATTTCCGCGAGCGGCGCGTACTCGTAGTTGCTCAACCCCGTGCCGTGCTCCCGTGCGGCAGGAACAGGTTCCACAATCCCTGTGCCTGCGCTTTGCGCTTGAGGTCTTCCATCAGCGCGAGCGGCTGCCAGCGGTCGCCTTGCGCGACCTCGTGCTCGAACCTGGCTTCGTTCGGATAGATGTGCTCGTCCATGAACGCCGACAGGCGCGCCATGAGCTCTTTGGTGCGGTTCGAATAGTCCGAGATCCATTGTGCCGCCCGGTTCGGTGAATCGATTGAGGCAAAGTAGCACGCCGGCTATGATCCAGGAAATGAATTGATCGAATGCTCAAACATGAAAACCGTTCATCTATCGAGAATCGACCTGAACCTGTTCGTCGTCTTCGATGCGATCTACACGGAGGGCGGCATCACGCGTGCGAGCAAGCGGCTGAGCCTGACGCAGCCGGCCATCAGCCATGCGCTCGGGCGGCTGCGCGAGCTGTTCGACGATCCGCTGTTCATGCGGCAGGGCAAGGCGATGATCCCGACGCCGTTGGCGCGCGTGATGATCGATCCGGTGCGCCAGTCGCTGCAGGGCTTCGAGGCCACGTTGAAGCGCGTCGACCGTTTCGATCCCGCGACCGCACGCAAGCATTTCACGGTGGGCATGCGCGACGTGCGCGAGCTGACCGTGCTGCCCGAATCTGCTGCGGACCGTCACGCGCGCCGCGCCGTTCATCGACATCGCGATCGTACGCGCCGAACGCAAACAGCTCGAGACGGAGCTCGCGGCGGGCACGCTCGACGCGGCGATCGACGTTCGCCTGGCACTATCCGATGAGGTGCGACGGCAGCTTATCAACGCCGAGCGCCTGGTCGTCGTCGCGCGGCCGCGCCATCCGGCGGTCAAGCGCGAGCTGGATCTGGAGACCTACTTGTCGCAGGAGCACATCCTGGTGAGCTCCCGGCGCCGCGGCTTCGGTGTCGAGGACTACGAGTTGAGCCGGCACGGATTGAAGCGGCGGATCCGGCTGCGCTGCCAGCACTACTTCGCGGCGTGCCGCGTGGTGAGCGAGACCGATCTGATTCTGACGATGGCGGAGCGCTATGCGCGGATCGTCAATCGACTGTTCCGCAATCGCGTGCTGCCCTTCCCGCTCGAGGTGCCGAACTACGACGCTTATCTGTATTGGCATGCGAACGCGGAGGCCGATCCGGCGAATCGCTGGCTGCGGAATCTGTTGATGGCGGCGTTTCGGGAGGCCGGCATGAGGAAATGAACGCAGCCTGGTCATACTATGACATTCGTCAGATTGAGCGCTCATGCCGGGCGTGCTAGGGTTCGACCGCCTTCACGGGAGGAGCCATGGAAGACGCGACCATCGAGTTCAATCTGATCACGTTCGAGACTCTCCGCACGGCGTCGTACTCGTCTGCGCGGATCAGCCGCGCGGTGCTGCGGGATCGGATTCTGTTTGCGCGCACCAATCAGGGCAATCTGGCCAAGCTGCAGGTGCAGTCGGGGGACGACCTGATGATTACACGGCTGACCGTTTACAACCCGGCCGGCTGCATCATCAAGATCGCCAGCAACATCAGGATCCGCAGCTCCTTCAGCTGCGACCTCGACGAGGCGCGCGAGTCGTCGACGGGCGCGGATTTCTGGTGGCACGGCATCTCGCCCGGGGTGCACTACATCGAGCCTCGCAATGCCGCCACGTTCCATCTGTGCCGGGGCTTCGACGACATCACGTTCGATGAGATTCGCGCAGCCCCGTTCGTTGCACGGCGCGTGGAGCGGCCCGCGCTGCGCGAGCAGATTCTGTATTGCAAGACCAGCCAGGGCCGCTACGCCAAGCTGGCGGTCGAGGCGGGCGACACGCTGATGGTGCGCCGGCTGGTGGTTTACGGTGCCGATGGCGCCATACAGCTCAACCGGTCCAACATCTCGGTGCCGCAGACCTATACGCTCGACGTCGACACCGGCAACGTCGGCGCCAGCGGCTACGATCTTTGGTGGCAGGCCGAGACCGCAACGTCGTTCTTTCTGACGCCGGCGAACGGCGCAACCATCTCGTTCCAGTCGTACTTCCGCTTCGAGAAGTATCTTGCGCTGCTGCGTAGTGCGGCGATCCGCGCGGCGCTGGTGTTTGTCGACAGTGCCGGCACCCGTGCGTATGACGCCTGGTCCGAGGCCGACAAGCTGCACCTGCGCGAATTCCTGTACATGCGCGAGACCGGCGTGGAGCTTCCGATCGCCGGCCCGCCGGCCCTGACCAGCGACCGGTTCATGAGCCGCTGCGACGCGTGGAAGATTTTCCTCGCGCACGCTGTGCAGTCGCTGTGGCTGGATGCCAACGGCCGCGTTCCGTGGCGCCTTTCGTCGGCCACCGCCGAGGCGCTCACGCATCTGTTCGACATGCGCAAGCTTCTGAGCTTCTCGCCCAGCAGCGGTCACAGCTTCGAGCTGGGCACCATGGGCGCGGCGACGCACTGGAGCCCGTCGATCTCGTACGATTTCCTGACGTCGCAGGCGCTAGTCAAGGCAAACGCCTGGTCGACGATCCAGGCAGTGGCGGATTGGTGTCGCGCCAACCTGATCCACATCACGGGCTATATGTATGACACGGTAGGCGGACCTTTCGCCACCCAGGCCGACCAGTGGGAGTACATCTACGGCTATCGCGGGCTGCCCCTGGTCGACAAGATGATCTATCCGCTGCCCGGCCGCCGCCACACCACGCACGGCTGCTGGGGAACCGACGGATTCCTGGCGGCCGTGCTGCGCACGGTGAACATCCCCGTGCGTCACGGCAGGTCGAATTTCAGCGGCCAGATGCACAGCCGTGCGGAGTTCTTTACCGTCGATCGCAATCTCGCGCATGGTGACGATCCATACAACGGCTGGGTGCGCCTGGGCATCAACAACGTTCCGATCGACCGCATCTTCCTGACCGGCGCCGAGCTCGCGAGCCAGATCGACGCGCCCGCTCCGCTGCCCGGCAAAACCGTGGCGGAGACCGCCTCGTTCAACCACTCGAAGCACTCGGCTGCGCTGGCCGTCGAGTTCAAGACGAACTACCTTCTGCACTATCGCTGCATGGACCGCGCGAGCGGCGCCACCGGCGCAGCGTCGCAAGTGTGGATGAATCTCCACGAGTTCTATACCGATGCGCAGATTGCGACGATCGTTGCGGATTGCGACACCGCCATCGGTGCGATCGCTGGAGGGTGCTCGGCGATTCATTGATGGCGTGTCAGCCACCACGCCAACTGCCGCCCTCGCAGGCGGTTGAAAAACTCCCTCTCCCTTGACGGGAGAGGGCGGGGGTGAGGGTGAAGCGGGCCGATGCATTGCTGCAACCTGATGCTTTCGTTGTGTTGTTTTTCCTCCCCTCACTCCGACCCTCTCCCGCAAGGGGAGAGGGAGAATGCGCGAACCGCTTTTTCAACAGCCTGCTGGACAATACGCGTGTTCTATCGGGTGCGCTGCGACACCGGCGGTACAATCGCTTTATTGACTTCCTCGGAACCCCCGATGGGGCAAACTGGTGGCATTGCTGGCCCTCACGCGTCACGGTGGTTCGAGGCGGAGAGCGATCTTGCTGAGCGCGCTCGCCTATTGAGGCTTGCGGAATTGGCTAAGGAACCTCTGATTAATGTCATCCCCGCGCAAGCGGGGATCCAGAAGTGCTTGACTACCCTGGGTTCCCGCTTGCGCGGGAACGACAGCCTGAGACTTGATCAGAGTTTCCCTAACAAAGTTCGTCGTCCCTTGCAGGTTGCTGCTTACCTGCAGGACGAAAACGTAAAGGAGTGCCCGTGAGGCTGGGAATACTGCTTCGATATGCGGGAGAGGCCGGCGGCCCGCGCATGGACCTGGTGCTGGAGGCCGAGCGGCTGGGCTACACGTCGGTGTGGGCGGGCGAGTCCTACGGCACGGATGCCGTCACGCCGATCGCCTGGGTGCTGGCCCGCACCAGCAGGATCAAAGCCGGCACCGGCATCATGCAGATGTCGGCCCGCACCCCGGCCTGCGCCGCCATGACGGCGGCGACACTGCAGGCCATGTCGAACAACCGCTTCCTCCTCGGCGTCGGCCCATCGGGGCCGCAGGTGATCGAGGGTTGGCACGGCGTGCCGTACGGCAAGCCGCTCACCCGCACGAAAGAATACATAGAGATCGTGCGCAAGGTGTTCGCACGCGAGGCCCCGCTGCAGCACCGGGGCGAGCACTACCAGATCCCCTACGCGGGTGCGGACGCGAGCGGCCTCGGCAAGCCGCTGAAGAGTATTCTGCGCGCAAACCCCGATCTCCAGATCTACACAGCCGCGATCTCGCCTGCCGGGCTGCGCACTGCGGGCGAGGTCGCCGACGGCGTACAGCCGTTCCTGATGAGCCCGGAGCGCACTGGCATCGTCACCGAGCCAGTGCTCGAAGGGCGGCTGGCAACGGGAAAGGGCCAGACGCTGACCGACTTCGACATCGCCCCGTTCGTGTGCGTCGCCATGGGCAAGGACCTGCAGGCCTGCCGCGACGCCATCAAGCCGCAGATGGCGCTTTACATCGGCGGCATGGGCGCACGCGGCAAGAATTTCTACAACGACTACGTGAAGCGCATGGGCTACGAGGCGGCCGCCGCGAAGATCCAGGACGCGTACCTGGACGGGCGCCGCGACGAGGCGATCGCCGCTGTCCCGGACAGCTTCATAGACGAGACGGCGCTGGTGGGCCCGCCCGAACGCATCAAGGACCGGCTGCAGGCTTGGAAGGAGAGCTCCAAGGATGGCAAGATCGGCACCATGCTGCTGGGCGGTGCCACCATCGATGCGCTGCGCGTTGTCGCCGAAGCCGTTCTCTAGCCGATGGGGCGAGCACTCCGACAGACGGCGTTGAGCCCCGCTCGGGCGTGTGGTACGGTTGGTACGGTTTGAATTTCCTCTCCGTGGTCCGTTATCCGTTCGGACTTCACGTCATTGTTCAGTCGCCTTATTCATGACAACCCTGGAGTAACCCTTTGAGTACCGATACCCCCGAGTCCAGCCGCAAGGCGCAGATTGACGCTCTGCTTCTCAAACTCCCAGGCGTCAGCGCAAGAAAAATCAGCGGACTTGACGCGTACTTCGTCAGCGACAAGATGTTTGCCTGCATCAGCGGCGACGGCATCGGACTGCGCCTGCCCGTCGCCACCGCGACCGAACTGCAGTTCTCAAGGGACAACGTCGTGCCGTTTCAGCCCGGCGGTACGGCAAGTACCAGGGAATGGATACAGATAGACCGCGCCGAGGCAGCCGAGTACGAGAAGGATCTCGAGCTGTTTCAGAGCCTCGCTCGAGTTCGTGAAAGGCGCTCGGACCCGCTAGACCGGCCGCGTTGCGGAGGCGCGTTTCGACCCTCGGGAGAGGTTCGAGCATCCGAAAGCGGTCGGGCTCCGTGAGATTCCAGACGCTTGCTGACCCAAACCCAATGGGCAAGCATCAACACGAGCACAGGTCCAATGATCACAACGACCAGCATGGGAAACCTCCCCTTTCAGGCGTCGGTGGATATCAGCGACTTGGCTCCATCGTGGCGAGTTGCTGCTGCCGGCTCAGCGGCACAGTGCACTGGCTGCGTGTGACGAATTCAACTCAGGGGCTTTGGACTGCAAGCCCCTCAAAGCGGCCAGCTCGTCGCCCCCACGCACTGCTACGAGGTTCGCCTTACCTGCCGACGACCTCGGCGTCTTGCACCCTCCCTTGCGTCCGCAGGACGCGGGGGAGGGCCGGGGAGGGGGCGAGCGCCTCGCTGGCTGCTTCTCCCCATCCAAACCTTCCCCGCAAGCGGGGGAAGGAACAGTGGTCCCGCAAATGTCCAACTGCTGCTGCCACCCCGGCAGAGCCGGGGGTCTCCCCTCTACCCTAGCTAGCTAGGGAAACTCTGATCAAGTCTCGGGCTGTCGTTCCCGCGCATGCGGGAACCCAGGGTAGTGAAGCACTTCTGGATCCCCGCGTGCGCGGGGATGACACTAGTCAGAGGTCCCCTAGCTCAACGCACCCACCCATTGCAGCGCCCGCTGCAAGGCGGCATTGCGGTCCGCGCCGACGAACATGATGGACAGGATGATCTCCTCACAACCGGAGGTGCGCATGAAGGTTTCCAGCTTCTTGCGACATTGATCGTCGGTCCCGTGCAGCACGACGGCCTCGACCATGCTGGTCGACCAGGTGCCTTGCCGCGCCTCGGGATAGCCGGCGGCCGCGAACATCTCCTGATAGTTGGTGAGGCGCGGGTAGTGCGGCAGGAATTCGTTGACGCCTTGCTGCAACTCGGCCGGATCGCTGGTGAGCGCGAGGAAGGCATGGCCGATGAGCTTGGGACGCGCCCTGCCCTGGCGCGCGGCGCCGCGTTCCAGGGCGGGCAGAGCGGCATCGCGCAGGTAGGGTGCCGGGCAGAGCCAGCTCACGGCGCCCTCGGAGATTTCGCCAGCCAGTTCGAAGGAAATCGCGCGCAATGCCGAAATGATGATGGGCACCTGCGCCCCGTAGTTGAGCTTTGCGTGCACCTTGAAGTGTTTGCCGTCGAAATCGGTCTGGGCACCGGTGAGCAGGCCCTTCACCACAGCCACGAATTCGCGCAGATGACCGAGCGGTTGTCGGTAGGGGATGCCGTAGCGGCCTTCCATCACGGTGGCGTGACTGGGACCGAGGCCGAGCACGAAACGCCCTGGAGCCAACTGCGCAATGTCGGCGGTTTGCTGCGCCACCACCAGCGGATGCCGCGGAAAGGTGGGGACGATGGCGGTGCCCATTCTCACGGATCGCGTGGTGGCCGCCGCGGCGGCGAACACCGTCAAGCCATCGGGACCGGCGCCGGTGGTGAGCCATACCGTAGGCACTCCCGCCGCCTCCGCCTGAGCGATCGTCTGCAGCATGGTCGCGGCGGTTGGTTGATGGATCGCAACGCCTACCTGACTTAGTGCCATTCTGACCTCCCTCTGCTGTCGAACCCTGACCTGAAGCGCATCATGATAGTTTGCCGAGGCTTGCGCGCTAAGAGCGGAACGCGTCGCTACTTGTGCAGGATAGTATGCAGGTCGGCCGTCCCAGGTCTCGCGCGTCATTTCAAGCGCGTGACAGGCGTGACGCCGCGGCAGTTTCGACCTTGACAAGAACCTCCCAAAACACAGCAAGTTCGTTCGATCCTGCGCGCGTCCGACCGAGTAAAGTGCGCACATGCCTTCACCGAGACCTGTGTGCGCAGCCTGTAACGACGCCCACTTTCGATGTCACTACCAGAGGAGGCAAGAAAGAGCCGCAAACGCAAGGAGAAGTGATGAGTAGTTTGGGGGTGTTGCGCCAATTTGTGTATAAGCTGGGCCCCTATCTTATGCTGGAAGCCCTGTTGCCCGGCGGAACCGTGTTGGCGCTGCTCCTTTTCCTGTACCGAGGCAGGAAGCTGAATAGCGGAGATGATGCGCGCGGACCGGCGCTTGGCGTGAACGGCCGCGATCGCGCGTCATGGCGAGCGTCCGAATTGGCCGTCAGGCCAACATTGACGAACGCCGGGTTTCGACCCACAGCGGTAGGTCACGACTGTCCGCTAGCGGGCATCTCAACCTCCCCGGAACCTCGATATACCCGTGCGCGGTCGCCCACTGCGGGAGCTGCTCGGCACGAGACCCGCTGAGGATGCTTACGCTAAGCATGTCCCGGACTTCCACGTCGATCCGTGCTTAAGCCGGTAGGCTAGCGTACCTTTCACCCCCGTGCGTGGAGCTTGCCAGCAACGGATCCGTGGCCGATTAGGCACGACGGCCCAAGCTCTGAACCATTCCATGAGGCTCGACGGCCTGGCTCGTCCAGAACCGTGCGGCTCGCCTCGCCTCCCATCGCAGCCCCCAGTCGACTGCCCCCAAGGCACGTCCCCCCGACCGCTTCCCCAGCGCCCGCAGGCCGACCCGACACCCCGCCTTGAGCCCTCCCGCCACACGTGATACGGTTGAATTTCCTAGCAGTGCCGTGCCAAACCGTGCGACATTTGCGGTGACGCCGGAGCATCTGGCGCGTCCCCACCGGCCCGTATCGAACCTCGACCCACCGGCGCCTCAGATACACCCATTCGCGAGACATGGCGAACAAGAGCAACGCAGCCGCACCCGGTCCAACCGCAAGACGCCGCCGCCGAGCGGCGTCGATGTCAATGCGCCAAAGCAAAGGGACGGGTCGGGTCGCCGATCCAGCTTTGGGCGGCCCGCCGGCCAAGGCTCTGAAGGTCGCACAGCACGGCGCGCAAGAACGAGGCGCGGGACGAAAGCCGGCGCGTTGACTTGCACGACCTGCGCGCCTCGAGCTCGGCGGCGCCGAGCAAACTCGTTCAACGCCTGGTCGACACCGGCTTGCGCCTGCACGCACTTCGCGACAGCGACGCCTTGTACGAGTCTCTGATCGACGAAGCAGCGCATTTCAGCGGCGCCCAGCGCGTGTTGCTGGTGCTGAGCGGCCCTGATGGCCTGCGCATCGCCGGCTCGCTGGTGCCGCAGGGCGAAGATGCCCGGACGCTGCTCCATGCCGTCACCCCCTGGCTCTCGGAGGCAGGCCGGACCCGCGCCGTGAGCCTGCGACACGGACCCGAAGGGGCGGACCCGATCGACCAGCGCTCATGCGTGATCGCGCCACTGATTGCGCAGCACGAGCTGCTGGGTTACCTCTACGCCGACATCGAAGGCGCCGTCGGCCGCTTCGACGACGCCGACCGCGACCTGCTGGCGATGCTGGCGTCACAAGCGGCCGTGGCACTGGCCAACATCCGCTTCGGCGAGGGGCTGGAGCGCAAGGTGGACGAGCGCACGGCCGAGCTGACCGAAGCGCTCGAATACCAGACCGCGATCAGCCAGGTTCTGCGGGTGATCAGCGAATCGCCCACCGATGTGGCGCCCGTGCTCGAGGTCATCCTCGACTGCGCGACGCGGCTGGTCGCAGCCTCAGATGGCTCAGCATCTTCCGCTACGACGGTCGCCTGATCCACGTGGCTGCCAATCGCAACTGGACGCCTGAGGTCACCGAGCAGGCGCGCGCCCTGTTCCCGATGCCGGCCGACGAGCGCTCCATCGCCGGGCGGGCGATCCTGGCGCGAAAGACGCTTGCGATCGAAGACGTCTTGTCCGATCCGCAGTACGGCTTGCGCGCCGATCGCCAAGGCCGGCGGCTGGCGGCGCGTGATCAGCGCGCCGATGCTGAAGGACGGCGTGCCGGTGGGCGTCATCAGCGTCGACTGGCCTGAGCCCGGCCAGACGCCACAGCGCCAGATCGACCTGCTCAAGACCTTCGCCGACCAGGCCGTGATCGCGATCGAGAACGTGCGGCTGTTCAACGAGACCAAGGAGGCGCTGGAGCGGCAGACCGCGACCGCGGAGGTGCTTCGCGTCATCAGCAGTTCCCCGAGCGACCTCGAGCCCGTCTATCGGACGATACTCGAGAGCATCACCCGGCTTTGCGAGTCGCAGATCGCGGTGCTGTTCCTCTTCGACGGGGAGCGCCTCAGCGCCGCCGCGTCGCACGGTACGACGACCGAATTCGCTGATCTTCTCCGGCGCGGACGACCCAAGCCCAGTCACGAAACGACGACCCGGCTGGCGGCTCTGGAGCGGCGCACGGTTCACGTAGCCGATCTGCTCTCGGATGCTACGTTCTCACCGACGCCCCGCGACCTCTACGAACGCGAAAACGTGCGGACCGTTCTCTCCGTGCCGATGCTGAGGGACACCACGCTCATCGGCGTCATGACCACCTGGCGCCGCGAAGTCCGGCCCTTCGACGAGCGGCAGATCGGCCTCATCCAGACCTTCGCCGACCAGGCCGTGATCGCGATCGAGAACGTGCGCCTGTTCAACGAGACCAAGGAGGCGCTGCACAAGGTCGAGGAACGCACGGCCGAGCTGACCGAAGCGCTCGAATACCAGACCGCGATCAGCGAGGTTCTGCGGGTGATCAGCGAATCGCCGACCGACGTGGCGCCGGTCTTCGAGGTCGATCCTCGACAGCGCAACACGCCTGTTCGGCGAGCCTCTGGCGGCTGCATCTTCCGCTTCGACGGCAAGCCTGGTGCATCTCGTGGCCACGCGCAACTGGCCGACCGCTGCCGTCGTGGATGCCGAGCGGCTGTACCCCGCGCCGCCCGACCCGAACGATCGATCGAGCGGCCGTGTGATCCTCAGCGGCGCACGTCAACTGTCGAGGAGGACACCTTGCCTCGACCCCGACGTACGACCAGACCGCAGCCCACGCCGGCGGCTGGCGCCGCATGCTCGGCGCCCCGATGCTCAAGGACGGCGCGCCGATCGGCGCCATCGTGTCGCCTGGCCGAATCCGGGTGCCACGCCGCAGCGCCAGATCGACCTGCTCAAGACCTTCGCCGACCAGGCGGTCATCGCGATCGAGAACGTGCGGCTGTTCAACGAGACCAAGGAGGCGCTGGAGCGGCAGACCGCGACGGCCAATGTGCTCAAGGCGATCAGCCGCTCGACCTTCGACCTGGGCGCGGTGCTCGAAACGCTGATCAGCACTGCCGCTCGGCTGTGTCGCGCGTCGTTGGGCGTGATCTTCAAAATCGAAGGAGACGTTTGCCGTCCCGCCGGGCTGTTCGGCGCCACGCCGGCCCTGATCGAACACCTGGCGGCCCACCCGCCGTTGCTGAGCGATCAGGTTTCGCTGACCTCGCGGGCCGTCACCGCCAGGCACGCCATTCAGGTCGAGGATGCGCTGACCGACCTCGGGTACGGGCGCAAGGATGTCCAGCAGGTCGGGGGTTACCGCACGCTGCTGGCGGTCCCGATCATGCGCGAAGGCGATCCGATCGGCGTGCTGACGCTGGGCCGGACCTACGTACAGGCCTACAACGAGAAGGAAATCGATCTCGTCACGTCATTTGCCGACCAGGCCGCGATCGCGATGGAGAACGTGCGCCTGTTCAACGAGACCAAGGAGGCGCTGGAGCAGCAGACGGCCACCGCCGAAGTGCTGGAGGTGATCAGCGCTTCGGTGGCCGACACCGCGCCGGTGTTCGACAAGATCCTGGAGAGCTGCAAGAAGCTGTTCGACAGCTCCGAGCAAGGCATCGTGCTCGTCGCGCCGGAGGGCCATGTCGCGCTGGCCGCCCACCACGGCTCGGCGCTGGCGACTCTGCGGGAGATCTATGACGGCGGGAAGGTTCCTGCCGAGCCGTACGTGCAAGGCATCCTGCGCGGCCAACCCCTGCACTTCGTCGATACGCTGGATCCTGACGTTCACTGGACGGTGCGTTCCGTGGCGGAGCGGTTGCAGATCGGCCCCTATTCGCAGGTTCTCGCCCCGATGACCTGGGAAGGACAAGCCGTGGGGTTTCTCTATGCCATCCGACAACCAGCCACGGGCTTCTCGAACAAGGAAATCGCGCTGCTGGAGACCTTCGCCGACCAGGCCGTGATCGCGATCCAGAACGCGCGGCTGTTCAACGAGACCAAGGAGGCGCTGGAGCAGCAGACCGCCACCTCGGAAGTGCTGCAGGTCATCAGCAGTTCGGTGTCGGATACCCAACCCGTGTTCGAGCGAATCCTCGAGAGCACGATGCGGCTCTTCAATTGCACGGAAACGGCGATCTTCCTCGCCCCCGGCGATGGGCAGTTGCATTTGCCGCTGGGACGGCACCGCCGTGACCGAGCTCGCCGCGCATGTACCCGCAGCCACTGGAGCAGACCTCCGGAATGCCTCGTGATCAACGAGCGCCGGCAGATGTATTTCCCGGACGTGATCAACGGCCCCGACGTGCCGCCCAGCCTGCGCCGGGCGGCTGAAGTGCAGGGCAATTTCTCGGCCGTGCTGACGCCGATGCTGTGGAACAGACGAGGGCATCGGCTTGATCGCGGTCAGGCGCGAACCGAACGCCACCTTCAACGACAAGGAACTCAACCTGCTGCAAGACCTTCGCCGACCAGGCGGTGATCGCGATCCAGAACGCGCGGCTGTTCAACGAGACCAAGGAGGCGCTGGAGCAGCAGACCGCCACGGCCGAGGTGCTGCAGGTGATCAGCAGTTCGGTGGCCGACGCCGCACCGGTGTTCGACAAGATCCTCGACAGTTGCCGGCACCTGTTCGCCATCGAGCAGCTGGGCATCTTCCTGCTCGGCGACGACGAGCTGGTGCATGCGGCCGCGTGGCGCGGGTCGGCGCTCGATGCCATTGTGCGTACCTTCCCCAAGCCGCTCGATCAGACCATCACATCGCGGGTCATTCGCACGCGACGTCCCGTTCACGTGCCCGACGCGGCTGCCATGACCGATGCGCCGGCCACGGTGCGCAGCATGGTCGAACTGATCGGCAACCACTCGGCCGCCTGTGGTGCCGATGCTGTGGGAGGACCGCGGAATCGGCTCGATCATGATGATGCGCCAGCCGCCCAAGCCGTTCTCCGACAAGGAGATCGCGCTGCTCAAGACCTTCGCCGACCAGGCGGTGATCGCGATCCAGAACGCGCGGCTGTTCAAGCAGACCCAGGAAGCCCGCGCTGCGGCCGAGACCGCGAACGAAGCCAAGAGCGCCTTCCTGGCCACGATGAGCCACGAGATCCGCACGCCGATGAACGCGGTCATCGGCATGAGCGGGCTGCTGCTCGACACGCCGCTCAACGACGAGCAGCGCGACTATGCGGCCACCATCCGCGACAGCGGCGACACGCTGCTGACCATCATCAACGACATCCTCGACTTCTCCAAGATCGAAGCCGGGCGCATGGACATCGAGGCGCAGCCCTTCGACCTGCGCGATTGCGTGGAGTCGGCGCTCGACCTGGTGAGTGCCCGCGCGACCGAGAAGCATCTGGACACCGCCTACCTGTTCGAGGGCGACGTGCCAGCCGGCATCCGCGGCGACGTGACGCGGCTGCGGCAGATCATCCTCAACCTGCTGGCCAATGCGGTGAAGTTCACCGAACACGGCGAGGTGGTGCTCACGGTGACCGCATCGCCCGTGGCAGCCGGCGAGGTCGAGCTGAACTTCGCCGTGCGCGACACCGGCATCGGGCTGTCGGCCGAAGGCATGGAACGGCTGTTCCAGTCGTTCTCGCAGGCGGATTCGTCGACCACGCGCAAGTACGGCGGCACCGGCCTGGGGCTCGCCATCAGCAAGCAGCTGGCCGAGCTGATGGGCGGGCGCATGTGGGCCACCAGCGACGGGATCGGCAAGGGGGCGACGTTCCACTTCACGATCCGCGCGCCGCTGGCCGAGCTGCCGCCGCAGAGCCGGCGCGACTTCATCGGCACCCAGCCCGAACTGCAAGGACGGCGTGTGCTGGTGGTCGACGACAACGCCACCAATCGGCGCGTGCTCGACCTGCAGATGGGCAAGTGGGGCATGGTGCCGCGCGCCACCGAGTCTCCGGCCGCAGGCGCTGCGCTGGGTTGAGGACGGAGAACAATTCGACCTCGCGATCCTGGACATGCACATGCCCGAGATGGACGGCTTGCAGCTCGCGCAACGCATCCATGCCAGCCGGCCGAACCTGCCGCTGGTGCTCTTCAGCTCGCTCGGCCGGCGCGAGGCCGGTGACACCGAAGGCCTGTTCAGCGCCTACCTGGCCAAGCCGGTGCACCAGTCGCAGCTGTTCGACACGTTGGTGGGCCTGCTCGCGCACGCCCTGGCGCCCAAGGAGATCAAGGCGGCCAAGCCCAAGACAGACCCCGAAATGGCGGCGCGCCACCCGTTGCGCATCCTGCTCGCGGAAGACAATGTGGTGAACCAGAAGCTCGCGCTGCGCATCCTGCACGCAGATGGGCTACCGTGCCGACCTGGCCTCCAACGGCGTCGAGGCGGTGGAGTCGCTGGTACGGCAGACCTACGATGTGGTGCTGATGGACGTGCAGATGCCCGAGATGGACGGCCTGGAAGCCTCGCGCCGCATCAATGCCCAATGGCCAGCGACCAAGCGCCCGCGCATCGTGGCGATGACGGCCAACGCGATGCAGGGCGACCGCGAGATGTGCCTGGCCGCGGGCATGGACGACTACATCACCAAACCGATCCGGGTGGACCAGTTGGTCGAAGCCTTGATGCGCGTGCCGGCACGCCCAGATGATAGATCGGGAATGATCAGAATCGGGAGTGAGCAGGATATGGACGAATCGGTGATCGACCGAGCTGTCTACGCCGCGCTGCAGAATACGGTAGGTGCCGAGTTCGCGGCCGAGCTGGTGGACACGTTCATCGAAGAAGCGTCCGGCATGCTGGCCGAGCTTCGCAGCGCGCGCGCGGAAAACCACGCCGATCGTTTTCGGCGTGCGGCGCATTCGCTCAAGTCCAACAGCAACACCTTCGGCGCAGTGAGGCTGGCCGCGCTGGCGCGCGAACTGGAGCTCAAGGGCCTGGATGCCGACCCGGCGCGCGACACGGCCGCGCTGGCGGCGCTGGAGGCGGAGTACGCGCGTGCCGCCGCCGCATTGAAGGACCTGCGCCATGGCTGAGCCCGGCTGCACGTCTGCTGATCGTCGACGACAACAAGGTCAACCGCCTGCTGCTGTCGCGCAGCGTGCAGATGCAGGGCCACCGCGCCGCGCTGGCCGAGAACGGCCGCGTCGCGCTCGAGATGCTGCGGCGCGAACCGTTCGACCTGCTGCTGCTCGATATCGAGATGCCCGAGATGGACGGCTTTGCGGTGCTCGAGCAGCTGAAGGCCGACCCGCAGTTGCGCGACCTGCCGGTGATCGTGACCTCGTCGGTCGAGGGGCTGGACAACATCGTGCGCTGCATCGGCCTGGGCGCCGAGGACTACCTGCCCAAGCCGGTGAACCCGGTGCTGCTGAAGGCGCGCATCGGCGCCAGCCTGGAGAAGAAGCGCCTGCGCGACCAGCAGAAGGAACTGGTGCGGCGCTTCGCCACCTCCGAGGTGGCGCAGGACCTGCAGCAATCGGGTTTCGCGCTCGGCGGCAAGCGCGTGCACGCGTCGGTGATGTTTTCCGACATCCGCGGCTTCACGGCGCTGGTGGAGAGCCAGCCGCCGGAAGAGACGATCGAACTGCTCAACACTTACTACACGCTGATGTTCGACGCCATCAGCAGCCACGGCGGGGTGGTCAACCAGATGATCGGCGACGGGCTGATGGCGCTGTTCGGCGCGCCGCTGCCGCTCGACGATTGCGCCGGCAGCGCGGTGGCCGCGGCGCTGGAAATGATCGAGCTGATCGAGCAATTCAACCTGGAGCGCAGCGCGGCGCAGAAGCCAACGATCCGCATCGGCATCGGCATCGCCACCGGCGACGTCGTGGCCGGCTACACCGGCACGCAGCAGCGCGCCACGTACACCTGCATCGGCGACACGGTCAACCTGGCGGCACGGCTGGAGGCGCACACCAAGGTAGCGGGGCGCGGCATCCTGATCGACGAAGACACACAACGCGCGTTGAGAGGCGTGCGCACGGAGGCCCTGGGCGCCGTGCCCTTCAAGGGCAAGACCGCTGTGGTGGAGATTTTTGCGGTGGGAGGTGGGCAGGTTGACGCTTGGCGTCAGGAAAAAAACCCATCGAGCGCAAGGCGCAGGCGCGCGAACGCCAAGCGGGCGCGCGCGGTCGGACGCGAGCCGAGGACTTGCTCGAACGACATGATCAAGCACTACTACCCGGGAGTCTGAGCAATGGCTGTCACCCCCAACCCAGCCGTGGTCGCGGAGCTCGCGCCGAACGGCGTGCTGCGCGCGGGGATCAACCTGTCGAACTTCCTGCTCGTCACGGGGCGTGCGGCGAACGGCGATCCGCAGGGCATTGCCCCCGACATGGCGGGTGAGATCGCCGCGCGGCTCAAGGTGCCGCTCCAGCTTATCGCCTACGAGTCGCCCGGGAAGCTCGCCGACGCGGTCGCCGACTGGGACGTCGGCCTGATCGGCGCGGAACCCGCGCGCGCCGCGCAAATCGCCTTCAGCGCCGCTTATCTCGAGATCGAAGCCACCTACCTCGTGCCGGCGGACTCGAAGATACGCTCGGTCGAGGAGATCGATCGCAAAGGCGTACGGATCGCGGTCGCGGCGAGGAGCGCGTACGATCTGTACCTCAGCCGCAGCATCAAGAACGCCGAGCTGGTGCACGCGACCGGGCTCGACGCGTCCTACGAGCTCTTCGTGCGCGAAAAGCTCGACGCGCTCGCCGGGCTGCGTCCGCGTCTGGTGAAAGACGTCCAGAAGCTGCCCGGGGCGCGTGTGCTCGAAGGACGCTTCACCGCTGTGCAGCAGGCGGTCGGCACGCCCAAGGCGCGCGTCGCAGCCGCGGCCTTTCTCGCCGCCTTCATCGAAGAGGCGAAGGCTTCGGGACTCGTCGCGCGGCTAATCGAGCGCCACGGCGTGCACGGCGTCAATGTCGCGCCCGCTGCCTGATCCGCGACATCTTGAGGTCGGACTCGAACTGCCCGCGACGCCGGGGAGCTACGCGGTCTCCTTTTGCCGGTATTTCGGCAACCACACGCGTCTCATGTACGGCCGGGGAGTAGATTTCCAGGATCTCGAGGTCGTCAGAGCAAGCCATCTCGTTGTGCACGATGCCCGGCGGCTGCAGCACGCAGTCGCCCGCGCGGAACGTGAGCTCGCCCTCCTGGCCCTCATAGATGAAGCGGACCCAGCCCTTCAGCACGTAGAACATCTGGAAGTCGCATAGATGTTGGTGCAGGCCGGTGGTGTGCATGTCCTGATCACCCGTGTGATCGCTCTTCACCCGCACGACGTGGGCACGGAACTCACCGTGAGTCGCGTTATCGACGCCAAGATCGCGGTATTCCAGAAACTCGCGTAGCCCGTTCTTGTACACGCCGTCCTTGGCATAGCTCACCGAGAATTTCTGCTTTTCCTTGCTCATGATTCTTCTCCTCTCGTTCGTGGTTCGTACGTGCGTGCCGGAGCGGATATCCCGCGTTATCCATAGCGTAGCGCCGAAACAGAAACCGGGTCAAATCAGGATGGGAGCGAGCTTAAGCTGCAGGGCGGCGGGGTCACCCATTGCCCGAGATATGCAGCACTCAGATTGTTCAGTCCGCCCCTCTTTTCACCCAAATATCAAAGGGCCTGCCCCGAACATCAAGCGACCGGCACGCCCGCTTCAAGCCCGCGCTTAGCGCGCGATAGCACGACAAATAGCGGGTCAATCAAGCTCAAAAGGAGTAGTCATATTTTCGGAGCTGACCAGTCCGCGCGAATCACCCATCCCGCCAAGCGGCCGAGACAGTCCGAGAGATCGAACAAGCCAAAGAAAATGGAAAAGGCTGCTATCGAAAGCATAAACATCGCCAGATAGCCTGGACCACTGCCGTAGAACAACAGATTCATTAATACCTCGAAGCTCATGACGGTCCGGGGATCGGTGAAGAAAATGCGTCGATATTGGGCCAATACGCGCCACGCCAACAATGCCAGGACCAGCCCGACCACTAGCAAGGCTAGAGACGTCGCCCAATCGAAGAAGGAAGGCATCTTTGAGCGCTAATGTCCCGATTGAGCAGGCGCTGAGGAGTGAAGAGACGGGGGAAGGTAGTGAGTGCCCGTTGCTCAGGCGTTTGCGAGTGGCTCAGTGTTTTCTCTTGAAGGTCTGCTTTGCTGGTCAAACGTCGCTTGAACGGACGCGCGTCGTCCCATGGCACCTGCCGCTGGAACGCCCGCAGCGTTCTTATTTTCGATCGATGAGCCGATTAAGCTTGTATTGTAGATATAGCACGTGGAAGAAAAAGGTCAGCAGGCCACCGATCCAGTATCTATCTCCTTGCTTGGACGCAAAGTGCTCATTCAGCAGGTTGCGCAGCATGAACACCCAAACCAGGATGACGATGTTGCAGATCAGCCCGATGATTCTTGATATTGCGCTCACGCCCAAATCGTCGGGATAGATGCCCTGCAATAGATCTGCAGCGATACTCGCCACCAGCAGTCCAGCCGCTGCGAACGCCAGACCGATGGGAATCGCCCCGGAAGGGAGGATGCGGTTCAAAATCCTGGTACGTGTGTAGAGCCAATATATTGGATAGATACCAACTGTAGTGAGCGTGAGCAGAAGCACCCACCAGGTGCTGAAACGTGGGAACGCTCCCCACCGTCGTTACGTACGACGAGACGTCCACGTTCGCCTTCGGCGGGGCATAGGGGTTCATCGTAAGCTGGTTGGCCATCGTGCCCTCCAAGGATCGTCAACGCTAACTTAACTCCTCGAGTTCGCCCCGCAAATATGCGGAACGGCATAGGGGGCACTCGGCGCACGACAATGCTCTTAGAGAGAGGGATGACCGCGGACTTCGCTGTAAGGCCGGATCTACAGTACGTCTATTCTCAGCCACCGCTTCGCAGCGCGAATCGCTTGCCAGCGGCAGCGTTTTCAAATGTGGAGCTGGCGCTGTCAAATGAGTGCCCGAGACCAAGCGTTCAGTGCATCATAGGGCCGTGGCTAGTCGCGCGCATTGGAGGAGGAGTTGAAGATGACTGCGTCTCGATTCAACCGACGGCGTTTTGAAAGCCTCCGCAGCGGCGTCTGCGGCCGCGGCCGCTGCACCGTACATCCAGACTTCTCACGCAGCTGGCTCGCTCAGCGTTGGATTTTGGGATCATTGGGTGCCGGGGGCCAACGCCGTCCTCGACCAAACTTTGTAACTGGTGAGATCGAGGAAAAGGTCGATCTCAAGATCGACTATCTTCCTGATCAGAAGCTCGTCCTCACGGGCTTCACGGAGGCGCAGGCGAAGTCGGGTCACGATATTCTCGCGCTCCCAACCTGGTTCGCGTCCGCTCAGGCTAGCAATCTGGAACCGGTCGACGACATCATGGAGACGTTGATCGCAGACAACGGCAACGTCCTCGCGGCCGTTGAATACTTGGGCAAGCAGAGTGGACACTGGATAGGCGTGCCTGCCACGCCGAGTAGCCAGATGACGACTCCGTGCGCGCGCATCGATCTGTTCAAGCAGTATGTCGGGCTCGATATCACCAAGATGTACCCGCCGGAAGCGCCACCAGACAAGACGCTCACAGATCAGTGGACCTGGGACACGTTCTTGGTCGCGGCCGAGAAATGCTTCACTGCAGGCTATCCGTTTGGCCTGGGCCTCGGACAAACTGGCGACTCGGTCGACTGGGTCAGTGCGTTGTTCGCCTCGTACGGCGCGGAATTGGTGGACGCCAAGGGCAACGTGACGGTCAACTCGGATGCGACCAGGCAGGTATTGGAATACATGAAGCAGCTCGTGCCATTCCTGCCGCGCGACGTGTTCACCTGGGATGACGCCTCCAACAACAAGTGGCTCATCGCGGGGAAAGGCGCGCTGATAATGAACCCGCCTAGCGCTTGGGCGGTGGCCAAGCGCGACAATCCGAAGTTGGCAGAGTTACTGTCGGGACGTTACCATCCCCAAAGGACCGAAAGGTCGTTATCGGCCAGCGCGGCCCAGCTTCTGGGGTATCTGGAAGTTTTCCAGCAACAAAGCCGCTGCGAAGAGCTTGCTCAGACATCTCTCGCAACGTTCGTCGGTGGAGCAGTTGGTCGCGGCGAGTGGTGGCTATGACATCCCTACCTTTTCGGGTCTGCAGAATTTCAAGATCTGGGCAGAAGAAGGGCCGCCCAAAGGAACCCTCTACCACTACCCGCCGGCACCCGATCAGACCGTTTGGATCTCGGGCTTACCTGCGCCACCCCCGATCGCTGCCCAGATCTACACGCAGGCTACGATTACGAAGATGATCGCGAGGTACGCACAGAGCGGCGAGTCGATGAACAAGACCCTGGCTTGGGCGGCTTCGGAGCTC
>CAVPXM010000056.1:0-13100 GCA_963709405.1 uncultured Nitrososphaerales archaeon
CTTGTGGTGGATAAACATGAAAACACCAGGTAATATTTCTTACACCTTCCTTTCTAAACAAATCGATAATGTGCCTATACTCCATTCAAAGCTCCCCTGTATTATTTCGTTATGATACCATTGGGTAGAGTTTGTTTGCTTAATCGCCTTGGCTGGGGTATATAGACTGAATTTCTGTAATATTTGTGGTTGTAAGGCGTCGATGTAATTGCCTTATTTTTCTATGCGGTTAGATTGTTCAACAGTTAATAATTGTTTATTGAAACTTTCTTGATCTTTGATATTAGCACATATGATAGGACTCTTCAAATTAAGAAGATAAGACTGCAAGTGACAGGAGAATTATAATTAATATTGAACTGACAACTATCAGTCTTTTCTTGTCAATTAGACCCCGCATCTTCGATAGCGGAGTAACAGAAATTTATGATTTTGTAGCTCGATCCGCCTTTTAATTGCACCACAACATTGTATACCGCAGTCAAATTATAGGTAGGATAATAAAGGTAAACATATAGAAGATAATACCCTGAACTAGCTGTGTGTGGCATAACAAAGTTGCCGAAACCTCCTGTGTAATTTCCTAGGTTGATTGGAGTACCGAATTGTATATCGCTCTCAGGATCAACATCTGCGACATCCGTGTGAGGCGGGGGAAAGGCAGAAGTTATCGGGAACCAGTTTAAGCCGCTTTACTGTACATTATGTCTGCGTCTGTGCTCGAATCGATAATGAACTTCTCACCGGTCACAAAGGTCGAATTCGCTGTAGATAATTCATAATCTGGATTAGATACCGCGAGAGATTCTGTCGTGTACCTAAATTATTACCTAGAATTATAAATTGTTCATCAAATTGGTGATCTTAGTGTTGAATTATTATGGTCAGATAATATAATGCTTATATCATCTGGAGGGTCTAAAATACTTAGTAGTACTTAAGCGCTGCAGTTGAGATACCCTAGAATTATTCCGACTTGATTTAGCATACAAGTATCGGTCATTGAAAAGATGTAAGCTTGGACCCACAACAAGAAGCAATTTAGACACATTGGCATAAATATGAAAAATCTCTTTTTCATTGAAACTAGTGAGACCTACAAGTATATTAATCTGATCAAGTAATGGTGAGTAAAATTATTAAACGAGCACTCACAGTTGATCTAAACTCGTTTGATAACGCTTACCGAATCGGTTTAAAAGCCAAGAGAATTTTTTTTGACTTTAGACGTCCTATTTTTAGTAACTATTTTTAGTAACTCTTATTTTTTTCTATCTTTACTGTTTTTAGTAAAGAATTTTTTGGAATTTATTATTGCAAATACTATATCTCTGGTTGATAAACACAGCAGTTGGAATACTAAATTAAATAAAATTAATTCGATAATTCATAATCCTGATTAGTCCTGATTAGATATGATATTATTATCATGTTTAATTTGAGCTACCTTTTCTATATTTGTTGGCTATAACTTGTCCAAAATATTCAGGTTTTGGATATTTTGATATAAACAGTTCATTATGTTTCTTACCTCAGAATATTTTCTTATTATATTAATTTCAGAAGAACTCTGGATAATATTTAACTTGATTTCATTCTTGCTTTGCTTTATTTTCTCTTATCATAATGGAACGATGACGTTGACATGCTCTATCAATAAATAATTCATGGGTCATTTAAGAGCGAGTCAGTAATAGTCACAATTGTTTTGATTATAACTTGGGTTGATATCTTCAAGCGAACCAAAAGACTCATGTATGAAGATGGATTTATTTGCAACTGCAAGAGTGAATCCTTTAGGTAGATGTTTTATTATCATGCTTCTTGCATTTTTCGAAAGATGGTTTTATCCTCTTTTAATTCATCATTAACAAATTTCATCCTTGATATTTTACGACTGAAATCCCATCTATGTAAACGCTCTCTGTTGCACGATTTGCTATGTTATAAGTGATACTTATTTGATATTTGAGCACTTCGGATTTAACTTGCTGATGCTATCTTTCTAGTATGATTGACTGGCCTTCACATAATCAATCACCCAGTAAGACGTGGTCAGGTACTCTTGGATTTTGATATACTTGATGGATGTGATCATGAATTATCTCAAATGGATCATGGTAAGATTGGTGAACAATATGATCATCCGGATTCATTTATGCAGCTTCTAGGTTATATGAGAGTATATTTCCATCTACCATATAGACAGACACACAGGGGTTGTTGCCATAGCACATGCAAGTACCGAAAGGTTCCAGGTATACCACATTATAGTACTATTAGTAGACGCATAAACAGGCTAGAGATCAAAATCAATGAAAAATTAGGAAATGATATTGTCATTGCCTTAGATAGATATTGTCATTGCCTTAGATAGCACTGGTATTAAAGCAGCTAATCGTGGAGAATGGATGCGGCATAAATGGCATGTTAGAAAGGGATATCTAAAGATACACTTAGCAGTTGACATCAAGAAGAAAAGAATCCTATCTCTGGAGGTAACAAGTGAAGAGGTACATGATGGCAGAGTGTTAAATAAGCAAGTGGATAATGCTTCTGCTCGCTGGAGATAATCATGTAAAAGGTGTATTAGCTGATGGTATGTATTATAGTAATAACAACTTTAGATATCTATCAAGCAACCACATTAAACCTTGTATAAGAAAGATAAGAAGGAATTCAAAGGTGAGACCGACCGACTAATTGTCAAGCGAGAAATACGTCTGTAATAAGACAACAGACAAATTTCAAAAGATGTATACTTTTGTGGAAGGCCTATAACGTGGTTAAACCCAGAAATATTTTCTGGATTGCCCAAATCATAGAAGGGTAAATCTTTCAGTAGTTCAAACTCCTGTATGCTCCCGCTATCTAACTGCTGCCTGCATACTTATCTAGCAGTTTGTTTAAGTTCTGTAGTGTCATCTATCAATACTTCGGTATTTTGAGGCTCTATGATTCTCAACAAATCTGATTGCTCTATCAACCACTGTACCAGAAGATAGTAAATCAAACTTCATGGCATAACATTCCTTAACTAATGTTAGGGCTTGCATTCTTTCTCTCCTGTCTGAGTCTGAATCTATTGACATGGCCCAAGCATCTTTCATGATATTGTTCAATCCATCCAGGCAGTTTTCATATTCGGCTGGCAGGTATTCATCGATATACTTCTTGATATTCTCTTTAGCCTTCAGTCTAAGATATGCCAAGTCCTTTTCAATCAGACCTAATGATACCTGTAGTTCTGCTGAATATCTCTTGAATATAACCTTTGATAGAATATTCTGTTACTTTCTCTCTACGCCATTGGATTCTATCTACAGTTTTGCTACTCAAATGTACACCTCTGTTAATACCTATAGTCGTCGTTATTATCGTTTCTTCTAACTATTGTTCGGTTATGATCGGATGAGTCTGTTAATGGTATTTCTGACCTGATTATGGTGGCACCTGAGTTAATCAAAAACTGGTCAGAACTAGGTTCTAGGACGTACTTGGCATACTCATCATAAACGATCATGCCTTTGCCTTTATCCTCATTTATTGTAAATATTAACGGCTGGCCATTATCTTGTTTGTTTACGGCTGCCTTTAGGCCCATGCCATTGCCACCTGTCGGCTGGCGGGTATTGTTGATATTGGTAACGCCTGTTAAATCTATAACCTTATCATGCTTGTTACTGACATTCAGTCTTTCCCTTTGCTTCTCTTGTTTATTCCTACGGTACATTTGATTTGATTCTTCGTAATATTCTAATACAATCGGTGCTTAAAAATATACAAACAAATGGTCATAGGATTTACCAGATCGAAAGAAGGAGAGCAAGCATATGTCAAGGTAGGACTTAGATATGATGATGAGTTGCAAGGCGAACTATATAGGGATTGGTTACGTGCAACTTCAGCGGATGGACTATCCAACTACACGAATCATAAGGAAAAGGAAATGAATCAGTTGCAAGTGGTTCAGGTAAATAATCCTGATTATACTGGCGAAGAAGGTGACAGTATGTATCGATACTTTATTGTATACTCATGGATGCACCGACGTCTTGACCACGCTTGCAATGTCACAAGCAGGTATGTTCCAAACGTTGGAAAATATCCCATTCCACAGGCCCACTAAAAAAATCACAAACATGGATTTCGGTAAGCAGAAGAGAGAGGCTGGCTACGCTGAGAACATTACTCCAGGTTATTCAATCCCTTGGACTAAGGAGAACATTCAGAAGATTCTCAAAGAAGTATCGCTGCCGGTTGATGGCACTCTATCATGTTCTGTGGGGCCAGTCAATGGTATAACAATCTCTGTTGAAACTCTGCAAGATTTGATGAATGGAACCCCATTTGAAGAGTTGTTACATTTTGGAAGAACTCCAACAGATCATGAACGCAAACAATGGATAGAGAAGCATGGAGGTTCAGAAGCAGATAATCGAAGATTAATCGAGTTTGCTAGGAAGAGGGCTGATAGTGATTTGCAAGAGAGACCTGTCACAGCAACACAAGTACAAGAGTTGATACGAAGGGAAATCAAGGAAGGCAAACAATCCCAAGATGGGCATTAGATTCTTAGGCACACCAATCGAGCAGTTCGATCGGCTGTGCATAGAGGAAGAGATTGTTAAGATTACAATCTCCTGTTTCAAGAGAGAAGAGATAGGGCATCCTGATGGTAGTACTACTATGGAGGAAGTACGAACAGGTGACTGGGGAATGCAGATAAAATCGAGTAAAGACATTCTCCAGTTTGTAGATGACGATGATAATGACAGCCACCCCAACAGTGGTAAAAGTAAAAATAACAAGGACGAAGAAGCAGTCGAAGCAAAAGAGGTCTTTGTTCGCAAATACAGCACGGACATACCTCTAGCAGAACAGATCAAGATTGGAGGCCGGGGGAAGTTTCTTCAAATAATAGATGGCAAACCAGTGCTTAATGACTCTATTGACTTGAGCCAGGAAAAAGGGATCATTCTGAAGCCACATCAAAGCATCGGTAGCACCCTCCTATCATGGAGTACGAGTATAATGACGTTCACGAGACTGAATATTTCATCGAACTGGCAAAGAGGATGTCTGTAGATGATTTGTATTTCCTGGTGAAATCCATCTACAAAGATGTGATTGCTACCAATGAGAAGGAGCTCATCGTCTTGCCAGCAACTGACACCGTTATGAGTTTATTCCAGGATCTCTTTGTCACCACTCATTACCTATTACTTACTGGACCACCTGGCTGAGGAAAGGAGCTATTCTCGTCACATTTAAACTTCTGGGCTATCGTGTCGTATTGGCAGGAGATATGTCAGGTGCTAACCTTCTGGATCTTCCAGGGTCAGCTGAACGCTGTCAGGTCACCATCGCAGAGGACGAGCTCGACAACATAGGCGACAATCCAGACATACAGCGAATCTATAAGATGGGGGTACGAGGATATAGGACTTGTTACCAGAACAGTAGATCCTAGCAGTAGCAATAGAGACATCCGATTCTATAATCCTTACTGCATTAAGATATTTGGCAGCGAAAAGAGTTCTGATTCAAAGGAACTTGGAGGGTTTAATGACAGAACTTTCCGATCGGAGGTCAAGAAAGGAAAAGCAAAGCTACAGATTAAAGAGATTAAAAAACATATGGAACGTCCGTTTGATAAGCAACTTCCAAAGTACAGAAAAATCGTGTCTAGGATAAACTTCTTACGTAAAGTGTCATTGATATTTAGGCTATTGCATCATGCCGATACGATCGAACAAGTTCCCCTTAACATATTTGCAAGACCACTTGAGCTATGTGGCCCAGATATCAGAGTCTTCAACTCCGACACACTAGCTGATCCAAATAGAAAGGCGCTACCTGAAGTAATGAATGCTTTGAGTCACTTCCTGAAGAAGAAGGGTGAACTAGACAAGAAGACGATTGAAGTTGTGATTTATGGCGTACTTAGTGAACTGTTTAAACAGATTGATATAGAAGAAGGGGCACCAGGCACGTCCACTATTTCGGACCAAGATTCTTGCAAAAAAGAAATGCATAAGGATGTTTACGGAGTCGAAAAAACAATCTATGTCATACCATATAACGAAATCTGCAGCAGAGTCATGAATGAGGTTGAAGGTAGTCTAGTCTCGCCTAGGACGTTCGAATCTCCTGATTATGATCGTGTAACACATGATAGTCTACTGGAAAAGTGTAGGAGGGTATTTGATGGGAGTGATGCGAGTTTAGGTACTGGCAAGAATAAGAAGAAAGCACTTCGATTTGATAAAGATACCAATGTCCACAGAGGATCGAAAATTGTGACAGGTCTAAAGAATAATAGAAGCGCAGCAAATGGTTCAACAGATCATAAGAGCAATCAAAATAAGCCGATTAAACAAAATGTGTCACCTACCCCGACAATTGCAGTAATAGACATTGAAAGGGTCTAAATCAGGAAGAAATTGCCCGAGAATCGGATGTGTAGAGCAATCTACAGTAAACAGAAATTTACAATACATTAAACATGAAGCAAAAATCAAAATAGAAATGTAGCTTAGAGAAGAGATCTTGTTTGAATATGTGTGATACATGGCAGTACTTGGTTTGGAACTTTTAGTAGTACAGATGATGAAACGTCGGAATCCAACTTTTATAATGAATAAAATATTTGAATGCGTTATGAAAATTAGAAGGTTAAGGTCTCCTATTTCTGATTATCAGGAAAGAATCTAATATATTTTCAATAAAATCTACTATTGATCCTTTGGCACGACTTAATACAACAATCGGTCCATTTTATTGAATATATCAAATTCAATTTACAACAGCTGGCCACATTGGATCAGTATCATATTATTAGAGGAGGCTGTCTGTGATTTCTTTTCTAATCCGGCATATAGCACTAGATAACTTTCGGCTATTCAAGAATAAAATTATATAATATATTCACAACCGTAGTGTTAATTTAATCACTCCTAATATAATCAAGGGAAAAAATTATAGTGTTGTTCCTCTATTGCTGCTTGTCACCTGCACTGGTGTGTTATATACTACAGTCATATTGTAGGTTGGATATTGAAGGTACGCATACAGGAGGTAATATCCTGGACTTGCTGTATGTGGTATGACAAATGTGCCGGAATTACCAGCATAATTTCCAAGAATGAGTGGTGTTGAAAGTGCTAAATCGAATTCAGGATCAACATCTTCTACAGTTGTATCGGCTGGTGGAAATGGTGAAGTTATCGGAACTAGCAGTACAGCTACTGATCTGTACCTTTCTGTGTCTGGGTCAATAGTTGAATTTATGTTGAAATTTTCTCCGACCCTAAGGGTTGGGACAGGTGTGGATAATCCAAAGTCAGGATTCACAATGGCAACACTCTTCGGACTACCGATGCTTTGGTTATTGCCTAAAAGTATGAACTCTTGATCGAAGGATGCATTTTGGTGATTACCATATAGGAGGCTTACATCATCTGGAAGATAGAGAATATTGTCAGTGCCTAGCCGTTGTTGCTCTGACAAGCTGTTATCTATCTCTTGCGGTTGACCATAGACAGGTTTACTTTTGAAAAAAGGCACGCCTGTACCTGAGACAACAAACAATGCTAGTGATACTGCGATGAATACTGTACACACTTTCTTCATATTACTATAATGAGTTGATACCTATATTTAAAGAGAGAGAAGCTAAGTTGTTACTATGCCTGGAGGCACATCTAACGAAGACACTATGGCTGTTTGGCTGAACAAGTTTTCTTCAACTTATCATATAAATTATTTAATCGGACAAAAGCATAAGGTTTTTTGGATTGATATATTTAATACAAATCGAATTAGACGTGAATCGATCACGACGAATATTAATCAAATAGGTTTTATAGATTCACGAATTTCGGGCCTTTTTTATAAATTGCTGGTTAGCCTTAGAACCGCACTTCTTAGGTTCGCAAGTTTGCACTGGTTTTATTTTAGTAATCTACATAGAAATCGGTTTATTCTTTTCAGTTAATAGTTGAAGTAGCCGCTGGATCTTGTGATCAAGTACCACCACCACGTAGAAACCTTGATCACAATGTACCAACGGCCAAAATACCATTGTGATAAACATGTTATTTATCTAAATTAACTATGTTATCTAATGTATAATAGCAAGACTGTTTATGCAATATTGACTGTCCATCATGCAGTCGATCGTTAAATCTAATTCAGTCGATATGTCAAAAGTAGGTAGGAATTATCCCCTAAGATGACTGAATTCTACAACGGTGGCCTATGTGGTTTAGATAAGTAATTGTTTTAATAAAGCATCTTGATCGTATCTTAACTAACATTAGTGACGGAACCAAGTTAATTAAGGCTTAATAAAAAAACCTGTTTTCATAATCTTAATTGAATATAAGAACAAACGATATTGACACTTCTCGCAGTAGTGGTGCTGATTTCACCAGTTCTCATCAGAGAAGCAGTTGTAGCAATTCCAATAGAGTAGAGTTTACGGATGATCCTCACAGCGAAAAAAGAGTACAGTGTCAATCATGACAAAAATTTACTAAGCAATAGAAATGACATTTGCTTTGATAACAGGTACAAGGCCTGAAATAATAAAAATGATTCCACTTATGAAATCGCTCGATTCGGAAGGGATTGATTACAAGTTCATCCATACTGGTCAGCATCATGATTTTGAATTATTCCTCAAATTTATTGAAGACTTTAATGTTAAAATGCCGGATTATAATATCAATTTAACACCATCTTCTGGATCTATAGAACAACTTTCTGAAATGATATTAAAGATTGGCAGGATTCTAAAGGAACTCCAGCCATCGTCAGTAATAGTTCAAGGTGACACAAACAGTGTAGTTGCTTCAGCATTTGCTGCCGATAAAATCTAGAATTCCGCTAGTTCATGTGGAAGCAGGATTAAGAAGCTATGATTGGAGAACACCTGAAGAGCATAATCGAAGAATAGTAGACCACATGTCAAATGTACTGTTCGCTCCTACTACTCAATCAGAAAGAAATCTGAGAAATGAGCAAGTTCAAGGAAGGATATTCATGGTAGGAAATACCATTGTAGATGCTGTGGAATTATGTATGCAGTTGATGAGTACTAAATATTGTTACAATCATAGTGATAAAGAGAGTATCTTAAATAAAATTAACTTAAAAATAGATCCAGCCAAATGTGTACTTTTAACTCTTCATAGAGAAGAAAATGTAGACAACCGCGATTCTTTAAAACAAATACTAAGCGCATTGGCTGATTCTGGTCTTCATTTTGTCTGTCCTATGCATCCTCGTACTGTCAAAAGGATTCATGAATTCGGTCTTGAGGATCTTATTTCGACTAGTATTAAGGTAATTGAACCGGTTGGTTATTTTGATTTATTAACACTTCTTAAAATATGCAGATTTGTAATTAGCGATTCAGGTGGAATACAAGAAGAAGTGACTTCTCCACATATAAATAAACATGCTCTGATTTTACGTGACTCTACGGAGAGACCGGAGTCCATAGCATCTGGTCATACAATTATGTGTCCAATAGATTACAATGAGATTAGGATGTCAATTAGAAAGATTGAATTAGGAGAATTTCCAGCAACACAAGATGTCTGTCCTTATGGAGATGGAAATTCAGCGCATAAAATAGTCGAAATACTGAAGAGCCCAATGATGCCCATAAAATGCAAAGTCGTATAACCAAGCCTATAGAAAATGATATGTTAAGATACGATACTTAAAGTATATGGATGGATGGATGGATGGATGGATGGATGGATGGATGGATGGATGGATGGATGGATGGATGGATGGATGGATGGATGGATGGATGGATGGATGGATGGATGGATGGATGGATGGATGGATGGATGGATGGATGGATGGATGGATGGATGGATGGATGGATGGATGGAGAGTTAGTTCGAGTCCCGCCAGTGTTGTCATATTAATTTATGCTATTTTTGCCATGGGAATATTTGTGTTTACAGACATGTTGTTACTGTATCTAACAAATAGAGTCATTGGAAAAAACACAAAGATAAGATATCTGAAGTATCAGATATAGAAACATATCAAACACCAGATTCTGAATTACCCATAATATTTATTCTTCTACCATCTTATGGAGAAGAAGTAACTCTCCCAGAACTAGTATAGTTAAAAGCATAGTCAACTTCGACTATCCAAAGGATAAGCTAGGCATTAGGATATTATAGTTGGCCTGATGATTATCCTACTTTGAAAACTATAATGGCACTACCCAATCAATTCGATCTTGCTGATGGAATTAAAATATAATATCTACGGCCTACAATTATCCCTGATATTAATAAAATTACAGACACATCTTCGTTCCTTCCTTGCGTGCTTTCCACATCCATATATTTTAACTACTTTAATATGTTCTTATATTAATTCAATATTGTTGCATTCATTCTCAAATATCTACGAGATTCAAATATGATACGAGGTAAGTTGTCGTATCTGTTGCATTAAGATATCCTATTGAAAAGTATTAGATAGGCCGTCCTTGAAAAGCAAATTAGTTATCATAGTATGTCGATATGTATGCAGGAGTGGCAATTCCTTCTCTATATGCAGCCAGATTCTGCGGACTGGAATTTATTCTTCGATCATAAGGCTCTCCTGGATCTCCAATAACATGTTCGTTCCATACTTGTAATAATTTTATTCTAGGATATTTTATTGGAATTTCAGCTAATGTTCTTGCCGTATCTGTTGCATTACCATAGCCCCATTCGAAAATGCCAAGTTTCGCAGTCTTTGAAATAGCTGCAAACTGAGCGTAGACTTCTTTAAGACTTCCTGCACATCCTCTCTTGTCATAGTCTCCATAACAACTTGTACCAACCCATTCTATGATATCATCTCCAGGGTACCATTTGTAACCATTATTGTTGTCTGTAGCATCGACATGAAATGCCCATTTAACATTTGTTGCACCTTCTTCCCTGAAAAGGTTCACAATATGCCTGTATGCCGCCTTGTAAGGGCCTGGCCCCTCTTTGCTCCATGGAAATGAATTAGTGTTTACCTCTGGCCCGTACTCTATCAACAATTTCGTGCCAAAGCTTTTGGCTGCTTGTGCGTAGGTTCTTAACTCAGTGTCAAATATTCCTGCTATAATATTTTTATGAGTATATGGTCCTGCATCTGAAAGTTTGTCCCCTTGTCTAATCCAATTTTGTATTCTGATAAAAGGAACAGCACCAGTAGTCCTGATGGAAATGCATTTATCAAGAGGAAAATGTATTCCATGAAACCAGTTGTCGCTAAAATATGCAACACCTATCTTTTTTCCAGCCAGATTGTTAAAGGCATTTACCAAAGTTGCATTAGCATCTTCATTGCCAGATTCATCAACCATAGCCCCTTGTATTATACCAGTATGAAGCCCTTGGGTTGAATTTATTTGCTTAATTGCCTTGGCTGCATTATCTAGACTGGATGCCTGAGATATTTGTATTTGTATTAGTTTTTGTTTTAAGGTATCATTATAATTATCAAATTTTACTATGTGGTCTGATATGTCTGCGATTATTAATTGATTCTTAACTCTTTCATGATCCTTATCATCAGCATATACTATAGGAAGGTTCAAATTCAAATTTAAGATTATAAGTGATAAGATAATCATTGCCATTAAATTAACAGCTATTGCTCTTCTTTTGTGATTAGGGTCTCTCGTCTTCAATGCAACTATGGCGATAACTAGCTATTTATGACTATTATTTTTAACTGATAAATATCTACAAGTCATAGGATATTCAACAGTTCCAAAGTCTATTATTATGAACTGCAAATATGGATAGCTAACCTTATTCTCTCCTAGTTTTGTATACTAACATCCAAAAATACTAGGTGTTTTCCTTCAAGGGTAGATAGTTTAACTTAAGCTAATAATGACGCTGCTGCTATCAATCACATCTTTATAGTCCTAAACGAACCCGACGAGGCCGTAAACAAATGCAGCAAACGATAGTGGTTTTAAAGCAGAAGAACTTCAGAATAGCCTAACAGACGATGCAGTAAGAGTAAAATGTCATGTATCTAAAAGAGAAGATGGCTCATCTTCTGATTCCTATTGTTACACAAGACACTTAAAAAATGACATATTAATATAATCAAGCCGAGAAAATTTATGCTCTTGTTCCTCCATTGCTGCCTTTCAACTGTACTGCAGTATTGTATACCGCACTGATATTATAAGTAAGCTGCATTATAATATAGTAATAATTTTATTGTTCTATATCACTAGTACGAATAAAGTTCATTGATCCTCCAGGAACTGAAGTAGTTCTGGCTCTCGTTAACTTCATTGTTGCTTTAGATAGCTCAGATGATGGTATAACAAATGCGTTTCGTGCGGCCTTGATTATATCCATAACTTTCAACATATTTTCTACTATTTTTTGTTCGTTACCATCATTGCTATTATTATACAAATCATGGAAATGGTGATGCATATCTTCAGGCCAATAAAAAGGCTTTTCTATTTGAACCCATTTTCCGGGCTTAAACCAGGAAACACCATTCAGATCACTTCTTTGAATTTCACCAAGTTGAATGGATTCATGTGCATTAAACCAATCTTCAATCCTATCATCTACCCATCCGGTGAGCCTACAAAATAAAATATTTACATGTGAGGAATAAGATTCGCCCAGATAATCATATTTAGGATCATCCCACATCGGATCAAAATCAAATGTATCTCTTTGTTTTAAAACCCCAGTTTTTGGATCTGGTAATATTGTACTCAATTGCTTTCACTATAGGCTGTGTCACAAAGAATGGGGAAGCAACTATTTTTCTAAATACCTCGACAGTTTTGTGCGAAGAATCTAATTTGAAGTTTATCATTCCGTTTCGTCCAGGCACACATATAATAGTACAATCATTTCACTCCTCGTTCCAGTACCTTATGGCTTTGATACGTGAATATCTATCACTTGCAATTGATTTTAATGCATCATGGATCCAAGCAGTCTTATTCCCTTGCGGAGGACCCTCTAGAACACCAAATCCGAAAATGGCAAGTGGTTTTTTAAGAGAGATAGCTCCAAGTTGAGGATATCCGG
>CAVPXM010000057.1:0-9472 GCA_963709405.1 uncultured Nitrososphaerales archaeon
TGACTCGCTGTGTGTATGAGACTGCCAGCGTGCATACTGCATACAAACATGAAGCGATAGCAAGAGGACTTGAATACATAGCGCTACCTCCTCAGATTAATCTCGGCAATCCGTCTTTTACTAATTTCTACAAAACTGCTACATATACTCTGACTAGCGGTCAAACAGTCCACGGTGAACCAATTTATTTCTCAGTTACAATACCCGATACTTACCAAAATCTAGCTGGAGCCAGAGCTTTTGTCAAGTTTTTAATATCATTTGATGGTTCAAGTATATTAGAACGCAATGGTTTGGATCATATCAATCCTGTTACTCAAGGACGCGTGAGCAATATTCCTTTTATAGAAAGTACATCCCGTTGACTTCTCGACACTTTATTCTAATGTAAAGGGGAAAGGAGAAAAAGGAGAAATGACTTACAGATATTTAATTCCTTTCTACAAGGGCAGGCAAAAATAAAAGAAAACCAGATGTAATAATGATGATGATGACAATAATAATAAAAATAAAAATAATAACACCAACATGTCCACGCCTGTGATTATGAACTGGTTAACTTCGCTGAAATCTATTACAGCTTATGAATACTAAATTGATGATTCAAGACCAAGTAGACTGATAATCAACTAATGAGTGTAGAAGACTCGGCTATCGCTAAATCAGTTGGAGAACAAGAAGAGCAGGACAGAATCCATGCAGATAAGGCTCTTCTGCAGGTGTTTAGAAAAAGGGAAAAAAATTCCAAAACATGATGCAGACTATCACGAATTAGCCAACAAAACAATTACTAATAAAAGATGTGCCAAATGCAAATTTAATCTCGGCGATGAGAAAAAATGTCACGTCGTCGAGGGAGAAATTAATAACCAATACGGTATTTCCAAGTTCTTTTCTCCTAAAGGCGTGGGCATGCTGCCCGGCGATATTGTTTGGGATTACATCAAGAGGACAGGAAAAAAACTTCAATATGAATCAGGAGATGTAATTGATAAAGGAGCTGACGGATTTCAACGGAGATTTTCTGCCTGAGATGAGCTGTGGATACATTGTAAAAATCGGAAACGGTACAGATTTATGAATTGGGTTGGTAGGCGCGGCTTACAAAGTGATAATAGAAAATAGGTCACTGAAGAAGTAACTGATAATCAGATCGTGCGTACTGAGGATAAGAAAATGATGTTGGATTTTCCTATCGTTCTTTGATTTGAAGACAGACAAAAGGAGGAAAGGCGCTGTTCAGTTAATGGATAGACACATAGTTAAAAACATCCTTCATTCTGAAAATGGCCATATCCAAAGTAAGAAGTAGGACATCTTCAAAGTATGGTTATTACGTATTGCAGATACACTCTTCGGGGCTATCACTCAGGAAAACGTCCGAATTCGTGGCGATCCATCACATCACCATCAGCTTCGATATCATCCAACGCCTACGTCAGATTTCTTATAATCATGTTATTTATAACCTATTGCTCAGCTATTCAGACATGCGTGTCTATATAGAATCATATTGGTTTTATATCTGTCTAGATTAATCGACAACGGATCATCCTAAAACAATCTCTTTGCTTTCGTCCTATTAGTAAGAAGCTGTTAACAGTAGCCATCATAGGTGGTTTTAAAAAATCTGTTATCTATGGGCTTACCTGAGTTGTCTTCATACGATGTTACAGATAGAATCTTGCACTTCATATATCTCACTCAAGTCTAGACTGGCCATTTCATTTGTTACATATTCGACTACTCAGGTAAGAATGTCTTGGGTAGAGTCTAACATAAAAAACGGTTCTATTGCAGTACGGCTTTTCCCATAACTAAGATCGGCAATGAATCATCATAACTATAGAAGTTTTTCTTAAACTCTTTTATGTAGGATTGATCTCTCGTCAATAATGTACTGTCATCCTATAGAGATATTCCTGATACAAGTACATCTGACAAAACATAGAATAGCACATTATTAAAGTTACCAAGTTAAGTATCAAATTTTTTATCTACAAATGTTGTCCTAATCACGAAGAGATGAGAGATGTTTTATAGACCTAAATTATGATACTTAACTTACTGCAAAATAAGCAGATGATTTATTCGTATGTTTATTACAATATTAATATATAGTATTTTCTAATGTGGCTAATGTAGAACACATCGATTTGGAAGAACTTTTACATGTCTATCTACAAAGTATTTTCTCTTATCGTATATAATATATAATTATTCGTAAATGTGTAAAACCCATATTCAAATTTTGAATAATAATGACGATAAGTGCTGGTGACACTTCGTGGGTGCTCATTTCCACTGGGCTGGTACTGTTAATGATACCTGCTTTAGGTTTTTTCGAGGCGGGCTTAATCAGAAGTAAAAACGCTCTTTCTACACTTATGCAGACGTTTTCTGGTCTCATAATCCTTTCAATTCTTTGGTTTATCATCGGATTTACGTTGGTATATGCCCCATCTCCTTGGGGGATAATCGGCGGGCTGAATTGGACATTTTTCAATGGTGTTCCCATTAATACGTCGCTTAATTATGCACCAACAATTCCTGGAGTCACGTTTGCGACATATCAAATGATGTTTGCCGTCATAACTCCTCTACTTATCACTGGTGCCTTTGCTGAAAGGTTGAAGTGGGAGGCTTTTTTTGTGTTTATTATTGCATGGAGTATTTTCATCTACTATCCGCTAGCACACTGGGTGTGGGGAAAAGGTTGGCTTGCGCAGCTTGGTGTTTTTGATTTTGCAGGTGGGATTGTTATTCATACAAGCGCAGGTATGGGTTCGTTAGGAGCAGCTCTTGTACTAGGGAGAAGGAAAAATTTTGGCCCAGACATAATGGTACCCCATAACATTCCTCTTGCCGTCATTGGTGCTTCCATATTATGGTTCGGCTGGTTTGGATTCAATGCAGGTAGTGCCCTTACATCTGGGGCATTGGCCGGCAATGCATTGTTAGCATCTCAAATTGCATCTGCAACATCTGGGATGGTTTGGATAGTGCTTTCGTGGAAAAAGTCCAAGAAGCCATCTGTCACAGGGGTTATAACCGGAGCAATAGCTGGCTTAGCTGGAGTAACACCAGCTGCCGGATACATTAGCGCCCAAAATTCATTCTTTCTTGGAATTATATTGGGTTTTGCATCATATTATGGAATTTTACTTCTAAAGCAACGACTGAAAATAGATGATGCTCTAGATGTAAGCTCAATTCATGGAATCACTGGTATTATAGGCTCCCTTGCCATTGGCTTTGTTGCAAGTAGCATAATCAATCCTGCAGGACCAAATGGGCTATTATTTGGGAATGTAGCACAGATTGGGATTCAAGCACTTGGCGTCATAGTGGCAGCCACTCTTGGTTTTGGAGGAACAATAATTATTATGAAGATAATTAATGCAGTTATTGGCCTAAGAGTTAAAGAAGAAGAAGAAGAAATTGGTCTAGATACTACCGAGCATGGCGAACGAGAGTACGGTGACGAATGGGGAGTAAGCGTATAATGAAAAAAATCGTTGCCATGATAAGGACTGAGCGAGTACAAATCCTAAAGGAACATCTTAGCGAGATAGGGATTACTGTCATGACAATAGCCGATATTACCGCATGGGCTGGGCATGGAAAAATTAAGTTGCAGCGAAGGGGAATTCCGGTATCGTATGACCTAATTCATAGGGCCAAGGTTGAGATCTTTATTCCAGACGATTTGCTCGATCTAGTAGTGAACACTATAACAGAAACTACTCGGACTGGTAAACCAGGAGATGGTATAGTAATCGTATCAAACGTAGAACAAATAATTAATATCTACACTCTACAAAGAGGAGAAAATGCCTTGGGTGAATCTTGATCCTATAATGCTCGAAGATCATTGAAATTGAATAGCAAGAAGATAAGATAAGATAGAGGAGATTAGAGAAGGTATCTCAGCAAGCAAAAGCATCACATTATATATTTAGTTGATAAAAACAAAGTCATATTGCATGGCAATCCACAATCATAAAGCCAACTAACTAACTAACCAACATTGGCCCAAGGCCAACCTCAGGTAGTATAACAAAATGATTTTTTTCAGATTAGAAATTAACAATGTATGCAATTAAAGGATGGCATTTTAACTTAAACCTTTTAAAGACACTCTGTAACACCAGATACACTGGTGGGCATGGGATTTGTAAACAATAACGGAAATGGCAAGAGCAAATACATATCAACTAAGACTATGAAAATGATAGCCATTTTCATAGTACCTATTATCATTGCTTCGTATGGATTATTCTTTTTCCTTCAAAATAGCACAGAGACAAATATCAAGAGTAACCTTGTTGCCGACCAAAAACAACGTCAGACGGAGTCTACAAAAGCCATCGCAGAACATATAAATTCAGATCTCAATTTGGTACTGGCTAACCTAAGGATTCTCGGAAATTACGGTCATGTTCAGAACGGAGAACTATCAAACATCAATACAAGAAATCTGATGCAAGAAACCTTTCTTCAAGTTAGTTCTATAGCAGATAGGCTGTTTATCGTGAATCAAAATGGAACTGTAATTCTAGAAAAGGTTCGTCCAGGCGAGCAGACCAATATTGGTAGAAATATGTCAAAATTAGACTGGATAACAAGATCTAAAACTGAAAAAGTTCCAATGTTTTCTAATGGCTATGTAGGGTTAGATGGTATATACAGAATAGGTATTACCTACCCTATTATCAACAGAGATACTGGACAATATATAGGATTGGTAGGAGCTGCAATACCATCTATAAAATTCTTCTCTCACTATGGAAATCTTTATAATATCGATTTTGGTTTTTTGGCAGTTTATGACAATAAAAGAACTTACGTAGCAACCCCAAGAACTCAATTTTTAGGAAAAAATTTCTTTGGGGATGATGTTCAGAACTTTTTTCATCAGAACGACATTCAAAATAAGCTGTACAACACGGTATTCTCAGGGCAGCCTAGCTATGCAGTGTACAATTTTGGAAGTGGCGAAAGGTTGAATACAGGTTATCCCATTTTCCTACATGGTAAGCCAACATACTTTGTCTTCATCGTAACTCCAACTTCAGTGATTTACGCCCATGTTAATGATGTTCTATACACTCAAAGAATTGAGACTTTTTCACTCCTTGCAGGTATTAGTGTTGCGGTAGCCGCACTGATAATATTTCTCATTAAATGGAATAGTAGTCTTTATAACGAAGTCACAAATAGGACTAAAGAATTACATAGAGCAAACAAACAGTTAGATGTCCATGATAAAATGCAGAAAGAATTTATCAATATCGCAGCACACGAATTGCGAACGCCCACACAGGCCATTGTAGGATTTGCAGAATTGGCAAAGATGGATAAAGAATATGTTAATGTTGACAAACGCAGAGGGGGATTTATAGATATAATATATAGGAATTCTATTCGACTCCACACATTAATAAAAGATATTTTAGATATTACAAGAATTGAAAGTAATACATTAATACTTAACAAGGAACGATTTAATATATTAGAAATAATCCACAACTCAATTAAGGATATTTCAAATCAAAGTGATAATAATATGATAGAAATATTGTTTGAAGAATCCAAAGATCCAATCTATGTAGAAGCCGACAGACTAAGAGTTTATGAAGTCATTTCTAACCTGTTAACAAATGCCGTCAAATTTACTAAAACAGGAACCATAACAGTAATGGCCGCAATTAAACAGAACAATGATAGTCACCAAGTTATTGTGACCGTTAAAGACACCGGATCTGGAATAGATCCTGAAATAGCACCTAGATTATTCACAAAATTTGCGAGCAAGTCGGAATCAGGAACTGGATTGGGGTTGTACATATCAAAAAGTATCATTGAAGCTCATGGGGGTAAAATATGGGCTGAAAATAATGTTAGCGGCATAGGCGCCACCTTCAGTTTCACTTTACCATTATCATTGAACAACAATTAGTTAGTTAAATTTCACAACTGATTAGATATGCTGCTCTACTCGTTATTTTGTATTTTAATGGGTTACTAAGGATGATGGTTTCTCTACAAAGATAAAAAGATGGCGGGATTGTTACTTGGGTAACTTCTTTTTCACCGATTCCACTTTGTCTTCCAAGGTATGTGAAGCGTCAATCCTTTCGTCTATACGTATTGTAGATATGATTCTTTTAATGCCAATATCCTTTACTGCTTGATGAGCCAATTCAACTGCTCTGAAAATATTTGATAAATTATTTGATTCTATTTGCGTTCCCATTGGAGTGAGAATGACTTTTAAACCCTGTACCTTTGAAATAGCATCAAAAGCCACTGCAATTTCCCTACTCATACCAGTTGAAACTTTCCCATCAGTGGTAGGATCAGATGAACCAATGGGTATTAAGCTAACTTCGGCATGTACCACTACCCCACGTACATTTTCTTTGTTAGTGAATGCCATACTATATTATGATATGAAATCAATCCTATAAGTATTAATTCGTGATGCTTGCCAGATACTCATCTAAATTTGTTAATTACGATCTATTATAGAATTGGCTCTGCAAATCATGTGATTTTGCACTTCAAAAAATACAGCACATGTTAAGCTATAACCAAATATATTGAAATTATCGCACGATCTAACGCTCAAATGAAAATTCATCCATGAGGAATATACATCTTTCAATTATTGTTTTCACATTCCGTCCATATCTGATTTTAACTTTAATGGAACCCGTTTTAATCACCTGAGTATTTCCCATTGCCATTCCAGTAGTTCTTACAATTATAATATATTGTAATATAATACGTTGTAATTATAATTCGAATCGTCATTGAAATTTTTTATGCTAAGAAAGGAGCTGTAATGATATCAACTTTGAATTCATCTTCTTACTATAATTTTAAAAGCTGATTATCGCTATTACTGTTTTCAATAGTAATGGATTCGTATTTCAGAATCAGAATTCATTTGTTTAACAGTCTAATAGTCTATGTATTAGATTGATAGGTTTTGTAAATACACTTATTACTGCTTTTGCATATGCAAAATAGATACATATATGAAACTCTACTCTACTTATAAATAGAACCTCCCAGGTCCTTAACACGCTGGATCTTGCACTTCTGTTTCTCCAAAGCAATCATACGATTCTTTGGCACATGAAATATTCATCTGAATGCTACTAATTTTTATAATTTTTATTTGATCATAAATATATTGAATAAGAATCTTAAAATCATTTTAGCATATATGTATTTGACTTTTCCATATTTTCAAGCTGCTTGATAAGAGTCTTTAGAAGTTTGGTTATTTCCTTATGTGTTATGAATCATGATTGCTTACTCTGTTACAACGTGAAAATGTCTGACAGGCGTCTTATTTATCGTCAAATCACTGTCAAATACTAGTCAGATATCAGTCAAATTGCAGTCAAATAGCCGTCAGATCTACGTCAAATAGGTGGTATACTCATTTTAACCGAGTCTTCACAATAAAATTAAATAATTTTTGTGTTTCTTTTTTATTTATAGCTTTAGTAATATTTATCGACATATACTATGGGCACCAATGGACTACATGCACTAGTGTATTGCATCCCACGGAACCGGACCAACGACTGTCTTATTAAATTCTTCATAATTGTTTGGGTATGAGACCTAAAATTGTGTCAATTATGGTTCACTAACCACAGACTCCAGTTCAAGGAGCCTTTTTACTGAAGCAAAAGCTTACACAGTTAAGACATCTGATCATACTCTCATCACCTATCCAAATCTTGGACACGAATTTCATCCATCCTCTCAATGGTTTACTCAAAATGGACCTATAGCTGAATACGTCTTGGCAGATCTCTATTCGTGGCTTGAATCTAGATCTGGGCTTGCTGAACCTGGTGTTACTTTACATTATCATCACTTCCCTCTGTGAACTCTACTGGCTAAGTAATTGAGACATGGGCATAATTCAATTCTACATTTTTCACCTATCATTTAGTGATGCATTAACTACATAACATGTGTTTGATTGCTTTTGGTCGTTGACTACGTCCGGTTTTATAATTGTAGTAGACAAGGATTTGATACAGTAGTACTGACAGAGGACTATTCCTGGTAGCCATCTGATATCCTCTTACCGGTAATGGGTCTATTCTGAAAACAGATTTAATATGCTCTATTAATGGTTCTATTGATTTACTTCTCCAAGAGTATATAGCCTGTCCTAACTCAGATTCATAGAATTGGATTAGCTCTAGTCTGTCAGCAGGAGTATGTTCATATCTCTGTACTGGACATATCAGTTCAAATCCTCTGTTTATGCTAAGATCATATAGTTTTTGATTGTCATAACCAGAATCGCCTATCATGTAACATATTTTTTCTTTTGTTATGGTAGTAGTTGTAGTCATCGATGACGTCATTGGATTGGACATCTGGTTATCCTGTATGTTGCCAGTTGTAAACAGCCGCTAATGGGACTATAGACAAACCAGGTACTTGATATCATATGTAGTTTGTAACCAAATATCCATCCTTTAGTATGGCTGAATCCCCACCTGGCATCTGTATCAATACCTGAACATGGTACTACTCCTTTGATTATAGATGATTTGTGCCAAACATATCCTTTGGCTTTGAGCAAAGTGCTATCTATTGCAACAATGTATGGGTCTATCATCCTTTCACATAAGAACAGACTGGTCATCACAGCAATCCTTTCCTTGATGTCTATGGATATGGTCTTAAGACGTCTGTCAAATGTTCGTCTATCTGGTATTTGGCTCAGACCACATCTTTTTAATATCTTCTTATTGTAAGGATAATCCAATTCTAGGAATTTATGTAATGCATTGTTAGAATCCAGTCTAAACCATAGTCTTACTATGAAACATCTCAGAATTATGCTAGGTGAATAGACATACGGTCTGCCCCTTCCCCTTCTTTTCATCTTTTCTGGTTCTGACCATGATATCAATCCTATCAAATACAAAATACCAAAAAGTATGGATTCAGATTTACTACCATATACTATCCTTTGGGAATGCTTGATTATGTTTCATCACAAATTCAAACACTCAAAGGATAGCTTTATCCTAATTCATCAATAGACATTGCCAAATACGAATCTAGAATTATGTCCAAGCCTCAACTAATTACACTAATTTTTCTCATACAATTTTAAGCCTCACTTCAATATCTGTTGAACTGGCATCATAATAATATATGGTTTGGATGTATTATAATATTAATAGTGATTTTCCACAAATCCATATATAATACAGATTATTTAATATCTCGTTGAAGATTGATCTCGATAGATTTGAATATATAGGTAATAACCCACACAAATTCGCAGTCCTGATTGTCCTATCCTTTAGTTTAGTAATACTAGTAATATCATCTGCTATGATGCCGTCATCGATTAAGTTTCTAAAGCTCAGCCCTAGCACAAGTGGAAGGAAAGTTTACTGCTAAATTGACTGGTCAA
>CAVPXM010000058.1:0-48139 GCA_963709405.1 uncultured Nitrososphaerales archaeon
ATTGCTCTTTTTCATATGTATTCATGCATTTGATACCTGTTAAGACGTGTTTTTATATCTTCTGATCACATTGCATTGCAACAAATACTACAGTGAATACGTACCAAGTGAAGTAGTTACACGAATTTATTTTCTATAGTTTAATCTCGGCAAGCATACATCAGTTAATCTTAGATTAGTATGAAGAAACCAAAGATAAAGACTGTTGATTGGAGCTTGCCGCCTTGGAAGGCTTCGAGAATATCTATCGTACTAGAATCTTCAGGTAAACTCCTTTATATATTCACAATATTTTATACTTAATAAAGACCTAGAAAGATATTATAAACTCGAGAGGTTATAATTTAAAAGTACTGATTCAAGGATTGATAATTGATAATAATATAACACAGTAGGAATCTCCAATACTGGAGCGAGAAGGACAATTACTACAACATTTAGAGTCGATGAGAATTTAATAAGAAAATTGAGAAAGAAAGCAGAGGATCGTGAAATTAGCCTTATTGTTTTAATCAACCAAGTTCTCAAAAGATATATCGAAGGGATATTTATGTATCTATGAATAAGGTAGGGATGATCCCTATCGCAAAGTCAGTATTGATTCAACTCTTCAAAAATATTAGCGAGGATAAAATAGTTGAAATTGTGACCAATACAGGCAAAAGTCTCTGTGAAAGAAATAGCACTATTCATGAAACATAAGAACGTAGAATCATTCCTTGTATGGATTGAAAAAGTTACATGAACGATGCTAGAACAATCTCATGCGTTTCTAGTCGTATTTTTGCCATCGCAATTGCTACATATAATTTTTTAAAAATACTACCTAGGTGAGACAAGATTCCTAAGACAATCCAGTGACATTTATTAATACATATTGGTAGGCAACTGAAGCACACTCATAAATCTAACCTTAATTAAAATGATTGGAACTTGTCTATAACGACTTTTTTAAAATATGGGATGTGTCTAAGGGACGTGTGACAATATTAAAGTGAGATAAAGCCAAGTCCGTATCGATAGCTCATATTGTGAAAAGGAGTGAAGCACTTCGCATGAATTGACGATAACGAGGCTTTCTGCTGAGCAAGCGTGGTAAGATATACGAGCAGGGGAGTTGTGCCTACCTTGCAATATTTTTTTGACCAAAAATCTTAGTCGGCTTGACTCGTATTAGTAATTCACCCTTACCGCTATTTCTTTTACCGTAAACTTCAGCATCATTTCTTCCCATATATCTCTCTGCTATCTTAGTTGCCCATCTTAGAAGCTCATCTGGCTTGCTCGCTTATTTCAGCAATGCCATCCACGATTACAAATGAATAAAGTGGAGTTTGATCATCCACAGAAATACTCACTCTTGGATCCCGCAGGATGTTCTTTGCCTTTAGAGATGTATGGCCAGTCGTAAAAACGAGATCTTTACTGTCATCGTCCAACACAAACCAAACGGGAGCTATATGAGGTCTACCATCAGCTCTGACAGTAGCAACCTTACCTGTAAAAGTTCCATGCCTCAGAAAATTATTCATTTCATCCATGCTCATTTCCATTAGCTTCCTTTCAAAATGATACTATCTGAATGTTGCTCTTTTGAATATTTTTTGGAATTTTATTATGTGCAGGTACATATTCCAATCTTCTTTACATTTATTTAATCGATATATTATAAATCAAAATAAGAAATTGTATCCGTTGATATGTATAGCGAAAGGATGTTAAGTAAGATTCATGAAAGAAGCTCCAACAGCCCGGTGATAATGATTTCTTAGGATACAGATATCAAATACTTAAATGGTTAGATTATTTCATCCTCAAAACACATGAATAAGTTCGTAAATACTCAGCTCATTCTATTCATGATCATATTTTGCTACGCGTCATATCTGGCTCCTTGTTTATTTTCCGACGTCAATGCTCACATTTTTGTTTCTAGTGATGATAACGCTCATTTCTTACATTAATTGAAAGAGTAAGAATAGAGGCGTTATTAGCAAACAATTCACTTCACTCCAATCTAACTTCTTCCAATGAGCATCTAGCTCAACTTTTAGATAGGCTAGATGATGTCATACACAATGAAAACTATTTTGTAGTTAAGAGTGAACAATTTAGTAATTCTACAGTTGATGCATCGTTTCTTGCAAACGTCGTGGATGAAATTTTTCTGCAATGCTAATGACTGTTATTTTTGTAGTTGTTTATACTAAAGGACTAAGAGGATTTAGTGGTATTGCTATAGGTGGTATAGTTGGATTAGATATATTCTTATTAGCATTTATATCTGGCGCTTCAATGAATCCTGCTCGCTCCCTAGCTCCTGCTCTTGTCTCTGGAGTCTCAAACAATTTATGGCTTTATTGGTCGGCCACATTCATTGGCACATCAATAGTTGCCTTAATGTTTAGAATTATGTTCATATCAAGAAAATCATGTAGCCCCCAGGATATTCTCTAGACAAAAATCTATCTTGTATAGGAGATCATATCTTGACTTCGAGTAAATGTTTCCCATATAATGTATGACCAGCTACACAATATTCATCAAAATCACACTCCAATATTATATCATTTGTTATACTTAAAGGAAAAGATGAAAAGTGATCGTTATAGCTATATTCCACACTCATGAATTATGCTAAGTCAAGTGTCATATTTAATGTCGTCATACCATATTCCAAATGTTTTGTTTAGGTATTCTGATACCGCAATTTTTTGTTCTTCTATATGTTCATAGAATCTATTCCCACACACATCTGATTTTATCTGCTGGTTTACTTTCCTTTCATTTGGATTTAGGTATGGTGCTTTCTTTGGTAGGTGGATTATAGTTAGCCAGTCTTCTTCTTTCTGTGCATTGATATAATTCCGTACCATTAGGCTTACATGGTATGAAGCGTTATCCCATATGAGTATGAGTCTTTTCCACCAATCATTTTTCATAATGTTTCTCTTGAGATTCTCCAGATGGTCAATGGTATTCGTAGAATTCATTCTATCATAGAAATCATACGTCATTAATTTCTCTTCAGGCCATAGCATGGATATGTATGTGGAGAACTTCTTTCTACTTCCATTATGTTCTATTTTCAGTTGCTCGCCTTCAAAACTCATGGACTTGTGAATACAAGGTTTCTGTGTTATGGTAGTTTCATCTTCAAATGCCATTATAACTCTCTTTTTTTCAGAGCTGATGCTACTTGCTTGTAGTTATCCACTCTCTTTTTCCCTTGTTCATAATCCTCTCCATGTAATAGTTCCAATTTTGGTCTTTTGCATCTAATTCCCATATCCTTAGTTATTCTCTGCAGGTGTTTGAAGCTGATTGGAATATCAAGCCCATCTGTAAGACATCGTGCAAGTGACCTTAGACTCCACGTATTTCTAAGATAACCAAATAGATGAGGATGGTTAAATAATGCTGATAGAATAATCTCTTTGTTTTTCGTCGGTTATGCTGGATTTCGATCCACCAGGTTTCTTCATCCTTACTCCATCATCAATCCCTTTCTTAATGTATGCAGCAATCCACCTTTGTACAGACCTGCTGCTGACTCCGTGTTCATTTGCTATATCTACATAAGATCTACCTTCAACTTTTTGGAGTATAGCCAGTAACCTGCGGTATTCCTTTTTGTTATTCGTATTCCTCAGAAATGACTTTGAGCTTATTCTTCTGTAGTATGGTAAGTATGAGTTTGGAAGATGATTCACAGAATGAAAATATGATTTGTCCCAAGCTATAATTATTTCGAAATCTACGTTATGTAATGAATGAATAACGACATAAACTTAGACACTTCACTTATTACTTCTTGCATTGTAAACCTTGCTCTAAGGCCGACAAGTCTTGATACATTTTTTGAAGGTAGCCTATTCCATGTTGTTGTTCTTGTGGTTTTATTCCTTCAATTGGACTTAGCACCATTACTTTTCCATTAGGAATCTCAGCTGCTATTGCTTGAGCTGAGCGAGGATCAATTAAATCTTCAGAATAAATTACATTTATACCAATCTTATTTGCAAGTTGTACTACCTCTACCAAACGTTGGGGAAGTATTTCTCCTTCTGGTGTTAAACCCTGAATGCTGTGTTGTTTCAATCCATACTCTTTTGCAAAGTAACTAAAAGCATTGTGGAAAGCTATAAAATCTCTTTTTGCACAATTAGAGCTGGAAAGATTTCCTCTTATTGCTGTGTCCAAAGACCTGAGTTGTCCAATAAAGTTCTGAGCATTATTCTTGTAGTACAAGGCATTCTTCGGATCAACCTTTATCAATCCATCACGGATATTCTCAACTTGATGAATTACAAGGATTGGATCTAACCAAATATGGGGATCTGTTGATGCATGAATTTTAGGATCCTTTGTAGAAATGAGGTTTAAACCCTTACTGGAATCAATTGCAAATTTTGGATTAACTTTATTTATCCATGTTGCTTCCATTCCGGCTCCATTGTATACTATTGCTGCAGCAGACTGAGCATTCTGAATTTGTTGAATAGTGGGATCAAAATCGTGGGGTTCTGCACCTACGGGAATAAGCACAGATGCATCCACTTTGTCTCCCCCAACTTTCTTTACAAATTCATAAATTGGAAAAAAAGATGCTATAACTTTTATTTTAGATGTGTTGTTAGTTAGGGAAGTTGCGCTAGTTGTATTGCTGCTACTGGTTGAAAAAGCAGCTCCTACATTTAATGCTAGTATGACAGCCAGCGTCAGAGCAATTAACAGGCTGCTAAGTTTTTGCATAATATGACGTGAAGAGTTAATAACAATATATGTGTTTGTTAATAATAATAATAAGTATCTATTTAAGTAGTTTAATAAGAGTTAGGAAATTGCTTTTTGTATGGACAATAAAAATCGATTACAAAATTTTGTTCGATGATGTCCTAATTTATCCATATAGGAGGTAGGCACAGCAATGGAATAGAATGTGAAGAGAAATGTATTGGATGGCCACCCGTATATTTTATTATAATCTAAAGATTATATGGAATGTAAAGTCCTAGACACAATTAGAATGGCAACTGGAGTGATATATACCCCATTGCATTTATCAAAAGTTCTTGTTGTCTTTTTGATAATTATTTCAATGCTTCCTACTGGAACTTTTATTTATGGACATCTATATGGTAATGGGATACAGCAATGGATAAACAAAGAGGAGGGCATTAAGATTCAATTCAAATATGCACTTTATAAGCCTGAAATTAACAATTATCATCAACTCAATTTCAGTATACAAGATTTAGAAACTGGAAAACATCTAAAAAATCTTACTGCATATGTTACCATTACAAATGATCCTTTGTTCGCCTTTGATAATATAACAATTCCTAATGGTGACTTCATGGTTGTCTGTCCCTTCTTAGATCAAGGTCAACACCAAGTAATTGTTAGTTTACGGTCTGGAAATTACGCATTAGCATTAGCATCATTTAATATGACAATTCCACAGTCAAACTCGGCAAGTAGTTAGCGGAATAATACATATAATAATTTGAATCATTTTTATAGATTTCGTTAGGAACTTTGTATCATTCTATATTTATACAAGCAAGATGGTTGACTAACATACGAGATAAATGTCAACCAAAAGGCGACTGGGATTATCGCTTAAAACGAGGAAAATAAAAACTACACTACTGAAATATTATTTCTAACTATGGTTGTTGCTGCGATACTACTTCTTGGGAGAACGCTAATTCCATTTAGTAATGTCTTGGCAGAAATTATGGATGGAACTCGTGGCAATGATGTCCTAAGTGGAAGCAAGGTGAGTATCACTGCTGTTAATGGTAACGAGACTCAGCTAGCTGATTTTATTTACGGAGATTATGGAAATGACACGATCTATGGTCAAGATGGAAGTGATCATCTCAGTGGTGGACCTGGTAATGACATAATATACGGAGGCAATGGCGGTGATTTCATACAAGGTGGACCAGGCAACGATAAGATCTATGGAGGCAATGGCAATGATGATTTGGTTGGAGGTCCAGGCGCAGATCTGTTTGATTGTGGACCCGGAAGGGACATAGTTAAGGACTTTAATGCAACTGAAGGAGATGTTCATTTAGCGAATTGTGAAATGATTACAGATGATAATGATTAATTGATTGAGATATATGGACTATTAATTTAGACACTGCTAGTAATTTTTTATTTCGTTACTTACTGGTCTAGAGAAAGTTGGAAATAAATGACATATATGCGTCAGTTGAGATGCTAGGTAACGATAAATATAGTCTTAGGACTTCCATAACCGATATCAATTCCGAAACCTTTGGAGGTCTGGTTGACGATGGTTTCAGAAGTTCGCTCAAGTAGTCTGAGGTTTTTGATAGTGGCAATATGATATTTGATACATTACATGGACTTCAAGAACATATCGAAAAGATTGAGAGGATGAAAGTTGAGGATATACAGCATTACTAAGGTCGAATTCATAATATTGTTGTTGAGCCTTGCGAATCTAATCACTGATTCATTACATCGAAAGTAAAGATTGACATTGGAAGATGTTATTTCGAACAATAGTGAATGTGATACTAGGCTGTATTTGATCCAGAATGACAATCAGAGTATCTCTGCAAATCGTCGTAAGGATGAACTATTATGACTCCTGCGCCAGCATATCGCGATAATTACCTCCGGGGCATCGGAACCTCCGGAGAAACAATGTACGCCAAACAAGTATGAATATATGTCTACGTCTACGTTATATCAGGCCTAATTCTGTTGTGGGAACATTGCTAGGAGAACTTCGCTTCCATTGAATCATTTACAAATGACTTTGGTATTTTAAAGACTTGCCTTCCTGTCATTAAAAAAAGTGAATCCTTATCAATTGCAATAATATTTCCTATGTCATCATTATCACTAGAACGCACCCCTTTTAGTACCAGTCTATCCCAATTTTGGATCATTTCTGGTACATACATAATCATAATTAATTATATAAAATGATCTGAAATCAGAAATCTTCATCACGTAAGCATGGGCAGAATATCTCTTATTATCTTGTTATGATCTGCATTTACCTCGGTAGTAACCAAGAGCAAATGGTCTTCTCCTAACGGAAATGTTATCCTTTTGATTTTCTCATATTCTGACATCGCGTATTTTCCCTTACCCACTTTAGATGCGAGGGAGTTTCTTAAAGCCCATCTGGCTAGGGCTTGCAAATTTGATCTTTTAGTTTCCTCTGGAGATAGGAGATTTGTTATTCCTTCACGCTGTCCACCATATTTTATCGCACCGGAATCATCACATACACCAGCGAACCTTATCTTGGGTTCCAGACCAAGGATGTTTTTGCATAGTCTATCAAAATCCATAATTATGAGATAGTACATGATCAAATCTAATAAATATATTGTAGATCTACTCTGACATACCGTCCCTGCGGTAGCGGGAACAAACACAATAATATCATTCCTCCTTAAATCAGTCATTATTTAATTTTAAAAATTGACATTTACTTCTACCCCAAGAAAGAATAGACGCTGAATCATTTCTTAATATTAATTATAAGGAAGGAGGCATGGGAAAGGCTTGCAGACCCGACTAGACATATATACCTACAAAGAAAGGTGGATTGGGCTATTCTATCTGCCATACGGTTGTACAGAAAATGGTATAAAAGGAAGGATTAAAGGACTAGGGCATCACTCGACTCATATTCTTTGCTCCGTGCTTCCATTAATCGTCTAGCAGTCAGGGTGACAGGTTTACCGTGATTACATACTCGAAATAGTTATGAGAATTTTTTAACAATGCATGTTGTTTAGATAACCTATCACATCAACTAACTAGCTTCTCCATTTGAATTTCAATCTACGCTAGGATACTGTATTAACGTCACGTACCTTTCTAGCATTTCTTAAGATTGGATTCAGAGATCGCTTATAGAACTGTACAAGGAATCGTAAGAGGACTATCTGATTATATCAAGATTGAAGAAATTCATTTTACACAGTTCAGGAGAAGGTTACTAAGGGATTATGCTACGAAGACCAAGGAAAGTATGACGAAGCAATTGAATGTTTTGATACTGCACTCAAAATAAACCACGGTTATACAGTTACAGTTTCCTATCAATAACAAGATTAACCAGTCTTTCTAAATAGGCTACAAGAGATTTATACTCTTCATTCTTTGAAAAGATGAATTGGATTTAATTAGGTGAATTAATAATCGTAATCGAATTAAGTTACCGAGCCGACTTTATATCAGAATTACGAACGACAAGAAAATTGCTATAGCAAGCGTACTCGTGGGTACAGTAGCAGTAACGATTGGAATAGTTGGACTACGAACCGTTAGCAGTGCTTCAGCGACAATTACAAGTAGGGACCTGACAGATGAACAAAATAATTGCGGAAACGATAAACTTTCACTGAATGTTTTCTGTCAAAATGTTGAATCAGAAGTTCAGGGAAATGATAACGCTATAATCGTAAATGCCACACAGCCGTGAGTAATTGGACATAAATCAACTTCAGCCATTATCTTTTAACACCCGTAACTTTCGTGATGGTAAGTAAAGTGGGGATAGACATCAAGTGACTTGTTATATCTGCCCAAGAATAAACCCGTAACTTTGTATCCCGAGTATATAATAAGAGGAGTTATCTTTTAAATATATTATTAGCAAAATATCACAAGTGCTATCTTGATTCATAAAAAGAAACCATGTTTCCATGACGGGTTTTAATTGTCCCAGCCACTGGGAGATAGATGGATCATGGAAGATTGGTAGACCCTATTTGTGTCTTGAAGCCGGTTATCATTAGCTGCATAAAAAATTTAAAGCATTCGGCCTTACTCTATATAGCGACTAATAGACTAGTTAGTAGATAATGGTGGTTTGATCAGCCCATATTTTTAGGTGCACTAAAGACAAATGTACCACTACCTGAAGCCTTTTGTGATAAAGGACGTTACTTATCTCCACAAATTCAACAGTCCGGTATTTATGGATATAAGCTGAACTGGAACAATAAATTACTTTGATGTAGCAGAAGTTCCAGTAAGTGAAACAGTTTTCTGTTCGATACCTGGAAAAGATACAAGCAAGTTTAACAGTGAAGGATGGTTCGGCGGATTTGGTTGCACAGAACCAATTCAAGACATATTCTTCCCCTCTACTACAACTCAGGCTCAGATGCAGAGCAAATCGTCTGCAATGGTATTGCCTACTCCATACTAATTTTTTCACCTATTTTTTTGAATTTCGTCTGAATAGTAATATTTCCTGTAAGTCGAGTATACTTTTACTCTAAAATCAATTTTTGACAGCCTATCTTTTGTATAATGAGGAGAGGCCATCATTAGTCACTTTAATCTAACATTTTCAAAAAGTCCTCACTCGGAGTAGATAGGTCATTAGAAGAAAGGAAACTAATAATTACTGGAACATTCGTCGAATGCACTATAATGCTTTTTTATTAGTGAAACATGTGACACTCATGGTATTAGTGAGTAACAACTATCTCAAATATACAATTGAGAAAATATACATTTACATATTTACTCAATGAAAATGTATGGGGTAGAACAAGATATTAAGAGGGTTTATTCATGTCGCAAACCAACATTATCCTAGTTGTGTGTTGGGTTTAATATTTCTTTAAGGTGTTCATCAGAAGTAGAATTAGCATTTGTCGCATCTACAACAAACCCTGCACCCTGTAAAAATCTACCTATATCATGGTCGTTACCAACATAGAATCCTTGTTCAGGAAATACTACCTCTACAGATTCTGCAGAGCCAGGAGGTATTGAAATTTCATATATTTTTGACCCTGACTGACTTTCGAAATGTGACCTTGTACGAGTATCAATTGGTTGTTTGTTGTCGGTATAATTATTACTGCTACGACCAACTGAACTAATCATAGCAGAAGCAAAATTGAGTGAAAGAGAACCTCTTGGACCAGCATTGATGATATACCATCTTGTAAGTTCTCCTGGCTTGACTTTGAATATGTCTGCATCATTATTAAGTACAATTTTAGACAGAGAGCCAAAAAATGGCATGTACTTATAGGCCATACCGTTGGTTAATATTAAGTCAGGTTTATTTTCGATAAATTTGTTCATATCAAATGAGCCTATTTTGTCTTGATTTTCTTGTGCTGGCGTTGTCCTTTGTATTGTTCCTGAAGCATTAGTTTTGGTTGGTGCTGTGGTAGTAGAATTTGCAGTAGATAGAGCACCTTGAAATAATCCTCCATCTGCAGTATTATATATCTCTCCGAATACCATATAGAATTCTTTTGCAGGTTTCTCATATTTGGGATGGACTATCATGCCTCCATACATTCCACTGGCGATATGGTCCCAGATACCATTTAGATTATCCCCATCACAATGATACATAAAGACACCAGGATTTTCTGCTTTAACTTGCCATGTTTTGCTTTCACCAGGGCGTACAGATAGCTAAAGCTTGACTTGGTCCTTCTATTCCATGCAGATCTAGACTATGAACTAGCTCTCCTTTGTTTACTAGAGTAATCTGAAATGTCTCCCCTTGATTAACTACGATTATTGGGCCCGGTATAGTTCCATTAAAGGTCATTGCTCTATATAATATTCCTCCAGGATGTAATGCATTATCGGGCGAGATCTTTACTATATTTTCATCAGCAATTAAGATGAATTTCTTGATAGTATTGTTATTGTTAGGTTGTGATAGCAGTGTAGTCTGTAAAGATATTGATTTTTGATCATGTGATTGCCATCCTGAAAGGTGATTATTAATAGGCATAAATAATAGTATTATCTGGAATATAATCAGAACAGTTATTCCTAAAATCAACTGATTCATTATATGAAATGAAGTTGTCGGGATTATTTTAGGGTTATTCCATCAGTATCGATGATCAAAGACTTCCACAAAGTGCGTTGGCTTGCATAATACGATATATGTAATGATCTGTACCCGGTACCAGCTGGGCAGCTTTAGGCCAGTTTTAAGATACACTTTGGAGGGTACAGAATATGCCAGGTAGAAGATGGAGTGGAGAAGAGAAGGCCAATATAGTGCTGGAAATATTGACCACAAGTACACCGACAGCCGAAATATGCAGGAGGTACAACGTCAGACCAACCCTGGTCTACAGCTGGAAAGCAAGTTTCGTTCAAGCAGGTACAAGAGGTTTATCTGGTGCAGATGCATCGGATAGAGAAAAGCAGCTGGAACAGGAAAATAAGAGACTCAAGGAAATGGTAGCTGACCTAGCACTGGCAAATGAACCTTTAAAAAAGGGGCGGACAAGGATATGAGAAAAGTTGCTTTTCAGGAGGTGTTGATGAAAGAGAGTAACATACTGAAAGCGTCTGTTCTGTCAGGATATTCCAGAAGTTCCTATTACTACAGGCACAAGCAACCGGTTATCAGCAGAAATCGTCGCACTGATTCAGCAGCACTCCATTTTGAATTCAGCTTTTCCGTTACGGCAAGTTCTAAGATCTTAGGCATGCATGGCAGTCTGGTTACTATTCTCTAACTCGAAATTCAAGATGAATAAATAGAATGGTACAAGGACTAATTATGTTGAGCCATCAATCGGCGATGCATATCCTGAGGGCAACAGCAACTGTTGGCTACTGACCTGAATTCACACGATTAGGAATTCTAAAAAAGGGATTAGGATCGATTTGCCCAATCTTTTGTGAGTTCGTGAGTTGCGAGTTCTTGCTTGTATCACTTTCCGCTCCTACCACTGCTACCGCCGTTGCTACCGCCGCTGCTACCGCCGCTGCTACCGCCGCTGCCTACCGCCACTGCTACCGCCACCGTAAGCAGAACTAAAGCAGTCTTTTATATCCCCTTTTGTTGCAGAACCACCTGATGCGAGCATCGGAAAGACAGCTCCGGAACTTGTCGTAATCAGTCTTACTAGAGTCGCTCCTTGAGCCGCCGCTGAGCCGCCGCTACTGCTTCCACTACTACTATCACTACCACCGCTCCTCCCGCCGCCGCTATTGCTATTATCGTCTTTCTGTGCGAATATCTGGAAGATCTCATTTGCAACTATTTATGGGAATGGTAAGACAAATGGTGTTTTGCCATCATTTCTGGACGGAGAATTAGTAAAGGAATTAGAGTCTTGAGAATTACGATGATGATGATGATGACTTCTCATTACTAGTCCTCTTATCGGTCCATCCTTTGGCTGTGACGACATGTTATCTAGATAGTAGACGTTCGCTACCTGGTTTTAATAACATTAGGACACAGATAGCAAATACTTAAATGGTTAGATTACTTTTCATCCTCAAAACACATGAATAAGTTCGTAAATACTCAGCTCATTCTATTCATGATCATATTTTGCCACGCGTCATATCTGGCTCCTTGTTTATTTTCCGACGTCAATGCTCACATTTTTGTTTCTAGTGATGATAACGCTCCATTTCTTACATTAATTGAAAGAGTAAGAATAGAGGCGTTATTAGCAAACAATTCACTTCACTCCAATCTAACTTCTTCCAATGAGCATCTAGCTCAACTTTTAGATAGGCTAGATGATGTCATAGACAATGAGAACTATTTTGTAGTTAAGAGCCTATGCGAAAAGTCCACTTCTTCTATAGGTGATCCATGCACATGCAAAATGTAACATTCCAATATAGTTTTCAATCCTCTTTTCCCATCTTACCAGCAATCGTCTGAATCTGTTCATCCAAGAATGGGTTCTTTCAACAACCCATCGTCTAGCTCTGTATTTTGGTATTCCTTCTTTAATGCTCCTTCTTTCCTTTCCTTTTAATCTGATGTGAATTGTATAGCCATACTCTTCCAGTAATTCGTATACCTCTGGAAACGCGTAGCCTTTGTCCATGCACATGTGCTGCTTTGATCTGATTGTTGGTTCAGGTCTATAGATGACTATGCTTTGCAATGTTGCTTTGGTCATCTTCATGTCATGCCTGTTAGCTCCATCTACAGATACACCAAGTGGTACTCCTTTACCATCTACCAGAATACTACGTTTTGTACCTGATTGACTCTGTCTGTGGGATTTGGTCCTGTGCTTTTTTCCCCCAAGAGGCGCTTTTGTAATAACGCCATCCATAGCCTGCCATTTCCAATCGATCCCAGTTTTTTTATCATATACCGACAATCCATCGATCCACATTCGCTTGAAAACACCAGCCTTTCTCCCTTCCTGGAATCTGTCATGTACTGTACTTGAAGCACCAAGACTTCTAGGTAGAGCATTCCACTGACAGCCTGTACGTAGGACGTAGAAAATAGCACTCATGGCCTTCCTATCATCCATTCTTGGACGACCAGCCTTTTTCTTCTTTCTCCTACGTATTGATGATGATAGCAATGTAATGATTCTATCCCATACAACATCAGGTATGCAGTACGATGAATCAACTCCAGTAACCTCTGATATCAATACAGCTCAAAAGAAAGTGTAGTACCAGCTTAGCTTTATCGATCAAACACAGTTTGCTTATAACTCAATAAAACTCTACTTTTCGGATGGGTTCTAAGAGTGAACAATTTAGTAATTCTACAGTTGATGCATTGTTTCTTGCAAACGTCGTGGATGAAATTTTGCAGTACTATGGAGGGGCATACGGAATCCTACCCAATGTAATGCTAAACATGTCTTCTATGTCTTCTATGTCTTCTATGTCTTCTATGTCGGCCAATTGTGAAATTAAGCCCAATCCTAGGTCTATTATTGATATGTCCAAATATCAAACCGCTAAGGAATATGCAAAAAGGGCTGTGGAAATATTTGATGCAGAATTGAAACCGTATGAAACGAAAAATAATACCAGTACTGCTGGCCAGGTTGAGAAATCCCTTGCCGAATTGAAAAAAGCAGTAGACAATAAAGCTCAGCCACTAGAAATCATGATTATCGTCCATACCAAAATTCATCCGAATTTGCAACTAGCGTACAATCTCAAGATTAGAAATAAATGATTAAGCTACAAGATCTACGGTAGTTCAAATGGTATTACACTGCCAGAGTGCATTGAATTAATGCAATAAACACGCCAAAGACTGAGACATCCAAGGCAGTGCAACCAATACCCTATTCGCTACTTCCGATTCTCGATCGTTTATTGATACCGGTATTGCTATTGAATATAAGGAAATGAGTAATTCGCCTTTTTAATTCCAGAGATGTTTCTACAATGGTTCATGCATCCATAAGATTAGCAAGAGTCTGGCAAGATGTAATTACAGTGAATGACATTTTGGGATACTGGACAAGTAGGTGTTCAAAAATAAATATGAACAGAGTATTTCTGCATTGTCGTAAATGAAAACAACGAAGGTTTAAAGTGCTAAACATCAATTTCAAATCTATCTATGGTATTTTTGAGATCTTGTTTGCTTCTTTTATAGGTGTACCAACTAATAATTCCAAGAATAACAGAGAGAATAATTGCCAGTAGTGTAAATGAATCGAATTTTGGCATCTGTTCTTGATTTTGTGAGTTATTTATATTATCGTTAGAGCTCGCTACTAGCCATTTTCATGTTCGTATTCGAAGCTTGATGGGGAGCGTTTGTGATTTTAGAGGTAAACGCATAATTCAAATCATAATCTCCTTGTCTCTGAGCAGCCATAGCAACATTCCATTCTCCCGGCAGACCGATAAATGCACCAACAGTAAATATATTTGGCTGAATTTTATGCATTGTGACAACGATGGGTCCGATATCTGCTTTTTCATTCTTGAAAATCAACTCAGCTCCTGTTACTTTGGCATAGGGTTTGCCATTTGGATCGGTAAAGGTGATCTTAAATGTATTAAACCCTGAGTAAAATGGATTTATTTCTATCTTGGTATTTACATTCATTATATTTACTTGTTTTACATAAGTGCTATTTTTCATCTGCATCTGACTTCCAGTCATGGCCATGTGAGATGAAGGTGCAGTTGACCCAGAGTGTGACATATCTGACATAGAGGCCATACTCATTGAATTAGGCGAAGTCACGCTAAGTATAGATGCCACCAACAATACAGCCAATGCTAACAAGGATTCAATTCTAAGTGTATATCCAAATCTGGAAAAAATAGTCTCATCATTATTATTATTTGCCAACCCAGAATAATCATTTTTCTTATTCCTCGCAATTAGATTAATGAGTTTTTGAACTTTTGTTTTTTTATCATCATCCTTTAAGGTTTGTACGATTTGCTTGCTTTCACCAGTGTTCTTACCATTTTCCTCTTTTGGAGAGCTAATTCTAGCGCCAACCTTTCCAATATTTGTAATCATAACTATAAAACCATGAATCTTTGTTTGATGGTATGCTCCTAGAAGAACTAATGGCAGGGCAACTGCCAACTTGATTATCAGAACATTTCCGTAAGGTGAATAAAACAATGCATTAAGAGTATGAAGCTCAATCCAAGCCATGTAAATGCCACTTATACCGACTATCCCGAGTGATAGAGTAGCAATAAGCGAAAACCTTGGAAGTAGAATAGCAAGATAATATGTCATTGAGTCAATCGTATTCTTGTTTGATGTATCGGTAACTCTTTTGATTTCATCTTTTGAACTCTGATTCATCTTCGCGTTTTTTGGTGAAATCAACTGTGGATGTGATATTTCTGATCGTTTCAATGAGGACAACAACACGGTCGAGATGTAAAACAAACCACCTACCCACAATGAAACTGCCATCAGATGCAACCAGTCAATAAATACAGCTAGAGATGGAATGAAATTCACTGCTGCATTATGGCTTGCAATACTGCTCGCTAATATACTTACTGCACCCGCAACAAAAGCGAAGTACAGTAAGAATGATTTTGATGCTGGAAATTTACTCTTTTTGGAACTTTCATCATCTCTTTTCTTACGTAAGACGTAATAATTGATGAGCACGCATATTATTATTATTGAGGAGGTTACAATATAAAGTAACCAAGATAGTCCTGTAGATCCATGCAATACAGATCTAAAGATCGACCAATAGCTAGAATTGCTATTAGCCGCAAGCTCAGTAACTTGCAAAAATAATGACGAACTCCCACTTGCTATGATAGCTACAGACGCAGATAACAATACAATACTAAATCTTCTTATCCAAGGCAAAGTCGTCTTGAATTTAGTCTCATTCAAACCTTTTGAACTATTTTTTTTATAAATTTTACTTCCAAACATCTCCCATAAAAACAGATGAGAAAATATTCCTCCTACAATGGCTACTTGTGATACTATCAAAGGCCATTTTATCAATCCATCTAAATTAGATGTTACTGCAACTGTCTGAATACGTTGTTGATTCAATGACGTGCCGATATTAGATGAACCCCCACTAGCTCCCCCAGGGCCAACATTTCCTATTCCGAATACGTAAGATCCTCGTGCGATATGGCCATCATCAATAGATTGTGTCATCCACGAAACAGTATATACTCCATCTGTCAATTTATGAGATTTTAATGTTGTTTTAGCTTCACGATTATGATCTCCAATGATTATGAAATTATTATTGTCCACTCTTTGGTTCATTGCATTCAAAACTTGTATAGTACTTACATTAGGATCAGGTCTTTCTGAAAAATCGATCGTTATTTGCGTAGGAATTGGCATGCCCTTTTTTATTATAGAATTAGGAGCAGGTGTTTCGGTTACTGGAAGTGAATGAGCATAGGCATAATTTAGACTATTACTATTTAGACTAGTTAAAAGAAAAATGGCAACTAGTGAAAATATGACCGCTATGAAGATTTTGTTCATTCTACTTGACTCATATTTTTTGGGTTCCGACCTTATTGAAGATTACTGTATCCCCTCATCGTATATGGCATTAGCTCAAATTCCATAAAAAAGGAATGCGATTTTCACATACAGTAATTTAACTCTTTGTTCAATATCGTCGAGTAAGTTATCTATGGAATTGTTGCATCAGCCTTTGGCAGAGGACAACCAAAACCGCCTGCGACACCTTGACTTTGCACTCCAGATGAAAGTGTCATTTTATTGTTATTTCCCGGGTGATCATCGCCTGCACCAGGAACACATTTGTAGCTGATATGAATCGGGGTATTATTTATTGTTCCATGTCAATGTATAGGTATATGTTGTTTGAGCACCTGGAAAGAATGTGGCAGTATAGTGAGCTGGATTACTATCATCGGGTTCAAAATCTAGTGTTTTATTTTTTGGACCAGCTGAGACCTCAACTTTGACAGTCTTTTCTAAACCTGTTATAGGCTTGGTACCATTGGCTCCATCATTCAAAGGGTCTTTAGGATCAGGGGTATATGCGAAAAAGTCTACTCCAGATCTATCACCCACATATACGGGTTCGCTAGCTGAACCAACTACAAGTAACGCTGGCTTTCCTCCTATTGTTAGGAGTTGTCTTTCATGTGCAAACACACTTGTGCTCATTGAGAAAAAGAGCACTGCACTAAGAAAAGATATTACAGGTAACAATGCGTACTTCGTATTTTTGATATCCATAATTAAGATATGAGAAAGTTTGCAATTTAAATCTTGTATGACATTCGACGAATGTACCAAAATCCTTGGGAATCACTCTAAGTTTCTAAATCATGTGGTGTGGATTATACTGATATACCGTAACATAACGTGTTGCTATTTATTGAAATGGCTCTATATTTATATAATGAATATCATGATCTTCTTAATTCAAACTAGCGCTTTGTCACTCTTATAGATGTATAAAATTTATATTATAATCAACTGAAACAAGATCCCTCCTTCAAGTGGATTATTGCTTGGATGTCAAGTTAAACTTGAATTCCGAAATTTCAGTCTTGAGCGGATTGAAGAGTATACCATAAATTAGAATCTTGATTACGTCCTGACCAGCTGGTAAATTGTGATTGCCAAGAATCGGCACCTCAATTTCCCCATTATAGGTGTGCAATGGGATTTGTGGTTGACCAGTTTCGTTCGAATACTGGAATTTCACTTTATTATCTTTCAAAATTAGAAAATTATAATCTACGTGTTGTTGTAATATATTCGTGTGTGGTTTAAAGAAGAATACCTTAAAAAGTTCCTTCAATTCAGGGTCAGAATGAATGTTTGACTTTTCAACTGAGATATCCAAACTTCCCCGATCGGTTGAATTTCTTCCTATGAGGAGGTCTGCATTTGCGCCTTGAATTAAGAATAATGGATGTGTGAGAACTGTCAAAGACGATGTTGCTACTAATAACGAAAGCATTAGAAATAATGAAGAGAATAAATTACTGAAGAGATCTTTCAATGCGAACCATGATTACCAAGTATCATCGATATTAATTTACCTATTTTGCAAAAGTCTAGTTCAGGATCATTTTCAAGAATGAATGGTGTTTTTGATAACTGCCTTTAGATTAAATATTGATTAACTATGTTAAGTGTTCTTTATATACGGACAGGCATCTTTTAATAGAAATATTCATGATATCGATAAAAAAAGTGAATTTGCTCCGTTTATGGTGGGTGTATCATTGATGGTTTTGACCATCTATGCCAATGCGTTGTTAACTAATCCATCTAATGTAGTTCTTGCACAGGTTGCAGGTGGAAAAAAATTTATCGCTCCTCTATCAGGTAATAATGAAGTCCCACCCAAAGATACAAAAGCAACTGGATCTGCAGAGTTTACTTTGAGCAGCGATGGAAAGACAATGGCATACAAAGTAGACGTTAAAGACATAGACAAGGTTACAATGGCTCACATTCATCAAGGCAAGCAGGGTGAAAATGGTCCTGTCGTAGTCGTATTATTAAAAGTTGCTTCACCTACTGGTCCAGAAAATGGAATGTTAACACAGGGCAACATCACTTCTGATAAACTAGAAGGACCATTGAAAGGCAAACAGATTTCAGACCTTGTAAAATTAATTGAAGACGGTAATGCATACTCAAATGTTCATACAGAACAAAATCCAAAAGGGGAGATCAGGGGACAAATTTCAAAGTAAATACTTGTCCGTGATCTTTATATCAAGTTTTTTTAGGAGCCAAACTGAACAATATTGAATTTAAGCAATTTCAAATTATTTATGTTGTCGTATAGAATAAGTTAGATTTTTAAGAAAATGTAGCCTATTGTTGTTGTAGGATCAGTACACAAACAAGTACTCCGAGTTATTATCTTAATAGATAGAAACATCCAGATGGGTGACTTATTCCTTAACTCAGTAATTGTTGTTTACGGTAAGTGGACATTATTTTTTCATTTATTAACTATACTAGACATAGTCAAATATCTATCGAGGAGTGTGAGTTAGCGAATTAATGTTACTGAGTCTAGTTTAGGGAAACGTTCGTATCATTCATATTAAGAAGCTTAAATAATATCAATGCAAATAACCAAATATTATTGAATTACAGACCTATTACAATACGTCTTCATTTCTTCGATATTTTAATTGTTAATTTCTGTATACCGTCATCTAGCACTGCCTCTAAATGGTGTCACTAGACAATCTAAATTGGTTTCCTTGTGGAGGCATGGCTCAATTCATCTATTAACTCGTCGGATAATTCTAACGATGGGTGATATCAATTTATAGAAATCATTGACCTATTACTGGTACATTCGTCGAATATTCTAAAACACTTAAATCTAGACTTACAAATTACATGCAAATGAAAATCAACAAGAATATGCTATTGTATACTTGTGGGTTTACAACGGCTGCATTAATTTTATTGTCTATAAATGCACAATCCGCGTCAGCACATCAAAGAGGGCTTTTCACGATAGGAGGAAAAGATTACTTACTTGTAGTCGGTTCACAGAACGACCCAGTATTTATAGATGATAAATCAGGAGTTGATTTTTTCGCATATACGCCAGATCCAAACGATCCAATGAACTCTCAGTCGAATGGCACAAAACCTCTAAGTGGATTAGAAAATACACTGAAGGTAATTGTCTCTGCTGGAAACAAAAATCAAACATTTGATCTCGAACCTGCATTTAGAGATCCAGGACACTATAATGCGCCATTCTATCCTACGGTACAGACAACTTATTCATATACATTGAATGGAACAATAAATAGATAACTCTACAGTCAAAATCTCAGATGGAGTTGAAAGTAAAGGATTAGCGGGTGGTTTCGGATGTCCAGAAGCTCAGAACACATGTTGCATTCCCTGAACCATATGAGTCAAATGTAAACCTTCAAGCGAAGTTAGCAAAAATTGGAAATAAGACTTTGGAAAAATGAATCTAACGAAAAATGACTTGGGTTAAGTATTAGTCACTACAATATTTCACCATTTTTTTGTGCATATTGAGAAGTGATATAATACTGAGTAGATACAAATCAGTTTTTCAATTTAGCCAGATCTTCATAAGAGGGAGAGTACTATGAAATAATCAGTGTTTATTAGGTTGCTAATATCTGGATGTATGTTCTGAAATATGCAAGATTCACCTTTCCTCATGGAGAGTGGCATTTATTCGCATCATCCACGAATGGTATTTTTTGGCATTATGTAATCGCAAAACCAAGGAGTTATTTTTTCAGTTCTATTTTATCTCCTATTGTCGTGATAGTTTATTCAGGAAAAATTCGAATTATGTGTTTCTGGAGTAGTCTTTCTGCGCTTAATGAAATCATCAAATTATTAACGTTTTTCATTCCTGATCGATATTAACTTACGTAATTAGTCATTTATATGATTTCGGTATACTTTATCCCGCGACCCTGCATAAAGTCGTTCATTACTCTATTCGACGTTTGTACCATATTACTTAAATTAGGTGATTGACATTATCGAATATGCAATCAAGTAGGCTTCCTATAAGCAATATTGCAGACAGTAAGCCCAAGTTACTTGGATTAATATCAGTTCTTGTTATAGGGATTTTGGCTGTACCCTGTAATTTTGCCTCATGTAAGTCATGTTGACATGATATATCATATTCTACTACACTTAGCGAGCCTAATTATTTCGATTTTCCTTGGTACTGTGTCCCTCATTGCTTACAACAGAAATCGGTGTGGTAGGCTATTATTTATGGCAATGGGATTTCTATCACTAATAGTAATTGAATGCTTATACTTGGTATTTGCAACAACAAATATCGAGGATATAATAATACCAGTAGTAAGGATTGAATTGCCGCATGTGATACTTTTTGCAATGTTAACCTTATTTGGTATTGGGATCTTCAGAGTGAGTAACAAGAATTTATGAATTCAGATTCAAGAGCATTAGAGGAAACTCCTATAATAAATCATCCTACTCACATCATTCAGATTTCACAAGAATCTAAACGAATTATTAGTGTATCACTTTTAAATCACATTAACAGAAATCCTGGCATAAGATATAGGGAACTCCTTAGATTGTCCGGCATCGGCAACGGCGTCTTAACATACCATCTTTTGATACTGGAGAGGAAGGGTAAAATAAGAGTACATAGAATTAGAAATAAGATGACAAGATATTATCTTACACAAATTCCAGATAAAGATACAAAGATTATAAGCTCTCTAAAAAATAAGATGACAAGACAACTTGTACTCTTCATTTTGACTCACGACATGTGTTCATTTAGGAAAATAGTTGAATGCAATGGAAAGGCACCATCTACTATATCATGGTATCTTAACAGATTAAGAGACGTAGGAATTGTATCTATAGAAACTGGGGAACGCTGTCAACTTTATACTTTAGCCGATAGTAAAGAGATCAAGAAGATATTATGTAGATATAAAGAAGTATTCTTGGATAAATGTGTGCATAACTACATTGAAATGATGGATCAGCTATAATCTTCTTCCAAAGTTTCATTGGTTACTTGAATTACGTATGATTACTTAATTTGTTTACGCAGTCACATTGTCATCGGCGGCACATAGTTACATTTTTTCAATCATAATGCCTCATAAATAGAACCAATCTATAGCAGAATCGATTAAATGCTATGATCGGCCACCATTGATATCATCAAATAATTAACTTTGGTACATTCGTCGATTAAACCATAATTATAATATATTTACGATGGAATAGCTGGATCAGGATCCGCGAGCAAAGGATACATTCACATCATAAGTCTTGATTACTACTTGGTGGAGGTAGCCTAGACAAAAGTGAGAGCGGTTTGAGTGAATTTTACACCGATTTGATTCCTTTGCTCGTTTTAAGTTTGATCTATACCAGTTAGCATAAGTAAGCTAACACATTCTAGGTCAGATAATTACGCATATTCAGATTGCCGTTACCGTACTTATGTTTATTGGTATAGTTCGTATATTGAACAGTAATATCCTCGGCTCCAATAGATACCTAATTTGGCATCATTTTCTTCTCTTCTCAATCCTGTTCGTTGAGTTTTAGGAATGATAAGTTATCTATCTATCTCGGAATCCAAGTTCCTTTAGGATGATCATAAGAAGTGGAACTATCGACCGCTAGCACAACAAAACCTGCGCCTTGTAAGAATCTGCCTATATCGTGGTCGTTACCTACATATGATCCTTGTTCTGGGAATATAGCTTCTATTTCCTCTGCTGAACCTGGAGGTATTGAGATTTCATATACTTTTGATATTGACGATAATGGATGAGTATTAGTAATAATTGAGTCGATTGTTAAGTTGTTATTAGTATAGTTATTAGTATTGGTATTATAATGTATGGTTTTAATCATTCCAGAAGCAAAGTTAAAGGAGAGATAACCTCTAGGACCAGCATTGACTATATACCATCTTGTCAGTTCACCTGGCTTGACCTTGAACACTTCTGCATTTTTATTAAGAATTATTTTGCTTACAGTGCCAAAAAATGGCATGTACTTATATGCCATACCATTGGTTAATATCAAATCAGGTTTATTTGCAAGAAATTTATTAATATCAAACGAACCTATTACTCTTTTTGCAGATGCACCAGTAAATGACATATTTGAATTATCGTTATTGTTACTATCTACTGTATTTGAAGCATCTGTGAATAATCCACTATCAGCTGTATTGTATATTTCTCCGAATACTACGTAGAATTCTTTTGCTGCTGGTCTCTCATTTTTAGGATGGACTACAATTCCACCATACATTCCACTAGCAATATGATCCCAGATACCATTTAGATTATCTCCGTCACAATGGTACATAAAAACGCCAGGGTATTTTGCTATAGCTTTCAGTGTACTATTTTCACCGGGTTTTACGGAAGAAACCAAAGCATGAGTTGGGCCTTCTATTCCATGTAAATCTAAACTGTGAACAAGTTCTCCTTTATTATATAACGTTATCTGAAACATATCTCCTTGATTGACTACAATTGCTGGACCTGGTATAGTGTCGTTATATGTCATTGCTTTGTATAAAATGCCACCTGGATGTAGTGTATTGTCAGGAGAGATCTCTACTATATTTTTATCGTCTGCAATTAAAGTAAATTTCTTTATACTTTCGTGATTGTTGCGCGTATTCAGTTGTGAAGGTCTCATTGTTGATGATGGTAAAGGATAGGTTTTTTGGTCATATGATGAAAAGGCTGAAATGTGACTGGTATTATTTAGTATTAGTAATACTACTCCTTGAAAAATAATCAGTAGAGTTATTATTATTCCCATACCTGGCTCAACCAATATGCCATACCTGGCAATGATATCATATATAGAGGTAATGGTGATGATTATATGCAAGATGGGCCTGGAAACGATAAGATCTATGCAGAAAATGCTGATGATAAGTTGGTTGTTGGTCCAGGTGCAGATTTATTCGATTGTGGACCAGGAAATGATGTAGTTAAAGACTTTAATGCAACTGAAGGAGATGTTCATCTAGCCAACTGTGAAATGATTGAAGATGACAATGATTAAAAAGATATCGTTTATAAGAAAATCGCACATAGTAGATTTGGAGTTGCTATTGTCAAGACTTTAAAGTGCATCATATGACTCTGACTCTTTATAGCAACCATTTGTAAATCTCAAATTAGAAAGATCTGAATCTATCTCTAATGAAACGTGTTTGGAGGTACAACAATTAACTAACATTTTCAAAAAGTCATTATACGAAATAGATTGGTAATTAAAAGAAATGAACTAATTATAGCCGACAGTCAAGAGGATTAAGCTGATTTTAATTTCTGGACCCAGAATATGGTTTCTAAAATTTCCAAAAAAGGAATATGGAGATTCGGTATCGTTCATTCTAGTAATCAAGAACTACCGGGCGTTGGTCGATTATTTTTTGCATTTTAGGCATCTCTGGATGTGTGTCAATCTCTATGCCAGGAAGAAGATTCTCGATAGTCAATCCAGCCATCTTCACGCAGTGGTCACATGCAATTACCCTGCCTCCTTCATTCAGGAACAGTTGAAGCGTTTTACTTACTGGTTCTAATGGTCCGGTTACATTTTTCGTTGCAATCTTAACCCCGTTTACGTCAAGGAGGATCGATACATCTTTGCCGTCTCGTAACATAGTTAATGAATGATCCACTCCCATCATTGCCGAATGGACTTCATAAGTGCTATTGCTCTCTCCAGGTACTTATATGTACTAATACAGGAGTACCTTTTCCAAGTAAATGCATTTTTGATACTGGAGCTGTTGTTGCATTCATGTCCATATTCATGCCCATCGAACTAGGAGTAGAGGTCTGTGCAAGTACGGAATTTTGGGCTAGCATATTAATTGTGATAGCACCTGTAACTAGACTAGCAATTGCGAGTGCAGTTATTATATATTTTAGATGATTGTTTCTCACTACTTTATGGTTCGTTCGACGAATGTTCTAGTAATGGCCAAAATCCTTGGGAACTCGCTTTAAGTTTTTAAATCATGTGGTATGGATTATACTGATATACCGGAACATAACGTGCTGCTATTTGTCGAAATGGCTCTATATTTATATAATGAATATCATGATCTTCTTAATTCAAACTAACATTTTGTCAACCTAATAGATGTATAAAATTTATATTATAATCAACTGAAACAAGATCGATCCTTTAAGTGGATTATTGCTTGGATGTCAAGTTAAACTTGAATTCCGCAATTTCAGTCTTGAGCGGATTGAAGAGTATAGCATAAATTGGAATCTTGATTACGTATTGACCAGCTGGTAAATTGTGATTGCCAAGAATCGGCACCTCAATTTCCCCATTATAGGTGTGTAATGGGATTTGTGGTTGACCAGTTTCGTTCGAATACTGGAATTTCACTTTATTATCTTTCAAAATTAGAAAATTATAATCCACATGTTCTTGTAATATCTGAGTATGTGGTCTAAAGAAGGATATTTTGAAGAGGTCCTTTACTTCCGGATCAGATTGTGTATTTAACTGTTCGACTGAGATATCTAAGCTTCCCCTGTCTGTTGAATTTCTTGCTATAAATGTAGCTCCGTCAACGTTTTGAACCGAGAATAAGCAAGAGATCAAAACTATCAAACCTACGGAGATTAGTATAAATGAGAGTGAGAAGATCGACGCAAAAACACCTTTGTGAATATTTTTCATAAAGCTTATTATATTTTTCCACTAAGAATCTATCCCAGAAATAGCTAGACATATAGCGTGTGATTTTCCCATTCGTAAGTGTGGCTTACGATAGAGTCAAATGCCTTCCAACTGTCAAAGGAATGCCTGATGAATTATGAATGTCAATACGAAAATAGAAATTAATCCCTATTATGGTAGGATTTTATACCTCGTCACAATTGAAAATATATGTCCTGTACTTCCTTGCAATGCACTGCTGTGCCTACTAAGAATATAATTATAAATAAGGTATGGAGGATGTTGAATGACATGATTAAATCGTATATAATTGTGTACGGTGAAATTACATTAGGACTCTTATTACTTCTAATGACTATGGTCACAGGAATGTATCAATCTCCGAATCAAGCATTTGCACAGAACATATCTGGTATGGGTGATATGAGCAGCATGGGTGGAGGAAGTATGGGTGGTATGAGCAGCATGGGTGGAGGAAGTATGGGTGGTATGAATATGCCAGGTACTCTCCATGAGATGTGTCATATGGGGAATGATATGCCTCCACACTACTGTCTGCCATCGTACAATGTTATGAGTTCAGTGCAAGGAGTTAAAGTAAGTGCTGTTTCACCATTGAATAACAATAGCCTTGATATTACACTTCAACAATTAAACACTATGTCTAATGCAACGACTACTCAAAAAATAGTTGTTGTAGGGGGAGGAGGAAACTTGGCGGGAGCTACCATAGTCAACCCTGATTGGAAAGCAAACACTCAAGTTCATTTGAAACTGCAGGGCTCAGACTCTATATACGATCTCTCTGGTATACATATCCACCTTTTCCCATATACTGGTTAACAATTCTAAGATTTCGGACCTTGCAGGGCTAAAACAGACGGTAGCGGATGTAAGACGATGCTCGTGGGAATGGACAGCTCTGTTCACTTAACGATGAATGTATATCTATAGACACGCTACTGCTTTAAATTCTAATGTCAAAAAGAAGAAGCTGAACGTCTTCAAAATATACTTACTATGCATTACAGATATACTTTTCAGGTTTATCACTTAAAAACATCACAGAGGATATCTCAATATATCAAAAGAAACCATGTTTCCATTTGGAACTGGATCCAGCGCTACAAGCCAAGGAAAATATTCAAAACGAGATGCAAACTATCCGAATTTATCATAGATTAGGCATTGGTTAAAGTATGGATTGACTATGTGTGATGGTTATGGGTTGCGATGATTGAAACAATGGATAAGATGGCTTATAGGTATTCGCATCTCCATAGAGAGAAGCATGCTAGCTGCTGAATAGTTTATACAATCTCTGATTAGAAAATATGGAAAACACATTATTTCAACGGATGGTGGTACATGGTATCCATCCACGGGCATGTAGATAGATTCATGAATGTTGAACATCGTCATCGTCATCGTCATATTCATTCCTTTTATCAAAAAAGTATTATCGAAAGGACAATCCAATACATAATGGACAGAACTGAATGTTTTGAAGACTATTTTCCATGTAGGAAAGATAATAATAATTATTGTGAACTAAAGCATGTCATGAATTGGTTGAGTTTATTGGCGGATATGCACAACAAAGAAATTATGGAAAAGATTGTAAAGTGAAGAGCCTATTTAGCTCGAGGTTTAATGTACTTCAAATCAATAAAATATTAGAACACACTAAGCTGCAGATCTTTCTAACTTAACATAGCCATGTTCCTTAGTACAATACTGGCATTTGTAAGTAAATCTAACAATATCTTGTTATCATCTAGTGGCTTTATGCTTTTTGGAAATTGTATATAATTTATCATATTGATTAACATTGTTAAATATGGGCACTCTTACTTAGCTATAATGCATTGATAAAAGATAGATATTATTAATTGAGTACCGGCATATATTATACTTATGTAATAGTCTGGGCCTCTCCTGTCCTCGTAAAACAACATAAATTGTGAAAGAATTAGACATCGTATAAACTGAACATTCACGAGGATTTATTTGATTAAAAGATAAGTCTATATAATATTGCTCTGGTGTTTTGATAATAACAGCCAGCCAATATCTGAGCCAAATAAGTTCCTGTTCTCAAGGATATAGTCACTATAATTCGGACTCATAGTAGCATAACTAAATTATATGACACGCTTTTTACTAAATTGGAGCATTCGTGAAATGTACTACAATATTTATTACCTTCATGATGACAAAAAAATTGTGTGCATTATCAATAAATGTATGATGGCTATTGAAAGAGCCTCGCTATATTCGACAGTAAGTATTTTATCTACATTATTTGTCATTACTGTCGTTATGACAGCAGTGCTTCCGGCTTATGGTCATACATTCTCACAAAATGAGAATTCTTTATTTCTGACTAAAATGGATCAAATGCATTCTCAGTTACAACTAGTTCAGAATCTTCTTTCCACCAATGCAACTTCTGGCGGTAATAATACGAACAATACCAAATTCGCTCTAATTCATGCGATCGAGGCAGCAGCATTGTTAAAGCAAAAGGATCCTGTAAACAATTTTACATGGAATCAGGAGATTGCGGAAAGAAATCAAAGGGTTGCAAATGATCTTGTAAGAGGATTAAACGATCTCACTACCTTCATAGATCAGAATGCATCACCAAAAGGTAATTCCAAGGTTGCTTTAGCCAATGAAAGCTCATCTATTCAAGATAAAATAAATAATTTAGGTGGCCTCTTAGATGAGGCCATATCTGCTAGAGTCGCGAAAGATATCGTGAATAATTCAACAAATCAGGCTCTGGTGCTGGCTAATATCGGAAACGAGATATTTTATAGCTATGGTCAGGCTCTTGGATTTCCATATCCAAAGTTGGCTAATATGGTTGCAACCATGAATATGTCTGCGATGAGTGGTAATAATATGAATATGCAAGGAAAGAATATGATGCAGGAAAATATGAATAATATGAATATGAATAATATGAATATGAATAGCAACAAGATGCCAGCCATGGGTAATAATGTGAATATTCTAAATGAATCACAATATCAGAATGCGCAGGCGTATGTCAAACAAGCCCAAGAAATGGTCTCAAAGTATCTAAAGTCTCCAGCCTCTACTAATAAAAATATGACCTCTGATGTGCAATCACATCTGAATAAAATCCTTTCGCAGCTAAAAACAACTATTGATAATAAGGGACCATTCAATACTGTAATGACTCTTGTACATATGCAACTACATCCAACACTAATATCTGGTCATGGGCTGAAATTAGTAGCCCCTCCTCCCACTACTTAAGATATAATCTATCGTTCTAGACTAAAATGATAGACCAACACGTACGTATCATTCGTCTCATCGGCAAGTCCAGTTTTGAATAACAACACATATTACAAATCTGTTCTAATAGATTATGGTTAATAGATGAAATAGATTTAATCTATAATCAACTTGAATTTAATATGATATACACGATAACTAACTGTCACTGATCCCTGCCTTAATATAGGATCTTTTGCATAGTATGAAAAATTGGTCCATTTGAATACATACGACATACTACAAATAGCTTCTTTTAGAAGTCTGCTCTGACTTCTATATCGAGATCTAGGAAGAACAATTGATTGTAGCATATTATTCACTTGATCAAAGAAGGAATACAAAATATTGTTTTATATTCTAAATATACATTGGATATCTCTACAGGTTATGTCGGTGTGTAATGATTTTACCACAATGACAAATTTCCCATCTAGATATATAATTTAGACAGGAACGGCAGTTGAAAAAATACTTACATGTATTATGCTACAATTGCTTATGCTGTAAATTCATTAACAGGCCCTATAAAAAATAATCTGTTATTTGCGAGTACACGAGCAACTATCATTAATTAATTGACTCCATCACGAGCCCATTCGTAATTCCTTATTTCATCTTTATAGTTAAGGATTTTTTGACTTAACATCTCAGTTTCCTTAATTTTTTATTATTTGAACTCTTATAAATTGACGAGTAGGTAAATCATTATATATTTTAAATGCATGCCTAATCCGATTCCAATTTTTTGGAACATTCACCGAAAGAACCATTGAATATTTGTTAAGATCTCGTACTCCCATCAGTGGTATTGAACAAGATTACCATACACGGGATTCATTATTTTTCCCCACTAGTAGGTCATGCATTACCGCCAAAGAGCTATATTCATCTATACGATACGACACCATATCATATTATGAATGGCCATGTAGCAATTAAGGTCCCATGTAATGCTAAGTCTGAACCGTCAGTTCAGATCTTAGATGGAGTAGCACCTTTTTTACAGCCAGCTAAATTGGAGCTAATTTCTAAATTGTCTGTTCCTGGAAGTATATGCTTGTACCATCATGATTTGATTTCGATAATGGGTCCACAAGGTAGACTGATTACTGATGTTGCACTAATGAACCCAACTGATTCAGAAATTGTCTTTCCCAAGACCAGTACTGTAGTACTAGGAGTAAATGAGATCATGTTGGATCCCGATGCATTTCCTGAAGAAATGAAAGAAATGGGAAATATGACAGCAGTTTCTTTTTCCCATTTCCCTCCCCTCAAAGAACCATCGTGTCCATGTATGCTGCTATAGTTTAATCTTATAACATCATAATGAGGAATATTTGCGTCTCTTACCTGATACGAGAAAGGTTTACCAACAGAATTTATGTGAGAAGACTAAGAGGTGGTCTGTGCTATGACACTTGACTTATGACGTTTTGTTCCTAACTTACCTCTGTCTGTAGGATTAGGGCCAGCCAATCATTTCCCCCCTAAAGGTGCCTTTACAGATATTAGCTAGTATCGATCATGATATCAGTATTGTCAATAAATGTTGGTACGTCTTATAGACTGGTACATTCGTGGTATGTACCATAAACAATAATAATCCCATTTACGGTAATCAATCTGACATCTATACCTTGATAGGATAGACGATTCATCATCAGTACAGACCAGGACACAATATTCGTGTTTAGCGGGGAATAAATCCCCTCTCTATCTGTACAACGATTAAATTACCTGCATATGTATAATATTTATTATAGAAAAGAATTTCTTATTATAATACATCACAACTTTAGCACTAATAAGTCATTTATTGAAAACAAATATAACTTGACGATAATTATTTAAGATCTATCAAAGTCGATATTGTGATTCTGGATGGTAGGCATAGTGTATAAAGTAACGAAATTGTTCTGCTCGAAGATCTGGAATGAGTACGATTATTATTTTCCGGTACTCGCTTTAGTGGTGTTTGTTTCGCTGTCACCAATATCAATTATTTCGTTTATGTTGCAATCACAATCTGATCAGATTATTTGTACTCCATGCAAAAACATGGCTTACGCCCAGACTAGTGACGGTCAGAATAACCAATTTTATAACAATGTATCCCAACAATGGGCTGATAAGACTAGTGGTGTTAAGATAATATTTGCATATTCCCCAGCAAAGCCATTAGTTGACTCACCTACTGAATTAAGATTCCTTGTTCAGGATTTGAAGACTGATAAATACTTCAAGAATTTACTTGCCCATGTAATTATAACAACCAATAGTAGCGGACAAGAAAGGACATTCAAATTCAATAATATTACGGCTCCAAACGGAAATTTTTCATTAAAGTATTTATTTCCAGATTATGGCACATATCAGATCATCGCTAATGTTAGATCAAATACATCTGCAGTAGCACTAGCATCATTTCAGCTAGTGGTTCCACTTCAAGCTTCGAATATGTCCAGTATTTCAGCAATGCCAGCAGGAATTGCGATCATTATTGTTGGCATAGCAGTATTGGTAGGAGTGATCCTTAAGATTAGAAAACCATATTGAAAGTTTAATAACCATTATCATAACGTTGCCTATCTTTTGTATATTGAGGAGGGGCCATCATTAGTAGCTTTAATCTAACATTTTCAAAAAGTCCTTTTTCACTAAAGTATTTATTTCCAGATTATGGCACATATCAAGTTATCAGTAATGTCAGATCAAATTTATCTGCAGTAGCACTAGCATCATTTCAGATAATAGTTCCCTCTGCATCTTCGAACTCGTCTATTCTTACAGCTTTGCCAGCAGGTACTGCGATCATCATTGTAGGTATTGCTGTATTAGTCGGAGTGATTATTAAAACTAGAAAACCGTAATTAACAACTGCTATATAGTGTAGTTCAATAATAGTATTAAGGTAATTCGATAGTTGTATTATAAGTCCTCACTCGGAGTAGATAGGTCATTAGAAGAAAAGGGACTAATAATTACTGGAACATTCGTCGAATGTACTATAAAGCTTTTTTATTAGTGAAACATGTCACACTCATGGCATTAGTGAGTAACAACTATCTCAAATATACAATAACTATACTAGCAATTGTTGGTGTAGTTACAGGAGCTGTCACAATTAATGATCCCGCCCAAAAATTAGTACTTGCACAGAGTTCTAATCCTGCTTCGATGGCCATGAATATGGACATGAATGCAACAACAGCTCCAGTATCAAAAATGCATTTACTTGGAAAAGGTACTCCTGTATTAGTACATATAAGTACTGGAGAGAGCAATAGCACTTATGAAGTCCATTCGGCAATGATGGGAGTGGATCATTCATTAGCTATGTTACGAGACGGCAAAGATGTATCGATCCTCCTTGACGTAAACGGGGTTAAGATTGCAACGAAAAATGTAACCGGACCATTAGAACCAGTAAGTAAAACGCTTCAACTGTTCCTGAATGAAGGAGGCAGGGTAATTGCATGTGACCACTGCGTGAAGATGGCTGGATTGACTATCGAGAATCTTCTTCCTGGCATAGAGATTGACACACATCCAGAGATGCCTAAAATGCAAAAAATAATCGACCAACGCCCGGTAGTTCTTGATTACTAAATGAACGATACCGAATCTCCATATTCCTTTTTTGGAAATTTTAGAAACCATATTCTGGGTCCAATACGTATCTCCAAGTTAACAGGATCAGTCGGCTATTAAGTCAAGTGTCATATTTAATGTCGTCAATCCAAGTTCCAAATCTACTCTCTAGATAACCTGATACTGCAGCTTTCTGTTCTTCTATTTGCGTATAAAATCTGTTTGCACACACATCTGATTTTATCTGCTGGTTTACTTTCCTTTCATTTGGATTTAGGTATGGTGCTTTCTTTGGTAGGTGGATTATGGTCAGCCAGTCTTCTTTCTGTGAATTGATATAATTCCGTACCATTAGGATTACATGGTGTGAAGAGTTATCCCATACGAGTATCATGAGCCTTTTCCACCAATCATTTTTCATGATGTTTCTCTTGACATTCTCCAGATGGTCAATAGTATTCGTAGAATTCATTCTATCATACAAATCAAACGTCATTAATTTCTTCTCAGGCCATAGCATGGATATCTATGGGCGAACTTCTTTCTACTTCCATTATGTTCTATCCTTTGTTGCTGGCCTTCAAAACTCATTAGTAACTTGGCTTTGACAAATTAAACTGGCTCATAATTTTCTCTATCTATCAATCCTTCAACGATCAGTTTGCTAATTTGTTGAATCTCGACTTCTATCTGTTGCTTTGTTCCTTGTTAGTTCTTGATTGATTTGACATTGCATATTCCCTAAAACAGTATCATAAAGTCTCTTTCGATTTCGTGCATTTAGGTACCAAAAACAGGTAGCAGGATACAAGTTAGAATCTTCTATTAAAGAATACAACGAACACATGGACAAATGCAATAAAATGATGGCATGCCTAAGAGAGCGAGCTATAGAAGAAGGATTTACTATTACCGAACCAGAGCTAATCCAAGAGGTCGATAGATTCGTAGAGTACTGCAGACGGTTGTACCTTAGAACCGTCAAAACGATCATGGTTGGAGCTGACCCCCGAACAACGCTATCAAGAGAAAAAAAATGACTGGTGGGGTCATGAGTGACGGCGTCTGGTTGCGATACGGAAATGTCTATGTGAGTCCTGACAAACCTGGCTGCTGTCAGACGCTGGATGTATCGAAGAATGCCTATACTATCCAGACACTGGAAGGATCGAAGACGAGGAAGTAGAAAGCTGGTATAACTAGCAAAAACTTAATCTAATGATAGATCGTTGACTGTAGAAGTATCAGATCGATAACATAGTTACCAAAATTAGAACTTAAATACAACAATGTAGTAAATTACATTATCCAAACAATATGCTAAAAACAGTAAAAGCATTAAACAACAGGTATGCTAATGAGAATATGGAAGTTAGAAAGATACGACCAAGCGGCGGATATCCCCAGTCTATCAAGTCGCTAGACTTAACGTTACCACGTCGATTATCAGCTAAAGCGAATCTAGATATAGGTGATTATGTGACATGTGAATTGCAATGACTACCAAGATCAGGATCGCATTGTCTTGTAATTAGAAAGCTAGACTTTTCGGGTATAATAGGTGAGAGTGTTAGCGAATGAGCGAAGACGCTGGTAGTCGCTTAGACCTTGGAGGCTTTCCAAATCAACTAGTGGCTTCCAACTGGTATCTTTATAGAATGATGCTAACTCACTGAAATATGATGTAGAACTGGAATTGTCATTATTATTGTTAGTAGAGGGATTATGATATCTGCCTAAGCGTTTTGTATCACTCAAATACTCTTATTATTATTATGTAATATATGGTAATGAAGTTATCTCTAGCAGTTTAGTTTATTGGTTCTTTAATTCCTATCAAGTTTAATATCTCGTATTATGGAACTTCATTTGCAGTCGAGAGGACAAGCAGTTGCATTTGATCTCCATTCCAAAAGCAAAATTTGAAATCGTTATCCCGGATTCACAATTAGATTCTGTTATTCAGACAATTACGGAGGCTCGCCAAAACAGTAGAAGGTCAACATGGAGACTGCGTTATTTTCGTGTCGACCATAGACCAAGCAATTAAGATAGCTACTTCAGAAAAAGGAGAAAAGGTCATCTTATAGTTTTAGGTTAGAAGGTTCGTTTTTGATTATGCTTTCAGCACCATACAAGATCTGCGTAGTCTGAGTCTGTAAATCAAAATAGAGATGGTGATATGAGTAAGACATTCAACAAAATCCAGTTGTTGTTCCTGTCTGTCACTATTACCATCAGGTTTGATGTAAAAAAACTAAATCAGAGTAAAGAATAATATGGCTCAAAACTTTGCCTGTCATTACTTCTCAATCATCCTTTCTCTACCGGTTTGCCAACCATACCAACATGCTTCGTTCTATTACGTAAGTTGAACTTGAGTAAAAAGAGTTTCAAAAAAATAAGATTAGGTCCCAAATGGAGCTCGAAGAGCATCACCACCAATAATCTGAGAAGGCTTTGGAGTTGAACTGTTGGGTGATTCTTCAGATATGAGTATTTGATTATATGCGTGTGGTTTGCCAATATTTTGATTAAAGGTAAGTTTGCCATCTGCGCTTACCTCACCCAAACTTAGATAGGAACTTGCCTTTGTGTCTACAAGCCATGCTTTAAAGACCTTTCCAGCAGATGGTGCCTTTTCTAAACCTACAAGGATGCTTAACATTTGTGCTTGTGGTTGAATCGCATAGGATCCAACCCTTTCTCCTCCAAATGGTTTACTACCTGAAGGCAGCAGTAAGTTCACCTTGTACTAAGTTTGCTTCACCTTGTGCTATAGCCTGTTGTTGAAATAATTTTGGTGTTATTGTCATTGCACATATAGTTGCTGCAACTGCAATCAATGCAAAAATTCTGGTCCTTGATGTCATTAATCATTATTTAGCTCACAGATAATTATAAGGTTTTTCAACGTATTGTGTGCTGAATTTTAACTTGTGCTAAGACCAAATACTTCCTAATATCTCCACGCATGTCTGCAATATCTCCACTTATTGCGATTAAATCAAGGTAATTAATAGTGGAGGTATTTGTAGTAAGGTCGAGATATCTTAAAGCGTTGCATGAAATATCTCTACCACTTTTAGACTTACTTTGAGCACGAATTCGGCTTTGGTGGAGGTAGTGGAGATAGTGAAGGTATTTTCAGTTTATCTTTTGGTCGTAAATCTGAAGGAAGTTATGGAACCTGTGCATCAGCTAGTTCTATTGGATTAGCATGGTGTGTCATTCATTGGTACTCCTAAACTTCTACTCTTTTTGGAATACAACTTGTATCTTGTTTTGGAATAATTCAGAGATAAGTAAGCGTAGAAGTTTCACTATATTTGATCCCTAGTTAGTGAGGTAGAGTAGATGGTATGTCTGGTTTGCGTACCTACTAATTCCTCCGAAGTCTCATTATTACGCTTAACAAACCTAGGGGCTATTTGTAGCTTCTTTATGCTATTGCTCAGTTGAGTTTTAACATCATATACTTTGGCTAATGCTGCCGTATGTAGAGATAATACGCCACCTCCATTATTAATCCTATAATTATTCAATAAATCGTCATAAGTGGACAAGATTACTGCCATGATGATCATGGAAATAATAGTCACCAAGGACAATGCCTTTAACTTCTGCATCTTCTAAAGATGTGTCACCTCATCATCCTCTATTTCTGATTGACATAATAGATTTACGCGACATTCAGCCGACAGATCAATGAAAATAAAATTTACACTTGTGACTCCCAGCAAGAAAATAGGTAGTGGACTGTCATTAGGTCAAGCATTGCCATAGTAGATATAATGATGCACGGAATACCAATTTGTTCTACAGACTAAATTCAATTAATACTATTAATCAAAATGTAACCTATCTATGTAAATATAACAACTAGGCATAGGTAGATCGATAGGCTACGCTGAGACAGACGTTGATTACCTGTGTTATGATTATCTTGTAATAGCTTTAGGGAGTGATACGAACGTAGCTCGCAGTCATCGAACCATCATTATTATCGGGCTTACATAAAATAGCAAAGCTATAGTAATAAATGTATAATCACGAGTTATCACATACTTTTTTGCGAATTAGACATTGAATTTTTAGAATCGGGCCAGATTGATCTACCATGCATCAACTAGCCTTGTTCTCTTATCACTTCATGATGATCTTCCACTTTAAATCCTATTTCTGACAGATATGTTCTATCGAAAATCATACTATGCCCCTAAATGTAAATCATCATTGTCATAAAATCTAACCCATGCAATGAATTCTTCAGTTATTTCATAAATAATAATTATTAATCAGTCTTAGAATAAATGCCAAGATCGGATTTAATCGTTAATATCCAAGTCGACTTGGAATATCACATTTGTCGCATATGTTATTACATTTTCGAGTTACGTTCAATATAGATATGATAGGTCAGTTGTGTTATGAGATGAAATTCAAATATGCTATGATTAACTGATCACATCTTGTACATTAATTCGATCGGTACAATATCCAAAAATAAAAAAATAGCGCTGAGTTCGAAATGGGCTTTATCATATTGTCAATACTAGATTTCCAGTCTTTAACCGCCTGGAACTCCTGGTTGGATCTCGTTTACACCTACTACTGCAGTGCTACTTGGTGGAAATGTTATGGGCTGGTCAGAGGGATTTTGTAATGCTACATCTGTCTGGTAAACTTTCTTTGCAGGATCTGAATCAATATCTACGTGATACAAGCACATATTTCCAGGCTGTGATAATTCCTTTATAATATCTGGTTCTACAACTTTGAACGCGGGAGCGGGTCCAATAAGTACGTTTACATTGGCCTTAGAATTCAAGTCACATGGAACATGTAGAGCTACGTGTCCGGCATTTATCATGTATGGTGTAGAATCGTAAATATGTAAGAATCCCTTCCCTGGTATGGTCTGGCCTTGTAGAAGAAGTGTAATAGTGTCTCTAGTAACTGTACTTTGATTGCCTGTGGGACTAGCTGATGACATATTCATGCTTGACATTCCTCCACTAGTTCCCTGATCTTGTGATGGATTCAGTGGATTAGTCTGACCTAGGACTTTCGTAATTCCTGTTGTCATAATAGCTAATGACAGTGCAATTGCAACCAACATTCCAAATGCAATTCCGTTATTTCTATTACTTTTCATTTGTATTAGTATGTGAGGCGATCGCCAGCCTAATAACTTTTTAGTTTATTCGACGAATGTACCAGAAGTTCCTTAAGCTCACCTTGAGTTTATTTCACTGCGTTAACCATCAATTTAAAGCATTTACAATTGAATACTCTTAAGACGTCATGTTAAATCTTAATAGATAAAGAATATATGAAATTCTGAAAAACATCAGCCCTAATTATGAAAGCAGACTTTATCTGAAAAAAACTGCTTTCATAGCCCTTCTGGAAATGAATACTTTGAAGGAATAGACTTTGGAGGTGTCCCGTAAACGAGTGCAATCTCGTCATGAGCATTCAACTTGACATCTTTGTAGTTTACATTACTTGGTACTTTATTACCATTCACATAGACAGTTGGTACTTGTTTTCCACCCAGGATGTCATCAAATGATTTGGAATTATTCAATTTACTCTTCCAGACTTCAAAGAATTGACCTAACGTAAAATCTCTCTTTAAAGGTGACTCGATATGTATAATGCCTGTCCCATCATGTGTATGCAACCAGTATATACATTTATCATCCACGATACCGATTTGTGGAGGGATATATATGAGATGATCATTGACAAAGATATCAAGATGTGCATGTATATGAAATTGGAGCATCTCCATTGTATTGCATTGTATACCATCTATGGTTAGGTCCGGATGAGAGGAGGAATTCAAGCCCATTGTATAATAGATCCCTAAGCCTGCACCGAGAGCAACCAAAATACTAATACTAGTAAATATAATCAATTTTTTGGAAACATCTCGTGATCTGCTGCTATGTGGTTTGATAGGCTCTATCTTATGCAGGTCATTATGAACATCATCCTTATGTTTTTCCAGATTCTTTCTGGATTCAAATGATTTTCCACACACATTACAAGGTATTCTTTCTTTGTCTACCATCGATAATCCCGATCTCTCATTTAGTCTATATTCCTAGTAAAATATAGAGGTTAAGATATATTCGTTATTGTTGACACGAATGGACTGAAATGTGTAAAGTCACTATCATGTTTTCGTGAACAGTCATTATCAGCTGGCTTTTACCATCAAACCAAATCTAAGCTGTCTAGTTATTAATCTCATTGCATAATGCAATGCAGATTTTCTCCAATGCTTTCAAGAAGACTTACGATTTTGAATTTGGTATATTCCGTCGAATGTACTTTCAAATTACAAACTAATAGAAAACAAAACTACAGTATATCGCAAACATAATATAAGTATGTGATTCAATGTAGCTATATTAGTAATATGCGATCTAGAGGATCTGCTTCGCTATTTTTCTTTGTTTTGACGAGCACTATTCTTGTTTATTGTATGATTTTATCAGCAATTCCGTTACCGATTTTTAACCGCGCATTCGCTGATGGATTGTCACAGGAGCAGATATCTGCATCTATGGGCTCTAGAAAAGCAGACTTGCTCATTAAGACGACGCCACCAGTTGTTACAACAGAGACCTTGCAATCATCAAAACAAAAGCCAGTTCTTGAATTTAGATTATTCGACTCAAATTCAAACAAATCGTTTAGTCACGTAAACTATTACATCACAATCGATAAAGATGGTAAGGAACTGCTCTCTGACTGGTTTCATTCTCACGATGGAGATTTAGGAATTCAGATTATCCCAAGTAACATGAGTAAAATGAAATTGTCTGGAGAGCAAGAACCACTTGTAGGCGGATATATCGGAACACTGGATAAACCAGTTATCGCTGAAGGACCAATGTTTGTAAATGGTGGTCTATATCATTTTACGGTACGAATTGGTACTGTGGATTGTGATACCTGCATACTACCTGCCGAACAACAGCATCTCTATGATAGTTGGTTGAGTATTGGCAGTGTATTGAATCGTCAAGTAACTCTCAGTGACAAACAAATTCCAGTTAAAGATTATATCATATTATGATAAATTGAATAACTTTACATTTGATAATAAAACTATGCGAATGCAATTTACCATGCCATTCAACTGGAACATCAAACGAATAAATAGCACTAATATCTTTGTTCATCAAGAAGTATACGTACCGAAAGCCAATGCCTTTACTAATAATGGGTCGTTTATTGGAAAGGTAAATGGAGTAGACGTCTCAAAACAGATCGTAGTAGATAATAGCAATCCAGGTAGGGATGTGATCCATGTGATGTTACCAAAGGATACGGTCCTTAAAGTAGCCGATCAAGTTAGGAAAAATGACCAGCAACAGGTTCTAAATGGAACTAATCAACTATGACGATGAACTTTGAACTACAGCCTAGTCCGAAGACTTCTACCACGAGGATCGGAAATATGTCTATGTCAATGGGGGCAATGGGCTCGATGGGGTCAATGCCTTCAGGATCTACCTCTCGATAGATATCCCTCGCTAAGGACTTTGGCGATTTTCATACATTCTCTACTATATGTACTGGTTAAGGAATTAATCAGATCTATAGATGCATATCATCTTGAAATCCTTTGCCTATGCTGTACTACCAGTACTAGTGATACAGCCACCGCAGCGATGATTATTCCCGCAATTATTATTACAGCTAAAAGACGATGTAGGGGCAGTAAAGGTACCAAACGGTTGAAATGGCACATCTACTCTTAAATGATCCGAGGGTAGACAAATTGTTCGAATCTACTCTTGTTATCACTTGATAGGTGCCGGAATCAGGAAAAATATAGTTTACATTGAAATCTCCATTCGAAGAAGAAATATTATCGAACTTGAATGTTCTCAGTTGGCCCGCTACTATTGGTTGTTACAACAACCCGTGCATGAAGCTCACTAATATTCTTGGAATCTGTTAAGTTCTGTACTACAAATCTCAGTTGGGTTTTGGTATCAATCATAGGGGATTGTCGGTATATTGTTAAATTGAATTTTCATATTATTTATTTTGTCAATCCACTGTTGTGTGCTACTACCAGAATTGCTGCTAGATATCGATGACGTTTGTGCTAAAACCACATGCGATGATGAAAGTGCATCATGATTTGTGACAATCTGTAGAACATTTAATGTCAGTAGGATGAAAGATGCAAAGTAAACCGGCTTTAAGGCTCTACCGCTTATGATGTTACTAGAAGATGTCCATACATTACGTGTATTGCTAGATAGTGATGAACTCAGTATTTTTCGCCTCTTATAATAAAATCATTTAGCTTCTTAGTGCTATATATCTTCTCAAGAGAAGGAGGAAGTTGTTTTTGTGATACACTATCATTTACCATCTTCTCCAAAGAATAACGCCTTACCAATATATCACTCACAATCAACTCTCGAAACGATCTATATTTTATATTCACATTCATCTTGATCTGCCTGCAATTTCTGCATATATCGACCACCGGTCGAGGGAGCTGAACATTATGTTCTTCAAGGCTAAGTGATAATCGAGATCCAATCATGCCTCTATCGGTGACCACGACAATAATCGATCAACCTCAAAAAATATAGTTATAAAACTTTTCCATTGTTGCACTAACCAATCTTGTAATTAGATATCAATGTGGGATGTAGCTGCAAATGGATAAGATTCATCACAGTACTGAACGAACCTTTGCTATCAATAGTCATTTTTAGCTGTGAGAGAATCTTGTTTAGTTGTGATTCTATGTCTGAAGTTGCATTTTTGGTTGCGGACCCTGGTGACTTGAGATATTTGGGAATAATTTCTTGAGCTTGTTTGACATACGCCTGAGCGTTCTGATACTCTGACTCATTTAGTATACTCACCTTATTGTCCATGGCTAGCCTATTCTTGTTGCTACCGGCATTCATATTATTCATATTATTCATATTTTTTGCTTGCATATTCATATTAGAACTCATTGCTGACATATTCATTGTTGCGACCATATTAGTCAACTTAGCCTGTGGAAATCCAAGGGCCTTACCATAGCTATAAAATATTTCGTTTCCCATATTACCCAGCACTAGCGCCTGATTTGTAGAATTGTTTACAGCATCTTTTATCACTCTTGCAGATACAGCCTCATCAAGTAGGCCACCCAAATTAACTATATTGTCTTGAATAAGTGAGTTATTATCAGCAAGTGAAGATTTATTATTAGGTGGTGTAGATACTTTCTGGTTTAGAGAAACCTTTAAGTCATTTAGTCCTCTGGTAAGATCCCTTGCTATTCGTTGATTTCTTTCTGCAATTTCTTGGTTCCATGTGAAATTGCTTCCAGGATCTTTCTGATTTAGTAATGCTATTGCCTCCATCGCATGAGTTTGAGCGAATTTGGTATTATTCATATTATTATTGCTAGCACTGGTATTGGTTGAAAGAAGATTCTGAACCAATTGTAACTGAGAATGCATTTGATCTACTCTAGTAAGGAACAACGAATTTTCATTTTGTGAAAATGTATGCCCAAATGTAGAAGGTAATGTCGATATCGCGGTACTTGTGAATACAAATATAGTGAATAAACTAATTAAGAACCGAAATGATTTTTCAGTCCTCATCGTAGACACAATCCATTTATTGACACTATTCATGATTATTTTATCATTCTTTAGTCCTTATAAGTATTATAGTGCATCACTCGAATACGCCTTTGTGTGGCAAGGGGTAGTATGTTCCACGCAAATGATTAATGGCAACAACTGATGCCAGGTAGGCTAATTTATGCCACGCCAAGTATTTATCAAACTATACTCATTAACATAAATTCGTCAAATCAATCAACGTATCTACTATCTATTTAAACGCTTTTGTACTTACACGAAATTATGTCAGGCGGTATAGTATCGTTCAGGTTATAAAAAGTGATGAACGGGTTCATGCAACAAAGAATGAATGAGCGATGTGCTCCATATACCAAGCTTCGGACCGTACAGAGGTAACCTGTGGCCTTTCGGCGCAAAAGTACCAAGGTTCAAGTATTTCTATTCTGAGCTCACGATTATCAACACGTGGGTCCATTTTTACTAGAACCACTTATCCAAACCCATCTGCAAGACATTAATAAAAAAGATTCAGATCATACTTGTCCAGGTAGCCTGACTTTTGTGAAGGCCAGTACAAGGTGATCCTCTTGTTTAAATTTGCGGGTTATGAGCGATTTTCTGTGCTACAGATATATGTCATTGACTGGCGCCACCTAGTGCTTGATCTGCTGCATCCAAGTGCATCATTGCTCCCTGACTATCGCCGCTCTTTAATGCTTTAATTCCTTGGTCTAAGTGCATTTTTGCCGATTGATCTGAAGAAGAGGAGGAACTAGCAAGGCCTTGATCTGCTGCATCCAAGTGCATCATTGCTCCCTGATTATCGCCACTCTTTAATGCTTTAATTCCTTCATCTAGGTGCATTTTTGGTGTTATTGTTTGTGCAAATGCTGAAGAAGCGATGCTGAGTTCACCTTTGGCTAGCATTGACAATCCTAATGCTCCTGAAAGAAGAACTACGCTTGCAGTCAGTATTATATTCTTTATCATTAGAAAAATCATTATTAATATTTTATATAAATATTATCGGTTATGTCTATGGCTCAATAAGACCTTAACTAATATAGTTAATTGAATTATATTGAAAGTACTATCATCCAACGAATATGAGAGCATGCCTCCAACACATAACACTAACGTGAGACTTTCGGAAGTTATACGGTTCCAGCAAAAGATCTTGAACAAAGATGTTGCTGAACCAACAAATGGACAATTATCTGTTGATAACTAGTTTACATGAAATGATGCCTGGGGAGATGAAAAGGGAACAGAACATGAGCAGACATTGGTGCTATGGATTAGTTCTGGAATCAATTTGAATAAAGTGATATCTACATCAAAGGGCTATAACACCAACACTTCCGTACACATAGACTGAATATTTAACTCCCACTTTTTCTCCACAATCTTTCTTTTCAAAAAATAACTCGATGCATTAGATACCTGGCTACTTTAGTTTGGTACTAATAACGATGACTGAGATACTTCTAAGAAAATATTTGCCTGTGTTGGTCAGACAGAATGGTGTACTTATTGATAATACAGGGCAGACCATAGGTCAGCAAGTTATAGATCTCAAAAAGAAGATTTCCTGTCTTGGAAGCGGCAAACAAGGTAAAGAAAAAAAGGCAGAATTAAAACAAAATCTAGTCGAACTATTAGAAAATTCAAGAACACTTATCGATCTTAGCGGCACTATACTTTTATTTTTAGAACCACCGGATAGAGAACTTTGGAATTTACTAAAGCCTATATTGTCACATGATAAACCTGAAATCGAATTTCCGTATGTTGAAAAAACTCAAAACGAAGGATTTGTCACAAAGAAAGTTATTGTAAGAGGTTGGCCAGCATGCATTTTTTGTAGTGCTAAAGATGAAAGTGATTGGCCGGGTTGGCCTGAGAGTCATGAGTCGATTCATAATAACATCCCCTAACATGAATCAAACCAAATATCTGGAATCAAATATGCTAATAGCCCAGACTCAAAGTCTTACCACGTCTTGTGCAAGAGAAAATTATTATTTCAACTAGAGATGAAGAGTTGGCCAAACAGTGTGTTTTAGATTTGCTAAGAGAGATCCAGGATTTTTCTAAAAGTGTTGGCCAAGGATCATTTGATAACGATTTCGAATATGGATTCCATATGGAAATATTCTTGGTGAGGTTCTAAGGTCAGAAAAAGGAACTGATAACCGAACTAACTAAACGACTTTTGACTTTTATCAAAATAATTGCTATTTCCAAAGTCTAAATTACGGCAGAAATTGATCTATGTTCAAGAGGAATATGTAATTGCAAGTCTAGATGATCTAGCCGAAGCACTATATATAACCCAGAACATAAGCGGTATCCCAGCTTACAAATTGAAGATTTTATAGAGAAATCTTTCTTGAATTATTCAGATCAAAAGAGAGAGGTAGATACTAGTGAAGATAAAACCAAAAAAGAATCCATAATAGCAGTAACGACCAAAGCAGTTATCAGACTATTATAAAGAAAAATCAGGAAGAGCAATTTCTGCTGAGAATATAAGTAAGACATTTTTAAATGAACTACTCAATCATGATTATATAGGCTCCGTCGAGTCTGTTCTTGACAGAAGACAGAATATCTACTATCCCTTAGTTGAGCTGACGATGATAATATCGCAGATGAGAATCAGAACAATAATGATAGCAACGACGATGAAAAAATAAAGAATTTAAAGAATTCAGGCAAATTCCGTAATTTCCAACAATATTCTAGGATAACATTACCTAAAAATTGTAGATCTATTCCTGAAAACTGGTTAATATTTGAGATTTTGGGTCTTGCGAAATACGGAATTGATTTAGATAGTTTTAGTGGTTGTATTGCAGACGAGTTAAACAATAACAATAATCTAAAACTGTTAGATAAAGATGGAAATAGACTAACTGTAAAACAATTCACAACAGAATATGAGAAAGATACTTCTTTAATTCTGTATTTTAGAAAGGCCAAATTTAACACTTTTTACAATAAAAATTCTGGATACATAATATATCTTGGAGAAGATTGGCAAGAAGGATATAGGAAATTATGGAATCAAGACATATTCCTCAAATTCCGTAAATTTGATGAGCAGTATAATCAACGTCAAGAAAGATCACAGGAAAGTCCAAAACCAAATAATAATAATAATTCACAAGAAAAGTCTGAAGTAATAGAACAAAAGATTCGTGAATTAGAACAGAAAATTAAACCATTTGCAAACTTTGTGGCATGGGATCTGGAATGGATGCCAGAACCTGATGAAACAGGCATTAAAAGAATAACAATGGCCTCATTTGTTGACAGTAATGGAAAAAAGAAGGTCTTCCATATCCTAGACCAACCATTTGCAAATAGTGCAAATCCTGCAGAGGCCTTGATAACTGCTATTCTTGACGAACTGAGTAACTATGACATTTCCATAGGACATAATATTTGTGGTATATCGGATGGAAAAGGACGTGGGGTTGATTCAGATCTGATAACACTGCAAAGTAATTGTTATGCAAATAACATAGATTCATTCAAAGTTTGAATTGAGCCGCACTCATATTAACCGAAACACTATGACCATATCAATGCCTATTATTAGAATAAATGGAAAATCACATGAATGTATCGACACTCTCAAAATATTTGACAACCAGGCAATAAAAACAGCTTTGGCAGGTGAAGGAATAGAGTATAGAACTAACAAACTTGACGAAATATCAAAAGCGGTTTTGGGCGAATCTGAAGGTGGTAAGTTAGAAGATCTAGATGGAATAGAGATCCAGAAATTGCCAATAGAAAAACAAAAGGAATACTGTTTGAGGGATTCTGAACTTGTTATGAAATTAATTCAGTATAAGGACGGGAATCAGAAAATAATGAAAATGCTGAAGTACTATTTCAGCAGTGACTGGATTAAGTCTAATTCAAACATGTCATGGCACACCAATGTCTTGGTGGAAGAAAATATTAGAAAATACTGGTCGATTATTACCTTCACAAATTGAAAAACTACCCTATACTGGTGGCAAAGTCTTTGAACCTATTCCAGGACTTTATGAAAACCTCTTGAATATTGACGTAGCCAGTCTGTATCCGACTATGGCCATTACTTATAACATTAGTCCAGAGACTATAAACTGTGATTGTTGTAGAAACGATCCAGAAGCAAGAGTAAAGCAAGAGGTATTACAAGTGATAAATCAGGATCTGCTAAGAGAACAGAAAATAGAAAAACCAAGGGACTACGGGATCTGCAGACATACAAAAGGTATATTTTCAGAATTACAAGAGGAATTTAGAGATATCAGATTATACTATAAAAAGATAGATAAACCAAAGGCAGATGCGTTGAAAATTTTGATGAATTCAGGTTACGGAGTATTTGGTAATGAATACTTTAAATATAGAGATTATAGAGTAGCAGATCTTATTGCAGGTTATGGACGATACACATTAGACAAAATGAAGGAAATAGCCGAATCATTTGGTTTTAAAATAATTTATGGTGATACAGATTCACTATTCTTGCAAGGAGATGATGAAAGCAAACTTGAATTATTCATTAAGGCATGTCGTGACGCACTGAAAGTTGATGTAGAACTTGACAAAAAATTCAAAAGAATTCTATTCAATGGAAATAGAAAAGAATATTGTGGAATAACTACAGAAGGAAAATTTAGCAATCCAGACAATCCTCTGATTAAAGGTGCTTATGCAATAAAGGATAATGTCCCTAGATTGTTTGAAAATAAATATAGACAGTTTATCAAAGAATTGTTGGCCCATGGTATTTCAAATATTGAAAACATAGTAGGTGATATAATATTAAAAACAATACAAGATCTTGGAAATAAGAAAGTAGATAATTACGATGATCTATTGTATATTACGCAGTTATCAAAAAACCCCGAAGATTACAAAGATGAAAATGCCTCAAAAACTATAGGAATGCAGCAAAACAAAAGAAAAGGCGAATTAATAAAATATTTCAAGAGAAATGATGGTAAGCCAACGATAAATCCGGATGAAATTGGCTGGGAAAAATATAAGTTGGAATATTTAAACCTCTTTAGAAGAGACCTACAAGCAATAGGATATGATATGTCTACCTTAAGGGTTGCCTGTGGTAGATGACTTGTCAGAATTTGTCATATGGATGTCAGTGATTTGATATTTCAGATGATAGGAATTAGCGGTGGCTTAATGTTCCTCGCAGGATTATCTTGATTTGTGTTTAAATAACATTGCTTCCTGGTATGAGCTGATTGAAGGATGAATATCAAGAAAAGTCTATCAGAAATTGATTTGCAGAGACTGGTTGAGAGCAGCCTGGTTCTGAAGGCGCAAGTTAATCATAGAAAATTATTTCAAAAAGGATTGTTCAATTTTCGATGAAGATAATCCGTTGCACAATCTAGGGCAGGTTATACAAAGTAATTCTCAGTATCATTAATATGTTATAAGATAATATTAAAAAAAGTTATTAATTATATTCTAGCCAAACGTATCTAGGCGATATGTTACTTATAATTGGTTTCTTCCTCCAATTGGACTAGTTAAACTGATGAATAATATTAGTGATGATCTTACCGAAACGATAAGGCGTGCAGACGTATCTACATTCTACAGGTACAAGTGTAGAAAACATGTACGTCTGAATATTTGTCACCGTTTGGTCTTAAATCTGTTACTAGATGATTAGGTGTATTGTAATGTGATTATATCCTTTGTCCGTGGATCCTATTAGTTATCCCTTTGTAAATATTATATTACAATTATGGTATAATCGAACGATGCACTTTATGGTAGGACTCTAACATACAAGAGATATTTTGAAATGTAAGAATACTGTAGGACTATCGTTGCAACGCAGAAAAATTAATGAATATTTTAGCGATACTGAAAGATGTTTCTCATATGCATTCTTATAATCAGTTCGTTACTCGGCCACAACTCAGTACCAGGCATGATTTCATTGACACCAATTGTTATTCCGCTGCTTGGAGGGAATGTTATTGTTTGATTAGATGGGTTCTGGATTGCAATATCTGTCTGAATAATTTTCTTTGCCATGTCCGAGCCAACATCTACATGATATAAG
>CAVPXM010000059.1:0-20456 GCA_963709405.1 uncultured Nitrososphaerales archaeon
TAATAGCATAATTCATGAGTGTGGAATATAGCTATAACGATCACTTTTCATCTTTTCCTTTAAGTGTAACAAATGATATAATATGGGAGTTTGGTTTTGATGAAAATTGTGTAGCTGGTCACACATCGTAGGGGAAACATTTGCTCGAAGTCAAGATATGATCTCCTATACGAGATAGCTTTTTTGTCTAGAGAATATCTTGGGCGCTACCATGATTTTCTTGATATGAACATAATTCTAAATATTAGGGCAACCATTGAAGTGCCTATGAATGTAGCCGACTAGTAGAGCCATAACTTATTCAAAACTCCAGAGACAAGTGCGGGAGCAAGGGAGCGAGCAGGATTCATTGAAGCGCCAGATATAGATGCTAAAAAGAATATATGTAGCAATTGCGATGGCAAAAATACGACTAGAAACGCATGAGATTGTTCTAGCATCATTCATGTAACTTTTTCAATCCATGCAAGGAATGATTCTACGTTCTTATGTTTCATGAATAGTGCTATTTCTTTCACAGAGCTTTTGCCGGTATTGGTCACAATTTCGACTATTTTATCCTCGCTAATATTCTTGAAGAGTTGAATCAATACTGACTTTCCGATGGGGATCATCCATGCCTTAGATCCATAGATACATAAATATCCCTTCGATATATCTTTTGAGAACTTGGTTGATTAAAACAATAAGGCTAATTTCACGATCCTCTGCTTTCTTTCTCAATTTTCTTATTAAATTTTCATCGACTCTAAATGTTGTAGTAATTGTCCTTCTCGCTGCAGTATAGGAGATTCCTACTATGTTATATTATTATCAATTATCAATCCTTGAATCAGTATTTTTAAATTATAACCTCTCGAGTTTATAGTATCTTTCTAGGCCTTTATTAAGAGCCTATCCCAAAATTCGATACGATTATAGCTCGATGTTGCTTTTGCTAAAGTATGGCCTGTATCCAGAAGAAGAATGAGAAAGAGGATGATAAAAAGGATAATCGCACCATCATAACCATTCCAGATGAATTGTGGGATGAGATTAAAGTAATTTTACCCAGAGAGAAACCACTCAAAACAGTGGGTCGGCCAATTGTACCATACAGAAAGGTACTTGATGGAGTTTTATACATCCTTAGAACTGGGTGCCAATGGAAGATGCTACCCAAAGAGTATGGATCGGGTTCCACATGCCATAGAAGGTTTCAGGAATGGAATAAACTGGATGTTTTCAAAAAGACATGGGTTCGATTACTGAAAATATATGATCAAATCATTGGTATCAACTGGACATGGCAATCAATCGATAGTATATCCATAAAATCGCCTTTAGGGGGGCGATGACCGGAAATAATCCCACGGACAGGAGCAAACTGGGCACAAAAAGACACATTTTAACAGACAAAGAAGGTATACCGCTTTCGGCGGTCATTTCATCTGCTAATACCCATGACATTAAACTGGTAATAGATATGGTTGATAATTCAGTTATTAAAAAGCCGTCATCATCATCCAAACCGAAATCAAGAAGAAAGGGAAGAAGGAGAAGGTTACAACATCTATGTCTTGACAAAGCATATAATTCCACACAAGAAGAACAGGAACTAATCAGGCGGGGATATGTACTGCACATTAGTCCCAAAAGAAAGAGGGGTGAAAAAGAGGAGGAGGTCAAGACGGAAACGCAACCTTCCTTAAACCGGAAAAAACATTCTGCAAAAAGATGGGTTGTGGAAAGGACAAACTCATGGCACAACAGGTTCAGAAAACTGTTCACACGGTATGAAAAGAAGGCAGAGAACTACCTTGGACTGGTACAGTTCTCCTGTTTTATGATCATCTGTAGAAAGATATTTTTGGGATAGGTTCTAAGTATAAAATATTGTGAATATATAAAGGAGTTTACCTGAAGCTTCTAGTACGATAGCTATTCTCGAAGCCTTCCAAGGCAGCAAAGCTGCAATCGACAATCTTTATCTTCGGTTTCTTCATAGTAATCTAAGATTAACTGATGTACGCTTGCTGAGATTAAACTATAGAAAATAAATTCGTGTAACTACTTCACTTGGTACGTATTCACTGTAGTATTTGTTGCAATGCAATACGATCAGAAGATATAAAAACACGTCTTAACAGGTATCAAATGCATGAATACATATGAAAAAGAGCAATGATGATAAGACTAACTCCAAACCTTTTGGACATATGGAATATAAGATAAGAAAGGAAGTCTCTATTTTAAGAGTCTTATATGTTACATTGATGACTATTTCTTTATTCTGTGGTATTGCCATTACTTCAGTATTCACTGCGGGCCAATATACCATTAGTCCTGCGATGGCTATAGGTGATAATAATGCTAGCAGTACGACGATCGCTCACAATAATACTCCAGAACAAAAATCTATCACTACCAATGATACTAAAGCACACCCGCATAAGGTATTTACAATGATAGCCGAAGACGCTAGTATTGAAATATCTCCTGGCGAGCGAGTAAAGGTATGGACATTTAATGGAACAGTTCCTGGGCCTACGCTGAGATTTACGGAAGGAGATAATGTCACTATTCACTTTAAAAATAATGCACCAATGGCACATACATTACATATGCATGGAACGCACGATGCAAAGAATGATGGTGCATTTCCTTTGATACTACCAAATCAAAGTTATACTTATAACTTTATAGCTGAGCCTGCAGGGGCGTTTCTGTATCATTGTCATGCTCCACCTACGTCACTCCACATTAGAATGGGAATGTATGGCTCGTTGATTATAGATCCAAAAGGAAATGACAGTTCAATTCTAAAACCGGCTAGAGAATATGCATTAGTATTAAGTGAATATGACCCTGTGAATCCAGAAGCATTTATTCCTAAATATTACCCTATGAATGGCTATGCTGATCAATACATGGATAATAATTCTTTGCAAGCAAGACAAAATGAGCTTGTTAGATTTTATGTAGTTAACATCGGAACCACAATACCGTACTCATTTCATTTGCACAGCACTATTTTCAAAGTGTACCAATCTGGATTAATATCAAATAAACCTATAGATGCTCAAACAATATCAATTGGTCCAGGGGATGCTGCAATAGTTGAAGCAGTATGGAAATCTCCTGGAACATATTTTGTCCATAGTCACGGATTACAAGAAGAAAGAGGAAATATGGGAGAGATACATGTGATTCCAACAGCTGAAAAGAATAATAATAATACTGTTGCTTCAACATCAAACTACTCTTCTCTAAAACCAGTTACAAACAAGAGCGTATCAATGATAGCTTGGCAGTATCAGTTGCAAAAAAAATTACAAAAACCAATCATCTCCAATGGTAGCGGAGAAGAAATAGCAAATTCCTCAGAACCTCTTGTTTCTAAAATGCAGCCTAGTCCAATGACAGAAGGACAAGGGCATCAAGAGCATTTGGCCACAAATTTTACTTCTAATCGTAACAACACAAATAATACCGCATCAACTACCCAAGTAAGCATTGAAAAAGGTTCTTGGGATACTAAGCAAAAAGATAATTACTCGCCAAAAGAAATCATTGCGCATGTTGGCTCTACAATTACATGGATAAATGATGACACGTTGCCTCATACTATAACAAGCGATAGAGTCTGGATTGTTTGATTCTTCCATTCTATCAGCGGGGCACAAATGGATGCATACATTCGTCAAAATTGGAGATTATGAATATCATTGTACCCTGCATCCTTGGATGAAAGGGAGTGTAAAAGTGATAAGTTAATAGTCATATATTGGGAATTAAATTTTGGTTTGAACGAATCTATACAATACGGAATAAGCTTCCTAGGTCGAAATATATTTTGTTTTAGTTACCATTATTTTTACCAATTCGGTTGGAAATTGGAGAACAAGATCAAAACCTCAGAATTTGACTCACTACCAATTCAACACCGTTTTATGTTCATAAAGAGACATTTTCTTTTCTCAATGCGAATCACACTATTGAAACTAAACAAGCTACCGTGTTTAAGCGCAATTAGCTGGCCATTATGAAGACCATTTTATCGCCGGTTATTGACAAACTAGTCATATTTGAATACCATCTCATTTTTCCTTTTGTTGTAATAGTTCAACGGCTTCTGCAGAAAAGGCTTTCTTAATTAACTGTTGTACTTGCACGGATAGGTTACATTTCTAATTACCTACATGGGTTACACTTTTCTGTTTAGTTCTCGTATGTGTACTGGATGTAATTAACCTTTGTAGGAACATCTCCGATGGAGTAAGACCATTTATGCCTCCATGTTCTCTGGTTTCGTTATATGCTTTAACAAACATGTCGTATCTTTGTTTACCATCATCTATGTTTGGTATACCTTCTAATGCTATGAATTCATTCTTTACAATCTTGTTATATGCTTCTACTTTGCCCTGTAACTGCGGCTATAGTCTATAATGTCACCTATGTCAGTAAGTACAACAATTAACTCAATAGAACGGATCTCTCTCACAAGTTGCTATCCTATACTAAATTATGATAATTTAATAGCATTATGGAAACTATTCTTACCAAATTGTATCTAATAGTACAATACTATCTCCACATTTTGTGGTTCGATGTTTGCACCATATCGCTTAAATTACACAAACGACCTAATACTATCGGGTATGCAATCTAACAGGGCTTCTATGTTTAATTTTACAGAAAGTAAGCCCAAATTGCTTGCAATAATATCAGTTGTTGTAATAGGAGCTGCTAGCAATACCTGTTATTTTGCCACATATAGGTCACGTTTACATGATCTACCATATTCTACTTCACCTTGTGAGTCTGATCATATCTATTTTCCTTGGAACCGTAGCCATTATCGCCTACAGGAGAAATAGTTCAAGTAGGCTTTTATTTATGGCATTAGGCTTTTTGTCACTGGTGGTAATCGAATGTCTCTATCTATTGTTTGCAACAGTAAATATTGAGGATATTATAATACCTGTCGTAAGGATTGAATTGCCTCACATAATTCTGTTTGCCATGTTAACTCTATTTGGTATTGGGGTATTTAGGGTGAACAATAAGAAATTATGAATTTGAGATTAGACACATCAAACGGGACATCTCATCTTATAGAACCTAGTGCTCAGGCTTTTCAAGAAGTCAGGAGCGGTATTGATGAATCACTATTGACTTGTATCGACAGAAATCCTGGTGTCCGATATAGAGAGTTGCTCAGAATATCTCGTCTTGGCAATGGCGTTTTAACTTATCATCTTTCGATTCTGGAGAGAATGGGGAAAATAAGGGTCGATAGAAAAAGAAGCAAGATAACACGATATTATCTCACAGATGTTCCCGATGAAGACACTGATCTTATAGGCTCGATGAGAAATAAGGTGACAAGACAGACTTATTCTCTTCATATTAGAACATGATATGTGTACGTTTAGCGAAATCGTTGAGAACAGTGGAAAGGCACAATCAACAATATCTTGGCATCTTAATAGATTAAGGGATGTGGGAATTATCTCTGTTTCGATTGGAGAACGCTCACACCATTATACAGTAGTCGATAGCAGAGAGGTCAAGAAGATATTATTTACGTACAAGGAAGCCTTTTTGGATAAAATTGTAGACAACTACGTTGGTATAATGGATCAACTGTAAACCTAAACTTTTACTATATGATCAATGTCTACTAGAAATCACAAACATTTACCTGGCCTGTTTGGCCCAGTCGCATTATCATTACTGTGTTTTTTACTTTTTATAAACATGACACTTGTGGAACAGAAGATAGCACTAGCAGATACAATCAAAGGCGCAATACGTCAGAGAATAGGTAATTACGATATGGAGATGAAAACTATTCCGCCCAATCCAGTCGAAGGTACAAATACAAAAATTCAATTAAGAATAGGGAGTGTTGAAGGTGATGAATTAGTTGACATCCCGGTTGTTATTAGATTATCCAAAGGAGGATTGGAACTAGCAAGAACCAATCCTATATCAGTAACGTACGGCCATTACATATTTCCATATACATTCAATCAAACCGGAATATACTCGTTAGATGTTGATGTATATGATACATCATATAATAGCCAAAACATCACTTTTACTTTTCCGGTAACCGTCATCAGTCCCTATTTGTCCTTCTTTATGCCTTCGCAACCTTTGAACGTAGTGGCTCTCGAAATTGTGCTGGTTGTAGCCTCGATAATATGTGGTGTAGTTGGTACGATTTATATTAGAAGGAAGAAAGCCCGCGCCATGGAATCTTAGGCTTTGGTCCACCGTGAAAAGTACGAGCTAATCCTGATGTCTTTTGCATGTCGTTCTCCTCACCTTCTACTACTTTGAGATTATTAATTTTAGACCCAATCTCTATAATGCATGCATGTACGAAATTTGAAAACTAGACTTCATCGAATGTCATCATTTTCATTTTGCAATTCCACATACACAATAGAAGACTCATTTATAATTGTTGGAAATCTCTGTCAAAAGGATGACAGTTATAACGAGATGAAACGAGACGATATTACTCATTCATACCTGAACGGTATATAATCTCGGTAATGCGGAGAATCTGCTTACTTTTTATGATTTAACTTCTTTTTCTATAGTATGTGGTTCTTGTTCTTCTTCATGTATTCTCAATTGTAATGGGATGCTAAAGGAAAAGGTAGCTCCTTTACTGCGATCTCCATTATTCTGGCCCCAAATTCTACCACCATGTGCCTCTATAATACTTTTAGATATGTATAATCCCAATCCTGTCCCTTGCAGTGATTTGGTCGCAAATTTTGTAAACAATCTCGAAAGCATCTGTGGATCTATGCCGGGGCCAGTATCACTTATACTAACTATTGCCTCCTCATAATTCTTCTGTACTGATATTGACACTGTACCATAGTCTGTAAACTTAATGGCATTGCCAAGGAGATTAGATAAGACTTGAGCAAGTCTGGTTCTATCGGCTACGACTAAGATATCTTCTCGAGAAGACGAATATTCAATATTTGCATGCCTGTCCTCTTTTCTGATTTGCGTTTGGAAATCTACGATAACATTAGAGATTAATTCGTTTAACTTAAATCGTTCCTTCTTTAGCTCCAAAGTGCCACTTTCGATCCGGGTTACATCTAAAATATTTTCTGAAACCTTCTGCAGTCTCTTGGCGTTTCTGACCACTATGTCAATTAATTCTTGCCGTTTTGTCGGATCTAGACCTTCCGATCCAATGATAGGGGAAAGACTAAGGATTGGTTGAATAGGGGTACGTAATTCGTGAGCTGCAATATTGATAAACTCGTTTTGCATATCGTGGGCTTTTTTTAATTCCTCATTGACTAGATGTTCAGCCCAAAGCAATTCGAATACTGATTTAAATGAATCCACGCCAGGTTTGCTATTGGAATACACACTAAACCCAATGGCCTCCGAGGAAGTCTCTGCATCCGGCCTAGTTACTTCTACACGTAAAAATCTTGAACTATCAGCTATGAACATTCCAGCTGAAGAATCATTACCATCAAGAACTCGAATATTAGGGGCATTAGTAGATATTCTTATTGCAATGTTTGAATTTCTTTCACTCAACGGACAGATCATTTTTACTATTTTTCCTCTATTAGACAAGTTGATCAACTGATCGACTATTCCTATTTTATCAATTCTGATCATTGCTTTGTCATTCGGAAGTAAGAGCAAAGCTTCAGTCTTTACGGATTTTACAAGTTCTATAAAAACTTGAGTTACCTTTTCAGGGTCGGTAATTACATCAAGAAAATCTGGTTCTGTTCCGTGTTCTATAGATTCTATCCTGTCCCGGGCATCTACGCCTGTACCCCATAATTCCTTAAAGATCGAAATAAAGTGATCTATGTAGGCAGGTTCACTACTAACTAGTAAATTATGAATAGTATCATGGTAATTTGCGCTGCTTTGGATACCTTTACCACCACTGACTGCATGATTAACTTCTATTTCATGCAAGCTGGCAATCATCTCCTTGTCCGAAACTGCAAAGTCAATTGGGGGCATATTTTTTACATGTCTTATTTGCACACCTAATTTTAGAAATTCTTTGACTATATCGATGCTACTATTATCTACAGTGGTGATCCATCTAATACCTCTATGTTCTCCATTATGGAAACTAGCCATAACCTTCTGATATAAATCAAAGTAGTTGTTATATGCAGATCTTATGCTACTGGATTTTAAACAGGCTAAAAATTCGTTAGAGCCTTCTAAAACCCTTCTCCCCTCGCGTAGTATTTCGTCGTAATCACGTATTACTTTGATCTCTTTTAGAACATTTGTTAGATATTGTTTCATTTCTTGCTCTGTTAATGATGCTTTGATACCGCTTTCTTCAGTCAATAGTTCTTCTTGCTGTACGGTAACTGAAACTACCTTTCGTTCCAATTGCTGGCTTCAACTGTGCTGCACCTACGTTAACAAGTGTCTTTGATTCTTCTACTGCAGATTTTCTAATGAAATTCCGTAATCTTGCATCTTGTGACAAGAATATTGCTGATGCATAAAGGCCTATGCAGAACATATACGAAGATAAAAATACCAATGCGTGAGCGGCTACACCATACGTCTGTTGTAATCCAGAAACCTCATTAGCAATCCCTACTGTGGTAAGGCCTATGGCCGCAATCATTAGATAATCTTTAACTTTCTTGGAAGTGATATTTCTTGTTATTATAAAAAATGCAAGACCAAACAGAAGGCTGCTCGCCTATAGTACCTGCTCTGAATACGATTCTCATATAGATTCTGTAGGTGGCATCATTTGGCAGCGAGATTATCAAACCACTTCCGATTATGTACAAGACTAGAGGCACAGACAATAAGATCCAATACTTGAGTGGAAAGTTGGCTAGCTTCTGACCAATTCTTTGATAATACTGCTGCAGAAGGATGAAAATGCTTACCCATGTAAAAATATAGGGAGTATCAGAGACTAGGTATGTGATAAACTTGTGAACTGAGAGCATAGACATTGGTACTATATATAGTGTAGTAGTATCGCTATTGACTATCTTGTACTGTACTTGACCATGATATTTTTCACTAGTTTTGTAGATAAATGAAGAGTTTGGAACTGCGCCAGCAGGAGACTTTTCTTCTATTACCTTTTGCAATACTATTTTATCTAAAGCGTCTAGTCCGATGGACATGCCTAGGCTGGCAGCTGCTAATCCAAAAAATAGAAGCATAATCGCGTTCTTATTGCTTACCTTATACCAAGAAAAAAATTTGTAACTAAATAATCCCAAAATTATACTACTAGCCAAAGATGCTAGTGCGTTAACTGAGGTTGCCTCAACCCTCGAGTGCATGCAGAAGTTGAAAAAACTATAGCAGTTCGTTGCATTGTCGTAGATCACATATAAGAGAATACTTAATAGGGAAAGTTGGACTATTGATACCGAAAAGTGTATCCTCTTTATAAATAAAGATTTGGCCCTTAAAACCAGTACTTGTTTGCTTTATGTATTTCAAGAGAATCCAGGAGGCTAATCCATATCCTACCCCAACGACTAACAAAAAGGTGATCGTTTGTAGGGTATTGTCAAAATTTATAATTTGGCGGGTTAGTAGGAGAGAAAATATTATTATGGAAAGCATGACCGCAGTAACACAGATTAATATTTTTGTACTGTTTTCGTAGCCATTTAGAGCTACAAAACTGCGAACAGATAGCTTTTCCATATCTTCAGGCAGGATTTATATTCATACAAGATCTATCTATACTTTTAAAATAGAAAATCACAAGCCATCCGGTTAATTCTTTGTCACAAGTCACCAAGATTGAAAGTCCGGCTGAAATATGTTAGGCTCCTTCTCCTCGTCTTCGTATCTCGTAGGAGTGATGTACCAAAGCCACCCAATTGAAGGTTACAACTTAAAGGAGCATTACACTATACATTTCCGTGACTCCTGCATTATAAAGCCATTTTAGGAACACCTGAGAAATGTCATTTCCCGTATTTGTACGATGTTTCTATCAAGATTCCAGCCCGTACTTACGATATTTGATATCTTCTCCCGTGGAGGTCACATTCATGTCCACAGCTTTTTTCGAAATCATCTGAGCCACTAATGTTCATGCTGTCATAACATCTGTCGATACAACTACACGTGAATGCTTAATGCCCATCAAATTGTGCGAATAGTCCGTGACGAAGCCGACATTGAAAATGACAATGTGGCACATTAGGCCTTGAATGTCGCTAGACGTCTTTTCAGACTGGATGGCGATTGTAGTGAATACTCACACCCATTGGTACAATGAATTATTTTTGAAATCTAAAATAGATCTACTTACTTTTCCACAAGGTATCTTCATCCTAGGATGATGGCAGATTCATTCTGTCAAAATAATAACTCGTTACTTAATAAATGTCAATTAAAATCTATAATTATTCATTAGGCACAAGCCTGCATTTACAAATAACGAATAATAATGTTATTGAGTAAATATGGCGAAATCTAGTGATTTTTAGACTGTCAAGCATGTCCTGGTACAAGAAGTTGATAGAAAATTGATAGTTACTATAAATTTGCTTCAATACAAAAGACTTTAATCTGCGTTTTGTGTCCGATATTCTATGCAAGAAATTCAAAAAGCAAAATGTGCATCATGTGGTGTTACGTTTGTATCTGAAAATGCAAGCACATTATGTCCGTCATGTGCTGAGAATCAGGGTCACAGTCATGGACATAGTGGCTGTGGTTGTGGACACTAGTAGGTCTAGTATCTAAATCCCTATTCCAGTGAAATCCTACCCAATTATTTTGCTTTGCAATCAAGGGTTATATTTAATTAAACGATTCTGTTTGCGTAGACTACTTTATCGCAGTGAAATACAACTACGTCAGGAGCATAATAGGTTCTGTATTGACTAAGAACCTATCCGAAAAGTAGTTGAGCCGTAATTTGACTAATATAGGATTGAAATGATGACTAGGCGGTGTATACCGAACCCCGCCTAGATGGTTGTAATTTGACTAATATAGGATTGAAATGATGACTAATGAGAACAAAACAAGTAATGCGAGAAAAATGTTGTAATTTGACTAAGAACCCATCCGAAAAGTAGAGTTTTATTGAGTTATAAGCAAAGTGTGTTTGATCAATAAAGATAAGCTGTACTGCAAGTATCTTCTGAGTTGTTGTATTGATATCAGAGGTTAGTGGAGTTGATTCATCTTACTGCATACCTGATGTTGTTTGGGACAGGATCATTGCAGTGCTATCTCCATCAATACGTAGGAGGAAGAAAGAGGCTGGTCGTCCAAGAATGGATGACAGGAAGGCTATGAGTGCTATTTTCTACGTCCTACGTACAGGCTGTCAGTGGAATGCCCTACCTTCAAGTACAGTACATGACAGATTCCAAGAATGGAGAAAGGCTGGTGTTTTCAAGCCAAAATATGGAGAGAATAGTCAAGAAACAACGTTAAGATGAATTTGCTATAGAAATTTAGCTTTCTACAATTAATGGAATTTAAGATGCACATTCCTGCCAGAGTATTTGCAAATCGCCTCTTGGCCCGGATATATCTAAGACTACCAATCAAATTCAGACTATAAAAATCTCTGCTTTACCCAAAGTCGCTACCTCGCATGCTCTTTTCGGCTATACTTTGTTTTTGTAGTTCGCAGTTTTCTTAATATTATTATCGTGATGGCTATATACGCAACCTGCGCTAGCTCACACACCATAGCTACGGCGTCGACATCTCCACCTCTACCGCTGACAGGATTACCGGGCACCCTTGTTACCATATAAAGTGCTATAAATGCGATGTTACCTACAATACCGACATAATACCATGGTCTTCCCCACTGTCTTATCATGGGGACTATCCAAAATAGTTGAGCTATGCCTGATCCGAGGAAGAATATAGCAACAGGAGCACGATGAAGTATTCCATGTGCAAATACTAGTGGCATAAGTATATGGACTAATCCTGCTATTGCACTTGCTATGGCAGCAGCCGCAAAATAATAATTTTGATAAGAAAAAGGAGGTGAAGTCGACCTTAGTTTATTGTCGTGATTCTTCATGACTTTGATTTATGCTTATCTTGGTTAATTATGCTGTTACTTTGCCCTGTATTGGAGTATCTCCAAAGTGATTCTCTGTAAGTTTCGGATCAACTTTTAAGCTAAAATCTCCACCATTGGTTATTTTTATACTAAGAGGCACATTATTAACTGGTCCATTTTTCAATGATACTGTTGCAGTTCCATTATAAATAGTGCCATCACTACTTTTATTTGGAGTTCCTACTAGCTTGAAATCATTTATTGTATGCTTATGTTTAGCAGAGCCGTCTAGTTTTGCCATACCAAATGAAGCATCAAACTTAGGAGAGTTAGTATTTAGGTTTGTAATGTTCCACGTGCCAGAAACCTTCCATTCAGGCTTACCGTTGGGTCCGTTTTGAGTGCTTGAAATAGTCCCACTCTTATCGCTTGCGGACTGTGCAAACGCATTTGAAACGCCTGTGGTTGCCAAGACCCCTATTACCAACATTAATCCAACTGGGATGGCTAAAGTAAATTTTTTCATTAAAAGACCCATGTAAAATATACTATTTATTAATTTGTCCACAACCTCTATATCATAAATTGATCATTCATCTATTAGGTAGTTTGACCAATATTCTTTTTAACATATTGCTGCTTTGTTGCACAAAATCATTATCATATAGGTATGAGTTTGTTGACCAATTGAGATTTAGCTAACATGTAATGAGATTATTGTTGGACATGATTAACTGGTCTTTTTATAACAAATCGCTAGTTAGGCGAGGTGAAGTTATTCTAGATTTTGATGTCATAGATAGTTGGTATAGTGAGTTGGACTTAATGAATGATGGAAAGAGGGGTGGACAGTACCACTATCCAGATTCGTTTATCCAATTACTAGGTTACATGAGGGTATATTTTCATCTGCCATACCGCCAAGCAGAAGGCGTAGTCATAGCTCATGCTGGTAATAAGAAGATACCATCTATTCCAAACTACAGTACAATTAACAGACGTATTAATAACCAGGATATCAGAATCAGCGAACGACATGAAGTAGGTAATGATGACGACATCATTATAGCATTAGATAGTACAGGAATCAAAGTTGCTAATAGAGGTGAATGGATACGACATAAATGGCACGTAAGAAGAGGTTATCTGAAAATACATGTAGCAGTAAACATCAAGAATAAGAAGATTATTTCTTTGGAGGTTACTAGTGAAGAAGTACACGATGGCAAGATGCTAAAGAAGTTGATTGATAATGCTTCTGCAAATAACAATGTAAAGGGTGCGTTAGCAGATGGTATGTATGACAGTAATAAGAATTTTAGATATCTATCCAAGAACCATATTAAACCTGGTATAAAGACAAGAAGTAATTCCAAGGTCAAGACAGGCAACTGTCAAGCAAGGAATAGGTCTGTAATGAGACAACAAACAAATCTCAAAAGATGGAAACATAGCGTGAGCTATGGACAAAGGTGGATGGCAGAAACGGTATTCTCGTCTATCAAAAGAACGTTTGGCGAGTATGTAACTGCAAGAAAGTTTCAGAATATGGCCAAAGAGATGTTGCTAAAAGCATCACTGTATAACATGTTTGCTATCGGGATGTAGAGATATAGATAATGTACGAATGATAAAATGATTCATGCAACAGAGCTTCTGAAGATATTAATTTGTCCATTAGAAATATTACATTAGTTGCAATTGCATTTCACTTGATATGGGGTGCAATATTTGGATTTATTATTAGCTCTCTGCTAAGAATCAGGCTTTTTAGAATAAAGGAACACTATAAAGATATTGTTAATATCGATCCGAATATCAGGCAAGTCGCCATTTGCGATTCAGAAGGCAAGATGATGTACTCTCGTCATCATGATGGAGTAAAGAACTTGCTTACCCCAGAAGAGAGCAAAAAATCACTTGAGATGGCTATGAATGCATGGAAGGTCCGTAGCGAACTTTCGCACAAGATAGGAAAGGGAAGGTACGTAGTCGCAGAGTATGAAAGGATAAAGCGCATTACTATGCCATTTGGAGATGACTATCTCCTATATCTAACAACAGAGACAGGGGCAGACCATTTTGATATAATCAGTCGAATTCGTAAATTAGAGGTAGGGCTAAAGTATTCCAACAGATGAATAACGTATGATCTGCTGGTATTTCCCAAGATTCTCTTATTATACAGTATTTGATTAGCTATATACTAGAATGCATGGAAGAAGGACGGTCCGTGAAACCTAAAATATAGGATTCAATGTTATTAACTGCCCTGTGTATATCGAACCGTCAATCTGTAGAATCCGATGTCTCATTTTAGAGAATGTTTATAATCTGATATGCTGCACATCATATTAGAGAACACTCTCCGAGATAACTAAACCGGATATTATGAGAATCAGATATTGTCGCGTTTTGACAGCGATAAATTTCGACCGCATATACATGCTTACACTTGAGATCACGACAAGCATGGTCTGGACATGAACAAACCCATCCAGATTGGGTTACAATGACGTTGTAAGTATCGTAGCCAGATTTTGATCTGACACTATAATTAAATTTGTTAATCATCATAATGGCGTCACTCGTGCGAGCTCATCAATTTGCCTTGCTCTTCACGGTTAACGAGTTTGTCTAGGCATCTTTAGGCAATCGCGCGTGAAGATCAGATTCATAGCATCTTGAACTAGGTATGATTAGAGTTCGACTAACTAATCTAATCCACTATGTCGGAGATCCTCTGTTTCAATAAGAGCTTTTCAAAGTAGTTATCAAATTTATTATTAGTAACTATGTCATCAGAATAAATTCCAAGAGTAATTACTCTTCCTCTTTTGTAATCAAGTTCATAAGTAGCAATTATAGGCTTATTTGATGCTTGTCCTAGTGATGCAGATGAGGATAGTACTGGGAAATAGGTCTTCGGGATTGAAGCGTTATAGTTAAACAATACCACATCATGTGGATTGTCTAAATATTGTTCTTCATGTGGTTTATACCCAAATGGATTATTTTGAAATGCTTTTACGCACAGGTAGCATAGATAATTACTTCCGATCCATTGTGAGGTCTCGTTTTTCCACCTCTCGGCTACACTTTTCCATGCGGTTCTACCATTAAATGCCCAATAATGGCCTTTGACTAAGCTTACCATGTCTTTCTGATGATCATAGTTTACTTCGGCATAAAACACATTACCATCCAAAAGAAGCATAGTACCACCATTTGCAACAAATCTTTTCAAGTTATCATATTCTCGCTGTGTGACATATTCTTGATGTCCCAATAAGACAAGATCAAATGCATTACTTCCATTCTTTGTGAACATAAAGCCATTGTCTGCAGCAGAATCATCAAATACTGTAATATTGGAATCAGGACTCACGTGCTTGATATCAGTAAGGAGTTTTAACATTGAAAACACATAAGGCAAGGATGGATACCATGAAGCATTAACTGGTACAGATAACAGACTTAGATCGGTAGTAACATTTTTGCCAACTGGTGTGTTACTGTATAGCTTGTAGAATTTATAAAATCCATTGGCATATGCGGCAGCCGTAAATGAAGGTTTAACTAATGCAATACGAGGACCTTTTTCAGACGAAACATCTCCTCGTTTCTGAAGGGTTTCGTTAGTTATCTGTTGCTGCGACAAATTGTCTCGTCTAGTAACTCTGTTGGAAAGCTGAGCAGAGGATGAAGAAGCATTATTAGCTGATATACTAACACTAGTACCATGATTGTTGTAAATGCCACTATTGATGCTCAGCTTCATTAATGTTAGCAGAGATGAAGACAAAGGTATAGAGACGTTTATTAATGAGTTATTAATACTACTTTCTTCATTGGCCTTCCTAGTTAGTGAAGGATAATAGCTCGCCTGTCGGGTTTGCATAGTTACCAATCCAAGTATAGTCTCATTATTACGCTTAACAAATGGAGAGGTTATTTGTAGCTTCTTTATGCTATTGCTCAGTTGAGTTTTAACATCATATACTTTGGCTAATGCTCCCGTATGTAGAGATAAGCCACCACCTCCATTATTAATCCTGTAATTATTCAATAAATCGTCATAAGCGGACAAGATTACTGCCATGATGATCATGGAAATAATAGTCACTAAGGACAATGCCTTTAACTTCTGCATTTTCTAAAGATGTGTCACCTCGTCATCCTCTATTTCTGATGGACATAATAGATTTACGCGACACACACACTATAAATTATTGATTAACAATGTTATTCAATTTTTAGCCGACAGATCTATGAAAATAATCTTTATCACTTGTGGTCCCAACAAAGAATTAGATGGTGAACTGTGATCTGGTAAAGCGGCTCTGTAAAGTTAAGGAAAAGCTATAGGTTTCTTTCTCGTTTTTATATATGGTATACCAAGTAAGAAAAAGAACGGAACCTGAAGACATAGTATATGCTTTGCATCTTTATTTTAATGGTATTTCGTTAAGAAATACTTCTAAGGCCATATCCAAATTTGTTACAAGAAGCCATACTGCCATAAGAGATTGGATTCAAAAGTATAATCCTAAAAGATTGTTCTATAGAAAGACCAAGATATTCGAATTCATACTCGACGAAACCCAAATCAAAGTTGGTTCTGAGTTAATTAATTTGGCTTTGGGTTGCCATAGAGCCTGAAAGTAAAGAGGTTCTAAGATTGAATATATCAAAAGAGAGAAATATGTTTGTGGCAGAGATTTCTATCAAATGTTGTAAAAGAATATGGGAACATCCGGTTTCTACCGATGGCGGTACTTGGTATCCACAAGCCTGTCAATTCTTGAAACTAAATCATCGTCACATCCATTCTTCATATAAGAAAACTATCATAGAAAGGACGATACAGTATATAATAAGGTAATACCTAAGAAGTTGGAACAGTTCTTACCATTATTTTAGCTAGTAATCGGAAGATATCTTCGTTCCTATGGTTGAATCTAAATTCTATTTCTTTAAGGTACAGGTAAAAGTACTGTTTGGGTACTCCTCGATAATGATACAACCAGGTCTTTGCATAACTCCAGAATCCTTCAATACCATTGATATGACTAGTATCTTCACGTACATATTCTTCCATTCGATGAGCAATTATCTGATGTTTTCCGATTAGATCTAATGAAGCATATGCAGTATGGTCATCGGTATAATACAAGGAACCCTTCTTAGTATGGAGTTTAATTAATGGAATTAATGTATCATGTATTCTGTCAGATACAGGAAATGTGATGACCTTGCCATTCCTCTGATATATTCCAAATACCAGGCTTTTACCTTCTGCACCCCATCCGCGTTTTCCTTTCCTATGTCCACCAAATAATGCTTCGTCTATTTCTATTTCTCCTGACAGCTTCTTCAGCTCCTTTAATTTCTGAAGTGATTCATTGTAGATTGATTGTCTGAATACTCTGAATGTTCTCTCTATTGTGGCCAAGCTAAGTGGAACATAAAATCGGATTCTGTACGCTGGTACTCCAAGAGCATAGAGATAGAGGAGGTGCACTAGTATATCAAGTGGGAAATAAAACTCTCCAAGATAAGTTCCTGTCAACTCTCCAAATTTGTATCTGCAACGTTTGCATCCAAACCTCTTATCTTTAAGATGGTACAACAATCGATATCCACATCTTGGACATCGTCTCCTTCCTTTCCATCTAGCATGACGCAAATATACGCGGCTTTTTGTCACACTTCCAGCGAGTTCTATAGGACTAGATTCACGCACGCATCACGAATAGGGCACTAGAAATTATCCCTTATTATCTGTTCCAAGTTCTTGGGTATTACCAAAATTTATAATGATAATCCAAAGATATAGAAAGTCCTATTTCGCTAGAAAGTATCTTCGCCACATTTTCATAATCATTTCTTGTTGCTCCATCTTTCCTAAGAAATACAGAATCGGTGTCTGCATATACTAGCTCAAAACCCAATTGCTGTATGATGTCCTTTGTCTTTAACAATACTTCTCTTGCCAGCCTGTTGATCTCTTCAAAAGCAAAAACATTGCCAAATCTGTTCCATATAGGGCCGGTGGTGCCATACAGACAAACAAGTATTTTCTTTAGAGCTTCAATCCGCTGCTCACACCAAAATGCTTCTTCAATATTCTCTTTGGGAATTTTCTTCAGAGAGCTCCTTAAAGTAAGTTCTGCGTTTGAGCACCTATTCTACTACTCGTGGCAGCAATGCCTTCTCCTCTTCATTATCATCAGATCCTTTTACTGCTTTTCTCTGACTTGGTGTAGCAGCAGAGGTCGAAGAAATAACTGTCTCATAACTCAAATTATGTTTTACTATTAGATTTGCGTATTCGCTCTCATAATCTAATACGACTACATTCTCATGCAGACCTATCTGAGGTGAAATTATCATGCCACCTTTATCATTCTCAACTATGTTTTCAACGGTTTTAATTTGCTCATGAGTTGCAGCATTTTTCTTATGAGGGATAACAAAGCCTCTTTGAAATAGCTCATAACAATTCCTGCTATCTATCAATCGACTTATTCCGTATTGAGATACAAGTCCCAATGGTAAGAAACTGAACCGTTCCTGTCTGTCTACAAATTTCGCCTACTCTAGTTGATTCTCTTCTTGACCTTTGATGTATTACAACTATACTTTTTTTCCCTGCGTATTATAAACTAAAAATTGAATAGGATTAGCCATGAGTAAATCAAACTTGACGGAAATGGAGAAAGAAATATGCCAACAATAGTGCACTTTGAAATTCCTTCGGATGACATCGAAAGATCAAAAAAGTTCTATAATGAATTGTTTGGATGGAAAATAGAAAAATTGGCTAGTGCAGATAATAGCCAGTTGACCTCGGCGCAGATGGTCAGCCAATGGAATATTGGATGGTGACAACAATAGATGATAAAGGAAATAAAGCATTAGGTGGTGGAATGATGAAAAGACAAATGCCAGACTTTCATACTCTGTAACAAAAAGGGACTGATCTCCTTACATATATACTATGACAGTTAATGAGTACAAATGAGACAGGAGAGACCATGAATCCTGAGAGAGACGGTATCAATCCAACTGCAAAACCGACCGGTACAGGTTGCGTCGAGTGTTTGACAACGGGTGAGTGGTGGCTACACCTCCGCCGATGCGCCGAATGCGGGCACATCGGCTGCTGCGATAACTCGCCAAACCAACATGCCTCAAAGCACAACGCGACTACCGGTCATCCGATTATCACGAGCTTCGAGCACGGAGAGGATTGGTTCTACGACTACCGCACAGGAGAGTTCTTTGCAGGGCCTAAGCTACCCGGTCCCCATGGCCACCCCTAATCAGCCCGTACCTGGACCGGCTGGACGGGTGCCCATAGAGTGGCAATCACTCCTCCATGAATAAAGTGCAACTTGCATCCAAGCGGGGCTTGGGAGCGATGCGCCAGATGTTCCCCCTGACTTTCCTGTGCGCGCTTCTGGTGATACGAGAAACCTTGCCAAAGGCACAATGTCTTTGATCTCGCCAAGCTTGCCCGTTGATGCTCTGACCCTTAAAATATTCCTTCGGGTCAGGATATACCTCATCTAAAACAGATTCTAATGAAATGAACTGGTTGTATTGGAATGCCGGAAGGCATAGTAAGGATGGTCACTGCCTAAGAGCAAAGACATCGATGAATCCAAGATTTACTTGTCTTTTCTCTACATGTGTAGGAGTTGAAGGGCTTACAGGTTTTTCTGTCCTTTCCCTCGACATATCCTCTGATTTTTGTTTGTTTGTTTGTTTGTATTATTCTACATGGTGTTGGTGAACAAGCTGGTCATAGAATCTAACCGACTTGATATTGACAAACTCTAGCATACCATACCAAATTCCTCGTGCCTCATGAGCTCTGGATTCCGCGTTCATTTCTGGAGCACCTCTTATCAATAATGCTCTGATTCTGTTTGCTTTATAGAACACTATGCCAATTTCTCTAAAAAGCTTACTTTATCAAGATGTTTGCCCGAGTGACTTTCCAGCAAGGCTACAGAGCATGTTTTGATCTTCAGCTGCCAGATTAACTCCAAACTCCTTAGACGCCTTGATGTTTTCGGCTGTCGCATCCATGCTACGAATATTTACAGCAATTAGACTTGGGCTATAAGATATGTGATGTGTCCATTACATTGCCATTACATTAGGACCATAAGGCCCATCACTTGTAATTAGCCCTACATTTGTCAAAAATTGCCTAGTACGTCTATCATTCCAAGAAAGATCGATATCTGTGAAATTATTAATTATAAATATATACTAACGCCTCTAGCAAAATAAGATAAATAATTACTTTTGTTATAGTAGGCATTAATATAATTCGCATCTATCTTCGCACTGCCTGTTTGTGCATTGTCGTGCTTTGTCGCACGATTCATTA
>CAVPXM010000060.1:0-96438 GCA_963709405.1 uncultured Nitrososphaerales archaeon
ACATTATTCTGACCACTCGATGAGAAAATACATTGAAAAATATCGGAGGATGAAGACTCTTACCAATAAACAAATCAGCCTGCTAATTTACTCTATAATTCAAAAACAAAAATCAAAAATAAGTAATCTAATGCGCCGTAATAACTAGCATAGATGAATACCAATCAGCTGTTAATTTATGTGCCATCGCACTCATTAGGTCACCTGATTTTATATTTGAGTCTGCCAGTTCCTGTTCTTCTTTGATTTTCTGAATAAAATATTCGTGTTGACGTATTTGTTTTTGCTTAAATATCTCATCCATTGTTTTTTGAAATTTGCTTAAGTCACCAGAAATTTTTTCATTGAGTTTTCGGGTTAATTCATCTTGTTGTACTTGTATTTCACGCATCTCATCATTAATCATTAGTAGATCTTCAAAATATCATACTTTTAAACATTTTTTCTAGAATGGCCCTCATTTCTAGCATATCTGAGTTCCAACGACTGTAAGATTAGTAGTTTTAATATGTTTGTTTTAACCCTGCAGATACAAGAACAACATTGGCAGGTGCATAAGCCATCATAGCCATCATATTCTCTCAATGACTGCATTTTAGGTTAAATCAAAAATTGTATATTATAAACATCTAAACAAAGAAAATTGACACAAAAAAAATTATTGTTTGTGGAGGAACTATTGGTGTTGAACTGGGCGGAATGAATTCCAAGCCTTTGCGGCGCTCGTGTTATATTCTGTCACAGACTCAATTGTTCGATTAAGGGTTCTGAAGTTTTCTGCTGTTGCATTTATCGCGTTGACTGTCAATTGGTTGTTGATCCTAACTGCTTTGACTATGTTCTCGGTTATCTCGTTTGATTGCTTTACAAATTCATCAGTGTATGGTGGTGTTACTACTGGAACGTTCCCGTTACTTGCAAACAACTTTTGAGCTGAAACCATACTTTGGATAGTATCCTTTGCTGCGGCAATGCAATTAAGCTGTAGATTAGAGACCGATTGTGCATATTGTGGTTGAGCTTTTGCAAACTCGTCTACTATTCTAATGCAGTTTTGTCTTACTGTGTCATAAAAGTTAGCCGCTTCAGCTGACCTAGTTGAAGTGGTGGTTATGTCGTCTTTAGATTTAATATTATCTACCATTTTTATCTCATCTATAATATTATTAGCGTCCACCTCATATATACGTTGGTATTTAATGGGTCTACATTCCATATAAAACCATATAATGTCGCAATTCACTTATCGTAATGTAAAAGGATTAGCACTGAAGTAATACAACTTCATTCCCAGTAAATCTACTTCTGTTGAATCATCAAATACCTACAATCTGCCAGTACGCCATTCAGATTATTATTTTCAGAAGCATTGTCTACTAACTAACTTTCTTTAGCAATCAATTTTCTGATTCATTATGATGATCGAATTCTGCTTTCACAAGGTCCTCAAAGGGATCTTTTCACAAGTCTGCTTTAATAAAATCAATATTCTCAGGCATTGCGATACGATAGTTTCTTCTCGTCTAATTTGCAGATGCAATTGGCGTCCTCCAGTGCATCGCATTAAGTGACCGCCCTTTGTGCAGTCTTTAAATAATTTTACATTGATTTTGTCCTGAAACTCGAGAGTTATTAAGATGTGATACAAGCTAATGGGTTCAGAAATTGGGATCTGTATTCATATAAAGAATGACGCAACAATATTAGTTATGGCTGATCATGTTTGTGAGTGTACTCATTGTGATTGTAAAGTAAAATTTGATTGCAATGAGAGTGGTTGCTTATGCTGTAGTACGACGATTTGTTATTTGGACTGGTCCAAGGATTAAGTAGAAGAAGAGAACCATTATTTTAAGCGTAGCAGAATGCAACTATTTAACTATTGATTGAGTTTTATAACGACTGTATTATCTGCCTGCCAGAAGACGGTATAGTCACATTAGACTAGCATTAAACGCTTGGAATATGTGGCATTAATAATGCTACAGTTTTTGCTACTCCTCATGGTAGGGGATCTGATAATGTAACTGTAATAGATTCAACTGCCAAATACTGTGATTTTGCTATAAACGGCTAATGTGTTGTTTTTGCATTGAAATGGATACAAGAAATATTCAAGCCAAACTAATTGCAGAATGTTTGATGATAAAGGAGAATTGACATATACCAATAGATATGTAATCAGAGAGAGTCATATGGGACTCAGGATACAGATTATTTACATAATGATTCTAAAATATTTCGTAAATTTATAAAAGAGATCAATAGCGAGATTCCTTATAATAAAGACGCAACGACAATAAATGCATTAGTCATATTATCTTACCATAAAATAAATAACGAGAAAACGCATCCAAGTACTGAACATAGCTTTGTTCAGTAAAGAGATGAGATATTTATTCGACAATGGCTTTAAAGTAGTATCCGTGTCTGACTTGGCATATGATAAAAACAGCAATTACTTCTACTTAAAGAACTAAGAATTAAGAGACTCTAGAAGCCATCTTTTGCATAACCGTTAGAGCTTTGTAGGAGCTCTTTAACGCACACTCCACCCGCCATCCACAACTATTGAAGCGCCGGTTACATAATCCGACTCATCGCTAGCCAGATAGAGCGCAGCATTGGCGATATCGATTGGATCACCCATCCGACCAACAGGAATAGACACCAGGGTTTGTTTTAATATCGTCTCATTCTCTTCAATCACCCTGGTCATACCCGTCTTGATAGCACCTGGACATATGCAATTCACGTTTATTTTCTTTGGCGCAAATTCTAAGGCCAAAGATCTAGTCATCGCAATAATTCCGCCCTTTGATGAGCAGTAGGCAGAGAGGTTCTCATAGCCAATAATACCAGCGATGGACGCTATGTTTACAATTTTGCCTTTATCATGTTTCTCAAAAATCGGCAAGACCTCACGTGTTAGTAGGAAGGGTCCTTTGAGATTGGTATTAATCACTGAATTCCATTCTTCGTCGCTTGTTCCAGAAATTGGTTTTTGGCATAGTATGCCTGCATTATTGACCAAAATATCAATTGTGCCAAAAGCTTCAAGTGTTTTCGCAACCAAATTCTTGACTGACTCTGTGTTGGAAATATCACACTCAACGAACAGAGCTTTCTTACCAGTAGCATCAGCTGCGGCTTTGCCGGATTTATTGATATCACTAAAAATGACCTTGGCACCCTCTTTGATAAAAAGCTGAGCAATCCCCAAACCAATGCCAGAAGCGAGCACCTGTCACGATTGCAACCTTAGTATCTAGTCTTGACATAAGACATTCAATTGCTATCTGAGACTTTTATTGTCTTCGATAAAGATAACACTGACAGTAATTTGGCCATTGTCGATCCTACGGTGAGTTTTAAGCATCCATCTTAGATCAATTTATCGTATTATTTGTTTCTTGTGTCCACATAACTATTTAACAGATCATGAATTCCATCTATTGAAAAAAGCATAGAACACTGCTACAAATATAGAGAGTGAAAGAGAAAATAAAATGTCTATATTCGCTATACGTAGCGGAGTTTGCCAGTATTTTTGTCGATGACATTGATTATTAAAAGATAGCATTAACAATTAAAAGGATTACGAAGCTCTACAATACGTTGAGTAATTTAGACAGAGAACTATATCGGATTTCTGACAAATCCCGCATAATTCTATCTGAAAAAGTATCTTCTATTACGATATGGAGCATATCAGATTATAAATATTTTCGAAAATAAGACATCGGATGTATAGGATGACGACTCGGTATTCTTAGACAGTGATGATAAAGGTTCATGTACATGTCTATCATGGGGGCGCGCCAAACAATGTGTTGTTCCTATAGATAAGAAATCTTCAGGGATTTGATGAATTTTAGCTCGTAATCGTGAGGCCGCTTAAGCAGGATCACCCCCACTTCTCAAACCAACTTGTAAACTTGTAGATCTCTTACTGTTCCAACTCTTGGATACTATAAGTAGTCGCGCTCAACTCTGGCGCGAAGTTGAACTTCGGAATCCAACTAGCTTTTTTTCAAGTGAAGAACAAGGTTCAGGGATCAATATACGAATTTGGTAACTATTCCCAGCAAAATTCAACCTTGAATATCGGATTGTAAGTGCGGCCGCCCACTTCAGATGTTAATCGCGATTGACTAACAGTTATGTTGTATATTCCGTGTCCGCTAGGAGTTATTAAAAACGGGCGGGTGGTTGTCTCGATCATGTTGGTAATTTTCCCACTGCTATTTTTTAGATATATTATGAGCTCCACAAGATTAGTACTTGTAGACACTTTATTATTCACTCTAGTTTAGAGTTTAAAATTAAAATATTCAAATTTTGATAAGACACTAGCCTTGTCATCTCTCAAGCCCTGCGATCTGACTGTTAGTGTAACAAGTTATTTAGATAATCGTGCTTATCGCATTGTCTTTTACACTGTTAGGTTGCCTTAATATTAATTTAGATCTTCCAATTCTTCTGCCTAAGCGATGTTTCGACGTGATAGTATAACTGTATCTTTAATGATACTATCATTCACATACCAAAATCATTTTTCCGTTCAAAAATTTAATTATAGAATAGAGGTTTCCTAACACTATCTAATAGGTACATATTCAGAGCCTAATCCAAAAGCGTTCTGTTGTACATGATCATAAGAACTCGTAAATTCATCACTATCTAATTGCGCCAGTGTTTGTTTAATAATGCTAGAGGCAGTAGATATTGATCTGACAGGCTCTGCTTTAGTACTTGTCATGTCGTTCCCCAGTGGATGAGGTCAGTCGCATCTTAGTCTCAAATAGTTGCTAGTCCAAATAATATTGAGTCTGTATACCTTTAATGCAATAAGGTAGTGCCAAAGCCCCAACAATTCCAATTTTCAGGTTATAATCGCTAAAGCTAGAATTTGCCATACACGAGAGTATTCAGCGACTTTAGTGACAATACCAAGAAACATCTTATTGAAGGGTCCAATCAGGTCAAGAATCAGAATTGTGAACTCAATTCTAGGTTATGTTTTCGTCAAGCAAATAATTGCACTTGATATGATTAGACAAAGTGAGCTTACTAGAAATTAATATTTGCCTGATCAATCATGCTTTGGGATTTCTTGCTTAGTCGGAGCTTGCTGTTGTTCAGAAAAAAATGTATACCACATTGGCAAAGCACTAAAAAATATGCCCGTAGGCCTTCATGTGGGAGGGGTTAATGGTGGCCTAATGCTGGTAGCAGGTGCAACAGGATTGGTGTGTACAACTTCGACTGCCTGGTGTGACTTGACAGAAAGCAAGCCCTCCCAGCCGCGACCTGACTGTGATTCGAAGTGTGAGTGTATCATGTAAAGTCCTGGTTTATCATATTGCCATTCTAGTATTGCACGATCTCCCTGAGCCATAGATATGATATCATGTGTCATTAATGGTGTCGTTGTATCTCCAGATCTTGCATGTTTCTGGATTCTCTGTACCTGCAGGGTATACTTTGAACACCTGACCGTGCAAATGGAACGTGTTGCTAAAATCAAAATCAAGCATATTTGTAAGATACAGTCTGTATGGTTCATTCAATGCTATTGGTATTGGATGTACATCATAATAGAAAGCTATTCCATTGGCTGAATATACTTGATTATCCCTCTCTTGTGGTAATGATTCAGATGCATTTTCTGCTCTTGTATCATTTCCTGACATCATAACATTAGCTTCTTGTGCAGTTGGTAATCTTGGTAATTCAGTCTCAGGACTTATTGTTAGATCATATCCATTGAGAATCATATTCATTTCATGCATAGCTGGTCTTGGTTTTACAGGATCAATAATCATATGACCGTACAATCCTTTCACAATGTGAAGAGATATTGGCATTTGATGACAGTGGAATGGCCATAATCCTGTAGGAGCTGCAACGAAATTATAAGTAAAGCTGTGTCCTGGAGTTATCGAACCGCTCTGATTATTGAACATCGTACCATCCACACTTCCAGCGTGAATGCTATGCATATGAAATGAATGAGGAAGTTTGTTTTGTTTTAGATTGACTACCTTGATTGATATATGATCTCCTTCTGTCATTCTTATTGTTGGAGCTGGAATACTCGAATTAAAAGTCCATGCCGTATACATTATCGGAGGAGTCTTTGTATCTAGATTTCCCATCGTAACAGGCACTTTATGATCTTCGTGTATAATCATTGTAAATTGTCTGAGTGTTGTTCCATTTTCTAATTGGCTGACATGTCCACAAGAAAAGTATGTCAGATAAGTCATTGGATTTAACGGATGGTTATCGGTGTCCTGATTTGTTGCACAGTTCTTCGTTATGTCATACTTTTTGACAATATTGGTTGAATGTTTACTACTATTTCCCTTGCTGAATACCAGATTTGGTACTAACACGATTGAGGAAACTAGTAAAATTGCCACTAGAAGTATCTTGCTATTCATTCGTTTCTTTCACTCGGTACAGATATCATAGATGGGTCTGATGTAACCGGACTAGTCGCCACTATTGGTCGTACTGGTATCTGATTGGTCTCATTGGCCGAACTATCAGTATTGTCATTCGCTTGCAAATTTCCATTATTAGAGCCGTCTGTATTAGAGTCAGTAATTTTAGCATTATCATTATTTTTCGCATTATCGTGATTGGAAGACTTTGTGTATAGATTAAAAGAATTTGGACTATTGTAGGATATTGTAGACCGTACTAAGAGAGCTACCGTAGCTATCAAAAAGTAACTTCCAATAACAGGTCTCCTAGTGTTCAAATAAAACATACTTGAAAAAAAAGATATGAACACAACCAGGGCCCTGAACTTAGATTCTAGATTATTTGAGATAGGCATTGAAACTTAGGCTTTAAAGTTTTTTCTCACTATATAAACTACACCTGTGAGACATCGTCATACGTTGTTAGACAATCTTAGTTGTTAAATTCAAATTATTAATTATCTTAGCTATACATACGACGTCTTAGAATCTCTTATTACATATTTTTAGTACTTATCATGAGATAGTTTTTTCCCTTAAAAGGATACAGGATTTGCGGGTGGAGGATTCTTTGGCATAAATTATCAGAACTTTCTTATGTATTTCTATTATAGTTTGATTCGATTTTGAACTTCCTGTATTTCCAGCAAAATTCAAACTTGAATTCGCATTGTAAAGGAGACTGACTATCTTTAGAACACTGGACGTAGGCCAGGTTCAATTCAATACTTTACATATAGCAATTAATAAACCAGAAGTATTAGAATTGCAATTCATCTGGAAAATGCAAACGCCCCGGAGCTTGCCCATTCAGATGTTAATCGCGATTGACTAACAGTTATGTTGTATATTCCGTGTCCACTAGGAGTTATTAAAAACGGGCGGGTGGTTGTCTCGATCATGTTGGTAATTTTCCCATTGCCATTTTTTAGATATATTATGAGCTCCACAAGGTTAGTACCTAGTAGAGCCTTCATTATTCACCGTGCCTGAACAATTCAAGATTTCCATCTCTTTAACGCACTTATGATCTACAACTCTTAGGAAAGATTCGTTATCAGCAGCAGCAGGAGCAGCACAACGGCCAGGTCAATAACATGTCCCTGAGGCAGGGAGTCAATACAAAAGATCACTCCAATTACTAGTAATAGTATTATCATGGTCTTGAGCATGATTAGGCATACATCTCAGATAACTGAATTTATGCGATCCTTAATAAGCTAACGACCCCTTTTTGGTTGAATCGATTTTTTGTTAGCGATGTGAATCCTCAGCAGCTGTTTGAATAAACGCCTTTTAGATTCCAGAACTGAAAAAGTTTCAAAACTGGATGACAATAATGGCAGCTTTCCCGGTTTCAAGTTCAGCACGAGCCTTTTTTTCGAGAAATAATGATAACGGTTCGACTAATCTCTCTATCTAACAAATTTATTGGAACGACATGCATTAATAAATTTGTAAGCATGGTACTTTTTGTTACGTATTGATATGTGATCCAACTATTAAATGTCGGCAATAGTCGAGGTGTGACGCGTTAAACTTAAGTATTGCAAGCTGTGTTGACGAAAATAGCTGCCAGCTTGGGGCATATTGAGACCTAGCAAGAGTTGGATTCTGAGTGTTTGCAGCAGGGCCTCGATACATAGCCCATTCATGTACATAACGAAGATTTCAAACAACTGTCTTATTCTTTAGCGTGAGATACAAGTGACTTGTCCTACTCATAAACAAAATTCTTCACTTTCATGTGTAACTCTTCGCTTAGTAAAATTGCTGACTTTTGTCGTTTGTTGCATAATCTGATGATAGCTTGTATAAAAATATATTATCGATTATGATTGAAAGCTGTTGTCGCCCTGGTGACTTTGCAATAGATATATGTATAACTATATAGGTATATGACTATATATCAATAAATAAAGTGTTTGAAGGCATTATTTATAGGTAGATTCTATAACTCCTCTTACTAATTTGGCATTATTTGTACCTTGTTACCAAAATTAGGATCCGCTCCTAGAAAGCGGATGGTCTGCGTTTGAGACAATTATATAGGAATTTTTTGATTGTATACCTCTCTTAAGTCCAAAATAATCTGGATCCGCATTGCAATAGTACGATTGAATCTTTAGTCTCGGGTCATATATTCCAAGAACTTTCAGATACTCAGATAGGTTACAATTTAGATTGCTCACACCGGATAAACTCTGCCGCTTGCTTCCTCCATACATATTGGGGCTTTATAGAAAGATATGCCATATGGTAATGCAATTACTCCATAGATGTTTCCATAATTTCGTTTTATGTTTTAACGAAATGTAACGCATAATTCATTATGTTATAAGTATTACTTAATTGCCAGTTTAACATCAATATTATATTTCTCAAATGCTTGGTATGTCTTTAACCAAAGGTTTCCTGTAGATTCACAGACTGCTGTGGATTTAACACCACCATGCTTCCTCTTAATGGATGAAGCAAAGGATTCAGCTTGTTCCAACGTATTATTGTAATTAGTTTCTTCTGATTATAGAACCATTCGAATCCATTATACAAACTACACAATTCCGTTTTCCAATATCTACTCCTATATAGTTCAGCAATCCTTTCTTTTTCCTATTTGGTATCCTCTTTTCTCACCTCCTCTCTCTTTTTTCAGTATGGATAGCTGGATTAAGCTCCATACATCTATCAGAGCTCAAGGCTCACTTTGACAGGCAGCTTGTAGGTACGCCCCATTCAACAGACTAGACCTATGTGGTCATGCATGATAAGGGGTCAGCTAACCATATTGTTATAGAAGGCGACTTTTACATGTCTTTCAACAGAGCAGACTTTCGCTAGAGCGGCATATCTATAAGTATTCTTTAGAAGGTATTACAAGAAGTAGGTTATGTAGATATATGACGATCAGCAATCAACTCAAAAAAAAGAAGGCAAACGAAGGTGTTATAATAATATCCACGTTTCCAAACCGCAGCATACTTTCTAGCGCTTCAACGAGGTTAATTCTAGATAAGCACCTGTGTGCATGTATAAACGTCATTAAAGTCAACTCTCATTATCTTTGGAAAGGCAAATTAGAAAATCATGATGAATACCTTGCGCTATTCAAGTCAACACGTAAAAATGTACCTGCTCTTAAAGATGAAATAAAAAAGATTCATCCGTATGAAGTTCCCGAAATTGTAGAATTGAAGACGAATAAATTCTCTAAATCATATCTCTCTTGGTTAAATAGCACGACATCAAGGACAGCACAAGTGCCATCCAAGAAGATAATCTCAAAACAACCTTTAGTAAAAAAATAAAATTTAACTTCACCTTCGAACTTTATCAAAATCTGTTTAAATCTAATATGATGATCTGAATCATGCTGTTTCTTCTATTTAAGACACAGAAAATGCGGTAAAACAAAAACAAACTAAGATAACTGATATCTTAACAGAGCTATTATTCCACCTAGCGAGGACACCCGTAGGCCCATGTCAGTTGACGTATCTACAGCATATGTATTTGCACCGTATCCTTCGACTCTATTTAATAACTGTATTATCACATCTTCATCAGCGCTTGAATAGATGGAATCAGAATATGCGAGACTTTCGATAGCTCCAACAGAGGCAGCGTGTGATACTTCTTTTATGCCCATAGCATATTTCGTTATACCCTTTTGCACCTGCCGCATTATTTCATCTATGATTTTTGAAACGGCAACAATTTTACTTGTACTCATAACATCCTTGGCTGAATCTGAGCGAAGAAACACTAAAATTCCATCTTCGCCAGCAACATCTACTCCATTTACAATCGATAATCTTTCGCTCTCAAATGCTGGCTTGTCTGTAGGGAGGAAATTATAAAGTTTACGTTTCGTTTCTCCGGGACCAAATATAAGTATTTTTGCTTCAATCCCTCTGCTAATGTTATTATCACTATGCGCTACATCAAGAGACCTAATAGTTCTAGCAATATCATCTAGAAACGTCTCTTGGCTACCTTGTATAGAGTGTTGTTGATATCGCTTCCCGCTATAACCAGAGTATATATTCTGAACGATATTGAGATGCGTCCCAGAAAGCTTGGCAACTGTCTGCTTCACGATTATCAATGGCTACAAGTATAAAACTTGCTCCCATACTACCAAGAGATCTCTTAAAGATAGCAAGTTCTGACGCTTGCCACTCTCTTCCCTTATCAATGGTTATCGATTCACCTATCTGAATCGTAAGTGAATGATGTGCTCCTCTAGGAACTAGATCGTTATCAGTGTTTGTAATTACGCCGGATATCCGCAACCTATCAACAAGGCTGTCAAGGCTGACCTTTTCAACTTTGAGAGCGACTCTGATTTTGACCCTGTCACCTTTGTCAGGTCTTGAATATTCCTTTGCTTGTTTTATGACTCTACTCGTATTAGCTATGACGTGATCATCTTTCTCGATAATCCTTCGTATTGTGAAGAGATCGTCGGCATCCTCGGGTAGTGCAAAATAAGCCTTTTCAGAAGATCCTTTGACATCCTTAATGATCATTTAAAAGCGCAATAAATTTGTCTATCGTCATATTCATATCTCTTTCCTCTATACATCCTTCATAATCTTCTCGTTCTCTTGAGACAGCGAGCCGGGTGTTGGCCCTTGCTCAGTATTCTTGTATTTAAGTTGGGGCGATTTTAAATAGCTGTCTACCCATTCCTGAGTAAGAACTCCGGATTGTACGAGATTAACTAGAGCATTAGCCGATGCTTCACCATGTACTTTTCCAGATCTTTTCCTCGTTTGCCTCCACTTTAATTGAGTATTACCACTCTTTGATGAATAAATGATACCCAGAATCTCTTTAGCATTTACAAAGGTCATTTCACGAATCTTTTTTAATGTCACTTTATCCGCTGCTTCTATATATATAGCCCCAGGACCCTCTTCACGCTCGGGAAATACCTCATAATCTCTCAGATAGATTTCAGGAATAAATGACCTACATGTACTAAAGATAATAAATTGTCGAAAACTTTCAAGTGAAGCAGTTGTTTCAATATGAACCAATTTGCGATATATAAAAAGATTTAGCCACTTATCAAGTTTATGACTTTGCGGCTTCCAATTGGCATAATTTTATTTATAAACATGGACAAACTCCAAACTCAAGATCTACATCACACACGACTCAGTAGGGCTGGTTTCGTCATTGTTTGTCTAATCATAGCAATTTGATGGTTGCATAAAAGTGATCGTACTATTTAAGAGATATATTTAGTTCGACGTCGCAATTATTACAGTAGCAGATTTGATGAGACCGACTGTATTAGAAAGACCTATCTAGTCACATTGTGTCGAGATTTGCTTTTACCCAGTTTTGGTACCGAATATCTGTCAGCAATGAACATGTAATTAATAATTTAGTAGGAGGAGTGGATGGGGGAATTACTTCTTATGATATTTTTGGTCGCATTAGATGGATAGTTAGATAGTACGTTTCTTAGGCTCCAGCCATCCCGTTACGCAACTCGATACCTTTATGATCATCGCCGGCCAGATCGGCTTGAGCAGACTCAGCGGCTGCTTTGTGCATTTCGGACATGGCACACCCCATTTCTGCTTCTGGCTTGCCCCGTCGCATTAGACCTCTGTATAATCCTGCCTCTAGCGTATGGCCTTGTGCCTTTTCCCATTCTTCTACAGGGATACTATATTTTTTCTGAATTCTATCTCGATACCATTCTGGTATGACATTGAAAGCACAAAATGGGATTATCCTAAGATCAGGAGTGAGGTAATGAATGTCACATCTTTGTAATCTTTCGAGGTCTTCGTTATATTTGTCTTGGAAGTGCATCATTCCTAAAAATAGTGATCTACCATGCCATGATCCTACAGAGTCAAAGTTCTGCTTTAAGAGAATACTAGAGAACATCTTGGCAAGGTCTAAACCATGAGGCTGTTTACTCTTGTCAACAAACTGATTCGTCTTACGCATTACCTCCAGCATAGCCAAATATCGATTGGAACCTGATTTTATTTCATCACTTTTTTCTTCGAAGTATTCTAGCAGTCCCTTAATATCAACAAAAGTAGTTAGCGGAATTAATTTCTTTGTCTCTGAATCTTCGAAAACATATGTACCTGCACCGCAGGCGAAATGAATTGAGAGTTCATATTTTGGTTTTTTCGAAAATGCTTCTATTACATCAGTCATTGGCATGCACGACGGAACTGGAAACCACGCGTCTGTCGTAATTTGGCCATTAGTCTGCTCTTCGATTCTTTCAATACAATCAGGAATCGTGATTCTGTACTTTTCGCGTTCCTTCTTTGTCATTCTCCCAGTCAATGAAACTGGTTGGAAATTTACTGCGTGAACTACATCCATGTTCTTTTGTGCATATCCAATTATTCCACCTAATTCATGATCATTAATCGATTTAATTACCGTTGGCACAAATACTACAGTCATTCCACACTTTCTTGCTGACTCCAAAGTAGATGGAACTTCCCAATGGTTCTTTGGATTAGTTCTAGGAGTGACCCCATCAAAGGAAAGGTAAAGGTTACTAACTCCAGCCGTTCTTATCTGTCGCATGGTTTCAGGAGAGAGAGCCAATTTTATACCATTGGTATTAAGCTGAATATGATCAACACCTTCTTCCTTCATTATACGAATCAGATCAGTAATGTCATCTCTTAGCATCGGTTCACCTCCAGTTATCTGGATTGAGTTTCCGGCGATTGGTTTTTCAGCTTTCAAGGTCTTCATCATTGCTCTTACCTGTTCGTGCGATGGTTCATACAAATATGCACCTTCAAGACCCTTCTTCACATAAAAGAAACAATACCAACATGTCAAATCGCATCTATTGGTCACAATCATATTTGCCAAACCCGAATGTGAAAGATGGTTTGTACAAAGTCCACAATTTGTTGGGCACGCACATTTATCGATCATAACATTTGGGGCATGAGCTCCCTTTCCATCCTTCCAGTATGTGCTGAATTTTTTATACATATCATAGGATCCAAAATACAATTCTTCACATTCACCGTGGGTGGGACAATTCTTGGTCATGTAAACTCGTCCTCCTCGTTCGAAAACTTCTGCATCCAATATCATATTACAATCTGGACATATACTTTGCGTGTATCTAATTGAACGTTTAGATAGATCAGTAGTTCTAGTTGATAGATTCGAAATTTGTATTAAATCCATTGTCAATTACCTACAATACCTTTTACGAATTAGCCCATTTTATCTATATAAATATAATCTACCTACTCATACGGTGAATGGGTAGTTAAGCAAAATGTCCAAAAACATATATAAAAATGTTCTAGAAGTGACGTTTATCTGTCTTAAAGGTAAATATATTACAAAATTGAATTGTGTTTCGACGCGCAGGTATGAGTATCAGTGACAAATCGAAAAAAGCAATGGAAAGCCTTGGCCTGACAGGCTATGAAATCCGGGTGTATATGGCATTACTAGAGTATGGGCAAATGACTGCAGCTGCAATCAGCAAGACTTCCAGTGTACCATATTCAAAGATTTATGAGGTATTAAACAGTTTAGAGGATAATGGCTGGCTCGAGTCAGATAGCTCTAGACCACAAAAGTTCTTCCCAAAATCTCCTTCAACAGCGCTTGATGCAATGAAAATGCGGATGGAGAACGTTATACGCGATAATCAAAATCTGATAGAAAGTGAGCTAATGCCAATATATGAAAAGAGTGGTATGAAAGAGAAGCCTGAAATTTGGGTTGTACGTGGAATTTATAATATTGCCGCTAAAGTAAACGAAATTATTCAGTCCTCCGAGCAAGAGTTGCTCATAGCACTGCCTCAGGTAGCCGAGGATATCGCTAAGCTTACTCAGCCGTTGCTGAGAACGATACATGAAAAAGGTGTTCGAATTACTGTGCTCGCCTCTGAAGAAACAAATCAAGAAACGGTACGAATGATATCTAGAATTGCTAGTGTACGGCTTAAGAACAATATGTTTGGAGGAGGGGTAATAGGCGATAGTAGACAGGTAATGATATTATTGGCGGAGGGCAGAAATGATAACAACGCCTTCGAACCGATAGCTATCTGGGCTGACCACCCAGGACTAGCTCGTTTTGCAAAGGACTATTTCCACTATCTTTGGACCGATGCAGGTGGAGAGGATAAACAAAAAATCAATAATCATAATAATTCTCAAAATTCTTAATGATCGAGTTTTTATTCTATCGCCTGCTGGGCCAGTTTGTCGATAAGGTTTAATTTAAAGTAATAGATTTCGGTAATTATGTCTAGCAGTATGAAGTATATACAACTCGAACCTTTAGGGGAGATTGCAATCATTAGGATCAACAGGCCAGAAGCTCTAAATGCCATGAACATCGACGTTATTGCAGAGCTATCCCGGGCCATCGAAATAGTTGGCGTTGACGATGGCATAAAGGTTGTAATCATCACCGGTGCAGGTGAAAAGGCGTTCTGCGCAGGCGCAGATATCGCGTACATGGTTGATATCGACCCGATAAAAGCCGAAAGGTATGCAAGTTCTGCCCAAGGAGTTCTCAATAAAATAGAACGAATGGAAAAGCCAGTCATTGCGGCTATAAATGGATATGCATTAGGTGGCGGATGTGAGCTTGCTCTGGTATGTGATATAAGAATAGCCGTATCTACTGCAAGAATCGGTCAGCCTGAAGTCACAATAGGAATTCCACCAGGATGGGGCGGGACCCAAAGGCTTGTTAGGATCGTGGGCCCAGCAAAAGCCAAGGAATTGGTTTTTACAGGCAAAATGATCAGTGCAGAAGAGGCGTTTCAGATTGGCCTCGTCAATACTGTGGTGAGCTTAGATGATGCCAGTGCGAAGTCAACTATTCAAGTCGGATCTTCTCACGACCAAACAACTGTATCAACCCCTAAGAATGAGGTCGAAAAAGGGAGCCCCTCAAATAAGGGAGCTAGTTCTGAAAGTGCTAAAATCCTCAATAAAAAGCTAATTGACGAATGCATCCGGTTTGCAACGGAGATCACAAAGAATAGCACCAACGCAGTTAAAACGAGCAAGATGTTAATTAATAAAGCAATGGATGTGGATATCGATGCTGGACTTCGCTTGGAAATTTATGGATGGGCTCTATGTTTTGCTCACGGTGACAGACAGAGAATGATGTCCGATTTCCTTAATAAAGGAAAAAAATAGCATTAATAATGGATGAACCTTAACGAACGACGTTCGTATAACATATTTCTTTGAAGGCCGAGATAATAACAGAACCCTGAATAATGGTCGGTATGAAAGGTAATTTTGGTTTGTGATTGTGATTGCTACCCTTGCATGTTTATTATTCTAGCACCACCACTGGGTCGACAGACAAGGGCTTTGGTATTTTCTATACCAGACTCGATGAATCCCTGAGCCATCGATTTAGCTACATGACTTGCAATCTCTTTATCATCAAGCACAGAGATCATGGATGGACCTGCACCGCTAATTGTTACAGCTAGTGCTCCTTCCTTGAATGCTTTTCGCTTTACCACATCATACCCCGGGATTAGGTGTTTTCTTGATGGCTCGACAATTAGATCGTTTATACCTTTTGCGATCATTTTCGTATCTTTCAATGCAAACCCTGCCACAACGGTACTTGCATTAGAAATATTTTGAACAACATCGTCCAAAAGAGCTGTTTTTGGCAAGACTGCCCTAGCTATAGCGGTCTTCTTCAAAGGAACATTTATCAGGGGAACGGCTACTGCCAAATAAAGATCTTCAGGAGCATCAAGTCTGATAAATTCAATCTCTGGAGTAGAACGGACTATAACAAAACCTCCAAGCATGGAACTAGAAACATTATCATAATGTTTTGCACCGGCGCTGGCTATCTCACCCTCCGCGGCATATTTAATAAGACTAGTTTTAGATAGTCCTAAATTGAATAGACTATCGAATGCCATCGCCGCTGCCGGCTGCTGAGGCAGCACTACTACCCATACCGTAGCCGGTGGGTATTTCCTTTGAAATATTAACGTCTAGCTCCCAGTTTGCTTTACCGCCGAGATTGAAATCATAACTCATCCTTCTTACGACAAGCCCAGCAGTGTTCTCGGTCATATCTGTAGATATCGTTTCAGTACCTTCTCCGGACACGCAAAGATTGATATGAGGATCAGAACTTTGCATCCTCTTTCCCTTTGTAATGGTGACCGTATCTTTGAATGCATCGAGAGCAAGTCCGAAAACGTCAAAGCCAGGACCGAGATTAGCAGTTGAAGAATATGCCACAGCGCTACAAGATGTGTATGCAGTTCGCTGCTCACTTGAAGCGAGCGGGATTATTAGAAGCCTTGTTGAGCATTCACTCTATCAGTCCCTTACTTCTTCTCCTTGATTAAGTATTCTTGCTAGGGCCGCCAAGAGGTTAACCATTCCACTCATGGTGAGATTAGAAACTGCGAAAAGACCCTCAGTGAACCCGCCCAAGTTATAACTTCTTGCTATTTCTTTACATAAAAGAGAGTACTCACTATTCTTCTCATTATCAAGACTCTTTTCTAAGGAAATATTCGAGGTCGACCATTCGAGTATCTGCTGCAGTTTATCGATAACTAGATCTCGTTTTGTCAAAGTATTTATTTGTGCTATCTTTAGACGCAACTTTACGGCCGAGGATAATAACGAAATTGAAATAAAATTAACAGGCGATGAAACGAGCATTCCATCAAAAATAAAAAGTGATGCCTTATTGTCTGCTTGAAAATTTGTTACAAAATAAGGTCCACTCGCTCTGAATGCAAATAGTTCAATCTGTCCTGGTGTATCTATTATGACGTAATCTGGATTGAGCTCATTGACCTCAGTCTGGATTTCATCTAATCTTGTGGCTATCAAATCACTTGCCATGACTAAGGAGCCGTTGGGTCCGAGATCATATTTTTCCATTAGAGGAGCAACCTCCACGTAGTCTCTTACATCCACATCCGGCTCGTAAGGCAATTTATAAGCTCCAGGATCCAAATTTAGGCTCACTGGATATGCTTTGTTATCTTTATACCATTGAATCAACCTAGATGTTAAAGCAGACTTACCCGAGCCTGCTGTACCTGTTATAAATATAGCATCCATGGTTTATTTCCAACAAAGGGATTTATGTAAAACTCCTTTCTATTGATTATTATATGACTGTCTTGTAGACCATGATGGAAGATTATTGAACTGGCGGTTGATCGCAATCCCGGCTAGTGTTGTACCTTTCCTATTTATGATTTTTTTTATTCATATTTCTCCAGCGGATATCTTCAAGGTTGGCCTAGTTCCATTTGTTTTTTCTGCGATGGCCGTTATGACCAAATACCTTTTGCAGGCAGTCCGATTCAAATATTTCATTAAAAAATTCATAGGCCATAATGTGAGCTCCACAGGGGAAACCATTTGTGCAAGCTTGGGCGCACAATTTGTTACCCAAACAACACCGTCCTATGTAGGAGGAGAATTGGTAAGGATCGCTTGGCTAAATAGGAAGGGTGTACTAGCTGGGAAAGCGAGCTTGGATCACGACTATGGAAATTATATCTGACGTGTTTGTTGGTACATTCCTTGCGTTTATTGCTGGTGCAGTATCAATCTTACACGGGGGTTATTTCATTGGAGTTATTGTTATTTTGATTGCGATCCCAACATTTGTTTTTTGGTTTTTATTGATCTTCTTTTCTGCCCGCCGTGTCCTTAGACTGCCCACTTTTTCTTTACGGGTAGTTCAAAGATTTGTCCCTAAAGAAAAGGCCCAACGATCAATTAATTCCATTAACACTGCTATTGCAGACTTGTGTCAAATGAGTAGACAAAACTTTAATTCAAAGGCAGCTGGCAAGACCTTTGCTGTAGGGATTGCGATTACGTTTGTAGCGTTCATATTCCAAGGCATATCATTTATGGTACTAATAGACACAGTCGGACCGTATCTAGGGCTATTCGACTCCCTTATGGCTACCTCTGCATCCACAGCATTATCAAACTTGCCTATTACTATAGGTGGCTCTGGGCTAGCAGAACTGGGAATGTGGGCGTATATTTCGAATTTGAACAATCTTCCATCATTTCATGATATAACAATGAACTCTCATCTAAACGTGATAATAGCATGGAGGATTGCATCATATCACGTTCCATTACTTTTCACTTGGATCGCGCTTATGAGGCTAGCTATAGGCAAAGTCACAGTTACCAGTACGAACGTGTCCCAGTTCTCAAACAAGGCAATAATTCCGGATTCATTGTCTTTAGGTGACAAGCGACCCAACATGTATAATGCCAACGAAATCAATCACGACAAGGATAACAGTTTGGATAAATCTCCTTTGGAAAGGAATGGCTGGAAGGATGAGAAAGACAAGAAGGGCATCGTAGACAGGTAGGTAGAGCATCAGATATTCCAGTAAACTGAGAATTGCCACCTAGTCTATTCTATTTGATAATTTACTTGTAGAATGATGTCTAAATTCAATCTGTCTCGTTATCCAAACTCTCAGGAGTATCAGATTCAACGTCCATTAGCTGTAGTGCCTGCAACTCAAACCTGTATATTATGCTCATCTCAAGATCGAACTTTGATTTCAAAAATTCTGTGACTCTTTCACTGAGCGGTCCCTTGAACATCTTTATCTTGAACTCATATACATAACCTTTCATGAACTCTTCTATCTTCATCGACCTAGGAACGTCCAAACCCTCGATAATGTTTCTACCATCTGGAAGAGATTCATAGAGTTGTACGTCTATTTTGTAGTCTTTTTCATAAATATCGAGTATATAACCTGTCCTTGTCAAGTCCTCGGGTTGATCAAATTGAACGGATTTGATCTCTTCCTCAGCCCATTTAGGTATAGATTCGTCCTGGTCTTTAGCTCTGTTAGACGCACTCTTAGTCTTCCCCATCTCAATTCTTGTACCGATCCGTACTAGGTAAAAAGTCTTTAAAAATCCGTGCGTCCCGCTAATTCATAACAAAAAGGATTGATAATCGCATTGTGTTCAGGCATTGACGCTATTATTACATTCCAGAGGATAATACCGACCTACACGAAGAGAATATCGCCAACTAGTTCATAGAAAACCCGTTAGCAATATGGTATAATGCAAGCCAAAGCATTGACGCTAAAAATGTGAAACCATATTAACCAATAGATCACACAAAGCATTTGTTATGGACAGTGCATACAAGTGTGATAAGTGCAATAGTCAATTTCCCGATAAGGAAACCGCTACAGAACACAGAAATGCAACGGGGCATCCGTTGAGTACGGTGACACTAGAAAAGTGATAACTCCTATCGTGATAGTTAATCCCGATATCCAAATCGAATAGTCGGAGATTGTAAAAAGAAAAAATAAGGAACCTCACGAATATTTAGCAAATCAGTATCTATATTCGACATTACAAAGAACCCTGGTGAATAGAAATAAGTCTGAGGACTGATCTGCGTAAGGTGCTAAAATGATTACCATGAAATCCCTTTACGCACAGTAGAACGAGATATATTATAGCGTGACATTTTTGGGTAGGTATGTATGGACTTTATTAATTTGATCCGGGCACCCAAAACCTGTATGAGTTATTATGATTGACTGAGAACTAAATCCTCGACTAACTAATCCTTTTATCCTCGAAATCCCAACTTATTTGAGTGTCAGATGCAAGTCAGCTACTAGTACGAAGGATTAAAGATGGAACGGTAATTGATCATATTGAAGCCGGGAAGGCACTAGTCGTGTTGCGTGTCATCGACATAACTGGTAGAGACGGAAATGTCATCACGGTGGCATTAAATGTGCCAAGTAACAAGCACATCAAGAAAGACATCGTCAAAGTTGAAAATAGATTCTTGATGAAATATGAAACCGATAAGCTTGCGCTAATCGCTCCTCGAGCTACAATTAATATTATAAGAGACTACAAACTCGTTGAAAAACGCAAAATTCAACTGCCCGACTCTATCATAGGAATTTTCAGATGTCCTAATCTTAAGTGCATCAGTAATAGCGAGGAAGCCATCAGATCTACGTTAGACATTATAGACAAGCAAAAGATCATTCTTAAATGCAGGTATTGTGCGCGAACTCTCACAATCAATGACCTGGTGTCATAATCGAAAAAGAATCACGGATTATGAGAGAAATATACGATGAGACTTTTGTTTCACAATATTCAATATCTTGATCGCTATTTATAAGAACCATGAAATCCTATTATGTTACGAATGGTTGGTCTGATAATCTGTTTTACAAGAAGTATCCGCGATATTTTGAGAACACTATTCGAAAATAGGAATAAGCTTTTAGTTTCGGGCTTGCTTAGTATTGTATTTTTGTTTGTTCTTCATTCTATTGTGACAACAGGAATCGTCCATGAATCTATAGTTCAGGATATCATACTTACCACAACTATTATTCTACTTTTCTTAGTTGGACTATCCGTTGTCTGGGCTGGAGCCCTACCGATGGGTATCTCCATATTGGGAGTTGTTCTGATTTTTACTGGAATTGCACTTCCATTTTATGGAATAGACATTCCCCGAGAGGGTAATTTTAAGGGAATAAAGATACTCGTAACACAGGAATCGATTATAGAAGCTGCCGATGCTTACTTTTTTCTGGGAATTTCTATGTTGTTTTTGAGCATAATAATCGCATTTAAGCCGCGTCTGCTTTATACAAAAAATAGGCCCGAACCTATGGACTCGATATGGGATAATTACCAAATTTGGAATTATGACCCGAAAAGTGGAAACGAAAGCGTTCTTAGTTCTCAAAGTACGGATTATGCGACTCAACTTACGGAACCAATAATACCAATAAAAACATTGATGAATGAGAAGGAAAAATATCTTCTCTGGAGATATGAATATGTTCTAGTAATCATCTATGGTCATCCCTATCTAGTTGAGATACATAGTGAGGTTCCAGTGAGCTCACAGATTTTACGTGATAGTAATGGACGTATGATAGGGAAGTCAAAATATCCAGGGTACTTTGTTTAACAATTCCGTTGTTAGATAATGATAAGGATCGGAATAATTTGTCTTCGAGTCCATCGGCAATGCTAAGGCGGCTCACCTCATCCCCAATCCTATGACATTTTAGGACAATCGTACTATAATCACCATTGATACGATGAACCTTGTCACCGTAATTTAGATACAGTAGATTGAATCGGGTTAAGCACGGATCACAATTATTAGAAAATTGAGTTCTATCCTTTACGATTTGATAATTCTCTTAACCATGCATTGTCAAAGGAGGGTTTTACTCTGCAGGGCAATTTTGGGGAGTACCCTTGCAGGTATCGCCTTAGACCCCCCAATAGATCGAATTCCACCATACTTCCAAGGTAACGACTTATAATACTACTGTCTGCTTAATTCAAAGTCTGGTTAAATAGGCTGCAGAAAGGTAAAGAATTAGATACAGTGTAATGGATGCTCTGGCAGCAACTAACTTCTGCATAGTATCACCCATGAGATACGCAAGTGCCTCATTCTTTGATGCTGGTTATCGAACGTGAGTCATTGTATCAAGTTCCATACCTGAACCTCCTTTAGATAACAGATAACAGATAACATCTAATGTAGGTTGTAGCTTAATTGCGAAAATAGCGTCATTCAAGGACTATTTCGAACATCATAATGAACAATATGATGTTCGTATTACTCGTTTACTATCCATACTAATTCGTAATTCAAAAACTGAATTCGAAATTACGCTACAAACTACGTCTAATGAACAGATATATTTTCGTCAATCACCTATTCCGACGTATTTCTTATTGTTATCTATAATGACTTATCTATAATGACTTTTAGGATATGTATTTTGTTTATTACACTTTCTGCTCTTGTACTACCTTCTCCTCCTCCCTATATACTCGAGGGGCCTCTTCTTTGCCACTCTTCCAGATGGCATTTGAATATAACATAGCAGGCACCAATCTCTTGAATTCCACTCCTTCTCCTATATACCACTTGGGGAACCATTCGTAAAGATGTAATCTTATTGTCTGAATGTAAACGATCAATCCCTCTATTAGCATAATTCCGATATTCCCACCTATTAGTACCGCAAGCCCTCCTCCATGCAAATACGATTGATTCACAGTCACTAGGAGAGCTGAATGTACTAACAGCATAATCCCTATTCGACTATAGCTTATAATATTTGATAACATTTCCACTATTCTAACAAGAATTACTTCAATAACAACACCCATAATCCCTCCGCCCTCATCGTGACCGTGTTTGGCTACTTCTTTCTGTTCCTTCCATCCACCGTAGATCATGATCGCAACAGTTGCAAGAATCACAGGAACAGCTGCCTTAGCCACAATGTCCACCGTAACCCATCGACCAAATGTGAAGGACAACCAGGGAACAGGTTCTGTATGAGTGTGACCTGCAACTCCAAACATTCCAATGATATCGTATTGAGAACCGATAGCTGCTAGTACCAGTGAGACTATTGCAAGAAATTGAATAATATTTGGAATATCATGGGTCCACACAAAGAGCTTATTACCGTCCTTAATATCTTTGTGAAGTCTGAGAAAGAATGCCATTAACAAGTGCACAATGCCAATAGCTACTGAAACCTTCAGAATTTTAACTACTTGTGCGAACGTTAGCTCTGAAATGTTTAAGACCCCAATGAATGGGATATGGGATGTTATTGGTGCAAGCACTGCTATTCCGAGTATGTGAAAGCCAAAAACCTCGCCAGTGCCCAAGCCAGCAATGGCGAGCTGCGGCCCCACTAGCAGCAATTAGGGTACCCCATGTGGTAATCGATCCGTTACCTCTTTGTCTTAATAGCATACCTAGCCCGAAGAGCAACAATCCATGACCTAGATCGGCAAACATTAATCCGAAGAAGAGAGGCCAAACAAAAGCGATGATAGGAGTTGGATCTACCTCATCAGTTCTAGGTATTCCTTGAGTTTCGGTAATTACCTCAAATGTGCGTATGTACTTTTTGTTACTCAAGAGTGTCGGTAACACCAGCTCCTGATCACCTTGGTTCAAACTATGAACGCCTGCATCCTCAACTATCGAAATGTAATTTTTTGTAAGATTTTTAAATTTACTCTGCATCTTCTCGGGTATGTAGCCGTTGATCAAAGCAAAATTCCTTGTACCACCGGGTCGTCTAGTTATTTCTAAGACGTCCTTTGCAGCCTTTGCCACCTCATGCAATGACAGGATTTGAATTAAATTAGCTTTTCTTAATTTTTGGATCTTTTTACCAATTTCCGTAGAGCTGGCTTCCAACTCCTTTACCTTAGCATGGGCTTCTGAGTAGGCAATACTTGGGTTTTGAGTGGTATCTACAGGTATTTGTATCGGGTGTATGCCAAAACCTCTAAGTACCTTTACGATTCTTTCGGATTCTTCAGATGCGCCAACTACCACGATCGAGGTTTTATCATCTGACAATTTGTTGGTAAAGACCTGAAGATCGCCCAAGCTCCTCTGTATCTCAACGAGGTCTTTAGAGTCTATAATAAATATCTCGGCATAAAAATACTTCAAAGCTCTGAATAGCGCCAAGTTGAGATTCAAATCAGCTGCGAGTTTTAGCGCACTCTCGACGTTCCTGTATTCCTCTAACTGCTTTGCTATTGTGTTCTGTTCTACTATGACTTTTTTTGGCTCATCAAGGATTAACTTGCCTCTATCTTCCAAATCAGCTACGAAATTCTGTATGTCATTTATTACGTACTCAGTTTTTCCTTTTGGAGCACCCTTGAACATTGTATCGATAACGCCAGTCTCCAATGGAATGTTTAATGCTCTTGTCACATCGTCTATATCTTGATATACCTTTTGAGCCTTTAACATTAAATCATCTAAAAGAGGGTCAGAGTGTTCAGAACTGTTTGGAAGGGTATGAATCCATTCTAGCTCAGCTAACTTGCTGACCACTTGCTGTGTTTCTGCTCTAGGGAAGATAACAGTGGCTTTCATCAGTTTGGCCAGGCCCATTTTTATACTTGCTTGTAAACGCAGTCTCTTTAAATTCTTTGCTCTTTTTATTTTTAAGGAAAGAGTTACTCGCGGTCGTCATCCCCGCTCGGGATGACTTACCCTCTGACATTTATAATAAAATATCTTGAATTACTATCTTTAGAGCAACAAGATTTCAAACATTATGGTCTATTGACCAAGGATGATGAACATCATTACAATGCCGTAAATGGCAATGGATTCTACCATACCTACAAAGATGAAAACTCTTGACTGCATCTTTGGATTATCGCTAATCGCCGCTAAACCAGCTGCGCCTACAAACCCCAAACCTATGCCAGCCCCAGCTCCGGCCAAACCGAAGGCTAGTCCTGCACCAATAAGTTTTGAAGATTGAGCTGCGGCGCCAGCTGCGGCGCCAACTACGGCTGCTTTTTGTGCATTTTGTGCATGGGCCAATGGAAATCCAGGTACTGCTAAAAACGCAAAGGTAATAGTTATTGTAATGACCAAAACCGGAATGAATGCACGCTCGCCCATTTTAGTAGTCATAGGGTTTCGAGATCAAATGCCCTATTTATTTATAACGAAATGCAACAAAGATTTTATGTGAAACTCCAAAAATAATGAGACATTAGCCTATATGAAATCGGGAATATTAACTCTAAGGTTCCCTTTTATTAGAGATGCTAACTTGATTTCTTTCTGTCCAATATAGCCTTAACCTTTTTCAGACGCACAAAGTCTTCTCTTTCACGTTCTTCTAATGTAGATCGTATAAATGAGATTGCGTGCTCATATTGAGGGATAATGACATATTCCAGCGCGTTGATAAGTTTCTGAGTCCGTTCTAGCTCTTTAGCTAAACTAAAGATCGCATTTTCATATTCAGGAGCTTTACAGATTTTCGGAAGTATATTTTTAATCAGCTTGGCCGCCTTGTCCACTGAAGAATTCGTTTCAATGAACCCATACGACAACTCCTGACCACCTTCCTTAGTCTTTACCTGAAGAGTTGGAATTTTTACATCAACAATCCTCCTAACGTTAACATCTACCTCCATCACACTTGGTGTGGAATCGGCGATTGATTCCAATGTAGTTGTACCCAATGACATGTACGAATCATAGACGGAAGTGTAAATTTGGCCAAGCGGATTCCATATATCGCTTCTCGCCCTGTTTGCTTCTTCGATCATTTCATCGATCTTTTTTAGTAGAACCTCTCGTTTATCGTCCAAAATTTTGTGAACCATCCTTCCTACCCGCAGGGAATGCCGGATCTTTATTAGCTCGATCTTTGTTGCTACAACTCGGCCTCCGAAGGACATTTTACGTTAGCTTTTCCCCTTATAATACTGCCTGACATTCTTTTCTTTTATCTTGGTTAATTCACCTTCAGGTAGCGAGGAAAGGACATCCCAGGCCCTGCTTAGAGTTTCTTCTAAGGTCCTATTCTCGTCTTGATTTTGCTTTAAAAAGTGATTTTCAAATAGATCTCCTACCTCAAGGTATTTGAGATCCACGCCGGTCAAACCCGCTTTACCTACAATTTCGGCTAGCGATCTCACCTCTTGTGCTCTCGAATAAGCATCGTACAACTGATTTCCAACTTCCATATGATCTGCTCTTGTCTTTCCTTCCCCTACTCCGTCCTTCATTAATCTTGACAAGGACATGAGCACATTTACAGATGGATAGATCCCTTTTCTAAATAATTCTCTACCAAGAACAATTTGACCCTCGGTAATATATCCAGTTAAATCTGGTATCGGATGAGTAATGTCATCGGCTGGCATTGACAAGATAGGGACTTGGGTCACACTCCCATTCTTACCCTTTATTCTTCCTGCGCGTTCGTAGTTATTTGCGAGATCGGTATATAGATAGCCTGGATATCCTTTTCTACCAGGTACTTCTTCCCTAGCAGCGCTAATCTCTCTCAAGGCTTCAGCATAGTTGGTGATGTCAGTCAAAATGGCCAAAACATGCATCCCGAGATCAAATGCAAGATATTCCGCCACAGTCAGGGCGACTCGGGGTGTGATTATTCTTTCGATTGCTGGATCATCCGCTAAGTTAAGAAATAATACACTACGACGCAAGGCTCCTGATTCCTCTAAACTGCGCTTGAAATACTGAGCCTCAGAGTACTGCACTCCTATGGCCGCAAATACTACTGCAAAATCTTCCTTAGTTCCTACAACGGTAGCTTGTCGTGCGATCTGCGCAGCCAATATATTGTGAGGCATACCGGAGCCAGAGAAGATTGGCAGTTTTTGTCCTCTAACCAATGTAAGCATTCCATCGATTACTGACACACCGGTTTGAATGAAAGAGGTAGGATATTCTCTTCTTTCAGGATTCATAGGCTCCCCGTTAACGTCAATAAACCTATCTGCAACAGGGTCCGGCAACGAATCGTTTGGCCTACCAAGGCCATCGAAGACCCTTCCAAGTAATTCTTGGGAAACAGGCATAGTCATAGTCTTTCCGAGGAATTTTGCCTTGGTCCCTGAAATGGCAAGACCTGTTGTACCTTCAAATACTTGAACTACAGCCTTGCCATAACCAACTTCCACGACCTTACCTAACCTTCTCTCACCGTCGGCTGTTTCGATTTCGACGAGCTCATCAAATGACGCTTTCGTGATGCCATCAATAACCATAAGAGGACCTTTAATTTCTGCGACTTTGGTATACTCTATTCCTACGGTTTCAGACAACTACCTTCGCCTCCTCTGGTGAAATGCTTTTATGAAACTCCTCAGAGAGTCTTTTATCTAATTCATCAAGCTTTGAGACCTGATCGTCAGGAATTTCAAATTTGGCCTTTAAAAGGGTAGTAATGATTGGCATGGCTCGTATATCAGCCAGAGGAATACCCTCTCTAAGTGCTTTTTGAGATTCTTTGTAGAATTTGAGCATTAGTCTTACCAATTTCACTTGCTTTTCAGGACTGCAGTAAGTGTCGACATTATCAAAAGAATTTTGCTGCAGTATTCCAATTTTGATCATTCTTGCCAGTTCCAACACCAATTTTTCTTCGTCCGGAAGAGCCTCTGGCCCGAGCAATCGAACTATCTCTTTTAAGGTGTCCTCCCTTTGCAAAATATGATAGGACTCTGCCCTAAGTTCATACCAGTCAGCGCTGACATTTTCTTTCCACCACTTTGATACATCTTCTAAATAGCCAGAGTAAGATTGCATCCAATTAATAGACGGGTAGTGTCTTGAATAAGCTAGCCTAGTGTCCAATGCCCAAAATGTCTTGATGAATCTAATGGTATGCGTTGTCACAGGTTCTGTAAAATCTGCTCCTGAGGGAGATACCGCACCAATTAATGTGACTGATCCAGCTCTCTGAGGCGAGCCTAAGGGCCTTACACGACCAGCTCTTTCATAAAACTCAGCCAGCCTTGAGGCCAGATACGATGGATATCCTTCTTCAGCTGGCATTTCCTCAAGTCGGCCGGACATTTCCCTTAATGCTTCTGCCCATCTACTTGTCGAGTCGGCAACAAGTACAACATCAAATCCCATATCACGATAGTATTCTGCAATAGTTACACCGGTATAGATAGAAGCTTCTCTGGCTGCAACTGGCATGTTACTCGTATTTGCAACAAGCACAGTTCTTTCCATCAGTGGCCTACCTGATCTTGGATCAATTAAGTGAGGAAATTCTACAAGTACCTCGGTCATCTCGTTACCTCTTTCTCCGCAGCCTATGTAAACTACAACTTTTGAATCAGCCCACTTGGCGATCTGATGTAATGTAACGGTTTTACCTGTGCCAAATCCTCCAGGAATTGCTCCGGTCCCTCCTTTGGCGATCGGAAAGTAAGTATCAATTATACGCTGTCCGGTAATAAGTGGGACTGACGGATCATATCTCTCAGCGTAAGGTCGAGGCTTTCTGACCGGCCATTTATGATACATCCTCAAATCTGTCTTGTACCCACTTCGTTCAGTATTGGCTATAACTTGATTTATATCGTAGTCTCCCTCACTTACGATCTCGCTTATTATCCCTCCCAAATGATCTGGAGGAACCAAGATACTGTGAGTTAGTAATGGTGTTTCCTGCACTGTCCCGAGGATAGATCCTGCTTGGATTGTATCCCCCTTCTTGACTTGGGGAATGAATTTGTACTTTTTCTTCATATCGACTGGAGTAGTCGCAATACCTCTTCCGATGAAATCTCCAGTTTTTTGGGCCATTTCAACAAGTGGTCTTTGGATTCCGTCATAAATTCTACCAATAATTCCTGGTCCCAAAAGAACAGAAAGCGGTTGACCAGTGCCCACTACTGGCTCGCCAGGTTTTAATCCAGAAGTGGACTCATAAACTTGTACAAATCCAATATCTCCTGTTAATCTTATTACCTCTCCGATCAGTTTCGACTCTCCTACTTCGACTGTCTCGTACATCTTAGTTGAAGACATACCATCTGCCCTAACAGCTGGACCGCTAACCCAAACAATCTTGCCACTGGCAACCATGATCTTAACTCTCTCCTCTTAGCATCTGGACAATACTTTTCCTTATTAAAGGTTTGAGTCTTTCAATTCTAGAGTCTAAAGTTCCATCGTAGGTCAGCGACAGATCAGCTGATCTTACACGTACACCACCAATAGCGTCTATAGGTTTTTCGCTTAATACCAGATTGATTCTTTTCTGCTTATTCGAGGAAGCCATCAATTTTTTGACCAATTCTGTATCATTCTTGTTGCACTCGACGATCATGCCATCCTTTCCTATGGCAGACAAACCATCCTCAAGTAACTTATTCATTAATTGTTTGTAATTTTCATCCCTTCCTACAGAATGTAATGCTAATTTGGCCTTTTCAAACACTTCGTTAACTGCTGCCTCGACTATCAATAGTTGCTTGTTCCTCGCATTCAGTCTAGTCGAGCCAACTATCTGTCTTTTCAAATTATCTGCTTGCTTCTTTGCTGCATCAATAATTTTCTCGTATTCAGATTCTATCAATGTTCTAGATGATTCTAGATTATTCATTGATTCATGGTAAGCCGAGTCAATCTGTGTGACCAAATCCGACTCTTTTTGAGATAAAACCTTGTTGACAGTGCGCTCAAGGGCTGTATTTGAACTCATATCAATTGTTTTTCGCAAAAATACGTGATTTTAATCTTTTGATAGCATATGCTCAATAATTCACAAAAAATTCACCAAGACTAGTGTTATCGGAGCATTAAGGACTGATTAACTAATTAATTATTCGATGAAATTAAAAAAGAGTATATTCTTCTTCTTGGGTGCGTTATGACGAACCGCACTTACTATTACCAGTCAACGAGGAGCTCTTTACTCTTTCCTCAATTAGTTTTGCCATTCTTCTTAGTTGCTGAAAATGACTGCCCTTCCAATAGATCTTGTTGCAAGAAGTGCATCGGAAAATCTCCTTGTAGTCCATTCTTATCCTGGCTGGTATTGAATTACTTTCGATATCGGTAATCCTCTTGATTTCCAAAAACCCATTGCATGCAGCACAACGGGAGCGATTAGTATCCAGATTTACTTGGTTAATACCATATTTTACAAATATGTAGACAAGATTGTCTGTATCGTTAGTACCATTTAGGAGGGATCCGTATCCCCCGATCTTAAGGATTCTTTTGAAGAGTTCTTTGTCACAAGTAAGCATAATTCTATTTTGTTTAGAGGCTATATTCAAAACAGCATCATCATTAATATCCGGAACATATATCGTATCAAAGCCAAATACTCGCAATTTGCGAGCGATACTGCCGAGCATAGCGTCGGCAAAAAAGACCGGCCTAATATTAGTTGGCGGTGTCAGCTCTACATTCTTCACACGTAAATGTTCCTTCCTGATATTGCAAAAGATCAGACCATTCACCACATTCATCACAATATCCTGAGATGTCGTTTGCCGAACGACCGATTTCTCCCCTGATAATGGCGGCTTTTTCAGAAATTACGTCTACCAAATCTGGGGTAACGGCAATGACGTCGGACGCGGATATAATTCCCACTAACCTACCCTTATAAACCACACCCAATCTCTTTATTCTGTGTTGGCGTAGGATTCTAGCTGCCTCAGTTACTCCTTCCTCTCCCTCAATGGTGTACAGCTTTTGCATTACATCCTTGGCCTTTATCATACTTGGTTTGACATCTTGGATCACCGCACCTGAAACAATATCCCAATCCGTGACAACACCATCAGGATCACCCTTCTTATTAGTAACTACAATACTGCCAACCCGTTCATCTTTCATTTTTATAGCAAGGTCCCTAATAGTAGTGTCCGCAGATGTTGAAACTACAGGACTATTCATAATATCTCTAACTAGCACACGTGTTATCATATTTGCATCTCTATGCCGTTCGGTGGGTTGCTTTACCACAATAGTGAGTTATGATTATTGCTTTAATTACTTTCCTAATCTATACTCGTCTTTCGTTTGTCCGTTGATAAATCAGCCGCAGCTGGTATCTTGGCATCCCCTCTAGTGGTTTGGGAAATTTTTGACCTACCAGCTGGAAGGATCATCATCATCTCGTCATAAGAAATTGCCTTTATGTACGAGGAGAGTTCTTCGCCTGCTTCATTATTATTAAAATATCCAGCTTCTGTACTCGCCCGGTACAGCTCGTTCCTCAACCTCTTTGTAATCTCCATTGGGTCGTATCCTCCGGGAAGCAAGGTGCTGTAAAGGACTGATCTTTGCTTAACTGCGTCTACTGGTCCGCACACAAACGAATACTGATTATTTGTAGACATAATGCCAGCCGCAAGTTTAATGTCAATGCCTTTTATGTAATTCCTTTTTCCTTCGATTACGAAGGAACCCTTTGGTAGATACTGTCCTGAGGGGGCTCCTTTTTTAAGCTGTCCCGGCAGGACCCAGTAGGCGTCTGCGGAAGATAATCCATCCTTCCATGCTCTACTGAAGGAAACTGTGGCTTGAGCAACTTGTAGAAGACTAGTTTGCAATGTAGATGTCCTACCGTTTTTAATAACAAAAAAAGGAGAACCGTGTATTTCGGCGTGAAAAACGATATCCTGTTCAGTAAGGTACTTGCGAATAATCGCTGAGTTAGAAGAGGCGTCTCTACCACCGATCGCCAGATATCCGTCACTTGTGATAAACCAGCGGTAACGTTCGTACCATTCCTTCTCTTTCTGGCGTTTAACAAAAATATGCTTCTTGTGAATCGACTCAGCTTGATTCTTCAATTTGTCAATCTTGAGCTGTAGCCTATTCTTAGCCTCTTCTATCGAAGTTCCTCCACGCTCCATTTCCTTTGCTCTGGCAAAAAGCAAGGAGGATGTTTTGGCTACGTTAGATTCAAGCTGTACGAGTTCGTCGGCTACTTTTATATATTTTATTCCTTTTGAACTGACAATCGAAGCAGATTTAGAGGCGATCAGTTTTCCTAGCGATTCTGGGTCGATCGTCCCAATTGGGTGCTGATAGGAATACGAATATGTCATCAGTGCTGGCAGCTAAATCTCTAATCTCGGAGGCTTTCAATATGACTAGGTCTTTGGCTCTATCCTGTTCAGCTATGTCGTGTTCCAGTGCGGTAATCTCCTTATCGATTTCGCCTGTTTGAGCATTTTTTCCTCTACTGATTATGTTGTTACTAAGCACGAGATCCAGGGCTTCCATATATGACGAAACTCTCTTTACGGAGAATCCTTCAGGATAAGCGTTATCGATATTACTAGGAGATATTGGTAGAGCTTCCAGATACGTCCCTGTCTTATCAGTAATGACAACAGGTGTATGATTTGTACCCGTACTTACATTGATTACCAGCTGATTCAAGCTTGTATATAGTTTCGAGAATTCCGTGTCAGATAGTTCGACGACCTTCTTTGCCTCCACGTTGGCTGAATGAACTATTTCCTCAACAAATTTTTTTGGGAGAGACATGGTTCTTCCTATCCACTTCGATACATCTAGGTCCTTCGCTGAGTCTTTCCTCAGAGATTGTAATAGCTCAAGACTGATATTGAATACATCTATACCACGTGAAGGGGGCTGAGAATAGCGTAGACCAATCTTTAAAGTCCTATGTCGTACCTCTACTGGATTCAATATCGATATTATTTGAAAATTCTGATCGCAGAGTATTATGTTACCATCTCTGAAAAATTCCAAGACAAGAAAATTTTGTTTACCGTCTAAATTGATAAACTTGATAATAACGATCCGTTCGTTATTTATCTGTTCTATTGAATCTATTTTGGTCCTTTCAAGTTCTCTCCTAAATGTGTCTATTAATGCACTTTCCTCAAGAGATTTAAATTTGAGCTTCGTTAGCCATATGCCCTGTGTCGAAATCATTAAAATGATTTCTTTTTCCATTGGGTGATGCAACCTAAAAAGAAATGAGTTTTTCGTAACCGAATTGATAGAACTTACATAATAACCAGATTTTATGGTCTTATTGATTTCGTTGACAATATAAGGAAGCTCAATTCCCGATAGTTCCATGTTTAATCCTGTTATGAATCTATCGCAAATATTAATCGAAATGATATCTACAAATATGGTCGTATGCATTCAGAGACAGTTGAACCGCAAGGAATTAAACCGAGTGACATTTAATCAGAGAAGTAATATAATTGGATCCGCTTGATCGAGTTTTCTATATGAGGGCAATTGTCGGTTTGATAGCAGGTATAATTACTGGATTCATAATTGTGCCTGGCACAAGCCAGGGAAACGCAGTAGGAATAGCAGTTATGATGGCAGTATTTTTCTATATCATTTCTTATATGATAGGGAAGCGTTTAGCAGGAGGAGTACCTAGGAGCGAAAGACGAAAGCTCGCCACAAACGGGATATTTCCGTTCATATTTCTATTATTAATGTTCATGATCTTTGTCTACACCGGCCTCCATCAGGGTCTTGCACGTTAAAATAGTTGTCCATGACATTAGAAATTGCAATGCCGTGGGATTTCTCGACTCCAGGTATTCCTGATGAGCTATTCGATAGGGATGAACTAGTCCCTATAACTAAGGAGGATGTAAGGTCTTTAGTCATCAGCAAACTACGCCTAAAAGAAGGGTTTTCTGCTATTGATATAGGCTGTGGCAGTGGAAGTATCACTGTCGAGCTTTGTATCCAGACAAAGAGCGAGAACATATATGCAATAGATTTTGATGAAAGAGCCATAGAATTAACAAACAGAAATCTCCAAAAATTTGGCCTCAAATCTAGAGTGATCTTGTCCAAGGCTGAGGATATTTTACCTTCCATCCCTGAAGTTGATGCGGTAGTTGTAGGTGGAACATGGGGTAACACGGAACAAATCATTGAAATGGCTATCGAGAGATTGAAGGTAGGGGGAAGAATAGTTATCGATACTATCCTTATTGAAACTATGTATAAAGCCCTAACTGCATTTAACAGATCGGACTTGCATGAGGTTGATGTAACTCAGGTTATAATTGCCAAAGCAAGAAAAGTGAGTAAAGGAACCATGATGATTGCCAGAAATCCTGTTCTAATTCTTTCAGCTACTCGAAACTAACGAAATGCCAACAGGTGTTTTGATTTAAATAACTCAGTTTTTTAAATTCAGTCAGATGAAACTCTTCTGTGTCGGATGTGGACCTGGCGATCCTGATTTACTTACCCTGAGAGCTATTAACCTAATAAAAAATGCAGATATAATTTTTGCACCTACAGCAAGAGATGGAAAGACCAGTATCGCGTTAACGGTGGTAAAAAAATACATAACAAAGTCAACCGACATCATTACTCTGACCTTCCCAATGCTAAAGGATATTGAAATATTAAAGAACCACTGGAAGCAGAATACTGAAGAAATAGTTAAAGCTGTTATATCGGGCAAGAGAGTTGTATATTTGACAATAGGGGACCCTGCACTCTATAGCACCTGGATATATATTCAAAGAGAATTAGAGAAATGGCATCCGGATATAGAAGTAGACATTGTCCCTGGTATCACTTCTTTTTCTGCGTTTGCAGCAAAGGCAAAGATCAGTCTTGCTGAAGGAGATCAAACTGTCGGAATAGTTCCTGCATGCTATGATTTAAGTAAAGTCAAACATGCTGCTGAATCCTGCGATACGCTAATATTTCTAAAGGATGGACGTTATTTTGATAGCGTGATCGAGATGCTGTCTCATGCAGGTTTCAAGGAGGACTCTGTTATTGCTATAGCTCAGGACCTGTCCTCGGAAGGTGAGGTAATGGTAATGAACAAGCTCGCGGATTTGCGGAAATCAAAAGGCACTACTCAAAAGTATTTCTCCGTGATGGTGGCTAAGAAAAGAAATGATTGAGTCTAGTACAGTTTATTTTGTCGGATCTGGGCCAGGCGATCCCGACCTTATCACCTTAAAGGCTAAGAAGTTAGTAGAAATTGCAGATGTTATAGTTTATTCTGGTTCACTTTTAAATCCAGAAATACTAGGATACGCAAAGAAACATGCCAAACTCGTTGACGCAGCTTTGATCGATAGAGAAAGAATTTACGAGATTCTTCGAGATTCAACTAGAGAAGGAAAGCTCGCTATACGTTTCCATGATGGTGATCCCGCAATATTTAGTACCATAAGGGAACAAATTGACAAACTTGAAAGAGATGGATTACATTGTAAGGTAGTTCCAGGAATAACTGCTTTACTTGCTGCCGCTTCAGAATTGAACACCGAACTCACTGTTCCTGGGATTACGCAGACGATTATAATAACAAGAGCAGAGTTAAGAACTCCGGTACCCAAAAGAGAGAGTATTGCTGAACTTGCAAAACATGGAGCAACAATTGCCTTTTACTTAAGCGTACATTTGATCGCCGAGGTTGTCAATGAGCTTCTCAAAGGAGGGACATATAGTAATGAGACACCTGCTGCTGTAATATTTAGGGCAACATGGAAAGATCAAAAAATCATAAAGGGTACGCTGGGCGACATTGCGTATAAAACAAAGGAAGCTAGAATAACCAAGACGGCGGTTGTGATCGTAGGAGAGGCCCTCTTGCCTAGAAAATACGAATTTTCAAAAGTATATGATCCGGGCTTCACACACGGTTTTAGAAAAGCTACAAACTGATGATTTTGATCCTTGTTTGGATATGATTTAAATTTTAATCCATTACCGCTTCCAAGTCATTATCAACTAGAATTATGAATAGATGGAGGATTTTGCTACGATACAATAGCCTTTTGATCTTCAACAAAAGACATCAAGCGCGCAGTTATTCTATCTGAAATTGCGAATAACGCAAAATGCAAGCCGAAGCCTATTAAAGCGCTGACTAGTATATTAGATGTAATATCATAACAGCCCATGAATAATCCAATAGGAGGGAGAGCCAAAATCAATGCTAATGACGTGCTAACCCAAACAGATTTTGTCATTAGCTCAGGAGTTATATTTTCATATTTTTTAGAGAACAAAAGTCTTGATCTATTCAATAACTACGCATACAATAGCGAATGATAGGGACATATTAACATTAACATAATAATTCTCATAATTTATATTATCATAATTGAATGAAATTATGCCATAAGCGAATTATATTGCAAATTATAAATTTTGAGGCATTTTATGTTAAAATATTATATACTTTAATAAATGACCGATCTATCATGAAAATACTATTAGATAAAATATTGCTAATTATGAACATTTTTTGATAAAAAACTTCATATTTAGAAATTTTTTATTAATATGTTATTAGTTAATTTTATTTAACTGTTAGTGTTTACTAAATAAGATGGATCCTTTAATGCAAGAAAACATACTCAACAAGAGACATAATAATTTGTTAGATATGTTTGAAAGAGACGTCGCCCCATGCGACAAGATCTCTGAACTTTCAATGGTAATGACTCCAGTAGGTATCATCTCTTCGATCTTAGTTCCACTCTTGTTATACCGGCTTTTAGTTCATGGTAATCCATATACTGCTATTACTGTTTTTCCATATTTTTATTTGGTCGTCGGTGGCATATTGACTACGTTGCTGTTAACTAGATCAGCCATAGTATATGCTGATCACAAGAAACATCAAATATCTAGGACAATATATCGACCTATTACCGGTTTTTGTATGTGTGATCTTAGTATGCTTCGGTCGCATACAAAAAAAGTGGAAGGAGCTAGAACAATTGGAGAAAGAATAAGATATGTAAAACTTGTAAACTATTATACTGACAAAATCATACGAGAGCGGGACATCATAAATAAGTAACGATAGTCTGATATCTGGCTTTTCTTCAGTTAACTTGATCCTTGTATGCTTAAGTATGCTAATTTACATTTTAGTGCCAAGTTTGCATAAGGAGTAGATATCAGTTTTGAACGACGACCTTAATAAATCGGCCAAGATGAGTGTAACAAAAATATTTGCATTATCCACACTCCTTGCAGTTATTATTACAGTTCCTGCTATAGTTCTAACGTTACTGCTTCTTTATGTCGCAAAATTGAATACTGTAACGACAATGATAATAGGTATTTTGACGTTTCTTGCTACCATGGGTTTTGGATTCAAGATTTCTAAACGGCTGATCCCCGGTGATAAGAGTACTATAGATATGTGAAGAATAGAACAACGCGTTGAAAATTAGATCGATCTATTTTCAGTGCTACAACCGACGTTTGTCTTGGACGAGGTATCAATTAATTTTGATATGCATCTAACACGTTGATTAATTTGAAGGATCGCCTACTGGTGCATAGAACACAGACACGAAGAGCAAAACGGATAATAAATAATTCATAATTGGTATCCTATGGAGCCTGGGTTTAGGTAAAAGTGGCCCCAGGATTGCTCGCTTTACCTTTAAGTTATGAATGAAATCTGAAGGAGTAAAACACTCCATTTCGTTTGCAAATTCTTGCTATTTAAATAAAAGATTAGAAACCAGGTTTTGCATTCATTAGGTCCGGAAATGCGACTCTTCCATACAGAAAACTGTTCATTTAGATAATAGAGATGGAATGATAACACAAACGCTTAAAAAGCATCGTATTTTAATATTGGCTTACTATGACATTACCAAAAGGATTCGGTCAGCAACCAAAAAGTGTGGGGAAAAGGAGTTTTAATGATTGGTGGGCTACTGTGCCAGACGATCTCAGAACTAAGAGTCGAAAAGGCGATGAACAGAACAAACCGTTGCTAAATCAAGTTAACTATGTTCTTCTACATCTCCATTTGGCTGGAAAACACGACGCGAAGCCCAGTCACGAAGAGCTGAAAGATTGGCTCCACAGTGGCCAGGTAGATGTACTCCGAATGACTAAGAAGTAGATCAAAATGAACCACTAGGGTAAACTGGATATCATTCTACATTTTTTATGGTACTCGCGATTTAGGTACAAAGCATTTCTCTGATGGATCATGTCTGAAAATCCTGACATTAGAATTATTTGTTTGCTAGTACGAGTTGTTGTTAAGTGTGCATTCTCTAACAAGATCGTTAGGAAGCGCAGCTAAGTTGCAGTCCTATAAAACTTTAGATGCCCACGATTACTTATTGAAAAATATAGTTGATAGCAAATCATGATTCTGGCTTCACAAATAGATAAGGATCAGTATTAATGCATGACTCTACGACAAGGAAGTTTGGAGACTAGATGTGTCATTGTGTGATATCATTTTAAAAAAATGGCAACAATGCCTTGAGCATTAAAGATCTATTTGTCTAGACGATAAGTATCAAATATTTCCCCATTTCATGTTGAATGGGTAAATAATAGTTAAAGACCTATTTCATATACTATTCAAAATATTCATTTCTTACATATCAAGACGACTTAACTGATTACTCACTCAAACCCTTTATTTGGTTTTAGATGCAAGTTCAGATTAAATATCGACAGTGATAGGGTGCAAGAAAGTATTGACAATAACTAATTCGAAAAATAACGTAAACGATTAACACGAATTTTATGCCTTCTGATTCATCCAATATACCTATAGATAAGAAAATTCAGGTATAAAATTACAGCACTAATATCCTTAAATCAAATATAATCACTATTGTTATTTGAACTTGAAGCAGTACGATTCAATATTATCATTCTCATTACTTTTCGAAGGTTGAAATAAGTAATGTATATTTGAATATGTGTTTACCTATTTTCTTTATTTTGATAAACGCTCAACTGTCTATGCAATATACAACTGGCAATGCTTATGCAGAGACCTGTTTCAATCATAATATTAGTAATGGCGATGGTGATGTTAATATTGAAACCAGTACTCAATCCTCATGCGATAATTCTCAGGCCCAGTTGCATAATAATCAAAATGGTGAAAATTTGGTTATAGGATTTTCAAAAGCTAGTGGCAATAACGCTTGGAATCATATTGATTTATCTTCTACTTCCTCAAATAATCAAAAATCAAATAGTTACGATGGCCATAATTACAAAGGTGAAATAAAGAACAATATGGATAAAAATAGCAAGAGTAGTGACACTCCGTTTACCTTACCATTCCCGTAGTATATGGTCTTCTTGGACCAAACCTATTATTTAGTCTCAGTTCAAGAATAATCTTTTCCAGTTCTTCGGTTACCCTTCACATTTTTGATATTATGTGGCTTTCTTGATTGGTTTTTTAATCCATCTAGGCCATATGCATCATATCGTCTCTTCCATTTGTACCATGTTTCTCTCGAAACTCCAAACGCGATGCAAACATCCGATATAGTCTTACCTGAACGTTCAGGCTCAATTATCATTCTATACCTATTTTCTATTATATCCATTTGTTATTACACTCCAAGACTGGAGTGTCAACTATGTTAGGAAGCTAAAATGTCAACCATGTGTGGAAGCGAGCACAGTTTTAAGTATCATTGCCTTGTCTGGTTTCGCATTATTTTCTTAAGTAATATACTGATAATACCATTAAAATCCATCCTGGCTCAAGATATATCTCAACACGAATAGAATCATACCAATGTCACCGAGAAATCATACGATATTATCTGGCAGGTACTACGATTCAATTCGAATGACTTAACTATTTCAAAGTAACCTTAGAGTCTAGCAATTGTATTAATGAATGTTCTCATTTTAAAGTCACTTTAACTTAGTATGATTAATGATTGTTGTACCAACAAATCATAGAATATTGAGTTTGTATCTCGAATTACAAAACATTAGAGATGAGGTATGTCCTATCAAGAATTTATTTACTAAATCTCTTACTACAAGGCCATTAATTCTACTATTCCGGTCTTATCAGCCTTGTTAGGATGGTCTCTGGGGGTACCATTTGCTCGAATCCCTGCTGCTATGGCAGATATATTTCTGACCTCAATTATCATCAGCTTTATAGCAGCAACCATAATTCCCACACTAAACATTGAGCGAAAAGCTCCTATTACGCTACGTACACTCATTGCTTCAAAATTTGTCTCTAGCTGCATAATGAACTCAATATCATTTGAAGCGCTTGCTGGAATTATGTCTTTATACACTGTATTGGCAAGTTCCCCTACAGCCTCAGATATCTTTTCATCGTTAATCATCTTCTGAAGAAGATCTCTTGGAACCTTAGGTGTAGTAGTCACTATCAAGTCCGTTATATCCGATGAGCTAAGACCCCAAAACTTGCCTCTCAGGATGGCAAGGATGTTATAAGAATCTATATCAACTGAGGCGATTTTTTTTGCATCAATAGACTGCGATTCTGCATTCATGGCCCTCCCCAAGTCATGGTAAAAGACATGATCAAGATAAATATCGAACAATCTTAGGTCACCTTTTTCTTTATACGCTGCTGCGGCTTTAGACGCATCTTCAGCAAACTCGCTCCCGCAGTAGCTGCTATGGCTTCATCCAAATTCTTGGCAACTAGCGCCTTTACAAGGATATCTCTCCTACCCACGAGCTCCTCAGCTCGAAGATTTACTTTAGACAACAATTCTTCATAAGATTTTCCTAGAGCCTTTCCCTTCAAGACTATTTTTAAATTCCAAATTATGTATTTCACAAAATAAGCATTTAGAATTCCTGAACCACCGGTAATGCTAACCATTTTAGCGTGACTATTTACCAAATACTCTCTCAGCGCTCCTTCAATTTTTTCAGCAGTATATGGCTTAACCAATTTTGCGAACGCATCCAAGTAAACAGTGTTCTTTATTCTAGTAACCAACTCATCCATGTCGCGAGATTCCGCGAGCGTTTGTAATTCGCTTTTCGAAAGCATCCTGCCTCTTATACCATGTGAAAGTACCGTACCGAAAATCTTGGCGGGAAAACTGATCTTGCTCATATCAAGCTAGTAACCAAGGTTTTGATCCTTTAACCTATATAAGAATCTTAATTCAGTGCATGGTTAAGTGAATCGAGATTTAGCGATTAGTGAGGAGAAACATCATAGATTGTCTGTGCACTATTTCACATTGATATTCTTTCAATCTCATTTCTTTCTACTGACGTCCATGCTCCCATACCAGATTGATCCCCCCATCATGTTTACCCATAATTTCGCTAACTATTATTTCACGTGCAGACATTGGCGGCCACACCATTGCTACATATTCTCCTGCTTCTCCAGCCTTGTCAAGATTAGCAAATTGCATGCGTTCTGATTTGAACCCATTGGATACTAGTTTTTCTCTAACTTTTTCTTCCAGTTGCTTTTGGCCATGAACAATCAGATAGATAGTTTTAGTGTGATCTACGTTTATCATGCGTATTTAATTGAGTCAACTGATGCATTCATAATGTATAAACGTGTTGGTATTGTGAACTGATTCATTACTTATGAGCGTTGTAAGCGACTGCTATATGAATATGATTCTTCCAGAAGATATCTCGATCAGGATAAGGAATTTTGTAATGGGAGAACAGGATTTTCCCTATATCAAAGAAAGTGAGTTAGCATGTATATTATATGTCTATGGTAAAGATCACAAAGTTAAAACTGAATTGGGTGTCAAGGAAGCAGTCGATCTTGCTGAGCGTACAGCTGCAAACTTTGCTAAAGAAATTGAATATTATAAAAATTCAATAACAAGATTCGATTCAGAAGTTATCAAGAGTAAATATATTAGAAGGGAATTACAAATACTGCAAGATCATCACATTTCCAAACCTCAAATATGGAACGATCCTACCATTTTATCAGATTCTTTTGCGCGGCATATTTCATTCTATAGACAGGAATATTTTTTTCAGGTATATGGTCCACTAAAGGAATCTGAACTGTTAATGGATATACGAGAGAATCTGGTTGACAGGATAGTGATGATAGGCTTTAATAGAAAAGACGAGAGTGCAATCCCTTTTCAACATCCAATGATACCTGCATATATTTGGTTCAGAGATAATATGAAGCATAAATGAACAGTTATGTGATTAGATATATTGGTAGTATCATTTCTCTCCCAACTCGTAGAAGGTGCAATTTTTCTATTATAGTAGGTAATCTAATAGTGTTTCCATTATTGACGTCGCATCTTAATTGGGTTTAGGCAAAATTACGACACTTGCCGACGGATGACTGGCATAACTATATGTACGTAAAAAATCCTTTACCAGTATTATTGTTAAATAATCCTATAGCGGTGTTTGACTCTGGTATTGGCTCTTTGTCAATAGTACGGGAGCTGAGGAAAGTAATTCCCAGCGAGAATTTGTTGTACTTGGCAGATAAGTCTAATTTTCCGTATGGCAGCAAGTCACACAAGGATCTGCTTGACATTATATTTCGGACGATCAAATACCTTAGTCGATACAGACCCAAATTGGTCATCATCGCATCCAATACACCTTCTATTCAAGTATTAGACGAAGTTAGGAAAAGAGTAGATCTCTCAATAATAGGCGTAAGGCCCCCGTTAAGACAAGCTTGCATGTTAACGAAGAAAAAGCATATCGGTATAATGGCAACTGCAGGAGCGCTGAAAAGCAACGGACTGGAAAGCCTAATTCGAAAAGAAGTCCCACAAAACATATTCATCACTAAAATTAATGCCTCAGCAGTAATTCAATTAATTGAAAATGGCACTTACCTAACAAATGAAAAGCTAACTTTTAAGACGCTATTGCAAATAGTCGGAGACGAGCTTGATGATAAAATTGACGTCATAACTTTATCAAGCACTCATCTTCCATTTGTAAAAAATTACCTTGTTGCTTTGTTGCCTAAAGTCAAATTTCTTGATCCTGCTAAGATAGTGGCACAAGAGGTGAGAAAATCTCTAAAGTTTAATAGAATGTTAAGAAAGAGCGGCAATGGACAATTAGAAATCCAAGTTTCAGATGGAAAAAGGGAATTTGAGAGAATCCTCCACGCAATGGATATACGAGAGCCAATAAGAGAGGTCTTTCTACCTACGTAATATTATTTTGCAGATTTAGAAGGGATTTTCAGATATCGTTTAAATAATCGACCCTGGTTCTTGAATTAGGCACACCTAACGGTCTTTGGTATGAGTAAAAGAATAAGAGTTGGAATTGATGTCGGAGGAACATTTACTAAGGCTGTTGCATTAGACATTTCTAATTGCAGCATTATTGGTAAAGTGACTGTACCAACTACGCATGGGTCTGAGGAAGGAGTATCATCAGGCATCTTAATGGCACTCAAGACCCTCTTGAATAAGTGGAATCTGCAGCATTGTCAAATCGAATTAATCGCTCATAGTACGACTCAAGCAGTTAATGCGTTGTTGGAGGGAGATACTGCGAAAGTTGGAATCATAGGCATGGGGGTAGGATTAGAAAAATCTAATATCATAAGACGCACAAACATCCATAATATAAAATTAGCTTCACATAAATATCTTCAAACGTTCTATCGATTTTTAGATACCTCGAAATATTTAGAAGAAAAGGACGTAATGTCAGCAATCGACCAGCTTAAACAGGAGGGGGCAGAGGTGCTTGTGGTAAGCGAAGCATATGGTGTGGATGACCCTAGCAACGAACTTTTCGTTATGAAAAAATCTGATATTCCATCAACTGCAGGTCATGAACTCACTGGGATCTATGGACTTGAGATCCGGACATTGACTGCTGCTATCAATGCTAGTATCTTACCGAAAGCTATGAATACAGCAAGGTTTGTTGAGTCAGCAGTACACAATGAAAACATTGTAGCTCCTATTATGTTGATGAAGGGCGATGGAGGAGTTACCGACATGCAAACATTTCGAAATAAACCCATCCTTACGATTCTCTCTGGACCGGCGAGCAAGCGTAGCAGGCGCGTTGCTCCACCTATCAGTTCTAGATGGAATATTTATTGAAGTAGGAGGTACATCTACTAATATTTGCGTTATAAAGGGAGGCAGACCAGAAATCAACTACGTAACGATAATGGAACATCCGACTTGTATTCGTTCACTGGATGTTAGAGTTGCTGGCGTAGCAGGGGGCTCTCTAATACGTTGGTCAGGAAGAAAAATAACCGATGTTGGTCCCCGTTCAGCACACATCGCGAATCTGCCATATTCCTGTTTTGCAAATCCTGAAGAGTTAGAGAATGGCCAGATAATTACATTTAGACCTAAGGATGGCGATCCAATTGATTACGTCGCAATAGAGACGGGTGGTTCGAATCGTTATGCTATTACTAATACTTGCGCAGCGAACGCGTTGGGATTGATTCCTGATGAAGATTACGCAAAAGGTAATCAAAGATCTGCTAATATCGCCTTATCAATACTAGCTCGGAGGATGGGCATGGAGATGAAAGATGTGGCAGAGTCAATCCTCGAGATTTCGGCCAAAAAAATCATCAGGATAATGGAACCCATGTTAAGAGCATACAATCTGAAATCAGATAGTATTTCGTTAGTTGGCGGGGGTGGCGGTGCATCTGTTCTAGTCCCATATTTAGCTCGAAAACTTCGATTACCGTTTCAAATTGCAGAAAACGCAGAGGTAATATCATCCATAGGGGTTGCTTCAGCCATGATCAGGGAAGAACGTGAAAGAACTATAAATAATCCTAATTCCAGTGATGTTACTTCGTTAGCTGAAGAAGTGAAAAAGTTAGCGCTTGATAGAGGGGTTTCCCCTGAATCGCTTGTTATCGAATCAGAATTTATTAGTGAAAGATCCGTACTGCGTGCGATTGCTACGGGTAATGTGATTCTAGACATTGGTTCATCAAATACAGAAGAAATCGATGAAGAACAGGCCCGAATATTAGCATGTGAGTTATTTGGTATTAATCAAGGCGTCCAAAAGATATATGACATGAAGAATTATCACGTCTTTGCCTGCGAAATCAACAAAAAAAAGTTGTTCCTAAAATCGAAAAGGAGACCTGCTCTAGTGCTTGATAACCATGGCCGTGTAAAATTGTCAATAGATAACGCCTCTATTTTTAATGGAAGTCCCAAGGATGTCGCTGATAAAATAGAGAGTTTACTTGAACAATCACAAGAACCGGCAAATGATGGAAAACTAGCTCCTCAGGTTCATCTACTGGATGGCACCAAAATTGTCGATTTCTCAAGTTTAACTTCCAGAGATCACGTGTCAAAGGCGATACGAGATGAATTAGATAAATCTACCAGTATTCAGGTTGTAGCCATTATAAAGCTATAGAGATTTACGCTCCATGCAACATAATTATTGAATGTTCTGGTTCATGTGTTCTGTATACATTGTTTGCCACCATATATAGTAGCTAGATATCTTTCTTTTTCCATTCATCTTCTGGGTCTTTGATTTTAACTACAATATTTGATATGTATTGGTGAGTTTTGGCCAATAATTTTCTGTAACAACCATGATAGGCGTTCGATCAAATACGAGGTGGAAATGGTATGTGAATTTAGAGTTATGTATTCACCTAAATAGAACCACTTTAGTAAAGATATAATCATATAGACTATGCCTTAATTGGTCTGTAATTACTCTTAAATTAACTATACCCCTGAATCGTTAGACAGATATAATCACGAGTGCAATGTCACAATGTCATTAATGCCAAGATTATTTGACCCCCATATCCATATGTATTCTAGAACAACCGATGATTACGAGGCGATGTCAAGAGCTGGAATCGAAATAATAGTTCAGCCTTCATTTTGGCTCGGAAGTCCCAGAAGATTTGTTGGAACCTTTGAAGACTACTGGGAGAACATGATATCATTCGAACCAAAGAGAGCCAAGGAATTTGGGATCGAACATTATGTATGCATATCTGTCAATCCGAAAGAAGCTGCCGAGAGACCTCTTGCCATTGATGCAGTTGAGGCAATGGTGAAAAAAGGTTACCTTGAAAGAGATAGAGTAGTAGCAGTTGGCGAAATAGGCTATGATCAAATAAATGAATTAGAAGAAGAAATTTTTATCAAGCAATTGGATATAGCGTCTGAAAGAGACATGCTAATGACGATTCATCTTCCACATAAGAACAAGTTAAAAGGCATACAAAGCATAGAGCGAATCATGAATGTTAACTCAGACAGTAACAAAGTAAAATACAACACCAGGAAAATGCTTATAGACCACAATGTAGAAGAGACTATCGAAAAAACGCTGGAAATGGGAATGTGGGCTGGCCTATCTGTTTATCCCGTCACAAAATTGTCCCCCGATAGGGCTATTGAAATATTGAAGAAATACGGAACAGAACATGTGATGGTTCATAGTGCAGACTGATTGGGGCCGATCCGAACCTCTAAGTGTTCCGATTGTGGCCCGAGAAATGAGGAAATCTGGCGAATTTAGTGAGAATGAGATTGAAAAGGTTACATTTTCTAATGCACTAGAATTCTTCAAGCAATCACCAAAATTTACCTGGAGGCCATGAGGACATTTTCGATGGATGCAGAATAACGATCCGATGATGTGACAGCGACAGCATCAAAAAGGAATATTATGAAAGCGCTCTGTATGGTTATTTAGTAGCCCGGCTTAAGTAGGCGTTACTTTCAAATTTCTTAGAGTTGCAATCGTGGCTTAAAGTTATCATATGTGTACCTCTTAATTGCGTTGTGTCTATCAAATCACTGCGGAGTTGATCTTTTGTCTAGTCAAGTTACCATAAAATGCGTGTAATTCCGTCGTTAAATCTCCGACAAACCTAGAATAAATTTTAAGGTACGATTCCTATGAAAACTATGAAAACGCGAATTGGATTAGTCTATACATTATCGGTTGAAACTGATTTGTCATATCTAGATATAACATGGTATACATCTACAAGACTAACCCAGATGAGAAGAAATTCGTCAACGAGCTTGAAAGCGTTTCTCCAATTCTGCAGGTATTAGAAAACGATAAGTTTTAGAACATTCGATGAGCGGTACCGTATGTAAGCACAGAATTACTCAGATACTTTCAGAAATTACAGAAGTATTTCTCCGCTTAATAATGGTCTCAGATGCAATACGATGATAGTAGAATAATAGACCTGTCTTATCAAATTAATACCGTATTAGGTTCTGCGCAAATGTACTTGTCATGATTAGCTTGCACTGCTCTTGTATTCAGATCTATGTACTCATCGTTTGGCAGCATTTATTTTAGAATACTAAAAAGCGTGACTTTAATGATCATTAGCAATTTAATTCAAGTATATAATACCAAATTACCCTTCCAGGTCTATTTGATTTGATATCTGATGTAGTTAGCTTTTATGATACAATAACCAAAAAAAGAAGTGACTATCGGTTCATATGCCAATCATAATCAATGAGCTTTATCGTCTTTCCTAATGAGCCAAAATCTCATTTGTGACTGTCATTCCCAATGATACTTGAATTTGTCTATGACAGATGCCTTTGTAGCGTATCCACGCAGAAGAACAGATGATCGTTCTGGGGACTTAGAAACGGATTTGTGATTTCGATGCTTAATATGTTGTATACTGCTCATTACGCATTATTGTACGCGGACAATGCAGATAATGGAGCTTTTTAGGCTATGGATCATGCAAATCTGAAGCTAATTTAAATGGTAAAGTATTAACGAGACGTATTGCAATTGAGTTGCTAGATGTCCTCTAGTATAAATGGAGATAGTAATGATGATGGTAAAGATGTTCAGTCTAGCAATTTTGATCTCAAAAAGACCAAATCGATTAGTCTCAAAGTTGCCGAAGCGGAACAGCGAGACGTAGGTAGGAAAATTGCACGCGTGGATCCCACAATAGCAGAACGACTGAATATATCAACTGGTGATGCCTTGGAAATATCTTCGCTTGGAAAGAAAACCACCGTATTAAACTGGCCAGCGAGAGAGAGCGATAAAAACAAAGGTCTAATTCGTATTGACGGCTATGCAAGAAACAAGCTGGATGTGGGAATTAATGATTCAGTAGAACTTAAGAAAGTTGAATCGAAAGATGCCAAGAGCATAACTTTGGCACCTACTGAACCACTCAGAATAGTAGGCGCAGAAGATTATCTTTCTGAATATCTTAATGGCCATTTAATGACTAAGGGTGATACAATACCCATCAATGTGATGGGTCAAAGGATCGATCTGGTTGTAATATCTACTAATCCTTCTGGTCCGGTTATAATTACTGATTCTACCAAGATCACGGTTTCTGAAGAGAGTGCCAAGGCAGTGCAGATAACAAAAGAAGGTGGCGCTCCTCCGATTACTTACGAAGACATCGGGGGGATAAGAAACGAAGTAGCCAGAGTTCGAGAAATGATCGAGCTCCCATTAAGGCATCCTGAATTGTTCAAAAGACTTGGAGTTGAAGCACCGAAGGGTGTCCTGTTACACGGTCCTCCAGGTACCGGGAAGACGTTATTGGCAAAAGCAGTTGCTAATGAAACGAATGCAAGTTTCTACACCATAGGTGGACCAGAAATAATGAGTAAATACTATGGAGAATCTGAAGAAAAACTGCGCAATATCTTTGAACAGGCCGAAAAAAATGCACCGTCTATCATATTTATCGATGAAATAGACTCTATAGCTCCAAAGAGAGAGGAAGTCTCAGGGGAGGTCGAAAGAAGAATAGTCGCACAATTACTCTCGCTTATGGATGGTATGTCTTCCAGAGGTAAGGTAGTAGTTATCGGTGCAACGAATCGAGTAAACGCAGTGGATCCGGCATTAAGACGCCCGGGAAGATTTGACAGGGAGATCGAATTAGGGGTACCTGATAGAGATGGCAGGTTAGAAATACTACAGATCCATGCGAGAGGTATGCCCCTAGCAAAAGATGTGGATTTGGAAAAGCTTGCTGATATATCCCATGGGTTTGTTGGAGCTGATCTGCAGGCCTTATCTAAGGAAGCTGCGATGAGAGCCTTGAGAAGAGTGCTCCCGCAAATAGACCTTTCATCAGAGAGTATCCCCAGTGAGACTCTGAAGAAAATCATCGTCACCATGCAAGATTTTACGAGCGTGATAAAGGAGATGGAGCCGTCAGCAATGAGAGAAGTTTTCGTGGAAATCCCTAATGTTAAATGGGATGATATTGGTGGACTTCCCGATATAAAGAATGAACTTCAAGAAGCAGTAGAATGGCCGCTAAAATACCAAGGATTGTTTACATTCGTTGATGCTGCTCCTCCAAAAGGTATCTTGCTCTATGGACCTCCTGGAACAGGTAAGACATTGATGGCTAAAGCCGCCGCAAATGAGAGCGAAGCTAATTTTATTAGCATAAAAGGACCTGAGCTCCTCTCAAAATGGGTGGGAGAATCGGAAAAAGGCATCAGAGAGGTATTTAGAAAAGCAAGACAGGCAGCTCCTTGCCTCATTTTTTTTGATGAAATAGACGCGATTGCCCCGATCAGGGGTGGTAACTTCGGAGACTCAAATGTGACCGAAAGAGTAATAAGCCAACTGCTCACCGAACTGGACGGCCTCGAAATACTCACTAACGTAGTGGTCATAGCAGCAACTAACCGACCTGATATTATAGATCCTGCTCTTTTAAGGCCAGGCAGATTTGACAGATTATTATATGTCTCACCACCAGATCGCGACTCTAGGCTTCAAATCTTGAAGATCCATACCAAGAATAAACCACTCTCTGAAGATGTAAATTTAGAACAATTAGCAAACATCTCCGATGGATACACGGGGGCAGACATCGCATCCATGAGTTCAGCTGCAGTTATGATAGCATTACGTAAGCATATTGTGAAATATAAAGATCCAGATGAAGCTGAGAAGCATGCTAAAGAGCTAAAATTACACATGCAAGAATTTGAGGAAGCAATGAAGAAGATAAGACCGCTTTCAAGTCAAGAATTAACTATGTATAAACGCATATCAGAAGAATTTGGAAAGCCTGAGATTGGAGCTAAAAGAAGAGGATCAAAGGATGGAGATGTTGCCGCTGGTGGCATAACTTAAACATTTTCTCAAACAGGAATAGTCAATCAGAATCAAATCCCTTGTTACTGGTGAACGCCGAACAATCTTCCGAATCAAAGTCAGCGTCAGAAAGATTGTCGACTGCATATTTCGTCTAGTTCTTTGCGATTCAAGAATCTCAGTATTAAAAGATTTTTATTATTTATGGTTCACAACCATTAGTTCATTTCAAGGATAAGTATGAATTTAGTAGTCTTCACCGCATTCACCGCCACTCTTCGATTTCAGTTATTCGTTTAATTTTCTCAAGCCACGACCCGTTTAGCTCTTTGGTGACTGATCCTTCCGAACGTTTAAGATCCAATCCTTTTGGCTTATCTGTTCTTACTGTGTTATCATTTGTCAATTGTTTAAATTCACCTGACAATGACTCATCTGTATCAGATGGCACTTGTTGCATTTCTCTTGAGCCTTCAGTAATTAAGTTCTCATCTTGTCTAAAGTGCCCCGACCTAACTTCAGAAGCCTCGTCTACTTTAAGGTTAGGCGATTGGTTATTTTCAGCACCATTCTCTTCTGCCTGCATTCCTAAATTTCTTGTATCTTCCATATCTCGCACCACAGCTACTACATTTTCTCTATTACTTGTAATGCTATAGCCCAGACACTCTTTGATTAATGAGACTTGTCCTAATATTTGGCCCTTGCCACAATCCGTGAAACCATTTGCTTGCAAGAAATTCATATATTTTATTAATACATTACATTCTGAAAGTTTTACTTTTGCTTCTTCTGTTGAAATTATGCCCATATGCTCAAGATGGATATCACATTTTTTTTAAATCTATTATAGTATAATCATTTTGCTAAATTGTATCTAAAAAGCTGATGTACCAATAATTGGACGAATATATTGCCCATTCAAATTAAGCACCAGTTGTAGAACAAGATGAGAGTAGGAGCTTGCCGGTATGTACATCGTACGTTTGTAAAAATCCGAATGACGAAACGTTCGTATAGATAGATAATTAATGGTATAAAGATTTTGACAGTAGGCAGATAAAAATTCTCTCTTGTTTTGATCGTTATTATCACAATCAACTAGCATGTTAAGGCAATATGATAGTTATGAATATGTAGTCCAGAACAAGCACAAAAATTACATCACATAAGTAGTGGAATATTTAGACCAATGGTTACTCAAATGTCATGATATAGTTGTATGATGAATGACCGTAGCTATTTGAATAATATGCCACCTGCTATCGACCCCGGATAAGGTGCGTCGGCTAACGATAAGGCATCCAATAGCATTCTACCTAAATGCAGGCAATAGATCCAAGCAGCTGAATATCACAAACATTCTACACTCTCTCTGATTTTTGTGAAATTTACTTTACCATAGCTGGATACCTAAGCATAATGGTCAGTGACTATTCTTGTTTGTCATAAATAAGATAACAAACTTTGGAGGATTGAATCGACGGTTTAGGAAGAATCAATTAGCCATTATATGAATAATTAAAACACATAGAAATCTAGCTTCAGAGATTATTCTCAAGGTATCATGCCGAAATGAGATCTCGAAACTCAACGAATTGATAATTGTGCTGACTAATAGTAGTGTTGAAGCCATTTCAATCTTGATAAATGGATCGTGTATTTTTTGAACCTAAATATTATGTTAAAATTCAAACCCTATGATGATTTAGCAGAAATCTTTTATAGTATAAACTTCTATTTTTTACTTTACTAATGAGCTTACTGGAAATAGACGGTGGTATCAAGGGTGATAGTAACAGAGAGTCTTGTGCTAGAGATCCTCGAAAAGCAAGTTTCCGGGAAATGCATTTTTTAGTTTGTAATCTGTGTTTTTGGTGTGCTACCTCATGGATGAATTTAGACGAGCTTCATATTATTGGGTGTCCTTCATGCGGTAGTGAAAGCATATTCGAATCGATGCCAATATTTGATAGCGAGATTTCGAAGATGACGTAATCACGGGGTCTGGACTAGAGAATCTTTGCACCACAGTATCACACAATTTGTGCTGCTGCAATTGATGTTTGTTAATCAGATTTTATTAGTTACAAACAATTCTATCAACAATTCTTTTAGCTTGCCGATATTAAATCCAGATTTAGCCGATACTGCCATGGTACGTTCTCTGTTTATCATATCCAATTTATCGATCTTTTCTGACACGCTTTCTAATCCATTGCTTAAATCCGTCTTGTTTAAAACATAAAAGACCTTGCTAACTGGAACTCCAAGTTCGTTTAACACGCGGATAGAACTATCGTATTTTCTTTTGACTGCCTCGATAGGATCGCTTATATCCAAAACGAGCAATATGAGTGAGGCATACGTAAGTTCATTTAGTGTAGACCTAAATGCATCAATCATATATGCAGGTAGCTTGCTTATGAATCCTACTGTGTCAGATAATAGGAATTTTACATTTTGTACACATATGGCTCTAGTATAAGTAGACAATGTAATAAACATCTTCTGTCCTACATCTTTGGACTCGCCTGTTAAAGCATTGAACAGCGTAGTTTTACCTGCAGAAGTATAACCTGCAATCGATATCGTTTTAAGACCTAACTTCGACCTTTGGTTCCTATACAACTTTCTCCTCCTTTCTTCCCTTTCTAATTTCTTTTTCAAAAGTGTGGCATGATGTCTAATATCCAAGAAAAAAACGTCAGCATCATATTTGCCCATACCAAAGAAGCCAGGTTGTTCACCCTTTTTGGCAAGTCTGACTTTGTCTCGAGCCCTTACCATATCATATCGCAATTGAGCGAGCTTTATCTGAATCCTTGATTCGTTACTACTTGCTCTCAATTCGAAGATCTTTAAAATCAAACGTTCTCTATCAATCGTTTCGACTTTGCAAAGCCTAGATAGATTATATTGTTGAGTTGGTTTTAACACTTCATCGAATATAATCACGTCAATTTTCATGTGATCAACCAGGTCTTTGATTTCCTGTGCCTTTCCACGTCCGACACCATATTTTGAATGAGTGATATCCTTCTGAGTCACTATTTTCTCAACTGAATATCCAGCAGTATCAGCCAGGGATTTTGCTTCAGCAATAGCATTGTTCTCTGGGTATGTGACCAGTAGCGTCCTTATTGAACGTGGCATTTATTGAAATATTTAAGATTAGGTATAACTATGTTTCTGGTTTGCCTTCCTAGACAATCCTGATTTGCAGGATAAAATCGAATAGAGTAGGTTTGAAAATCCTACTGATTTGCTCCAATGCTCCTTTAGTTAGAGTAATGCTCATTTATGGATTAGAAACGAAATCCTATTGTGGAACGTGTTTCTCTGATTTAGTAACCGATATTATATCAAGGACTTTGGAATTGTATAAATAAAAATATAGTCGATATCTAATGATTGGGATGCTACTATCTTATTGAATATAATGAACATACTACAAGAAATCGTATATCACCAAATTAATTTAGATTGAGAATATAGCAAATTAAAAAATTTGTTGGCTGATATTTAATGCAATTTAGAACTGAAGAATCAAATTATTTCAAAATTGAAAAGGCCAACTTTGTTCGATGTATTTATCTTGAAACAATGGTATTTGTCATGGAAACAACTTCATTCAATCCATAATATATATTTAGGAACCGGTCTCCTTTTTCTGTAGTTTTGTATGTACGTCGAAAGTCGTCATAAACTAGTAACTCATTTTGACGTAAAAGTACCAAGTAGCTTTTCAAATGATGGTATGACAAATATGCCGTATACATTATTCTTTTCTGGGTCGCACCATTGGTTTCACTGGCGTTTTGTAAAATCAGCGCAATTATTTCTAACCTATTCCTATGCTTCATTATATCAACATGATTACTAACTTAAAATAAAAACTACGCTGTTGAGTATTATAGTAATATTTTTTTATTCATGTGATGAAATCTTTCAATATATATTTTTAATATTATATCATATAATGATATAATTCGGAACGTACATAGAGTCGATTCCGCTGTAATACTTGGAGATGCATCATCATGAGAGGCAGGTTCACAACTCATCCGATTGCCAATCATACTATGCAAAAGCGACTACAATGCCCTAAAAGCTTTCAGAGTTGAACATTCCAATTCATTTGAACGAACAAAATATCCCTAAAAATTGCAGTACTATGGAATATCTGTAACTTTTGGGCTTGTTTTTAGTTGCGCTTCCAAAAGACGCTAATATCTATTGACAGTGCACTACTCCAGAAGTTCGATATAGATAGATAGATGACATGATGTGATCAAGATTGACTATGGCAACATTTAATGCTATTCCATATTATCGATCAATGAATATGGAAGAGTGGAGATACATTAAATAATCTATGGCAATGTTATTTTGATGCAATACGTCTCCAAAGCTCAAGATATTATTAATTTTTGGAATTATGGCCATTTTTGGACTTGGTGTGAGCATTGCCATTATTGCCATTGGCGGTGGTTTTGCTAGTCCAGTCTCCATTTTTAAGCCACCCACAAGTGCTAATTTGTGGATAATAGGTAAAACAATTCATCCAGGAACTACTTTGAACTATTCATTGACGAGAATAGGTGGTCATGCCTCTCCGTGGAGCAGTCTAGGAGAACATAGCTCGCTTCTAAATTCGACTGTATCGATGAAGTTTGTGCAGGATAGATCCGATAAAAATAGCCAGAATCTTTGGAAGGTATTATTATCCGTAGCTAATGATACGAATGCAAAAAATATGTCAAGTTTAAGAAATAAAACTGATGGAATAGTCTTAATGTCAAAGCAACAGTTAACCAATGCCGGACCAATAACTGCCCATTTTTCACCATACTATGAACCAGTAGAATCTTCGATCTTGGAAATCAGAGATATTGCATTACAGCCTGAATATCTAGTTGTGGGTGCGGAATGGAATTCAATATCTACGGATGTAAATACAATTCCCGTAAAAGTGACGGCCCAGGAAAATATACATACTAATGCAGGGACATTTAACGCTTATGTATTAAGCTATACCTTAGGTCCCAAAACTAGCCGTATTTGGATATCTCCTGAACTTCCTTTGCCAATAAGAGCTGAGGTATTTAATAGCCAAGGTCAGCTTCAATACAAGTACGATCTGACTTCCTTTAAAAAATAATTGAAATTTATTGATACATTAACCGAGAATGTTATATCATCGTCAAACTATTTCCATTGCACATGCTGTCAGGTGATGGTTTTATATCCGTTTATTAGGGGTCTTTAGAAACCTTCAATCTTAATCAACCTATTTCTTTTGAGAAGATATTTGACGTACATTCCTTAGCATACTCCTAATTATTTATTACGAAATGACAAGCAATCATAACATGGCCTTTTATGAAGCCTGGGATATAGTTTATGAATTGTGTAATGACCTGGCATATCTGCAAAATAATGCCTCAGGTTAAAAATAATTGTTATATATTAGTTTGACAATTGTCTGATTGAACTGCTAACGTTAACTAGAGATCTTTCATCAGAAAAGAAAGGATATAATAGACGCTTGTCAGGACTTAGCGCAGCGGTTTACGTTTTGGATTGCTTATACAAAGGCCAAAGTGAAAGTCAAATTATGCAGAATATGGGCTGGAATGAGCAGGTAATTTCATCATGGATGAAGTTTCTTACAGATAATAGATGGATCGAAAAAGAGAATTTCTATGGGTCTAAATGGACAGTGTCTGACAATGGTAAGCTTTGGATCAAAAGGTATGGGTTTTCAATTAGGTGATCGACCCGATTTCATTATCTAATATCTTGATTGGTCATGGTCAGCAATAGGTCAATATAACAAGTGTGGCCAGTTTAATACGGATCATGTTCATTGATCACGGAATATTATAATACTTTAAAATTTTAGAAAAAATACGATAATATTCAGGAATTCTTATTGATGAAATATCGGTACAACATAATAAAAGAGGATACATTTAGACTTCTGCATTCTCCTGCGATTGCTACATTCACACTATCTCATGTTCTTTACATAAAGCAATGGTTCGCTTGTCGAGTAAGAGGGACCACTAAAATATCCATGACCATCACTATCGCAGGCAGTGGAGGCTTTTGACGCGAAATTTATAAGTGAATTCTTCACCTCAGCTGGTGAGGCATTAGGATGAGATGCCTTGTAAAGCGCAGCTGCTCCCGCAACATGAGGAGCTGCCATGCTAGTCCCACTTAACGTGGTGTAGGAGCCACCAGTATAAGTTGAAAGGATATTCACTCCAGGGGCAGCAATTGTTATCTTGGGTCCGTAATCGCTAAACGTAGCGAATGTATCATCGTTGCCATACTGTGTAGGTTGACCGAGTCCGCCACACTTGCCATCGCTGTCGGCAATGGCAGAAACAGCAATTACATTAGGGTTGGATGCCGGAGAAAAGTTTGATGCATCTGCCCCACTATTTCCAGCAGCAGCCACAAAGGTTATTCCAGCGGACACGGCGCTATTAATGGCTGCATTAAGCGCAGAAGAATCGCACCGGCAACCAAAACTCAAATTTACAACATCGATTTCATTGGCGTGTTGTGTTATGTAGTCTATCCCTGCTATAACATCTGACATTGCACCTGCTCCACTACTGTCTAAGACCTTAACGGCCCAAAGTCTTGCACCTGGAGCTACACCTACCACACCAATTGAATTGTCTTTCGCAGCTGCAATTCCAGCCACGTGTGTGCCATGACCATTATCATCATTAGCTGAGGAAGTCCCAGCGACAAATGTCTTTTGGGCATAAACGTTCAGGTCAGGATGGGTCAAGTCTATGCCACTGTCCAAAATTGCGATATCTGCATTCACCGAGTTGCCCCCTCCTGTGCCCCCAGACTGTGTGGCAGATTTAGCAACGTTAGAATTTAATGGACCTGCTCCTATTCTCTCTACACCAGTTGGCACAACTTGAGAAAACATGTGTACTTCTTGATCCCGTTCCACGTACGCGACTCTAGGATCATCCTTTAGACTCGTTAAGAGGTTTGAATTATCTTCTACCTTTACGGTATATCCACTAAGAGCATTATGATAAATATTAAGAATTTCTGCACCTTTACTCCTCATCTCATTAGCCATTGTTCTTATTTCATTACCGTTTGGAATGTCGGATCTTCCCGAAGTCGACAGAGTGTTGGCCTCTTGCTTAAGAACTACAATGTATTGACCTCCTATTGCCTGACGTGCTTCTTTTTGCAAGGCGAGCCTCGACGAGATAGAATTATCTGTAATATCTGCAGTATTTAAAACTGGATCTTGTTTGCTGCCTGCTCAATATTTTTCCAAAATTGGGAATCGTGTAAGGCACATCACTTTGTACCATTGGCGTAATAGAGCTTTGTGAAAACGGCGAATGATCAGCAAAGACTGATGACGAGGAAAACGAAGGAGAGTTACTCAAAGAATTCGTGATCTCAAGTCGATTTTCCCGAAATTGGTCCTGCAAAGCGAAGGCAGAATTGTTCCTATAATGACCTATCATACTAAAAGATGCTGAGAATAAAGAGACTGCCAAGGCAAAAAAAAGTGCAATCTTCCTAATATTAATTTCCATTCGTATTTATGCACAGCTAATCTGTATAAATGAAATATGACGAATAGTACCTGTTATTTTCTAGACATCAATTCTATCCTATAAAAATAGATTTTTTCTAACATAAATAAGGGCATGCATATCGCAGTCCCTAACGAAATCACTTCTATCAATTTATTAGCTACTAATCAGCTTGATAAAAGATATATGGATCGGTTTTTGGTTGTGGGTTATAAGACACATATTGTCATTTGCTCGGAGAAATGGCGAATGGGGCCATCTAGAACTAGAAAATGGTTTATGTAACACCAGACCACCAACTCTATATATTGCAGAAAGTGTCGCACAGGATAGGCGATGAAACTAGTTAACTATTTCAAAAATTCTTGCAGCGCCAGAATACATCTTTCAAAAGACTATCTTATTTGTCATCGCTATTTCAAACAATGCTCCATGATATCACAGTAATCTAAAATTATGAATTTGTGACCACATGATTTTTCATTTGTATAGCGTGGAGCAGATTTGCCTACTTAAAATAGACTAAAGTGGAGTCTAGTCTAAGTTCACCTCTTTATAAGCTGTAATGCCAAACCCTGCTGATTTAAGTTAACCTCTAACGACTTTATCTGACTCCGATAATAAAGGATTTTCTTACCTTTACTATCAAATCTAATTTTTTCAATTGAAATTAGACCAGTATTGTATAATTTTTGAATTTTTCTATATGTGGAACTCAAAGGCAACTTGTATTCAGAGCAGATTTCAGACGCCGTTTTCGATGAATTCATAGTAGATGAGATTATACTATAAGTGACCTTATCAGCTATCTCTCTTAACATACGAAGGACATTAGGGTCGTCATATGGAGAATGGTTAGTTTGGTCAATCATGTTCATATCTAGTTAGGCTACACTAATTAGGTATACCTAATATTTAAACGGTGTACCGATTGCAATAGACTACGAACGACTGACTCATTCGTATTGCTAGGTACGACTCATCAGGAAGATTTCCAACGGTTTGTCCATTTATGGAAGCGATCGATATAGTTAGTCAAGTTCAATAGGTCTAGATGTCTGGATACATATGCCCTACTTGTTAGTTCACTAGGAATTCAGACGAGTCACGGTAAAAGTTCATAATAACGCTACGAAGTTCGGGATTATGCAGTGGTTGTTGGCAGAGGGAAAATATAGAATTTATCGGGGGATATCTTAGTTCAGCAGGAACATCCAACTCAAGACTTTACTATGACTTAAGACCACTTGCGCTAATACGTTCCGTGTATCCATGCCCAACGAGAACCTACTTTTTATTTCTTTCAAGATCAGCCATTGATTTTCTTGCGCTCTCGATTGCCTTCTTTCTTCTTGGTTGAATTACTAATATATATACTGAACCTATGGTATAAATTGCCAATAAGATAAGCTGAGCAACTACTGATTCAAGGGTGGGATGAATTCCTGTCATTTCTGCCAGATTTATGTCAAGTCTTGGAACAACTCCTATAAGACTTGTCGTTGAGATATACCCAATTTCTTGAAATGAACGTATTGCATTACCCATGAATGCTATAGACATGTAGGCTCCAACTCCCATCGTCAAACCGAATAGTAGACGAAGGGGCAATTTTCTACCCAATCTTCGAATGAGAAATACTATCCCAATTATTACTGCAAGACCTGAAATAAACCCTGCAATCACATACCATTCCATATATTTTGCAAAAGACAACATTGCTTGATAAAATAGGACGGTTTCAAACCCCTCCCTATAAACAGTAAAGAAGGAAAGCATAACAAAAACTATGACACTACCAGTAGTAGTTGCCTTCCACACTTTTGCCTTTACAAATTCTATCCATTTTTTAGTTTCAATTTTATTTAGAACCCAGAAGCTGACCCAGAATAAAATTGCCACTGCAGAAATACCAGCAACTGCTTCGATAATTTCCCTGTTAGCTCCTGAGACTTCTATAATGTATTGAGCAACAGACCACGTTACGGCGGTTGCTACAATTGAGATAATTATACCGTAATAGACGTGTTTCTTGAATCGATAATTCCTAGACGCTTCCAAATATGTTAGAATGGCTCCTATAATAAGTGCGGATTCCAATCCCTCCCTAAATATTATTGAAAATGAAGTCGAGAAGGCGATACCTGGCGCTACTACACCAGTTCCTGAAACCAGCCTCTCGGATTCATCGAGACCCTGTTTGATCTCGAATACCTTACTCTGAACTTTATCATAAGGCACTTTGGTCTGAATTAGATTGCGTAGCTCGGCAAATTTTATTTCCATATCCAATGTGAAGTCCGGGTTAATTGGTCTTAATGGAATCTCTACGCTTTCGTAGTTATCCAAGTATGCAGAGCGCGATGTCGAAAATGCTTCTTCATAATTACCTTTTTTATATGTCGAAAGCATATCATTCAACTTCGATCCAATCTGATCTACATCGTTTCGAACAATTCCCTTCGAGGATTCATCAGCTTGTCCGATACTTCGTCGATCTCCAGTATATACTCCAAATCCTTTACTAAGAGCTTGAATGTCAGCAAAGCCCTTGCCCTTCGTTTCAATAGTACCAGCAGATGAAACCAACTGCGTTGACAATTCATTTTTAGAAGAGCTGCCCGCAGATAGCGCTGTTGTCGTTGTCGTAATCACGGACTTGCTTCTTAGTAGAGATTCTGCCTTGTCCAAATTCACACGTATTCCGTTAATGAAAGCAACTATCTCGCTAGGATGTGCTTTCTTATTAAGCATATCTCTAAGATGTTCTCTCAATGCCAACTCTATGTCGATCTTCAGTTTATGATCATACTTGTCAATTGGACGTTCAAGATATTCAAAATTATCCAAATATGCAGTAACAACCGTATCATCGGCCTGACCATAGTTTCCAGCCTTGACATACGCAATCGCACTCTTAAGATCATTTTGTATGGTCGAAAAATACGTTGCATCTTCATCTGTGGCAGGAGTGTTGTATGTTGTAGTAGTATTTCTATTGCTGTTAGCACTAATACTGCCCGTATAATTACGAGCTGACGATAATTCCTGTGTTAGATCGCTTTCAAGCTCGGAGAAGAGTCTCGAAACTGTTTGCTTATCCGATCTTTTTCCCATGTAATTTATTAGCTGGTTATACGCTAGTTTAATTTCAGAGTTCTTGTTATTACTTAAAGAATTTGATATTTTCCCATAGTTTGCTTGCGATACCTGAATCAGACCTAATGCATTTTGATAATCAATATTATCAACGTTTTTTTTGGCAATGTTTGTGTTATAATTATTTACGCTACTCACAGAGGATCCTAGTCCTCCTGCTTTGACACTATTTGATTGAGATAAACTGAGATTGGATAGTTGGTAAGACCTGTTCGCATCGTTCAATAAGAGAGCAGCGGTTTGCGCAAGCATCATGTCTCTCTTATCGGTCTTAAGTATCGGATTTAATATTTGATTGTAAACATTAGTCAAATCATTTCTACTAACTATCAAGTCTCTCTTCACGGTAACTGGATCTCCGGTTTTTATCATAAACGTGATATCGGTCAACCCTGATTCAAGCTTCTTGGCTGAATTGGCGTACCCTGCCTTCTCAAGAATGTTTTTTATCGAAGGAAATATGACAGTATGCGTAATGTATGAATGAGCAAATGCCATATTGCTATCCCCGTTTGCTAGGCTTCGCTCAGTCAACATTAGCTGCCGTCCTAATCCTTTCGAAATTGGTCATCAAGATTATCGCATCAGTATCATTAACTTTATCCATTAATCTCTCTGTAACCGAACCAGCAATTGCCGCAGGCGATAATAGGACCGGCTCCCATAACATTACGTCGTACAAGCTGGGCAAAGACCAGATTTTTAGATAGAAGGTAAACTGTCATAACATTTGCTAATAATAACAAGACAAGTATTGTGGCAGTTATCTGTGATATTCGATTTTGACTCGAGTTCTTCTTTTTACCTGCTAGCATAGTTTTTTTCTCCATCTTTCCTATCATTCAAGCCTCCACTCGCATGCTATCACTATAAATCACTATATTGATAATACTGGATTTCAGCAACTCTAGTGTCAACACCCCTTATAAAGTCTATCACAATTCTCGAGATTGAGAATGACGTGATATGATGAGTGCAGATCTGTTGGGCTGGTATCACATTTTATACTGGCGTTATTCCCAAGTCAACAATAAACACTAAATGTTAGTAATAATGGTAATACCAAATGCAGTTGGATCCCATTTTGCTCAGTAAGTTTTTAAAGATATAAATCTTTGTACTAAAAGTTGAGTGGTTGCACGGTATTCCTGAACTCTAAAGAAATGGAGATCGATTAGCTATATCGTTATAGCATAGTACCAACACAAAAAGGGAAGATGACAGCAGAACGTGGTATAATTAGGAAGCATTAAGAGTAATCAATTCTAACTCATACAGGACGGCCCTTGACTCGAAGTACATATTGTACTAATTGCAAGAAGAATGTCGAAATGATAGAGGAGAAGTACCTGAAACTAGCTAACAGCCGTCTTGTAATCGAAGGATATTGCTCGGTATGCAAGATAAAGCTGTTGAAGGCAAAAGTAATGCCACAATCAGGAAAGAAACCACATACCAAATGGAGAAAAAGACACTAAATAATAACTAATGCTAACGATAGATTGGAAATGTAATGACTATAAATGAAAGAAAGATAAGAATTCAAAATGAGAATTAAAATGCTTTATCGTATCTCCAATTTGGCAAGAATATCTTCTATATTCTGTTCGTCTTCGAGCTCAGCATCGAGCAGATCCAAGGCAAGATTGTAGGATGCATTATCCTTGTCTTTCGTACTGTTAGCCAAGTCATTATACAATTTTATTATGACCCTTTCAAATTCTAAAGCCTTCTCAAGTGAGCTTCGCAAAGTCAAATATCTAGATGGCTGTAGTTTCCCCAAACCGCTGTCTTGCTCCCACTGAGCAGGATCATCGTTAGGAGTAACCTCAAGCTGCATTAATCTAAATGCCACCTTCTTTGAATGTCCTATTTCTTCCTTTGCTCGTTCTTCAAAGAATTTTTGTTCCAACACGCCCAAACCTTCGATATTCTGCGAGATATACCAAAAGTAATGAAAAGTTGAAAGCTCGGCGCCATATGCTTTCTTTAACATCTGGACAGTACCTTCGATACCAGAGCCAGATATCTCTTTAGCCATCTTACCCATGAATAAATTCCATCTCACAAGTTATTTAAACATTGTCGAAGGGGATCACATTTCACGATAGTATGCAAAATACCTAGATTTATAGTGCAGATGGAATCCTCTATTCGCTAATGTTTTTATCTTTTCTAGTATTCGGAAGCTCTAAGCCGATTACGCCCATCATAGAATCACCTATTGGCTCAAATAGTATTCTTAGAGATTCATTGTCATAAAATCTGGCAATTTCACTTAGTTTAGATTCTATCTTTTTTTGCTCTATCTTTAAAAGAACATATCTAGCTATTAAGGCCTTTACTTCGTCTGCCTTATCTTCTGGTATCGCATGTTTATTGTTGTTATTACTTTTAGAAGACATTACAGTATTTCGTTATCTACGTCTGCACAACACATCTTTAATTAATTATTATGGCGCGTTCTTCAATATAGTTACAGGCCCATATCTAACCTGAGTTTCATTCAATGCATATAACATCTGTTCTAAGGGATCTAGTATACCATCGGTATTCTCACATATAAATATCATAGAGTTATCTTCATCAAATTCTAGCCGATCCTGTTCCTCACACCTCTCACTTTTGTTTAAATGAAGAAGTTCTTGTTGTGAAATCATTAGGTGCCCCTAATTAGGGGCGTCTAATATTTAAACGATCTTGTTCTCTTGGCTCTGTAGAAACCATGTTTTGAATACCGTTAGAGCTTTCTAGACGTATGATCCAATATGGATGTTGAAAGAATCAAGATATGTTAGGCTGGCAAATACTATGTACCGTGTTTTGAAAAATTCAAGGATACCATTGTTTCTTCACAGGAAGAGCAACCATATCTTTACGATGTGGCAGCATCTAGTATTGCTTACAATAAGACAGTACGAAGGTAAGAAAGAGTTATAGAATGTTTGTTGAGTGGTTAATTGAAGCGTATTACTTAAGAATCTTTCTACGATTATCACGTATACCTCATTTTACAACATTGCAGAAATTTACAGAAAGAATTAACAATGCATTGCTCGAAAGGATAATTTCGTCATTCATTGTAATTAGCGGTACCAAGCATATCTTTGTAGGAATAGATTCGACAGGATTCAAGAAAGATAACTCATGCTTCACAGTATTGTACTGATCGAACAGGATTAGAAAGAAGAAAATATGCGAAATTATCTATTGGAGCCGATGTATTACTACAAATCATATGTACTATTAAGATAAGACGAGCTCCAACAAGACATGATAATATAGATTTCAAGCCAATCAGTAATAAGGACGTCAAATATCCTTCCATTATCTGTAGTTACAGCTGATAAGGGATATGATAGTGAAGATAATCATCTTTTGGTAAGAGAAGACTTATGCGTTCAGTGTAATCCCAGCTCGATATGAGCACGTACCAATATGGAGAACACATGGCAAATACAGAAAGCAGATGAAACGTGGTTACTCCAAATTGCTGTACAATCAACGGAACAAGGATGAAACCATAATGTCAGTCATAAAACGACTATTTGGAGAGCATCTTATGTCTAGATTGACTAGAACACAGAACAGGGAATTGTCATTCAGATGCATAACCTACAACATGCATAGATTGACTAATCTTATAATATTGATGATGGTTTCTACAAAGCCTGTTCTCTTATAACTTATTGTTATGGGTTTCATCATAAAATCAAGACATAGAATATTACATGTGTACTTGGCTTTCTTTCTGTTTTGAGTCGAGGTGACAATGTTAGTTATTTCGACAAAACCTGATATAAGTAGAGCATACTATTAAAGACTAACCTGTATAAAGAGCGTGAAATATCACTTATATAGTAGTAATCCAACGTTCCATAGTCGTTCTCTACGTTCAAGCAAAGCTAAATATACAAATAGCATTATACGCGTAGGTTCACAAATTAAAATTAATTGCATATGATGTCCGTACACGAAAGTCGATTTTTCATTTCCGATTTGAGAATCATCCAAATAAATTAAATATCGTATTAGTGCAGATCTGTTAATGGATTGCGCAGTATATGACACATACGTAGAGAAGAAAGATGGCAAAGTAATGCATTTCGATGTGATTGTTGAAAAGAGTACACCTCACGAAAGGGCGATTGAGTATGGCAAAAACTATTTGGAAGGTGTTGGCCAAGGAGGTCAAACCATGACCCAAGAAGAATGTCAGTTTTGTCATATTCAAAAGGCGCCAGATGCAATTGAGAAAGAAATTTCGTCAAATGGTTTTTTCATACAAGAAATGGAAGGCTGTCCATAGTTAAGAAACTGAGTGGGCATTCATTTTATCTAGGTTAAATTACTTTAATCAATCCTAATTTTTTTGTAAATTATACGAAAATAACGTTTAGTAGAGAATCGGTTCTAATAGATCTACAGATGTTGCATACATCTCATATTGAATTACTTATCCAACCATACAGCTAAAATTATAGAAATCGTAACTGATTAATAAATGTCTAAAAATTAGATGCTTTTCCCATCTAATCAGGTATCTTTATATCGTATTGCAATAACAGGCTATCTAAGTACCTCTGGAATTTTCCGTTAGATATTATATCGTCTGAATAAATTCCTAGTGCGATCACTCTGCCCTGTTTATAATTAAGCTCATAGGAGGCGATTACAGGTTTTTTGTGAAATAAATATTCAGGTACCGAGGCATTGTAATTCAACAAAACTATATCTTTAGGGTTGGTAATATACTGTTCTTCATGAGGTTTATATCCGAATGGATCATTAACGAATCTGCTTACACATTTATAACACAAGTAATTGCTACCAACCCATTGCGATGTTTCGCTTTTCCACCTCTCATTGATACTCTTCCAAGCGGATTTTCCGTTGAACGTCCAACCGTGGCCCTTTACTAGTGTTACATCCTGATTATTTCTATCATATTTTACCTGAGCAAAGAAAACATTACCATCCAAGATAATCATCGTTCCCCCATTTGAAACAAATTCTTTTAGATTATTATATTCTTCCTGAGTCACGTATTCTTGGTGTCCCAGAATTATTACATCGAACATATTTCTATCTTTAGCATTCTTATCAAAAATTGACCCATTATCTACATCAGCATCTGATAATACGATGATATTAGAGTCTTGGGTTAACCATTTAAGGTTATTAAGTAAATTAAGCATTGCAAAAGCCGACCTTGCTGAAGGTGATGTCAAATTAGTACTAGTATTAATTACTTTACTGGAGAGCAGTTTTAAATTAGTAGTCACATTAACTTCAGGTAGGGTGTTAGCGTATTTCTTGTAAAACACATAGAAGGCATGATTGTAAGCTCGCAGTTGTAAAGGTGGGATTAACGAGAGCAATCCTTATCCCAGCCCCAAACTCACCAGTATGTGTATTATTTTCAGGAGTTGATAATTCTCTTTTGTCTTCTGAGAAGGAATAATAGGTGTTGTTATTACCAGAGTTACTACTTACAATACTACCGTTTTTATTTACGTTAGCCGAACCGCTAGTAGCCAATCTCTGAGATGAGAGGTTAGAGTTATCCCCATTTCTCATGGTCTCTACTAGTGACAGTGGCGAACTTAGTTTCTTGAGATCAGGTGGTATAGAATTACTATCTGTTTTACGTAAAGTTACTGGCCGAACTGTTAAGGTCCCGTTTCGATGTGCTAAAGTTATGTTTTGAGCAAAACCCTGCATGTTCGCTAATAACCTTGTTTCAATGAGTACCAATATTATTATTGAAGTCAGAACTACGGCAATTAGCGGCAAGCTGATAGTTAATGCGTAAGGAAATTTTCTCATTTATCTATAATGCGAACCTTCCCTTCACATTTTCGTATCTTGTCGAGGTGTCCAAGAATCTTCAACTCCATCTGTTCACACATCACATCTGTTCGTATACCTTTTCAAACACCCATTCATTAAGCTTGCAGATCAATATTAATTTGCATATCGCCGCATAATTAAGTAATCGTCCTATTCTCAGACTTGAGAGTCGATTAAATATTAAGATTTCCTGCTTTGTTGCATAATTCATAAACATCGTCATCTTGTAATGCTTTTAGCACTTCTCAGGAATGGGCCAAATACGGATTATTCTCTTTTGACTGAAGGTTTCAAAGTTTCCTATTAATAAATAAAACTACATTCGAAACGAAACCATGAATAGATGGAGTCAAATGACTAATATCGCAACCTGGTAGAATAATCAGGCATAGTTTCCTTAAACGTAATCGAATATCAAATGGATAATCATCCAAAAGAGTAAGTACCAGCATTGCAATCTACAAAGTTCTAATAATTACAAGTAGCAACATTAGGAAGTATGATAAGCTTAAAGAAAATAAATAAGAAAAAGACAGTACCTACTAGTGCATGGTAGCTATTCTAGAAGTTTGATCTGGTCTAAATTTATTCCAAAGTAAACCAAAGAACACTCCAATCAGAACAAAAAATATTGCCATAGTTGTCCCGGTCAAGGCTCTAAATGTATTGACCACAGTCATAGGTATCTCGATTTTATCTGGGTTTGGCTCCCATATAAAATATATCGAAGCGATTGCTACCATATATATTGCCGGTACAATATACGAAATTTTAGTAACGCTTCTAAATTTAAAGAACAAGATACCCATGACAAGAGCTATAATTATAGACGCTATCTGAAATGTAGTGTATAAATGGTCTCTTAAACCGATCGTATCAGGATTGCCTACTGCGGGAGGATTTGGGGGATACTTGGTAAATGGAACTAGATAAATTGCTAGATACATCAATCCTGCCAAGAGAATAGCCTTCTTTTTATCGTCAGAGAATGGGAGATATTTTCTAACGAATACATAAGCAATTCCCAATAAACCTCCATATGCCATTCCTATAAATGCAGCCGCAGCAAAGGTTCCAGATTTTTGCCATATCCTATATGAGTTTACTTCGCCAAAATCTACTTTCTCTCCTTTAGCCATATCTTTTTGAAGTTCATAACCAATTGCCTTATCTGTTGTGGGCTCCACTATGAATAGATTTATACAGGCTAATATTTCGCCTGCCATGATGCCAGAGATAAGAGAAATGATAATAAAAAGAAGAGTTTTCATAAGATTAACCTATTGGCATTTCAAAAAAAGTTAAGTTAGTGGCATGGAAATCCGGATTCATGTCTTATATCATGCACGAATTCATGTAACCACATTGTATCATATGCAGATTTACCTTGTACCAGGCTAAAGATCTGACCTGTATCATAACCTACCGCAAACAAGCTAAATAATGCTATTCCAGCTAATATGCCAATACCGATGATCGGAAGTTCACGTCTATACATAATTCTTTGATCTTGGCTAAGACTCATTTCCATAATAATAGAAATAATATGTATATAAACAATTGTATGGTTTATCCAACGCATGAATGGGTCAATTAAGAGTTGAATAACAGAATAAATACAACGTCGAATTTACACAAATGTCTTATAAGAAGAGCATAAGATCTTGAAAGTAATAAATCAGCAGGTATTACCATTTCCAAAACTTTCGTCGGGAAGAAGGAATATTAAATACAATTTTATAAATCGAGGAACATAAATCAAGCTACTATATAGTTTGAATTAAAATATCGTTTAATTCCAATTGAGCCGATTCTCATCATGCCGAGAAGAAATTAGCCCTTGATTGGATAAACTATCCAAATATATATTTGATTAAATAAAGTGATAGTGGCATAATTGAAAGATAGTAAATGTCCTGCTACTAAAATAAACACGACAGCTATCACTGAATTACAAATGAATAGGAAAGCCCACATATCTCAATCGTCATTAAACATCCGAATGGATCTGTGATATTGTCAAAGACGATCGCATTTTAGAGATCAAAAAAAGTGTTGATAACCACAGCGATAGCTGCTGCTATTGCTTTAGTAGCTGGAACCATTCTTATGGGACCTTTTTCATCCGCTTCTAATACCGCACCTGATTTTCAATTGAGGACGCTAGATGGAAAACAATTGGAGGGAATAGTGCGGATGGAAAGCAGAGTGAAACCGCAAGCGGTTTGCAGAAGTTTCTTACAAAACACGCTAATCCTTGGATGGAAGGTTGCGTTAGACACAGATAGGACGATTGTGAAGTATGCCATTATAGGACTAGACTCTACTGTCATAGTTGATAAAATTGGTAATCTAGCATTCAAAAAACCTAGACTCCACTGGGTTCCGGTCATTAAGAGATGCAGTGTCGACGAGTATAATGACCTCAATATTTCGCCAACCAAATTCTTTTTGAGGGATAATAACAAATACGGCTTGAAAAAAATAGACTACCGTTACTTCTTTCTGTTTGGGAAAGGATATGCAATTATTTCCCTAAATTGTACTCTTCCATTATTTCTCTTCCTAATCTCACAAGGTATATCCGCTGGAGGTCTTACACAAGGACCTGTTATTTTCTTAACTTATGCCTTAGGCATGGGTACCATGATGACCATCATATCTCAAATCAAACTTTTACAAAGTTATATTCAACAAAATTAACGCATAATGTGAACATAATAACGAGTGTGATTCTAATTCTAGCAGGAGTCTATTTGGTTTATTATAACTTGGTCATCGGTAGACTGATGCTTGCATAGGCTAAGATGATTTGAGTATTACAAAGCTAATTTATTGATTAGGAATGTATGGTCTTATTTCAAAACAAGATTATTAATTTTCTTGCTAGAGGTGTTTCTCTATAAACAAACCTAGATTAATTATTTGGTCCTACGAATGAAATCTGTTTATTCTAAATCAATATTTTGGTCTTCCGGTTATGTATTAAAATTTTCATAATTTGACCTAAAGTGTAAATATCCAGTTTCACTAATACAATCTGCTGAGGGTTCGGCTCCATCTACCATATATTCCTAGACATGATTCTCATGATTCATGATTGTCAATAATGCTGCGCTTTTTGAGGCAAGCTCAGCATTTCTTGGATCTGATTGATCACTTCCTATGATTATTGCATCCCCATTCTCTGGCACCAATCTCTTGACCAGCAACTTGTATATCCGCATTTCATTTCTTAACGAATCATACCCCGTTAGGGGGATTACAAACTTTCCATTTCTATACAATAGAGTTGTGGCACCTAATGCTCCCATTTTCACAGCTGCATCTCTTTGTTCTATTCCAGATTTTATCACAAATGCAAGATGTTTTAATAATACACCGTAATTATATTTGCCTAGCGCAACAGAGCATTTAGGAATGACACATTCCGTCGGGATAGATGCATGTAGCTGTGAAAAGAGGCCAATACCTTTGTCTGATAGTTTGGTTCCGCTATTACTAGTGAGTATCAGGCCTTGCATTTTCAAATGTTTTACTAAAGTTTTGATCGAGCCTTCTCCTAAATTAAGTTCCTTGCAGAGCAATTCCCTACTGATATGGCCCCTATCATGCATCAGCTGTAACGTTTTAAATATATGTGCCATATCGTAAGAAAGAATCCTACTTGGTGCGTATCTGCTTGATATTTCCTGTAAGGTCTTAACATAGGTATGCATTTTTTATCCTGACGTTAATATTACTAATTTAGCATATTTATTTATTCCAAAAATTCATTTCAAAATTCTATTGAGTTCCGCTGGAAATTGGTAGTGAGTACTTGTATTAGATTTAGCACGAGAGTAAAAATTATTAAAGCGGATTTATTTGATCAAAATGATGTGATCAGTTGAATCTTGGCACACCTATTGTACGAGTTTTAGTTCGATCCAATCAGAAAAAAAGAATATTGTAACTTATTGCGCATGCTGAGACACTCGCAGTGATTAATAGGTTAGACACATTTGGCAAGTAGAGAGTTCCCGGCAAAGAGAATAAATAGATATCATACGTACAATATTAAATGCCATTAGACAAGTATGACTATGAAAACAGTTTAGGACGTAAGATTGTTATGGCATCTAAGACAGTTCAACAAGCCTTTGATTTAGAATTACAGAATAGGGTGGATGTTACACTAGCTCAATGGAGAGCAATTAACATTATCCGACTGCAAAGTGGGATCACTCAGAGGGAAATTGCGAACAGATTGAGTTTAGATGCATCATCTCTTATACCATTGATCGACAGATTGGAGAGGAAAGGACTTGTTAAAAGAAGAGCTGATATTGATGATAGACGTATAAACAGACTGTATCTCACTGAGAAAGCTGAATCTCTATTAGATCCAATGTATGCGTGTGCTATATCAGTCAAGAAAATCTTGACCAAAGATATCTCAGACGACCATATAAAAGTACTTCAGGATTGTCTCGAGAGAGGATTACAGAAGGTATAGACAAACTAGGATTGGCAATCTCGATCCGTGTGGCAGGCATTTACTCCATGAACATCAGTCTGAACTATCATCATCTAAATCCGACAAATCACCGCTGAAACTTAAAGATCTTGTTTTGTAAATTCGAGAAGTGGAAAGTCTGTATTCAATCCATAGTCTGAATGCAGTTTAAGCACGAATTGTAACATCTGGTAATATTTTAATTAGCATCTATCAGTGCTTTGCTTCAAGTTATGTATTTTGGTTTTAACAATGAGCCTGCGGTTTTTCATTTAGCATATTGGCAGCCGTCGCCAACTTTGATTTTGTTATCCTCAGTCCCAACTCCCACGCTCTTAAAGAGCATCTCTCTAGAGAAAGATCAGAGTATAGATATTACTAGAAAGGACTTACCAGTTCAGGTCCATTTACGGATGATCGCAATATCGAATGCTGTGTATCCATTATGGTGAATCATAATCCCTATCAAATCGTTACTCCAAAATGAGTTTGGAGAGAAAATGGATACTCTATATGGAGGAATTTACTTGATCCTAATTATACAAATCCTGGAGGGAAATAACGAGATTACCTCCTGGCTATTATGCTCAAATAGCTAAGACCAACATCTAATAGAATGGTACAGCGTGAATATAAACTTCCATTTGATAGCAATATGACAAGGCCTCAGAATTCGACTGTGTTGTATACTAAATCAAATAGACTGATGCCAAGAGCGCGGATAAAGTACTTAATGATCCTGTTTCGTCACTTGTCACTAAAAGGATTCAAGACAGTCTTTTACAAAACCCCAAGTGAAATCACTTAATTTATGATCGCTATTCAAGATTTTTTTAAAGCTGAGTTCTTCTTTACGCCCTGAAGATAAGTCCAACTAGAATATCAGTGGTGACAACGCGTCAAATGCGAACCTGAAGAATTCGAGACCAGGCTTACAAAGAAAAAGAGTAATGAATGAATGTGCAGGTCGAATCAGTTTGGCAGAATTCGATATATACTTCCATCATACGTAAGCACATATAGATATCCGTCTCCTGGTCCAACCTTAATATCTGTAATTACGCCAAATCCTTGCCCAAATATTACTGGTTGGAGCTCATCCCGAGTATCTGCTATCCTATCTGAAAGTGCACCACTGAGTAGCAAGTTAGTTCTATCTGCATTCAATCTAAAATTGTATAGATTACCAGTATTGACGTCTCCAGTAAAAAATGTGTTGTCATACTGCTTTCCAAGTTTATCTGAATTTAAGAACTTCAATGCGGTGGGGCCAATTGTTTGCCTCCATACGAATTGGGGATCATGGTACTTGCCCTTCTCATCGAAGGTTACTAAGACTCTAGCGGGATCGAATCCCGAGGGCGCCATTCCCTGCACCTTTAGCCATCCACTATTAAAGCCTGGTGCAACCAGATTTATTTCATCATTATCGTCAGCCCCATTTTCTGTGTCCCAAAGATTACCTGTTACGGGATCAAAGTCAAAGCCAAAACTATTCCTGATTCCATATGCATAGTATACTCTGGTCGGATCCCCACTTCCCAACGGGTTAGGTGAAACCAATTTGCCGTTTTCTGTAACCCGTAATATCCCGCTTGTACCATCTAGTCTTGCGCCATCCCTAGTATTCTGGGCTTGACCTCTATGTCCACCAACGTCGCCTATAGCAGTGTAAACATTATGATCAGGACCTATCACGATTTTACCACCATCATGATTACTCTCCCCTTGGGGGTCTGGAGAATTTGCCGGAAGATTCAATAATAATGTAGGATTCTCAAGTTTAGCACCGTCTGATGAGAGTTCATATCTATATAGATGGTTAGCCGGCCTTTCACCACTAGATCCTTTTTCAGTATAGTAGAGAAACACGTATGTAGGACTCGAGCTATCATTCACTAGCTTATCAATAGCGATTCCAAGTAATCCCCATTCAACTTCTTGGTTAGCAATATTTGGGATTTGCAACAACGGTTGTGGCAGCAGTCTTCCATTCACAATTCTATCAACGACGCCTTTATTTTTTTCTAGAACCAGTATATCATTAGGCGCCAGAAAAGCCATACTTGTAGGAATTTGAAGGCCTGAGAAAACTTTTTCAACCTTTAGCTTTTGGTCGTTGATTGTAGGTCCACCAGACGAGGGAGTCGCTTTAATATATGCACCATATGTCACAAAATAATTAGGCAATATCGTTATCATTATTGATCCCAAAATAACAAACGTGCAGAGCAATGATAATGATACTGGTAAAATTAATTTGAGGCTAGTCAACGCAGCCTTATTGAAAATAATGATGAATTACTCCTCTCGATCACACCACTTTCTCCCCTCAAATAAATCCAATGTCCGTGTTTAAAGTTATGAACACCATTTATGCGATTCAATCTGGATATGAATCCCTTATTTATTTATTTAAATTTGATTTTATAGATTAGCCTGAATTCTTGCTTTTTGTTAATTTTAATGAGTCAATAATTTTTGTGGTAATGGAGGATCAGAATCAAATTGTGCAGGGGAATTTTCGTATTGGATAAAGTATGTCTTATTTCCAACAATAGTTCCTGTTTCTAGTCCCTTTGAACTTTGACCTTCATCTGTGTAGGAATATATTATGTTGTAAGCAGGAAATCCTGGGAGTATATTACCGCTAAGTGTGGATTCACTATCCTTAAGATTTTTTAAATCAGCCTTGTTGTCAGATATTGAATCCGAAACATTCGTGGATATTGAGGTGGACATAATGAAAAAAGAAAAATATCTTACAATAGTCAGCTTGCCACAAATTCCATAGAATAAATATTTCAAATACTGAATAGATATTTGTATTTACATAAGTCGAGCTTCTTGACTGTGGCTAAGGCGATATCCTTTGATTTAGTTCCAGTATATGTTTAATTGAGTACTCACTTATTTCATCATATAGAAAGGCAGTCAATGTAAGCTTCGTTCATAATTATCGTAGTGGACGCCGCCGGCCTACTACCGTTTTATAAGCTATTTATTTGATACTGTCAATTGCTGCATAATAGAGTAATGATGCAAAAATGATATATGAAACGTTGACACAGTATGGGCCTTTTCCAATCCGAATTTTAGCAGGAATTGCTTTTATAATTCATGGCTTACCTAAACTATCCAATCTTACAGGTACGGAACACTTTTTTACAAACATGGTCCGATTACCTGCTACATTGGCTCTTCCAGTAGGTTTACTAGAAGTAGTAGGCGGAATTGTCTTAATAATGGGAATTTTGACAAGGATAGCGTCTATCTTGCTCATGATTGAGATGATTGGTTCTACGATCATTGCTAAGCTACCAAAAGGATTTGTTGGTGGCTATGAACTCGATTTGTTATTGATGGCGTTATCGATTAGCCTTATACTGACTGGTCCTGGAAGGTTATCTATTGAGTGGAATATATTGAGAAGAGAGATGTTTCCCAAGGGCAGGGAGATGATTTTGCAACAAAAACAAGGGCAACCTAAGTTTACATCATAATATATTGTCCCAATGAAATGCCTATCTCTGAAACAACCTTACGCGGAACTTTTGGTTTCAGGCAAAAAAACTATAGAATTGAGAACATGGAACACCAAATTTAGGGGGAAATTCCTAATTCATGTTTCAAAAAAGGTGATAAAAGAGTATCCCGACTATTTGGGTGTGGATCACAAAGTCATCAGTTACTGAGCATTAATAGGAACTGTAGTTTTGTATGATGTCAAACAATACATAAGAAAAACAGAATTTGAAAAAGACAAAAATTTACAATATGCAGATTTTAAAAAATTTGGATTTTGTAAATATAGATTCATCATACGTAATGTACAAAGACTTCGAACTTGTATCCTATATCCAGGTCACTTAATATTCTTTGATGTATCTTATAAAGGGCGTAGGAAAATAATTTCTAATTGGATGAGGTCCAACATTCAATTAATAGTTCATCACATACCCCGTATTTTTGCTGTTATGCAAACCACTTGGGATGATGAAATATTCAACATTATTCAGCTTTGGATGGCGGATCATCATGGGCAGAAATCAGGAATCAGTCTTCCTCGAACATTGCAATTGCATCAAGATGCAGTGCTGATAAAAGAACTCATAATGATATATGAAACACATAAATTCAAAAATTGATGGAATTCTACATTATCAAAGCACTGATTATGAATGTAGAATCGTCAAAAAAGTCCTAAATTCTGCAAAACCCGATTTGATATCCTTTGACAATCTGCAATGGCAAATAAGAAGTATTTTTGGGCCGTATATTGCATGGTAATTATTGGATAACATTGTAGGGATCGAATAGATAGCCTATTATTGAAGGTAGTAGAATATGAACGAAGCATCAATTCAAAATTTATGTGATCCAGATGTGATTTTATGAAAGGAGACCCATTTAGCAATAAAAGAAATCAAAAGGATAACAAATCGAGACGGGAGCCATCATCGGATATAAAATCCAATGTATCAGTGACTTCTGAAAAAATAAGAACTTCAGTATGGATTACGATTGCCATTCTAGGATCTACCATTCTAATTACTATGTATGGTGAGACGATGCTATTACCAGCAATTAGAGATATCATTCGAGATTTTAATATTTCATATAGTACATCTTCTTGGATACTTACAGCGTATCTTATCTCAGGTGCAGTTGCAACTCCCATTGCTGGCAAGCTATCTGATATTCATGGACGAAAGAAAATGGTTCTATCGATTCTCATAATCTATATTGTAGGAATCAGTATTGGGGGATTCTCAACAAATCTGTCCATGCTTCTCATTGCAAGAATTATTCAAGGAATAGGTATATCCATGTTCCCCATAGCCTTTGGAATCATAAGAGATCAACTTCCTAAGGATAAACTTGCCATAGGGGTTGGAGTATTCAGCTCGATGTTTGCAGCGGGATCCGTAGTCGGATTGGCCATAGGTGGAAATGTGATTCAAATCTTCGGCTGGCATGCAACATTTCTTTCGATAGTACCTATTGCAATTAGCCTCTGGATAATCATCAAGAGATTCATTTCTTGCGACAAGAGAGATAGAGTGGTCGAAGCAGAAAACGATAAGTCACGAGCAGATGTTAAGACTCGGCCTACCAAGATGTATTTACCCGATAATGGTGATAGAGTTCCTAATAATAGCGGAAGGCACAGCCTTGATGTAAAGGGTGCTATAACATTGGCCGCTACCATTGCTTCTTTTTTACTGATGCTAACCTATATTGGTAACAGTAATAACAGTAGTAGTAACGGCAGCGCATATCCCACCCAGATCATAGTAATATCACTTGCACTTTTGTCCCTAGGATCATTACTGCTATTTATTGTTGTAGAAAAGAGAGCATCGAAACCCTTAATTGAGCTCAGTCTAATGACAAATGCAATACTTCTTCCTGCAAATATCATTATCTTGATATTTGGATTGACTATGTTTATGGTCTATCAGACTATACCAATATTGGTAAGAAGTCCTCATCCTCTTGGATTTGGCGGAGATGCCCTAGAGAGCGCGATGGTTCAGCTACCATTCATGTTAGTATTTTTAATATTCGCTCCTGCCTCAGGATTCATCGTTTCCAAGATGGGCAATCTTAAACCGACTATAGCAGGAACTCTTGTAATGACAATTGGTTTTTTCATGCTCTTTATGTTCCATTCTACAGAATTTTTGGTTGCAATAAATCTGGCGATAGTAGCCATTGGAATTTCGGCTATACAAGTCGGTGCATTTAATATCACAATGGAGTATACTCCTCGCCAATTTAGTGGAGTATCACTTGGTATGTCAGTAGTACTAGTATTGGTTGGAAGCTCAATTGGACCTGTGATTGCGGCAACATATATGCAGACCCATCAGGAGCTTGCGGGAGGAGTCATCACTGGTCTTTTTCCTTCACCGATATCTTATAAACTGATATTTTTAACTGCATCGATTATCTCAATTATATCTATTGTACTTGTTATGATTTTAAAGCGAAAGGTGACACAAGCAACTGTGACGAAGTTATAACTGGAAAGGATAAGATAAGAACTCTGCCGCCAACTGTGCTACTTTCACGACAACACTTATTCATATTTCATAAATAATGTTATCTGAATTTACTGGTTCCAAGATCTTTCTCTTAGATTAATCAGAATTTGCATCTACGAATATAATTTGGATAAGGCGTGCTCAATTACCGATCTTGCATCTAGGCCGCCTCAACTCGAATCGAGATGAAATATATAATATGTATAAGGTTTGTATGGAACTTGATTTTCGTCTTGGTACGATCAAATTCTTTATCAAGACTTATCATGAAAATGTTTATTCTAGGGTGGCCCCTATCAATCTAGTCAGATCATCTATCATTAATCCAAACTGCAGTACTGACGAGACGTTGGAAGGCATTGTTGACTCGCTAATCCATTGCTCTTTGTTCATAATTATTCCTCGTGTAGGATTGGCCTGTCATATCTGGGCTAAATTTCCCTGAACAGGCAGACTCAAGAAACCCGCAAGTTCTTCCATCTGATGCCTTTGAATTAATTATAGTCTCCTATTAGCTTTACCCACTATTCTTGAAATATTTCACCTAATGTTCAGTTCTGACGCCGTCAAAAAATGTCAAACCGAGCATCCCATTCCTATGGCAACGCCTTGCATTCCATTCTTGCCATCGCAAATGTTCAATATCCACTTTATGCACTAATAAAACTACAAGACTGCTTATGACATCATCTCTTATTTTGTAACGATAACTCCTGACCGATTAGGAACACATGTTTCTTTATCTATTGATACGTGATGGCGATCCATTTCTGATTAATAAGTATTAGACTCCTCCTTTGGTTTAAATGAAGTCTAAAAAGTTCCCCTACTTGAGTCCTAGACGTAGGAGTAATTTGCTATCAATGTTGCCGCATTCATATATCTATGGTATGGCTTGTTAGATCCTAGTTTCAAAAGGCATATGGGGACTAAAGAATTTGAATAATTCGATAATAAAAGGGAAATATAGTATTAGACATATTCTGGCTGAAGAATCAATCATGCGTATTATCATTTTACGTGGTTGTAGTACGATTTCAGATTTACACAAAAATAGAACTAATTGAATAGAATGCAATTGAATGATCATCCTCTACATAAAAACTGCTCCCCTGGGGATTGTTTTTAAGCACGGCTAGAAAACCAGCCTTTAAAGTTCATTTTAATGCTTGTGCAAGTGCTCATCAGCGTGTAGATGAGGATGTGTATGTTTGATCAAGCCATGTGAATGTGAATGATAAGCCTTACGTATAAACGCGTATAGCGAGCAGATCCCAAATGCACCGGCCCCGAATAGCACTATTGTTGAGCCAGATGCAGAATCAAAAAAGAAGCTGGAATACATGCCAAGGAAAGCTGTTGCAATACCAATTACAGATGAGAGTATAACCATTCTAAGAAAATTATTAGTAAGCATCCTAGCCGAGATAGCAGGTGCTACGATAGCAGCTGCCAGTAAAGTTACTCCGATGCTATTCATTGAAGCTATTACAACTAGTGCAAGAACCAGAGCAAACACTATTTCAAGGATTTCGGTTCTTATGCCATATACTGCCGCAGTTTCTTTATCAAACGATGCAAACAATAGCCTTTTTTGGAAGAAGAAAACAAAGACGACGGTCAATATCGAAACCATGATAATAACTGATAGGTCTTGATCAGTTATACCAAGAATATTACCAAATAGGATAGCTTCAAAGTTTCTATGAAAGCCTTGTGAGCAGTAATGAACAAAACACCTATCGCAAATCCGGCTGTTGTTACTACACCTATAGCAGCATCTGGCTTGATTTTTCTGCGCCTACTAATTTCGTTTATAAGTACCGCAGACAGAAATCCCCAAATTGCAGCCCCCAAATAATAATTAAACCCTATGACATAACTCACTACCGCTCCCCCAAATACGGCATGGGACATGCCATGCCCTATGTAGCTCATTCCACGTAACACGATATAAACTCCCAAGAGACCACATGTTCCTCCTACGAGGACCCGCAGCAATGATTCCCCTTGTGAAAAACTCGTACTGGAATGGGCTTAAGAAATCCATATACTAAAATTATCACTCCGGTTCTTGATTGGTATCAAGTCCTCTGTTGTGAGCATCTAAAGTATTGGAAATCGAAAGACTATCTTTGTTACCTCCCAGGCTATTGATATCTGTTGCCAATCCGTATGTCTTTAATAGATTTTCAGAGGTAAGTACTTCATTTGGCGGTCCTTGTGAAATTATGGTTTTATTGATACACACCACCCATGGAAGACGTTTTCCTAAACCAGTAATGTCATGTGTAGTCAGAATTATTGTCATTCCTTTCGAGTTTAAATCAGTTAAAATCCCATAAATTTTTTCCCGAGTATTGTAGTCTACCCCTGAAGTGGGCTCGTCTAATATCAGAATTTGTGGATTGCTTATTAACGCTCTGGCCAGGAAAACTCTTTGTTGTTCTCCACCAGAGAGCTCTCTAATTTGTCTTTTTGCATGATCTGCGATACCCAAGCTGCCAAGCATATGTTGTAATTTTTCTTTGGAATTCCTACTAAACCACGGATAGATGCCTGAATGATTCCATATACCCATTCCAACCACCTCGGTGACGGTGACAGGAAAGTTCCAATCTACACTTTCGATCTGTGGGACATACCCTATCGAAGAAAATGAGGTTTGTATAGAATTCTTTATGGGATTTACTAAATATGAAATCAGCGAAACTGGGTTAGAATTGATCGTTTTTGTATAATTCTTTTTACTAGAACCAAATTCGATATATCCATGCCATGGTCTATGAAGACCGACAATAATCTTCAGAAGAGTAGATTTGCCTGAGCCACTGGGTCCCAATAAGCCCAAAAATCTACCTTTAGGAACATCAAGGTTTATTCCTTCGAGCACCGGATTATGTGGAATATAGCCAAATGCCAAATCTCGTATTGTTAATATATTTCCTAATTTATGATTAAGGTCGCGATTTACAATTTCCCTTTTTCCTTGCAATGACTTATGGCCCATATTATACAATCATCCTTGCAAGTAAATTATAATTGGTTACATATCGCTGATCGATGAAACAAATCAAATTCTTGCTGAAATATTCTTCTAACGAATAGCTAATCATAGATTTTGCCACAAGGTTATGAAAGTCTAAGTGTTTAAAGGTGTAGAGGTATATATGATCAAGATCCAAATAGAATTTCCTCCTCTTGTTCTTCCCATAGGAACTGTTGATAATCAAGTTCCCACCATTGTAGCAAGTTGTGAAGGCGTTTGTAAGAGTAAAGTGGATTGAGTAGGATGATACCTATTAAAGGTCTTGATTGCATCATCAACAAATAACTCAATTGATTTCCATGATCCTGTCGTAGATTTGCATATCACAAAATTGTTATATTTTCTTACTATTTCTTGTGGAAGTCCAGCAGGCTGAATTTTCCAGGAAAGATAATGATAGAAATCGCTCCTCATTTCAGTAGACTGAATCCCCTTGTCGACCGAATCCGTGATTGCAAACCTCTCCGTGTTATCCGTGTTGTATCCTCTGTCGCTATCTCTACCTCTCAACAATCCTGACCTACCTTGAATCAAAGAGAAGTGGAAGGAATTGTTGGCTACTCAGACATACCTTGGTGTCAGTCATGGGCGTATCATCAACCACTGCTATGTACAAAGGTGTTGGCTGGATTTATGCCAGATAGAGCTGAGACGTTACCACCTAACGGTATTATCATACCATTCATGTCCTGCAGCATCATTCCGACGTAGGTGTGATTCGGATCAGTTGGCTTTCCAGGTAAGACATCATCGGCCAGTGTATTGACATATTTTACGTTTCCTTCTTTGCCAATTTGATCCATCACCTTGCTGGGAAATACTTCAGAACCGAATAGTGCTGGCACTTTCTCATTTCGTACCTGATCTATCAGCTTTGCTACTTCTTGTGGCTTTGGTTCTCCAAAATCAGATGGCTGAACGGCACCTATCACAATCATACCGTACCGTGGAGCAAAATATGCCCAGGAATCATGATAAGTTAACAATTTTCTATTCTGAGGCGGGATTGTTTGGACTGCACTCTTTATTCCCACGTCCAACTTCTTTAGCAAAGCCAGATATTTGTCTGTGTTAGTCTTGTAATATGCTCGCGTTTCCGGGATCCATTTGGATTAACTTATTTTTCGTAAGGTTTGCATAATTCATAGCGTTTGCAACATTAAGCCAAAGATGTGGATTAGGGTCTCCCTTCTCTTTTGGAAAGCTAAAATCGTAAATCCGTTGGTCTCTGTTTATTGTGTTATCTGCCAATTTAAGGAGTTGCTGGTTTGGATTGTGTGCTCTGGATGCGTTCGAAACTTTTTCCACACCCGATTCCAAGTGCAATCCATTGATTATCACCAAATCTGCATTCTGTACCTTTACTGCACCCGATGGGGTTAATTCAAATGTGTGAGAGTCTACACCGTCAGGGATTAGTTGATTAAGTCCAATCTTATCACCTGCTATATTTTTCACGATATTAGCAATAGGAGCAACTGACGTGACGACGTTAAGCACCTTACTATTTGCAGGTTTATCTCTTCCACTAAAACTATTGGTATTAAGAGTAACTGCGAATGAAGCACTTTTCAAATTATGTGATATGGCAGCATTGGCCATGGCCGAATTACCAACCAGGATTGATATTATAGATAGCATACCGATTGCCGATATGAGTCTACCGAATACCATTCCATATACTTGAGAAAGTAGGTATTAAAAGTTTTATAGCTAGTAATAATCACTATTACTATAATTGCAAATATTAGTATCGTAGCATGCCACTAGTGCTTTTTGCGAATCTTTATTGCAATAGTACAATCAGGCTTTCATTTATGAATAACACAAGTTCAAAAGCTTCGTTGAGTATAAAGCTTTTAATAAATAAAAATCACCAGACTAATGATGAGTTCAAAAGAAACATTGGGAGATTCCGATTGCGGTCATACTGCCGAAGAATGTATTCAAAGATGGTATTAAGGCTGCACAGAAATCGTTCATCATCACCATACCCACGATTAATGGACGTTTTTCATAAATCAACTAGTGCTCATTTACATATTTATTTGTGATCCAGATGTTTTGCGTCTGTAATTCCTGACCATGGATAACTGACGGTTAAGTTAATCGATAACGACAAAGTGATATCAGGCCAAATACCAAACAAAGTTTGGGGAGTCAACTCTGAATACGATACAACATTCTAAAGGATGAGATCAAAACGTGGTCACAAAGTGGAGTTTTAGACTTTTAATACCTCGGTTTTCTGACAAATACTTAGTTAATTCCTTTATCTTCTTAATTTCTCCCCTTACCATAATAGTTTCTAAGCAATTGTCAGCCTCTAAATGTAGGTGCGTAGTTGCTCCAATAACATCTTGATATTCATGCTGAACTTGAATCGATTTTTCATCTTGATTATAGACATGATTGTCATAAACTATTATAATCGCACCTGCTCCGAACTGTTTATCTCCAGTATTCCAATCATAATCATTCACAAATGAATGAATCGCAGTTTGAAGGGCTTTAGATCTATCTGTGTAGCCAGATTTTAGCATGCTTTTATCAAATTCTACTAATAATTTTGTAGGCAATGACATACTTATCCTAGTGACAGGTTCTCTTTTTTTATGATCACTAAGCAAATATCTTTTCTTCAAGGCTCATCTCATAATATACAAATAAGAATTCTTTATATTTTGTGATAGGACTACCGCGCCCTAACTTGCATCGCATTTAAGTCAATGACATTTTTACTCTTACTAATGCGATATTCTACATTCAAAGTATGTCAAATTTAGCTCACAAAAAGTTAATTGTCTTTATTTGCAGGAAGAATCAGCCCACGTTATCTTTTAATTTTTCGTAGCGAATTGTATATCTATTATAGAATAAACAAAGTATTTAAGCCCAAATCGAGTATATCAAGCACTTGCACCTTTTCCCACGAGTGAAGCCCTAGCACATACAGACAGTTTTCGATAGGTATTCTGGCCCGTGTCACTTTAAAGATTTCGTGACCTGTGTAGTCATGTTCGCAGCTCTTACAGATCATTATTATGATCACTTCGTTATCTTAAATATTAGAAAGTTAGCTGTTCGATTAAAAAATAATCGAATTCGCTCTGTTCTATTTTATCTAGTTTCTTTCAATTCATCGGCGAGTGATTTCATTCATTGATTATCACTTTCCTTCTTTCCTCATCGTTAATATCTGCTAAAATACTATGAAATGTCTCTAGTTGTGTATTAATCTCCTCTACATACCTCTGGTTAAATAAATCAGGCCGTAATTCTTTCTCCTTTTCTTCTATCTTCTTTTGCAACATTTGCTTAATTTCTTCAGAGGTTAACAATTGCTGATTATCATAGATATCATGATGATATGAAGTAATAACGACTGACACACCATTTACAGAGGGAGGGTCGTAATGTCTACTAGGACGACGATTTTATTAAAAAGTGTATACAGGCATATAAGAAGCTGAATAAATTATGAGACAAGGTAACGGATGATAATGACTAGCAAGTTCGTAGTCCATTGTAGGAAATGGCCTTATGATGTGTATATTGGTCGGCCTTCACTAGGTATACGTCGAGATATTCCCGGTAGCGATGGAAGATGGGGCAATCCGTTCGTAGACGGTAAAGACGGCACTAGAGAAGAGGTTATAGTCAAGCATAAAGCATGGTTGCTTTCTCCAGAAAACAAGGAATTAATGAACCAGCTTCCAGAGTTAAAAGGTAAAGTCCTAGGTTGTTGGTGTGCACCTTTGCCATGTCATGGCGATACGTTGAGCGAGCTGGCGAATAGTGAATAGAATAAATAATCATATTTTTAAGCTGCTACCTTAGATTTTTATAAGTAACAATAATTATGATACATTTAAGACAGACATTTAACACCGAGTTAATAGACGATATTATGCACATACATGGTGCAGACTGGTTTACTTGGAGATATCCAGACGGCGATTTTGATATCTATACAAAGCTTCATACGTTACCGTCTGCTTTAGACTTACAGAGTTTGTTCACATATAGTTAGTACAACAATTAGTGAATCAGGAATGGACTCACAGATACGCAATAATTCTAAAACCATTTTCTAAATTTTTTAATTAAAAAGCTCATGTTAGCTGTCAAGACTAAATCTGAGTTTAGTAACAGCAAAATTACATCTGAAAAAAAGCTTTACAAAGCCTGAAGACATACAGAAAATATGGTGCTGTCCCAAGACGACATACAAGAAAGACTCAAGGAATTAAATGGTTGGACTTTAAAGGAAGAAAAGATTGTCAAAATTTTGGAATTCCCTTCGTTTATTGAAGCTATCGATTTTGTAAATAAGATTGCTAAAATTTCTGAGATTCATAACCATCACCCAATTATTACTATAAATTGGAAAACAGTAAAAATATCACTTAAGTCGTTTGACGTGAATAGCATCACTGAGCGCGATTTTTCGCTTGCTAGTGCAATAGAGGAGCAAATTAAATGAGATTATTAAAATACAGTTCGTTCATAAAGCTGATAACCTCTCTTAGAACTGCTCAAGTCTTGAATGACAAGTGGGGACTCTATAAAAACCAGACATCTTACTACGATATATTGGATTCCTTTTCAGACTAAGTTTGCTCAATTATTATCCTACTCCAAAATGATTATCGTGATAGTTGACCGTGTTATAGTTAGCTGTAGTTATAGTTGTCAACTATTGGTTTCCGGAGACATGGCTTAGGATCACGAAGCCGTTTAGGTCCTTTAGAATTTTATAAAAGAGCAGTCACGTCCTGCAACCAATTCCAGTACCCACTCGCTCATCTGCTAGTAGACTACTAGCACAAAACCATAGAAGTAGATTACATACATTAGTGTATTGAATCCCACCGAACCCGTGCCAATATTGTCCCTTTATTATCATCCCCATCATATAATAAAAGTGCATAGATTTGACATTATTAATATAGTCAGCGCCTATGGATCTATAATTATCCAATAGAATCCTTCATGTAAGCGTTAAAGTCTTCTGAAGCCTATCACGATATAATATACATGGCTGGATACATGATACAGTCCCAAATCATGGCTCTAGGCTCGAATCCTATTCCTAGCGCTTTGATTTACTTTATGATAGTAATTGCAAATTGGCTAATGTTCAGACTACGTTACATTAATTTTTGGTATGCAGACGATACCTTGATTAGCAGCTACAATATTGAATCCCGTCAACAGTTTTTCTTCGAGCTGTCCATTCTTACCATGAAAGTATAATGCAAATTCAAATAAGACAAGCTAAATAATAACAAGTCTGTCGTAATAGTAGTAATCATAATGAGTGAATTTGCCTTCTTTCGATTTAGAAGCAATAATATGCTAACTGTGGAAGAAGAGCAGCAGAAAGACGAAATCATTGAACTAACAGAAGAGGTTCTAGAGGCAAAAGGTATAGAATGTGACTCTAGAATATCAAAGATTTCTGAGAAGCAATTAAGAGAAATACTTGAAGAAGTAAGGAAATTACGAAGAAAACGAAAAAGACTCGCAACAGCAGATAATAGAACTAGTAGTAATAGTGCAAAAGAAGAAGAAGAGAATGGAGAAGGAGAAGGAGAAGGAGAACAGCATGAAGAAATACCATATATCAAATAGAGGTCATATATCTGATAGGGGTGCTTGAATTCTATAAATGGTCGAAAGTCTTACAACACGTTGGCTTTTAGCTCTTGGCATGGCTACATTATGTTTTGGAATATTTCTATTTGTCTTACGGATTCCAATACGAACAATAGGCATATTCTTTGTATTAGGTATTCCTTTGATTTTATTATGGTTATATGCTGATGACAAATCAAAACAACAACGGCAACAGAATGGGAAAATAATTAGTAATTCTAGTAGTCACCTTGTCCAACACCAACAACAGCCATGTATATGTTCTATTTGTAAGCATGAACAAGCAGGAGTCTGTTTGAATCAAAAATGTGCATGCTGTATTATAATGAAGGGTGATAAGGTCATTGGACATTCTATTAATCCAATGCAATAAAAGAGTGCGATTTACTGTAGATGATAATTAATAGAGACGTCGTCTAACTTGAGCGCATAAGTCATTTATTATATGAATATGCTCTTAGATTTACTTAGAATCTAATGTAAATACAAAAGGGCTGAGGGTCTACTTCTTCTCTTATGATATCTATTCTAAATGAAGGAATTTCTTAATTTGTAACCTTATTTTTTGGTTCTGATCAAAACCCCAGTGTAAAATATTTCTTGGTCGGCTGGTTAACGATATTATAGACTCTAATAAAATATCGTCAGACATATCGTCAGAGAATTCAGCTCAATTTCACGCTCAAAATCCAGTCTCTGACGGTTCTGTGGGTTCTGACGATATTATACGGACCTTACGGAAGGAGTGGGGTAAGGACTCAATTTCTGTTTCTGGTAAATTAGAATCTATATCTGAGATACAACCTAAGCAGACGTTAGATAGTGATGCAGAAATAGAAGCCCGAAGATTAAAAATTAGGGCCCTTTACTGGGCCGGTAGTAAGTGGTATTGTAAAAATTGTAAGCAGAGTGGTGATAAGTTTCATGTGGTTGGACACATATGTAATTATTCGAAAAATCCAGATGCTAAACCTAAACTGAATTCAAACAATAAGGAGGTCGGCTAACCAATGACCGAAGTAGTTAATCAACGGTTCACACTTGAACAATTCTTAGGCATACTAGATATATACTTACGACCTCAAGAGGTAGAAGATAACTGGATTAAGATGATTCCTTATGATTTCATGAGTAATTCGCGTCATTTGTGTATGTTTTTAGAAAACGACGCATGCAGGAATAGACAAGTTTTTTGCCGAGTAACTATGTTTCTTAGTTTTGCATCATATGGTACTACTAGCATAACCCTAAGATGAAGCGGAGGAACTCGTCATAAATGAAAGTCAATTGAAGCATGACGCATATTATATTAGGATGAGCCTTCAATCATATATATAGCCACTTACTATCCAGAGATCTAAAATCTCATGAGCCAGATAGTCTTGACCGTTCAGACAAAACATAAGCAGCACGAGATGATAACGCATATAGGGCTACGGGCGGCTTGTAATAAGATAACCGCAACTCATACTACACTTAAGCATATCATATTTGAGAAAATAGAGCCAGCGTGAAAGCGATAAAAATGTTTAAATTTAGAAAATTTATCGAGATATTGAAAACAATTGAACCGAGATATTACAATATATTTTAATAGAATTACTGTTTGGCTCACTTTACATTAATACCATATATGGCAGAGCATTTGTCATCTATCTCTCAGATGAAAACACGCCATGAATAGCATACTTGTTCTTATCACCAAAATGACGGTAATAAGATAATGCACAATGTCATCTTACATTGAACAAAATTTGCGGCATATTAGTAATACTGAAAGAAAATAAGTGGCGTCTGTCCCTCAGTAATTCCGTTATTTGGTAATAATGCTGTTAGCCGGTGTAGCTTTCTCTACAGTAGGAGGAGGAAGGACTATTAACTGTCCAGCCATTGTAGGTTGATGATATCTACAATAGAATCTGAATACACCAGGATCTTCTGCAGTGAACGTGACTGTAGTATTTTGTAGAGGCCCTACATCCTTATTTATATTATATGGTGCTCCCATCGTTAATGTATGTCTGTCACTTGGGTCAAGATTATAGAAGTGTATAGTTACCGCATCACCCTCATTTGCCCCCAATACTGAATGGGAATATACATCTCCCGGAATGCCGAGTTTTGTTTCATTGATTCCTTCCATTTCTTCAGAGAATACGTAAAACGACTTTTTATTACCCAAATCCGCAGTGGATGCCAACATTGCATTTGTACCATTATTATTAGTAGTAGTTGTTCCATTTTGAGAGGACATATTCATTGATACTGCTGGCGGGGAGGTCTGGGCGTTTACTTGTGGCAATATTACACTAATAGAAGAGGTCAAGAGTAACATTACGATAGCTGAAGCAGAAATCGTTATTGTTGACCTGGTTGAAAATATTGATTTTCGTTCCATTTTCTTGATATAATCGGCTTCCATCAGTATTTAATCGAATACTCAATTCTCTTTTTTGAGAATATCGATTCTAGAATCCTATCAATAATCAGAAATGCAACCTACTCTAATATATCGAACTTGTTATGATATGAACTTACTGAAATGAATCTATTCTTAATTCAAAGTGTAGATTCGTGTATTTACGTGCTCATCTCCGGATATGATAGACTAGAACTACGAAAGAAAATTTTGTTACGTGTCTAAACGACAATATGTTATTCGTACCTAATAGTACATCTGCAAAGTTTTATTTTATAGCCGAAGATTCGCAACAAAAAGTTTGTAATTTATTTTGATTTCTTGTCTATTTATCTGTTAGCGCTGAATTGTGCTTTATATAGTCACTTAGAGATAGATTTCAGAATTGTCAAACATGGGTTTGCAGATAAATATTTAAAATTGATAAGAAGATGAAATTCCTTCTCTATTTCCATTCCCATGCTTTGAATGTATAATTTCCACCTTCATCCTGCTCTAGCTCAATACTATCATCTTGTTATTCAGGGTATTGGAACTACTACTAGGTGCTGTTCCGCCTATAGTCGTAATTCGAGATGATTCTCTACTGCTAGATCCACATGAATTATTCAGTTTGGTTATATCGTCAATTGTATAGGAACCCACTTTATTATTTTCTCCGTACATTATACCCTTTCCATTGACTTAGCCAATAAATTCATGCGCTAGTCTTACCCGCATTTTCCAAACGGTACTAATGGGCGATGCCTTCGAATTTTAAGCTACCTAGTCCAGATATCTCTGCAATTGGTTCTGGTATGTTGTTATCAACTACGCTTATTCCGGCCTGTTTGCCATTCTCTTCGAAAACTAATTCACCTAGAGCCATTAAATTTCCATCTTCCTTTGATTCAAATTTGACTACATTTATTTTCATCTCCGTGTCTCATTGTTGATTCTACTGTATGCGACTCGATATTGAGGATTACATTATAGTCTAAGTTCACAAGAGATAGACAAATTCATAATAGTGAAAAATCTTTCATTTTTATAGAAACAGTTTTTGGCTGCACAGATTTGGCACTGGAACAACTTATGAAGATTAAAGAAATGAAAAGATACTGCAAACTTTTTGGTATGTACGATATCGTTGTGGAAAATGAAGCGCAAACAATGCAGAAGTTAAACGAGGTAATCACTAATAAAATAAAAAGTCTACGGACTATAAGGTCCACTACTACTACCAGGGTGAAAGATGAAAAATAGGTACTTGTCCTATGATCTAGTGAGGAATTAGTCCTTGGCCCATTTAGTTTATGCTCAGGTGATTAAACTTTAATATTGTATCCGAAGTACCTTTTCCTGCGAGTGAAGCAGTAGCACATACAGACCGCAGCCGGTAGGTAGGCCGGTCCGTGTTGTTTGGTAAAGATGACGTGGTCTCGCTGGTCATGGCCACATATACAGCTCATGGTCGTCGCTTCCTTATCTTTGAGTATGTGAGAAAGTTGGCCATTGCGTTCAATCTTCCAACTACCAAAATCAATAATGAAATTAATTCTATATCACTCATATCATTTACCAATTCCTTTTAAATCTTCTGGAAAAGCGTCAAAACACGTACATATCAGACTTATAGGTCACATACATTTCAGACTAGTTAAATGAAAAATGATAAATTACTTGTAGTTAGCTTAATCGTGACGGTGAGTTGTACAGTACCTAGCAACTCTTGTATGGCCTGTATCTTCTTTTGCGCAGCAGCCATCAACAACAGTGCCAACAAACAAGATAGTCTACTTGTTCAATTCACATCTCCCTGACGCTAATGAAACGAAGTTAGGAATACCAACAGATTTGTTTGCTCCTTCATCCATTACCGTGAACAAAGGCGATACTGTGACGGTGCATTTCTACAATACTGAGCAAGGAGAACCACACACCTTTACGCTAGGTGCACCGTACAACATCGACAAAAACGTGTCACCCGGACAAAATTCAACAATTGTTTTTAAGGCAGACCATGAAGGAGTTTTCCAGTATTACTGTAAGTATCATCTTCCGACGATGGGAGGGCAACTGGTTGTCCTTCATTAGGACGATTTCTAACACAGAGATTCTAATAAAAAATAATCAAATTTAAGAGAGAAAGGTAATTAGTGCTCTGTTGCATGATTTGTCATGATTAGTTTGTGTAAGCCGATGGTTATATCATTCAATTGAATATCTTATACAGAGTTGCTTTTAGAAGGATTTCCTTTACCATGTTAGGAAATTTTCTAGCTGTTATATGGTCACCAAACATTCTTTTAATAGATGAAAAGACGCCATGAATAGCATATTTATTGATATCTCCAAAAAGATGGTAATAATAAAATACAAAACGTCATATTACATTAAAGGAATACTAATGGCCACTACTTAGCTCTATAATCTAAGTATTTCAACCTAAGGCATACATGTACAAACAAGATTCCTTTAGCTGAAATCAACCAAATATTGACTCGATGTTATCACAATCGCACCGAACTTCGAAACATAGATCAGATCAAATAATTTTGATAATACGCCCAATTCTTGATGGCTTGATCTTGGTGAATAATAAAATTAAGGCGCAGACAGAATTTTTTCAGCCCGTTCTAGATTGATATTAATTTTGCTAATCAGTGTTTGAATATCACCTAATGGAGCTTTATGTTTTATTTGTTGCCTCAGATCTCCTCTTATCATGAATTCAGTGTTCTGTTTTAAAGTTTTATCATGTTGCTGCAACGGTCCTTCAACGAACTCAAAGTTATCTAGATACGCTTTAGCCGCAAGAGTCAAGGCACCTGTATAATTCTGCTTTTGATAAGCGCCAAGAGTTTGGTTTAAAAGCTGTTGTACGTTCGAAATATATTGAAGTGTCTTGCTATTTGAATCAGTCCTTGATCCAGTCACTGAGGAACTCCCATTTTGACTTTCATTCTTTGTTACGAAATTGTTACTTTTAGTAACATTTGCTCCATTACCTGCTGCCAACTGCCAATACTTTAGAATTATTTGAGGCAGATATCAATAATATCTGTGATAGCGAAGATGTACAGATCAATACTGTGAAGGCGATTATTGTAAATCCTATTATTGCTCTATCGCTGTGTGTTGGTATGTTAAATCGATCTTTCATCGTTTAAATCCCCTGAAGATAATTGAAAAAGGGATTTATTCTAATCGATGATTCTCAATAATGAGATTCAATGCAATATTATTAGTATTGAAACAATAACCGATAAAAATAAACTTATACCTGAAAGCCAAAATAATTTAATGATTTATCTATTTTTTAAAGATGTTATTATTATTATGATTTTAAAAAAATTGTAGATTAGCGTTTTGAGGTTGGTGATAGTTGGTTCTATTCATGCGCTGCTCATCTAGCATCGATGAAACAAACTTTATCAATGCTCGGAGTAAAATTTGATTGGCTAGTGAATACACCGCATTTAGCACACTCCGAAATTTACGGATCGGGGGCTGAGAAGGGCAAAAGCTATCTAAAGAACAGATAATGATGCAGCTTGATGTAAAGCTAGGCGAATATATCTCTGGACACAATAATTTTGATGGGTAAACAAAACTTGAGGGCTATATCAAGGCTCTAAAGCATGTTTTACAGTTAAATCAGTATTGTCTGAGTGTGAACATCACGAGGCTATTCACTTCCTATGTAGCCTAGGATATTGTCTGATCTGTGAGCCTGTCAATAAGAAATGAAAAGAATTTTTATGTGAGACTGTTAGTAAGAAATGAAAAATGTAATTAACATCCGTGGTGAAGATTTGAAGAATAATTATACCGAAGGCCAGGCAGGTGGAATCGGAATTTATTATTTTGATCCAGTTGACAAGGAGTATGTTGAAGATCCTAGAACCATTTGTATATGGTTCGAGACAGTATAGGTATTCATGATATAAAATTCTGTCCTTTTTGCGGCAAGAAAGTTGAGAGAATCTAGAAACGAAAGCATATCCTGCATGACAACTGCTGATACCAAAAGAGTAAACAGCGCATAAATGTCATTTAACGCATATGTCAACAAGCGAAGGAATGATGAAAATTCTCAACATTCCTGTAGAGAAGACAAATGGTAATACCACTAATCTTGTACATGATTCGACTCTTAGTCAGATAGCTTTAGAATCGATCATAAGAATTCTCATCAATAGTGAATGCAGTAACGATAGTTAGATTCTATGTGATTGTGGTCTGGTAAGAAAACCAATGATTATGTATTTTAGTTGTTTTTATTTTCGATATAGGGATTAATGTTAACTATGGATGGAGGAGAATATTCACTTTCGCTATTTGAAAGATTAGATGAAGTCCTTGCCGGTGTGGTTGCAGACCCAACCGTCGAGGGCTGAATTTCTCTTACACTAAAAAATTTTATGTCCATATTGTCTATGTTATCCCATCTGAAGTGAGTAAGAGGGCCTCCCCAGGTGATCATTGTCTTATCGGTACCACCGCAATTTGGATGTCCGCCTCCCCAATTGTTTCCGTTGTCTACAAATTCTATCGATTTATGCCATTTATTGCCAAGTGTACTAATATTGTCTGAACCATCGTCAATCCATTGTTCCATCTTTACCGTACCATCCGCGTGAGTAAAGTAGACAGCCTTTAATCCAACCCATCTTCCGTCTAATTTGCTCGTTGCTCCAGATCTCTCGGGATCATTTGTAGTATAGCCCGCTGTATGTTCAAGCTCTTTTTCAAATTTGCTCCGTCCAGTTTCATACAGGTTCGAGTGATATGCTGTTCCTTCACACGATTTACTTGATGTATGCACTCCTCCACGTGCTAATAATTCTATATGTGCTGCTCCATTATTGGTTGAACTGGTAAAACTATTGACTTTAAAATAACCAGTTAGTTCTACGTTCTTCCAGTCGCCTGGTGATTGCATATATCCTTGTTGTATCATTATCTTCTGGTTGTTCGTTTTAATTTGGTTAGGATTATATCCAGACGAAGTGGAGACTGCATACCTTACTTGTGTTGAGGTCACTTTGAAAGAACCGTCTGGATTTTTGCTCATAGTTGGCGGATTTGTTTGCTTGTCATGATTGGGGTCTTGCGTATTCATAAACCATTCTTCGCCACCCGGCTTTGTAGGATAAATCTCCTTTATACCAAACTTGTCAATGCCCTGCCCAGAATTGCTACCACTACCTCCGCCTCCAGTTGTTGAGGGGGTAACCGTAATAGTTACGGTCAGCTATATTGCTTTTGGCTCCGTGATTATCAGTTGCTTGGACTGTGAAACCATCAGGTCCGGAGTAGCCTGATGCTGGAGTATACACAAAACTGTTTTGTGTAGGACCAAGCGATAGTTTTCCGTGCGTAGGAGCACTCTTGTTGGTAATTGTTGCACTATCTCCTTGATCAGGATCAGATACAATTATTGGAATGGTTACAGATGTGTCTTGTGTTGTTGTGAGGCCTGTAACATTGCTAACTGTGGGGGCATGATCCTCGGATGGTGGTGGATTAGTTGATGGTGGTGGATTAGTTGATGGTGGTGGATTAGTTGATGGTGGTGGAAGAGGAATTGGACTTGGATTCGTTGCAGGTAAAACCGTTATACTCACTTTACCCAAGTTGCTATTCGCGCCGTGACTATCTGTTGCCTGATAGGTAAATGCATCGTCTCCAGTATAGATAGAAACTGGCTTGTACACATACCTTGTTGAGATTGAATCTAGAGTGATATTGCCGTGAGTTGGCTTGTCTACTACACTTAGAGTCACAGTATCTCCTCGTGCATTATCAGGATCTGTTCCAGTTAAGGGTATCGCGATAGACGTATCCTGCACAGTAAAGACTGTTAGATCTTTTACAGCAGGCGGGGCATTTACTCTTATACCAACAGTTGCCACATTACTCTTTACTCCATGGTTATCTACACCCTGATATGTGAAGTTATCGTCTCCAAAATATCCTTTATTTGGAGAGTATGTGAAGATATTTGATGTATTATTGACTGTGACAGAGCCGTGAGCGGGCTTGCTGACAGGACTTGTCGTTACTGTATCACCGCTATCCGGATCAGTTACCTTCGCATTGATCTCTACAGGCCTGTCCTGAGAGGTTATTATTCCGGTTATGTCTTCGGCTTTTGGAGGATGATTTACTAGTTCCACTAGTATATCGACCATAGCCACGTTACTCTTTGCACCGTGATTATCCTTTGCTTGATATGTGAAGTTGTCTATCCCGTGATAGCCATTATCCGGTACGTATCTGAAACTATTCTGTGTAGAACCAGCGTCCACGGTTCCGTGATTTGGTTGTTTAACTACTTGTATAGTGGCATTATCTTTGGTGTCAGCATCATACACCGTTATCGGTATTTGTCTAGATGTGTCCTGTGGGGTTGTAAGACCAGTAATGTCTTTGACTATAGGTGCGTGGTTGTCGGATGGAGGTGGATTGGTAGTTGGAGGTGGATTGGTAGTTGGAGGTGGATTGGTAGTTGGAGGTGGATTGGTAGTTGGAGGTGGATTGGTAGATGGAGGTGGATTGGTAGTTGGAGGTGGATTGGTAGTTGGAGGTGGATTGGTAGATGGAGGTGGATTGGTAGTTGGAGGTGGATTGGTAGATGTATTTAGCCCATAAAGAGTTATCTCACTTATACTGGCCCAATTATTCTCGGTATTACGAAATACGGTAATTTTTATATATCTAGAATCTGAGTTGTGAAGTCGATAATTCTCTGGGTGAAGTGTATGGCCTGCTTGCTTGCTCCTTTAAAGACATATTGATAATTTACTCCATCTTTAGAAGTAGATATCGCAAATGTGTATTGTCTAGAGTCCCCTTTGAACCAGGCAATACCTGCGCCACAAATAGTTTTTACTGAACCTAGGTCAGCACGAATATAAGCTCCTGTCCCCTGACTTGACCATCGCGTGTTTATGTTCCTATCTAGAGTATATTCTGGCGGATTACCTCGTTCGCTTGAGCTTGAAGTCAATCCAATTATTGGAACTCTTTGATTACAAACTTTACCATTTTCATGTGGCTTCTGTGCGGTTATATTGTAGCCGGAAGGGATAGAATATGCCTGCCCGTTTGGATCCTGTGCAAACGAAAATTGTGTGGTAACTACAAGTAACGATAATAAGATTAACACCATAGTAAATGCAGGAAGCAGTAATATTGACGTTACTCGAGTAAGTACCATAGTTAATACCCAGTCGTTTTTATTGCTTCAAACCATGTCAGATTCCATTCAAGGGGCGCACTCTCAGTAGCAAGCAATGAAGGTGATAGGTCAGAAATCATGGAGTTAGGAATATTAGTTAAATGTGGAACTAGTAAGCCCACATATGACATATATGATACTGGTCGAAGGAATAAAAAAGCAAGAGTCAATTCATGATTTGATGCAGAAATAAACTATTTATATGAAGTCGATATTTGTATCAGTCATTCTCATCCAATATTTTAATCATCTAAATATACCTAATGAATAAACGCTAATGTATTCTTATTTGATCAACAATGCTGAAGATTCACAACATCTTTTGTGCAAATACAATATACAGTTTGAATGGCCTCCGCATTGTTCATGGAGTCCCAAGCTGAAATAGGTCTTCATATTATCTCACAGAGCCGGCTAATTATACCTTAATATTTCAATGATTGGCTTAGAACCGATCCCAAAAATAGATAGACATATAGCTTGAGAGCGTTTTCCTCATAAGTGTGGCTTACGACAGAATCAAGTACGTTCCAACTGTCAAGAGAATCCCAGATGAGTTATGGGATGGGTAAGGTTTATACTTCCATCAGAAAAACCAGCGAATACCAGACGACGTCCAGCAGTATCATTTAGGAAGGTACTGGATGGCATTCTATATGTATTAAGAACTGGGTGTCAATGGAAGATGTTGCCAAAAGGATATGGTTCAGGTTCGACACTTCATAGACGATTTCTGCAGTGGTCTACGTCTAAGGTATTTCGAAGATTGTTGACTAGGCTGCTAAAAGTGTATGATGATTTACTAGGCATTCAATGGAGATGGCAATCACTTGATAGTATAGTCTGTATAGGCACCTTTAGGGGGGAATGACTGGCTGGACCTAATCTTACAGATAGAGGTAAGTTAGTTAGTTAGGAACAAAACGTCATATATTGACCGATGGACAAGGCATTCCACTACCTGTTGTTATAACTATGGCTAATACGCATGACATGAAGGCCACTATTAGAACGCTGGATAATATCGTATTTAAAAGATCATCTCATAAGATGTATGAAGAGAAACAGAACCTTTATCTCGATAAAGGATATGATTTTCCGGAGATTGAGATTGGCGTTATCAAGAAAGGATACCGTCCACACGTTCGACATAG
>CAVPXM010000061.1:0-110422 GCA_963709405.1 uncultured Nitrososphaerales archaeon
GGATAATGTTCTTTATCGATGGTGGGTACATCAGAGAGGAACTCAAGCGATTGTTTTTCAATGACGATTTAAATTTTCTCGCTTTTATACAACTCATAAAAGAGGAGTTAACTGACAATTTCTTTCTCGAAGTAATCCGGACTTATTATTATGACGGAAATCCGGATAAAGATGATCCCTTTTACAATCAAAAGAAGTTATACCCTCAAAATGTTCAGGGTATTATAGTTCCAAATTCAGGACACTGGATTGCAGAAGAGCTGCCAGTTTTTCTAGTAAAGTTACTCAATAATTTCTTTAGTGGTAATTCTACTAAAACTAGTAAATGAGGAATTCACATAATTCTGCAATATAAACATGTGAAGAGATACATACATATGAACGAGATAACACTCGCGAGTTTGGTTTACAGCAACGATCAATGCTCCCATTGAAAAGATCGATCTGAAGCGTGAACTCACTTGTGTGGATGAATGTCGGAATAGGCGCTTGTACTTTTTCACCATGCTCGCGCATAATGTGTAAAAACTCCATCGATAACGGTGGTGCACCTGTATGACGCGTGGGCTACGACAGCAGAAAATACCTCCGGATGTGCAGTTACATACTCTCGAACGCTCATACTTGGTTTTCCGGTTAACTTCACGTCCGACGTCAACCGATCGTAGCGATTTTCCGCGATGAGCGTAGTTATAGTGGAAACGTGGTGAAAAACGTACTGAGGTAAATTGAGTGGCAATAATTCTTCCTTCAGCCAGCCACTTGTCGTATGGTGTGTCCACATATTTCACTGGGCGATTTCGTACGATCGCGTATTCTTTTGCGATCTCATTCATGTCTTCTGATCGAGGACCAGTCAGTTCATAGACCTTCCCTAGGTGACCGGTGGGATCTTCCAAAATTGTGGAAACGACTCTTGCCACATCGCTAGCGGAAATTGGTGAAGTTCGCGCCGAGCCAAATGGCAATCTAATTGTCCCATCTTTGGCGATTGATGAGGCCAGACAGGCTAGAGAAGAAAGGTTCCAGGAAGAGCGTCGACCTCACATGTGCTACAGGCACTCCAGACCAGTTAAGGACTTGCTCGCCGAGCCAATGTTGTTGCTGCCTGAGCTGACCCGGTCATTTCAGTTAGACTTCATCTGCGAAACTGTCATTTGCGAGATGTTCACGAGAATCTCGAAGTCGGGGATTTCTTTTGCTGCGGCTCCTCAATCGCCGTCACTTGAAGATATGGTGACGAGATACTCATGCCAAAATACATCCGCTTGCAACCGCGCAATGCTCTTACTACGTCAGCACCATTTGTGAGGTGGCGGGGATTTATTAATCCCAAATTGGGTCTAGTAGAAGGAATTCATTAATTCCCTCCTGAATCCTGAAGCCTCATTTTAATACTATATTATGCTTTGTTGCGCGATTCATTATGTTGTAAGTGATATTTATTTGACCACTCTGCATTTCACTACCCAATAATAATTATTCTGGCATGATTGACTGGCCTTCGTATAATCATTCATTAGTAAGACGTGGCCAAGTACTCTTAGATTTTGATGTACTTGATCGATGGGATCATGAATTATCTCAAATGAATCTTGGTAAGGTTGGTGAACCTTACGACTATCCAGATTCCTTTATTAGGATCCTAGGTTACATGAGACTTTTTCATCTCCCATATAGACAGACAGAGGGCGTAGTTATAGCACATGCAAGTACAAAGGTTCCAGGTATACCACATTATCGTACTATTAGTAGACGCATAAACAGGCTAGGAATCAAAATCAATGAAAAATTAGGAAATGATATTGTCATTGCTATAGACAGTACCGGTATTAAAGTGATTAATCGAGGTGAATGAATGCGGCATAAATGGCATGTTAGGAAAGGATATCTAAAGATACATGTAGCAGTTGACATCAAGAAGAAAAGAATCCTGTCTTTGGAGGTAACTAGTGAAGAGGTACATGATGGTAGGATGCTACGGAGCTGGTGGACAATGCTTCTGAGAATAATCATGTGAAGGGCATGTTAGCAGATGGTATGTACGACAGCAATAACAATTTTAGATACCTGTCAAAGAACCATATTAAACCAGGTATAAAGACAAGAAGTAATTCCAAGGTAAGGTCAACTAACTGTCATGCTAGGAATATGTCTGTAGTAAAACAACAAGCAAATCTCAAAAGATGGAAGCGTAGCGTGGACTATGGACACAGGTGGATGGCAGAAACAGCATTCTCTTCAATTAAAAGAATGTTTGGTGAACATGTAACAGGCTGAAAATTTCCTAATATGGTAAAGGAAATCTTCCTAAAGGCAACTCTGTATAACATGTTCAATCGAATGACCTAACTAACGGCTTGCATAACCTAAAATCCTAATGAATCATGCAACAGAGCACTATATTACATCAAAAATGGAAGGCGCCATAATAGGAGCGGTCTAGCACAAAAGTTTCTCTGTAAGAATTGCAAGTATCGATTCGTATCCAACATAGGATTTGAACATTCACAGAAAATCCCAAGGTAATGAGCTTCCATAGATCTCTAAGGGAGTTTCGTTACTAAAAATCGAGCATCATTTCAAACAATTCTACAACAGGATTTCAATCTAAGAATACAGTCAAAATAGGCAGCATTAATGAATCATAACTGCTAATTACGCAAGAGATCTATTGTATCTAAATTTTCAATAAGTGAGTCAGTAGCGACTAGTGCATCTTCTGTTACGTACCACATGGATGGCCACAAGCTCAGCGTTTAATCCTTTTGTTATCAATAATGCTAATCTGCTGCCTTTCATTGCTGATTCGGAATCGTCTATGGGAACCAGTATTTTCGAAATTCTTGCAGTTATTGAAGACAAGTTTGTCTACTATGTATAAGGTAACGATGTATTAAAATTTGTCTAAAGTAAATGACTGAAATGAGTGGTTTACAGACAATAGATACTAGATCAATAGTAACTACCTAAGCATAACAAATTAAGAATAAGTAGAGACCCGATCTGGAGATCGCACCCAAACTAATATAGGGAGCGAAATTTAATGAAAAAGAATTTTGATATTTTTGTCATGTCCAACATTGATTATAGAGTTTGACGTTCAAAAGGAGATATGCAATCACGGTACAGCAGAATCTATCTCAATTTATCACGATCCTTCTGTGATAATATAGGTCCAATTGGATTCGATGTGGGGCGATTGGTTTAGACTTGACTGTGAATTAGACTACAATAATAATTTTGTTGTATATGCTATATTTACTTTGGCGACTTTTTACCTGGACTCACATCTTCTATAAATATTACTGTGATAATAACAGACTTTGTAATGGTGCATTGCATATGACTAACAAGAAAATACTAGTTATTGGTGGTGTTGCTGCAGATTTCCCTAATGGGCGTTCAAAAGCTAAAAGAATAGATCCTGATGCTGATGTAAAGATAATTCAGGATGAAAAAGTGGTCTCTTATGGTGCATGTGGAATGCCATATGTCATTGAAGGTATAGTAAAGGAGTTTCAAGAACTAATAGAAAGACCAGCAGATGTATTCAAAAAAAAATACCAGATAGATGTTATTACTAATACCTGTGCACAGAAAATAGACCGAGTAAAAAAGGAAGTATATGCAATAGATCTGCAAAGTGGAGTAGAAACAATTTATGAATATGATTCTTTAGTGGTAGCTACTGATGCAAGAGCGATACTTCCTAACATCAAAGGTATCAACCAGAAAGATGGTGGTGATGATGGTGTATTTCTAATACGAAATTATGAAGATGGGCTAAAAATACATGAGTCTACAATAACAAAAAAAGCTTCTACACGTACGCATCTGTCAACGGTACCACTCCCATTCACGCAACCTTGTCTAATCAAACAGAAGAAAGAAGAAAGGAGATACTGGGGACCAGTTACTGAAGCGGCAGAAGGAAATACGCAGACGAAGGACTCGGGTGCTGTGAGACTCAGTAATGAAGCTATATGCATCGTTGGTAAGAAATGATTGCATTATTCCTTCAACAATATACCAACAAAAAGAGTTTCTGTAGTTAATATTTACGTTAGCATGCGTCAACTATCTCGAGAAATCAGGGATAATCAGACAATTAGAATGAAATTCATACTCATATCATACTAGAATGTATTAATGGACTAAAACATCATAAAAGCCCTATACAATACAATGAATATTGAATAGTTGCTTTTATGGGATAAGAAATAAAACAAGGACAACCAATCAGAGAGCAATAGAGTGACATAAGTCAAATGAGATTTGAAAATGAACATACTCTCAAAAAACACTTGAAATCACACGAAGAGAAGGCATTTCATGAAAGCTATGTGAGTGCAATAAAGAATGTCAAGTCGCAATTCAGGTAAAAAATATTCCATGATGATTAACGGTGAAACTGTTATACCTCAGAGACTTTTGTCGATATTCGCCGATAGATAAAAGAATAAAATTAGGTTACTTCTCAATCGCAACAATAAAACATGTGCAAATGGCTATTAAGAGACGACCAAGACTGCGTTTGAGAGATGGAGGAAGATTGGTTATAAGTCTCCTATTCATATCTGCAACGCTGTTGCCAAATCTGATATCCAAGCGTAAATTTGAATCCGCAGCTTGGATTTCTTATGAAAACGGTAAGAATAGGTACGAGGCCATTGCTGACGTAGACGAAGCGATTGATTTCATAAGATACTATTCAGAAGAGATGGATAGAAATAGCGGTTTCATAATTCGAACTAAGGATGCAGATACAAATGAAAGAAGCAAAAGTCTGATGAAACCTTACGGCGTGTCGGCTGTGATCGCTCCGTTCAATTTTCCTTTTGCAATCCTGGTAGGTATGAGTATCGCAGCACTAATCACTGGTAATACAGTAATTTTAAAACCTGCAAGCGATACTCCTATCATCGGAACTCTATTTGTAGAAATTATGAAAGAAGCCAGGACTACCTGACGGAGTGCTAAACCTTGTGACAGGCTCTGGAAGGAAAATTGGAAAAGCAATTATAGCAAGTCATGATGTTGCTGGTATTGTTTTTACTGGTTCTAAAATGGCAGGGTACAAAATAATGGAACAATCTAGTGTACTATTAGACCACGGCCTATAATCGCAGAACTTGGAGGTAAGAATCCAGTAGTAGTTACCGAAAATGCAGACATTGATAAAGTCGCAGAAGGGATCGTAAAGGCACTTGGTTATTCTGGCCAGAAATGCGACCACGTGATCAAGGGTATACGTCCAGAAAAACGTGAAAGAACTATTAATAAAAAGATTAGTGGAGAAAACAAGAAATTTATCTATCGGGAATCCACTTGTCCCGAACGCGTTTATGGGCCCGTTAATTAACTCCAATGCTTACAAGAATTATCAGAAATTCGCAAAAATAGCATCCAGAGATGGTAGGATAATAATAGGCGGACTGTGAAACGAAGACGGCGACTTTAAGTATGGGTATTATGTAGAGCCTACAATTGTTGATGATTTACCCAAAGGGCATATGTTATTTAAAGAGGAACTGTTTGTCCCGATCCTATGTGTAGCAAAATATAAGCACTTTGACGAAGCGTTACAGAGCTTGTAATGAGTCTGAATACGGATTGACCTCAGGTATTTACAGTACAAAGAAAGAAGAGATTCATAGTTTTCTTGAGAATGCGAAAGCTGGAGTTATATATAACGTTAAATGAGAGCGTCCAGTGCCACAACAGGAGCAATGGTGGGTTCTCAGCCGTTTGGTGGTTGGAAAGATTCTGGCACGACGGGCAAAGGAACAGGAGGGCCTTATTACTTTGCCTCAATTTCTCAGAGAGCAGAGCCAGACTGTTGTTACCTGACTGATACCATCTGGAAATAAATAGCTACACAAATGTGTTCACTTATTCATTTGTTACACAACACTACAATGAAACTGTGAGAATTTTAGTCTTTAAATCTAAATTCAACAAGTAATGACTAGATAGCAAACAGATGTTTCCACCTACGGCTCTACGATGAACCAGTGATAAAAAGCATATGTAACAGTACTTATCATTTAGTAACTGCATTTAGTCAATCACGGCTGGAGAATAGAATCTTGCTAACAGTAGGATGTTTCTCTTTCTCTCGCGAATTCTGCGCATAGAGTAGGGAAGCCACTGATTGCCGTATGGGATATATTCAGACGTCTTAAATCCCCTTTCTACAAGATTTTCCTTCAACTCGTTGTGAATACCCATAAGTAGTTGAAATTCAAATTTCTTTTTATCGATGCCAAATTTTTCTGATAACTCGATTGCATTGTTTATGAGTCTAGAATCATGTGTCGCAATGGCAAAGAGATTATTTTTGTTTTCGTCCTCAAATAGCATTTTTATCAATTTGGAGAAGTTTGAATTGATTTCACTCATTGATTGAAAGGCGTTTTCTTCATTTTGTCTATAAGCACCTTTAACTATTCTAACATTTGCTCCTTCTTCCAATATATGCAACAAGTCACTTGCACTTCTTCTAAGGTAGGATTGTAAGGCTATTCCTACTGATGAGTACTCCTTCAAAAGATCAAGGTAAATCGAAATTGTACATTTCTACGTCCTCAAACGATTCGATATCTGTCCACATAAATTTCCCTAAGACTTCCTGCTTTTTTAGAGATCCTCCTAAGATTATGTAAACACTCCTCATTACTAATCTTTAAACCAACTTGAGTTGGTTTTACCGATATACATCCATCAATTTCATTAGTATTGATGAGATCTAGTAACAGACAATATTCTTTTACTGTTTGTTCAACACTATTACTATCAGTATTATCTTCACCGAGGAAATTCAAAATGGCCGAGATTCCTCTTTTGTTAGAATTTTTAGCAGCTGTTAATGCATCTTTATACGTTGTACCTGAGACCCACTTTCTGGCTACCCGAAACAACAACCTTTCGATTAACGTGCTAGTATATAGGGGCGGAGATGATGAGGCAGAGTATTGTGACTCTGATATTTCAGAATACCAGTTTTTGGCTACAATGATATATTATACATTAATTCGTCTATTAAACATTCATCATGGAAAAAGAGCATTTTCAACTCACGATACCTGTATAATCTTTATATTGAGTTAGTTTCACATCGAAAACGCGATAATGGCCTCTTTGATTGGAGTAAGCATTGCTTATTGCACGCATAGAGTGCTTAACTTTTTTACAAGTAATGACTTATACCGATCCTTTGGTGATATGTCCTCATAGTCTATTGAATCCTCGGTTCAAATCCCAAAAATAAGAAATAAGAAAGAAATCAGTTGTGAACAAGCATCGTCCAGCAATTTAACTGAAAATGACATAGGTAAGTGGAACATATCTAATAACAACAAGATAATGTACAAAATGAGAGACTTTATATTCTAGACAAAAACTGGCATACTGGACTAAGAGGTTATATACTGACCTTCAAGAACCAGACAGGACTGATGTGTTAATAATTGTACAGCATATACAAGGCAATGACAGGAGCATATTGTGGATCGTTCGATGTATAACATCTCTTATTAAAATGCGAAGACATCTAGAAAAAAAACTTTAATTACTGTGGTCAACCAACAGAGAAATATTGTATAGTATGTCTCAAGTATGGATGTGCAGAACCTCTAAGAGCACATTATACCGGTCAAAATCATCATGTAGACCTGGCAAATAAGAACGTACAATTAGATGTAGATACAGGGGAACAGATAGTTGAAGAAGACCAGGAGTAGATGAAGATGGATAAGATTGAGATAGAATCAAACTATAAGCCAGAACCAGTAACATTCACTCTTGATGAATCATTAGCGGTATTAATGGGTCTAGGCACTGCAATAAAGAGTATTGCTGATGCTAATCCAAGTGGAAACATAGATTCAGATGGTCTGAAATACATCCAAGACATGAAGACGGCATCCGATAAGGTTGTTGCAAGTATCGATAAAGAAGTATTAGAGTCAGTGTTAAAGAAGAGGTTGACATCTGATGACTGACTGTAATTGGCCTAAATGCAAGAACAAAACTATACATGGAGATAGAATCAGCCTCCTTTTTTGTTGACATGATAATTTTCTTGCAGCATGTGAATTTTAATAGTATAAAGGTGTATGAATGCAATCAAATTGATAATCTCATCGACCTTGTTTGCAAACAAAGAAACTTAAGATTTCTTATTATTTATCAAAACAGTAGTCATAATAGTATCATGAACATTCACTGCTATTGGCACATCTGCAAAACTAATATCTATTGCCCTTCTAACATAAGATTCTAAGATCTTGTTTTATCATTTCCTAGAAAAAATTGCGATTCATTTGCGATTCTCGTCTTCCAATTCTATAGTGCCGCTGAATACACTTATTTCCCGCCAAGGAATATATTTGTCTAGTCATTATTATCTGCTTTTCTACCACGTATGCCATATCCAGACGAGCAATCCTGCTAATATTGTTCCTCCTAATATTCTAATCATGATGTCTGCAATAATTCTAGTCATTTTGTTTCCTCCTATAATTGCATTTCTATCTTATTACTTAATGCTAAAAATTCAGGCACGGCTGACTATTGTCATATATTTTGTATCTCCCAAATTTTGATTTAGATGGCAGCATGCCCATGTTATAGCTATTTCCGAAATTATAGATATAGCAATGGATTATCTTCCAATTCATCAACCTACTAGCATGATACTAATCAATCTGAAGACAGATAGAATCATAGGATATTGCCATAGAGTTCAATGTATAATTACATTTTTAATTTATCAGATCAGTATATCGTATCCTTGTCAAATGGCAAACAGATTTGAATCCCCTTATGATTACGAGAAAGGAAAAAGTATCAGATAAAAAAAATTTGATGTTAATGAGCTGTTTGAATTGGCTAACTTTGCTCTTGCAGTGGAAATAGTGTTAGTCATAGCTAGAAAAGACATTCTGCTGTTCAAATGTAAAACAAACAAGACTTATGTCGAGTGTTAACAAATAGAGAAACGCCTCGCAGTATGCTTGAACATGTACTTGATTATATTATCTGATAACGATATGTTCCAGGACACATCCAGAGTTCGAGACTTATGCTTAACCAACTGATTAAGGATTATACATTTTTTAACTTTGTCACTTGTACAGAATGGATCAGGATCAGGTTAGGTCTAGTCTTTCCTTCAAAATCGTCACGATTAATTATTATATCAAAACTGTGGCTGCCAAAGTAAGTATTAATAATTAAATCTAATTCTTGTTTTGAAGAGCCACTTACACTTCCCATGGTAAATACAGAAAAGAGATGAAAATCGATATCTATCTTTGTAACCACTAGCTAGAATATGCACCAAACATGCATATTCTACGTTGCAAATGCGTGTTTACATTTGGTTATATTACTAATTAGGGTTCTAATGACGGAACTAATCGGGCTTTGCAAATAAGATATTTAGAAAAGCTAATAAAAATGAGATATCAAAAAGTGCACAGGACAACGCAGTCCACTTAGATTGATTTTGAAGAGTACAACACATTTATCTTTTTTGTCTATCATTTTATATTTTCTAAGCTTGCAATAGTCTTTCTTGATCACTTTGCCGTCCAGATCAAGGAATCTGGTCTTTGATAATCTATCGTTCGAATTTTCTTTAGAGATTTATGGGCATTTTAGGTCTATCTGATCCTTACCTCTTCTTCTTTGATTGTACGTTTTCCTCCATTGGATACTGGGGATTGAATCGCTAGATCTCTTAATTCTCGTAAATATGTGGCATATCTCATATTAAATCCATTATTATCACCATCAAAATAGATGTCAATATTGTCTGGTTCTGATAATCGTGCAAGTAATGTAATAAGTTGTCTTACATCCTTATCTTTATGCAGTAGGGGCTCATTTGCAATTACAGCCAATAGAATTGTCAGTCTCTTGTGCAAACCAAGTAAATAAGAACAATGCGTAAGATAGAGCTTTGTATCTATTCTCGCATCATTGTAAAATTCCTTTCTATCTGCAGTAAGGTCACTTCCTTCTGTTGATTCCAATACTGCAAGACAGAAATCAAATAATAGATTCTTTAATGGTAAGCCTGAAGAAGATGTAGAATAGTAGATGTCGAAGAATATTTAAAGTAACTATTACTACGCATAGTATCTTGTAAGAGATTATATCGCTTTTTACTCACTATCTCTTCTATTTTAGCATCCTTTAAGAACTTGTTTAGTAGTTTGACTATATCTCGAAGACTAACAAGTGTGTTGATATCTGATTCTATTATCCCAAGCCTAGTTGCTACACCATCAATATCATGAAAATGAAACTGGGAATCCATTGTTACCCAGTACTCCAACTTACTGTTTGTTGAGATGTCACTTCGAATAGGTATGTATTCAATCAATCTTAGTATTTCTTCAAAAATTCCAAAACTCAAAAATCTAGATTCAACTCCTCTTATACATATCCATGAAAGATAGTCATATTTCGTTTCTGTATCCTAAGTGAATATATTCTAAATCTCTTAACATGATATGGGTCTGTAACTGAGAATATCATTTCTTATAAAATATAGAATAGATAGATGAATATATTATCTGTTTTTAAATATGCAAAATAATGATGATAGGTGTAAAATTTACCATAAAACCCACTGATTCTATTCTAATGTCATTTATCCAATCTTGTGCTAAAATAGGTAAACAGAAGTATGTAAAATTCGTGAATTACTAAAATAATAACATTATAAAGTTTGAGAGAGATAGAATCTGTGACTATAACAACAAATCCTAACACTTATGCAATTGGTGAGTATGATCACAGTCATACATCGCAAGGCAGCATACGCACACCCAATTAAAAGGCTCATCGCAAAAACGACACTTTCTGACAACCATCAATTTATCTCCACATACCCTACAACTAATTTTGTTATAGTATGTACTCTCTTGGGTATCAATTATAGTATTTTCATTGTTATCTATTGTACCCCGTGGAATATCATCAATGACAGCCATCTTGATATTTAGTTAATATTTCAAATATATTTGAGACTAAACATGCAATCTGAACCATAGCATGTGTTTTTAGCGTGATAGTACACAGGTATGGAGATTATAGGAAATAGAAGTAAATTATACATCCCATCGTTGAGTATTAAAAATAATATGGTAGACGAACACCTTCAAAGAAATTGGAATACGTATTGCCTCAATATCGCATACTATACTCTTAACATATATTCGTCAAATCAATCAACCCATCTACTATCTGTTTAAACGCTTGTTGTAGTTACACGAAATTATGTTAGGCAGTATAATTTAACATTTTGCTAATTATCAAGAAAGCATATTCTGATCGTTTTGTCAATATTCCTAAATTGATAATATAATTCAAATGCCTCAGTTTTGGTTAGATTCATCATGACAATTATCATGGAATACATATTGTCGTTGAATGTTTGCAATGCCAAAAATGTATCAGTAAAGAGATCAACAGCGAAGCCATTATTTTCTAATGATAGTTTTAAAGACGAATTCCCATCATTTTTACTACTTTCAATATCAAAAGATCTGTCCCTCAGGATTAGAATTCTTTTATTTAACTCTTGATACAATACTAATTTGGAATTATGTAAAACACTTATTACTGCTTTTGTATACGCAAAATAGAAAGATATAGGAAAATATTACGATTATTATAGTTCTCTCCTTACCTTCCAAGAAATCAATTGTACAATATGAACCTCATTAATGGTACTCGTAATGAGTTTATGTATTAGTAATGTTTGCACACAACGGCTTTGTAGAAACCATGTGATTATTGTAAGGTTAGTTAATCTGTGGGTATTGTAGGCTATACATCTGAATGATAATTCCCTGTTTTGTGTTCTCACTAGTCTTGACGTAATGTGCTCTCCAAATAATCTTTTTATGACTGATATTATGGATTCATCCTTGTTTCTGTGATTGTAAAGCACCCTACAATAGCCACGTTTCATTTGCTTTCTGTATCTCCCATGTGTCTTCCATATTGGTACATGTTCATATCTTGCAGGTATTACACTGAAAGCATGGAGTTCTTCTCTGACTAAAAGATGATTATCTTCACTATCATATCCTTTATCAGCTGTAACTACAGATAATGGAAGGATATCTGATGTCCTTGTTATAATTGGTCTGAAATCTATATTATCATGTCTTGTAGGAGCTCGTCTTATCTTAATCGAACATATGATTTGTTGTAATACATCGGCTCCAATAGATAATTTCGCATATTTTCTTCTCAACCCTGTTCGTTCAGTATAATACTGTGAAGCATGAGTTATCCTGAATCCTGTAGAATCTATTCCTACAAAGATATGCTTGGTACCGCTAATTACAATGAATGACGAAATTATCTTTTCAAGCAATGCATTGTTAATTCTTTCTGTAAATTTCTGCAATGTTGTAAAATGAGGAATACGTGATAATCCTAAAAATAATCTAAGGTAATAGGCTTCGATTAACCACTCGACAAACATCCTATAACTCTTACCTTCGTACTGTCTTATTGTGAGCAATACTAAATGCTGCCACATCGTAAAGACATGGTTACTCTTCCTGTGAAGAAACAATGGTATCCTTGAATTTCTCAAAACACGGTACATAGTATTTGCAAGCCTAACATATCTTGATTCTTTCAACGTCCATATTGCATTGTGCTCCTACAAAGCTCTAACGGTGTTCAAAATATGGTTTCTACAGAGCCGCACACAACCGAAGTTTTTGGCGTATTTGAAAGCAATAATATTTAATTCGATTTTTATTAGATCTAATGTCAAACATTAAATCACAGTTTGGAATTGTCCTTGCGGCTGCTACTGCAATAATTTTTACAGTGTTAGTAGCATCGTCAGTAATTCCTACCTATGCTGCAGACGGAAACTTATCCGGTTCTGCCAGCAACAACACGTCAGGGTCTCCTTTGGGTGGAGGTAATGCTACTAACGCCACCAGTTCAACAGGTTCAACTACAAACAGTATTGGCAATTCAACATCTAAATGACGTGGTCAATGAGGGAGTAGAAGCACAAAAAGACTAGAGATGTATTATTGCATGACTGAACTGGATAAAATAGTTGCTCCCATAGAGATAAGGATGGTGTACAAATGCTATTCAAATCAAAGGGCAGTGGTAAAGAGTATTACTTATCAGATGCAGATAATATCAATGAGGGCAAATTTGTTACAACAGATCATAATAATGCAGAGAAAAAGACTGAAGGTAATTTAACTTTCTGGAGAGTTTCAGCTAGGGATGTTCATTATAGTGATCATTCTATTGGTTAGGCAGCGGGACTAGACAACATGTCTTCTTCTGTATCATTAGTATCATCAGTGTCAGCAGGTGGAGGAGCAGTAGTATCTATCTCTTCTCCTTCTATCGCATCTCCCATCAAGGGTAACAAGTGAGACTGACGTCGCACAGCAGTGAAGCGCAGGAACGCAACGTCGGACGATATTGTAGTCTCACTAACGTTAAGGGACTTGGCGATGTCGGACTGTGGTGCACCCGTCGACAGCATCCGTTGCACTCTTTCCCGACGTAGGTTAATTAAGTACTGTTCCTGTTGTGTAGGATTTAACACGGATAAATACTTCTGTCACGATTTTCTATGTGCTCGGGAACATATTCACCTGCACAGTGATAGTCTGCATTCAGAGACAAGCTTTTTGATATCAGCCAAAGTCGTCTTGGATTCATCGTATTCGACTGTAGCTGTGCCACTGAGGAAATTAGCTTCAATGTGTCGTATTCCGGGATGAGTCAAAAGTCGTTTTTCAACTCCTAGCCCGTCACATATTGACATCATGCCATCGATACTTACGGTAACTGTCTTCATGATCTCACCTGTACATTATAGTACTGTAAATTGTCAGTTGGCAACTATGGAATTCCATACCGAGATACCTATCCGATGACCATATTTCACCTGGCTACATGTTTTCCAATTTTGACCTGCGTATATAAAATACTTAAGAGGAATGTTTGCACTACGACGCACTCACTCAATATCCATACTTTTTTGGATTTTCTTCAAATCGATTTTTGCACCCAGTAGAACATAAATAGACCTTTTTTCCTGCCACTGCTGAAATATGCTGTGCCTTGCTTTCATCAACCATCATTCCAGATACAGGATCTTTTACCATATTGTATATCTACTAGTCCTTTTAAGTATACACTTAGATAAAGATAATGGGTCTACAAATATACTTAAAGTTTAGCTCTATGCATTTTCAAATACTCATGAATTAATAATATGAGATAATTGTAGCCCAATATGATGAGATGGTGGTTGTTGCAGCGGTAGTATATCCAAAGGGTCCTGGAACTGAATCACGTGTCTCTGTTAGCAGTTCTGCATATAAAGACAAGCCGGTTGCATTCGACCAGCCCAAAAAATAGATGGTTCGCTAACCTAGGTTCCATTATACTCGTGACAAGTAACATTACTGTCACCAGCAAATATTAGGTGTGTATGTGTATCCCAAGTCCTAATGTTGCTCCAATAGCCAGAGCAATTGCAAGTCCTATAGCAATTTCTGTTGTCTTTACACGGAATTCTAGTATATTCAGGATTTTCTGTTTTAACATGCAGATAAGATTTTTACATCTTGCTCCTATGTTAAGGACTTCTATACACCGATGTATAAAAATAATAAACGCTTTTTACTAAAATGACAATAGATCTTTTCCTATTACAAACCATGTTCGTTCCACTGATAGCAGGTATGAAGACGATTTTAAAGTTAGAGATATTAGTGTGATGAAAAGGGATATCTTATATAATTTCTCGGAGGGTATAGGCAATTATTTTATGCCTTTGGATAACTTCTTCATCTTCTACTCTTCCAAATTTAGGATAATATCTGCACTCTGAAATACATTTACCGTTATTGCATCCTTGTCCATCATAGCCGTTATTATGACGCATATACCACTTGATTCATGGAAATACCATGCTTTTTTAGATATATGGCTTCTTCTGCTGTTATAGTCGATGCATCTGGTCTTACTATAACAAAGAAAGGAGATTACATAGAACAAAAATGGATAAGGAAGAAAAAAGAGTTTGTCAAGCTGCATATTGCAGTCGATGCTAAATCAGAGAAGATCATATCATTCAGAATAACTAAAGGCAATATTCATGACTCCAAAAAGTTTAGTTCTATGATAAGAGAGATAACTAAGGTATATGATATTGACAAGGTATACGGGGATAAGGCTCATGATAATAGAGGGAGTTTTAACTTGTTAGATGATTTGAATATAGAACCTGCAATAAGTATTAGAAAAAATGCATCTGCAATCAGAACTAATGGATGTCCACTACGAAGAGATGAAGTCTTGCTAATCAAAAAAGTAGGATATGCTGGATGGAAACAACTAAAAGATGCAGGTAGAAGATGGATTGCAGAGATAGTGTTCTCTTCAATCAAAAGAGTATTAGGTGAAGATCTACTTTCAAAGAAATTTAGAGCACAGAAAGTAGAAGCAGGATTGAAAGTAATGCTTTACAATAAATTCATCAGTCTATAAGCTGTAATAAGACTTCAGAACGGACACTATTCTATAATTACCTTAGAATTGAGCTACAATGTACTACCGACCATATCAATTTTGACTATCAAGAACATCCAAAATTTGAGTTATCTATACATAACGATATAGTTCCTCGTTTATTTCTATCCTGTTCTTAATCAAGAGCCTTAAATACACGCTGTCTTCGAATCTAGATAAATGACAAACTATTGCATAGCATTACCTTATCTTCAAGGAGGAACAGATCACCGTTGCTGATTAACACATAGTTCTCTAATTGGAAGTAAATAATTGCATTTGTTATTATTAGCATTTACATATTGATAGAAATATCCATTTACTTGCACTACTTTGGATTTGTAGGTACTCATAATAATATAACCACCTTACCCACGTGTTTTTTATACATGTATCTAGTATACAAAATGAAGCATCCAAAATAACAAAAAATATAATTAATCGAGGCTTGGACATAATTCTAGATTCGTATTTGGCAATGTCTATTGATGAATTAGGATAAAGCTATCCTTTGAGTGTTTGAATTTGTGATGAAACATAATCAAGCATTCCCAAAGGATAGTATATGGTAGTAAATCTGAATCCATACTTTTTGGTATTTTGTATTTGATAGGATTGATATCATGGTCAGAACCAGAAAAGATGAAAAGAAGGGGAAGGGGCAGACCGTATGTCTATTCACCTAGCATAATTCTGAGATGTTTCATAATAAGACTATGGTTTAGACTGGATTCTAACAATGCATTACATAAATTCCTAGAATTGGATTATCCTTACAATAAGAAGATATTAAAAAGATGTGGTCTGAGCCAAATACCAGATAGACGAACATTTGACAGACGTCTTAAGACCATATCCATAGACATCAAGGAAAGGATTGCTGTGATGACCAGTCTGTTCTTATCTGAAAGGATGATAGACCCATACATTGTTGCAATAGATAGCACTTTGCTCAAAGCCAAAGGATCTGTTTGGCACAAATCATCTATGATCAAAGGTATAGTACCACGTTCTGGCATAGATACTGACGCAAGATGGGGATTCAGCCATACTAAAGGATGGATATTTGGTTACAAACTACATATGATATCAAGTACTGGTTTGACTATAGTACCATTAGCAGCTGATTTTACAACTGGCAACATACAGGATAACCAGATGTACAATCCAATGACATCATCGATGACTACAACTACTACCATAACAAAAGAAAAAATATGTTACATGATAGGCGATTCTGGTTATGACGATCAAAAACTATATGATCTTAGCATAAACAGAGGATTTGAACTGATATGTCCAGTACAGAGATATGAACATACTCCTGCTGACAGACTAGAGCTAATCCAATTCTATGAATCTGAGTTAGGACAGGCTATATACTCTTGGAGAAGTAAATCAATAGAACCATTAATAGAGCATATTAAATCTGTTTTCAGAATAGACCCATTACCGGTAAGAGGATATCAGATGGCTGCCGGAATAGTACTTCTGTCAGTACTACTGTATCAAATCCTTGTCTACTACAATTATAAAACCGGACGTAGTCAACGACCAAAAGCAATCAAACACATGTTATGTAGTTAATGCATCACTAAATGATAGGTGAAAAATGTAGAATTGAATTATGCCCATGTCTCAATTAATCAGTATATAAAATAAGGTGGTTTTAGGTGTTAAGGTGGTTTAACATTATTTTTGTGCTCAAGAATGGACGATTGTTATCAATATATGTAGATCAAAGAGGGAAACCATAATGCTTATTATTATGGTTATTATATATAATAATGATCCATGGAGTTACGACAGAAAAAAATTGGCTAAGTGTAGGTGCTAGTATCAGGACAAATGAAGTAGATCTCTTCAATAAACAATTAGATAGCCTACAGTGCAACACTCTAAAAGACCTTTGTAACTTACTAATAGCCGGAAAATTGAGAAGGTTGACCGATGACGAACAAGTACAAGTTTTGAAAGTACAAACACAGACAACGGGATTGCTGACTGCTCAAATAAGCGAAAAATTCGATTTTTGGAAGCAAATAGATGATGAGGACTTACACAAATGGTTACTAAGCAAGTATCATACTCATACTGCAAACTGTTACCATAGCTACTATGTAAGATATGTTGATTATTTTTTTAGCTCAAGTCCAGATGTCCACCTACTTAAACTACCAAACCATAAGAGGTCATGGATATTACAAGCAATAAAGCGATTCGGGGATTATTATGTCAGTAGATATGGAAACAAAGAAGTAAAATATCTGATTGCAAGAATAATTGAGCGATATGGACTCAATAGAGATCTAGATCAAAAGGACCGAATCTATTTAGTGAGCCCACAATTTGTTGAAGAGAAAATAAAAGAGATTCTAGAAATACCCGGTGATATTGGCTTCACTTGTAGACTTGGACTCTTTTCAGGGTTGCGAGAAGGAGAATTAATTTACATCAAAGAAAAACCAATATGTAATCAATCATTTGGCTGTCAGTGTGAAAAGTTACATCTTGCAAACTGCAAAAACGGTCTGTCAGTTATTGCTATAAATTGGACAAGAGGCAACAAAAAAGCCTTAGCTACCATATTGCCAACAAACTATTGGGAAAAATTGCGTAATATGTCAAAGTTTGATATGTATGATATACAGGCAGCACATAGAATTACAAAAAGAGAAGCAAATATAGCTTATATTGTATTGAGGAAAATACATTATAATGTCATAAGATTTAACAACGCTTTAGAACTAGATGAGGCAGAAGTTTTGGCAGGGCGTTTTAGATCAGTAAGTGCACGGCATTATGTATTAAATGATCCAGAAAAACTATCAGGAAAATATATTTTGGCTTGGCAAAATTTCGGGGTAAATAGGTTCTAAAGAACATCATGTAATATAACAAAAACATCAAAAAAGATATCCATCTAGCTTATTCTCATTCTAACCTATTCTTTAAATCTAATGAGAATATTATTTTTTCGTGTATACATGAAAAAAGTTGCTGAAACTGAAGGTGAGGGTTATATTTGGGAGAAAATTGCCAAAAATTATGATTTTATAGATGGAGCTCAAATATCAAATAGCTTTATTGTCTTAATGGCCTTAAACAATTCAAAAGAATCATTGAGCACAACTCAAATATCAGAAAAAATAGCTGTTCAAACTAAAGGAAAAATATACAAAGTATCCGGAGCTTTAAGGGATTCGTTAGAAAATAGACTTAGAAGATCAGGATATGTTGAAGGTAAAGATATCCCCAACATTAAAACAAATCATAAACCTATCAGGATGACATTGTACTCAATGACTCCAAAGGGTAAAAGATTGTTAAACGGTTGGATTGCTTTCATTAATGAAGTAGAATGAATATCTTGATACAAGTATTATAGAGACCATTAACCTATGGTGAGGTGAGGGTTTGCTATTAGTAGGATGAAGAGGAACAAAAACCTTGAAAAATCCGATCCAGAAACCAAAAGATATGGACATCAATTGCAAAAATTATCCGATGATATATCAAATCACGAATATCAAATCCCACTGACCGCATTTGAACCATTACCATAGAACACGGATAACTCGTCCTTATGTAACACAATTGAAGCCCTAACCGTAATAACTGATCTTGAATTTGTTGTTATTCAATAGATAAGAGAAAGAAAGATACTATCTCGGTATTAATAAGAAATACTATGGATTAAGAAATTTCGTGATTTCTTCGATAGTGCCATCATCATTGGGTAATACTGTATGCATATTAGAAATAGACTTGGAGTTCTTATATGCAGGCGAGTCCGACATAGAACCCATTGCACTTTCTGTAACTACAAGAGTATCTCCATGCTGATTAAAATCAAAAGGGGGGCTGAAATGAAATGAAGTATTCCCTATCCAAGTTTTTGTCTTCAATGAACTTAGTCAACATTTGCCCAGAAATTTCATTTGACTGTCTCCAGTCGTAAGGAAAAGCCCAGAAATTCTTCTCCATCTCATAACCCATTCCTATTATAGCACTTATCAGGAATTCACATGCAGTTGGGAATAGACTATGTGCCTCTACTGGAACCTTTTCATCTATACTTGTTCGAACCTTGGTACTAAGATTAGTGAACACATCATCAGCGGTCTGGAGTGGTCTTGGGGGCCAAATAGTAACAAAGCCTATAGCAAGGCTTGATTCCAGTATTCCAGGAACATGGGAGAGGATGAAGTAATTTAATGTTTAAGCCTAACCATATATTGTAGAGTCCTGTTACCTTAAGCGTTTATCACTCCCCTTGTTATCCATACTAACGAAAAGGGTCAACCAATTTTGTACATGTTTTAGTTGCCATAGTTCATATATCTAACCATGTTCAGATTTGGTCGTAGGATGACGTATGCACAAGTAATTCCCATTTAGGTCTATTTTTTTGGTTTTCAGTGAACTTCTCTATTGCTTTGGCTAGTAACGGCACATATTCTGAAAAATCGAGATCATCAAGTAAAGCAATATATTCATGATGACAAAAGACGAGCAAATAACCCTCCAGTGGGGCTTGTTACGGCGGAAACTGACAGTTTGAACGGAAAAAAGACATACAAATTTGATCCCCATCTTGATCCTCAGCTTCAATGGGCTGGAAAGGTGGAGGGAATAAGTTTTGACGTTGATACAGTATCTTTACATGTTCATCAAAGGATAGATCCATTAACTATTATAGAAGCAGTAAAACAGAAAGGATTGCAAGAGCAACAAACTCTAGTTCGTTATTTTGAATCTTCAGAAAATAACCCCTCCGATCAGAGAAGCGATTGAATTCTACAAACATTCCCTCGGATGGTCTAACAGATTGGTTGCTGGAGATTCTTTGATTGTTATGAATTCTCTTTTAGAGAAGGAAGGTTTAGCTGAAAAGGTGCAGATGATTTACGTAGATCCTCCATATGGGATTAAGTATGGCTCTAATTTCCAACCATTTGTAAACAAGCGGGCGCTTTTGCTTTTGCGAAATTCTTGGATGCAGATCTTAACTTTTACGGTATTAAAAGGAAGGATCAGATCATAGCTTTTCTTGACACAAAAATAAAAAATTCGGACCTGGATCCTGATAGCAAATGGATTACTACTTGGAATGATTACCTTGGGGGTATTAAATATTTTCTAAGGTGGTTGTACAATGGTAAAATACCCAAAGAAAAGAACGATGATGCTGTTGTCCAACAACCATCTGAACGGGAAACACCAACTATAGCAGCAATAAAGAAAAAGAAGACAAAAAGGCTGTCCATATTCAGAATCACAGATATGGGAACGTGAGCTGCAGGCCCTCTTGATTGAAGTAAATACTATCTCTGCAATCTAACTTCTTCCAGCATCTTTTAGCTGCTTCCATCCATTATATCCTCGCTTTCTGATAAGCAACACTTCACCTCTTCTTAATGGACATCCTTCGATTCCGATAAAAGATGCATTATTTCTAAAATTTATAACAGGTTCTATATTCAAGTCATCTAACAAGTTATAGTAGTTAGTAATAGCATAAGAGGAAATCAAAGCCACTCCTTATAAGCTGCCAAATACTTGGAATATTTCCTATCAAGTATTGTTACTGTTTCGGCAGCCACTTTGAATTCATCAGTGTGTAATCTAACCACTGCTAGAACACACAAGCCACTTTTACCTACATCGAAACCGGTCAACAAAAGCTCCTTTTGGTCAATCCTGCATTTGCAGGGAAGTTCTATTACACTCTGGAGATACTCGCACCAGCACGCCATCTGTTCGTACTCCCCATAACAGTCAGTTGTCGCATCCTCAGCTATCCTTTCTAATTCTCGTTTCGAACCTCTCAAGTCAGCTAGATATTTTATGAAGGTGAGCTTTAAAAACTTGAATCCTTCACGCTCCTAATTTGACTTCTAAGCAGTCAGAATAGCAAAATCTGTATAGTATGCTAGAATTTCGCACGCATATTTAATGGCTCCTTAAATATGGAACTAAAGATTATGAGGATGCGTTAACAGTTAAAGGAATAGTCCATATCACATGATTCTCGGTTTGGTCCTTCAAGACGTTGGTATCTACCCTTCGTCATCTATAGTTTATACAATCAACTTAGCAGCTAATATTTTCCTTCTCTTTTAATTGGTATTATGTGTCCATACGTAAACTTGGTGTTTGTAATCAACTGTCAAAAATATCTGAACCAACATTAGCCATAACTGGAACTGAAGACGTTTCTGTGCCTGCGGCTAATTCATTAATAATGGTGTAAGATATTCCTGGCAGCATGACTTGTACAGACAAATGGAGGTAGACATGGATTAATGTATCAGTGTCCAGAACATTTCAGTAACGTCGTAAACACCTTTTTAGAAAGTGGTTGATCGATTAGACCTCATCGAAAGACTTCTTTCTAATTGACCTATATAGGTTCTCCAGTCTTTTTTTAACTATGCAAATTGGTATTATTGTGACCATATTGATATTACAAGTATCATGCAAATCAATCGAAGACTCATTAGACCAGCCTACGATTGACCTACGATCGGGAAGCATTAAACTTGGATATACTTCAAGAGGTTCATCCGAGGTACCAATTATGATAAGTTTTCCATTGATACTAAACCCACCTAATACCGCACTCATTGCTTTCCCTAGAGGTTTGCAAGAATGATCTTCGCGCCAAGTATGGTAAGGTCTTCGACAACATTTATTGACAGCTGCTTATACCTCAATTGCCAGGTACTACGTTCAACAATCTTTACATCCTGTAATTCTTGCTATGACTGCCAGCCCCGGATCAGAAAGAGAAAGAATGGACGAGGTGTGTGATAACTTATTCATTGAAAAGATAGAATACAGGAACGAAGAGGATATGGATGTAAAACTTTACATAAATCCAATAGATACGACGTGGAAATGGTTTACTATCCCTCAAGAGTACAAATATATAAATTCAAGCCTTCGTGCCATGCTTGAAGAGAAACTTCAGTTTCTCATAAAAAAAGGATTACTGAGAAAAAGACATCCTAAGTGGATATTTAAGGGCGATCTCCTTAAACTAGGAGAGGAGATCCAGTATAAAATAAATATTACTATGGACGAACAGAGAGGATCACTTTATGTAGCCTTGATGCAACAGTCATCAGCTCTTACACTTATGTATTGTGCAGAACTTATAGAAAGCAAGGGATCTCAATCATTGAAGGCTTTTCTCGAGAGAATTGAAAAGGATGGCGGGAAGGCTCATCGATCTCTGCTAAATGATAATAGAATAAAAGAAGTTCAAACACTTTTAAACAGTCTAAAAATAGAACATCCAAAAACAAGATATCTTGTAGACCTTTTAAAACAGCATTACTCTTTTTACAACGACAATATTATTTTCGCGAAAACCTCTGACTCAACTAACAAGAGACCAAAAGCTCTCGTTTTCACCCATTACAGAGATACTGCAAGAAAGATAACTGAAATATTGGCTCAAAATGGAATAAAAGCCTCAAGATTTGTAGGCCAGGCAAAAAGAGAGCTAGATGTTGGAATGCGTCAGGATGAACAATCTGCTGTCCTTGAATCATTCAAAAATGAAGAGTTTGATGTCCTGGTAGCAACGTCCATTGCAAGATGTCATCAAATCGGTGTAGACGGTCTAAAATAATCTAAAAAAATGCCTACCACTCCCAACATAATCCAGAGATGAGTACTGGAGAAGAACAAATACCGAATTTTGAAGACTTCTTTTCATGATAGCCAAATCTAATACTTACATCACTTTACTGGTAAAGAGAACTGTACAATCGTGAAAATGAAAACGACACTGATCTCTTTACATGCAGGATCCAAACAGCTTAGAATAATATGTTACTTTCCATTGATAAATATAATTATCATCCTACTTTCTCCTTCGTTCTTCCGAAATTGTGGACAAACCGGCCAATTCTTCCATGAACTGGATCATGATGGAAAAATCCTCATCCATCCCTTTTGCCATGGCAGCAGTATACATTTGTTGGGCAGAGGCTGTGGCCGGCATGGACACGGACAAATCGTAGGCGCGGCCCAACACCAGACTAAAATCTTTGTGCATAAGCGAGAGGGCAAAGTTGGTTGGATACTCCTCTCGCTTGACATTTTCAAGCTTAGACTTCTGACCGGGGGTGAGCACGGCTGTCTGCCCCAGGACTTCGAGCAGCAATCTCTTCTCTAACCCAGCCTTTTCACCCAAAGCGATCGCTTCGGCCAGGGCTTGCATCCCCAGGCCAAGCAGGGTATTGACCACCAGCTTCATCGTTGTCCCCATGCCGCTTGCACCCATATAGAAGCTGTTTTTACCCAGGACGTCCAAAATAGGTTTGCACCGCTCAAAAGTCTTGTGCTCTCCGCCGACGAAGATCACCAGGCTGCCCTCATCCACCTGTGGTACACTGCCAGATACAGGCAGCATCGATCATCGGAACATTTTTCTCCTTCGCCGCCTGGAAGAGACGGCGTGAGGCGTCTGGAGAAACCGTACTCAGATCGATCATTATCGAGCCACCATGCACTCCGGCAAGCGCGCCATCAGGACCGAACATCACTTCTTTCTGGGCTCTGTCATCCGTCACGCAGGCCATCACAATCTGGCAGTCGGCAGCCAGGTCTCTGGCCGTCTGGGCAACCTGCGCTCCCCGTTGTCCCACCTCCTGGGCCTTCTCCTTAGTACGATCATACACGGTCACCTGGTAACCGGCGTCGAGCAGCCTCTGGGCCATATGACTACCCATGTGCCCCACGCCGATGAATCCAATGCTTGGTTTCAACTGGTCGCCTTCCATACTTATCGCAATACCAAATGTTCTATTTATTTGAAGCCGAATGACCCACCACTCCCAGAAATGAGGAAACAATTGCCATCTACATTGATACAGACCATCTTTTCTCACCTCCATTCGCACTGGTGAGCCGAACGGAGCAGTCATTTTTTTCTATCTATAGCGTTATAGAATAATCGGAACACTGTAAGCTGTTTGCTTCTTCTATCAGAACAAAAACAAATTGGATGACCAGTCGATGGAATTTTGGGAAGCGGAGAAATTAAAGCGCGTGGAAATGCTGAAGCACCCTTTAGTTCAACACCAGGAGCTTTATCGGGACCTTTACTTGGCAAGAATGTCACAGACTTAGACAAGGTAATTGCAGATAAAAACACTTATGTCACTGTCAGAACGACTGCACATGAGAATGGCGAAATTCAAGGACAAATACTTCCAACTAACATTCATGTAGGCTGTCTAAGTAGCATGAGATTTGCTTATCCCCCTCCTACCACACCTGCAGCCAGTAACTTCGGACCATGAGCAAAAAGTACAACTACAACAGTGATAAGTAGCAGTATAGCTTAGTAGAGCATGATTTACTGAGGCAATATGCTGGTTGAGAAGAAATAGTAATTATATCTTTTCAGCCACACCATATTTTTGTCCCTTTCTTTTTTGATTGAAATGTTTATTGCTTTTTAGGGAGGAGTAAAACAAATTATCATGAATAAATCACTATCAATATAATGATATATGAAAACTGATAGCTTCGCAAATTATAATCTATAATCATATTGTTCTTGAAAAGAAAAAATGTCATACAATAAATAATTATGAAAACAAAATGTTAGCCGAACTACATAATCCATTGAAAACGGATAATAAACTTAACTCCTGTAATGAGGACTTATCCTCATAAAATAGATTTTCAAGACTGTTGTTATCAAGGGATTAGTTGAACAGGTTTTGTGTATATCTACAAGCTTCAATTTGCTTTTCGTTTGTGCTCAACTAGGGGACTATTGATTCAGAATGTTTTAAACCCTTGTTCTTGTTTGCCGACTAATCCCAATTATATAGTCAAGTTTTATCCACTATTCTGAAGGCATTTCTTTCTTTAAATACAGGCTAATCCTATAGATATTAATGAAATCACCCAAGCTGTAAGAAATATCAGATTATAAGATTCAGCAGACGGATAGGATGGTAAACCTGCAATGGTGCTTACAGTTATCTGGTATGATTGCATATAAAGGCCTGCGATTGCTGGCCCTATGGCCATTCCAATGTAAAAGAGAAGAACTGTCATCCCATAAGCAACTCCACTATATTGCTCTGGAGCTGATGCTGCTACAATATTATAACCCCCAACCCTTGAAAATGATAAGCCAATAGCTATTATGCCTAGGTTAATAGATATTAAAATTTGAGTTGAGTGAAACATAAATAGCAAAAAGAATCCGATTGTACTGATCACATTTCCTACTACAGTGATATTGAGATTTCCAAACTTAGATATAATAACACCAGCAATAGATGATACTAAAAAAGATATAATCATAAAAGGAAGTTGAACATTTGCTACTGCTATTGCATCACCACCAAATCCTAATGGTTTTGGACTTCTTACCAATATCGGTATACTCTGATATACCATAAACATTGTAATGCTTACAATCATCAAATTGATATTAGTTGGAAGTAAAATTTTATGGATCATTAGATTAAGATTGACTAACGGAGAGGGCGATGTTGTTGTTGTGTTTGTGGTTTTTGCAGATGTTGCCAATATTGACATTTTTCTTTCTATTCTTATAAAAAACAAAAGTGAAACTACGGATACAACTGAAAAGCTGATGAGTGGAATCAGATTAGAGGGATTGCTAATACTCTCTAAATCTGACAGTGCAAGCAAAAAGAAGGTTATCGTAACAGCTAATGTTACTGCACCTTTGATATCAACTAAGTTAACAAATCTACTTCTATCCGTCCTGCTTATAATGTGTATCTGTACCTGCTCAGCATTTTTTCTTTCAGATTGCAATTGTTCTTGATTTAGCTTTGTGAATACACAGCAATAGTCAAAATCAAGTTTTGATTTTGGTGATTCCTGTTCTTCCGTACTAACATAAATTAATCTATTTACCATCACAATTAATGCAACAGATATAGGTATTATCGAAAAAAAGTCGCGTGCCATCCAAAGTAATTGACTATTGGTCCTCCTACTGCTAAACCCACTGCAAATCCACCCGCAAAAGTACTTATGAAAATTCCTTGTGCTACCGCTAGTTTTTGTGGAGGAAATTGAGATCGTATGATACCAAAAGCTATTGGAAACATAGATAGACCAATGCCCTGAACTATTCTAGCAATAAATAGAAAAGAGATAGAAAATGCTAAACCACCTAAAGTAACACCTATAGTATAGATTATCGTTATTATAAGTAGAACTTTCTTTTTTCCATAGATATCAGATAACTTGCCAGCAATCGGAGTCATAACTGCACCCGAAATCAAGTATGCTGTAAGCATTAAATGGGCCGATAGTAAATGAACACTGGAGATTCAATAACTGCAGTTTCAATCACTGGAAATTCAATCACCGGTAGGTTGCAGACCTGCGGTAGTAGTGCAGACTCGGAAATCATACGTATCATCTCCTCACGCTGTCTTTTTCTTAAATCTTTATTACATATTTCTCAGCTGGAATCATATTTGCTATACATTCCTAGATGGCAATAGTATAGTAGTTTAGAAGTAATGATATCACCACAAAAATTGAGTAGTAGGCTATAATAGACACGTCTACAATGTTGAACCATAATTATTCCAAGATCCAGTTATTATCCCAAAATAAGAGGTGGGAAGTCTTTCCCCTAACTTAGGAGTTATATCTCATTTTTAAAAATGTTTATAATTTGGCACGCCGCACATCGTATTAAAGGACACTATTTCCGATATGATTATACGGAAGATGTGGTTATTATTGGAGTTGTCATTACCAGAGAGAGCAGTCAGAAAGAGATTGGCTGGAGAAGTTATTTAATATTAGAGGTTTGTCCCCAATATATTATCAATTGCCATCTGACAAATTATATGGCACCGATCCGCTAGGATATAGGAATCGCTACGAAAAAGCAACAGTAGTTGATGTCTTTGGGGAAATCTCAGAACCGATTTGCAACTATCTGAGATGTCATCACAAAATTTCAGTCCACGGTGATGAATCTCATATTTGTAAATGTAGGCACCCACAAAATCGAGCTATAGGATTTTCACGAAGCAATTAAAACTCCCATCTCTTAAATTAAGCCTCGGATTCACTGTTGAGATTTGTATCTTTCAGTTGCCTCGATAATTAGTTTCCTTGCCGTTTCCTTGCACTTCCATCCTAATATCTTTACATACTTGTCCTTTTCCAGGTCTTTGTGATGTTCGATGAAATGTTGAAGTTTATCTCGCATATCCTTTGGAATATCATTTGTATCATTTACATAGGAAAAACTAGGATCCACCTTCGCCATGGGCACTGCAATAATTTTTGAGTCAATACCATCCTGATCTTGAGTCAGTACCACTCCTATAGCACGAGAAGTTATGGTTGATGTAGGGATCAATGGATAGTTGCCTAGTACAAATGCATCCATATGATCACCATCTTGTTCTTTAGTATCGAGAATATATCCATAATTACACGGGTAGACCATTTTCACCGAGAGCACTCTATCTACTACAAGTATTCCAGTTTCGAGATCCATTTCATATTTAATATTACTATCTTTGGAGATTTCAATCAGTACTTTGATCTCAAATAACATTTGTTCAGGTAGGTTTGTGGCTGACAAGCCTTATAGATACTTTAGAGAATCGAATACTAATAATTATTGTTATTGTTGTAGTAGTAGTAGTAGTAGTGGTGGCATATCCCGACATATAGCTAAAATCTTTGTACGCAAGCTCTTACTGGCAATCAGATATGAAATCAATAGAAACTCTTCCGTTGAGATTTCAAAAGGAACTATTAAAAATACGGGTGAGTGAAAGCCTGGTAAAGTTGGCAACAATAATTGTTACTTTTCAATAAATCAATTTTTGGTTGACGTGAGGTCAAGAAAATATAAAGCTAAAAATAAAGTTAAAGATATTGTAGAGCTAACTGCCACGGCTTGATGAAACCGACAAGGTTATCTTCCGTCATCCATTTGGCGTCTGCTGTTGTTGCATACCCGTGTTGGGATCTAGAGATAGTTTCCTAGCCTGTGCACCATTACTGAAATCGAACATATTATCAATTTTTCCAGCCTTTACATCAAATGATTGATTTCCGAGTCTACCTAATCCCCAGTTGTCTTCGATGAACCGTATAATGGATGTCTGGTCAGTAATGGAGTGATCTACAAAGTTTGTCTTTGAGTACGGAGAAATTACCAATAATGGAAGTCGTGGACCATACCCGCAACGATCTTGATATACTCCTGGGGAAACATGTCCGCACATGTCAGATCCTAGGAGTTTATCATATTTGGGATCATTGGATTGACTTACTATTGGTGGCATAACATGATCATACCAGCCATCAGAGTCATCATATGAGATTATGATCGCTGTATCGTTCCATTCTCGAAGTTGCTGGATACGATTGATTGTTGACACAAGAAAATGTTGTTCGTCTAATGGGTCAGAGTATCCTGCATGGCCGTTTTGGTATTTGGGTGCTTTTAGAAAGCTTACTGAAGGTAGGTTTCCATTTTCAGCTGCGTTCCAGAAATCACTCAAATCATACTGGTGATTTGCTTGGTCTGTTTTTCCTATCATAGCAACCGTGGTAGGAGGTAAGTGATGGGGGTTAGCGGTTAAACTATAATACATGAAGGGTTCATGATGTGGAACATAATCCTTCTGTTCAGATCCATTTATGTTCTTATGCTCCGAACCACATACCGCTCTTCCATCAACAGTCTTATTAGTTGGTTTAAATCCTCCTTGGAACCACCCCCAGGTTATATTTTTTGAGTCGAGAAGAGTACCGATATTAGTTCCACTCATTGCTATTTTTTTGCCGCTTGAACGATCATCAAAACGAGGATCTGGATCGGCTATAACCGTCCCATTAGCCACATTATCAGCTATGTTGACAGGAGTTGCTCCGTGAGTTTGACCAGACACGAGGTTTAAAGCTCCAGGTGTAGATGGACCAAATGTTGTACCAAAGGAATTATCGCTCATTGCAAAATGTTGTGCATAATTCCACAAGGCAGTAACAGTATTTCCATCGAAGTAGCCCATAACTTGCTTCTTGTGAACTGGATCAGTACAACCTGAGTCAGTCGAGCTAGCAAATTCCACAAATTTGTCTAACAATCCACCATGGTAAGCTTGTTGTTCGGCTGGGTATTCATGATCCATATCGCAAGTCATTGCCTGGGATCTATCTAATCTAAATGGATTCACTGTATTATTGCCATTGGGATTATTCAGTAGAAGATCAGAGGACAATCCGTTCAAAGATGGTGTTGCAGGACTGGACGTAAATGTTGGTTCTCCTGAGGGATTTGTAGCATTAGGATAAGTGGCAAAGTAATGATCAAATGATACATTTTCTTGGAATATAACGACAAGATGTTTGATTGGAGTCTTTGTCTTTATTGTCGATGCCACCTCAGCTTCTAAAGTTCCAGTGGTTAAAGACAATAAAATAATGCTTGAGACAAGAAGCCAAATCCCAGATATGGATATAATTAAAGTTCTTAATTTATTCATAAATAGAATTGAGAGTAGTCGTTATCTTATTTGTATTCCCCAAGTATTTCATATTGAAAACTATGGAACTATACTATCTATATAGAGATAGACGTATCCAGGATTAGGCCAATATGACGTTAGTTTCATACTACAAGTCCTAAATAACATCAAGTAAAATGATACATAATGTCATCAACCAAGTCACATGAATGTAAGGATTGTGAGACGATATTCGAATCCAAGGAAGAACTTGATAAACATATTGCTGAAGAACACTCTGAAGATGGATGATACAGGAATAATTATACAGTAGATAACTATCTATTTGATTAACTAAATTTGTAATCCTTATCTCATTATTTTTAAATCCACCGAAAAATGATGGTTAGAGAAATTTTTACCATAAATTCTATACAATAACATGATTTTGTCGATGTCGAATACCTAATAGCAGAAACATAAAAGAAGCTCTTTGACAACAGGGATTATAGTTTGAAGATTGGCAATAGCCTGGGACCAAGTAATTATTGAAAATACATTGTTAGCAGCAATAATAGTAGGATCGATATACGTAGAACAATGAACTCATGATAGGTCTCATATAAAGCAGGAAAAACGGACCAAAAAAAAGATCCTCTTTTTCATCGCACATGATTTGCAAAAAAGGCTCGACTTTATTAGAGAAACATATCAGTACAATGACTACAAGCCATATGTGGGATGCGGTCATACTTACAGGCAAACAGGCACTGCTACCTTTCGAATTATTTCAAAATCTTCAGCGAACACATTCATGGATGAAGTACTACAATAGCGAGTTAGAGAGTCGTAGAGGCATGACGCTCGATGAAAAAGTTCTAAAAGATCTGTTAAAAGATGTCGTACAAAATATAAACGGATCCCTTCTCATGTTAAAACAGGATAAAATTTTGCATTAACGCAAGTCGCACGGAGATGCTCGCCTATGAAGCATTTGATTATAGTTGGTTATGAGGCTAGTCATCATGTATATATAACTCTGTCAGTAGGCACTTTTAATATTTTATTATAAGGATGTACCTGGAATACAACTTGCGCTCAATCGGTCCTAAATTATGAAGTTATGGTACAATTTGATCTAATTCATGACAAGTTCAAATATTTACACGGAGCTACTGTCTAGTCCAGAATTGATGGTACGTGCAAGTTCAACTTACTCGCTCATCTATCAACGTCTATCGCATATAATCTAATATCAGGATGAGTGAAATGCTGCCAACATTCTAAACAGAATTCTCCGCTATTGTGAAATATATGTGCAGCCTCAGTTTTACACTTGATACATTTAATGCAAATATCCATGTTACTATTACTGGCCATTTGTACCTCTAATAAATGATCACACTCATAAGAATTCATGTCAAGTTATTTTCACCGGTATCATAATCATTAACGTTTGTCGACAATATAATCGATTTCAATCTCCTAGCTTTATTGTTTTTAATATTGTTATTCGCTTTAATATTATTATATTAGATATTATTAGTAGACATATTCTTTTGCATAGCAGATCTATCAACATTTCTAGACGAAGCATATAAATCTAATCTATGTAAAATATTTTGACTAAAATGATCATATTGTATAGTCCTGTACCTATATGAAGCGGCGTAATCTTCAATCTCATTTGAGATAGATTGTTATCATTGTCGATAACCTGCTGAAATCGATCTTGTTCCTGATGTCATCAACATCTATAGCTAACAGGAAGTAAAGTGAGGGCTATTCCAATAACTATTGGTTTGACATCATATTTTATTTCATATCTTAGTTCAAAAACCGTACTGAGTCGTTAAATCTCTGAGAAGCCGACGCTTCTTAATATGGTGTTTCTCTTCGCCAGATAAAAGAAATGATAGTAATCTGACCGCTTCAAGTACATGTTTACCCTTGTTTAACATCACACATTCAGCTCTATAACCAATAGCCGCATCTGTAATTTCGGCTCTTGTCGGCAGACCACTTTTTGCTAACGTCTCTAGTACTTGGGTGGCTAGAATAACAGCTCACACAAACACAAAATATCTTCTTGAACTAAAGATAGGTTTTCAAAACCAATTTCTACAGCAAGATCGCCCCTAGCAATAAGTCACTCCAAATTTTGGCAGATCAAGGCCCGATAGAAGTATCTTTGATAAATTATGAATTCCGTTACGTGTTTCTATCTTTGCAATAATCCCGAAATCTCCTCTACCTATTCTTACCAGAGCATTATGAAGATCGTGGATATCTTGAGATGAGTGAACAAATGACAGTGCTACGGCAGTTGCATTACTAACTATGAAGCTAAGATTTTCGATATCTTCGGAAGTTATGGCCGATAAAGATAATTCAGAATCTGGAAAGTTGAGTCCTTTTTCTGTTTTTATTTTAGCTGTAGTGTCAGATGGTGATACTATTTTCAATACAAGATAGTCGGTGGTGCTTGAGAGAACTATTGCCTCGACTTTTCCATAATCAATAAATACTCTATGCCCTTGTTGAACCTTGTGAAGTATCTCTGGCATGGTACAGCTAATTTTCATCATTTGATCATATTCATTCGCACTCATACTAGGATGCTCATTCTTTGAAGACTTAAGGAGAATCATTTTATCACCCGAAGTTACCTCTAAATCGACTGATTGTGGGCTAACCCGACCAACTATTATTGAGTCAAAATCAATATTACTATCGTGCCTGGTATCTGGTGCCAGTGTCACCATAATTCTAGTAGTTCGCCCTTCCCTCGGTCGACCTAACAGCGATTTGCTGCCGATTAGCTAGAATATTTTGTGCATCCTTATGAGTTACTTTTTCTATACGACTTGAATTTGAAGTTGACCCTGGAACAGCCATCGGATAATTTGGGAAATGCTTCAAAACAAGCTCGATTCCATTTAGAACATGTCCCTCTAGTCTTCCCAACGAAGATAATCCCTGCTCAGCCAGTCTAATTTGCAGATTTTCAAGATTGTGCTTTCTAAAAGCTAGATAACACAATAAGTTGTCGCGGCTTCTCATATTTTCCCCCACAGTAGTGATGGGATACTGATTTCTGCATCTCTGGACAGTTTTTATTATTTCGTTAAAAAGCTTAGATAATTCTGTCCCCAAGCAATTTTTTTCGTCTATATCCTGTATACTTCCCAGTATCCTGTGTGATTGAATTTGATCTATATACTCCAGGTTAGTAACTTCTATATATAGTATTTTCTGCGTTGAATGTTGGAAAAATGTTACGAAGTGATGATGGTGGTATGAATTAAATTCGGAATCTAATCAGCTATCATATCTTCCCAGAATGATTTTTTTACAAAAGTGAAAGGAATACACAAAGACTATTTGACTAGCTTTGAGTTGGTTCTACGTGATGCTTCAATTGAAGATCTAAATCTTGTGTTTGTATCTAGTATCAACCCTCCACAATGCAAAATAGTGAGCAAAGAGGAGGGGAGAAAACACCCCAAACCAGGTCAGATCACCTTCACAGTTATTGCAAGGTCTGCCACTAATGAACCAAATAGATTAATTGCTGCATCCATAGGTTTAGCCAGACCTGTCGATGATACTCAATACGGATATCTATCTGAACATCATTCGACTGGAGAGACGGCCCAGAAGGCTGGAGATTACGCTGAGGACATGGCTATCGAGATGTTAGCTACAGTGATGGGCCTGCCAGATGACCCGACTCTTGCCAGGGACCAGAGGGAGGAACAATGGAGACTTTCGGGGAAGAGTTTACAAAACACAGAATTTTACACAATCCGCACAAGGTCACAAAGATGGCCTCTGGACGACGGTCATAAGTGCAGCAGTATTAATATTATGAATACGCATGCTTTGTTGAAAGACATGTAAAAGTCGCCCTCTATAATCAATATGGTTAGCTGACACCTCATCGTGCATGACCATATAGGTCTAGTTTGTTGAATGGGGCGTACCTACAAGCTGCTGTCAGCTATCAGCTAGGAACATTTCTTATGTAAACAAAGTTCAAGATAATCAGCTGTGCAACGATACTAAATACACTTAATGCAGAAAATATCGGGATATCGGTAGAAGGATTGGGGCGAGTTGAAAATCCTGACTCATTCAAAATAGACACTTCAAGAACTAGGAAAACGATTAGCGCCGATACTACTCCAAAAACAATCCAATAGTTGGACATCGTATTCATAAACTTCATTCTTAGAGTAAGATCGCCAGTCAAAGTCATTTCGCAGATAACAGACTGACGTAGATTCCAATCTATTGAACGTTGCGTTCTTATTATTTACCAGTTACGAAAAGTGAAACTATCGGATATGAATTATTTCCGGTCTTGTAAGAATTACTGGGCTGAAACTATAAGCCTTGTTTGAATCGAACGTATCATCTATTAGACTACACTGACTTCCGACCTGACAACATTAAACTTGAATGCAAAGGATAATATGATCTACACTAAGTTCGCTATCAAGAAAATATCGATGACCATAAGCACATCGAGGACCATGCATCTCGGTTAATTGCTTGCGTTCGGTGCAGAACCTATGTCCTCCCAACTAATTGTAATTTAATGATAAAATCTATAATACCTTTATTACTATAGTTACTATAGATCTCTTGCCAGCCGAACGATGATTATTGATAACAACTAAAGACAGATTGGTTAGTTAGACTAGAATAGAATCACGAAGCCCGAACTTATCTAAATATCCGATATAATGCCCGCGAAATGCTGGCAACCGCAATAGTACATAGAGCATCGGTTATTCTAACTTTCTTGAATCTAGCTGCATTACGATCATCCAGTATTGTTATGCCGAACTTTGCTACCATGCTACCTATCCACTTTGCCACCTATCATTGTCATGGGGGTTCCCGCTACGTGCGGGGTTTTGAACTGCGAAGGCTGCGGAAATTATGAAGGCTCTGAGACTAGCGATAAAGTAATAAAGTCTTGAATCCAGATCAACCAAGGATAAATAAATTAAGCCTTTTTTGGTAATAAATTGCTAAAAGGTAGGATAAAAAATATTGCCGTTGGGGGGCTAACCAGGCTAATGATTGTCTAATTCATTCATGGCAGGTATGATGATATTGGCCTATTGCAGTAGGAAGGGAACGAAGCATATTGCCCACCGACGGCAGTTCCAACACCCTGTCGTTAATATAATATGGACTAGTATCTTTGCTAGGCCTAGGAAATCCAAGTACAAACCATGGTAGCTATAGCATGTCGAAAGGCGCTTAGCCTGATAGATAAGGAGTAGAGCGAAGGCCAAGCGACCTAGGCGAAAGACATGCTATGATGCGAACGATCGTCTATCCAGTTTGGTTGCCTCTTGTGTTGTACTAGATCTTTGTATTCAAACTATTTCTCGGTTGCAATTGCTCTAACTTTAGCGGCAAGTAAATACATGTTGACATCAATATTTCTGAGAACGCTTTAGATGCATCTAGTGAATCACGGTCGTTAATTGATACGCTTTCGATACCACGTACAGTAACAGTCCAGAATGATTGCTGTGACATAATGATTGATGGTCGCTTATCTACCGAAGAGCCTTTCGGTCAGGGGTGCCTCGGTAGTCAGTACGAGATCGTCAGCGGCTACGCCCAGCCCGACCCGGCGGTAGGTGCCTTCGGCGGTTTTAGTAGATATCTGATGATGCGACTGCAGATTTCGTTGAAACCCCGACTAACCAAGATAATGTTGAAGGTCTTATTAAACAAATACGAAGGGGAAGTCAGCATATACTCCAATCTGCAGTATATCAAAGAAATATTGTTGTTGATCAAGCCCATCTAAAGTTTGTTTTCGTCTCCTTTTTTTACTTCCCTTATTACAAAGTCTAAATATTTTTTCAATTCCTTCTCATCTAGTTTTATTGGTTGTTGTCGTTGTTCTGGGCCTATCTCTAAGCTATCGTTGTCCCGCAATTCTTCTGACAGTTTTTTCAATTTCGCTCTCCATCTCAGCATGTCCTATTAGATGCAATAGCCTTGACTCTAAGGCATGTTCGTAGATAGATTTGCGCAATTTATTATTCGCTGAGACAAGTATCGCCGAATTGTAAATGCCTAGGACTATATCTACAAACAGTTCCAATGACAGGACTAAAGCAATATGTGCAAACTTTAAAGATAAGAAAGAATAAAGGAATCGATGACTGCAGAAGATACTCGAAATGCACAAAAAGAACACTAATACAACAATAGCAAGAATGTTACGTAAAAGAAGAGAATTCGAAGAATCAAATCCTAGATATCAGATAGAGAAGTCAATCCAAGATTTACATAACCTTGAAAGGCCTAATTTTAGTGAATTCCATTGAAATTTATATATTTGAGATGCATAAATTGTTCAAGATAATGATACCACTACTAGAGAGAAAACTAATGCTCTATCATGCTTAACGCACCATACAATAGCCGTCTTCAAACACTTACTTCTGGTCCAGAATCATACATGAATATCAAGAAAAGTCTATCAGAAATCGATCTACAAAGACTTGTAGAGAGCAGTCCTGTTTTGAAAGCACAAATTGATCAAAGAAAACTATTTCAAAGAGGTTTGTTCAATTTAAAATAAAGATGCTATTTGTAACTTCGATCTTTCTCATTTATTGAGAAAGGCAATTCAAAAATGGTTGACTGAGGGCTCTCATCGTAAGGTTCAACGACGATATCTTAGTCTTACTATATAGTAAAAAGAATATTCTGAAAAAATAATATTTTTGGAGAATAGCTTTCAAGGAGCGTTTAACTGGCTGGATTGCGTATATACACTCGATACGAATGCACATGATCAACACTAAAGGAAAGAAAATAAGCCAACCACAAATTACTGCCGCAGATTCAAATGCAGAATATGTCTACATAATTGAAGATCAGGAGGTTTGGTTTATAGACTATATTATTGGAATCGCATTTAAGACACCTGTAGACTTGAGCACTATAAACAGATACAATATCGGCTTACTGGAATAGGGAAGATCCTATACTGAACTCTGTGATATCAAAGATTTTCAAGATCATATGGAAGAAAAGGTCGGCCAAGAAATTGATATAGAGTCCTCAATAGACCATGTAACAAAGACTAGAGAAAGATGATAAAAGGATAATCTTTTCACCCTCATAAAAAATGTGTCGTTTGATCGATGCTAAAATATTCTGTTTGAATCCCTTTTTCCAATGAGTTCTTTTCCTTTATCAGTAATGAAGAAATATCCACCTAAAGCATAAGAATCTATTAGGTCTTCATCTTCTAGATAAAAATATATTCTCATGAATTTTTCTGCTGGAACCGAATTTGACAAAAATACTGTATCTCAAATCTGATTGCGTTACAATAATAATACTTTAGTGGATCTATAAAACTTCTGCATAATGGAAGGTAATCAATTACACTTGTAAGATTATATATGTAGGAAATTTCTTTGAATCTGTAATGGAATAGATCTAAAAGTAATACCGAACCGTCAGCGACAGAATCCAGCAAATAGGTTGTAAGTCTGTGAACCAACAATTGTTAGCGCCTTTTGTAATTCCTCGCTAGGGTTCCCGTAAACGTCAAATTTACTTATCCTAGAGACACTGAAAATCTTTGGAAGTATCGTTTGCGATGCTATGTCGGTATTGTGAGCAAGTGCAGCCTCCGAATTTGTATATGTTTCATGTACATTACACTTTGTCTCAGATTTATTAAGATAAAACTCGTAATTTATCGTATCTGGCTCGTTAGCTTCCACCGTTCTGCTCATATCCTGTACCAGTTTCTTAAACCATTGCAAAAGTACACTACAATGACAGAAAGACAGTTCAAGTCAATCAAGCAGATTGAAGTACAAATAAAACAGCTACAAAAACAGACCTTCGATATCCTAAAAGCAGTCCGAAAGATCAAATAATTGTATAATGAATAAAAACAATATAGACATAGAAAAAATTTAGTGATGAGGTAATGCTCGCATAGACATGATGATCGATATCGTAGACAAGAGGATATGTAACAAAATTACTTAGAGTTAGTATCATGCCAGGTCACGTATTCCCTCTACTATCAACTCGTTGTCCTCTGTCTATTACATTTCCATTTGTGACTTGTTTAGCAGTATTTATTTTACTTTTTCCAACATCTTTTATTTACATATTCTTCTTTCTGCCCAGTCCCCTTTAGGCGACTTTCCTAGTAAACCATTCTTTGTCGTTATGCAATTCCAGCCCTAAAGAAGATAAAGGCCGACTACAATAAAGATCGTACACATAATTAGTCTTGATGTTGATATAATAATGTATTCTCCCTATCATCATTTTTATATGATAATTTTGCAATATTTTTAGGAAATGGTACTATTCTAATTTATAACATTTAGGAAGAAAATGCAAGTAATAAGAAGTTACCATCTATTCCAAACTACAGTACAATTAACAGACGTGTTAATAACCAGGATATCAGAATCAGCGAACGCTAGGCATATACAAAGTTGACATAAATAAAAATGGTATTAACACTTTTACTATGTGGAAGTGGGGCAATAACTAATGCATTTTTAAGCATTGATATTTTTTCAAAGTGGTATTCCTAATCTATTGCAAAAGCAATAAAGACATAAGTAATGGCTAGCAAGGAAAAGGCTCTCCTTTAACATTGATTGCATTGGGATATCTCATCTTCAAAAAGAATATGTACTACATATTATTGACTTAATATTGAACAATATGCCATATGCTAAACAACTTAAAGCTCACTGGAAGGAAGGAAAAAGAGACGAAGGAGCGAAAATGGTAGTAGATTTTTACAATGGGCTAATTGGAAAAGCAAAGGGATTCAAGGGTTTCATAATGACTGGCAGCTTAGATGATCCACAAAGAACAGTTAACATATCTTTATGGGAAACAAGAGAAGACATGGATAATTATTACGCAAATGATAAGGACTATGCATCATTCCTAGATTCTATTAACCCATTATTTGATCAAGAAGTAGAAATAGTCATACCCTCAAAGCAGACTGATTATACTGTTTTTGAAGTCAACATGGGCAAATAACATTATAATTCGTCTCTTACTTTCATTTTTTTAGATGTCCTTTGCAGCTTTATAGCATAGCAGACGAAGATCTTTTGATGATGGTTGCTATTGTTATAGTTTGAATAATATCTTTTGTTTACTTTTTGGAAATATAGCTAAATCTCTTTTCAATACATTCCACTCAACAGATATATCCATGAATTGGAGCAAAAAACCGCTTTTTCTCAAGACCGTTTATACTCGGGTTCTAACGCAATAAGATTAATTTTATATCATTAGATAAATGTTAATGAGAAAAAATTACTCTAAATACATCTGCAGAGAAAATACTGCATATGAGGTAAGAACAAAAATAAAATGGATTCGATGCTGGTGTTGGTGCTTACCTTACAATTGACAAGACAGTAGAGATGGACGTAGAAATTATGTATAAGTGAAGTAGATAAAAACTCGAAGAAGATAAAGTTCAGCTAAAGCCACAATCTTTGCCCCGACAATCAGTCCTCCACCTTCTCCTTTTCTTCAGTCTTTTCACACTACTTCAATTATGAAATACATGCGTTATAGCTTGGACGACATCAAAAAATATAGGATATACTTTTCTTAGAGCTTCTGTGTTAACTTCAGCTGAAGATATAAAGCATACTCTAATGTTTGGGTCTATCCGTACCTTGTCGATAATTCAAGACATTCGATTATTTCCTTTTATTCAGTATCACAGACAGATAATAATTGTGGTTACATTCTATTCGATATCATTTATGAATCATGATTGCCACGAATTCGCTATACATAGTTCTATAAGCTAAACGTGTGCTTCCCCGAACTCATGTCAAGTTTATTGGAGTACAGAATTTGTTTTTGAGAAATCTAAAATAATAAAAGAAACGAAAGTACCTTTTACATCTAGGCTCTAATTCTATGCCGTCATATGGACTACTTACCAACCCTTCAATTGAATTAATAAGTGAGATAAGTAAAATATACGATCTAAATTTTGACTATGTGGAAATAGGTATAGAAGGCCCTGAAGGTAATCCAGACATAATTAATAAGAAGAAGAATAAGGATGTAATAAAAAAGTTGCTTGAGAGATTCAAGCAAAAGCCTATTGCTCATACAGCCTATTGGATAGATTTAGCTTCAGATTATGATTATATTAGACATGCATGGATTCTTGAGGCATTAAGAGAAATTAAAACAGCAAGAAAGCTAGGCATAGATCTAATAAATTTTCATGCTAACATAAATGGTATGTTTTATGGGGAAAAAAGAAAAATAGTTTTGGATAACATGATCAAAAGTCTCAGGGAAATTGTTAGCCAAGCTAAAAAGTATAAAGTAGATGTAATGTTGGAAAATGTACCTCTATCAAAAGGAATACACAGCGTAAGTGAATTCAAATATATTATTGATAATGTTAATGCGCTATTTGTTCATCTAGATATTCCTCATGCGTTTACTTCAGGTGGAATGGCCTCGGTAATTGAATACATAAACACATTTAGAGACAAAATAATTCATGTTCATTGGCATGACAATCATGGACAGAAAGATGAACACCTACCTATAGGCGAAGGTTTCATAGACCATCAAACTGCAGTCAAAGCACTAAAGGATATTGGTTACGATAGAACAATTACTTTAGAAGTTTTTACAAATATTAATGATGCTAAATCATCTGCAGATAAACTCAGGACTATGTGGTCAGCTTAGGAACAATTGATACGACGATGTGAGATCCAATCCTTTAGTCGTATGATTCTAGAAGTCACGTTATGCCCCCGAATCAGCCATCTCGGGTGCATTGTCATATCTACAATAAGCCATCGCTCCATCCATACTTGGTATGCATAAGACTAGAGTTGGTCACTTTTGTACATCTAATACATACAAATGTAAAAGTTGATGTGTTGCATTGTCAAAGACACTATGATAAATTAAATGAATATGCCTCTGGATTTTGTCGAGGAAGAAAAATATTCATTCCTTAAGGCCATTGCCAATCCAGTTGAGTACAAGAAAGCGAGAGGTAGTCAGTCGCTTACCAACATACCGTTGGTCATAGGTATAATCGCTACAGGTCTACTTACAGGGGGAGGATTCATCTATACCTTCATGATGAAAGCAGCGCTAGATGAACCATCAACTACTTATGCTGTTCTTTCCGCCATTATGAAATCTGCAGTTCCTTATTATATCATCATCAACACTCTGATGGAATTATTAGTCATTCCTTTCATTATATTTTTGAATTGGAATACAAATCCAACACGCAGAAATTACATTATAATCGGATTTGCAACTTATTTTGTCTTACGTATATGGACATATCTTGTCTTTGCCGAAACAAGGCTTGAAATTTCACAACGAACGCTGTCAGCTGCAGATATAGAATGGTTCAAACAAACTCTTGCAACTGATTATCGAGTCATATTGGATTTGTTCACGCAAGTATTCTTTATTTTGGCTGCTCGTGTTCCAATAAAAAAAGTAGTAGGAGATGGTAGACAACCTGAAGATAAGAGGCAAGATACTATCATCAAATGATGCTGCATTTCGCTAACCTCTCTAGAGATCCTGGAAACACTGGATGTGTTAGGTCAACCAACCCATAATGCTTGCTTGCTGGGATTACCCATATTGGTCCAGTATATGTGTCCGGCCTCAACATCCACAACCACGCCATCGGGGAGCCGGCATCCAGTTACGATGGGCCTTCCGGTCAGAGCCGTCTGGATTTGCGGAGAGAACGCGGCCGGTGCTTACTTCCAGAAAAAATAAGCGACCAAATGTGGATTTGCTGCGGGGTGATGGCTGTGCTTTGGGAGCTTGTGTGGTGTTCATGGTTTTTATTCCGTATCGAATGCTTTTTAATATTTTGCATCCATTCATTGAAACTGAACTTGACGCTGTAACAAATCGAAGAGCTGATTCAATATCATAAAATTTTTTCATGTTCCACAGGGATCGACACATCTTATATGTTGAAAAATTCTGTGGTTTTTCATTGTGCTGTGTCGACATAAAATTCTACACATAAATAAGACACATAAACCTATTGCAGGTGGTGGCAAGCCTGTTGAAACATTTAATTTAATCAGAACGTCATTACGGAACAGCCAAGCTCAGTATCCAGACCACGTTCTAACTAGCGTTGAACAAGCGTTGATATGTAACTAGTATCCATTTAACTACAGAGAAGTCTGTTCTGATCATGAAGACATATACCAAAAGTCTGGTTATTGACTCAAGTTAACTAAGATGGGGAAACCTATATAGCATTTAGTCTCTAGTCTGATAATATGAGGTACGTCAAAATTGAGTGCAGATTTTGTAAAGGTTGCTGAAACAAAGGATATCCAACCATCTAGCATGAAAGCAGTTGACCTAGAGGAAGAGAGAGTTTGTATTGTCAATATCAAAGGAAATTACTATGCAATTGGAAATGTATGTACTCACATGGGTGGACCTCTAAATGAAGGTACACTTGAAGGATACGACGTTGAGTGTCCTTGGCATGGATCTAAATTCGATGTTAGGACAGGTGAACCAATTAGGCCTCCGGCACGGCAAGCAATCCCAATTTATGAAGTAAAGGTAGAAAACAATAACATACTAGTAAGAAAGCATTAATGGTTAGGGAAAGGACAAAATAAATGGCATGGAGGAAATAGTCCTATGACAAGTAACAAAAATGTACATAAAGGCGTTTTTGGAATACATCACGTTACAGCAATAACGAGCAATCCACAGAAGAACATTGATTTCTACACAGGCGATTTGGGACTTAGGCTAGTGAAGCTAACAGTAAATCAAGATGACCCGACTGCATACCATCTTTATTATGGCGACGAGTTGGGACGTCCAGGTACTATTCTCACATTTTTCTACTGGCCAAATATCCCTAGAGGACGTCGAGGAACTAGTCAGGTTATCACCACATCTTTTTTGATACCTGAGAATTCTAAAAACTATTGGATAAATAGATTCAAGAGCAGGCAGATAGAGTATAATGGACCACACAAAAGGTTTAATGATGAACAAGTAATTACGTTCTACGATCCTGATGGGTTAGAACTAGAGCTTGTAGCACATGAATCTGCAGGAGAAAGAAATGTAAACGTTTGGAAAGAGGGTCAGATACCTGTTGAAGATGCAATAAGAGGTTTCTATTCTGTGACTGTGTCCGAGGAAGGATACGAGCGTACTGCGTCCGTTTTGACTGATGAATTGGGATTTATTCCTACACATCACGATGGAAGCCGGTTCCGATATGAAAAATCTACATCTACTACCACGTCCTCGTCAGCTACCGATATTGACAAGGAAGGAGCTGGAATAGGAGGCGCCAAGATTGTTGATGTTCTCTGTCTGCCTTATACGCAGCCGGGATTCATAGGTATTGGATCAGTCCATCATATGGCATTTCGTACCTCAACCGATGAACAACAACAGGTTTTGCGCCGTAATATCGTAAAAGCTCGATTAAATGCCACCCCTGTGATAGACCGATTTTATTTTCATTCTGTCTATTTCCCTGAACCCGGTGGAGTACTTTTCGAAATTGCTACTAACCCTCCTGGATTTACAATTGACGAAAAGCTTGATGAGCTAGGCACACATCTAGTTCTTCCTCCATGGCTCGAATCTATGAGGGGAGACCTCGAAAGGATTTTACCTCCTGTTGTCACCCCAAAAAGGAATTGAGGGACCAATTACTGCCCCACTGATAATCGCGTTTTAATTTATGAGGTACTGAACATTAAGTTGACATTAGGATTCATTCATAAATTTATCCCTTCAGAAAGTATGAAAGATAACAAATCGTTAACCCTGCTATTGTTGCACGGGACCGGAGGAAATGAAAATGACTTAATCCCCATAGCTGGGATGTTAAGAATCACCAATGCCTCAATTCTTAGCCCTCGTGGTAAGGTACTAGAAAATGGTATGCCACGCTTCTTTCGCAGGTTGGCTGAAGGAGTCTTCGATGTAGAAGATTTGAAATTTAGGACAAATGAAATAGCTGATTTTGTACAAAATGCATCAAGAAGATATGCTTTTGATTCAAATCGAATAACGGCGATAGGATACTCTAATGGTGCTAATATAGTCGGCCAGTATACTTTTACTTCGGCCAGAGATTTTATCCAATGCTATTCTTTTTAGACCAATGATTCCTCTTGTTCCAGACACCTTGCCTAATTTATCTGACAAGCATATTCTAATATCTGCTGGCTCACATGATCCCATAGTTCCAAGGCACCAGACAGAAGATCTTTATGATCTTTTAAGAAATGCTGGGGCCAATATATCAATTCAGTGGCAAAATAGTGGACACGAACTAACCCAGAGAGATGTAAAAGTGGCTAGAGAATGGGTCTGCGTCAGAGTTACTATTATGATATAACACTGAATTAGACAAATAATTTTAAATTTGACTTAGAAATACTACTTTATACCGTCCATCACTCTACATAAGCTGTCTGCTTAAATAAGCTAACTGGAGCTGGTGTATATTACGGTGCTTTTATGGTAGAGGCGTTATCATCTCGGAATGAAGATGTCTATATGGTTGGAGGGGCAAACTCTGCAGGTCAATCTGCAGTTCATTTTTCTAAATATGCGAAAACAGTAACACTTGTAGTTCGTGGTGATTCTTTAACCAAAAGTATGTCACACTATCTTGTTAATCAAATAAACAGGACATCTAACATAAAAGTAATATTAAACTCAAAAGTTGTGGAGGTACAGGGCGAAGATCGGCTTCAATTCGTTACGATATTAAATACCGAGACAGGAGAGCAGCATATTGTGGATTGTTTCATGCTCTACATATTTATTGGTGCCGTACCACATACTGATGGTCTTGCTGGATTAGTAGAACGAGATGCAAATGGCTTTATCTTGACAGGTCAGGATTTGATACAGGATGGGCGTGAGCGTCCTAGGGGCTGGTAACCTGGATCGGTCCCCATTTTTACTTGAGACAAACGTACCTGGTATATTCGCTGCCGGAGATGTGCGTCATGGCTCTACGAAAAGAGTGGCTACAGGTGTTGGGGAAGGGTCTCTAGCTGTTCAACTAATCCTTCAATACCTAAAGAGCGTTAAATGATGTCAAATAATGGATTGCGTTAGCTTTGATCCTATAACAGAGATGAAAATACTAATAACCAAGAAATTAGTGATATTAATAGTAGGACATGACCATTAGTTCTAATAGCAGCAACACTACTCATGATCAAGAATCTCTGGTCCAACTATCTATTTTGGTTTAGATTTGGCACTAAATATATTACGTCCTGGAATGTATTTCGCCTCTGTTTCAATGGGAAACCATCAACTACATGCCAAGTCTCTGTCATCTTTCCATTTTGAAAACGGTAGATGCTTACACCTCTGTAACTGAGCGTATTATTAAAATGCTCCGCGCCTTTGTGAGAGACTCATCAGAAATACTGCCTCTTCTAAAAAATCTGCTGCATCGTCAGCTTTTACAATAATTCGTTCAAACACTCTCGGAATGTTAGTTGGTTTTTTGTCAAAGTGCGAATCTCTTTAACTAAAGCATCTGCCTTATTCTCCCATATCTTAGCCTTTTTGGAATTCCTATCTGCAAGATCGTGTATCCTGGCGGTACTTGTTATTAAGAACAAGTGTCCTGACAGCTTCTGCGATCTCCAACTAGCAAAGTAGCGTGATTGGTTGGCTATTTGAACCACATCCTGTTCCCAAAGTTTGAAAATAAGTTGTAAGTTCTGCACGTATCCTGTCCGTAATAAGAGACTCAGATTTGCCTTCAATAAGATTTTCACAGCATGTTTTGATAACAAATTGTAAGAATTTAACTGTGTGCTCTCTTCCAATAAATTCACCTAGCTCCTGACCGTAGAGAATTGGAGGATCATCAATTTCGTCTTATTGCCTCATATAGGAGTTTTTGACTGCCCAATTGCAGAAATGCTCTATGCCCGTATATTCTGGAAAATAGAAAGCAATGCAAATTGTAGACATATGATCTTTAAATAATGATCTCATTTAGGATATTAATATATGACTCGAACGTTAAATATCCATGAATGCCCCAACAATGTTTACAGCTAAGTTTTTTACCCACTTTCTGAACTAATACGAGGCCTTGATCTGCGCTTGATTCTGAGGTCAGTTCTCTTCCAGCATTCTCAACGTTGGGAGATTTGGTTCCAGATATGACAAACGCATTATTTCGGGGACTCTTCGGCAAGGAGATCAAGGGTTACGTCGTTTTCATTAGTATAGGGTTCGGTTGTTTCCAGTGGGTCAAGGTTTGTCTGCTTTATTGATTTCGCTCAGTCTGGACCCATTCTGCTATATGATTGCACTGTCTGTTTTCTATACGAATACGTTTCATAATTGCCATATTTCATTTCAAAATCCTTGATATTCTTTACATTAAATTTGATCGACTATATTGATAATATCATGAGTCCTGATCTGATTTTGGGCATATGACAGAAGATTCTTTTTTTATCTCTTTTTTCAACTGAACAGCATTTCATATGGTACAATAACTTTTAACTTGCTTGCTTCCTTGATCTCTGCTGGCATATGATAACGAGTGGAGCATATTTCGTTTCTACAAATATCACAAATAAACATGTCTTGTGTCATTATCACTATCATTTATTTATTAATTATTATTTAGGTTGTTTGATTGGGCAAGTAAATAAGTGACAAACTAAACGTACCCTTTTGTTAACTTTTAATAACAAAATCTCCCGATTGATTCATCAGAATCTACATGAACGATAATAGCAATAAAGTAATGATAATTGGATTGGGCCCTGCTGGTTTAACTTGCCGCTATCTATGCGGAAGAGGAGGACTGGAGCCAGTAGTAAATCAAGGAGTGGAAATCAGGAGGGCAGTTGAGGAGTGAACAACCGACGTTGGAAATTTTCCTTGGATTTCTGATGGAATAGGATTCGATTTAATGCAAAGTATGCAAGAAAGCAAGCGGAAAGGTTCGGCACAAAGTTTATCGATGGAGCGGTTGGTTCAGTAGATTTTCTATCAAGGCCATTCTAGATTAACATTGGAGATACTGCCCAATATGGCAGAAGCTGTCATAATTGCAACTGGTTTTTAAGTGATGGCTTGGGCTAGAATTCTAAAGCAGATTGAAAGGTAAAGGAGTATCTCGTATGTAGTACTTGCGATGGTTTCTTTTTTAAATGTAAAGATGTGGTAGTAGTAGGAGGGGAGACGTAGCCATAGAGGAAGCTTTATTTCTTTCAAAACTTACGAATAGTGTCAAGGTTATTCACAGAAGAAATGAGTTGAGCGAATAACACAACAAAAGGGCATTCAACAATAAGAGGATCTCGTTTGTTTGGAATAGTGTGATTGACGAAATCCTTGGTGAAAATAGGGTAGAAGGATTAGAAATACAATAAATTTACTCTCAAACGAGTTATCGGATATAATGTGTGTGCAGTATTTGTGGCTATAGGACACAAACCAATAGACATATTTTCAGAGGTAAACTTGAACTTGATAACAAGGGATACATCAAGAAATATGATGACAAAGCTGATTGACGGGTATTTTGTAGCCGGAGATGTTTATGACTATATATATAGACAGGCGGTAACAGGAGCAGGATTGTGTTGTAAGGCAGCAATTGATGCAATTAAATACCTTGAAAGTAAGCAGGATAAGGAGTAATAAGCCTTCTCAAAAGGTTGGAACTGTTGAATATTAACTTTAACTAAAGGAAGGACCTACCTTCGTTTGATTGACTGAATCTGCTTTGTTGCATAACTAAGCAAATCGCAACGTATGACGATAAGCCGATAATATTGTATTAATTAATATCATGTATTTATCTTAAACATGACTCTTCTAAACCATAAGGGACGAAGGATCAGAGTCATGCAACAAAACACCTGTTTTCTGAAGTCGTTAGAGTCTTTAGGGTAATTGGAGCTTTAAACAATATTTTAATCCTTTTTGTCGAGAACATACAACTTGAAGACCCATTATCTTAGCTGAGTTGCTGTACATTCAATGTTGGTGGTATTATCGTTTTTCTATTATTCGTATTATTTTTTATATCTCTTAGCGACAGAAATGATGACGCCATTATTGCTGTGGGGTCCCATAAATATGAAAAGACCTCCAAATAGAAAAATTAGGCTAGAACTAAATATCCTCCTATAGTATGAATTTGTGTAAGATGTCTAGAGGTTAATTCAGACGTCTAAAAATTGCATTCCGAAAATGACCTCTTTTCGAGCTTTCGTGTATGGGCTACAGCCCTAAGTAGAAGCTTCTAATGAAGTATATCCAAGAGGAGCACGGGGATAAGATATGCCAAACCAGCACCAATTATCAGTTGAAAACTCCAAATATGCTGATTACGCTTTGGCCTATCGAAACCTCCCGAATTTTTACTCCTAAAGTGGTGTAGGCGGCGTGACAAACTGATACTGATCAATGTCAAAGAGACAATAACAGCAGTAGGCCAATCAAGAAGGGCTTCTCTGATCTCTACTGCTTTGCATTTCAAACCATTTAACCGGAAGCAAATAGTTGTATAAGACCATTTCTTTATTCTTCTAGGTATAAGTTAGCGACAAGCCTGCCAGAGCCCCTTCTCGTTCTGGTTAGAAAAGGTTCACCTGAATGCTGCTAAAGCCAAACTTCGTACAATGAAACCTGAGTGTATAACCTTACCGACAATTGGTATCAAGTGACATAAAACCGAAAGAAGCCAACAGCATAAATGGTCCCATTATTTCACTACTAAAAGTGATATCTCTTAGCAGAAACAAACTAAGCACGTCCTCACTGGAAGCAAAGGTATTGTCTAGTGTATAAAGCAAAAGTTAAGGTTTGATTATGGTGGCAGGATTTTCAGATGTAGAAGTATTGGAAGAGAAATTGTATCTGGACGGGGATAGTGTGGAAGGCAGAAGAATTACGAGTTTGGTATTAAAAGCAATAAGATAGTGAGGTCTGAAGAAGAGGAGAATTTGGATTATGAAATTTTCATTTGGCAGAGTAGTAAATCAAAGGCAAAGCACACAATTCTTTTTGTATGCATACAAAATGCAGGTCGCAGTCAAATGGCTGAAGGATTCTTTAGAAAGTATGCTCCAAAAAGCTATGAACCATTAAGCGCTGGAACCAAACCTACTTCAGAAATAAATCCAATTGCAATACAAGCAATGAAAGAAGTAGGAATAGACATCAGCAAGCAAAGACCTAAGGATATGACTGAAGACATGATGACAAAGTTTGGTAAGATAGTGAATATGGGTTGTATGGATAAAGATTGGTGTCCTACCGCATTCGTTCCTAATCTTGTAGACTGGGGAATAGAAGATCCAAATGGTAAATCAATAGAAAAAGTAAGAGAAATTAGGGATGAGATTGAAGAGAGAGTAAAGGAATTGACTGCAAGCCTACCTAAGGATGTTGACTGATAGATATCACATCTTTATTAATCCACAGTTTCGACCTGATTGATTGATTGATTGATTTTGTGTCTCTAAGATTGGAACAGAAAACACTGACGAAGATAACAAATAGATTAACTCCTAACCAAAGAATATTTTTTGCAGACATTATTGGCACATTCATTGTAGTAGTTCTTGCAACAGGTTCAGTGGTAATTAACGCCAGATTAAACGGAATATTAGGTATCCCTTTCATTGCATTTGCTCCATTTATAGGAGTTGCTGTAGGAGTCTACTTATGCCTATGCCTATTTCAAAAAATTCTATGATGAGGATGATGTCTCAAATCAATTACTATCTGTATTGCGCAAATTACAGATATGATTAAGATTAATGCTAATGGTAAAATTGGAATTGCCAGTACTGGGATAAGAACTATTACAAACCCGGCTATAAATCTGTAGATCGATCCTTGAACCAGAATCTTTCTACTTCTAATACTACGCCTATTACTGTGGCTACTACTACTATCCGCACCATCCTCATCATCATTGTGACTTGCACTGGCTATAGTAAACTGGATAACTCCAATTGAGAATAAACATAGCGATACAGAACCACAGATTAACCATTCACCTGCGTACGATAATGCTATATTTTGAGATGCTGACACAATGTATCTTATACCTGTTGCAGTACATACCAATCCTATAACTAAAGGAAAGTGGACATAGAGCCACGTTATGTAGATCCTTATTCTTCCCTTTTGACGAAATGCACGAATCGGAGCTCCATCGGTATTATCAAAGTATAACCACCAAAGTCCAAAAGCTATGCTTAAACCGGCTCCTATGGATATCGTAGATTCTAGATCCCACTCATGGGAAGATAAAATACTCACAAGACCAAATATTGTCTCTCCTATTACAATTAAAGTAAATAGTCCCATTCGTTCAGGTAAATGAAAAAAATTTGGAGCGAGTTGTACGTGCTTTCTTCCCACTATAAAAGTGGTGGCAATATCTATGGCTATTGCTAATGACCAAATTATGAAACGGAAAGGAATAGGAATAGCTGCTGATATCAACCATAGCATTGCAGAAATCAGAAAACCTTGTGCGTATCCCCTCGCAAACTTACTAGCAGAAGGTATCTTGCGACCTGCACGTATATACTCAATAACTAGAAGAATTCTTATTGCAGCATATGATATCGCAAATTTGTCTGATGTTTCAGCCAATGCCCCATGTATGTTAATAGTAAGAGTCTGCAGCTCCCATCATCTGAAGAAACACCAATAGACGATGGAATAAATCGTCAGTCTCAAACCTAGCCGAGTAAAAAGTAAGCCCTACCCATGCCCACATTACAGGAACAAAGAGTGCTACATTTCCAAGAAATGCTGTAACGGAATTAGTATTATCATGTAGGGTCAAACCTATCTGGGAAACAGGAAGAGCATAAACTAAGTCGTAGAAAAGTTCTAGCCATGATGCATGACGTTCTTTTTCTACGTTGGTCAATATACTGTGATCATCATAAAAATCATGTTCAATTAAACTGCTTCTTGCAAATCATCATAATCGGAGTCTAAACAGGGATCTTTACTTAAACCAGCCTTTTTATCAGTTATAAAGTCATGTCGAAGAAATCTTGTAAAATTTTACTACCAAGATATAGTAAAGATATTCAGGATAAATTTGCCCTTTTTCACATAGTTGTTATAAATGGATGACGTCATTTTCCTTTTTTTGGCTTTTTTACTTAACTTAAAGATCTGAATTTGAGGGAGTTGTAAAGAGGTATTCTCAGCGGATTTACTTTCAAATGAACAGTTGTGCTGTCAACATGAAAATACCAATGATGTTGCTTACTGGGGGTTTTTAGAAGATGAAGCAGAACAATTCTTTAATAGGAGGATAAAAGAGTTAGAGCAAGTGTGTATTGACCGAATAATAGAAGCATTTATTTCAGGTTCAATATCATCGCAGTTGACTAAAGAGTCATTTCTGGATTCAAAGGCTGTACCTCCTATGCAAACATATGGGAATGAGAAGTAACATCCGCTCCAATAAGCGGATATAGTAATGCTCGGCAATGAACCCAATATTATTATAACAAACCGACAATTAGACTACGTAATGAATGGTAAGGATAGATCTATATTCCATACTTCATATTACTTGACGGCAATAACGTTTCTCGTACTTGGTATAATTGTTACCAGCATATTTGGTTGCACATTATCATTATTTAACCAAAATCAGCCTGCAATGGCCAACAACAACAGAGTCTTGCTTCAAAAGACATATCTTTTGATATTGATAATGTTACATTTTCCCATCATATGACACCTGTTAATGGTATTCAGCTTCACTACGTGATAGGTGGCCATGGACCTCCACTGGTCTTGCTGCATGGATGGCCAGAAACATGGTATGAATGGCGTCATGTCATGCCAGCCTTAGCTAAAAATTATACTGTGATTGCACCTGATTTACGTGGATTAGGTGATTCTTCAAAACCTCTTACGGGTTATGATGGTAAGACTACTGCAGAAGATATACACCAATTAGTAGCTCAATTAGGATTCAAACAAATCTTTTTGGTAGGACATGATGTAGGTTCACAGCCAGCTTATTCTTATGCTGCCTGCACACCCAACAGAGGTAAAGAAGTTAGTAATTATGGAATATATTTTCCCTGGTTTTACACCTCCTCAGCTTGAAGGAAAAGTATGGTGGTTTCCTTTTCATCAAACACCAGACCTACCAGAAGCACTTGTAGATGGAAAGGAGCGCATGTACTTGTCATGGTTCTATCATAACATTGCAGCCAATCCGGCTGCAATAACGCAGGCAGATATCGATGAATTTGTTAGTCATTATTCTGCTCCAGGTGGAATGCGTGACGGATTTAACTACTTCAGAGCATTCCCAGAAGATGCGATTCAAAATATGAATTATTCAAAGACAAAGCTTACAATGCCAGTACTAGCAGTAGGAGCGGGATATATTCCGGCTTTTGGAGGCGATGTTACTATTAACTATGCACTCTACGGAATGCAAAAATTAGCTCAAAATGTTACTGGTATTAAGGTTCCTCTATCAGGACACTGGATTCCAGAAGAGCGGCCAGACTTTGTAGTAAATATGCTTAACAATTTCTTTGGTGGTGCTAACGTAAAAAAATAATTGTGCTAGTTTAATAGCCTCCCGTCCTAACTAACTGAGGCTTGGGCATATTCCAGATCCATATTTTATGTCTCAACAACTAACTAGTACCTATTGCTGACTGTTGGTGTACGCTTTACCTTGTTACCCTTGATTGTAGTCGGTCTAGGTACTTTTGGCTTGGTATATGAATCTCAACGAATATGATACTCAATAACAATAACATAATTCAACCGACGGGCAAAATATTGGACTACAGATTAGTAAAGTAAAGAGTAAGAAGGTAGGGGTATTCCACTTTCTGCAATTCTCAACGACTGTGATGCCAACTTATCTTCATAACACTAATTAGACTCAGGTCAGTTTTATCAGGTACTTATTAAACCAGTTACGTCTGGTGATCATACGTTGAGCCTCTATACTTGTCAAAAATTACGATTGTCTGCCTGCTGTCACGAGTAGGAGTCCATGGTTGATATTCCGCCCCCAGAGATTTTTGAACTGTCAGTTTCCTGAAACAAGACATTCAATTTATTATGCCGATTCCACTCAATTGGTTTATTATTGAATCCATTGTAAACTTCATTTGCATAGCACTTATTATGAATTGAACGTAATAAATTGTCTAGACAATAATTTTGTAAAGCCCAACCCGACAGTATGTTGTTCCTAAAATTCAGCCGTTACCTATGCTCCTGAAATTTCCTTCTATGCTACATCGAATCTCCTGCTGTGGTTCCATTAACTACTTCGCATATCAATCGGTCAACTAGAAATGTGTAGAACTCCTTTGCTTGATCCAATATTTGAGTCTTGCAGACCTCAACGCTATTATCACCATACTGTGATTGTTGATTCTGACCTCCATACGTCAAGTAATCGTAGTCTCTGCTTGACGTTGGATTATTAGAAGACACTAAAGAAGAGCACTTTTCTGGATTATTTGTCATGGATTGGATTACACATAAAAGAGCCAATTCCAGAAGCGGTCTAATTTTTAATAGATTCTTCTCGACTTCTGCCTTAGCAGCTCTTATGATTTTGGTATATTCTCCACCATCATTGTTTTTAAATTCATTCACGACTGCTTCCATGTTGGCTACTTGATGCCGTAGATCTCGAGCTTTTGATTTTTCATTTTCACATTCTTTTCTAAGCTCATCTAGTTTATTGCTCATAAATGAAATCTGGTCAGTTAGAAATTGCAATTCTCTAGTCGCGGTGCTTATATTAGACTCCAAATTGCTGTTTTGTTTTTGAAGCGCTTCGTACATATATTGGACTGATGGCAAGTAGTTATTGGCGATTTTAAGAAGGTTGATTACCTGTTGTCCACCGATTTTTGCTGCCTTTGCTTGCTTACATAGAAATACAAAGTTCGCGATATCTCCTTTCAGGTCTAGGCACAACTGGGTGACATCGTCAAGCTCAACCAGTCTCAGATACTCAGCATAGTGCTGGGTCGCCAGAGCTTCTCCAATGTTTAAGTCAATTGTTACTTGTAAGGGTGTTTTGCCATTGGAAAAGAGTTCATAAGCTTGTACGGCTAAGGATTTGTGGTCTTTTCTTTCTTTTTCCAAACATGCCTTGTCTATAATGGGTTTAATATCTCGGGGAGACATCCTTGCTATTTTTGCTATTTGCGGATAGGTCTTGTTCTGCTTAAAATATAGCTCTAAAACAAGCTCTTCTCTTTCTTTTCTGCTTAATACCCTATCTGAGTCGAAATCTGATACCATATACCTTCTACAACCATTTATAAAAACGAGTATAAAATAAAAAATCGACTGTTATCATTTCGATCCGTCTGTTATCATTTCATTACCATTTCCATCGCCTTGATATCTATCCGTCATCAGGCATTATCATTTATCATCTTGTATAACCGCCTATTACCATGCAAATTTACCTGAACTTGATTTGCATATTAAATTAGGTCTAAATTGAAATATTAACTTCACATTTGATATTGGAGACGCTCCTGATTACAGAACAATATTAGATCTCTTTATATTTTATCCAAGAATATTATTTACCTTAAACATGGCGCTCGCCTAAGTTATCTGACCCTGTTTAAAGCGAGCGATAAATGAATCGATAAGGAAGAGCCTAACGGATCAACTAACCATTGTGTGAATTCAGTAATGATAATTGAGTTGAGGTAGCATTGGGATTACCTTGTAGAAACGATAGAAGGAGTCAGGCCAACCATGCGTAAGGGTAATCGGAATTGGATTTGTGCCCTTACCCTTCATGTGAATAAGGTGGATATTCACGCCATACACCATAATCACTTTCACGACAGGGGTTGTTAATGTTGTAGTCGCTATTGTAGTTGCATCGATAGCCACTACAAGCGTCGTCTATGCACAGGATTCAAATACGGTACAGTCAGCCAACTACACCAATACCAATAATATCAAATTCATGACTTCTTTAGCCATCCATCCTGATTGATTTTCTGACAATTCTTTTCTTATCTTGGTAGATGTTTCTTCCGACACTTCTGCAGGTTTACCACTTCTATGCTTATTCTTTAGTCCTTCCAAACTAGCATTATCAGATCTCTTGAGCAATTTGTAAGCCTACCATCTAGATCTATGGAATTCCTTTTCAGCTACACTCGATGCCTCTTTCTTATCTTCTCTAACAAGAATTACTAGTAGAATTCTTTCCCTTATGTCAAGTCTTTTTCATTTCTATAGGCTTTGCTCAAAGCTTCAGTCGCCAACAGATTAGGTACACAATGCGCTCAAGCTAAATTTGTATTGGCCGAGACCATTAGACAGTTGTATCAAATTATGTTAGGCAGAACTCAACAATATCATTTGCCTGCTGTAGCTGATTTTTTTGATATGAATCCGTCATATCACTATTCACGGGATTTTGTACATAACACAAATAAAGGATTCATGAATTCTGTTACTGAATTATTGGAACTATATTCGAATATGAACCCAGAACTTGAGAAATGGTATTATCATACATTAGCAAAGTGATATATCTTCTGCCAAGCAATTCTTTCGTACTTTTGTAGCGCCTAATATCGCTTCAGGAATATGCCCATAGTCAGCATTTGGCAAATTCTCTGATTTCATTGAACAATCAAATTATAATCCGAGATCTACCAACAGACACTGTGTCTATTATTCTCTTAAAAGAACATTGGAACAATTTGCAGATTTTCCAATTAAAACAAAAGAAGGCGAAGATAGATTTCTTCTAGTGGCTGTCGATGTACAAACAGATGATGCTGTTACATTTGATAGCAATACTAATGAAGCGAAATACCATGATGAAGACATTGTATTCATGTGAGGTGTAGTGATCGAACATACGCTTGCAACTGGGACTTTTCCGGGCTTTTTTTGACTATCCAAAGTTCAAAGTCAATAAGCATTGAGGAACATATCTTTTGGGACGGCTGGTTTAGAAGTATACTCCGCTAAGGGAAGTAATACAGACACATAGAGATTATTGGTATAAGATAAGAAAAGACACAAAAGAAGAAGAGGAGGATGAAGATAGACTTGAAACTGATGTGCCAGACTTAGAGGTGTATATAGCTGATTTGTGGCCTTCAGAACTTAAGGAAAAGCGAGTTTTTTGATGATCTCGACTTTGTAGTAAATAGAAAGTCAGGCATAATGTTTGGTAATAGAACAGACTATGATGAACAGGTACGTTGTGACTGATTATATTGATTTGGCTAAGCAATTAAAGAACCTTAAAGAATCAAAGAAGCGGGGTTTCCCCGGATGAGATAAATCATATTTTGGATCGGTATGCAGCTAGTAAGAATACAACAGTCCAAACATACTAATGCACAATATTTTTCTAATTTCTTCTCATATCTAACTAAAAGTTTTCTGAGTGAGTGTATGGAGAATTTTTGGTAAAAAAATACTGCGTTGACATTGTTGAACAGGCCTTCTGATATTTCTTGCTAGTTATAGCATAGTTTTTTATCATCTTCGCTAGGCGCCACTCTCTACATTTAATCTTTCAATCCAGACGTTAGTAGAATACACTCTTTTCCAATATTATTATAGCAGATTTTAGATTGAGCATTATCATTAGCCAAGGAATGTTATGGAATGAAACTGGATCTGTTAATAAATGCTATCATAGTTGATGATGCTATTAGGCGTGTGTCTGAGAACTCCAAACATCCTCATAAAATACAATATATACGGGCTTATTCTACCTATAGAATCAAGACAGTTATAATAGTGGCTAATTTATAATAGTTATTTCAAAGATAATAGTGTAATTCATAAAAAACCACAGAGGTAGCTGATTTTTCTCATAACAAAAAGGGACACGATCGGTTACGAAGACGATAAAATACAGTAAAATCTAAGTCCTAAATGCGTGTAAATATGTCAAAAAATGTAGCCTATCTCAATAGATGCATACGATGGTATTCCTTCTTGGACTCTTTCATCGGAGACATTCCTTTCAGATCGGATAGGTGAGTCGCTACAAAAAACAACTACTAATGGTAGACTGATTCCAAATGCAAAAATATGCTCTGTCCCTTATTTTTTTTGGTTAATTTTTAGATGAATACAATAAAAGTATAATGGGGGAGATAAAGAGTTAAGGATTTCTATTCTTCTGTTTAGACATTACATGAGTCATTGCCTTGGTGACATACCTTATGAATCTAACTTAGATGTTTAGGTTATCTTAATTTTCTGCAGAACTTCAATTACTTATTCTCAAGTTGAAATTCAGTATTTGGTCTTAGCACAAGTTAAAATTCAGCACACAATACGTTGAAAAACCTTATAATTATCTGTGAGCCAAATTGCAGTTGCAGCTACTATATGTGCAACGACAATAACACCAAAATTATTTCAACAACAGGCTATAGCACAAGGTGCACCAAACTTAGTACAAGGTGAACTTACTGCTGCTTCAGGTAGTAAACCATTTGGAGGAGAAAGGGTTGGATCCTATGCGATTCAACCACAAGCACAAATGTTAAGCATCCTTGTAGGTTTAGAAAAGGCACCATCTGCTGGAAAGGTCTTTAAAGCATGGCTTGTAGACACAAAGGCAAGTTCCTATCTAAGTTTGGGTGAGGTAAGCGCAGATGGCAAACTTACCTTTAATCAAAATATTGGCAAACCACACGCATATAATCAAATACTCATATCTGAAGAATCACCCAACAGTTCAACTCCAAAGCCTTCTCAGATTATTGGTGGTGATGCTCTTCGAGCTCCATTTGGGACCTAATCTTATTTTTTTGAAACTCTTTTTACTCAAGTTCAACTTACGTAATAGAACGAAGCATGTTGGTATGGTTGGCAAACCGGTAGAGAAAGGATGATTGAGAAGTAATGACAGGCAAAGTTTTGAACCATATTATTCTTCACTCTAATTTAGTTTTTTTACATCAAACCTGATGGTAATAGTGACAAACAAGAACAACAACTAGATTTTGTTGTAGGCCTTACTCGTATCACCATCTCTAATTTGATTTACAGATTTTGTATAGTGCTGAAAGCATAATCAAAAACGAACCTTCTAAGCTGAAACTATAAGATGACCTTTTCTCCTTTTTCTGAAGTAGATGTCCTAATTGCTTGGTCTATGGTCGACACAAAAATAACACCGTCTCCATGTTGACCTTCTACTGTTTTGGCAGCCTCCGTAATTGTCTGAATAACAGAATGTAATTGTGAATCCGGGATAACGATTTCAAATTTTGCTTTTGGAATAAGATCAAATGCAACTGGTTGTCCTCTGACTGCAGATGAAAGTTGTCGGTTGTCCACCAATTATAACCACTCCCATTGCTGCCATAAGTGCTGCAAAGCTTTCAACTTTATGATATCCAAAATGGGACCATCTTTATTTCAGAAGTATTATCAAAGGAGCAATGTGAAGCTCCTAGTCTAGCATGAAATCGCTAGCGATATCTACTACCTATATCGTAATAAGTTAACAGGGCCGACTGAAACAAACATAAGCTCCACTATAAAGAATATTAATCTAAAAGTGTTAATAAGTAGCTGGAACATGTACATATATGTGATGGCTAGTAATAGATTTGTTGTCGTAATAGGTATGTGTGTTATCATCATAAGCGGGATTGTTTATGTTACATCTCTGGGTAATAATAATAATAAATTCATGGTTTTTGCACAAGTGAATTCACAAGAAAAATCAAGCGCAATAATATTAAATTCTGCCAATGGTATGAACAGTAACCCACTTAATGCGGCTGTAAATAGTTTGAATTTTACTAGCGCAGCAGGAAACATTGCAAGTTTACAAAATAATGCGAGTGGTAGACAAGCATGGCTACTTTCAGGTACATGGGAGATGTTAGTATTCAAACCAAGGTTTGAAGAAAATAAAATAAAACCACCCACAGTTACTTTCGATTCTATATTTGACATGGTGCGCTTAAATGGGGCAGCAAAACACGGACATACAATATCTTTGTCAGATTTCAATCTAACTAGTGTCAATAATTTTATGAATAGCACTGATCATGTGTCAAGGAGTACATTTAACGGCACATCTAAAATAACTATGCAAGGCAGTTCACAGAATAATGTGCCAACTAGCATAAAGATAATGGATGAAGGTACAATAAGCTTGTGGATTGATCCAAGCAAGATTAACAACCACTTTGGAAATACCCCAATATATGGCATAATATCGAAGCTATCAGGTTAGTAAGCTCTGTAAAGTTAAGATATTTTCTCCTTGCTATAACGATATGCAACTAGATTTAACCATTTTTGTACGTGCTTCAACTTGCAATTTTTCTTTCTAGATGGAAAATAATCGTCAAAACATTCAGTTCTATCCTTTATGTTGTTTTATTTTTGCTATTTATATCGCTTCTATACAAAATATTGACAAAACATAATGGAAATTAATTTAAAGTAGCAGTTAATTGTATATTGATGATAGAAGATTGAATATCGATAGTGCAGCAATAATAACTCTAACAATGACTTCTGTTGCTGCTATTGTCATTGGAACATTGACATTGACATCTATACCAGAGACGATAATGCCGGGAATGAATAACGGTTATTCACATATTGCTGGAGCTCAATTGCAAAATCCTACTTCATCGATGTCAACAACATTAAAGAACCAGATCAATACAACAGCTTTTTTAGGAGCTCCAACTAATAAGACAATTTATTTATTTTCATCAAAACATCAAGACGTTAATGAAACACAATTACTAATTCCATCAGATTCATTTTCTCCCTCTGAGATATCAGTCAATAAAGGTGATACTGTAAATATAGTCTTCTATAATCTTGAACAACCACCAAAAGGCGATAGACATTCGTTCACAATTGGCACACCATACAGCATAGACAAGGATTTGGCACCAGGACAACACGCTACAATTACTTTTAAAGCAACCGAAGGTGGTGTCTTCCAGTTCTTTTGCAAATACCATCAACCAACTATGAGGGGAGACTTCATAGTATTACCATGATGAGATAATAGATCGTAGCTCAATTCTCAGCATACTTAGCATTTATAGTGTTATTTAAATCCGCGCCCATCAGACCAAGTACTTTTTCAAGGCCTTCTTTTGTTATATTAATTAATACAAAATCTGCACCACTGACCTTCATAGCGATCTTAATCAGATTCAAACTCTCTAATTGATATAAGTAATTGTAGACTTCGTCCTTAGGTAGATGACTATTCTCTATAACCTTCGTATCATGTACAAGATTAGTGTTATTACCGTTTGTCTTCTCTGCAACAATGTTGAGAATTTTCATCATTCCATCGCTTATTGACATTGGGTTTAAATGGCCTTTAAGCGCTGCTTAATCTTTTGGTATTAGAAGTTATAATGCAGGATACTTTCATTTCTGAATTATCTCAAACTTTGTACCATAATAAGGACAGAATTTTATGACATAGATATATGGTACAGTTTCGAATCAGACACAAATATTTCCAGCATCATCAATACCCTTTCTGTCGATGGGCTTCAGTATTCCTTGCGAACGAAACTTTTCATCAGCAATATGTCATAAGTAGGTCAATATACCAAACAGCAATCAACAGGATAAAGACACAAATTTGTATTACTATCGTAGATACCAAAATCATATCCTAGAAAAATTCTTCATAAATAAACTTCAAAGCAATTAACATGAATAGGCCGATAAAGTGCATTGAAAAATAAGCTCCTTTTTCAATCTAGTAAACTATCCACCAGCATAAGGTATATTCACTGTATTTGTTCCAACAATGCCTAGCATATTGGAATTCTTGGGCAGAAATAATGTGATCTCCCTATAATCTAGCTTTCCTACTCCTGCTTTTCCCCCTTGTTTTTGTTCCTGATACTGTATTGGATTTCCATTAACTAATACCTTAAACATTATGTCATTACCTTTGTTATCCCTTGCATCGAGCATAGCTCTTGGAATCCTTAATGCAAGTTCGCCTCCATCTGGTGAGCTTACCTTCATTGTTATAGCCTTTGTCTTAATATCTGCAAGCGACTCTGAGACCTGAACGTCCTGTCCATGTGCTGTAATAACTCCTATTGCTGTAGCAGCTGGAGTATCCTTTGCTATTACTGGAATTGTAGTTGATATTGCATTCGGACCTATTACAAAGACATTATTTGCATACTTGGTAGATACATATAGTGTATGGCTAGCTGGATTAGACACTATATCTTGAGGTATTAGTTCTGTGCTGCCTCCTCCTCCTCCAACTCCAATCATATCGATAGTATTAACAATTGTATTTGTTCTGCCATCTATCTTTACAATTTTGGGCTGATCCATATAGGAAGCATAGATCATATGCTCATTATCATCCACTGTTATAGCCTGTGCAGGAGATCCTATTGGAATCTTTGTAATTACCTTCTGTGTTGGAATATCCACAACAGTAATGTAATCAGTTCCTATGCTAGCAACGTATGCTAATTTCTTTTTGTTATCAATACCTAATCCCCAAGGAGCTGCACCAGTTGATATTGTGTTTAATATTTGATTTGTCTTTGTAGAGATAAAAGTTAATCCATCTCCAGCAAGGCTTGTAACCAATAAAATACCATTGTCAGGATCAACCTTTACGTTAATTGGATGTACCGGAACTGATATGGTTCCAACTGCTTTATCCGTTCTTGTGTCTATTATATCAATTAGATTAGCGTTATAATTAGCTACATACAACATTCCATTGTTATGATCATAGGCCATTGACCAACCTCCTGTTATAAAGGATAATGATAGAGGACCACCATTATTTTGTTCACTGAGTGGTGGTGGGGTAAGCACAATTTCACTATTAGGTAAAGGGATTATTCTAGTTAGATTTTTTGTATTTGAATCATAAACTTCTAGTACTCCTCCTTCAAAAGGTGCTACATATAGCTTCTGTGGAATAGCTTCAACTGCCATTACTCCTGTCGTGGTACGTGTGTTAATATCACCAATAAGCTTGTTGGATGTGGTATTGATTGTTGAAACTATTGGTAAACCAAAATTAGATACGTACAGTAATTGGGAACTGTCGGATGATAAAGATAATCCCATAGGTCTGCTTGGGGTAGGTATCTGAGCAATGATATGATGTGCGTATGCCATGTGCCTGCTGGAGAAGTTGTTGTTATTAAATGATGCCATTACTACTGCCGCTGTCACAATAATGATTACAACCAAAACAGCCAGAATAAAGTTGGTTCTCTCATTTTTCATATCCAAATATCAGATGCTGTATTATCCATCCTTCTACCATTTATTGTTATTCTTATTTTGGAATCAAAAGATATCATATATTCGGTTTGAGAAGCATTATAACCTCTATCCATGAAAGTGTCATATTCTATATGTTATTTCTTTTGTTTTTTATTCTCCTTCCAATCAGTTGAGAAAATGATCAGTAGTCTAGCAGATTGTCTAATCACAAATACGAGATTATTCATGCTGACACTCAGGATGAAAGAGGGCTTGAGCTCTATGTACGACATCACTTGTAAAAGGCCTCAATTTGAGATTAATCTGACTATGGAAGTTCAGAATCAGAATACACCCAGCTAAGTATTAGAATTGAATTTTCTATTCTCTTCTTTGCTAGATACGGAAAATATTTTGCGGAAACCATGGTGTCATGATCAATCTTCTTAATACAGAAAGGATCATCTGGCAAATAAAAATCTATATTTAAAATAATGAAAATAAGATAAGCTACCAACTAGGAGTTTGTGATCAAGATATGTTGGGAGATTAAATTGGTGAAGACAAAGCACAAGTCGAAGGATATTAGACATTCAAGATGAGATACCAAAAATGGAAACTTCTTTCCCTACAATTTGAGATTTTAAAGACGTAGAAACTACCTAGACAGGGACGTAATGCTCCACTCCAAAGCCTAGTGGAGGAATATACTGCCAAGGTCAAGAACTGTTAATGAGGACAGATGAACAGATGTAGAAATACAGCTCTGAATATCCTCATTAATTTCAAAGTTAAAGGTTTTTACAAAACTCAATTAAAGCAAAAGTGAACTATTAGGTACCAGGCCATTTCTGTTGACTAGAATCTGTTTTGTTGGTGATGGCCTTATTTTTTAACAGATTAACTAGAGCACTATCTCCTTTTGTTCGACTACAGAAAGACCTAGTAGGTTATCTGATGTATTTATTTGTACATACTGTGTGTGTTTATAGCTCTGTTACTTATGGTTGCTGTCTTCTCTCGATTTCCTGTTATTGTTGGAAGATAAGACTTAGTAATGGAATTTGAAAGACTTGAATGCGAGTTTAGGTGGATTTTTAAGCTTATCGTGATGCAAATCATCTAAAATTCTCATATGTGAGCGAGTTCACTCCAAATAGAATGAGTTATTAAATATCTTAAAAACCTAATAAATATTATTAGGAACTAAAAAGATTATTTATTATTTAAGCATATTAACTGATAAAGAGGCTCTTCGGCTCTGTAAAGTTAAGATAACAAATTATTGTTATGATGACTAACAAATAGATCCAACCATTTTTGTATGTGTTGCAATTTACACTTACTTTTTCTACAAGGAAAATAATCATCGAAATATTCTGTTCTATCTTTGATGTATTGTACCGTCCTTTCTATGATACTTTTCTCATATGGAGAATGGATGTGATGGTGCAGTCTCAAGAATCTACAAGCCTGTGGATACCATGTACCTCCATCAGTTGAAACAGGATAGATGTTCTCCATATCTTTTTACAAGGTTTAATATAAAACGTTCTGCAACAAACATGTTTCTCTCTTTTGATATGCTTATTTGAAGGATTTCTCGGTTATCATTCATTTTCAATGGCTATCCATAACCAGATATATTCGGAACCAACTTTAATGATAGTTTCATCAATTATAAATTCAGTAATACGTATCTATCTTTCTGGAACTTAACATCTCTGGTTTATATTTTTGAATCCAGTCTCTGATGGCAGTATGACTTCTTTTAACAAATCTAGACACAGCTTTGGAAGTATTTCTTAATGAAAGACCAAGGAAATACAGATACAGAGAATATGCTATATCCTCAGGTTCTGTTCTCTTTCTTATTTGACACATCATAACCTATATCGGAGTCATAAAGCTATAGATTTTTCCTTAACTTTACAGAGCCGGAAATAACGAATACTATCCAGAGCAAGTTAAATGGTTCTCAGTAAATGTAGGCAAAGAGAGACGCAGTAAGGAGATGAATATTGATATTGCAGAATATCTAGAAGAAGAAGTCAAACAGCTAATAGAAAGTGCTCCTATTTTACAAAAGAAGGCATTCCTAGCATGCATGTATGAGAGTGGCGCTCATCCTGAGAAGTTTTTAAGGCTTACCAATTTAGATATAAAATTGGATTCTAAAGTGGCTATCTTCATTCTTAGAGGAAAAACAGGAGAAAGGAGAGGGTCAAAGCATTTTCATATGCTAAATTCCTTAAAATAGGGTCAATAGTAACTGCAACTAATATTCCTGTCTATTATCTATTCATTACTTTCTTATTTGGTAGAATATAACACGAACTATGATTTTTTTGATATAAACATCCTTCTGAATATGAAGGCAACTATTGACGTGCCTATAAATGTAGCCGACCAATAGAGCCATAAATTGTTCAAGACTCCAGAGACGAGTGCAGGAGCTAGAGAGCGAGCAGGATTCAGTGAAGCGCCAGATATAAACGCTAGAAAGAATATATTTAGTCCAACCATACCCCCTATAACAATACCGCTAAATCCTCTTAATCCTCTAGTATAGACAACTACAAAGATAACCGCCATTAGCATTGCAGAAGCGGCAATTTCAACTCCAATTATTACTGGTATAGGGAATGCATAATTTGGAGCATTTGCTCCTAGGTTGGCCTCACTACCTATTGCAAATTTTACAAAAATACTCCCAAGTAAGGCACCTATTATCTCTGCCGAAAAGTAATAAAATAACTGGATTCTTGTTATATGTTTAGTAATAAGAAACCCTAATGTCACAGCAGGATTGAAATGAGCCATAGATATCTTTCCAAATAAGTAGACTCCTACAGCAACTCCTATAAATGGAGCAAATGCAATGAAAGGGATACCTAATATTCCGTTTAATCTGGCGTTAATTACCACTGAACCTGTTGCAAGAACTACTACAATGAATGTGCCAATAATTTCTGCAAAAAATATTCTTTGGTTAGGAGTTAATCTATTTGTTATCTTCGTCAGTGTTTTCTGTTCCAATCTTAGAGACACAAAATCAATCAATCAATCAATCAATCAATCAGGTCGAAACTGTGGATTAATAAAGATGTGATATCTATCAGTCAACATCTTTAGGTAGGCTTGCAGTCAATTCCTTTACTCTCTCTTCAATCTCATCTCTAATTTCTCTTACTTTTTCTATTGATTTACCCTTTGGATCTTCTATTCCCCAGTCTACAAGATTGGGGACGAACATAGTAGGGCACCAGTCCTTTTCCATACATCCCATATTCACGATCTTGGTAGAGTTTCTCATCATGTCTTCAGTCATATCTTTAGGTCTTTGCTTGTTGATGTCTATTCCTACTTCCTTCATTGGTTGAATTGCAATTGGATTTATTTCTGAAGTGGGTTTGGTTCCAGCACTTAATGGTTCATAGCCTTCGGGAGCATATTTTCTAAAGAATCCTTCAGCCATCTGACTTCTGGCGGCATTTTGTATACATACAAATAGAATTGTGTGCGTTGCCTTTGATTTACTACTACTGCCAAATGAAAATTTCATAATCCAAATTCTCCTCTTCTTCAGATCTTACTGCTTTACTGCTTTTATTACCAAACTCGTAATTCTTCTGCCTTCCACACTATCCCCGTCCAGATACAATTTCTCTTCCAATACTTCTACATCTGAAAATCCTGCTCTTCTAATACTATCAAGATAGTTTTCTTTTGTTAATGCACCATCTATACAACTACACCACTTGTCAGGATCGATTGATTTTTTATCTATCTCCTTATCTGTTACCAAATCTGAAATTATCATTCTACCGATTCCGTTGGGTTTAAGAATTCTGTATACCTCTTTGAATGTGTTAACTTTATTAATTGTCAGATTAATAACACAATTGCTAATAACAACATCTATACTATTATCTTCTACAGGTATTCTTGTTTCTATGTCTCCTTTTCTAAACTCTACATTCACATAACCATTTTCTTTCGCATTGTTCCTTGCTTTTTCTAACATTTCGTCTGTCATATCAATACCAATTACTTTACCCATTTTTCCAACTCGATTTGCTGATAAAAATACATCAATTCCAGCCCCAGAACCTAGATCCACTACTATATCACCCTCTTTAATATGTGCAAACTTTGTTGGAGCACCACATCCAACTCCAAGAATGGAAGATTCTGGAATTGATTCTAGTTCATTTGTGTCGTATCCAATTATTTTTGCAGATTGTATAGGCGAGGCAGATGTATTATGATCATTTTTATTATTATCGTCATCTACTTGACAACATTCTCCAGGCATACAACAAGAATCAACGTTACTTAATAATGCTATCTTTCCATATCTTTCTTTGACTTTTTCTTTAATATCTTGTTTATACATGCCAGTAAGATATGTTTACAAGAGAAACTATTTAAGTTGTCAAGAGAAGTCTAGTAAAGTAAGTGTAGTTATGGAAACAAAAGGGAACAGAAAAAGGAGAAGAGCAAGTTCAGCAAGAAACAAGAACAGAATTACCAGTTGTTGAAGATATAGAAAATTGCGATTTTCATGGATATGATGCTGATACACTTATGAAAGAGACTGCTAAACTACGTAAAATAATTACAAAGAGAGGAACTCTTGAAATACTAATCCCATTATGCTGCACTACCACACCTGTTAGATATCTAAAATTCAGAAATACCTTGAAGGGTTTTAGTAGCAAGACTTTAGCGAAAAGGCTAAAGGAACTTGATGAAAGTGGAATTCTAGAAAGACAAGCATATAACGAAATCCCACCAAGAGTGGAATATAGATTAACAAATAAAGGACAAGAGTTGGTAGAATCTGTCATTTATCTATTAAATTGGATGAGAAAATGGGCATAGAACCATGGTATAAAATAGTGGCATAAGTAAATAGACTTGAATCTAAAAACTCAGATTTATTGGATAATGGCTAGAAAAATATCACAAAATGATAATAAGAGAGATTTACAGCCCGCAGAGACATGAACATATCAGTTTGAAATATGTGATAATAGGATATTCTCAATATTCTTATGCTGGAATAATATGATATATTATGTCATATGATCTGTCGTAAGCATGATCATTTATCTCTAGCAATCAGCCGAAGGTAATAACGTCATGGTTCACGTCTGTCTATTTGGATTTTCCAGTTGAGTGGGTACCATCTTGTAGTGAATTGGAGATAAGTTCGACTCTTCAATCACTTACTTTGTAAGAGCACGCGTTGTAATAGATAACATCTAAAAATTTGACAAGTGCATTACAGAGTATTATATTATTCCGTTCATCAGTATCTAGGTACCATAATACTTTTCTAGCCCTCATCAATTAACTAATCTATGGTTGGAGACAAACTGACGTTACCATTCGAGGTGGCTTACTCTGAAAAGCCAAGCGACAAGCCAAAAGGTATGAAGAGACTCGCAGTTATTCTGAAGCCAGAAAATGTTGATGAGATTATCTCATCAATTAAAGAAATTGGTCTTGAAGCAACAATTTATGACGTAAAGGGGGCAGGAAAAGATAAGGAAAGAGTTGCATCAGGTAGGGGAAGTGGCACGTTTGAGCTTGCATATACTACAAGAAAAGTTGTGGCTACAGTAGTAAAGTCTGATAATGTCAATGCGGTTGTAGAAAGAATGAAAAAAGCTATTGCAGGCGAGAAGGCAGTTGTCATGATTTCACCAGTTGATGATCTAGTATTGGTCTAAGATGCAGGGCGAGAGGTGCCACTTTTGTTATCTAGCGTCAACTGATGGTACACGTGCATAAATCATACACGCCTAACTTTTGTGTTGTATAAATACTCTATTTCAGTATGGCGACCCTGTTCATTTAACAATCTTTTGTTCTATCACGAGCTCTGTTATGCATATCTACAAATAAAACCAACCACTTCATTATGTGCTGTAGTTTGCAGTTAATTCTTGTACAAGGAAAATAATCATCAAAACATTCGGTTCTGTGTTTTATTATGTACTGTACCGTCCTTTCTATGAATCTTTTTTCAATCTAGGAATAATTGATTATGATATTCAATATTTAAGAATCTACTTGCTTGTGGATAACAAGTACCACCATCTGTTGAAATATTGTGCTTTCAATATTTTCTAATCAGTAACTTTATAAACTGTTCACCAACTAGCATACTTCTCTCTATAGAGAGGCAACTACCTAGATTCCTTATTTCTTGGCTCAATCGCAAGTAATAATCACACATAGTCACTAATTGCTTTAATCAATGTCTCATCAATTATGCACTCAGATATTGTCCTTCTAGTCTGAAATTTCCTCTTTGGCTTGTATCCTCAAATCCAACTCCAAAAAGACATGATTTCTTTTGATATGTACAGCAGATAATCTTTCAGACGTTTTCCTGATTGATAGCCATGAAAAGCATATCTGCAGTGCGTAATAAACATACTTTGAATAGGTCATACTCCTTAGGATATAACCATTGCCTGGATATAGGATGTATTTAGCTATAGGTCTATCAATTATCCGAACAGTGACAGTATGATAACGTCCATCTTCTTATAAATATACGTCCAACTAATAGGCAACTTCAATTCTTTATTCATACTATATCCTATATTATTTAGTCCGATATTATTTAGTTCTCATTGAAAGCTATAAAGGCTCGTCACATATTATCAAAGAGTATTCATCAATTAATATTTCATCTTAACTGTATTCCCTCGTGTTTGTTAGGCTCTTTACGGCAAACCATCCCTTAGAGGATTTATTGATTCATTAATACGTAACACCATGGCATAAAATCAATAATCAAAGGCTTGGTCATAGTCGATACCTGAACAACTTCTGGGAAACATTCGTTCTTGTTAGAGATATCCATCGTTCTGAGTACCAGTGTTCCTTTGGAAAGCGCTACACCTATGCGCAAGGGCGTTTGAAATCACTTTCCTGGCCTGTTTTATCATTAGGAATTATTTGTATTTCGAAAGATTAAAGCTCGACTCAGTCTCGTCTTTAACAAATCATAGGCATAGGATACTAAACAGCTCTGTTAATGATACGAATAGCTAGATTTTTGTAACATGAGCTTAAGTTTTAAACTTCCTTGAAGTCGCATCCGAAAATTCCAGGTTCAGAGAGAACTTCCAAGAAATAGAAATAGATGAAGCTTGGATATTCATAATTTTGATGGTACAGTACATTAGAATTTAGTCCTCTTGCTCGGTTTCTTTTATCTTTATCTTCAATAGTTTGGTGGACCGCGGGCTATATCCTCCACTAGCAAATCGCGTGTGTTGAACTTATTGTTGGTTAGTTGCTATAAAAAGCAACAGTAAGCTGATTTGATATTAAATCATAATCTATTTAGACTAAAGTTAGTATACAAACGAAGATAATGATGTACAATCCATGTCTAAACGTTTGATACATACGTTGATAGGTTTAGCTGCTACCTATCTGGAATTAGAGGCAGAATGGCACTTTACCGCGTGCAGCGATTATAGCGAGACACAGCGTCATTGTCAGTTCGGGTACTCGATTGTGACTATAGATACTTATGATATAAGCAGGTTATCAAGGCAATGTTTGGAGACAATAATGATATGAGTATGAACAGAATTCTGATCCTTGATGATGATATGAAAACCGGTAATGGATACGATACGTATCTAACACTAAAGACGGTTCTTGAAAATAACGGATTCAAAGTTGATTCTTACAACGATCCAATTAAGGCGTTACAGAAACTTGCTGATGGATTATATGATTTGCTATTAGTAGACATAAAAATGTCTTATATGAACGATTTTGATCTGTATCGGAAGATAATTAAAATGAATAATCGCCTTAAGGTGTATCTTCTCAGTTCTGGCATAATACATAATGAATTGATTAGAAACGAACTATCTCATGAAGAAGAGAGGAAATATTGTAGCATTCTGAGAAAACCAATTGAAAACGAAGATTTGATAGGATTGCTGAATACTATAGTGAATTAACTTTTTGACGAAACTCAAATGCGTAGCATAGGTAACGGAATAAATGTGTTCATGTTGGTAATAATAATATCTACTCATCTCAGTTAAGATGAAGACTGATGAAAGTATATAGTCGCATGGGAAAGTTCCTATTACATACCTTTTCTAATGTTAACACTATATGGCCTTGACAGAGCGAGGAGATATGTACAAATAGCCTCTGATCTTCATTAACACAGACATTTTATGCTGACACCTTGTCAAACAAGGCATAGCACTATAATACCAATGTCGGCCTTATTTGTCATTTTTATCATAATGGGTATTCCATTGGGTGATGGTCGACATGCATATCACCAATCTTTCAAAGCCCTCTTCACTACTGTTGAGCAAGTATGGAATCTATGCGGGGAGTTGACCTAGTAGATACTCATACTTCACCTTCAACTATAAAGGCTCACAGCATATTTGAAATAATTTCAGCTGTGGTTAATAATTCACCAAGTATAATTACGTTTAGTGCTGGAGTGTGCGACTCGCCTTTGTCTGCACAATTATCAAAAATGTAGTAAAACATAGACAGAGATATCTTACATCATCTCCCTCATTCAAATTGAAACCAGGAGAACAAGTTTCAATAGCTGGTCCGAGTTCCAGAACAATATATCAAGCATTTACAGCTCGACAAAAACAGCAAGTGTGACTCTTCATTACAGAACAGAGAATTGCCCGGCTGCTCAACGTTACAAAACCATTGGTATTCATAATAAGTTCTTAGCCCTAAAATGATCCTAATCCTTCCAAGATATTACCCCACCTTACTGCTATTTGTTAAAGCATGCAACAAGGCTAGAGAACATGCGGGAAAGGTCTCACTCATGATGATTGTACCAATATCAATTGCATCCAATACACATACGAGATAGAATCAGCGAGATGCAACTCGTGTAAGTAACATAAATTAATGAAAAATGTAATTTATCTGTTAATCTAACAATTAGCAAAACATGTTTTATAGAGATTATGATGCTTCGAATTCTTGTTGAAAAACTACCTCGAATCGTAGGTAATGAATTATGAAATGAATGAATGAGTTTAGACCATCCACATTCATATTCAATATTTACCGCAATACAAATAAGGCATAATGAAACTACTTACCATACTTTGAATACTGTAGTAATAATAACAATATCGATATTAGCATCTAGTGTCTTTTCATATTTGCAACAACAAAGTGCATATTCTGATTCTTTTATAGAAAATCTTGCCAATTCTTTTTTCAACCACAATAATAGCGTTAGTACTATGAATAATAACAATAATAATGCTAATTTGAGTAAATTTGCCGCTAATGATGTTACTAATTCGTCAAATGTATCCTCATTATTATCGCCGCCTCAGTCTCAACAATTATCAATGGAACAGATTTGTCTTAATTCATCGACCGTGACAGACGAATTTGCCAAGCAACAATGTGATGCTACCATGTACAATAAATTCCTGAAATCAAAATAATAATTTGAGGTTTTATGAACAGAGCTTTTCATTATTGGTGTACCTTTTCTAGTTATGGAATATCTTTGCAAAAGACTTGGACGTTATTAAAAGAATCAGATCTACTTTTTGACCATCTATAAAAGATACCTGTCTAAACTGCGATTATCCTTCAGGCTATTCCTACTTTCCTGCCTTTTTACATTTATACCACCTTTTCTGTCTATCTCTGTTGCTCGTTTTATCATGTTTAAAGTGCTGGAATCATGAGTATGCGATAGATATAAGATCTCTTGCGTAATTAGCAGTTATGATCTATTAATGCTGCCTATTTTGACTGTATTCTTAGATTGAAATCCTGTTAGACTGCATCACTCTGAAGTTCAGTATACCGGATACAATATCAGATATGTTATTGTACGAGTACATATCAGTGCAGTATCTTTTCGTTCCGTCTTTCGGCTCTGTAAAGTTAAGGAAAAATCTATAGCTTTATGACTGCGATATAGGTTATGATGTGTCAAATAAGAAAGAGAACAGAACCTGAGGATATAGCATATTCTCTGTATCTGTATTTCCTTGGTCTTTCATTAAGAAATACTTCCAAATCTGTGTCTAGATTTGTTAAAAGAAGTCATACTGCCATCAGAGACTGGATTCAAAAATATAAACCAGAGATGTTAAGTTCCAGAAAGATAGATACGTATTACTGAATTTATAATTGATGAAACTATCATTAAAGTTGGTTCCGAATATATCTGGTTATGGATAGCCATTGAAAATGAATGATAACCGAGAAATCCTTCAAATAAGCATATCAAAAGAGAGAAACATGTTTGTTGCAGAACGTTTTATATTAAACCTTGTAAAAAGATATGGAGAACATCTATCCTGTTTCAACTGATGGAGGTACATGGTATCCACAGGCTTGTAGATTCTTGAGACTGCACCATCACATCCATTCTCCATATGAGAAAAGTATCATAGAAAGGACGGTACAATACATCAAAGATAGAACAAAATATTTCGATGATTATTTTCCTTGTAGAAAAAGTAAGTGTAAATTGCAACACATACAAAAATGGTTGGATTTATTTGTTAGTCATCATAACAATAATTTGTTATCTTAACTTTACAGAGCTCGTCTTTCTTATTACTCCACCTATTCTTTGTACGACTTGATTCATATTCGATGTTGTTGCTAATATTATCGCCAGTCTAACTTCGGGTACATCATATCCGACCTCTAGTGTATGAACCGATAGTAATGGAAAAAAATCCTTACCCCATACCGATAATATTTTTTGCCTTTCATTTGCTTTCAACCCACTATCAATTGTCATAGAGTTTATTCCATTATTTTTTAATAATATCTCTTGTAGCTTTCGAATAGATTCTATGGTTTCACTAAATACCATAATTCTCTCATATGGATGTCTTGTGATTATATCGACTGCCGCTAATAGTTTATTTTCGGCACAATTGACCAAGCTTTTTCTCTTTCTAACCTCCGCAAACCATGTTCGTGCTAAGTGAAGTGTCTAGTTATATGTCATATTATTTTTATTGCATAGTCTAGATCTTTAGATAGATAAGGCTTAACAGATGTAGGATATTCCCATCATGTGAGACGTGCTTCTAAGTTGAATCTAAGCCGGGGACAGAAAACAAGTCTAGAATCACTCATGAATAATACAACTAACAAGAAGGAGTATCGTAGGGTACTGGCTATACTTCAAAAAGTTGAAGGTAGATATTATGAAGACATAGCACATGAATACGAAGTCAATATTCGATCTGTACAAAGATGGGTTGTTGCGTTTACTCATGGTGGGATAGGAGTGGTAAGGATAAAGAAGAGACCGAGAGGACTGAATTCACGTATAACAGATGAAAACAAAGAGATTATCCTTTCTGCATTATTTAATGATCCCCATATCTTTGGTTATCTTAGAAATACATGGAGTCTAAGGTCACTTGCAAGATGTCTTACAGATGAGCTTGGAATATCAATCAGCTTCAAACACCTGCAAAGAATAACTAAGGATATGGGGATCAGATGTAAAAGAGTCTAGATCTGAATCCTCTTTCTCTTAGCATTGAAGCAATAGAATTAGGATTAGAGGAGTTAAGATATCTTGAGATCTTCCTGATTTCGATAGAGGAGCTATCATAGATTTTTTTCTCGTCAGTTGTAAGCTCAACTTTGATTGGAACGACAACCGGTCTTGCCAATCTTTTATCCACCACAGCTTCTTTTATCATATATTTTTTGACAACTGGCATCAATGATATAATGGTATTATATTTGGGATCGTCTTCATCTATTGTAGCAGTTAGTCCTAACAAAGAGGATGGTTTAGGATTGCTGTGACTTAGAACCCATCCCAAAAATAGATAGACATATAGCTTGAGACTTTCCTGCTCATAAGTGTGGCTTACGATAGAGTCAAGTATCTTCCAACTGTCAAAAGAATCCCTGATGAGTTATGGGATGAGATAAGGTTTATACTTCCACCAGAAAAACCAAATAATACCATAGGACGTCCAGCAGTACCATTTAGGAAGGTATTGGATGGTATTCTATATGTCTTAAGAACTGGATGTCAATGGAAGATGTTGCCAAAGGAATTTGGTTCAGGTTCGACATGTCATAGACGATTCCAACAGTGGTCAACATCTAAGGTATTTCAAAGACTATGGATTAGACTGCTAAAAGTGTATGATGGTATAGTAGGCATTCAATGGAGATGGCAATCACTTGATAGTATATCTGTAAAGGCACCTTTAGGGGGGAAATGACTGGCTGGCCCTAATCCTACAGATAGAGGTAAGTTAGGAACAAAACGTCATATGTATTAACTGATGGACAAGGTATTCCATTATCTGTTGTTGTAACTGCGGCTAATACGCATGATATGAAGGCTGCTATAAACACACTGGATAATATCGTAGTTAAAAGACCGTCTTATAAGATTTATAAAGAGAAACAGAACCTCTGTCTTGATAAAGGATATGACTTTCAGGAAATTGAGAATGGTGTTATCAAGAAAGGATATCTACCACATATTCGACATAGAGGAGAACAATCAGTAATAAAGGGTAGTAATCATCATCGTCATGCTAGAAGATGGGTTGTAGAAAGAACTAACTCCTGGCATAACAGGTTCAGAAAACTTTTAGTTAGATATGAGAAGAAGTTAGAAAACTATTTTGCGTTAGTATGTTTCGGCTGTTGCATTGTTATCTACAGGAGGATAATTTTGGGATAGGCTCTAAGTCCGGATCTTACAGTATCAAATATTTTTCTTAACACCGTAGTGGAATCGCTTACTAAATGGACTTCAAATATTATCATATCAAAATCACAAATGAGATCACGATTATTTATCATACTTTGATATGTGCCTATAGTAATCTGGCGAATCTCTTTACGTTCTACAAAATACGCTCCAATATACTCTTTGGAGACGCCATATCTTATTAGCCTCTCGACGTTCTGATTCACTAAAACAATACGAAGTACCAAAAAGAGGATTTTGAATTGATCATGTGTAGCTAGACAATTATTACGTAGCGCATTAGCGCTGTTATCTTTTATTCGTCCTAACTTGTTTGCAGCCAACTGTGTTGCCCTCTTTGCACATTCAAAGGCTATTTCCGTCTTACCTGTCCCAGTACTATATACTATCAAACCTTTGCAGCCAAATGATATCCACGCATTTACTGCGTTGGTTTGATCTTGTGTGAGCGTAAACGGAAATTTGAGTGAGGATATGGGAGATGATATCATTGGTAAATGTGAAGATGTCGACGATTTTCTATTGGCAACTATTTTTGAATTATGCATGAATGATATGCCAAATAGCATAACATTTCACATTGAAAAGCATTGTTATCTACCGACAAACTCGTGATAAATCGTTTTAAAAGAAAATTTACTAGAGATGTCTTGCATACTACCAAAATTGGATTCCTATCAATCAAAACAGTGGCCAAATATTATATCTAAAATTCCGACTTATATGTATAAGCAATACATTATAGCACTAGTATGCAAAATAGTATACCTACTAAATGCAGTTTTCGTAAGTCATTGCCATGGTCAAACATACTTTTTTAAGAATAATATCGTCTTTTGCCAAGCATCTGTACTTTCATTTGGTGCGTAATTCTCGTTCGACGGATTTGCAAATGCATGGCCTACTCCTTTGTAGACATGAACCTCATTTGTAATACCGTTAAAATCTAACGCAGTCTTAAATTTCTCTATCTGTGGTAACGGGATAGCTTGATCTTCATCCCCAAATATTCCTAAAACTGGCCATTTTATGTTTGATAGTTCTTTTCGATCTGTAACTAGAGGTGTTCCATAGTATAATATTGTAGCGGCTAATGGAGGTTCTTTGTTATGTAATGCTAATTGCAAAGATTGTCCCCCTCCAAAACACCAACCTATCGAAGCTATTTTAGAACCGTCAACAAATGGAAGTGATCTTGCATATTTTACAGCTTCTTGCATGTTAGACAAAGCCTCTCCAGGGTTATTTCCGACAGATTTCACTAACTGCATAGCTCGATTCGGGTCTTTTGTAGATTCTCCTTTAAATAGATCTGCAGCCAACACAATAAATCCAGTCTGTTTTGCTAGAGTATTTGCCATACTTTTAATATTATCGTTTATTCCCCACCATTCATGGATCATTATTATAGCTGGAAGTTTCTTACTCGATGAGTTGGTACCTACGGCATTGGATGGGTATGCTAAATACCCAGATGCACCATCAAAATAATTGACCCTTTTCATAAATATGCCTTCGTTGGTAATAGTATTATTATTACCTGAAGATGTGGCCAGAGCTTGAGCATATGTTTGAGCATAAGCATAGGTAATTAGGCTAAGATTACTAGTACTCACTGGTAGAATTAAAGACGTAATAATAGAGGATATAAAAAGTAGAGCGAAACTAATCCTTATTTTCATAATAATGATATACTAAATATGCTACTATTTAGCATTTTAATCAATCCGCCGGTTAGATATCTTTAGAGGTAATTGTTACTCGCAAGGTTCAATCATCAAATTGATGAGCGGGAGATGCAACTAAGATATATATCTACTACGAGAAACTAGGAATTGATCTTCTCAATCTATCGTTTATTCACATCCAATTGAGGAAGCTCATTCTTGGGGGGAGGACATACGAGCTACACGTATAATGGTGCTCGCGTGATTTCAAACATGCTCGAATATCCTTCACCATAATATTGTATTGAGAGCCTACCTTGCAGAAGATCAGAATCTATTATCCTAATATTGAAAAATCAAACTATAGCTTTTTCAAACTCCTCAATTATGCGTTGCATAGGCAAAAATGACCTTGCAATATCGAGGATTTAGTTGATCCTACAGATTATATTTTGTTTCCACTCTGAAATCAGTGCATCTGCTAATTCTAATAATGGGATATCAGATATCTAATTTATATAAAAAAACGATATATCACTGGAGTGGCTGAACGCCGATAAGCTCTTTCTTATTACCTAGTAATAGAATCGCCTTCATATCCAAAGATTGTCCTCAAATTTAAGCAAGTTAATTAAATTATATAGATAGCCTGAAGTAGCCATTTAGTAATATTATTTATATGTTTGATATATTCATACTACTCACAGATTTTATCTGACCAAGATAGCAAAAACAAAAGATCAATATCACAAATCAGCATTGAAACTCCTCTTATTGTCAATCTCGGTTTTTATAGTACTCGCTAATTCCATAATACTATTTTCAGACCCGCTTCACAGACTTTCAACAGCCCTTTGGATGATGAATATAACCGCAGCAATAGCTTCGAGTTTGGGCATTATTGCGATATATAGACACGGAATTCGTGACCTTCACGGAAAATCAATTATGTGTTTAACGATAGGACTAATCTTCTGGTTCGCTGCAGATCTCACCTTACTATATTCACATTATACTCAAGGTAAGGAGGAGAAACTCGTATCCCCAACAGACGGGTTATGGTTTATGGGTTACATATTTCTAGCCTCACATTTGTTCATTATCATTCGATCACTAAGAAATGATAGACACATCTACAGTCTTTCTACCAGAACTCAAACAAAAATTGTCATCATTCTTCTGATCATAATAACAGTAGCATTTGCCACTTTCAACCTATTTGCATTTACATCGTCAGAATCCTTTACAGACATTGAAGAACCGGTAGATTTTCAGGCCTTAATTGTAACTATCGCCTATCCAGTTTTGGACTTGATTTTAATCGTTCCCTCTATTTTAATACTTATTACCTTGCGAAATGACATACGTCATTATGTTCCATGGCTGCTTTCTTCGTTATCCTTACTGATAAGTGCGATAGCCGATGATGGATACGTAATAGATTTTGTGAATGGAAATTCCAGACATTTGATCTTCTGGGATTTTTTCTACGTCTCGGATTTCATAATCATGGCCGGCGCTCTATTTTGGTATAACAGATATAATGTAATTCCTGGTAAAAAATCAACAAAAACTATGGAAGTCGGACCATGAGAAATACAGAATAAGAGACTCGAAATGGCATCCATTTTCCATTTTTGCGACCAAAATGTGGGTCAAAAGAACAACTTTATTATGGGCTTTCACTTCACAAACAATAGTCTTTCATACTCCAATGGAGAGGTATCTGCAAAGTTTAGTCCCTACATGTAGAAACACTAATCAAAGTGTAGTCCATATTAATAACCAAAATCATGACCCTATGTGAAAAATGTTGCACATACCGAATATTTCAACATGATCTATTTTTACTCTCCAAGCACCCATATTTTGTATAAATATGGAAAAGATTTTATTTCAAAGTTAATGGAGTCAATTCTTCCATATTATTGAATATCTGTAATAACCTTATTCCTTTAGATGTTGTCCTATAGGTATTCTGTCCATCTTCGTATTCCAACAAGTCGTTCTCAATTAGAACCATCAAGTACTCTTTTAATTGTCCAAAGGACAAGAATGCTTTGTACATTATCTTTGATTTTGTAGCTGCTCCACCGTTAGCAGCCTCTAATATCAAATGAACTATGTCAGTTCTACTTCTGTATTTCATTTTGCGATGATTAATAAAAGTTTAAAGTATTTATGATGATCCAATATTAGTACTAAAATTTATGTTAGGACATGTTACAGGGTATTGTTTTGCTATTTTCTCATTTGTAATTATTTATAGAAACAAGTAATCATTCTACTAGAATCAATATACATTTTAATCATCAGCTATTAAGATTAGAAAGATCTTGATCCAGCGTTATCCTTTTTATGTTATCATGATTGCTAGTTACAATATTTAAATTTTTTTGTGATCAATATAACTAAGTCTATTAATGCAATTATGGTATCAGATTGTATTTCAATATTATTTCAACGATTAGCACCCAGAAAACTACTGGTTTTTCTTGATAGAAAATAAAATAATCAGAATGATGATAACAGATATTCAGTGTAAAAAACAACTTTTGACGATTTTTATTCCCTGTAGACGCAATGAATAGGATTCTACTCGCATCATAGATCGAATGAATAGTTTTTGTGGTCATTCATATCACAGTCAGGCGCCGTATCTCATATATAACTGGTAGAGTTAGAGATAATATAGCATAGGCCCGAATCTATATTGGGACAAAAATCCATAAATATAATTAAGGCATAGATAGAAATTCCTTAACAGATCTGAATGTATGGTGAACGCGAGTTTGGTTGGTAAAGGGAAAATACCTACCATAGAGGATATATTTAAAGCTAGAGACCTATTTGATGACAGTATAAGAAAAACACCATTACAGAGATCGGATACGTTTTCTAAGCTTATTGGGACCAATGTTTTTTTAAAACTCGAATCCTTACAAATGACAGGTTCATTTAAAGTTAGAGGTGCATATGTTAAGTTAAACACGTTATCAGATGAAAACCGTAAAAATGGTGTTATAGCTGCTTCTGCTGGCAATCATGCACAGGGAGTAGCATATGCCGCGTTACGGAAAGGCGTATCATGTACTATCGTAATGCCCAAGAACGCATCACCTGCTAAAATAGCAGCAACAAGATCATATGGCGCAGAAGTGATCTTACGTGGATTGAACTATGATGAATCATGGGCTGCAGCTCAAGATATTGCAGCTAGAGGCCGCACTATTATACATGCTTTTGATGACGAAAAGGTAATCTCTGGACAGGGAACAATAGGCTTGGAGATATTAGAAGATTTGAAAGACATTGACCAAATCTATCTCCCAATAGGAGGTGGTGGTTTGGCAGCGGGTGTTGCAATTGCAATAAAATCGAGAAGACCTGACATAAAGATCATAGGTGTAGAATCCAAAGCATTTCCTGCCATGAAACAATCACTTACGAAAGGTTCTTTGCAGAAGATCGAAGCTGGGTTCACTATTGCAGATGGTATCTCCGTGAAATGTCCTGGCGAGCTTACATATGAGATAGCTTCTAAATACTTAGATGATATAGTATTAGTTGATGACTCTGCAATAGTTAGAACGATGTTTTTGCTTATGGAGAGGACGAAATTGGTAGTAGAGCCTGCTGGCGCAGCGAGCCTAGCATATTTACTTTCAAATGGGCATCATCATAAGAACATGAATATTGTTTCAATACTTTCTGGTGGAAATGTAGATATGTACTTACTCGGGCAGGTGGTAACGAAAGGTCTTATGCAGATGGGCAGGATGCTAAAGATCTTTATTCAATTGCCAGATAAACCAGGGGCTTTAAAAACCGTGGTCGATGGTATTGCTGAACTGAGCCTCAATATTGTCGAAGTAGATCATGATAGATTGAGCTCCAATGTTGCGGCTGGAAGTGCAGGTGTTTATTTGAGTCTCGAGATGGAAAATGAAAGTCATGCAAAGAGATTAATCGATTTTCTGAAACAAAAAGGGATCGAATTTCGGGTAGTTAGTTAATGCAAGGAAGATGGTTTAGCATTCAAAGATATGGATGCTGAATTGTAAGGACTGTTACGATAGACGTGAATTTTCATTGAAATGATCGTCCTTTGTGATAATTAGCTCAATCCATAATTGTGCTGATTTATATAATCACAGCTGACCCAACATTGGTGTTAGAGTCTTCAATCGAGACTAAGATCTCAATTTTAGCAAAAGAAGACGGAAAAAAGATCGATAAAGATCAACCATTGATCTTAGAAATTAGACAATTTCTCTTTGAGATAATATATGATCTCAAAAGTTAAATCATAATCATTTTTTGAACGAAATGAGCAAAAATTATTAGAATCTACTCACTAAGGATTTTTAAAAATGCACACCCCTCCCTCCCTATTAGTTACACTATGTGTTATCTATACATTAGCATGAAAAAAGATCGATATCTAACCAATGCATGAATATTTTACAGAATATCCTCCACTCTCATATAGAGTTTGTACTGACTGTGCGAAGCGAACTCCTCATACCTGCTTGAAGTGTAATTATTGCTTTTCATGTCATTACAAGGTGGAACGATTAGAAAAAAATGACAAAGTAAGATCGCTAACTGTTGCCGGTAAACAAGAGAAACCACGTCCGCCTCGTGACATTTCAATGTATCAAGTGAAATTTGTTACGTACAAACTTAAAAGAAAGCAATGAGTAGGAAGACGATTCAAGTCAGGATATACATAGCTAACTAGCTGTGAAACAATGGAAAATTTTGAATAATATTTGGAATCATTTAAATTAAAATCTAAAGCGTAAGTAAATATTTATGCGATAACTTTCAGAATTGATACCTCAGGTTCAAATTGAAAGTGGAGTATAATCGCTACTTACTAATTCCTATAATTTTGTGTTGGCATCTCGGTTGAGACATAGACCATCACTAAATAACTGACTAAATAACTGATATCAAAAAAATTGAGGATATGGTCTTATCGATGCTCATCTATCTTTTACTCGACTTTTACCTGAGTACCGTGCGGTTTAGATGCTACTGTAGCCGGCTGCTTTGTTTTTACTTTTAGTTCTAATATTCCGTTTGTATAGGAAGCTTTTGCAGAAGTATCTTCCAATTCTACATCTATGGGAATATCGTTGTGATACCTTTTTTCTCCCTTCTCAGCGTGTATTGATACATTCTTTGGAGTAATACTAATCTTTATGGCTTCCTTACTGACTCCGGGCATCTCTGCTGTTATTATTATTTGATTGTTCTTCTTATCTACCGAGTAATCCACCAACGCTTCCTTGGTTTCATTATGTTTCACTAGTCCTCTGACCGATGGTTTTACATTGCCGAATTCTTTAATATGTGGCTTGCCATCCGGTCCCACTGTAATTTGATATCCATAATAGTATGAAGATGGATTATCTTGTATTGAGAGGCCTTCAAGCATATTTCTAAACATTCTATTCATTGTCTCTTCTGTTCTGGCAAATTCTTTATCCATGTCCTCAAAAATTGAACCGAATCCGCCAAACCTCCACGGAGAAACGTTGTCTGTCATTACATATTGTAATATCTATTACATATATAAATCTGTATAACTAATAGATAGACTTAATACTTTGATATTCTAAATACAATATTGATCAGAGCCATGTCGTTCCTAAACCGATCAATGACGATTACTCAGGCAATAAGACACGTACTATCAACTAACGAAATTTATCTTCGTGCTCTCCAAATGGCAATAGCAAATTATACAGCATTAGCAGAAAGAATCAAGCCAGAAGTTGAAAGACTTGTGGGTTCAACGGTTAACGTGGGTACAGTAATAGTGGTGATTAAAAGACTAGCCGATTCACTAGAAAATGAAAGATTAGAAAACCAGCGGAGAAATATGCATGATATTAATGGCAAAGAGGCTAGAGTTACAAAAAATAATTATCATCAAACGGTCACCGATCTCAATGATACTTCATTCGATGGAGCAAGAATGTCCCTAACTGATAGTATTGTTGATATCGGTTTGTTCGATATTGATGACGAGGGAAAGTTTTTTAGTGACAAGATTTTTGATATGCTCGAGGAAATTCTTGACAAGGAAACAAGGTATAGTTTATTTCAAACAAATAAACACTTGAGATTATTTGCTGAAGACATTACTGAAGTAAGGAACTTAATTTCTGTCGTTTCTAGCAAATTTGATCATAAAATAAATGAAGGTCTCTCTCGTATAACCATTACTTTACCAGCTACAGGTCATAGCAATAATAATTCTCATTTCACGGACGCGAATAGGATAGAAGACAATGAGCGTCTGAAACAGAATCCATATAACATAATGTCGAAGATATTAAATATACTCTACAACAACAATATTCCATTGCATGATGCTTTTCTTACCCCAAACGAAATTGTATTGATAATGAGAAATAAAGACGCTGCAAGAGCCTACGAAATAATTAGGTCGAATATATCTGGCTAACTCTTGTTTTGATAGGTTATTATAAGAACACTCTACATTCTATGAATTAGAAACTATGGTTAATTCAGCTCGTTGCTTTTGCGGTATTATAGCGTACATTTACTAGGTAAAAGTAAATTAGTTAAATCAAATAAGAAGATGCCAGACACAAAGATTTGAGTAGGGAGGGTTTATCAGCAGAGTGATTTATCAAGTTCTCACTGGCAATTGTTACGATGTGTTAAAAAAACTATCTCAAAATCCAAAAGAATTAGGTAAATACAGGCTTATCGTAACTTCTCCACCATATTACGGACACAGACATTATGGAAAAGATCCACACGAAATAGGGCAAGAACAAACTGATGACGTTTTTATTGAAAAGCTAGTCGATATCTTTGTAATATGTAGAGACCTTTTGACGGCAGATGGCAGTCTGTGGATAGTGATGGGCGACACTAGGAAAAAATATAGAAAATTGTTGATACCTCATCGGCTGGCTCTCGAATTGACTCAGAGAAAATATACTATACGCGAGGATATAGTTTGGTTCAAGAAAAATAATCTCTCAACTAGCTCAACAGAAAACTTTTCACAAGCGTACGAACTAGTGCTGTTTTTATCGAAGAACGAAAAAAGCTTCTCCAATATGAATAATATCAGAATACAAGGAAATGAAGCTAGAGAGGGAAGAAACAAGACACCGCCTAAGCATATGATGCAATATGAGCCATCCAATCAAGATAAAGACAAAATTGAGAAGATCAAAGAAATTATTCATAATGCACAAGCAGATACGCCGTTTAATGAACTCCCTACAACTGTCGAGATAGCTCGTGCTTATGGATACAATCCGGAGAAATATTGCCCTACGTGTTATCGTAAGTTTAAGCGCCATGCAACGCGTAAACGAATAGGAGACCATAAGCATTATCCAATATTTGCCGTGTGTAATCCATCAGGTAAAAATCCCGGAAATGTTTGGGAAATTTCTACTAAAGCTCATCATGGCAATGAGCATTTTGCAATATTTCCTGAAGATCTAATTGCAAAGATAATCAAATTTGCTACTAAAAGAGGAGATTGGGTTCTAGATCCTTTCGCAGGGAGAGGAACAACTGGAATGGTCTCTGTTCTTCTTGGAAGGAATTTCCTGGGAATAGACCTGTATCCAGAGAATGTCTTCAAATCTAAAAAGAATATTTTAGATGCCATGAATGGCAGAAGTGCTCTTAAATTAGAAAGATTGGTAGATATTTTAGCAGAGAATATTCATCATTAGAACTATGTCTCAATTCAAACTAAAGATGTCATGCAAATATTGCTTTGACTGACAAGATTTCTTGGGCAAAATTGATGTGCATAAGTGTAAATGTCAACATTGATGTCATAAATAAAAAAACTATATATAACAATTTCAAATTGAATAAATAATATAAAAAACCTTAAACAGTTCCAAATTAATTGGATGATAATAATAACAAATAAATAAATGATTGTATTGTAATTGGTAAACGCTAACTTACGGTTCTATTTGGACGGAACGATGAGAGTGAGATTCATAACAAAATACAGTCAGATTCATCTTGAACTATTTTATTCAATATGATCCTACTACTTTGTGTATAGAATGGGAATGGCAGGCTCGCTTGGATCAATAATAGTAGGCATAATTGCACTGGTAGTAATAATAGCAATCATTGTCTTTCTCATAAAGATAGTTGCACCAATAATAGTGGGTATTATAATCATAGCGATAATCATTGGTGTAGGCTTTTGGTTTTATGGCAAGATGAAATCTGGCTAGTTTCGAACTTCTAATGTGGGAAAGGAACTAACTACCAAAATAGTTTGCTGTGAATGTCTACTTATCCAATTAGTCGTTCCAAATCATAAGGCGGAAACGAAATATGCTCCAATTGTATATTACATTAGTTTTAAGTTTTGCCTTCGAAGTCAGCTGTCATTCCCCTTTGTGTCAAGACGTGCCAGATAGCTTTGGATATCACCATAAATAACAATGTGAAGATTATACATTTATCAGCCCAAACACGATGAGCCTGAAAGTCAACAGATCTAGTCTATCTTTGGATTAGCCTTTATGTAGGTGGTAGATTCAAATATATTGATTTATGCTGGCAACCAGGGAAAAGGGTTTTCTGTTTTCATAGCAAAACCATAGAAAAGAGTGGCACCAGTCTGCTATAGCTATTTTTCTAAAGTTCTGGAAATATTATGATCAACAGATTCATCAAACTGTTTCAAACCATGCCGGCGACTACTACGATAGCTTTGTGTATATGGGTCGTCAGAACTAAATCCTTCATCTACACCTTTATATGCATCAGGAATACTATGAGTAACCGCCATGGTAGGTGAAAGGTTGATTAGAGAGGTCCTTTTGTTTTGTAATCTCAATAGAACTACGTTTTAGTATTATCAGTAAGTCGCCACTGAATTGTTTTGGATCATTAGAATATCGGATGTAGTAAATCCGTCCGCCTACTATTGTACCGATTTCCAGATCCTCAAAATGATACGCTTGAGGAGCACAGTAAGAATCCTGTACCGAAGTATACAATAATTTGTATGCAAGCAATCAGGAAAGTGTACTGTTCGTATTAACGTCTAGGCTTTTGAAGTGTACAATATTATTACGAAGAGCGATAAGCGCATGCAACATGACAGCCTGCGATAGAACCTGTTAAATTCTGGCTAGTCCGAGAATACGGAAGGATAGAATTCAAATCCTTCATTATTTGTAATAGAGCCAATGGGTGTTTACCGTCCTATAATACAATTAAATTTCCTCAGACGATTATTGCAAATACATTATTATAGTTGTCGAGGTATAAAAATGCATGACACATCCATTCGATAAGAGTATAATGATTACGTTAGCTGGACTTAACCTCGCCTTATCATACGAAAATGCAGCTGTATATAGACTGGAGAAAAGATTATCTGAAACCATTGATCCGGAAATCAAGGAAAAGCTCAATCGTCACTTCGCCCAGACAAGAGAGCAACAGGAACGATTGAAGGAGAGAATAAAAGCGATGGGAGAAGAACCAATTGCTGAGAGTGGTAAATTGCCTGTACCAGAGCCTCCACAATCTCTGAAAAGTATGATAGAAAGCGGCAGTTCTCCTAATGAAAGAGAGGTTTGGGAATCACTGAATGATCTGATAATAGAAAGAGCAGAAGCAATTATGTACAAAGGTGGTATTCAAGCACTTGAATTATTGAAGGCAGACAAGAAAACCATAAAGACCTTAGAAAAGAATCTGAAAGAGGAGGAAGCATTCGCAAACTGGTTAGAAAAGAACAATCCAAGAATAGCAAAACGATTAATGACAAAGCAGTTAGAAGAGAAAAAGAAAAAGAAAAAGGCTGAGGAAGCTGCTGCTACCGCTACAATAAGCTAAGGCATGATCTTCCGCTAAGGGATCAACAGATACAACAGCCTCACCATCTGTTAACGAACTATGCTAAATGATATCAAATGAATTGGCATAAAAATCCACTTAGCCGATGGTGCTTGGCAATAGCAAATATGAGGAAATGGTACAAGAACTATGCGTTGTACATGACCCCAAGTCTGATCAGAGCACAAAGGAAGATTTAGGTCTAGATTAAAATATCTATTTGTAAAATGATATGTGATTAGGAATACCACACAACTATTGAGAATAAAAATATTTTCTAACAGGGGATAAGTAGATGTTAGTTGCTTAGTGAGGGTGGGTTTGAAAGGTATTGAAACCATTTTGCTTTAGGAGGTAAGATGCTACTGAAGTATAGTCTCTCATAGACAGTCCGAATGAATCTGAAGCCTTATAAACGGCTTGAGCAGATGCAGTAACCGGGAGTGTCAGACCTGAAGTGTAAGCTGTCTGCATAGCTAGGTCTAGATCCTTTACCATGTTCATTAGATAAAATGATGGTGTATAATCATCATTGATAATTCTTGGCCCCTTCTTCTCACTAATTCCAGTCTTAAAGTATGTGGAATTAAGAATTTTTACAAATGTACCTGTATCTATTCCATTTCCTCTCGCAAATACCAATCCTTCTGCTAAAGCCAGTGCTATTAGTGCAATATTGATATTAACTGCTAGTTTAAGTATACTTGCGGTCCTGTGATCAGAACCTACGTAAAATATTTGTCTGCTTAGATCCTTGAGAATAGGCTCGACCAGCTCGTATGTCGTCTTAGGGCCAGCTCCGATCAAAGTTATCTCTCCCCTTTCCACAGCAGTTTTCCCTCCTAACATCGGAACCGTCAGCATTCTGATCTGCTTTTTGGAATGGAGATCGGCTACTAAACTTGATTCCTCAGGAGAAATCGTACTGCACTGTACGACGATAAGATCCGTATTCGTTGTTTCAATCAATCCTCCAGTCGCAAACGATACGTTTGCGATAGCTTGATAGTCCTTCACGCAAATTATGACCATATCCGAACTATTTCCTACCTCCTTGGGCAGATTAGCCAACTTCAGATTGGTTGTATTCGTTGCATGCAGCTTCTCTACTTTTGACTTATCTCTGTTGAAAACAGTAACTTTATGGCCTTTCAGAGCTAGTCTATTTGCTATTTGTGATCCCATCATTCCGAGACCGATTACGCCCACATTCATTTATAACGATACAGGGCATGATTTACAATAAATATCTACTAGTTACTTTGTAGGGTGAGCAGTATCAACAGTAATGATGAATAACAAAGTGTATGCAGTTGTTGCCTTTCATGATGAAGATAGATGTACCTATAAACTATGTCGGGCAATGAGCAAGAAATGAGATTTATGGTAAAAAATTGAATGTTTGATTTGTTGTTATCCTAAATTGTACGCATCAGTGAAAGGTCATTTGTTTGTAACACTCTAGAGTTTGTTTAGGTGTATTGTATATCACTATTCAAGCACTGGGGTGAAGAAATGTGATAGCAACAGCCTAAAGAATGTAAATAGCCTAAAAAGCTAACAATACGGTCATAGATAGAATAAGCTTGATATCAGATAGGACCGGTTAAGATCTTTTGGATTTAAGCCTTAATCGGCGTATTCATGAACTCTTGACTTACTTTGGCTTTTAAAATCAAGTGACAATACTATCAGGAGTGATTCTGAGCTCAGATTATTGAGTAGGTATGATCTTGGATCGCGAAATTAGGTAAACGTATATCTCATTCCACAACACATGTAATGAAATATTTCTCTTGGGATTCGTTAGAAAGAAGAAAGTGAATCAAAATAACGCCTGAGTTACAGAAACAAAGGAGAACAAGATCACAAATCACCTGCGAATATTCTGTATCTATGCTGCATGTCACCTGTAACAAGACAATATTATCTACACCATCTCAGAATAGATTTTCACGTCCTCGAGCTATGAAAGAGTATTCTGATTTATGCTCAATCAGAATCGCCCATATCTGCAATCCATTCCGTTACCTGTTCCTTTATCTTATAATGCTTCAGCTACAAATATCTGATCTACAATTTATGAAACAATTCATGCGAGTAGAGTATGTTACTGATTTAACTATCGGCTGGGGCTGCGAGAACTCCTCTATCATACCCTTCACTCTATTTTTCGAATAGTAAGAATCTGCTCTGTACAAACTTTCGTTCCAAAGATAACGATTAGGACCGTCGACATAAACGGAAACAAATTTTCTGTTTCGTGGGGTCAAAAGTCGAATCCAGATCATTCTTATGATGCATGAAATAGTTGAAACGGTTGCCCTCGCATGTTTGTACTCATACAGTAGATGTAATTTAAGATCTCGACTATGCGCAGGTAATTCTTGTTTCTTGGTAGCAATATTTAAAAAATACTTTTAATACATTCATATATTTGGGATCCACTGCTAAGTTCATTCACCGATTCGACGATTAAATGCAATTATTCTAATGCTATGCAATCTTGTGTTTTCATTTCATTAAGCGCCACGATATCATATTCATGAGCAATGATTAACGGAATCAAATATTGTATGACCATCAATGATTTTAATCCCTTTTAGTAAACCCAGTTTAGTTCCATAAGTAAGCTTTAGGGACAAATAAGAACTAGGAGATAGTACGTCTTATGGTGAGAGAACTCACCTCTACTACAAACTCTAGAATAGTCTTATGCCACCAATGTCCCTGTCTATCACAACCTTTGTATTTCCATTTTTATTCTTCTGTCTTGACTTCTACTTCGATATTTCACCTATACATGTCTCTCAAGTTCAGGCTTAATTGTATCGATATGAATCGTAATACGAAATACATATAGGCTTCAAGTCTTAAGTAGAGTTAGATGAATAATAATGATAATGACGAAATTCCAGAAGATATAAATGCCCATAAACAAATTTGGGGCAAAAATGCAGACTCAAGTCATTTACGGAGGAGGGACAGCATCAGGTGAAGGACATAACACCGATGAGGATGAAGGGCGATGTCCTATATGTAATTCCCGGATCGATGAATTCGGATATTGTGGCTGTGGCGGGAAGTTAGGAGTTAATTAGTTAGCTGAGGCTTGGACATAATTGAATTCTATATTTTTCATATATTATTTGGTAACATATTAACTACATAACATGTGTTTGATTGATTTTGGTCGTTGACTACGTCTGGTTTTATAATTGTAGTAGACAAGGATCTGATATAGTGGTACTGACAGAAGTGCTATTCCAGCAGCCTTATGGTAGCCTCTTACTGGTAATGGGTCTATTCTAAAAACAGATTTAATATGTTCTATTAGTGGTTCTATCGATTTACTTCTCCAAGAGTAAATAGCCTGTCCTAACTCAGATTCATAGAATTGTATCAGCTCAAGTCTGTCAGTAGGGGTATGTTCATATCTTTGTACTGGACATACCAGTTCAAATCCTCTTTTAGTACTCAAGCCATATAGTTTATGGTCGTCATACCCAGAATCGCCTATCATGAAACATGTTTCTGGAGACAGAGATGATGATGATATCATCGGATTGTACATTTGATTATCTTGTACATTAGCAGTTGTAAAATCTGCTGCTAATGGGACTATGACTGAACCAGTACTTGATATCATATGTAGTTTGTAACCAAATATCCATCCTTTAGTATGGCTGAATCCCCATCTTGCGTCAGTATCTATGCCAGAACATGGTACTATACCTTTGTTCATAGATGATTTGTGCCAAACATGTCCTTTGGCTTTCAGTAAAGTACTATCTATTGCAACAATGTATGGATCTATCATCTTTTCGCATACAAACATGCAGGTCATGATAGTAATCCTTTTTTTGATGTCTGTGGATATGGTCTTAAGTCGTCTGTCAAATGTTCGCCTGTCTGGTATTTGGGTAAGACCACATCTTTTCATTATCTTCTTATTGTAAGGATAATCCAATTCTAGGAATTCATGTAATGCATTGTTAGAATCCAGTCTAAACCATAGCCTAACTATGAAACATCTCAGAATTACAGTGGGAGAATAAACATATGGTCTGCCCCTTCTTCCCTTTTGCGATTCTGACCACGGTATCGAACCTATCAAGTACAGAATACTAAAAAGAATAGATTCACATTTACTACCATATGCTATCCTTTGGGAATGTTTGATTATGTTTCATCACAAATTCAGACACTCAAAGGATAGCTTTATCCTAATTCATTATAGACATAAAATATGGATCTGGAATATGCCCAAGCCTCAGTTAGTTAATAGGCAATCTAACAAAAGTATTTTCATCCAAAATCGAATAGTATGGCAAATAGATTTAGCCAGATCTGGTGGGTTTGGAACAATCAAAATCAGGATATGTGCTCCCTCCAATACAAACAATTTGGATAGTTTCAATAGTATCAGGAGCTTCAGATATGGTGACAGTATCATCTCAACAGCCATATAATGATGGATATAGTGCCGGCCGGCCAAGACTATGCAGACGGTGATTATAACAATTGTGATCGTAGTGATCACGGTTACGATACAGGCTGTCCAGACGATAAAGTGCATACTTATGACTTATGTGATGGGATATTCATTAGGTCATAAAGCTGAGTGGAATGGATTAGACGGTGAAACACCGACACAGGAGCCGCAAAGTCAGGTTCAAGTAGGATTCAATCCGCATACGGACGGTAGTAATAATACAATAAGCATAGCTCCTAAACAGAATCAATTGCAGTTTTCAAATAGGAAAACAGATTCTGACTATCATGATAATAATAAGTATGGATGATAAGAAATGAAATTCTCATTGTAGATGCCCGATAGAATCCAAAGCCTCCCAGTCATATGATAGCTAAGTGGAGTGTCTAAGTTTATGTCGTTATTCATTCATTACATAACGTAGATTTCGAAATAATTATAGCTTGGGACAAATCATATTTTCATTCTGTGAATCATCGTTCCAAACTCATACTTACCATACTACAGAAGAACAAGTTAAAGTCATTTATGAAGAATACGAATAACAAAAAGGAATACCGCAGGTTACTGGCTATACTCCAAAAAGTTGAAGGTAGATCTTATGAAGATATAGCAAATGAACACGGAGTCAGCAGCAGGTCTGTACAAAGGTGGATTGCTGCATACATTAAGAAAGGGATTGATGATGGAGTAAGGATGAAGAAACCTGGTGGATCGAAGTCCAGCATAACAGACGAAAACAAAGAGATTATTCTATCAGCATTGTTTAACGATCCACATATCTTTGGTTATCTAAGGAATACATGGAGTCTAAGGTCGCTGGCAAGGTGTCTTACAGATGAGCTTGATATTCCAATCAGTTTCAAACATCTACAAAGAATAACTAAGGATATGGGAATTAGATGCAAAAGACCAAAATTGGAACTATTACATGGAGAGGATTATGAACAAGGGAAAAAGAGAGTGGATAACTACAAGCAAGTAGCATCAGCTCTGAAAAAAAGAGAGTTATAATGGCATTTGAAGATGAAACTACCATAACACAGAAACCTTGTATTCACAAGTCCATGAGTTTTGAAGGCGAGCAGCTGAAAATAGAACATAATGGAAGTAGAAGGAAGTTCTCCGCATATATATCCATGCTATGGCCTGAAGAGAAATTAATGACGTATGATTTCTATGATAGAATGAATTCTACGAGTACTATTGACCATCTGGAGAATCTCAAGAGAAACATTATGAAAAGTGATTGGTGGAAAAGACTCATACTCATATGGGATAACGCTTCATACCATGTAAGCCTAATGGTACGGAATTATATCAATGCACAGAAAGAAGAAGACTGGCTGACCATTATTCACCTACCAAAGAAAGCACCATACCTAAATCCAAATGAAAGGAGAGTAAACCAGCAGATAAAATCAGATGTGTGTGCAAACAGATTTTATACGCAGATAGAAGAACAGAAAGCTGCAGTATCAGGTTATCTAGAGAGTAGATTTGGAACTTGGAATGACGACAGACACTACGACACTTGACTTATACGGGCTACTTAGCCCTATCTGCAGAAGTGTGGCAGGGCTCGACGCGGCTTAGCATCAATAGTATATTCGGCAATGCAAACAAGTTGCATCTAGCACCTCCTTCCGAGTCAATGTCCGCGTAATTGGTTATCGTATCTATCACCAACGCTGAGCTTCTTGCCATGAGTTCCGCGCGACCAATTCGAGTCACTGCAATGCGCGGACGCATCAAACTGGGCCAATATGGCACAGGGAGCAAGAGCGAACGAGAAGCAGTGTTTATTGAAACTGCAGATGCCCGCTACATCTTGCGCCGTAAAACCGGACCTGTATTTAATGATACCATGCTAACGGAGTACGTGGGACATGAAGTCGACTGCGACGGCTTTCTGGTTGGCAAGACTCTTCTAGCAGAACGAATTGAGGTTGTGGACTAGTGCGAGCTTGCCGTCTAAGGTTCTTAACGACAATCTTAATTGCTGATTGAGCGCAACACGTTATAGTGTCACATTGGTGAATAGCACTTGACATGAATAAATCATACGTGTTTGACTACACCAATTCATACAAGATACGATATCGTATTGCATGGATAAATTTGAAGAGTTAAATAAACTCGTGTAGTCATTAGGATTTCTATCATAATACGGTAGTGAAGTAAAAACAAAAATGTATCATATCAAGATACGCGTTCGCGCACCCCGGATCGGTACCAACTTAGTTTGGCATTGTCTAGCTAGATCGTTTTAGGCATATATTATCAAAGAGTCGAAATCCATGCCTATTCTACTTCATCGTTATAAAAGTCTAAGAAAGTTAGGTAGATAGAGATAAGATCTGATGATAGGTCCATCCTCTTATTTCCATTCCCAAAGTTTATGGATGTAAGTATCTGATCCATATGCTTCATATTCATTTACTCTGAGATGATTAAGGAAGCCCTTAACTAGCCTCATGATTTTACGAGACACTTGGATTAGTGGATATAAACATAAGTAATTACTGCTACCTGTTCACATCTTTACAATTTGAACGTGGCAACTTGTAATCAGTAAGTGAAAATTTGTTATGGAAAGACACATATTATATCGCTAGAGACCGCCACTGCGAAAACTCGCCACTCATGTGCATCTCTACTAAGGTTGTCATTGTTGTTGATCCTTTTGATGTGAACGACCCATCAATCTCCTCTGCAATAACAGGAATAATTAATGCCCATATCATTGCTTTAAAATACCTACTTGTTTGTTTATCTGTTGCCCTAAGGGTAAGTCTCAATCCTGAACTTCTTCAGATGTCAACTTTTTAATGTCTTTTATATCAGATGATTGGTTTGAGGTAGGATTCTTTAGCAGTATCGTCTGATCTGTAAAATTACTTGCTCACTAGCCTGATCATCTGTCACCGATGTTGCTCTTAATTTATCAATATTTGTTGAATAATCCAACATACCGATGATAAGAATCAGAAGACTCAAGGAACATACAGATTTACTATGTCTAAATATACTCACCGCCGACTGTCATAGTAATATATTCCAATTATTTCAGTATTCCTCTCATTGGCTCTGCCAATCCTACTTCGGATAAATTGCAGAAAAACGTCTGAGCAGCTCCGGCTATTTCTTTGTCGAAGGGTGGGGAGAATAAGGAAGGTCACCTTGTCTACGGTTGCTTTCAAAGATGTCACTAACTTATCAAAGCTCGGGTCTATGGTGATGATCGTATTGCAGGAAGTTCGGGAAATGATATGCTCCATCATAATGCAGGGGAAGATATCGTACAAGGAGGTTTTGGAAATGACCAAATATTTGGAGGAGATGGTAATGATGTCCTTACAGGAGGCTCAGGGGCAGATCACTTTGATTGCGGTCCTGGAAGTAATAAAATCACAGACTTTCAGCCAGGTCTTGATACAAAGACAGCAGATCGTGAATAAATAGATTGGACCAAATAAATAAATAAATAAATTAAAGGATTTGTCTATACTACATGGAAGGCTTTTTGTAATTTGAATCGTAATTGTCTTTTCTGATTTCTAGATTAGTATTATAAATTCCACTGCTAGATCGAGGTCCAATATGTACAGTAAATGTCGCATGTCCATCTTTATCAGTATATGCCGTTTGAGTCGTCGTTTTGCCTATAGATGGGTTGGAATTTGGTGGTTCTATAGTCAACAGAACAAGTACATTAGAGATGGGCTGACCTGTATCCTTATCTCTAACAGCTACGGTCATGTACGTTGTATCACCTACCTTTACAGGGTCTTTTATTACTGAATAGTCCACAATAAACTGTTTCGAATTATTTGAAGATTTGCAATCAACGATTCCACTGAACAGAGGTGCAAACTTTCCTCCAGCAATATTGTCAACAGTATTGCAAAAGCCCTTTCCATCTGAAGATATACTATTTTTACCATCAAAGGCAGCTGCTTTTCCATTTCCAGAAGTATCAATATTCACATCGGCTTTTGCAGTTTGGACGATAGTAGGTGAAAATGATAGTAATGGTAATGATGATGAGAATGTGGGCAACAATAACTGATTAGACAGCAACATTGAAGATGATGATAAAGTTGCCACTGTCAAAACTGCAAGGAGACTAATAAGTAGAAATTTAGATTCTCTTTTCATAATCATCACACTATACTTGTCTATATCTGCTTACCTCCTCTTTATAATAATAGTTGATTTTTTGAAAAAATGTGATTATAGACGTTCTTTCCATCCCATTCCATCCCATTCCATCCCATTCCCTAATCTTGCTCACAAACATTATCTGCCAGTCTGCTGCCTGCACTGCCACCGGCTGCTGCCAGCTGCACTATCGCCAGCTGCTGCCTGCCGCTGCTGCACTATCGCCAGCTGCTGCTGCGGCTGCTGCACTATCGCCAGCTGCTGCTGCCGGCTGCTGCACTATCGCCACCGCTGCCTGCCTCGCCAGCTGCTGCCACTATTGCCATCATGATTATGATGGTTATGATGACCATAGTAATAGTAGTCTCTATGTGCAAACGCCGACTGCTGATCTGACATTGTTGTAGTAACTAGCAATAGAGCTATTGCAGCTATTCCAATTCCTGAAATAACATGAATTCGATTCATATCTACATAAATGTATAATAGATTTTATTATACTAAGATTATGAACATAAATCACGAGGTCTTGATGTATAACAATTGTATATAAGATATTCATGGAATTTTTTGCTCAATATCGCTTATCAGAGTAAAACGATTGATTTGGAATCTAATTAGTAGGTCTTTCCATATATTGGAACAATGACAATCTTGACATGGACTTCCATGACGCTCGGTTACAAATGGCAGGCGAAAGTAAGAACGACTCGATAAAGACCGTTATTCTTTCTAACCAAATTAGATCTTGTTGCTAACCTCTATAATGATAGATAAAGTTATGTTAGGTCTACTAATTGGATCTGATATACATAATATGATCCTAACTTTAAATTCTAGGGCCAGATTAAATAATGGAATAGAGATTCCAAGACTTGGTCTGGGAGTCTACCAATCACCACCTGGTAAAACTACCAGGTATGCCGTAGGATATGCATTAGAGATTGGATATAGACATATTGATACTGCCAAGGTATATGGTAATGAAGCAGATGTAGGAAGAGCAGTAAAGGAAAGCGGATTGAATAGAGAAGAAATATTCATAACTACAAAGGTCTGGAACAGCGACCAAGGATATGACTCAACAATAAAAGCATGCAATACAAGTTTGACACATCTAGGCTTAGGCTACATTGACCTTTATCTTATTCACTGGCCGGTACTAGGAATGAGCAGTGAGACATGGAAAGCGATGATACAGATATTGAAAGGAGGGAAAGTTAGGGCAATTGGAGTAAGTAATTACATGATTAATCACCTAAACGAAATTCTTTATGATTCAGATGTTGTGCCTGCAGTAAACCAAGTAGAATTTCATCCTTTCCTATATCAACAAGATTTATTACGTTTTTGTGAGAATAAAAGAATTCAACTCGAGGCTTACAGCCCCTTAACAAGAGCGAAGAGACTCAAGCACCCAATTATAACGAAATTAGCACAAAAATATGACAAAACACCTGCACAGGTTCTCATACGTTGGAGCTTACAACATGGATTAGTCGTAGTTCCAAAATCTATCCATAAGGATCGCATTAAACAAAATGCTCAAGTATTTGATTTTAATCTTGAATCAGAAGATATTGCCATTATGGATTCACTGAATGAGAATCTACAAACAGTTTTCTTAGATTAGTGAACTTTCGTAGATAATAACGTCTGCATATTCACGAGTTGGTTGCAAGCAATATCTCATTAAGTGCTCCGAAAGTTTGGAACTTGTAACCGTTTCATCCAAGCGTACACTTTTAGCAGTCTATTCCACTATCTTCAAAATACCTTAGATGTACACCACTGTTAGAATCGTCTGTGACATGTCAAACCTGAACCATATTCTTTTGGTAACATCTTCCATCGATATTCAGCTCTTAAGACATATAGAGTGCCATACAGCACGTTCCTAAATCGGTACTGCTGGACGTCCTACGGTATTACTTGGTTTTTCTAATTGGGTATCAACATGATTTCATTCCATGATTGATACGGAATCTTTTGATATTTGAAGGGTAATTGACTCTAGTGTAAGCAGTACATATGAACCATATAGCCTCAAGCCTTATATCCATTTTTTTGGGATGGCTTTCTAGATTAGTTATTAGGTCAACCTAAGAAAATGCAAGTAGTACAGCATCTAATACACTATAGATCTCTTGCGTAATTAGAAGACCACTATATTCGACGTCATATAGGATATTTATGTGATATCTCTTTGATGTCATATAGAAGACTATGCAAAAAGCCTTTGTTATTCAGGTCACTTACTGGACTAACTGTACAAATTTGATCAAATAAGCACAGAAATGGACTCGAAATATGAGGAATATGAAAGAAGACGTCTTTCTAAAAGGAAGAGGAAAAGAGATGTTGGTGCCGGTAGACCGTTTAAACTGAAACCAAGAGAAAGACTTCTAATGCTTTTGGTTTATTTATTATCGATTGTACATTACATATGCATTATCGGGATTTCTATTTGACCTTGACCAGAGCAATGTATTTAGAGATTTGACTATCCTAGAATCTTTGCTAAAGGAGTGTATTCCATTGCCAAAGAAGATATACAAACGTACTAAGAGATTAAGAACTATAGAGGAAGTTGAACGGTCCTTCCCTGGATTCAAGGCTTTCATAGACTCTACAGAACAGGAGATTCCAAGACCTAAGAACAAGAGAAAGAGAAAGAGTTACTATTCAGGTAGAAAGAGGAAACATACTGTCAAGACACAATTGATGGTTAATACTGAAGGTTTGATCCTGCATAAGACAGGTCACAGTAATGGAAGAAAACATGATTATGACATTTACAAACACAATCATCCTACTATAACTCCATCACAAGTTGACAACATAGTTGATCTTGGTTATCTTGGTATTGAAAAGGACTTTCCCAGTGAAGTCTGTATTTCCCATTAGAAAGAAAAAGAATACCTTGCTTTCAAATGACGATATGAGATACAACAAGAATCACTCAAGACTCAGGATCATAGATGTAGAACACACCATATGCAAGATCAAGAAGTTTGGAATAATGGGTATAAGTTCAGAAACAAACTAGAGGGTCCAATAACATATCTGATATTGTATCCGGTATACTGAACTTCAGAGTGATGTAGTCTAACAGGATTTCAATCTAAGAATACAGTCAAAATAGGCAGCATTGAATAGAATCATAACTGCTAATTACGCAAGAGATCTATTATTCCAAATTTTTTGATCTTGCATATAGTATGTTCTACTATGATCCTAAGGTTAGAGTATTTTTGTCGTACACTATATCCTCATTTAAAAGCAAAGTATTCTTTCTTTCTTTCGAAACGTCTAATTACGCAAGAGATTTTATTCTATGCCAGACTCTAATAGCTCCCTTCATTCCTTGCTACTGACATAGATTCTATATTTCCTCCCACACAAACAGGACAACTTTTAGGAAAACTATTTGTTTCAACTATGTTAGTCATGCATGAAGCGCACCACAAACATGACTGACATATCAGAAACCAAGGATGTGGTTTTCCTTTTGTCTGGTAGTGATATAGATATCGAATTGATGTGTCTATCCAGACATTCTCTTCATCATATTCTCTTATGTAATAAGTAGGAATTGCATACTCTTGTTTAGTATAGTGTAATACTGTCATTGATTGATTATCAATAGCAATCACATTTCCAATGTGGATCAAATCACTTGTTTTAACTCTTTTATTTATTAGTTCATTCAAGTTAGATGAACGTTTAAATTGAACAGGAGTTTGAGATTTTGATTTTGATTTTGATTTTATTTGTGTATCTGAATCTACTTGAACTTGTACAGATTTTTGACTATTTTCATTTTGTTTCAAAAATACGTTTCTTCTCCTATTATTGGCATAGTGCAGGTGTTCCTGTACGGCTGCATTTCGATTTCTGGTTTGAATCATTTCGAGCTCTCTTGTACCATTTTCTGTCCATGCAACACGAAGTACCGTTTTTCCAAAAACTAGTACCAGTGTTACGACAGAACCTATTATAACACCAATAATTATTGTAGTGTCCAATCAGGTCCCTTATTATTGAGTACTATCACATTGCATACCAAGATATATAGATTACTGAATAGATTTAAATATGGATCCTTGAGCCTAGAAGCTGTTATTTAAGCATTGATAGTTATCTATGGCTGTGTCAAGTTAAGTAGATACAGCTAAATATGTGAATGCCCCCCTACTCCTAATCTATATGTTAAAAGGAAAGAGAACATTAAAGGATTAATTAACCATGTATGTATCGTGCCTATACCTTATAAGAAAGTTTTAGGAGTACAATAAAAGCATTAGATCTACCTATCTAAGAGGATGTTTTCTATCTCGCCAAACTACCGACTTTCTATTTTTTTGATCTGCAACATTAATGAAAATTGGTGACGTAAGCTATAACAAGAAATGTGGCTCCAAATGACGAGATAATGGCATACACAGAGGAGATCTTGAATTCCCATATTGCTTTCGCACTCGATCCCACAAACAATCCAATACATTAAGATAAATTCAACAATAATATCATGAAGTGTATTTGATCTGAGTTTAGACTGATCCGGTTTAAAGTTGCCCTATCTATTATCATCTTTGATAGGCTAATGACACTCTTTAAGAGATCAATTCATTAACAATCTCTTGCCTGTCTAAATTCAAATTATTTAATCCCTGACAAGTGACAAGCTAGAAAACGATGATGATTTTAAGTGATCCTCATTTAGATATAGCATGTCTTTATATTCAATGTCATTATCAAGAGACACCATTTGTTCTTCCTTTTTTGTTTTTAGTCCAGTCATTAACTCTGCTTTAAAAATATGAGGTATTTTACAGATCTTATTTTCTACTATATCTCTCATCTGATTTAAATTCTTGGTACGTATCTTTAGCAATAGATCAAATTTACCATGCAATTCATGCATTTCTAAAACTTCCTCAACTCTTAATAGATCTCGCATGATCTGATCTGCATAACCTGGCGAAATCTTTACTCCTATAAATGCCAGGTGATCATATCCTAGAAGGTCATTATCTACAGAGATTGTAAATTTGTTGATTATACCACAGATATCTCGTGAAGACACATGCCTTGATATGGCACTGAAACGATTGTTTTTATGCCGAGAATAGTTATGTCTAGAGAATAGTCATGTCTAAATCCTTTATAAAGTACACAATACGTGAAATAGAAGAAAATGATATCGAAAGTGGTGGATTGTTAGAAGTGCTAGAGAATTTAGCTCCGATAGGAGGTCTTACTAAACCTGCCGCAAAAACGATATTAAAAGAGATAAAATCAAATCCACTGCACAGGATATTTGTTGCCGTACTTCAAGAGGGCATAGACCGAGGTTTGACAATAGGCACAACAACGCTTCTTGTCGAACCAAAATTCATCTTCGGCGGAGGGCGAGTCGCACATATAGAAGATGTAGCAGTGAGGGTTGAATATCAGAGGAAAGGCATTGGATTCAAACTTGTAAGCTATGCTACCGAGCAAGCAGCTGCAATGCGATGCGTAAGAACAGTACTAGATTGTTCAAATGAGAATATCCCTTTCTACGAAAAAATTGGTTATTCGTATCACGGAAATGCCATGAAAATTCAGCATACGCAGGATGTGGTGACATAAGGATGTGCACATTGTGATGATCGCATTTTCAAGATTAATGATACATGTTATTGTGAAAAACACGGATCCAGACACATAGTAACATGAGGCAAATCAGAGATTGGAAAAGCGATAGTATTTAAAGCTGACAAGTAGACTGGTTCCCCATCTTTCACCCATCATTGATTTAGTATAGAATCAAGCATTTCAGTTGAAGACAGGTTCTAATTTCTTGAGTGAAGATTTATGGCGCAACTGTTTTAAGAAATTTTTAGGAAATGATCTCCTGTTTATTTATCTCAAGCCATTCTTTCCTTCTTTTATAACCAGATATTACAGAACCCACAAGCTGCCAATACTTTGAAGGATGGTCAGAGATATGGACATGACATAATCAATAATTTTCATCGACAGGCAAAGAAGGTTTTTATTGAAATTAAGGACAAGATTTCTTCCTAAACTACCGACACGATTTCTCTGAGATTTTATTCTAATCTTTAATCCTGTGTGGTCTAACCAATAACCTTACACTAATATAGTACCTTTTTATTCAAAAGCCTTGTAGCCTGTTTTTGAAGCCAATCTTCATAGAGTGATTTAATCTTGAAGTGACTCAAGTCGGACGTTCTTGCGATAAACCTTCCTGTTTGGAATGTGAAAATTTCTCTGTATTTTACACCTTGCATTGCTTGACCGATATGCACAAGTTTTAGCATGTATGCTTTCCCTAGTTAAGAAAGTTTTGAACGATCTTGGGGTAAGTACTGTTCTACTTCATCGAGTATTCCTAATCTTCTTGTTCTTGTATGTTTGTATATTTTCTTTGGTAATGGAATGCGCTGGATTACTAATGTTTCTAAGATAGAAAAATTTCTACATACATTACTTTGATCAAATAGAAATCCTGATAATGTAAATGTAATATATAATTTGTAGTATACTAGAAACGGTGTTGTTAACTTAACGAATCTTACAGAATGGATCGCTTGTAATCCCACCATGAAATCGCTAGCGATATCTATCGATTATTTTGTTAAGTTAACAGGGCTGTGCATCCAGATATGATTCTTAAATATGCCCTCTTATCCATTACTCGGAAACGCCTTCTTGACATACTTTGTAACCCCAATATATTGAATAACTATAGAAAGCAGAACTACACCGAAGGTCAGAGTTACAATTAAATCTTTTAGACCGTGACCATTGATACCTTCTGAAGGTAACGAAGCGACCAAGGCAACCGAAAGTGCCCCCCTCATTCCTCCTAATACCACGATGTGCCTCCATGCTGTTGGAATTTTTTCTCTTGTAAATCTATTGATCGCTGACAATATCGGATAGGTAGATATTATTCTTGCTATAAATACGACGCTAAATGCCAAAATTATCAAACCGATATTTTGACCTATGCTTAAAACATTCATACTTACGCCTAAATAAAGAAATGCGGCTGAATTTGCGAGAAATGCAACGATCTCCCAGAAATTAAACACTGACGTCCGAACCTTTAGACTCATGTATGCTTCATGCTTTACAGTTATATTGCCAAAGTACAACCCTGCGACTGCTACAGCTACCAATCCCGACACACCAAGAGTATTTGCAAGGACTACTGAGCCAAACACGGTTGCTATCGTTAATGCAGTTTCAGAAAATGGATCATTCATTAATGCGTGCAACCTATCAGTTGCTGCCGCGACTGCCAATCCTACAGCGGCACCGCCTGCGAATACATAAGCAAAATGCTCAGATTCACCAATCAGACTCGAAATTCCATCGCCGCTATTGTTACTACTGATACCGACTATCAGTGTAAGAATCGATGAGAATACAATAAGAGCAGTAGCATCATTGAAGCTAGCCTCAAATTCCATCAAAGTTGAAAGCTCTTTCGGGATCTTTAACTTCTTGAATATCTCAATCACTATTGCTGGATCGGTGGGTGAAATCAATGCAGCAAAAAGAAATGCAATTCCGAAACTCAATCCTGCTACATACGTAAGAAGAATGCCAGCTGCAAATGTGGAAACGATCACTCCTACAGTCGCCAGCAATAGGGCTGATATTCTAACTGCTCTAAATTCCTTGTAATTTACTTTCATCATTGCTTCAAAAATCAATGGAGGGATTACGAAATTTATGATTAGACGTGGATCTATTCTAAACTCATTCACATTCACCAAATCGGGACCGATAAAGCTAATAACAGAAAGTCCTATTCCAAATATCACAAGGATTATTACGTATGGGATTCTAATTCTGGATGAGAATAGAGCCGCAGCGAATATCATGACCAAAAATATTGGGATAAGATACTGTGACGAGATAAGAAGCGTTCCAGATGCGGACTGACCCATGCTAGGAGTAAGAGCCAAAATCAATTATGTTACTGTGATTAGATCAATCGATCATAAATACTAGATCCAGATTGTTGCTTCTTTAATTTTCCAGTGTGTTTTATCTTTTTCCATATATCTTACGGCTCTGCTAACTTAGTGATAAAGCTATAGCTGCGAACATTCTCTCATATTCCATGAGCTTATATGAACGCGAGAGAACATCTGCAGAGACAATATTGTTGTATGCATTATGCTTATATTTTCTAGGTCTAAGTAAGTTTCAGAAATACATCTAAAGCAATCCAACTATTTGGAAAGGAGGGAGGGAGGAAGGAGTCATGTTGTTGCTGTATGGAAATGGGTTCAGAGATTCAATCCAAGGCGTCTTTATTGTTGTAAAAGAGTATCTGCTTTTCTAATTGATGAAACCATGGTGCAGATTGGTCCTGACCATGCTTGGTTATGGGTTGCCGTAGAACCAATACACAGAGAAATTCGAGTGTATATCTCAAGACACAGGAATAATATGATTGTAGCTGAACGGGAGTGTACCCCTCCAAACTGGGCAGCTTGCCAAGAGATAGTCTACTACTCTTTATGATAACATGCCTTCTGACACTTCTTTTCCTGACAAGATTAGCAAGCTTCATGATACGGTACACCTTCTTTCTGTTTGCTGTTATCCCACTTCTGTGAAGCATGGCTGTTATTCTCCTGACTCCATAGGATGGATATTCCAGTGCCACTTTTTCTATGGCTTCAAGTACTGCTCCTTCTGCTGAATCAGTGCGACGATTTCTGCTGATAACCGGTTGCTTGTGCCTGTAGTAATAGGAACTTCTGGAATATCCTGACAGAACAGACGCTTTCAGTATGTTACTCTCTTTCATCAACAACTCCTGAAAAGCAGCTTTTCTCAATGCCTTGTCCGCCCCTTTTTTAAAAGCTCATTTGCCAGTGCTAGGTCAGACTACCATTTCCTTGAGTCTCTTATTTTCCTGTTCCAGCTGCCTTTTCTCTATCCGATGCATCTGCACCAGATAAACCTCTTGTACCTGCTTGAACGAAACTTGCTTTCCAGCTGTAGACCAGGGTTGGTCGAACGTTGTCCCTCCTGCATATTTCGGCCGTCGGCGTACTTGTGGTCAATATTTCCAGCACTATGTTGGCCTTCTCTTCTCCACTCCATCTTCTACCTGGCATATTCTGTACCCTCCAAAGTGTATCTTAAAACTGGCTTAGAGCTGCCCAGCTGGTACAGGGTACAGATCAGAACCATCCAAGATCTTTCTTAAATCAAGATTTGTGACAAACATGTTGTTTATAGTGATGGTAGAACATGGTATCCGGAAGCATGTATATCATTAGGACTAACTAAAGCATAGATTGCATTCACCATACGAAAAGAGTATAGTTGAAAGAACGATAGAATATCTAAAGGATAGATAGAACTGAGGCATTTGATGATTACTATCCATGTATGGGGGCTGGATTATGCAATCTTAGTTAGACACGTTCACAAATGGTTCATCTTATTCGTATTTATGCACAATAGCATTATCAAATCTAAGTACTAAATTTGATGATCTAAGGAGGCGGGGCTATCTCTAAGTTAACAGGGCGCTAGAAACATAACGAACCGTTCTTTAACTAAGCTTAAATGGTCTACTAGTACCTATATCTCGTATTCTTTTCTTCCTTGAAATGAGCCTTCTTCTTTCGCGGTCCGTATAATTACGTTCAATATCTTTACAAATAAAATTAAATTCCGATACAATTACTCCAATAAATGATCTGAATAACAAGGGCTTTTTGGGATAATCTACAATATGACAACAAAGAGTATCTCGGATAAACACCCTACTTGATGGGAAATATATCTCTAAACTTCTAATTACGCAATAGATCTTATTCTATGGCAAGCTCTAATAGCTGCCCTTCATTCCTTGCTACCGACATAGATTCTATATTTCCTCCCACACAAACAGGACAACTTGTAGGAAAACTATTTGTTTCAACTATGTTAGTCATGCATGAAGCACACCACAAACATGACTGACATATCAGAAACCAAGGATGTGGTTTTCCTTTTGTCTGGTAGTGATACAGATATCGAATTGATGTGTCTATCCAGACATTCTCTTCATCATATTCTCTTATGTAATAAGTAGGAATTACATATTCTTGTTTAGTATAGTGTAATACTGTCATTGATTGATTATCAATAGCAATCACATTTCCAATGTGGATCAAATCACTTGTTTTAACTCTTTTATTTATTAGTTCATTCAAGTTAGATGAACGTTTAAATTGAACAGGAGTTTGAGATTTTGATTTTGATTTTATTTGTGTATCTGAATCTACTTGAACTTGTACAGATTTTTGACTATTTTCATTTTGTTTCAAAAATACTTCTCTTCTCCTATTATTGGCATAGTGCAGATGTTCTTGTACGGCTGCATTTCGATTTCTGGTTTGAATCATTTCGAGCTCTCTTGTACCATTTTCTGTCCATGCAACACGAAGTACCGTTTTTCCAAAAACTAGTACCAGTATTACGACAGAACCTATTATAACACCAATAATTATTGTAGTGTCCAATCAGGTCCCTTATTATTGTGTACTAGCATATTGCATGCCAAGATATATAGATTACTGAATAGATTTAAATACTGATCTTCCTGCTTTAACAGGAACCATTATTTAAGCATCGGTGATTGTCTACGGCTGTGTTAAGAGTTATGTAAACATGTAGATGCTTTCTCCATGTAAACTGTTTATACTAGTTTTGCCTCTATGTTTTTTATTATAATCACATGCCCAATCAGATACTGCTTTACCTATATCACGTTCATTTTGAAAGGTGGAATTGTTTATTGCTTGTCGTTGCATCCATAGCCATCTTACCTCTATCAGATTGAGCTCGGGTGATCTGGTGGGAAGAAATACAAGGTGTATCCTTGGATGATATTTGGATAATACTGCTTTCACCTTGTTTGATTTATGTATCGATACGTTATCAAGTATCAGAAATATCTGCTTGATACTATCGTCATACTTTTGGTCCATTCTTTTGATAAAATCTAAAAACTGTTTTCCGGTTTTCTTTTTGTAGCCATGCGTCCACATTTGATCATTGGTATAATCGTATATACCAAACACGTTTAGAATTCCCTTTGTCTTTTGAGCTTTGGATACCTTAGACTGTGTAGAGGACCAAGATGTACCGCCATATGTTTTTGCTACTATCGGTCCTTTCTCATCCTCGTAGAGCAGTACTGAGTCAGAAGACAGGTTACTGTATCTTAGTTCTTCAATTCTCTTTTTTTCAAATGATATTCAGGATCTAGGCTGTGTCCCAGAGTAATCTTTGACTGCCTATATTTTATTCCGTGTTTTAGGAGGATATTTCTAACCTCGGTGTGGCTGATAGCATCTACAAGGCTCATCTCCTTGGAGACAAATCCTGCTAGTACTCTTAATGACCATGTGGAAAATGGCAATCCATAATCTTTTCTTGAATTTTTGGTTGCTATCTCCACAATCTTATTCTCCATATCGTCAGATATTTTGATTGGTTTATGCTTGTGTATTTTTGATGCTATTCCATCTATACCTTTTTCATTGAAACGATGAATCCATTTTCTTATGTTGCTATCATGATGGTTAGTTGCCTTCCTTATTTCAGGAACTGTGTATCCATCATCCTTAAGAAGAATAATCTTTGCACGGTATCCAGATTCTCTATCCTCAAGTATGCTATCATGTAACCTATTCTTTTCATTATTTGTAAGCAATCTGAGGAATGTATCCCTCATGCTGATAATTTAAAAGAGAGTAAGCTAAAGGTGTTATGGTATCTGAACGAGCACTGTTAGTTTACAGAAGAGCATTACATATTCTTTACATAACTGTTAAGTTAAGCAGATGCAGTTGTGAACGCCTTCTTCTAATGTTAATTTTCAAAGGAATAGAACATCCAAAGGATTAATCATGTATGCATTATGCATACTTTCCAGGATTAAGTTTTAGGAGTACCACAAAAGCGTTAGATCGGCCTAGCCAAACATCTAATCTATATGTTAATTTACAAGTAAAGAGAACATTAAAGGATTAATTAACCATGTATGTATTGTGTCTATACCTTATAGGAAAGTTTTAGGAGTACAATAAAAGCATTAGATCTACCTATCTAAGCAGATATTGTCTATCTCGCCATACTACCGACTGTCCATTTTTTTTAATCTGTATCATTAAAGACAATATAATATTGGTAACGTAAGCAACAACAAGAAATGCAGCTCCAAATGGTGAGATAATAGCATAAACAAGGGAGATCTTGAATCTCCATGCTTTCGCACTCGATCCAGCAAACAATCCAATACATGCAGATAAATTCAACAATAGTATCATGAAATGTATTTGGTCCAAGAGTTTAGATGATTGATCCAGTATAAAGTTTGAATTATCAACCCTATAATTATATAATGTTGGGTTTGAGTCTGGAACTCTCGCGATACCAAAACTGTATGGAAGCAAAATAAAAGGGAATAAGGTCATAAGAAATATAACCAATAGATTACGAATCACTTTTCTCTTCTTCTTTCCGTTCGTATTAAGAAGTGCTGGCACTATTGTTCTCGCTATACCATGCCACAACGTAAGGAGGTCGCTAGACCATAAAGCAGTTAAGCTCTTTATCCATTTGCACGCCTCCAATTTTATAGCCCACTTCTTTTGTTCTTATTCCAAGTGCTTCATCTTCTCTGATATTACTACGGATCACTTTATAGGTCCCGATATCTTCAAAGACTTTTCTTTTTATTGCAATGAAGCAACCCATGAGACTAGCCGCCTTAGATTCAGGATTGTTAATATCGAATGCACTATATCCGAAAAGGGTACCAATTAGATTCCAGACTGGATTTACCATCTTTGACCAGAAATCTCGCAGCTCAACGAAAGGAAAACCCGTAGGTACATCTAGATTTTCTTTCTTGAAATAAGAGATAGATGATATGATAGTATCCTTATTGATATAACAAGTATCTGCATCAGTAAAAATCAAAATGTCTCCTTTGCTACAAATATAGCCTTGTTGTGAGGCCCAACTCTTACCAGTCCAGCCTTTTGGTTTATCTTTTAGTGATATTATTCTTAGTTTCTCGCGACTATTTTTATTATTATTATTGCCGCTAATTGGCATGAAATCTTTTTCTCCTAACGATACAGTTACAGTTGCATCGTCAGTTCTTCTTCTTCTTCTATTACCATTAACTGAAGTTAAAGTATTTGAATTAATGGAAAAAATATTAGAATTTCCATTGGTGAATTCTAGTTTTTGCCGTTGTTGAGATGAGGGATCCTGTACCCTCGCAGAGATAACCCTTTTGTATTTCATGCATGATTTTAAGGGTGTTATCAGTAGAATTGTCGTTTACTGCAATTATCTCAAAGTTAGGATAATCTTGGCTGAGTAAAGACGTCAGACATCTTGCAATATGATTTTGCTCGTTCCTGGCAGGTACTATTATACTTACAAATGGTAATTCAGTATCACCACAACAATCTTTAATGTTAATCTGATTCAAATTGTTGCATGTTGATGATGATTTGGCTTGCCGATTGTGATCGATGGATGGAGTACGATAGTAATTTCTCAGGGATATGGCAAATAGATAAATCCATAGTGCATTCAATATTATTAATACGAGTGGAAGCAAAAGGTTATTTGTAATAAAAAATGCTGATTTAGTCTGGATTAATGATTGAATAAATGCGCAAGTATTTCCAAATATCTTACCCCAACTCATACGGCAGATTCTGAAGAAGAGGTTGCCATGAACTTAACACCCTGAAGATGGTGAACATGTATCTATCATAAAAATGGCTATAAGGAAGTTAAGTTTGATCTTTCTTGTAGCACTAGTATGAGAAATAGAAAATTTAGATACAAGTTCACTGTATGTTAGGAATTGATACCCTTGTTCCTTCAACTGCAATATCATATTCATTTGATCTCTAAACGCAATACGTGGATCTCTAGGATGCAGGCAATTCTAATTATTTCTGCTTTTTCCTGGATTAAGATTTTGAAATGTCTTCTGTTTATATCAATATTTGCAATATTCTTTTCTGGGTCTCCACAAGAATCCCAGTTCAGGACTTTTGGAACACGTATTTTCCTAAATGTTCTCTTAAATAGCAATACTAATCGCTCCTGCATCTCTGTTAGTCGAAATCTGAGTTTACTCAAGACTCCAATCGAATCAATGTTTAATTTCCAGCACGGAGGAATAAATATAGTCGGATAGAGTCCAACCTGTTGGAATATTTGGAGTCCTGCTCGTATCTCTTGCTCTGCATATGCTTTCGTCCTTGTCCTAAGTCATCAATCTGATGCCTCTTGTTTTCATGATAAAGACCATGTAAAGCAATCTCTGCGCTACAGCACTCGATTTGTTTTACAAATTTAGGAAACCTCGGGAGGTCTTGTTCTCCGTTAAAGAAAGGTACAAGGCCAATATTATATCTTACTTCCAGTTTTTCGAGCTGTTCAGTAATCTCAAATGTTCTTGAGGAAAAAGCAGGACATGCATCATGTAATGTGACTATTGCCAATAATTGCATTAATTTAAATACAACACCTTCTTCTTCTCAAGTTCTGTGAATCTATTTCTTAGTGTTACTTCCGTTATGCCAGTACTTTAGCGATATTGCGTTGGGTAGTATGATGTCCGGGCTTTTTACAGTAGATATAAAGTACGGATGTTGCAACAGCCATAGGATTTATTCCTGCAGGTATCTTCTTGATGATAATATCATTCAATATATCTATTGCAAGGCGTTTTACCTTTTCGTTAACATTAATCATGTCAGATAGTCTCATCATATATTCAAATGGATCAATTGTGGGAACTTTAAGGTCAAGACTATTCATTAGCATTCTAGACCACTTTCCTAATCTCTTTCGCTTCACA